>NZ_BMMS01000004.1 GCF_014646055.1 Wenjunlia tyrosinilytica
GGACGGTCCTACGGGCTCAGTCCAGGACGGTCAGTTGGACTCGGAACCGCCGGGGACGGTCCTACGGGCTCAGTCCAGGACGGCCAGGGCGTCGATCTCGATCAGCAGGCCCGCGGGCAGGCCCACGTAGATGGTCGTCCGGGCCGGGAGCGGCCCCTCGATGCCCGAGAACCACTCGTCGTAGACCTTGTTGAGCTCGGCGAAGTGGGCGGTGTCCGTGAGGTACACACGCATCATCACCACGTCGGCCCAGGAGGAGCCGCCCTCCTCGAGGACGGTCTGGACATTGCGCAGGGTCTGGAGGGTCTGCTCGGCCAGCCCCGGGCCCACGGGCGTGCCGGTGGCCGGGTCGAAGCCGACCTGTCCGGCGACCTGGAGGATGTTCCCCTTGCGGACGCCTTGCGAGAACCTCGCGGGCGGCTGCGGTGCCTTGTCGGTCGCGACGGCGGTCTTGTCGCTCATGGTGCTTCCTTAACGTGAGGTGTATCCCGCGTAGTCGCGGCTGATCGTCTGCGCGGTGCGGCGCACCAGCGGAAGGAGTGCGAGGAGCTCCTCGGCGGTGACGACGACGTTGGGCGCCGAGACCGACATGGCGGCGACGACCCGTCCGTCGTGTCCTCGGATCGGGGCGCCGACGCAGTTGATGGACTCCTCGTGCCCGCCGAAGTCGGTGGCCCAGCCCTGCTCGCGCACCTTGGCCAGTTCGGCGAGGAACGCCTCGGGGCCGATGATCGAACGGGCGGTGTAGCGCGGGTAGTCGAGCTTCCGGGCGAGCGTGCGCAACTCGTCCCCGGGCAGGTCGGCCAGGAGGATTTTGGCGACCGCGGCCACGGTGATGGCGACCGGCTTGCCGATGCGCGAGTACATCCGTACCGGGTAGCGGCTGTCGACCTTGTCGACGTAGATCACCTCGCCCTCCTCGTGGACGGCGAGGTGGACGGTGTGGCCGCAGTTCTCGTTCAGGGCGACCAGATGCGGATGCGCCGTGGCACGGATGTCGATGTTCTCCATCGCCTCCTGCGCGAGGGCGAACAGTCGGCCGCCGAGCCGGTACCGCTGGTCGCCCTGCCGGTAGACCAGGCCGTGCTCGTGGAGAGTGCGCAGCAGGCGCAGCGCGGTGGACTTGTGGACGTCCAGGCGGGTGGCGACCTGTTCGAGATTGGCCGGGCCCTCGGCCAGGAGGGGCAGGATCCGCAGTGCGCGGTCGACGGTCTGGCTCATCGCGGTTCGTCCTTCTCCGTCCATCCCTGGCCCAGGACCAGACTGTCCCATGTGGCGTCGTCCAGGCCCACGAGGTGTGCGACACGGGCATGCGGTGGCGGGCAGCCGAGGTCACCGGGAACGGTGAGGGCGACGGCGGCCAGGACATGCCCGTACCGCAGCCGCGCGGGCAGGGGCAGTCCGCGCAGCGTCGCCGACAGGAAGCCGGCCGCGAAGGCGTCCCCCGCCCCGACCGGATCCACGACGTCCACGGTGAGCGCGGGTTCGAAGTGGGCGGTGTCGGTGCCGTCCGGCTGCCGGGAGTAGACGGTGGCCCCGCGGGCTCCCTGCTTGACGACGAGCGTGCCCGGCTCGGGGAGGGCGGCTCGCACACCGTTCGCCGAGGCCAGTCCCCACGCGGCCTCGGCCTCGTCCTCTCCTACGAGGACGGTGTCGCAGCGGCGGGCGATGCCGATGAGCTGGGCGGGGTCTCGTCCGTTCCACAGCGCCGGGCGGTGGTTGAGGTCGAACGAGATGTGCGGGCGGCCCGGGACGCGCTCGGTGAGCGCGCGGACCAGATCGCGGCAGGAGTCGGACAGCGCGGCGGTGATCCCGGACAGGTGCAGGACCCGGCCGGACCAGGCCTTCTCACGCCCGACCAGGTCGGCGGACATGGCCGAGGCCGCGGACCCGCCGCGGTAGTAGGTGACCGCGGTGTGCCCGTCGAGCCGCTCCTTGAAGTAGACGCCGGTGGGCCGGGCCGCGTCTCGCTGGACCTCGCCGACGTCCACTCCCGCGGCGGCCATCTCCTGGAGGATGCGGTCGCCGAAGCCGTCGGCGCCGACGCGGCTGATCCAGCGGACGCGGTGCCCGAGGCGGGCGAGGTAGCAGGCGACATTGGACTCGGCGCCGCCGATGCCCCGGTGGAACGTCGGGACGTCGGCCAGCGGGCCCGGGCGGTCGGGGTGGAACGTGACCATCGATTCCCCCAGGCACACCGCGTCGACGGTGGTGGCGGTGGTGGTTCGGGCCGCGCTGCTGGTCACGTCGGCGATTCCTCGGGTCGGTGTTCCGGGGCGGATCTGGGACTGCTGCGACAGGCGTTGACCGGTCGCTTGCCGGGATGTTAGACAGCAGCCGCAGGACTTGCAATGGATGTTGCACATGTTGCAACGAGCTGAGGAGAGTCCATGGGTGTGGAAGGTGCGGACGCGCTGAAGGCTCTGGCCGAAGAGCGTGTGGACTGGCGGTTCAAGGGGCTCCCCCCGGACGCCGAGGGCCGACGGGTCGGCGAACTGGCGGGGCAGCGGCGTTCGCTGTTCACCGGAGGGTTCACCACCCCCGTCCTGGCGCTGTCCGAGGAGGCGCTGGAGCACAACCTCGCGCTCATGGAGACCTGGTCGGCCCGGCACGGCCTGGCCTTCGCCCCGCACGGCAAGACGTCGATGGCGCCTCAGCTGTTCGCCCGTCAACTCGAGCGCGGGGCCTGGGGGATCACGGCCGCCGTGCCCACTCAGGTGCGGGTGTACCGGGCGTTCGGTGTACCCCGGATCTTCCTCGCCAATGAGCTGGTGGACCCCGCCGCCCTGGCCTGGCTGGCCGCGGAGCTGGACGCCGACCCCGGCTTCGTCTTCACCGCCTGTGTCGACTCGGTGCGCGGTGCCGGGCTGATGGACGAGGCGCTTCGGGCGGCGGGGGCCCGGCGGCCGGTGGACGTGGTGGTCGAGTTCGGCTGCGACGGCGGGCGGACGGGGGTGCGCGACGAGGCCGCCGCCGACGCGGTGGCCGACGCCGTGGCCCGGGTGGACACCCTGCGGCTGGTGGGAGTGGCGGGCTACGAGGGCGAGTTGCGGGAGAAGACGCCGCGGAGCGTACGGGCCTGGCTGGAGCGCCTGGTGGCGCTGGCCGGGCGCTTCGACGGCGCGGGGCGGTTCGACGGGGCGGACGAGATCGTGCTCAGCGCGGGCGGCAGCGCGTGGTTCGACGCGGTGGCGGAGGTCTTCGAGTCCGTCCCCGCGTACTCCAAGCCGGTCCTGAAGCTGCTGCGGTCCGGCGCCTATGTCGCCCACGACGACGGGCACTACCGCAGGCTCACCCCGTTCAACCGGCTCCCGGGCGAGGAGGCGCTCCTGCCCGCCTTCCGGCTCTGGGCACAGGTGGTCTCCCGTCCCGAGCCCGGACTCGCCTTCCTCAACGCGGGCAAGCGCGACGCCGCCTACGATCTGGACCTGCCGCAGGCGCAGTTGGTGCGCGGCGCGGACGGGACGGTCCGCGCCGCGGAGGGACTGCGGGTGACCGCGCTGGCCGACCAGCACACGTTCGTCGAGGTGGCCGACGGAGCCGCTGTCGAGGTCGGCGACTGGGTGGCACTGGGCCTGTCGCACCCGTGCACGGTCTTCGACAAGTGGCAGCTGATCCCCCAGGTGAGGGCGGACGGCACGGTCACCGACCTGATCCGCACCTTCTTCTGAGGGGCGCTGCCATGGACCTGGTCTTCCGCGACGCGCTGGTCGTCGACGGCTCGGGCGGCCCCTCGTACCGGGCCGATGTCGGCGTCGACGGCGGCCGGATCGCGGCGATCGCGCGGGAGGGATCGCGGCGTCCGTCCGGGCGCCGGAGCCTCGACGCGGGCGGTCTCGCCCTGTGCCCCGGCTTCATCGACATGCACGCGCACTCCGATCTCGCCCTGCTGACCGACCCGCTCCACGAGGCCAAGGCGTCGCAGGGCGTGACCCTGGAGGTGATCGGACAGGACGGCCTGTCGTACGCGCCCGTGGACGACAGGACGCTGGCCGAGATCCGCCGCCAGATCACCGGCTGGAACGGCGACCCGCCGGACCTGGAATGGAACTGGCGCGGCGTCGGTGAGTACCTGGACCGGCTCGACGCGGGCTTCGACGGCCGTGGCATCGCGGTCAACGCCGCCTATCTCGTCCCCCAGGGCACCGTGCGCATGCTCGTCGTCGGCTGGGAGGACCGGCCGGCGACGGAGGCCGAGATCGAGGCGATGAAACGCCTGGTCGCGCGGGGACTGGAGGAGGGCGCGGTCGGCATGTCGTCCGGGCTGACCTACTCACCCGGGATGTACGCCGACGACGCGGAGCTGACCCGGCTGTGCCGGGTCGTGGCCGACCACGGCGGCTACTACTGCCCGCACCACCGCTCCTACGGGGCGGGGGCGCTGGAGGCGTACGCGCAGATGGTGGAGGTCACCAGGTCCGCCGGCTGCGCGCTGCACCTGGCGCACGCGACGATGAACTTCGGCGTCAACGAGGGCCGCGCCCCCGAACTGCTCGCCCTCCTCGACCGCGCCCTCGACCGGGGCGCCGACATCTCCCTCGACACCTATCCCTACCTGCCCGGCTGCACCACGCTCGCCGCCCTGCTGCCCGGCTGGGCCACGGAGGGCGGGCCGGAGGCGACGCTGCGGCGGCTGGGGGATCCGGCGACGTGCGCGAGGATCCGCGAGGTGATGGAGGTCGAGGGCTCCGACGGCTGCCACGGGGTGGCGATCGACTGGGACACGATCGAGGTCTCCGGGGTGGCCCACCCCTGCCTGTCCCGGTACTCCGGGGCGACCGTGCGCCGATCCGCCCTGCGGGAGGGCGTGGAACCGTTCGACATCGCGCTGCGCCTGCTGGTGGAGGACCGGCTGGGCACCACGGTCCTCCAGCACGTCGGGCACGAGGAGAACGTGCGGACGATCATGCGTCACCGGGTGCACACCGGCGGCAGCGACGGTCTGCTCGTCGGGGACAAGCCGCACCCGCGGGCGTACGGGACGTTCCCCCGCTACCTGGGGACCTACGTGCGGGAGCTGGGTGTGCTCGGGCTCGAGGAGTGTGTGGCCCATCTGACCTCGCGGCCCGCGGCCCGGCTGCGGCTGCCCGACCGGGGGCTGGTGCGGGAGGGGTACCGGGCGGACCTGGTGCTCTTCGATCCGCGGACGGTGGCGGCGGGAGCGACGTTCGAGGCGCCGCGCACCGCGCCGACCGGGCTGCCCCATGTGCTGATCGACGGGCGTTTCGTTGTGCGAGACGGCCATCGGACGGATGAACTGGCGGGGCGGTCCATCCGCCGGACACCACCGCGCTGACGTGCGCTTTCGCCCTCCGGGCCGGTCGACGTGGCGAAAAACACCAGGCGGGCCCGGAAACGCGCCCGTAAGGTGACCGGCATGCAGGTGATCCAGTCCACGAAGCTCGCCAACGTCTGCTACGAGATCCGCGGTCCGGTACTCGAGGAGGCGATGCGACTCGAGGCCGAGGGCCATCGCATCCTCAAGCTCAACACCGGCAACCCGGCGCCGTTCGGGTTCGACTGCCCGCCGGAGATCCTCGAGGACATGCTGCGCAACCTCGGGAACGCGCACGGGTACGGCGACGCCAAGGGGCTGCTGTCCGCACGGCGGGCGGTGATGCAGCACTACCAGACCAAGGGCATCCCGCTGGACGTCGAGGACGTCTACATCGGCAACGGGGTCTCCGAGCTGATCCAGATGTCGATGCAGGCCCTGCTCGACGACGGGGACGAGGTCCTGGTGCCCGCGCCGGACTACCCGCTGTGGACCGCCGCGGTCTCCCTGTCGGGCGGCACCGCCGTGCACTACCGCTGCGACGAGCAGGCCGACTGGATGCCGGACCTCGCCGACATCGAGCGCAGGGTCACCGACCGCACCAAGGCCATCGTCGTGATCAACCCGAACAACCCCACGGGCGCGGTCTACGACGACGAGCTGCTGCGCGGGATCGCCGACATCGCCCGTCGCCACAGCCTGATCGTCTGCTCGGACGAGATCTACGACAAGATCCTCTACGACGGCGCCACCCACACCCCGACCGCCGCCCTCGCGCCGGACCTGCTGACCCTGACGTTCAACGGGCTGTCGAAGGCCTACCGCGTCGCCGGATACCGCTCGGGCTGGCTGGCCGTGTGCGGACCGAAGACGCATGCCTCGAGCTACATCGAGGGGCTGACGATCCTGGCCAATATGCGGCTCTGCGCCAATATGCCGGCGCAGCACGCCATCGCCACCGCGCTCGGCGGCCGCCAGTCGATCAATGACCTGGTCCTTCCGGGCGGGCGGCTGCTCGCGCAGCGCGACGCGGCCCTCGACCTGCTCACGCAGATCCCCGGTGTGACGTGTGTGAAGCCGAAGGGGGCGCTCTACCTCTTCCCGCGGCTCGACCCGAATGTGTACAAGATCAAGGACGACCGGCAGATGGTCCTCGACCTGCTGCGGGCGGAGAAGATCATGATTGTGCACGGTACGGGGTTCAACTGGCCCGAGCCGGACCACTTCCGCCTGGTCACGCTGCCGTGGGCGGAGGATCTGGTGGACGCGGTCGGCCGCATCGGACGCTTCCTGGACGGCTACAGCCAGCCCTGACCGGGGGCTGCGACCGCCGCGGCGAGGCCCCCGCATCGCTCGTTTCACCGGCGCCTCGAGCACAGATCTATCCTCACTCGCTTTTTAGACGCTGTCCAAGTTAGGATGGCTTCAACAAGCGATCCTGCGTTTGGGAGGTCACCGTGTACGAGCCGAGTCGCCAGCCGGTGCGTACCCCGCGCCCGGCCGCGGGCAGGCGGACCCGCACCGCCGAGCCGGCCGCCGAGCGCGGCGCCTCGCAGCCGTCGCGCACGGACCACCTGCAGGCGCAGTTGGCAGGGCACCTCGCGGCCCTGCTCGCCGTCACCGACGAGTTGCGCGGCGCCGGGCCGTCCGAGGAACTGGACGAGGCCGCCCGCGAGATCGCCGAGCGGGTCACCGAGCTGAGCCCCACCGGCGCCCCCGTGCGCATCTGGGAGGGCAGCCGCCCCGGCGCCGGGCACGCCCGGGTCGCCGCCCTGCACCAGCACGCGCACACCATCGCCGGCCGGGTGCTCGTCGTGGCCGCGTCCCGCCAGGACACCGCCACCGCGATGCTGGCCTGCCGTCGCATGGACGCGCACGCCCTGGCTCTCAACAGCCCCCCGGTCCCCGCCTGACGGGCGCCGCCCCCGAGAACGCGCCGGGGCCGCGCCTGAAAGAAGGCGCGGCCCCGGCGTAACCCCAGGTGTCGAGGGCGTCAGCCCAGACGCTCCACCAGCTTGCGGTACTCGTCCCACAGCGCCTTCGGCGTGTGGTCACCGAAGGTGTTCAGGTGCTCGGGAACGAGCGCCGCCTCCTCGCGCCACACATCGGCGTCCACGGACAGCAGCAGATCGAGGTCGGCCTCCGGGATGTCCAGGCCGTCCGTGTCCAGCGCGTCCTTCGTCGGCAGGATGCCGATCGGGGTCTCGACGCCGTCCGCCTCGCCGCTGAGCCGCTCGACGATCCACTTGAGCACGCGGCTGTTCTCGCCGAAGCCCGGCCACACGAAGCGGCCGTCGGTGTCCTTGCGGAACCAGTTGACGTAGAAGATCTTCGGCAGCTTCTCCGCGTCGGCCTTCTCGCCGACCCGCAGCCAGTGCGCGAAGTAGTCGCCCATGTTGTAGCCGCAGAACGGCAGCATGGCGAAGGGGTCGCGGCGCAGCTCGCCGACCTTGCCCTCTGCGGCGGCGGTCTTCTCACTGGCCACGTTGGCGCCGAGGAAGACGCCGTGCTGCCAGTCGAAGGACTCCGTCACCAGCGGGACGGCGCTGGCGCGGCGGCCGCCGAACAGGATCGCCGAGATCGGCACGCCCTTGGGGTCCTCCCACTCGGGCGCGATGATCGGGCACTGCGACGCGGGCACGGTGAAGCGGGCGTTGGGGTGCGCCGCCGGGGTGTCCGACGCCGGCGTCCAGTCGTTGCCCCGCCAGTCGGTCAGGTGGGCCGGAGCCTCCTGCGTCATGCCCTCCCACCACACATCGCC
This sequence comes from Wenjunlia tyrosinilytica, assembly GCF_014646055.1. Classification (GTDB taxonomy): domain Bacteria; phylum Actinomycetota; class Actinomycetes; order Streptomycetales; family Streptomycetaceae; genus Wenjunlia; species Wenjunlia tyrosinilytica. The sequence goes on from NZ_BMMS01000004.1 coordinate 8,037, forward strand.
GTCGTCGGTCAGCGCGACGTTGGTGAAGACCGAGTTGCCCCAAAGGGTCTTCATCGCATTGGCGTTGGTGTGCTCGCCGGTGCCGGGCGCCACACCGAAGAAGCCCGCCTCGGGGTTGATCGCGTAGAGGCGGCCGTCCTCGCCGAAGCGCATCCAGGCGATGTCGTCGCCGATGGTCTCCACGGTCCAGCCGCGGGTGGTCGGCTCGAGCATCGCCAGGTTGGTCTTGCCGCACGCCGAGGGGAAGGCCGCGGCGACGTACTTGGCCTCGCCGCGCGGCGGGGTGAGCTTGAGGATGAGCATGTGCTCGGCCAGCCAGCCCTCGTCACGGGCCATCACGGACGCGATGCGCAGCGCGTAGCACTTCTTGCCCAGCAGGGCGTTGCCGCCGTAGCCGGAGCCGAAGGACCAGATCTCACGGGTCTCGGGGAAGTGGGAGATGTACTTGGTGGAGTTGCAGGGCCACGGCACATCGGCCTGGCCGGGCTCGAGCGGGGCGCCGAGGGAGTGCACCGCCTTGACGAAGAAGCCGTCGTCGCCGAGCTCGTCGAGCACCGCCTGGCCCATCCGGGTCATCGTGCGCATGGAGACCGCGACGTACGCGGAGTCGGTGATCTCCACACCCAGCGCGGACAGCGGCGACCCGAGGGGGCCCATGCAGAAGGGGACGACGTACATCGTCCGGCCGCGCATGGAGCCCTTGAAGATGTCGCCGAAGACGGCGCGCATCTCGTCGGGGTGCTTCCAGTGGTTCGTCGGACCGGCGTCCTCCTCCTTCTCGGAGCAGATGAACGTACGGTCCTCGACACGGGCCACGTCGGAGGGGTCCGAGGCCGCGTAGTACGAGTTGGGGCGCTGCACGGGGTCGAGCCGCTTGAAGGTGCCGTTCTCGACCAGCAGGTCGCACAGGCGGCGGTACTCCTCCTCGGAGCCGTCGCACCACACGATCTCGTCGGGCTGGGTGAGGGCGGCGATCTCGCCGACCCATTCGAGGAGGTCTTTATGACTGGTGGGAGCCGCAATATCGCGCGCCACGATTGCTCCGTTCCGCCGATTCCGCACCGAATCGGCGTCAAGGTTGAGGGTTTTGCGGACTCTACCTCGTATGTCCGCATGGTGGAACAGTGCCCCTTGGGGGCGACGACCCGGGCGCTTCATGGCAATCGTCCGGTGCCGTAGCTGATGAAGATCAGCATTTAAGGCGGGGGCGACTTTTGTCCAGTGAATCCGAGGTGAGCATCACCACTCTATACTAACAAGTAACTTACGGGACCGTAGGTACAGTGGTTGGTATGACAGCCGAGGAGTCTGCTTCGACCGCGATGTCCGAGGGTGCCATCGGCACCTCCCCACTCCACATGAGCAAGCCGAAGCTGCGCGGCTGGCTGCACGCAGGCATGTTCCCCACGACGTTCGTCGCGGGGGTCGCCCTCATCGCCTTCACCGGCAGCGCGCGCGGACGCGTCGCCTGCGCCGTGTACACGGTCACCGCCTGCCTGCTCTTCGGCGTCAGCGCCCTCTATCATCGCGGCAACTGGGGACCCAGGGCCACCGCGATCCTGCGACGCCTGGACCATGCCAACATTTTCCTCATCATCGCCGGCACGTACACCCCGCTGACCATCCTGCTCATGCCAAATGGCCGTGGAGCGCTGCTTCTCTGGCTGGTCTGGGCCGGGGCTCTGGCCGGTATCGCCTTCCGCGTCTTCTGGGTGGGAGCCCCGCGCTGGCTCTACACACCGTGCTACATCGCCCTCGGCTGGGCGGCGGTGTTCTTCCTGCCGGACTTCATGCGCACCGGCGGTATCGCGGTGATGGTCCTCGTGATCGTCGGTGGGCTGCTCTACAGCGCCGGAGGCATCATCTACGGCATAAAGCGCCCGAACCCGTCACCGCGGTGGTTCGGCTTCCACGAGGTGTTCCATTCCCTGACCGTCGGCGCGTTCGTGGTCCACTACGTGGGCATCTCGCTCGTGGCCTATTCGCACGCCTGACCAGACCGGAAGGCTCACCCCCGTCCGCGGCCGCGCCCCGGCCACCAGCCGGTGCGTGGCTCTCCACGAGGGCGACCAGCTGTAGCCCGCGACCACGGCCGCCGCGACGAGCGCCAGGCCGAGCACGGCCGGTCCTCCCCCCAGCAGATAGCCGCCGGCGAAGAGCGCCACGCACAGCGCCCCCCCGACACGCAGATTCCCCGTCATACGTTCCCCCTCGGTCACGCACGCGTCCCCTGGCGCGGCCCACCCTCTCTCCTGCCCCCGTCCCGCATCGGTCACTCCGGCGGACCGCCACAGAACCCACAGTGACACACACCACTGACATTCCGTCGGGAGATCCGGAGGCAGGTCCGCCGCAAGTACGGTTCCGGGGGTCAGCGCACCTTCTCCGCCAGGGTCCGGGGGTCCGTCGTGGGGGCGTCGCAGGTGAAGTGGCGGCAGACATAGGCCGCGGGCCGCCCGTCCACGAGGACGCGGTCGCGAAGCACCGGGGCGACGTCCCCGGGGTCCGCGGCGTCCCCGGCATCCGGCTCGCCCACGGCCACCACGGCGCCGGGAGCCGTCCCCAGCAAGGCCGTCCGGTGGAGTTCAGCCGTGGCCGGGTCCTCGGGCGGGCCGACGACCGCGACCTCCCGAGGACCGTCCAGATACGCCTCCGCCACCGCCAGCCCCCAGCCGATGAACCTCGGGGCACGGCCGCCGAGGGCGCGCACGATCCCGAGGGCCTTCCCCGCCTCCTCGCGGTGGCGGGCGGAGCCGGTCAGCGCCGCATGGCTGAGCAGGGCGCCGGCCGCGGCGGTCCACCCGGACGGGGCCGCGTTGTCCGTCGGGTCCTGGGGGCGGCGGATCAGCTTCTCGGCGTCGTCCGCGGTGTCGAAGAGCGTCCCGTCCTGCCCGGCGAAGCGGTCGAGGACGGTGTCCAGAACAAGCTCCGCGAAGGTCAGCCACGAGGTGTCGCCGGTGACGGAGTACAGCGCGATGAAGCCCTCGGCAACGTCCCCGTAGTCCTCCAGCACCCCGGCGCTGGGGCCCGCGTGGCCGTCCCGCGAGGTGCGGACCAGGCCGCTGCCCCGCAGATGGACCGAGACGAGCAGGTCGCCGGCGGCCGCGGCCGCCTCGACGAGGTCCGGGCGGTCGAGGAGGGCTCCGGCCTCGGCGAGCGCGGCGACGGCCAGCCCGTTCCAGGCAGCGACCACCTTGTCGTCCCGGGCGGGGCGGGGGCGCCGCTCGCGGGCGGCCAGGAGAGCGGCACGGATCTCGGGGTCGGGCTCCGCCTCGGGCAGCCGCAGGACCGAGGCGCCGTGCTCGAACGTGCCCTCCTCGGTGACGCCGTGGAGGGCGGCGGCGACCGCCCCGCGCTCCGGTCCCAGCACCTCGGCGAGCTGCCCCGGCGTCCAGACGTAGTACGCGCCCTCCACCGGCTTCCCCTCGGCGTCCGGGCTGTCCGCGTCGAGCGCCGAGGCGAACCCGCCCTGCGGGGTGCGCAGCTCGCGGACCATGAAGTCCGCGGTCTCCAGGGCGACCCGGCGGGCGAGCTCCGAGCCGGTCGCCCGCCACAGATGGGTGTAGACCCTCAGCAGCAGGGCGTTGTCGTACAGCATCTTCTCGAAGTGGGGTACCAAAGGCCCACCAACCCTCGGCGTGAGCACGTACCGGTGGAACCCGCCTCCCACCTGGTCGTACAGGCTCGAACGAGCCATCGCGCCGCACAGCCCTTCCGCCATCTCCAGCGCGGCCACGGAACCGGCCCGCGCATGGTGGCGCAACAGGAACTCGATCACCATCGACGGCGGGAACTTGGTGTCTCCTTTGAACCAGCCACTCGCGGGGTCGATGTCCCGGGTCAGTCGGAGGAGGGCCAGAGCCTGGGTCTCCTCGGTGGGCGTCCCGGCGTCCCCGGTGCTCAGCTCCCGCTTGGCAAGGTCCCGAGTGAGCTTCCCCGCGACTTCCCCCACCTCGTCCCGTCGGCTCGTCCAGGCGTCGTGCACGCCTTCGAGCACCTGACGGAAGGACGGCATGCCATGGCGAGCCTCGGGCGGGAAGTAGGTGCCGAAGTAGAAGGGCTCCCCATCCGGCGTCATGAACACGGACATGGGCCAGCCGCCCTGCCCAGTGGCGGCTTGCACCGCCTCCATGTAGACCGCGTCCACGTCGGGCCGCTCCTCACGGTCCACCTTGACGGACACGAAGTGCTCGTTCATGTACGCAGCGGTGTCGTCCTCCTCGAAGGACTCGTGCGCCATGACGTGACACCAGTGGCAGGCGCTGTAGCCGACGCTCAAGAACACGGGGACATCGCGCCGCCGGGCTTCTTCGAACGCACCGGCCTCCCATGGCCACCAGTCAACGGGGTTGTCCGCGTGCTGGAGGAGGTACGGGGACGTGGCCTGGGCAAGTCGGTTGGGCATACCCCCATCCTTGCGCACCCGCCGACGCCCGCCCATGCGCCACGGGGACAGCGTACGAACGAACGGGGCCGGGGCCGAGCCGCTGGAACTGTCTTGCTCGCCGTCGCTCAGCGGGTCGGGGTCGCGAAGTAGAACGGGGCGCCGTCCGGGGTCATGAAGACCGTCATCGGCCAACCGCCTTGCCCGGTCGCCGCCTGCACTGCTTCCATGTAGACGGCGTCGACGTCCGGTCGCTCCTCGCGGTCCACCTTGACCGCGACGAAGTGCTCATTGACGTAGGCGGCGATCCGCTCGTCCTCGAACGACTCGTGCGCCATCACATGGCACCGATGGCAGGCCGCGTACCCCACGCCCAGCAGGATCGGCACCTCCCGCCTCTTGGCCTCCGCGAATGCCTCCTCGCCCCAGGGCCACCAGTCGACCGGATCGCCGGCGTGCTGGAGCAGGTACGGGGACGTGGCGGCGATGAGCCGGTTGGCCAAGTCACCATCCTGTCAGTCTCCTGCCGTGCAGGAGGCTGACAGGGCCAGCGGATGACACGGATGCCCCGCTCGGCCAAAGATGGAGCTCAGCGCAGCAAGCAGAACAAGAGTTCACACTCTTCAGCCGAGGAGAGCCACACCATGTCCACAAAGCGCGCTTTCAAGCGCCTCGCGATCGTCATAGTCACGGCGCTTGCTCTGTCCACCGGGTTCTCGGCTGCAGCCCACGCCACTGGCTGGCAGAAGACCGACGACGTCTCGATCTCCCAAAGCGCTGCTCCCGACACCGGCTGGCAGTAATCCTGGCGGCGTTCGACAAGGATGAGGACCAGGCATGGGCCAGAGGAGCATTCTCGGGTTGCACTGGGAGGCCAACTACTGCGCTGAGACGGCTGACGGCAGCTACACCCTCGTGACCAACCCCAGTCCTCTGGTGAGTGACGTCCACTTCTTCCAGCGGGACACCTACGACGACTACGTCGTGCATGTCGGACACAGCACTCGCTTCACCTTCCTCGGCGCACCGGAACAACTGCTCGTCGGCGACTTCGTGGACTGTCGCCGCGGCTCACCCTCGCTCCGCCAATCGGTTCGGCTCGAATTCACCCCTGATCCGCGCAGGGCGCTGCACGTGGGCCAGGGAATCGCGATGCGATTCCAGGGTCTGACGAACATCACCGTGCGCACCGAACCGACCTGGTTCGACTCCTCAAGACCGGACAGCCACTACGACGTCGGAAATGACCAGATCCGAGTCCCGACCGACACCCCAACGAGCAGCTTCCCTTCGCTCAGCGTCAACGACCTGCCGCTTCCCCCGCATGTGCTGCAGATCCTGATGCAACGCCAGCTCGAGATCCTCCGCAACGGGGGCTCCTACGACACGACATTCGACGTGGCGGTGGGCGGCGAAATGAGCGCGAGGGACCGCAGGGCAGCAGCCGTGTAGCCGCGGCAGAACCCTGCGCCCAGGAGCGGGGCCGGCGTGCCACCCGCCGGCCCCGCTCCTGCCATCTGCTCAGCCAGAAGGAGCTTCCACCGCGATGCTGACCGAGCCGCACATCTTCCCCCGTGAGGCGCCGCCAGGTTACTCCTACCTGGACGACGAGCCTACGTTTGAACCGGACAAAGATCTGCGGCTCGAACAGCCCAAGGACGTCACCAGCCTGAGCGACCTCGGCTACGACGACGAGTTCCGCTCCGACTTCCCCTCCCCCGTGGCCGTCACCTCTCCCCTGCGTGTGCTCTCCGACACCGGGGTCGAGAAGGTGCGCGCGGTGATCAAACGTCTCTGGCCGTACGCGGTGCACAGCCCGGACCCGCGGGTGGCCCCCGTGCTGCGCGGCGCGGTCTACCGCTCCCGCTTCCTGCGCGACCTGTCGCTGTCGCCCGACGTGAGCGCCTTCTTCAGCGAGATCACCCGCACGGAACTGGTGCCGACCGCCTTCCCGTTCAACCTCGCGCACATCAACTACAACCAGCCCGAGGCGGTGGAGTCCAACGACGGCTGGCACCGCGACGACAACGGCTTCGTGATGACGCTGGTGGTGCACGACCCCAACGACTGCGACGGGGGCCGCTTCCAGCACTTCCACGGCACACGGCACGAGGCCGACGCCCTGCTCTCCCGCAGCCGGCCGCTGCCCGAGGAACGGATCGTCTCGCCGGAGTTCCCCGGACCGGGCCACGCCGTCCTTCTGCAGGGTTCGGCGGTGGTCCACCGCGCCGAGCCGCTGCGCTCGCAGAGTGAGCGCTTCACCCTCGGCACGTGCTACGACTCCCGCGACCTGCGGCATCCGGACCCCAACCGCACGTACTTCCTGCGCAGTTCCAGCGACGAACAGCAGGACCCCGAGGCCGAGGTGGAGGAGTTCTGCCGCTACGTCGACTACGCGCGCCACAAGGCCTGGCGGGCCCGCGGCCATCTCGACGACTTCCTGCGGGACGTGCCCTGGACCGACGACCGCGAACTGATTGTCCGTCAGCTCGCCGAGTCGGTGCGGGAGATCGTCGAGGCCGTTGACGTGCTGCGGCGGGGAGACGTGACCAAGCGGGAGGTTCAACGGCTGCGCGCGGCCGACGAAACCCGGAGGAAGCGGAAGGTGGACTGAATGGCGGCGCCCGCGTCCGGACCTCGTACCTCCGTGCGTGCCGCCTCAGTCCGGTTCGACCCAGTCCGGTTCGTCCCAGCCCGATTTGATCCGGCCCGGTTTGATCCGCCCCGGTTCGATCCGGCGCGGTTCGGCTCAGTCCGGTTCGACCCAGCCCCTCGCCATGGCCAGCGCACCGGCCTGGAAGCGGCTGCGCGCCCCGAGCCTTTCCATGAGGTCGGCGGCCACACGGCGCATGGTCCGCACCGACACCCCCAGTCTTCGGGCCACCAACTCGTCGGTCAGTCCCTGGAAGAGCAGCCGCAGCAGCTCCCGCTCCTGCGCTGTCGGGGTGTCCTCCCGGCCCTTCGCCCGATGCCTCCTGGCCTCACCGAGCGGCGAAGCTGTCGCCCACACCAGGTCGAACAGCGACGTGAGCGCGGCGATCAGCCCGGGGCCCTGGATAAGGACCGCCCCCGCGCTGCTGTCCTCCGGGTCGATGGGCACGATCCCCAGCTCCCGGTCGAAGACGATCAGCCGCATGGGGAGTGCGGGCACGGTACGGCACTCGCCGCCAAGCTCGGTGAGCCATCTGGCGTAGGCGACGGTACGGGCATCGTTGCGGATGCTGTCGAGGTAGACATTGCGCATCCGCACCCCGCGCTCCAGCAGCTGCCGGTCGACCGGGGATCTGGCGTCCAGGGTGTCGGGGTACTGGGCTCCGTCCGGGGCGAAGTGGAGGACCTCCGTGTGGACTTTGGGAGTGAGTTCCTCGATGCGCTCGCGGACGGCGGCGACTCCGACGAGCTGCTCGACCTCGGCGTACTGCCAGCCCGGCCGCAGCTTGGTGTACTCGGCCATGAGGGCAGCGGCCGCGGCACGGGCCTCCTCTATGCGGTTCTGCTGCTGTACCAGCTCGGCCTGCTGACGCGACAACACGGCCTCGAGGCCGGCCTCCGGACTCACCGGACGCCACTGGTCAGGGGTTTTGAGCGACGGACGCAGCAGCGCGGCACGCGCCAGCTCGTCGAACGCCGACCTCACCTCATCGTGTTCGATCGCCAGACGTTTCGCCAGGTCACCTACCCCAAGACTGGGATCGGACAGCATCACCCGGTAGACCGCTTCCGCCCGTTCACTTATCCCGAACACGTGCAGCACTCTGGCCTCCCCAACCTCATGCCGGACGACTCCGAGGTCTCCGCATCGTAGGCTCCCCGCTCGTCCGTTGCCCAGCCCGCATTCAGTCCCTAAGACTCCGCCATCTCACATCACGGGGGATGACCGCAATGTACGCCTTTACAGCCCGCTTCCACTCCTTTGACGGTACGGGAGCACCGCCCGACATCGCACGCCATGTGCAATCGACGGCCGATCCCGATGACGGGCTCGAGCATATTTACACCGAATCCACCCCCTTCGGTGTCTACGCGGTCCTGTTCATGAACGCCCCGGGCGCCCAGGCGGCGGAGAGCGCGGCGGTCGGAGTGTGCCGGGAGGCGCTGAGGCGCACGGAGTTGAGGGGCTGGAACTTCACCTGGCAGGGACCGGAACGGGAACTCAACGCGATGGCGTCCTGGTAGTGGGGCGGTCCGGAAGGCGTGCCGCCCGAGCTCCTCTCGACGGGGGAACGAGCCCATTGGGAGACTGGCCTCGCCCGGCAGCGGGCATGGAGGGGGCGCCGATGTCCGGCCGGATGGTGCGAGTGGACGCGAAGAAGGGGGCGCGCGCGGGCGCGCCGCAGTTGCGGGACGTGGACCGGGTCGAATTCGAACAAGTTGTGCGGCGGGTGGCCGGGGACGGGGCGCGCGGGGACCGCGTCCTGGAGGCCGGGGAACGCATCGGATCAGGGGCCGCCGCGGAGTACGCCGAGTATCTGCGGGCAGTGCGCGAGCGCCGGGGGCGGGGCGGGCCTCCGGTGCGCGGGGCGGGGTTGTGCGCGGGCTTGTTCGGGGCGGCGGGTTTCGGTCTGGCGCGGGTGACGGTTGGGGGCGGCGGCGCGGCCGCGGCCATCGGACTGTTCGTGGTGGTGGCCGCGTTGGCCACCTCGTTCGTCACGTTTCCGGCCAAGGCGCTGGCACGAGCGGCGCTCGAGCGGGAGGAGCGGCGCAGGAGGCAGTGGCTGGCGGCGCTGGAGCGGGAGGCACGGGCGGTCACGCAGGAGTACCACGAGTCCGCGGAGCACGCGCCCGGCGGTGCCCAGGTGGGCGGGGGCGCCGCCGCGCACGAGAACGATGCCGGGGGCGCCGGCGCGGGCGATACCGGAGCCGGTTCCGCCGTCGGCGCCGTTTCCGGCGCGGGAGCCGTAAACGATCCCGCGAGCCCCAACGCGGAGGCGCCCGTGGCGATCGGCGGCGGCCCCGTTGGCGACCGGACCCCCGTCACGGCGGATCCCCCGACGCCGACCTCCGCTCATGTGGAGAGCGCACTGGTACGAGCCTCGGCCCGACTTCCGCTCCAGGACGGCCCGTTCCTGGGCCGCGACCAAGCACTTTCGGCCATCGCGCGATGGGCCGACGGGCCCCGCCCCGACGGGCGCGGCGGCCCCTGCGTCGTCGTCCTGCACGGCCCTCCCGGTGCCGGGCGGACCGCACTGGCCGTGCGGGCGGCGGAGATGCTGCGCGAGCGGTTCCGCGTCTCGTGCCTGGTCAACCTGCGGGGCAGGCCGTCGGATTCGGCGACATCGCCGCCCGAGACCGCCCTGTCCACCCGCGACGCGCTCCTGCACCTGCTCAACCGGCTCGGCGCGCCCAAGCAGGACCTGCTCTTCCGCGACCCCGCCTCCCGCGACACCCATCTGCGGCGGCTGCGCCAGCAGTACCAGGAGCACGTGGCGGCCCTGAGCACCGTCCTCATCCTGGACGACGCGGCCGACGCCAAGCAGGTGAGACCGCTGATCCCCGAGAACTCCGCGAGCCTGGTGCTGGTGACCAGCCGTGAGCCACTGGAGCTCACGGGCCTCGGCAACGGCATCGAGACGCACAGCGTCGCGGTCGGGCCCCTCGGCGCTCCGGACGCCGACAGCCTGTTCGACGCGATCGCCGGGGCCGGACCGCACTCCGCCGGTGACGAAGCGCTGCTGCGGGCCGCCCAGGGACTGCCGCTGGCGGTGTGCATGGCGGGCGCGGCCGTCGCCCGAGGCTCGATCGGCTCTCGACTGCACGGCGAGGCGGTCCCCGAGACGGTGATGGGCGTCAGCTACCTCGCGCTGGACCCCGCCGCCGCCCGCCTGTTCCGCAGGCTCGTCCTCGTCGGCCGGGCGAGCCTCGGCCCCGCCGCGGCGGCCGCGCTGCTGGGTGAGGACGAGAGCACCGCCGGGGCACGGCTGGCCGTGCTCGACCGGGCCCACATGGTCGAGCAGGTGCACAGCGGCCGCTACCGGCTGCACGACATGCTGCGCGGCTTCGCCCGGCAGTGCCTGGAGGAGGAGGACGACGCCAGGGAGCGGGCCGCCGCCCAGGAACGGCTGATCAAGGACTACGCGGAGCTCGCCGAGTCGGTGATCCACCGGGTGGAGGGCGCCTCGTCTTCCCGCTCGGTGCGCACGGTGCTGCGCGGAGCGGCGTCGCCGCACGGGTTCGAGACGCTGGACGCGGCACTTCGCTGGCTCGACGAGGAGAGCAGCTTCATCACCGCGACGCTGCGGCACACCGACGACGTCGACCCGCAGGCGGTGCAGCGGCTCGTCGAGGCGCTGTGCGACTACTGCCTGCTGCGCGGTGACCTGTACCGGCTGGGTGAGATCGCTGAGCTGGTGCAGACCCTCGGCAGGGATTCGCTGATCCGCTCGGTGAAGCTGCGCACGGGCATCGCGGCCCGCCAGCTGGGCCAGTTGGACCGGGCGCGCACGACGCTGAGCTCGCTGGTCAGCATGTACCGCGAGGGGCACAACGAGGCCGGGGCCGCGCGGGCGCTGTGCAGCCTCGGCATCACGCTGCACCACCGCGGCAATCTGCCGGAGGCGGCGGCGAAGCTGCGCGAGGCGCTGGATCTGCAGCGGCCGGACGAACAGCGCGGCGACCGCGCCTGGACGTTGCACGCGCTCGGAGCGGTGCTGCGGGACCAGGGCGAGCTGGACGAGGCATGGGAGTTGCTGCACACCGCGCGGGCGCTGCACGAGGAGACGGAGAGCCTGCACGGGCAGGCATGGACGTGCCTTCAGCTCGGCCAGGTCCATCTGCGGCTCGGCGAGGTCGACGAGGCCGAGGAGCAACTGTGGCTGAGCCAGGAGCTGTACCGGAAGACCAAGGACGGGCGCGGTGAGGCCTGGGCGATGACCCAGCTCGGCCGCACCCGGCTCCTGCGCGGGGAGGCGGATGCGGCGGTGCGGGAGCTGAACGAGGCCCGTGGCCGGCACCGCCGCCACGAGGACGCGCGCGGCGAGGCTTGGACGCTGTACTACCTCGGGCAGGCGCTGGAGGACGCGGGGCGCCTGGACCGGGCGGAGGACGCGCTCAGCCGCGCCAGGCACATGTTCAGCACCATGGGCGACCGCTACGGCCACGCGTGCGCGCGGCACCACTTCGGGCGGGTGGCCAGGGACCGGCTCGCGGGGCGGTCGGGCTCACTGAAGAACAGCGGATTCGCGAGGCAGCTGCTGCACGAGGCGCGGCAGGACTTCCGGACGGTGGGGCTGCCTCACGGGGAGGCATGGTCGTGCGTGGAGCTCGCGGTGATCGACGCGGGCTGCGGGCGGATCGCGAGGGCGGTGGATCTGCTGGAGGACGCGCGGGAGCTGTTCGGGTCCCTGGGCGACCGCAGCGGCGGCTCCTGGGCGACCTTCCTGTACTGCACCCTGCTCCCGCTGTCCTCGGACGACGGCGGCAGGGTGGCCCGGGAGACCCTGGACCGCCTCCTGAACGACACGGAGGCGGGCGTCCATCCTCTGGCGAGGGAGAACGCCCTGCGCTGGCTCGAATCCCCCTGGATCGACACCCAACCGGACGGCCCCTGGCCAGTCTGGCGCCAGGGCCTGGCCCCCACCCGCACCGCAAGGGACGTCCTGGGTGTAACCGTCCGCAGAACCGACTCAGCGGCGTGAGCGCCCCCGCCGGGGACGCCGAGGACCCTCCTGACGCGGCCGTCGGGCCGTCGCCGAGGAAGCCGTGGCCGAGGAAGCCGTCGCTGGGGAAGCCGTGGCCGAGGAGGCTGCGCCGGGGAGTTGCCGCCCGGGCTCGTAGGTCCAGGCTCCGGCATCGGCCGTCGGGCCGCGCCCCGCTTTGACGGCCGCAGGCCGCCGGGTGACCGCAGGCCGCCGGCTGACCGCCGACCGCAGGCCGCTGGGTGACCGCCGAGGCGGGTGCCCCGCCCGGCGACGCGGCCGTCAGGCCGTCGCTGAGTTCTTCTTCGGGCTCACGCCCGTGGGCGGGGTCTCGGTGGCCGGGGCTTCCGGCTCCTCTTCGAAGTTCACCTTCGTGAACTGCTTGTTCATGCTCTTCATCAGGAACCACACCGCGGCGCCGATCACCGCGAAGACGATGAAGCCCAGAACTCCGGGCGTCACCTTGTTCTGGTCGAGGTCGCCGGCCAGGGCAACGAGGTGGGCCGTCGAGGTAGTCACAGTTCCATTCACCTCACTAGTGTCGCCCCGCCACCGAACGGCGGGGCGACCGGGTACCGCGAACCGGCCGGTTCAGCCGGTCCGGGGGGTCAGCGGATGCCCGCGAACAGGTCGTCCTCGGGCAGCGTGGTGTCCACCAGCGACTTCGCCAGCTCGAAGTCCTCCGTCGGCCAGATGTCCCGCTGGATCTCCAGCGGGATCCTGAACCACGGCCCGTCCGGGTCGATCTGGGTGGCGTGCGCGATCAGCGCCTTGTCCCGCACCTCGAAGTACTCACCGCACGGCACCTGCGTGGTCAGGACCCGCTCCGGGCGGTCGCTCTCGTCCCATCGCTTCAGCCACTCACCGTACGGCGACTCCATACCGCGTTCCAGCAGCGCGTGGTGCATCGCCTCGGTGCGCGCGCGGTTGAAGCCCTGGTTGTAGTAGAGCTTCTGCGGCTGCCACGGCTCGCCGGTGCCCGGGTACCGGTCGGGGTCGCCGGCGGCGTCGAAGGCCAGCATCGAGATCGTGTGGGTCATGATGTGGTCCGGGTGCGGATAGCCCCCGTTCTCGTCGTACGTGGTGATCACATGCGGACGGAACTCACGGATGAGCCGCACCAGCGTGCCCGCCGCCTCGTCGACGTCCGCCAGGGCGAAACAGCCCTCGGGCAGCGGGGGCAGGGGATCGCCCTCGGGGAGTCCGGAGTCGACGTAGCCCAGCCACGCCTGCTTGACGCCGAGGATCTGCCGGGCCTCCTCCATCTCCTTGGCCCGCACCTCGTGGATGTGCTCCTCGATGTACGGGTCGCCCTGGAGCTTGGGATTGAGGATGGAGCCCCGCTCACCGCCCGTGCATGTGGCAACGAGCACGTCCACGCCCTCGGCCACGTACTTCGCCATCGTCGCCGCGCCCTTGCTGGACTCGTCATCGGGGTGCGCGTGCACTGCCATCAGTCGCAACTGCTCAGTCAACGCAAGATCCTTAAGAATCGGTACCGTGCGGCCCGGACCGGCCTGGGCCGGGGGCGTGTGACAACGCCTTCTATAGTGACGGACGGAGAGTCCTGATTAGTCCCAGGCTCCCGGAATCCGAAGGGAACACGATGAGTGCGCCGCGCAGCCGCCCGCCCGAGGGGCGGTACGGGCGCCGCACCCCCGAGTCGACCACCCGGCGCCTGCGGACCGTGGGAGCGGTGCTCGCGGTGGCCTTCCTCGGCATGGTGGGCTGGCTCGGCTGGTCCTACATCGACGAGCAGGACGTCTCCGGCGAGCTCATCCGCTACAAGGTCGTCTCCGACGACACCGTCGAGGTGCACCTCGAGGTGCGCAAGCCCAAGGACGTGACAGGCGTGTGCACCCTGCGTTCGCGCAGCGCGGACGGCGACGAGGTGGGTCTGAAGGACGTCCGTGTCGAGCAGCGCTCCGGTGTGGTGAACACGCTCGTGGAACTGCACACGACCGGCCGGGCGACAAACGCCGAGCTGGTGAGCTGCAAGAAAGCGGACTGACCCTTCTGCCGTACCCGTCCGAGACCGCTTCCGCCCTTCTCCTCCACCTCTCGTATCCCTGGCCTCACCTCCGTCTCACCGCTCTCGTACGCCTCGCGCGTCGATTCCTGACGGTTTACCTGCTCCCGTCCTGGACAGGGAATTGTTAGGCTCGTGGTTTCGCCCGTCCCTGGAGGCGCAGTCTTCTGGATGGGCGTTCATTTATAAGATCAGCGCCATTCAAGTGCCATTCATTCGAGGAGCACCTGTGACCCAGACCAGCGACAACGTCACCTGGCTGACCCAGGAGGCGTACGACCAGCTCAAGGCCGAGCTGGACCACCTGTCGGGGCCTGGCCGCATTGCGATCGCCACGAAGATCGAGGAAGCCCGCCAGGAAGGTGACCTCAAGGAGAACGCGGGCTACCACGCGGCCAAGGAGGAGCAGGGCAAGCAGGAAGCCCGCATCCGCCAGCTCTCGCAGCTGCTCGAGCACGCCAAGGTGGGCGAGGCACCCGCGGACACGGGCATCGTCGCCCCCGGCATGGTCGTCACCATCGCCTTCGACGGCGACCCGGACGACACGGTGACGTTCCTGCTGGGCTCCCGCGAGTACGTGACCTCCGGCATGGAGATCTACTCGCCGCAGTCCCCGCTGGGCTCCGCTGTGAACGGCAAGAAGGTCGGCGAGGACGCCGACTACGAGCTGCCGAACGGCAACAAGGCCGCCGTGAAGATCCTGGAGGCCAAGCCGCACGCCGGCTGACCCGAGCCGCACGACGCCGACGGCCCGCCCCCGCGAAGGGGAGCGGGCCGCTGCCGTTCCGTCTGCGGCCGTCCGACCCCCGGGGGAGTCGGCCCCCAGGGAGTCGGCCCCCGACGATCAGGCCGCCGAGCGGTACTTGCGCACCGAGAGCGTCCGGAAGATCACGATGATCAGGAGCGAGTACAGCAGCGAGGCCCACGCGGGGTGCTGCATCGGCCAGGCGTCGGAGGGCACCGGCGCGAGCTGGTTCCCGAACAGCTCCCGGCAGGCCTGGACGGTCGCGCTGAACGGGTTCCAGTCCGCCACGTGCTGCAAGAACGTCGGCAGCGAGTCGGTGGGCACGAACGCGTTCGACAGGAATGTCAGCGGGAACAGCCAGATCAGGCCGCCCGAGGTGGCCGCCTCCGGGGTGCGCACGGACAGGCCGATGAGCGCGCCGATCCAGGAGAAGGCGTAGCCGAGCAGGAGCAGCAGGCCGAGCCCCGCGAGCGCCTTGATCAGCCCGTCGTGGATCCGCCATCCCACGATGAGCGCGCAGACGATCATCACGACCATGACGAGCGCGGTCTGCACCAGATCGGCGAGGGTGCGTCCCGTCAGCACCGCCCCACGGGCCATCGGCAGGGAGCGGAAGCGGTCGATCAGACCCTTGTGCATGTCGTCCGCGATACCGGCTCCCGCGCCGGCCGTCGCGAACGTCACCGTCTGGGCGAAGATGCCCGCCATCATGAACTCGCGGTACGCCGTCTTGTCTCCTCCGGCGCCCGGCACCCCGATCGCCCCGCCGAAGACGTAGGCGAACAGCAGGACGAACATCACCGGCTGGATCATGCCGAAGATGACCATCTCGGGGATGCGGGCCATCCGGATCAGATTGCGTCGCGCCATGACGAGCGAGTCGTGGACCGACTGGACGATCCCGCCCTTGGGGACCGGGGCGTCACTGAGTTTGGGGGCCGCGCTGGTCGCCGCCATCACTTGTTCTCCTCTCCAGCGGTGCCGACAACACCGACACCGGCACCGGCGCTCGCGCCGGGCTTGGCGGCTTCGGAAGCCTCCCCCTCGACCGCCTGGTCGGCCTCCGCCGCGTGGCCGGTCAGGGAGAGGAAGACGTCGTCCAGCGTCGGGCGCCGCAGGCCGATGTCGTCGATCTCGATGCCGCGGCTGTCGAGCTCGCGGATGACCTCGGCGAGCAGCTTCGCGCCGCCCGCCACCGGCACCGTGATCCTCCGGGTGTGCTTGTCGACGGTGGAGCCGCCCTTGCTGAACGCGGTGAGGATCTCCGTGGCCGTGCCGAGCAGGGCGGGGTCGTGCACGACGACCTCGACGCGCTCCCCGCCGGTCTGCGCCTTGAGCTGGTCGGCGGTACCGCGGGCGATGACCTTGCCGTGGTCCACGACAGCGATGTCATGGGCGAGCCGGTCGGCCTCTTCGAGGTACTGGGTGGTCAGCAGAAGGGTCGTCCCTCCCGCGACCAGGGACTCGATGACCTCCCACAGCATCATGCGGTTGCGCGGGTCCAGGCCGGTGGTGGGCTCGTCCATGAACATCACGGGCGGCCGCACGATGAGGGCCGCGGCGAGGTCGAGGCGGCGGCGCATACCGCCGGAATAGGTCTTGGCGGACCGGTCGCCCGCCTCGGTGAGGTTGAACTGCTCCAGCAGCTCCACCGCTCGCGCCTTGGCGCTCCGTGAGCTCATCTGGTAGAGCTCACCGACCATCTGGAGGTTCTCGCGGCCCGTGAGGTACTCGTCGACCGCCGCGAACTGGCCGGACAGGCCGATCGAGCGGCGCACCTGCACCGGCGCCTTCAGCACATCGTGCCCGGCCACGACGGCCCGGCCGCTGTCGGGCTGCAGCAGGGTGGTGAGCACCCGCACCGCCGTGGTCTTCCCCGCCCCGTTCGGGCCGAGCAGGCCCAGGACACTTCCCTCCGGTACGTCGAGGTCCACTCCGTCCAGAGCCCTTACATCACCGAAGGTCTTCACCAGACCCTCGGCGTAAATGGCACCCGGCATTGACTTCTCCCACTGTCGTCAGGTGTTGGTGTTGTGGTCGGAGGGCCCCGCTTGTACTGCCCCCGTACGGAAGGCATGACGCGATGTATCGCGTCTTTACCGCCGCGTCGCGAGTATGAACCCATGCGATATATCGCGTCAACCGCTACGAGTGGATCCCTACGGCGTGGACACCCGACGGCACCCCTGAAGTCGTCCGCAGCCACTCAGGACTGCGGCCGGAGCACCGTGTAGCCGGCCTCTCGCAGCGCCTTGACCACCGAAGCGCAGTGGCCCGGGCCCTTGGTCTCCAGATGCAGTTCCACCTCCGCCTCGGTGACCCCCAGCCGAGGGTCGGTGCGCGCATGACCTACGTCCAACACATTCGCATCCACCTCTGACAACACGGCCAGGAGGTTCGCCAGCGCGCCCGGCCGGTCGGACAGCCGAAGCCGCAGCGACAGATAGCGTCCCGCGGCGGCCATGCCGTGCCGCAGAACCCGCTGCAGGAGCAGCGGATCGACGTTGCCCCCGGAGAGCACCGCCACGACCGGGCCTTCGAACGCCTTCGGATCGCTCTGCAACGCCGCCACCGGGGCGGCCCCGGCCGGTTCGACCACGAGCTTGGCCCGCTCCAGGCACAGCAGCAGAGCACTGGAGAGCGCGTCCTCGGAAACCGTACGGACCTCGTCCACCAGTTCGCCAATGATTTTGAACGGAACGTCTCCGGGACGGCCGACCGCGATGCCGTCGGCCATGGTCGACACCGACTCCAACTCGACCGGGCGCCTCACGGCCAGCGAGGGCGGATACGCGGCCGCCCCCTCGGCCTGCACCCCGATCACCCTCACATCCGGGCGCAGCGACTTCACCGCGATCGCGATCCCGGCGATCAGCCCTCCCCCGCCGACGCCGACCACGATCGTGCGCACCTCGGGGCACTGTTCGAGGATCTCCAGACCCACGGTGCCCTGCCCGGTGACGACGTCCGGGTGGTCGAAGGGGTGGATGA
Organism: Wenjunlia tyrosinilytica; assembly: GCF_014646055.1. Lineage (GTDB taxonomy): Bacteria > Actinomycetota > Actinomycetes > Streptomycetales > Streptomycetaceae > Wenjunlia > Wenjunlia tyrosinilytica. The sequence goes on from NZ_BMMS01000004.1 coordinate 25,820, forward strand.
AGACCGCGCCCGTCTCCTCCGCGTACCGCCGCGCGGCCGCCAGCGCCTCGTCCACGACCTGTCCGTGCAGCCGCACCTCGGCCCCGTACTCACGGGTGGCGGCCACCTTCGGCAGGGGCGCGCCCACCGGCATGAACACGGTGGAGTGCACCCCGAGCAGCGAGGCGGCCAGCGCCACTCCCTGCGCGTGGTTGCCGGCGCTCGCCGCGACCACACCGACCGCCCGCTCCACCTGGCTGAGCCCGGCGATGCGCACGTAGGCGCCGCGGACCTTGAACGAGCCGGTCCGCTGGAGGTTCTCGCACTTGAGGTGGACCGGGGCTCCCACCAGGCCCGACAGATGGCGGCTGCCCTCCATGGCCGTCACCCGGGCCACACCCGAAAGCATTTTGTGCGCACCGCGCACGTCGTCCAAAGTGATCGCTGAGCGGTCGTTCATGGGCCAAGTCTGTCAGCGTCCCGTACATCGTCCGTCGTTGTCCGGCGCTCACCCCGTTCCCCAGGGCTCCCGGGCCGTTCCGAGCCCGCCCCCGACGCGGTCCACGGCGCGCCCCTGACGCCCCGCTGGTCACCCCTGGCTCATTCGTCGGCCCATTCCCCGGCTCAGGGACACGGTGCCGACCGGTCCGACTACTCTTCTCCCAACTGCCGAAAGACCGACAGAACGCGAGCATCCAGGCCATGGCCTCTCCGAACACGGTCACCCGGGACGCGGCGGCGGACTCCGCTGACGAACCGACCCTCTACGACCGCCTCCAGCACCAGGTTGCGCTGTTCGCCCGTCGAGCGGAGCAGACCCGGCTCGGCGGCGTGGGCAAGGCGCGCAACTCGATGGACCGCGCCGCCTACCTGCTGCTCAACCGGCTCGACCGCGAAGGTCCGATGGGCGTCAAGGCCCTCGCCGAGGGCATGGGCATCGACTCGTCCACGGTGACCCGACAGGTCGCCCCGCTGGTGGAATCCGGCCTGGTCAAACGTGCCTCGCACCCCGAGGACGGCCGTGCCGTCGTCCTCGCGCTCACCCATGACGGGAAGGAGCGCCTGGAGGAGGTGCGCCAGTCGCGCCGCGATCTGATGGCCCTGGTCACCGACGGCTGGAGCGAGCACGAGCGGGAGGTCTTCTGCGACCTGCTCGACCGGTTCAACATCGCACTGTCCGACTACCACGCCACGATCAACCGCCCCGCCGACTGAGCGTCCACACCCCTTGACGCGCCGGTCCCCATGGACTCCCATGAACACACGCGGTCTGTGACCGCCTTGGCCGCAGGGGCCGCGGGGGAGGCGCCGTGCGCAGTGGGCACGAGGAATCGGAGCGCCGCCGCTCCTACGAGTTCGAAGCGTTCGTGGGTGGAGCGGCGGGGCGGCTTCTGCATGTCGCCGCGCTCCTGACCTGCGAGGACGCCAAGGCCTGCGACCAACTCCTGTGCCATGCGCTCTCGCGCGCCTATCTGAACTGGACCCGGCTGCGCGGCGAGGACCCCTACGCCTACGCCCGCCAGGAACTCGTTCTCGCCTACGCGCGGCGGGCGGGGGCGCGCTGGCTGCACCGCGAGCCCAGGGACGGGAGGCTGTCGCGCCTCACCGCGCAGGAACGCCTCGTGCTCGTCCTGCGTCTGTACGAGGGCGTCGACGAAGAGCAGGTAGCCGCACTGCTGGGAATGCCGGTGGACCGGGTGCGCGCGGTGTGCGCCCGCGCCTGCAACACCCTGCGCAGCACACCGCCGGCCGCAGCCGCCCCCGTCGCCGTTCCGGCCGTGGCGGGAGGTGCGCGATGAGCCGGTGCACCGTCGACGACTGGGCCTCGGACGTCCCCGACCGCAAGCTCGACGAGGTGCGGCGGACCCTCGGCGGGCCGCACCCCGCCGTTCCCGCCGACCTCTCCCGCCGCGCCGAGGAGCGCGGTCGGCGGCTGCTGCACCGGCGCCGAGTCCTGCACGGTGTCCTGCTGGCGCTGGCCGTGGCGGCACTGATCGCCTTCACCGTCCTCGCAATCCTCACGTGGCCGTGGAACGGGGCGACGCCACCGGAGACCGCGCCTCCGGTGACGTGGTGACGTCGTCGTACCGTGCCCGTGCCGCGATGGCCGCCCGCCCGAAAGCCGAGCGCGTGGAGGCCGAGCGAATGGAGGCCGAGCGAATGGAGGCCGAGCGAATGGAGGCCGAGCGAATGGAGGCCGAGCGAGTGGAGGCCGAGCGAGTGGAGGCCGACCGCGTGAAGACTTGCCTCAACGCCGCTCGTACGGCCGCCGGCAGGGGGGAGGACACGACAACTAGCCGAGAGCCTGCGCCAGGTCCCCGATGAGGTCGTTCGCCGACTCGATGCCGACCGACAGGCGCACCAGGTCCGCCGGGACCTCGAGCGCGGAGCCCGCGACCGACGCGTGCGTCATCCGCCCCGGGTGCTCGATCAGCGACTCGACACCGCCCAGGGACTCGCCGAGGGTGAACAGCTTGGCGCGGTTGCACACCTCGACCGCCGCCTGCTCGCCGTCGACGTGCCGGAACGAGATCATCCCGCCGAAGGCCCGCATCTGCTTGGCCGCGATCTCGTGGCCCGGGTGCTCGGCCAGCCCCGGGTAGTACACCTGCGCCACCTTCGCGTGACCGGTGAGGAACTCCGCGACCTCGGCGGCGTTGGCGCTGTGGCGGTCCATCCGCACGCCCAGCGTCTTGATGCCGCGCAGCACCAGCCACGAGTCGAACGGGCCCGCCACCGCGCCCATCGCGTTCTGGTGGTAGGCCAGTTCCTCGCCGAGGGTCTCGTCGGCGGTCACCAGGGCGCCGCCGACCACGTCGGAGTGGCCGCCCATGTACTTGGTGAGCGAGTGCACCACCACATCCGCGCCGAGCGCGATCGGCTGCTGGAGGTAGGGGCTGGCGAAGGTGTTGTCCACGACCAGCCGCACCCCCGCCTCACGGGCGATCTGGGCGGTGGCGGCGATGTCGGTGATGCCGAGCAGCGGGTTCGACGGCGTCTCCACCCAGATCATCTTGGTGCTGGGGCGGATCGCGTCCCGCACCGCGGCCGGGTCCGAGGTGTCGGCGACGCTCCACTCCACGCCCCAGCGCTGCACCACCTTGGCGAACAGGCGGAAGGTGCCGCCGTAGGCGTCGTCGGGGATGACCACGTGGTCGCCGGGCGCGCACACCGTCCGCAGCAGGCAGTCCTCGGCGGCCAGGCCCGAGGCGAACGCCAGGCCCCGCCGGCCACCCTCGACCACGGCGAGGTTCTCCTCCAGCGCCGTACGCGTCGGGTTCGCCGACCGGCTGTACTCGTACCCGTTGCGCAGGCCGCCGACGCCGTCCTGCTTGTAGGTGGAGACCTGGTAGATGGGCGGCACGACCGCGCCGGTCTGCGGATCCGCGGTGTTCCCCGCGTGGATGGCGAGGGTGTCGAAGGCGTAGCTGTCGAGGTGCTCGTGACTCATGTGCCCGAGCGTAGCCCGACGCGCGGCGGCGGGCGGAGTCGGTGGTCAGGCTGTCCGGATCACGTAGTCGGCGGGGCGTACGCCGCGGGCACGGCCCGCTCGGCCGACTCGTCTCCTGAGCGCCATCGGGGCCGACGAAGTGGTCGACCACACCGCGCAGCGCTTCGAGGAAGTACTGCCGAAGGCGTCGTTCGACACGGTGCTCGACCGCGTGGGCACGGAGGACTACGCGCGGCGCTCGCTGCCCCTGCTCGAGCCGGGCGGCACTTCGGTGGTCGTCCCGTTGGTGGTCGTCCCGTCCGCCGCCCCGCGCCCGGCCGCCCCGGCCGGGACACGGATGCGGGCCTCATGGTCGAGCCGGACCGGGCCGACCTGGAATCGATCGCCGCTCTCCCGGCGGACCGCAGGCTGCGGGTCCGCTCCCGACGGCCTTCCCGCTCAAGGAAGCATCCGAGGCCCATCGAGCGTTGGAATCCAAAGAGATCCGATCCAAGGCCGCCATGATCCCCGTGGGCCGACCACCGAATCTTTGACCACCGAGCCCGAACGCCGACCCTGAACCCGAACGCCGACCCTGAACCCGAACGCCCGGCGTGAACCCGACCGCTAAGGAGCCCGACGTGCTCTTCAATCGCCACAAGAACCACCTCCCCACCCCCGACGAGGCCCTGCGCGGCCGCGCCGAGCTCCCCTTCGCGGTCCCGGAGCGCCACGAGGTTCTCGGCAACCCCCTGCTGGGGCCGTACCCGAAGGGCCTCGAGGTCGCGGACTTCGGCCTGGGGTGCTTCTGGGGCGCCGAGCGCAAGTTCTGGCAGACGCCCGGCGTGTGGACGACGCTGGTCGGCTACCAGGGCGGCCACACCCCGAACCCGACCTACGAAGAGGTCTGCAGCGGCCGGACCGGCCACACCGAGGCCGTCCGCGTCGTCTTCGACCCGGCCGAGGTGACGTACGAGCAGTTGCTGAAGGTCTTCTGGGAGTCCCACGACCCCACCCAGGGCTTCCGTCAGGGCAATGACACGGGCACCCAGTACCGCTCGGCGATCCACACCCACTCCCCGGAACAGCAGAAGGCAGCGGAGACGTCCCGCGACACGTACCAGCGCATCCTGACGAAGGCCGGCTACCCGGCGATCACCACCGAGATCCTCCCGGCCGCGGCCTTCTACCCGGCCGAGCCGTACCACCAGCAGTACCTGTGGAAGACCCCCGACGGCTACTGCGGCATCGGCGGGACGGGCCAGAGCTGCCCGATCGGGGTGGCTCCTGCGGGTGACTGAACAGGGGCTGAGCGAGGGCCCCGCGGTCCGCGGGCCCACTCGGGGCAACGCCCGCGTCGCACGTGGAGCGGCGCACTCACGCAGCTCTGACCTGCGTGAACATGCGTCGCACCTCGGCTGTCAGATCATCCCAGGGGAATGACGCCACTGCGGGGGCACCCGAGTCCGGGGCAGGGAGGTCGGCGGCGTTCAAGACGAACCGAACGCCGCAGCTCTCCAGCTCTCGCACGCTGCGCGGAAAAGCGGGGTGCCTGGCGAGGGCCACGTTCGGCCACGGTACGGCGACAATGGGCAGGCCCAGCCCGACGGCCTCGTTGATCAGCCCCAACGCGAGGGTGTCACTGATTCCGGCAGCCCACTTGTTCACGGTGTTGAAGGTGGCGGGGGCAACGACGAACGCGTCGGCGGGCGGGAGGACGTCCGGATCCTCGGGGCGCTTGTACTCGCTGCGCACGGGATGGCCGGTCAACCTCGAAAGCTGCTCGGTGTCGACGAACTTGGCCCCGCTGGGGGTGGTGATGGCACAGACGTCCCACCCGTCCTCCTGAGCTGTCCTGACGAACGTGGGGAGATCGGCGCCGGGGCGCCCTCCGCACGCGATGACATAGAGGACCGGGTCCGGTGTCGCAGCTCCCATGCGGGTGCTCCTGCCGACTCGCGTTGAGGCGAGCAAAGCCCCGCAGACACGGTGACGCCGCGTCACAAGGCGTGGCCCCAACTGGGTGGATGCGTCGATGATTGTTCCATCACCGTAAGCCGCGAGTCAGAGAGCCAGTCGGGCGGTGGCGACGTGGATGTTCCGGGGTGCGGCCGCTCACAGGGGTGATTGCCTGTGCTCCGGCGAAGGACGACCTGCGCAGTGATTCGGCGACGTCCGGACCCAGGTCGTACATTGACGCAACGGTGGCTCGAGGGAACGGCCCCCACCGCATCCGAAGGCACCGCCGGATGCTCGGCAGGGAAGGCCCGCACGAACGCGTGGTGCCGTCGGCGCGCCGGGAGTTGCACCGCGGTCGCGTTGTCAGACCCCGGAAGTACGGTCGCGGGCATGACCGAACCGTCATTCGTGAGCGTTGTGCGCGCCTCCTACGACGGTGACGCAATGCGGGCCTTTGTCGAGAGTATTCGGGACAGGCTCCTTCGTGAACAGGAAAGAGACTGGATTCACCCGTGTCACGGCCCCAATCTCTTCGGCTGCCGAGCGTCTGGGATGGGGAGGTGATGTGACTCTCGGCTTCTACCTCGCCCGCCCCATGTTCCTCAGCGTTTCTCTCGTGACCTGCTCTCCCAATCGGGCAGCCCCTGAGCCGAGGTGTCCCGCCCGTGAGGGCGGGGCTCACGGGGCCGGGCCGTCCAGTTCTCGGGTGATCCAGCGGGTGATCACTTCCACGGCGTAGGCCCGCTCCTCGCGGGTCAGGGGGTGGCCCTTCGGGATTTGGTGGAAGCGCTGGAGGCAGGTGCGGCAGCACGTGGCCGTGGCGTGCTGGGCCACGAAGACCGGGTGGCCGCGGTACGGGGTCTGCTTGCCGTCCTTGTACGGCTCGGCGGGCGCCAGGCGTTCGGTGATGATCTCGTACGCGTGCCACCGCATCGTCGAGGAGCCGCCGAGCTCGGCCTTCGCTCGTTCGGGGCCGCGCAGGTGGAACTTCGCGCGGAACGGGTGCCGGGCGATCGAGTCCAGTCGGCGGCCCAGGGCGTCGGGCGTCTCATCCATACCCTTCGAGCGTATCCAGGGGCGGGAATCCCCGACCACCGCGTCCGCGGGAAGCTCACGGGTATGCCTCCCCGGCGGCTCCCCGCGGGCGCGGCGCGGGGCTCACAGCTCCAGGTCGGCTTCGATCTTCCGCAGCTGGTGGCGGGCCATCGCCAGGTTCGCCCGGCCCTTGTCCAGGGCCAGGTAGAGGAAGAGGCCGGTGTGGCCGCGGCCCTTCAGCAGGCGGATCAGGTGGTACTGGCTGCCCAGGGTGATCAGGACGTCCTCGATCTCGTCCTTGAGGCCGAGCATCTCCATGGTGCGCACCTTGGCGCGGACCACGTCGGTGTTGCCGGCCGCCGCGACCGCCAGGTCCAGGTCCTTGCCGCCGCCGAGGGTGCCGAGGGCCATACCGCTGGTGTAGTCGACGAGGGCCACGCCCAGGGCGCCGTCTATGGAGGTGACGGCTTCCTTCAGAGCGGTTTCGGTGTTGGCCATGTTCGTCGCTTCCTTTCCGTTGATGTATCAGGTGATGTCGGGCCGGTCGAGCGCTTCGTCGACCAGTTCCGCTATCCGCGCGCTGGAGCGGCGGGCTTCCATGTGCAGCCGGCCCACATTGGTGCGCGCTCCCGCCAGCACCGTGAGGATGGCCGCGGACCCCGCCGCGTATGTCGCGATGTAGCCCTGCTCGCCTCGCACGAGCAGTTCGCGGAAGTCGCCCCGCCCGGTGGCGTCCGCCATCCGCAGCGCCACTCCGAGAGCGGCCGCGGTGAGTGCGGCGACTCCTTCGGCCTCCACGCTCGCCGCGTCCTGGGCCAGGACCAGGCCGTCGGTACTGGCCGCGAGCGCCCCGGTCAGGTGCGGGACGCGTGCCCGCAACCGCCGCAGTTCGTCAAGGACTTCGGGTTCCGCCGCCATCAGCTGCCTCCTCTCGGCGCGCTGTCTCAATGCACGCCTCATGACGGCGCGTACGGGGCCTCATGGGCGGACCGGGGAATCACAGGCTTGCCTCCAAAGCGTCACGAAGTCGGCGCAGCAGGGCGATGTCCGGGTCCGCGGAGACATCCGCGACCCAGGCGGGAACGGGGGCGGGTGCGGGCGGTGCCGACGCGCGGGGCGTCTCGATGTGCCCGGCGGCGGCGAGTCGCCGTATGTCGATCAGGGTGTGGAACCCCGGGCGGCCCAGCAGCCGGGCGATCCCGGCGGGGGTGCGCACCCCGTCGGCGAGGTCCAGCACGGCTCGCTGGCGTGAGGTGATGTCCGCGGTGCCCGCGGCCGTGCGCGGCGTCACGGGTGCGCTGTCGACCTCCGGGCGCGGCCAGAGGTTGTCCAGCAGTTCCCTGCGGCGCCGGGTCTCGCGCTCGACGGCCTCGGCCCGGACGGGCTTGACGGGGCCCAGCCAGTGGGCGGCGCCCCGGCGGAAGCGGGTCGGCCCGCCGCCCGGGGCGAGTGCGAAGAAGGCGGCGTCGAACAGGGCGCCCAGGTGGCAGATCTCCAGCTCGCCGCTGGCCAGACGTCCGCTGTCGACGAGGAAGCGTCCCACGCGGTGGTGGGCGCCGGCCCGGTCGACTGCCTCCTGCCACCGCTCGGTCGGAAGGCGCCCGCCCTTGGCGAGCAGGATGTCGATACCGGGGGCGGCGGGGCTCTCGGCGTGCACGACCTCGCCGTCGACGAGGTAGAGGGCCCCGGCGTCACGCAGGAGCGCGCCGGTGGCACGCTGGGCGGCCAGGCGGACGAGCATGGGGGAGACCGTCGTGCTCATATGAGCGCCAGACGCTCGGCCAGGTCCTGGAGCCGTATTCGGGCGAGGGCGAGATTCCCCTCCTCGCGGTCGAGCCACAGATGGACGAAGACGCTGCTGTCGAAGGTCGTCTCTACGAATCGCAGCAAGTGGTAGCCGGTGCGGGTGGTGATGATGACATCCTCGACGGGTATGCCCTTGCCGGCGTCGCCCTGTTGGGTCGGACCGGTGGGGCCGTTGGTCTCGGGGGGAGCGAACGCCGTGTGCTCGGCGGCCATGCGCGCGAGTTCGGCGGTCTCGGCGGCGGTGACCTCGTGGTCGCCGTTCGGCGAGTCGCCGACTGTGCCGAGCGCGAGCCCGCTGGTCCATTCGACGACGGCGGCGCCGCGGGCGCCCGGCAGGACCATGGCTTCGAGCAGGCACTCGTCGATTCCGGGCACGCGAACTCCCCTCCTGCACGGCGTTCCGGCGCACCGGCGGTGCGTCAGTGACCGTGAGGTTACGCAACGTGCCACCCGCGTGGGTGAACACTGGCAATTTCCAAAGGAATATGCCCGAAACTCATCAGGGTCCACGCTCATGCCGGGCCGATTCAGGCAGGAGACGTCACCGGAACGGAACGAATCGCGCCACTTCGAAACATGCTCCGGTGCCCGCACACGGCCGTGGGCGCCGCCACACGGTCCGGCCGGGCCCGCCGGCACACCGTCCGGTCCGGCGCGCGGCGGCACCCGGCCCGTCCCGTCCCCGTCTACGGGGCCGAGTCCGCCCGCAACCCTTCGGCCAGCGCCGCCGAGTCGTGGTCGGGGCCGACACCCTGGACGATGATCGCCTCTCCCTCGATGTGGTCCGTCCGCAGACGGAGGATCTCCTGATAGGCGGGCGAGGCGTACCAGTCGTGGGCCTGCTCCGCTCCGGGGAACTCGAGCACCACCACCGTGCCCGGCCACTCCCCCTCGATGACGTCCACGTCGGCCCCATGGACGAGGAAACGGCCGTCGAAGGGGTCGAGCGTCGACTGGATCCTCTCCAGGTACTCCAGGACCTCGGGGTGGGGGTTGGGAGTGCGCAGGTGGGCGATGGCGTACGCGGGCATGGTCTCTCCTCGGATACGGGCCTCGGATACGGGATTGCCGGACCTGGGCCGCGAAAGGGCAGCCAGGGCCGAACAGCCTCTGCAGGAATACTTCCGCCCCGCGCGGACCGCGTCGATTACCCGCCAGGTAAGGCACTCATACGACGGTCGGGCGAGGCACTCGGGCACGGCGCTCAGCAAGGCGCTCGGCCCAGACGCTCCCGCCCAGACGCTCCCGCCCAGACGCTGTACGCGCACCCGGCGCGGCCGCCCCCGGCAGCGCTGGTGAAGGCCACCCGGGCGCGTACGGTCATGGCGGGAGCGCGGTCCTCGGCCCCGGGTGAGGCCGTACAGGGCGCTTCCGGCGCGTGCGAGGTCGCGGTGGGCGGACGGCGGGGAGAACGCCGCCGCCGAGTTGGCGATATGACGCATCGTCGGACGAAGACCCGTCGCCTCGGCGACGTCCGATCGTCCCGCCCTCGCCCCCAGCGTGGTGACGTCCTTGGACCAGGGCGGGTACGGCCCCGGGCGAGCCGTCAGTGGGCCGTCTCGACCGCGTCCAGGGCCAGGCCCCAGGGGAAGGACGGCAGCAGCTGCCCACCCGCACCCGGGGGATGCGGCTCGGGGCCGTGGCCGTCGCCCTGGAGGACGCAGACGCCCTCGCCGCGCAACAGCTCCACATTGCGCAGGTACGCCGGGTGCGCGGACAGGGCGGCGTTCATGAAGGGGAGGACGGCGATCGGTGTGCCGAGGGCCAGGGCCTCGGCGAGGATGCCGAGGGCGTAGTTGTCGCTGACGCCCAGAGCCCATTTGTTGATCGTGTTGTACGTGGCCGGGGCGACGACGATGGCGGCGGCCTCGGGCAGCGAGCGGCCTCCCGCGTGACCGGGCCGGTGGTAGTCCGAGCGGACCGGGTGGCCGGTCATCTTCTCCAGCACCTCGACGTCGACGAAGTCCCTGCCGACCGGGGTGGTGATGACATGGACGTCCCACTGGCGCTTGTGCGCTTCAGCGACCAGCTGGTCCGCGTGGACCGCCGGCCCCGCCCCGCAGATGATCACATGCAGGGTGCTTCTGGCTGCTGAAGTGGTCACATCTCCATGGAATCGCAGAAGGAGTACTCGCGCACGGCAGGGATGCCCCGGCGGCCACCGAGGCCGTCGGTCCCGGCTACGAGGGGCGCGCAGGCAGCGGCAGGGGCAGTGCCGGAAGGCCGTCGAGGCTGGTGCCGACATGGGGCTTCTGCTCGCAGTAGTCGGCGAACCCCTCCTCGCCCTTGCGGGCGAAGTGCTCGCGGTGCAGGGTGCGTTCCTCGCGGAAGTCCATGAACGGCACGGCGTAGCCGCAGGTGTCGCTGATCCGCAGGGCGGACACGACGATGACCGCGCGCAGGTCACTGGCGTCGGCGGCCTCCCCGAAGCGGGCGGCGAGCTCGGGGAAGCGCGGGTCGTCGCGGAAGACGGGCTCGCCCCGCCCATGGACCCGCACGATCTTCGGCGGGCCGGTGAAGGCGCACCACATCAGTGTGACGCGGCCGTTCTCCCTGAGGTGGGCGATGGTCTCGGCTCCGCTGCCGCCGAAGTCGAGGTAGCCGACCTGGAGTTCGTCGAGGACCAGGAACGAGCCGGAGCGGCCCTTCGGAGAGACGTTGACATGGCCGTCGGCGGCGAGGGGCGCGGTCGCCACGAAGAAGACGGGCTGTTCCTCGATGAAGGTGCGCAGACGGCCGTCCATGCGGTCGTAGAGCTTTCCCATGCTGTCGTCCGGCTCCTGTGGGTCGGTGTGGCGGGTGGGTGGGGCGGGTGGGTGCGGCGGGTGGGTGCGGCGCGTCGGCTCCTGATCGGTGACGGGGCTGGGGGTCAGCCGGTGACGAGGGCGAGCGCGAAGCCGTCCCAGCCCTTGGCGCCCACGGTCTGGATCGCGGTCGCGGTGACGCGGGGCTCCTCGGCGAGCAGCTCGGTGAAGCGGCGCACGCCCCGGACCCCGGGGTCGGCGCTGTCCGCGTCGGTGACCCGGCCGTCGCGGACGACGTTGTCGCCGATGATGAGGCTGCCGGGGCGGGTGAGCTCCAGCGCCCACTTCAGATACTCGGGGTTGCTGGGCTTGTCCGCGTCGATGAAGACCAGGTCGAAGGGGCCGTGGCCCTCGGCGGCCAGCCGCGGCAGGGTGTCCAGGGCGGGTCCCTCGCGGACCTCGGCCCGGTGGGAGAGCCCCGCGCGGGCGAGGTTGCCGCGGGCGACTTCCGCGCGGCGCTGGTCGGCCTCCAGCGTGATGAGGCGGCCGTCCTCGGGCAGCGCCCGGGCGAGCCAGATGGTGCTGTAGCCGCCGAGGGTGCCGATCTCCAGGACCGTGGCGGCGCCCTGGATACGGGCCAGGAGGTGGAGGAGCTTGCCCTGGTTGGGGGCGACACCGTGGGGCGGGAGCCCGGCCCGGTCACTGCTCTCCAGCGCCGCGTCGAGCTCGGGGTCCGACGGCACCAGCAGGGCATTGAAGTACTCGTCGACCTCGGTCCATTTGTCGATGTTCACGCCGTTCGGCCTCCTGAACCTCTTCTCGGAGCCGGAGAGTTCCCATAGGGAACTTACTATGGGCACCATGGACACGCATCCCCGTTCCAGGAGTCGCAACGTCGACGAGGAGTGCGGTATCGCCCAGGCGGCGGCCGTGCTCGGCGACTGGTGGAACCTCCTCGTGCTGCGCGAGGTCGCCCGAGGCCATGTGCGCTTCGATGTGCTCGCCTCCGAGCTGTCCGTCTCCCGCAAGGTGCTCAATGAACGGCTCCGGCACCTGGTCGAGCAGGAGGTGCTGTGGCGGAGCCGCTACCTGGACCGACCACCGCGGTATGAGTATCTGCTGACCGGACGGGGCAAGGCGCTCCTGCACGTGCTGGTCGCCATGCAGGACTGGGCCGACCGCTGGCTGCTCGGTGACGGGACACTGACCGCGACGGCCGACGGCGAAAGCGGCGAGGCGGCGCGGGTGCGGGCGCTGGTCGGCACGGCGGTCCCCGGAGACCTGTGGCTGACGGACATGCGGGGCGGGGAACGGGATGTGGTCGCCCCAGGCGCCACCGCGACCGTTCTGTTCACCTTTCCGGCCACGGGGATCACCCTCGATGTGCCCGGCGCGGCGGGCTGCACACTGGAGAACCGGCTGTTCAGAGATGCCTGGCCGACGTTCGAACGGGTGGGCGCGGCCGTGGTCGGGGTTAGCACCCAGGAGCCCGCCGAGCAGGCCGCGTTCGCCGCCGCCGAGTGCGTTCCCTTCCCCCTGCTGTCCGACGAGCACCTGCGGCTGGCCGCCGCGCTGCGCCTGCCGACGTTCCGGGCGGGACAGCGGTTCCGGCTGAAGCGGCTGGTCCTCGTGATCGATTCCGAGCGGGTGGTGCGGCGGGCGCTCTACCCCGTGATGGACATTCCGTCGGCCGTGGACGAGGCACTGCGGACGGCGGTGGAGCTGGGCGGCAAGCCGGGCGCGAGGCCGGGTGGGAAGCCGGATGGGAGGCCGAAAGGAAGGACGGCAACGAGGCCGGGGTGAGCGCGGCGATTGGCGGCGGCGGTTCGGGCAAGGCTAACCATGTCCCTCTCCCGGCGAACAGGAGTGCTGCCATGGCACGTAAGTTCGAGTTTCGCATCATTGGCGACGCCCCGGCGGCGTTCGCGGCAGCCCGTGGGGCACTGGTCGAGCGCGGGCTGACCTGGCAGGACACCGGGGACCTGGCAGCCGTCGCCGAGGACGAGGAGGGCGCCAGGATCGCGGTGCGGCTGGACGGCGTCGGCGAGGGCATACCGATGCTGCGACTGGAGCGCGCGGCGGACGGGGCCGGGCAGGGGCCGATCGCGCGGGTGCGGGCCGGGAGCCGCTACAAGAAGGCGGTGCGGGCGGTGGAGGGGCAGCTCGTCGCCGGAGGCTTCTTGACGCACTGAGCGCAGGTGTTGGCGCATTCAGCCGCAGGCTCCCCGACCCGCTGAACCAGGGTCCTGCCTGACGCGCTTCGCCGGGCCGGGCGGGCGGATGAGCACCCGCCCCTGACCGGCACATACGGGGGAATAGCGACGGCCAGGGGCGTGAGCGTCTAGGTAGTTTACATCTGAACGAAGATCGTTGGCCATAGGATAACTGACGGCAGTTTAAACGTTTCTGCAGAACGTGCCGCCCCTCCTCCGCCCCACTTTTCGAGCTCATCCCGGCTCGCCAACACCCCGGCGCCTGACCTCGCCGGCGCGGATCCTGGGGTGGGGGAGCCGCGCCCTCCCCCGAGTGACCGGGAGTCAAGCCGCCGGGGCAGCAAGCACATCCTCGCGCGGACGGGCGACGCCCGCGAGGTTCACTGTGCACAGACAACCGCCGCCCGGGTTTCAAAGTGCAGCGCCTGCCCCGTCCATTCGCGCGCACGGCCAGCCACAGATCGCATTTGGCGCTCGGCGCCCGCAGGAGCGAGCGCCGCAGGACCTCGGAAATCGTATGGAGATCACTCGTGGCGACTGCGAGCGTGACCCCATGACGGACATCGCCATCACCGCGCTCGCCCACCGCGACCTCGACTTCAACTCCCCTCTCTCGGACGTCCGGGCCGTGGGACTCATCCACTCGCTGCGTCCCTTGGCCGGTGCCCGGATCCTGGATCTGGGCTGCGGCTGGGCGGAGTTGCTGCTGCGGCTGCTCGAGGCGGAGCCGACCGCGACGGGCGTCGGAGTGGACACCCATGAGGCCGCGCTGGAGCGGGGGCGGGCCAACGCGGCCGCACGAGGGCTCTCCGACCGTGTCCGCCTGGAGGCCGCCGACGCGGTCGCCACGGCGGCGAACGGGACCGGTGGCCCCGTGGACGTGGTCACGGCCATCGGCGTCACCCACGCCTGGGGCGGCGCCCGTCACACCCTTGAGGCGGTGCGTCCCCTGCTGCGGCCGGGCGGGCGGTTCCTGTTCGGGGAGGGCTTCTGGGAGCGGCCCCCGACCGCGCGGGCGTCGGCGGGGCTGAAGGCGCGGCCGGAGGACTTCCTGTCGCTGAGCGAGCTGGTGGACCTGGCCATCGGCTGCGGCTACCGGCCGCTGGCGGTGTCCGTGGCCAACGCCGACGAGTGGGACTCCTTCGAGTCCCGGTGGTGCGGCGGGCTGGAGCGGTGGCTGCTGGAGCATCCCGCGGACCCCGCGGCCGGGAAGGTGCGGGCAGTCGCCGACGAGCACCGCGACGGCTGGCTCGGTGGATACCGGGGCGTGCTCGGATTCGCCTACCTCACCCTGGCCGCATCCACGGCGCCCTCCGCCCCGTCCCGCTGGGTCCACCGCGGCTCCACCTCGGGAAGGGCCCTCGGGGCGGGCAACGAGGCGTCCGATTCCCGCCGGTCATGGACGGCGGACGCCCCCGACGATGGGGGCATGGAGACCGCGTACGAGATCCGGGCCATCGGGCCCGAGGCGCTCGAGCAACTGAGGGTGCGGGACGACGCCGGGCGGGTGCCCCGGCCGGTGCGGGACGACGAGGGCGGCAGCCCGTTGCGCTGCTGTCTGAAGCGGAGCCTGCCCGGTGAGGCGATCCTGCCGGTCGCCTACGCTCCCCTGCGGCGGTGGGCGGCGGCCACGGGCGCCGACCCTGGGCCGTACGAGGAGGTCGGGCCGGTGTTCATCCACCCGGGCCCGTGCTCGGGGCCCGACGGGGACGGGGTGCCCGAGCAGATCCGCGGGGAGCGTCGGGTGTGCCGGGCCTACACCGCCGACGGCCGGATCAAGGAAGGCGTACTGGTCGACCCGGGCCACCCCGAGGCGGCCGGCTCGATCGAGGAGGCGCTCGCCGAGCTGTTCGCGAGCCCGGACACCGCGCTGGCGCATGTGAGGGCCGTGGAGTTCGGCTGCTTCACCTACGAGGCGCGCCGCCGCGAGGGCTGAACGCAATGGTCGAGGAAGAGCGGCGGGCCCCGGCTCGTGCCGGGGCCCGCGTTCGTGCGGGTGCTCTCGGACGGTTACTTCACGAGGCCGTAGGCCTTGTAGATCGTCTGGTTGGTGACATTGCCGTCCTTGTCGTCCAGCTTGACCTTGAACGAGACAGAGGTCGCGTTCTCGGGGTGGCTGAGCTTGAGGACCCGGTTGCCCTGGTCCATCGTGACCGGGGCCTTCTTCCACGTGGTGCCCGCGTCGTAGGAGACCCGCACGTCGAGGGTCTTGAGGTTGGAGCCCGCAGCCGGGCCCTGGATCCGCAGCGGGACGGTCAGCTTCTTGCCCGCCTTGGCGGTGCTGGCCAGGGTCAGCTTCGGGGTGAAGCGGACCGTGGACAGCGGGAGCTTGACGGGGCCGTCACCATCGGGGCGGGACGAGGAGAACGTCCAGTCCGCCACGACCCGGGTGCTGACGGCCGAGACCGCGCTGCCGCGGCTGACATCGGTGCTGATCTTGTACGTGGTCTTGGCGTCCGGCAGTTCCGCGGTGAGCGGGCACGGCGTGGACTTCTCGTTCAGGATCGTCCTGCCGTCGCCGGTGACGACGGTCTTGGCCTTGCTGAACACCGAGCCACCGACGTGACCGGACCCATCGGTGAACATCGGGATGCACAGGCGCAGTTCGTCCTTGGTCCGAAAGGCACCGCTGTCGTCCGACGCCTTGCCGACGCTGGGGCCGAACACGCCCTGGTTGAACGTGGTGCGGTAGACCTTGCCCGCCTCGTAGGTGCGGGCAGGGCCCTCCTGGGCGGTCTCGTCCTCGCCCTTGCTGTCCTCCTGGGAGAAGAAGAAGGCCCAGGCCACACCGGGCAGGATGTTGACGTAGTGCTTGGCGGTTCCGGGGATGGCGGAGGTGCCCACGGCGCCGCCGACGATGCCGCCCTCGTCCCCGCCCGCCCATTGAGCGCCGACGAGGCCCTTCTTGCCCTTGGCGGCCGATCCGGCGATGACATCGACCTGGGCGAGTTCGTCCTTGGTCGTCTTGTGGCGGTACCCGGTGTAGAAGGAGCCGTGACGCTGGTACACCAGGTTCCACCGGGTGCTGCCCTTGCCCCAGATGCCTCCGATGGAGCCGGTGAACTGCTTGGCGGTCAGCTTCGGACCGAAGTGTGCGGTGGTGACGCCCTTGAAGTCGGGGGACAGCCAGGAACTGCCGGCGCCCTCTCCGATGGCGACGTTCCAGTTGACGTAGCCGAAGAGCTGCTTCGCGGCGCTGTCCGGCAAGGTGATCTTGATCGGCTTGGTCTTGCGGGCGTCGATGGTGAGCGAGGTGTCCTTGGTCACGGACAGCTTCGGCCGCAGGATGAGCGCGACGTCGGCGTCGTCGCCCCCGCGCGGGGTGAGGACGGGTGTGTCGACGGCGTAGATGCCCTTGGGCACACGCACCTTGATGGTGCCCTTGCCGGACAGTTCCCAGTAGACCGGCCGGTCCAGGCCCTTCACGAGGCCGTAGTGGGCCTCGGCGGGCTTGCCCTTGGCGTCGATGAGCTTGAGCGTGAGGTTGTAGGACTCGGCCTCGCGCTCGACGGCGAGCGAGGTGCGGACCGTCTGGCCCTCGGCCTTGGCCACGAGGGCGCCGGTGTACGCGCCGTCCTTGGCGTCCACCCTGGTGTCGGCGGTCACCTTCACGTCCGCGGTCTTGCCCGCGGGCACGGTGACCTTGTCGACATCGGCCTTGAACAGTCCCTCGGGAGCGGGCTTGCCGTCGGGGCCGAGGGTCTGCACGGCGAGGTCGAGGGTGACGTCGGCGTTACCGGTGTTGCGGTAGGTGATCTTCTTCGTCACCGGCTTGTCGTCGTCGTGCGGCCACTGCTGGGTGCCGAACCCGACCGAGGTCTGGTCGGTGGCCACGGACTGCTTGATGGCCGTGGTCAGGTTCACCCGGCCGGTGCCCTGCTGGAAGGCCGACAGACCGTCACCGGGCTTGGCCGAGGCGGTCAGTGCCCGCTTGATCTGCCGGCCGCTCCAGTCCGGGTGCTGCGAGGCGATCAGCGCGGCGGCACCGGCGACATGCGGAGTCGCCATGGAGGTGCCCGACAGCTTGACGTACCCGGGTGCGGCCGGGGTGCCGATGACGCCCTTGGCCGCCTTGGCCGCGACGATGTTCACCCCGGGGGCGGTGATGTCGGGCTTGAGCGAGCCGTCGGCGGTGGGGCCGACACTGGAGAACTCGGCGAGCTTGTCCGACTTGTCCACGGCGCCCACGGTCAGCGCCTCGGCCGCGCTGCCGGGCGAGCCCACGGTCCTGTCGCCGGGGCCCGCGTTGCCCGCGGCGATGGCGAACAGCACGCCCTTGGTGGTCGACAGCTTGTCGACCGCGGCCTCGAGCGGGTCCACCTCGGGGGTGTCGTCACCGCCGAGGCTGAGGTTGACCACCTTCGCGCCCTGGTCGACGGCCCACTGCGCGCCCGCGATGATCCCGGAGTCGCCGCCCGAGCCCGAGTCGTCGAGGACCTTGGCCGACAGCAGCTTGGCGTCGGGGGCGACACCCTTGTACTTGAACTTCGACTTCTTGCCCGAGCCCGCAATGGTGGAGGCGACGTGCGTGCCGTGGCCGACGTGGTCGACATTGTTCTTGGAGTCGGAGAAGTTCTTCTTCGCCACGACCCGGTCCGACAGGTCCGGGTGGGTGTCGTCGACGCCGGTGTCGAGCACGGCGACCTTGACGCCCTTGCCGGTGTAGCCGGCCTTCCACGCGTCCGGCGCGCCGATCTGCGGGACGGACTTGTCCAGGCTCGCCCGGCGCACGCCGTCCAGCCAGACCTTGGCGATCCCGGCGGCCGCGCCGCGGGAGACACCGGAGCCGTCGGTCAGCGCGTCCCACACCTTCGAGGAGGCGGACTTCCTGGCGGTCAGCGCCTGCCCGCCGACCACGGGCAGGTCGCGCTTCACGGTCAGCCCGGCGGAGCGCAGCGCGGCCTTGGCCTGCGCCTTGTGCGCGGTGTAGGCGACGATCAGCGGCAGCGTGCCGCGGTGCTGGTCGTCGTACTTCGACTTCAGCAGCTCGGTGACGTCGAACAGACGCCGATCGAGCCTGCCCTGCGAGACCAACTTCGCGGCGTCCACGGGGATCACATACGAGTGCCCCTTCAACCGCCTGACGGAGACAGCCGTCCCCTTGCGGCCCTTGCCGGGCGTGACCGACGTGACCCGTCCCTTGGCATCGACACGGACCCGGTCACCCGTGATGAGCGTGACGGTCCGGCCGGCCTTGTTGGCCACCGTTTCACCGCTCTTCCACTGATCGGGCCACTGATCGTGCTTGAGCGTGGGCGCGCCCTGAGCGCCCGACGCCATTCCCAGCGACAATGCTGTCGCCAGTGCGGCGGCCAGGATCGCCCCGGCCCTGTTCCTGGATCGCAACAACTCTTCACCTCGAATCGCCTTGCGATATGCGGGTGAACGGCAGGCGGCAAGAAGAGCTGGTGTATTCCTTGGAAGCCCTTATGGCCCACCGCGCTCCGCCTGAGGGGCCCATGCTTCCTTTCCCTCGCTTCACGAAACAAGGGAGTTTTCCTGGCAGTTGTGTAACAGCGGCGGCATTCTGGGAGGTGTCCGAATTACGGACGGAACGGAAGCGCCCCGGCCGCCCTGCGCCGCCGCCGGTGGCCTTCACATGGATCGTGGAGATCTGGTTCCTCATGCCGATGCCGGACCGCGCCCGGGACGCGCCGCAGCTCCGAAGAACATGTGGCTGGACGTCAGGCGGCACGGACGGGTGGAGCCTGAAACATTGTTGAGAGCGTGACGAGAATGCGCGAGGGCGCGCCCGGCGGTGTGCCGGACGCGCCCTGCGGCAGTGCGAGCGGGGCGATTGCCTGCCGGTCAGGTGCCCCGCTTGCGACCGTAGACAAATACATCGTCGCCGTTCCTCAGCATGTCCCAATATTTGGCGGCGTCGCCCTTGCGCATATTCACGCAGCCGTGGGATCCGGGAGGCGACCACACGTCACCGGCGATGGAGTGGAAGGCCTGGCCACCGTCGAAGAATTGACTGTAGGGCATCGCCACGTCGTAGAGGTCGGACCAGTGGTCCTTGTCCCTCCAGTAGATCTTCTTGGCGCCGGTACGGGTCTCGTAGTGGTCCCGCCCGGTGCGCACCGGCACGGGCCCGAACTTCAGCGTCTTGCCGTCCTGGATCCAGCTCAATTGCCGGGTCAGGTCCACACAGGCGATCCGCCCCTTGTTGGTCGGGCATCGGCCGGCCTTGTTCGGGTTCTTGCCCGCGGCCTTCTGCTGGAGCATCAGGTCCATCACCCCCCAGGTGATGGGACCCGCGTAGCCGATGTTGGGGCTTATCCCGTGCTTGGTCTGAAAGGCCTGGATGGCCTTGCAGTCGGCCGGTGACTGCCTGCCGTCGACCGGGCGGCCGAGGAACTTCTCGACCTCCTTCTGGTACGGGCCGGTCCGCGTCGTACAGGACGCCGCCTGGGCGGGCGCGCCGAACGCGACCGTCAGCGGCACGACCATCCCCGCGACGCCGAGCGCCGCGCCAAGTCTGCGGCGTACCGCCGCGCTTGCTCCCATTTTCTTTTGTCTCCCCTCGGCACACCCCCCGTGGGCTGTGACGCCGCACGGTACCTGTCGCCGATTAGGACATCCGACGGCCACCCGTGGTTGCGATGGCCGTCGAGGGGATCGGGGCAGTGGGAGTGAGGGGCGCGATCAGGCGGCGCTTCCGGCCTTCCACTGCGCCCAGGAGAGGTTCCATCCGTTGAGGCCGTTGTCCGGAGAAACAGTCCGGTCGGGTGAGTGCACGACGTTGACGACGTCCCCGGTGATGGAGTTGTCGAAGAACCAGGCGGCGTCGGTGGCGCTGTCGCCCCCGCCCTTGACGTCCTGCACGCCGATGCAGCCGTGGCTGGTGTTGACCTTGCCGAAGACGCCCTTGCCCCAGTAGTTGCCGTGGACGAACGTGCCCGTGTTGGTCAGGCGCATCGCGTGGGGCACGTCGGGGATGTCGTACTCGCCCTTGCCGTCGTCCTTGACGAAGCCGACCGTGGCCCCGTTCATCCGGGTCTGCTTGAACTTCTCGGCGATCACCATCTGCCCGTTGTACGTGGGGTTGTCCGGGCCGCCCGCGGAGATCGGCAGGGTCTTGATCACCTTGCCGTCGCGGGTGACGGTCATCCGATGGGTCTTGGTGTCGACCGTGCTGACCTGGGAGCGGCCGACGGTGAAGGTGACGTCCTTGGACTGGACGCCGTAGACCCCGGCGGAGCCCTGGACGCCCTTGAGGCGCAGCTTCAGGGTCACCTTGGAGCCACTCTTCCAGTACTCCTGCGGGCGGAAGTCGAGGCGGGTGCCGCTGAACCAGTGCCCGACGACCTGCTGGCCGCTGGTCGAGGTGACGGTGATCGCCTTCTGGATCCGGGCGCGGTTCTGGATCGCCTTGTTGAAGTTGATCGACACCGGCATCCCGACGCCCACGGTGGAGCCGTCCTCGGGGGTGAAGAAGCCGATGACGGTGTTCGCCGCGGACAGGGTCGCGAACGAGGCGTTCTTGGTCTCCTGACGGCCCTTGGGGTCCTTGGCGACGGCCGTGAGCCGGTACTTCATGGCCTGGTCGAGCCTGACCGAGGGCTCCCAGGAGGTGCCGTCGGGCGAGATCGCGCCGGTGACCGGCTTCCCGGTCTCGACGGCGGTCATGGAGACGGCGGTGAGCTTGCCGCCCGCGACACGCACCTTGACATCACCTTCGCGATTGACGTTGTTCGCGCCGTTCTTCGGGGTGATCGTTATGGACGCGTCCGAGGCCTGCCTGGCCGCGGCCTGGTCGGCCTTGGCCTGGGCGGAGCCGGCCTTGCCGGAGTCGGCGGAACCGGAGCCGCTGGTGGTGCAGGCGGTCAGCGACAGGGCAGCGCCGACCACGACGGCGGCGCTCGCCAGGCCGGGGCGCAGACGTCGCGTTCCCGGGGCGGGGCGGTTCCCGCCCTCCCGGTCGCCGGTACGGCTGGCGCTGGTCGGAACGACCTTCACTCGCATCTCCACTACTTCTGCTGGGTCGGTTCGCGGGGTCCCATCGGCAGAGCCCCTGGGGCGGCGAGGCCTCGGGGGCTCCACATGTGGAACAAACACTTCCCATAGGAACACTCGCTACACCGTTCCGGTTGCCGCCCGCGGCGAAATGTGGGAAAGCCCACTCAACGCCCCGTTTCGACCGTGACCACGGGCAATGGGGTCCGTACCCTCCGTTCCATGAGCGAAGAATCCGCCCCCCGGTTCGCCCGCCTCCAGGTGGAGCTGGTCGTCGAGATCACCGACCCCGACGAGCTGGCCTCAGCGGCGCTGGCGGAGGTGGCGAGCGACGAGTACATGACCGACGAGGAGCGCAGGCACGCGGTGTCGGCGATCAAGGAGGACGACACCGAGGCGCTGGCCTACCTCATCGACCCCTTCGACCTGCTCAACACGGTGCCGGGCATCGAGCTCGCGCAGGCCTCGTGGCAGTGCTCCAAGGCCGACTACGACCCCGACAGCGAGGACTGGGCCCTGGGCGAGGACGAAGGGGACGGTGACGAAGGGGACGGTGACGAGGGGGACGGCCGCGAGGTGAGGTAGGCGACGGGAGCGCGGGCGCCGCGCGGGCGGGAAGAGCGGGCGGAAGCATCAGGAAGCCGACGTCGAACTTCCCGCCGCGAGCTTCCTGTCAGTAGCATCGGGCAACGTCAACACGCCGCTCCCGCAGGGGGATCCGTTGGACATACGCCGTCTGCTCATCGCCACCGCGGCCGCCGCGGTCCTCATCGCGCTGATGTTCGTCCCCTCGGCGACAGCCTCGGGCCGGCAGCCCCACAAGGGGTCGGCGGGCGAGACCCGGACGGTGGTCTCGGACGCGGCGGGCCGTGCGGTCGGCGCCGCGCTGACGGCCGAACGCTGAGCCGGACGGACGCAGGGCCTGGACGGACGCAGGGCGTCCCGGAGAGGGGGCGGACGACTTCAGGGGCCGGGCAGATACCCGGCCCCCTGAGTTGCGCGGTCCGCCGCAC
This sequence comes from Wenjunlia tyrosinilytica, assembly GCF_014646055.1. Taxonomy (GTDB): domain Bacteria; phylum Actinomycetota; class Actinomycetes; order Streptomycetales; family Streptomycetaceae; genus Wenjunlia; species Wenjunlia tyrosinilytica. The sequence continues at coordinate 47,958 of NZ_BMMS01000004.1, forward strand.
CGCTCTCGCGTCCGCGGCGGCCGGCGCCCGGCGCCGTCAGGCGAGCAGGCCCGTGGCCGACTCGGCGGCGTCGACCAGGCCGCCGGAGCGGACGAAGGCCTCGGCCTCGGCCAGGTCGGGGGCGAGGAAGCGGTCCGTGCCCGGGCCCTGGACGCCCGCCTCGCGGGTGGCCTTCAGGATCTCCCGAGTGGCCTGCGCGGGTGAGGCGTTGGGGTTGCCCCACTGCCGCATCTCGATGGCGCGGGAGGCGGCCACCAGCTCGACGGCGATGATGCGGGCCAGGTTGTCGACGGCCGTGCGCAGTTTGCGCGCCGCCGACCAGCCCATGGACACGTGGTCCTCCTGCATCGCGGAGGAGGGGATGGAGTCCACCGAGGCGGGGACGGCCAGCCGCTTGTTCTCCGAGACCAGGGCGGCCTGGGTGTACTGGGCGATCATCAGACCCGAGTCCACGCCGGGGTCGTCGGCGAGGAACGGCGGCAGGCCGTGGGAACGGTTCTTGTCCAGCAGCCGGTCGGTGCGCCGCTCGGCGATGGAGCCGAGGTCGGCGACGGCGACGGCGAGGAAGTCCAGGACATAGGCCACGGGGGCGCCGTGGAAGTTGCCGTTGGACTCGACCCGGCCGTCGGGCAGGACGACGGGGTTGTCCACGGCCGCGGCGAGCTCGCGCTCGGCGACCAGCCGGGCATGGGCGAGGGTGTCCCGTCCGGCGCCCGCGACCTGCGGGGCGCAGCGGATGGAGTAGGCGTCCTGGACACGGGGGGCGTCGTCCTGGTGGTGGCCGGTCAGCTCGGACCCGGCGAGCACCCGCCGCATGTTCTCCGCGCTCGCGGCCTGGCCGGGATGCGGCCGGATGGCGTGCAGCTCGGGGGCGAGGACGCGGTCGGTGCCGAGCAGTGCCTCGAGGGAGAGGGCCGCGGTGATGTCGGCGGAGGTGAACAGGCGGGCGAGGTCGGCGCAGGCCATGACCAGCATGCCGAGCATGCCGTCGGTGCCGTTGATGAGGGCGAGGCCCTCCTTCTCGCGCAGCTCGACGGGGGTGATCCCGGCCTCGGCGAGCAGCTCGGCGGCGGGGCGAATCGTTCCCTCCGAGCCTTCCTCGCCGGTGCCCGGGCCTTCCGCAAGGCCCTCGCCCATGAGCACCTGCGCGCAGTGGGCGAGCGGGGCCAGGTCGCCGGAGCAGCCGAGGGACCCGTACTCGTGGACGACCGGGGTGATCCCGGCGTTGAGCAGCTCGGCCATGGTCTCGACGACCACCGGGCGCACCCCGGTCCGGCCGGAGGCGAGGGTCTTCAGCCGCAGGAACATCAGCGCGCGCACGACCTCGCGCTCGACCCGGGGGCCCATGCCCGCGGCGTGGGAGCGGACCAGGGAGCGCTGGAGCTGGGCACGCAGCTCCGGGCTGATGTGGCGCACCGCGAGGGCGCCGAACCCCGTGGAGACGCCGTAGACCGGCTCGGGCTTGGCCGCGAGGGCGTCGATGACTTCACGGGAGGCGGCGACGGCTTCCACCGCGCTCGGGGAGAGCTCTACCCGCGCCCCACCCCTTGCGACGGCCAGCACGTCGTCGGCATTCACGTCGGACGGGCCGACCACCACAGTGTGCAGATTCATATTCACGCAGCCTAGGGACTGAATCGGTTTCTGTCATCACCTGTCCCGTAGGGTCATGGCATGGGACGGGTCACCACGCGGCGCAGGGTCGTGCGCCTCAACGGAGACACAGTCGGCGCGCGCCCCGACACTCTTGCGGGCGAAGAGCCGCTGGAGATCAGGGTCAACGGCGAGCGGCTGACCGTGACCATGCGCACCCCGGGCCACGACTTCGATCTCGTGGCCGGATTCCTGGCCACCGAGGGCGTCATCGGATCGCCGGACGAGCTCATCGCACTGCGCTACTGCGCGGACGGAGAGAACACCTACAACCTGCTCGACGCCGCCCTCGTGCCGGGCGTGGCACTGCCGGCCTCGCTGAACCGCAACCTGCTCACCACCAGCGCCTGCGGCATCTGCGGACGCGACAGCATCGACGCGGTGCGCACCCGCACCCGCTGGCCGGTGGCGGGCGACCCGGTGCGGATGACCCCCGAGGTGCTCTACACCCTGCCGGAGACGCTGCGGGCGGCGCAGCGCACCTTCTCCTCCACGGGCGGGCTGCACGCGGCCGGGCTGTTCACGGCCGACGGCGAACTGCTGTGCGCGCGCGAGGACGTGGGGCGGCACAACGCCGTGGACAAGGTCGTCGGCTGGGCGCTGCGCGAGGGGCGGCTGCCGATGCGCGGGGGCGTGCTGATGGTGAGCGGACGGGCCTCGTTCGAGCTGACGCAGAAGGCGGCGATGGCCGGGATCCCGGTGCTGGCCGCGGTCTCGGCGCCCTCCAGCCTGGCCGCCGACCTCGCCGAGGAGCTGGGACTGACCCTCGTGGGCTTCCTGCGCGGGCGCTCGGCCAATGTGTACACGGGCGCGGAGCGGATCGCGGTGGGCGACTGAGGCGCGCCGGGCCGCACCGGGGCCGCGATCTCGGACGGCGAGGCCGGGGCGTGCGGGCCGTGCGGGACCGGACCGGGGGTAGGCGGCCGGGCGGTCGACGGGCCCCGGCGGACGGGTCACCTCACCCCTCCCGTGCACCGCGGAAGCGGCGGCGCTCGGCGGCCTGGACGGGCGGCAGCACCGCGGCGCCGGTGCGCCCCGCGGCCACCGGGCCCAGCGAGTCCGCCGCCTTCGCCCGGTACTGGGCGGCGTCGGCGAGCCTGAAGAGCGTGGCCGGGGTGGTGACCGGGCCGATGGGGTCCCCGGTGGAGGCGACCCCGCAGGCCACCCCGTCGCCGTAGGGCAGCAACCGCGACCTGCGGCACACCTCCTCGGCGACGCGCAGGACCTCGTCGGCGCCGCTGCCCTCGACGACCAGGCAGAACTCGTCCCCGCCCAGCCGGGCCGCGATGGCCCCGGGCAGTGTGGCGGCGCACATGGCCAGCTCATTGGCGAAGCTGGTCAGCAGCTGATCGCCGAGGTCGTGGCCGTACTCGTCGTTGACCCGCTTGAGACCGTTGACGTCGCACATCGCGAGGGTCACCACCGTTCCGTCGCGGCGGTGGTGCTCCAGTGCCTCGTCCAGGCGGGCGTCCACCGCCCGGCGGTTGGCGAGTCCCGTGAGCGGATCGGTGAACGCGAGCCTGCGCACCTGCTCCAGTTGCTCCGTCTGGGCGATCCCCGCCCCGATCAGCGAGGCCAGGACGGTCGCGAACTCCTCGTCGTGCGCGTCGAACCGCGGCTCGCCGGGGCCCCGCGCCACATACAGCTCGCCCCAGGCCCGCCCGTGCAGAAGGACCGGCGCCACCACACAGCTGGAGCGGCCCCGGCGGCGCAGCGCGCCCACCCTCCCCGGCGGCTGTTCCGCCCGCCGGTCGGCACCGGCCGCCGCACCGGGCCCTTCGGCGGTCTCCACCCAGGCGCGCGGCTCGCCGCCCTCGGTCCAGCGCTCGTGGAGGAACCGGACGATCTCCGGGAAGTCGGCGACGGCATAGGCCTCGTCCTTGGGCAGCTCCTCCTCGCCGGGGGCGAGATCACCGCTGTTGACGAGCACCCGCAGTTGCCCCCGCTCGCGCTCCCACCGCGAGATCGCGGCCATCGATCCGCCGAGGGCGCGCCTGGCCAGGTCGGCGGCGGCCCGCACGGCGTCCATCGGCTCGTGGGCGGAAGCCAGGGCACGGGCCAGCCCGACCACGGCCTGCACACGTTCCTCGGCCCGTTGGTGCGGTGGCTGGTTTCCGTGCCCCAGTCCTATCGCGTCGTCCACAGATGGTGCCTCTCGCTCCTCCCAAGCATGCCCGGGTCACCCCAGGCTAGGAAGGTTTGCCGAGTTCTGAGACATCGGTGGGCCGCAAGTGGCGCAACGGTCCGCCGCGCCCGTCGGCACCGCCCGGGCGGGCTGGGGCTACTGTCCCGGCCACCGCGGCTCGCGCTTCTCGTTGAACGCCCTGACGCCCTCGGCGCGGTCCCCGGAGAAGGCCACCGTCCGCCAGGCGGCGTCCTCCACCTCGAGACCGGTCCGCAGATCCAGGCCGTGGCCCAGGCGCAGGGCGCGCTTGGCCGCCCGCAGGCCCACGGGGGAGTTCGCGGCGATCCGCTCGCCCATCGCCAGGGCCTCCTCGCGGTCCCTGCCCTCCTCCACGAGGAAGTCCACCAGGCCCAGCTCTCGGGCCTCGGCCGCCTCCACCCGCCGTGCGGTGAAGATGAGCTCGGCGGCGCGCGCCGAGCCCACCCGGCGGGGCAGCAGCTGCGTTCCCCCGCCGCCCGGGATGACGCCGACCGACACCTCGGGCAGGCCCACCACGGCGGTCGGGTCCGCCACGATCACATCGCAGGACAGCGCGATCTCGAAGCCGCCGCCGAGGGCGAAGCCGTGCACCGCGGCGACCGTCGGCACGGGGATCTCCAGCACCGAGGTGTAGGCCGCACGGGTGAATGGGCGCTGCCGGGACAGGTCGGCGTCCGTGAAGTCGTTGCGCTCCTTCAGATCCGCGCCGACGCAGAACGCCCGCTCGTGCGAGGAGGTCACCACGACCGCCCGGACATCGCGGTCCGCCCCCAGCTCGTGGCATGCCTGCGCCAGGGCCTTCGCCATCGCCGTCGACATCGCGTTCATGGCCTTGGGCCGGTCGAGCACCAGTTCCGCCACGAATCCCTGCCTGCGTACCGCGATCCACTCGCCGTAGCGCTGCTCGTCGCCCATGCCGCTGCCCCGCCTTCGCCTGTGAAGCCGCCGATTGAGTGACCACGTCGTCGCGGTCACCGCCGGGGCCGCAGCTTAGGGCCTCAGTGGCTCAGGGCCTCAGTGGGCGGGCCGCTGAGGCGGCTTCCTGCGGGTCAGCAGCCAGGGCTCCACCAGGCCCAGTCCGCGCACGGGCCGACGCCACATCGGCTGGACGGCGAACCGGTAGCCGGTGTTCTCGTCCTCCTTCTCCGCCTCGGCCTCCGAGACGGGGGCGTCGCCGGAGCGGCCGAGCGCGGCGACCATCTCGCCGTCCACGAGGACATTGTCCTTGGGGGCTATCGAGGTCAGACGGCTGGCGAGGTTGACGGTCGTGCCGAAGACGTCGCCCATCCGCGTCGTCACCGCGCCGAACGCCATCCCGACGCGCAGGGCGGGCATCGTCTCGTCGTTGCCCATGGTCTCTATCAGCCGCAGCCCGATGTCGGCGGCGGTGCCCGCGTCGTCGGCGACGAAGAGCACCTCGTCCCCGAGGGTCTTGATCAGCCGGCCGCCGTGCGCGGCCACGAGGTCGGCGGAGGTCGTCTCGAACGCCTCGACGAGTTCGCCGAGCTCCTCCTCCTCCAGGCGCTTGGACAGCCGGGTGAAGCCCACGAGATCGGCGAAACCGACGGCCAGACGGCGGTTGACGGTCTCCTCGTCGTCGGCGGCCTGCACCACCCGGCCGGTGACGGCGGCGAGCTGGCGCCGCCAGACGTAGTTGAGGAACTCCTCCAGCTCGGGGAGGAGCAGCTCGACGAGCGGGTAGGCCATCTCGGCCCGGCTCATGCCCAGCTCACCGGGGTCGGTGAGCCCCTCCAGGAAGGAGTCGATCTGCCACTCCGCCAGCCGGGCGGTGGTCTGCCCGGTGGAGCGGGCCACCTGCACCGCCATCGGCTCGCTCAGCAGCCCCGCCTCGACCAGACCGGCCAGACGGCGCAGCGCGATGACGTCGGCCTCGGTGAGCGCCCTCGCCTGCCCGATGTCGGCGAAGCCCATCGCCCTCCAGAACCGGGCGGCCATGTCCATGGGCACTCCGGCGGCCCGGGCCGCCTGGAAGGGGGTGTAGCGGCGGTCGGCGCCCATGATCAACTGCTCGAGGCGCAGCGCGATCGGGTCCTCGCCCTCGGTGGCGGGGGCGGGGGCGGCCCCGGAGTAGTCCTCTGTGTCGGCGCCGGTCTCGGTGCCGGAGGCGGCGGCCCGCTCCGTCTGCCGATGTCGGGGCGCGGCCTCGAAGCGATCGGCCCGGCCATTGTCCACCGCGGGCCGGTCCGGCTGATCCCGCCGGTCCTGCCCGTCCTGCCCGTCCCCCCGGTCCGGCTGACTCCGCCCGTCCCACCGGTCCCGTTCGTTCCGCACGGCGTGCTCTTCCCGCCCGGCGCCCCGGGCGGACCCACCGCCCGGCACCGGGCCGAAGTCCGCGTCGTCCGCTGTCACCGCACGCCCCCCGCGGTCGGCTGCCGCACAGCCGCACCGTCGTTCCCGTAGTGCCCGCTGCTCATCCTCTTCCGCCCGGACGAGCCGCCGCCCTTTCCACCACCAGCCGGTACAGGTCCCGCTGCGCCGCCTCCACCTGCGGCAGGCCCACCAGCACGACCCGCCCGCGCTGCTCGCTCGACTCCACGACGAGCGTCCCGCAGCCGAGCAGCCGCTCCAGCGGCGAGCACTGGCGGAACGAGACGTCGTCCACCCGCACCAGCGGCATGTCCCGGCCGTCCCGAGCCAGCAGACCGCTGCGCACGATGAGCCTCTGACTGGTGACTACGTATCGCGTGGACAGCCAGTTCAGCCATGGCAGTACCGCCCACCGGACGATCGCGGCGAGCGCGAGCAGGGCGACGGCCCAACGCAGCCAAGGCTTCGACTCCCCCTCCGGCACCAGGGCCATGGAGAACCCCGCCGCGCCGCATGCCGCGACGAGCGCGGCGGCCGGGGCGGCCAGGACCTTCCAGTGCGGATGCACATCCAGCTCGATCTCCTCGTCGGCGGCGAGGAGCTTGGCGGGAAAGCCCATGAGCATGTCCTTCCTCACACCAGCCAATGGCGGAAGGATGCCCGCAGGATCGCCGCGCGTCGCCGCATGTGCGGCTCAACGATACGGCAGATGTGCCGCAGCTCACTCTTGACGGGGAACGATCGCTCACATACACGCTCCAAACCGGCTTTCGAGCCAGCGCCGCGCCGGACCCGGGAAGAGCCGGGGACCGGGCTCAGGATCGGGGCCGCACGTGCACCACGTCCCCGGCCCCCACCGCCTGCCGGCCCTCGTCCGTTGCCAGCACCAGCCGCCCGTCCCCATCGACGGCGACGGCCTCGCCGACCAGCTCCCGTCCGCCGGGCAGCTGCGCCAGGACGGTCCGCCCGAGTGTGGAGCACCCCGCGGTGTACGCCTCCTGGAGCCGGGAGGCCGCGGGGTCGCCCTCGGCGTCCCGCCACAGGGTGTACCAGTCGCCGAGCTCGCGCAGCACCGCCCGCAGCAGGGGGTCCCGGTCGCTCACCGGGGAGCCAGCCAGCGCCAGTGACCCGGCCGTGGGGACGGGCAGCTCGTCGGCGCTCAGCGACACATTGATCCCTATGCCGACGACGACGGTGTCGCCGATCCGTTCCGCCAGGATCCCGCCGGTCTTGCGCTCCTCGCCGTCCACGGTGACCAGCAGGTCGTTGGGCCACTTCAGCGCGGTGTCCACGCCCGCCGTGCGGGCCAGCGCCGAGGCCGTGGCCACCCCGGCGAGCAGCGGCAGCCAGCTCCAGCGGCTGACCGGTACCGCCGTTGGAGCAAGGGCGACCGAGAAAAACAGTCCCGATCGGGCGGGGGCGCTCCAGTCGCGCCCGAGGCGGCCCCGCCCCGCCGACTGCTCCTCGGCGACCAGGACGGACCCCTCGGCCGCGGTGCCCTCGCGCAGCCGGGCGGCCAGATCACTGTTGGTGGAACCAGTGACCTCCACCACACCGAGATCCTTCCAGACCGCGTCCGAGGTCAGCAGCGCCCGGCGCAGCGCGGCCTCACTCAAGGGGGGTCTGTCCAGGTCGGACCAGCGTGAACGGCCTTCTCCGCGCTTCTGGGCACTCATCGTTCCACCCTATTCCCCATCTGGTGGAACCCCACAAATCGGCGGGCTCACCACTGTGGCCGACGCCGCAGTGGCGAGCGGCGACGTGATGGATACGCTACGAACGGGGAAACATCACCGCGCAAGCTTGACGATCAAGCTTTCCTAGGGCAGGAGAACCGCTTCGATGGCCGAGTCGGAAATCGACATCCACACCACCGCGGGCAAGCTCGCGGACCTGCGGCGGCGCATCGAGGAGGCCACCCACGCCGGGTCCGCCCGAGCGGTCGAAAAGCAGCACGCGAAGGGGAAGATGACCGCGCGTGAGCGGGTCCACCTCCTCCTGGACGAGGGCTCCTTCGTCGAGCTGGACGAATTCGCCCGCCACCGCTCCACCAACTTCGGCATCGAGAAGAACCGCCCGTACGGCGACGGCGTCGTCACCGGCTACGGCACCATCGACGGCCGCCCGGTGTGCGTGTACTCCCAGGACTTCACCGTCTTCGGCGGCTCCCTCGGAGAGGTCTACGGCGAGAAGATCGTCAAGATCATGGACTTCGCCCTGAAGACCGGCCGCCCGATCATCGGCATCAACGACGGCGGCGGTGCCCGTATCCAGGAAGGCGTGGTCGCCCTCGGCCTGTTCGGCGAGATCTTCCGCCGCAACACCCACGCCTCCGGTGTGATCCCGCAGATCTCCCTGATCATGGGCCCCTGCGCGGGCGGCGCGGTGTACTCCCCCGCGATCACCGACTTCATCGTGATGGTCGACCGGACCTCGCACATGTTCATCACCGGCCCCGACGTCATCAAGACCGTCACGGGCGAGGACGTGGGCTTCGAGGAACTCGGCGGCGCCCGCACCCACAACGCGACCGCGGGCAACGCCCACCACATGGCCCCCGACGAGAAGGAGGCCGTGGAGTACGTCAAGGCGCTCCTGTCCTACCTCCCGTCGAACAACCTCGAGGAGCCCCCGGCCTTCCCGGACGAGGCGGACCTCGAGGTCTCGGCCGAGGACCTGGAGCTGGACGCCCTCATCCCGGACTCGCCCAACCAGCCCTACGACATGCACAAGGTCGTGGAGCACATCCTGGACGACAACGAGTTCCTGGAGACCCAGGAGCTGTTCGCGCCGAACATCATCACCGGCTTCGGCCGGGTCGAGGGCCACCCGGTCGGCATCGTGGCCAACCAGCCGATGCAGTTCGCGGGCACCCTCGACATCGACGCGTCCGAGAAGGCCGCGCGGTTCGTGCGCACCTGCGACTCGTTCAACGTCCCCGTGCTGACCTTCGTGGACGTACCCGGCTTCCTGCCCGGCACCGACCAGGAGTGGAACGGCATCATCCGCCGCGGCGCCAAGCTCATCTACGCCTACGCCGAGGCCACCGTCCCGCTCATCACGGTCATCACCCGGAAGGCCTACGGCGGCGCCTACGACGTCATGGGGTCCAAGCACCTCGGCGCCGACCTCAACCTCGCCTGGCCCACCGCCCAGATCGCCGTCATGGGCGCGCAGGGCGCGGTCAACATCCTGCACCGCCGCACCCTCGCCGAGGCCAATACCCCGGAGGAGGCGGAGGAGCTGCGCCTGCGGCTCATCGCCGAGTACGAGGACACCCTCCTCAACCCCTACGAGGCGGCCGAGCGCGGGTACGTCGACGCGGTGGTCATGCCGTCGGAGACCCGTTCCAACCTCGTCAAGGCGCTGCGGACCCTGCGCAACAAGCGTGAGTCCCTGCCCCCGAAGAAGCACGGCAACATCCCGCTCTAGGGCTCGAGGAGTGTCTTTCGTGAACGTCGTACGGGGCAACCCCACCCCCGAGGAACTGGCCGCGGTGGTCGCAGTGGTGGCGGCCTCGCGTGCCTGCGGCACCGCGGCCCCGGCCGAGGGCCCGGTCTCGGTCTGGTCCGACCGCGCCCGCAACATCCACCGGATGCCGTACCCGGGCCCCAGCGCCTGGCGCTCGTCCGCCTGGCCGCTTTGAACCCCGGCCCGTACGGCCACCCGGCCGGCCCGGGCCCATGGTTCACCCGGCCGACCGATCCGGTCACCTTGCCGTCGGCGCCTGAGTACCCGTACTCAGGCGCCGACGGCGTTGCCGGAGGACCATCTTCAGCATGCTGTGGTCCGACCGCCAACGAGACCAGGAGCCGCCGGAGACGCGGCACGCCCAGGCGATGCTGCGCCGAGCCGGCCTGCTGCTGGCGATCGCCGCCGTACTCCTGATGGCCCTCGTTGTCGCCCGTTAGCGCTCCTCTCCTACCCTGAGCGGCATGACCGATCAGCGCACCGTCGTCCTGGCATCCGCCTCCCCCGCCCGGCTGAACCTGCTGCGGCAGGCGGGACTCGTCCCCGAGGTCGTCGTCAGCGGAGTGGACGAGGACGCGATCACCGCGGACTCCCCCGCCGATCTGGCCCGCGTGCTCGCCGAGGCCAAGGCCGACGCCGTGGCACGGCGCCTGGAGGACGGTCAGCTGGTCATCGGCTGCGACTCCGTCCTCGACCTGGACGGACAGGCGTTCGGCAAGCCGCGTGACGCCGACGACGCCACGGCCCGCTGGGAGGCCATGCGCGGCCGCCAGGGCGTGCTGCGCACCGGCCACTGCGTGATCGACACGGCGAACGGGAAACGGGCCTCGGCCACCGCCTCCACGACCGTGCGCTTCGGCACCCCCAGCGACGCCGAGGTCGCCGCCTATGTGGCGAGCGGTGAACCCCTCCATGTGGCGGGCGCGTTCACCCTCGACGGCCTGGCCGCCCCGTTCATCGACGGCATCGACGGCGACCACGGCAATGTCATCGGCCTCTCGCTGCCGCTGCTGCGCCGCCTGCTCGCGGAGGTGGATGTGGCGATCACGGACCTGTGGCGCTGACGCAGTCGGACGCCTCGCGCCGGGGGACGGCGGCCGGGCGCGGCCGCGGCGGCCTACGCGGCGGCGTCGGCCGCGGGGCCGGGCGGGGCCGAGGAGTCCAGGGGTTCCACGGGGGCCTCGTCCTCACCGGCCACCATCAGGCTCAGCACCAGCAGGCCCAGTTCCACCATCGCGAACGCGAACACCTCCCAGCCGATGATCCCGACCGCGATCATGCCCACGACGGCGTTGACGAAGATGCCCGTGATGACCAGCGCCCGTCCCAGCCGTCCGAGGGCGCGCTCCCGGAAGGCCGCGAGGAACAGCCGCACGCAGATGGCCACGAGGAAGAGGCCGAACACCCCTCCGGCGATCCAGGTGCCGAGCGACATCAGATCGGGGTCGGCGCCGCCGAGCGACATGTTCTGGTGGTCGACGACGATGCCCATCACCCAGTTGACGGCAGCTATGGCCACCGCCTCCAGCAGCAGCAGTACGGCCGCCGAGATCAACACCGCCTTGCGCACCGCGCCCACCTCCGCTGGATCCTTCCCGGACACGCCGAACCTACTAACGGGTAATCCACGTCACAAGAGGCGTGCGCACACCACTCGTTCGGATGGACCGATCGGCAAAGTTTGTGGACTTCATCAGTAGGAAGCCAACAAAGACCGCGTCGGTCGAGAGATGCACGAGACTCGCCGGGTAGACAAGAACCAGGCATGGGCCGTTGCGAAGTGGGCCCGAGGGCCGGGCGTACCCTGATAAAACTGGGCAGTCGGGCTCTCGCGCACCAGTTGTGTCACCGAACGTGTGTGCAAGGTCACCTACGGGGGCGGCTCGGCAACACATGTCGCCAGTACCTAAACTCACGTAGGTTCAAGAAGGGAGCCATCGTGCGCAAGGTGCTCATCGCCAACCGCGGAGAGATCGCAGTCCGCGTCGCCCGCGCCTGTCGGGACGCCGGTATCGCCAGCGTGGCCGTCTACGCGGATCCGGACCGGGATGCGCTGCACGTCCGCGCGGCCGACGAGGCCTTCGCGCTGGGCGGCGACACCCCGGCGAGCAGCTATCTCGACATCGCCAAGGTCCTCAAGGCCGCCGCCGACTCCGGCGCGGACGCCATCCACCCGGGCTACGGATTCCTCTCCGAGAACGCCGAGTTCGCCCAGGCCGTCATCGACGCCGGGCTGACCTGGATCGGCCCGCCGCCGCAGGCCATCCGCGACCTCGGCGACAAGGTCGCCGCCCGCCACATCGCCCAGCGCGCCGGCGCCCCCCTGGTGGCGGGCACCCCCGACCCGGTCAGCGGCGCCGAGGAGGTCGTCGCCTTCGCCGAGCAGCACGGCCTGCCGATCGCCATCAAGGCCGCCTTCGGCGGCGGCGGCCGCGGCCTGAAGGTCGCCCGCACCCTCGAAGAGGTCCCCGAGCTCTACGAGTCCGCGGTCCGCGAGGCCGTGGCCGCGTTCGGGCGCGGCGAGTGCTTCGTCGAGCGCTACCTCGACCGCCCCCGGCACGTCGAGACCCAGTGCCTGGCCGACCAGCACGGCAATGTCGTGGTGGTCTCCACCCGCGACTGCTCGCTCCAGCGCCGCCACCAGAAGCTGGTGGAGGAGGCCCCGGCCCCGTTCCTGACCCCCGAGCAGAACGAGCAGCTCTACCGGGCGTCCAAGGCCATCCTCAAGGAGGCCGGATACGTCGGGGCGGGCACCTGCGAGTTCCTGGTCGGCCAGGACGGCACGATCTCCTTCCTCGAGGTCAACACCCGCCTCCAGGTCGAGCACCCGGTCACCGAAGAGGTCACCGGCATCGACCTGGTCCGCGAGATGTTCCGCGTCGCCGACGGCGAGAAGCTCGGCTACGACGACCCGCCGCTGCGCGGACACTCCATCGAGTTCCGTATCAACGGCGAGGACCCGGGCCGCAACTTCCTGCCCGCCCCCGGCAGCGTGACCGCCTGGAAGCCCCCGACCGGTCCGGGCGTGCGCCTGGACGCGGGTGTCGAGGCCGGCTCGGTCATCGGCCCGGCCTGGGACTCGCTGCTGGCCAAGCTGATCGTGACCGGCGCCGACCGCAAGCAGGCCCTCCAGCGGGCCCGCCGCGCGCTGGCGGAGTTCGAGGTCGACGGCATGGCCACCGCCATCCCGTTCCACCAGGCCGTCGTCGAGGACCAGGCGTACGCCCCCGAGGTGCACGGCTCCTCCGACGCGTTCACCGTCCACACCCGGTGGATCGAGACCGAGTTCGACAACACCATCACCCCGTTCGCGGGCGGCGCCCCCGCCGAGGAGGACGAGGACACCGGTCGCGAGACCGTGGTGGTCGAGGTCGGCGGCAAGCGCCTGGAGGTCACCCTCCCGGCCGGTCTCGGCGCCTCCGCCGCGGCGGCCGCGGCGCCCGCGGGCAAGAAGCCCAAGCGCAAGGCGGCGAAGAAGGCCGGCGCGGCGGCGTCCGGTGACTCCCTCGCCTCCCCGATGCAGGGCACGATCGTGAAGGTCGCGGTCGAGGAGGGCCAGCAGGTCAACGAGGGCGACCTGATCGTGGTCCTCGAGGCCATGAAGATGGAGCAGCCCCTGAACGCCCACCGCTCCGGCACGGTCAAGGGCCTGGCCGCCGAGGTCGGCGCCACCGTCTCCTCCGGCGCCGTCCTCTGCGAGATCAAGGACTGAGCCGTCCTCCGAGACTTCACGGCCGTGTCTTTGACGGCCTGATATCGAGGTCCGGGAGATCCGAGACCGACACCCGTTCACTCGAACGGCACAAGGCCCCGGCGGGTTCCACCGCCGGGGCCTTCGCGCGCCCCGGTTCACCGCGCGGCTCAGCGCCTCGGGGCGAAGTCGGCCACCCTGGCGCCGTGCTGGAGCGCCTGGCGCCGCTGTCCCGGGACGGGGAGGTCTCTACGGCGGCCCGGGCCCGCCTCGACCCCGCTAGGGCCTGCGGGGGCCACCGCCACCTGCACCCCTCGGTCGGCGAGGGCCTGGAGCTCGGTCGCCGCCCGGTCGTCGGCGGCGGACGGGTCGTCGGTGACCAGGTGCGTGATCAGGTCCGTGGGCACGGTCTGGAACATCGTGTCGGCCCCCAGCTTGGTGTGATCGGCGAGCACCACCACCTCCCCCGCCGCCTGCACCAGCGCCCGGTCCACGCTCGCGGAGAGCATGTTGGACGTCGACAGCCCCCGCTCCGCCGTGAGGCCGGCGCCGGACAGGAACGCCCGGGAGACCCGCAGCCCCTGGAGGGACTGCTCGGCCCCGCTGCCGACCAGCGCGTAGTTGGTGCCGCGCAGGGTGCCCCCGGTCATCACCACCTCGACGCGGTTGGCGTGCGCCAGGGCCTGGGCGACGAGCAGGGAGTTGGTGACCACGGTCAGCCCCGGCACCCTCGCGAGCCGGCGGGCCAGCTCCTGGGTGGTGGTGCCGGCCCCGACGACGATGGCCTCGCCCTCCTGGACGAGTCCCGCCGCGAGGTCGGCGATGGCCGTCTTCTCCGCGGTGGCCACATGGGCCTTCTGTGGATAGCCGGACTCCCGGGTGAACCCCCCCGGGAGTACCGCACCGCCGTGGCGGCGATCGAGCAGTCCTTCGGCCTCCAGCGCACGCACATCCCGCCGTACGGTCACTTCGGAGGTCTGGACGACGCGGGCGAGCTCCCGGAGCGACACCGCTCCATTGGCCCGCACCATTTCGAGGATCAGTTGACGACGCTCAGCTGCGAACACGAAACTGACAGTAACGCGGATGACCGTCTGCTTTCAGCAGTTTGCACCTATTACCGGAAGTTGTTCGCACAGGAGCCCCAAAGGTGCTAAGCACGTTGGTTGGGCACCTCGGACGGCGCCCGGCCCCCCGTCGGCGGCCACGAGGGGGCCGACGCCGGTGGTCGGCTGCGTACGCGGGGTCGTACCGATGAGGACGCCTCGGGGCGCGTCACGGGTGAGCCCCGCCGGGGAGCGGAGTCCCTCCCGGCACCTCTGCGGACGCGCACCTCTGCGGACGCCGACGGATGTCGGCGGACGGCCGGACCCGGTGGACCGGCGGACGGACGGACGGGCGGGCGGACCCGGCGGATCAGAGGTAGTCCTCCGCGGCCTTGCGCGTGTGCAGCTGCCGGGCGACCTCGGCGATCGAACCCGACAGGGACGGGTACACGGTGAAGGCGCTCGCGATCTGCTCCACCGTCAGATTGTTGTCGACCGCGATCGAGATGGGGTGGATGAGCTCGCTCGCCCTGGGCGACACGACCACACCGCCCACCACGATCCCCGTGCCGGGGCGGGCGAACAGCTTCACGAAGCCGTCCCTGATGCCCTGCATCTTGGCGCGCGGGTTGCGCAGGAGGGGCAGTTTGACGTCCTTGGCGGCGATCTTGCCTGAGTCGACGTCCGCCTGCGTGTAGCCGACGGTGGCGATCTCGGGGTCGGTGAAGACGTTGGAGGCCACGGTCTTGAGGTTCAGCGGCGTCACCGCGTCGCCCAGGATGTGGTACATCGCGATCCGGCCCTGCATGGCCGCCACCGAGGCGAGCATCAGCACACCGGTGCAGTCGCCGGCCGCGTAGATGCCGGGAGCCGTGGTCCGCGAGACCCGGTCGGTCCAGACGTGGCCGGAGTCCTTCAGCCGGACGCCCGCCTCCTCCAGGCCCATCCCCGCGGTGTTGGGGATCGAGCCGACCGCCATGAGGCAGTGGCTGCCGGTGATCACGCGTCCGTCGGACAGGGTCACCTCCACGCCGTCGCCGATCCGCTTGACCGACTCGGCACGCGAGCGCGCCATCACGTTCATGCCCCGGCGGCGGAAGACGTCCTCCAGGACGGCCGCGGCGTCGGGGTCCTCGCCGGGCAGCACCCGGTCGCGGCTGGAGACCAGGGTGACCTTGGAGCCGAGCGCCTGGTAGGCACCGGCGAACTCCGCGCCCGTCACACCCGATCCGACCACGATCAGCTCCTCCGGGAGCTCGTCGAGGTCGTAGACCTGGGTCCAGGTGAGGATCCGCTCGCCGTCCGGCTGGGCGTCGGCCAGCTCACGGGGGTGGGCGCCGGTGGCGATCAGCACGGCGTCGGCGATGAGGGTCTCGGTCGAGCCGTCGACCGCCTCCACGGCCACCCGGCGGACACCGTCGGTCTGCTGGGCGCCCGTCAGCCGGCCGCGGCCGCGCATGACACGCCCGCCCGCGCGGGTCACCGACTGGGTGATGTCGTGGGACTGGGCGAGCGCGAGGCGCTTGACGCGGCGGTTCACCTTGCCGAGGTCGACGCCCACGACACGGGCCGCCTGCTCTATCGGGGGGGTGTCGTCCGCGACGATGATCCCCAGCTCCTCGTACGAGGAGTCGAACGTCGTCAT
This sequence comes from Wenjunlia tyrosinilytica, assembly GCF_014646055.1. GTDB lineage: Bacteria > Actinomycetota > Actinomycetes > Streptomycetales > Streptomycetaceae > Wenjunlia > Wenjunlia tyrosinilytica. Next base: position 63,956 of record NZ_BMMS01000004.1, read on the forward strand.
CACCTCGGCGGTGGCGATGAGAGTCTTGGACGGAACGCAGTCGGTGAGCACCGAGGCGCCGCCGAGCCCGTCGCAGTCGACGACCGTCACCTCCGCACCGAGCTGCGCGGCGACCAGGGCCGCCTCGTATCCGCCGGGTCCGCCACCGATAATCACGATCCGAGTCACGTGCCCCATTGTCCCGCACGCGCCAAGGTGCCACCTACCGGGTGCCCCAACGTTTCCGGGGCGGCCCGAAGGCGTCCGGGTGACCTTGGGGCTGTCCAGGTCACCTTCCGTTCACCGGCGGGAATTCGCCTCCCTTACTCTTGGCTCTTATGTCGCTCTACGCCGCCTACGCCGGCAACCTCGACGCGCGGCAGATGGCCCGCCGCGCCCCCCATTCACCCCTGCGCAGCACGGGGTGGCTCGACGGTTGGAGGCTCACCTTCGGCGGCGAGCAGCTCGGCTGGGAGGGCGCGCTCGCGACGCTGGTGGAGGACCCGCTCTCGCAGGTCTTCGTCGCCCTCTACGACGTGGCGCCCTTCGACGAGCCTTCGCTCGACCGGTGGGAGGGCGTTCCACTGGGGCTGTACCGGCAGACCCGGGTGAGGGTGCACACGCTCGACGGGGATGTGTCCGCCTGGACGTACGTCCTCAACGACTACGAGGGCGGCCTGCCCTCGGCCCGGTATCTCGGCTCGATCGCCGACGCCGCCGAGTCGGCGGGAGCGCCGCACGACTATGTGATGGAACTGCGCAAGCGTCCTTGCTGAGGCGCCCGAGGCGTCGCCGCCGAGCGGTCGCTTCAGGCTGTTCCGCCCCTGTTTCGCCGCCCGTCGGGCGGGCGGTTCCGTCTCGGCGCGCGGACCCTTCTACGCGCGTAGGCCGAGACCGGATAGGCTCGGCGCGTGAACGCCAACACCTCCTCCGCTGACGTGGACCTCAACTCCGACCCCTACTCCGCCGCCGACGCCGCCGCGGCGCGGCTGCGCGAGCTGACCGGGGCCGAATCCCACGACGTCGCCCTGGTCATGGGGTCCGGCTGGGTGCCCGCCGCCGACGCGCTCGGCGACCCGGAGTTCGAGCTTCCCGTGACCGAGCTCCCCGGTTTCCCGCCGCCCGCCGTCGTCGGCCACGCGGGAAAGATCCGCTCCCTGCGGATCGGGGGCAAGCGCGCCCTGGTCTTCCTCGGCCGCACCCACTTCTACGAGGGCCGCGGCGTGGGCGCGGTCGCCCACGGGGTGCGCACCGCGGTGGCCGCGGGCTGCAAGACGATCGTGCTGACCAACGGCTGCGGCGGCCTGCGCGGCACCTTCTCTCCGGGCCAGCCCGTCCTGATCAGCGACCACATCAACCTCACCGCGGCGTCGCCGATCCTCGGGGCGAACTTCGTCGATCTCACCGACCTGTACTCCCCGCGCCTGCGCGCGCTGTGCAAGGAGATCGACCCTTCGCTGGAGGAGGGCGTCTACGTCCAGTTCCGCGGCCCGCAGTACGAGACCCCGGCGGAGATCGCCATGGTCCGCGCCATCGGCGGCGACCTGGTCGGCATGTCCACCACGCTGGAGGCCATCGCCGCCCGCGAGGCGGGCGCCGAGGTGCTGGGCCTGTCCCTGGTCACCAACCTGGCGGCGGGTATGACGGGCGAGCCCCTGAACCACGAGGAGGTCCTCGAGGCCGGCCGCTCCTCGGCAACGAGGATGGGCGCCCTGCTGGCGCAGGTCATGGGCCGGATCTGAGACCCGGCCGCGGAGCCGGACCCGAAACGGGATCCCGACCGGATCCCGACCGGGGCCCGCAGCCACGCCCCGGACCTCGGGGCCCGAACCGGGACTCGGCCCAGGGGCGGAGCCGGATCCCGACCAGCGACCCGGCCCCGAAAGCGAGGCCCGGACCCGCACCCGGGACCCGGGCGGGCCACTCGGCCGGGAACCGGACCTGGCGCCCGTATGCGCAAGCCCGGACCGAAGCCCGGACCGGGGGGCCGGACCCTGGAGGCGGACCGGGCGGCCCGATCCGCGGATCCGTGGCCCGCTGCCGGATCCTGGACCTGCGCCCGGACGCGGGGGAGGCCCCGAGTCGCGTCCCGGATCCGGGACCGAGAGGCCGGGCCGCCGCGGCGCCGCGGGCGTGATCGAGGTCGCATCTCGGGCGGGTGCGGTGTAACGGGGCGTGAGCCGGATACCACTCAGGGATGGGCCCATCCCGCCCGGGGACTCTTCCGCCCCGAGCGGGGCAAAGAGAGGGTACGACCGGCGCCGAATCGCCGTGGACGACTCATACGGTCGCAGACGACATATACAGGAGAATTGACGTGGGAACCGACCTGGCACAGCGGGCGCAGGCCTGGCTGGCCGAGGACCCCGATCCCGACACCCGCGAGGAGCTGCGCGCTCTGCTCGACTCGGCGACGGGCGACGCCCCGGACGACGGGGCGGCGGCGGAGCTCGCCGACCGCTTCTCGGGGCTCCTCCAGTTCGGCACCGCGGGCCTTCGCGGTGAGCTGGGCGCCGGGCCGAACCGGATGAACCGCGCCGTCGTGATCCGCGCCGCGGCCGGCCTCGCCGCGTATCTGAGGAAGCAGGGGCACGGCAACGCCCTCGTGGTCGTCGGCTACGACGCGCGCCACAAGTCGGCCGACTTCGCCCTGGCCACCGCAGCCGTCATGGTGGGGGCGGGCCTGCGCGCGGCCGTGCTGCCCCGCGCCCTGCCGACGCCCGTGCTCGCCTACGCCGTCAACCACCTCGGCGCCGCGGCCGGGGTGACCGTGACCGCCAGCCACAACCCGCCGCGCGACAACGGCTACAAGGTCTACCTCGGCGACGGCTCGCAGATCGTTCCGCCCGCCGACGCGGAGATCGCCGCCGAGATCGAGGCGATCGGCTCCCTGCACGAGGTCCCGCTGGCGGACGAGGGCTGGGAGACGCTGGACGATGCGGCTCTCGACGCCTACTTGGACCGGGCCGCCCAGGTCGTGGACCCCGCCTCCCCGCGAGACGTCTCGGTCGTCTACACCCCGTTGCACGGGGTGGGCCGGGACGTGCTCACCGCCGCGTTCGAGCGAGCGGGCTTCCCCGCACCCACGGTCGTGGCCGAGCAGGCCGAGCCGGACCCGGATTTCCCCACGGTGGCGTTTCCGAACCCCGAGGAGCCGGGCGCGATGGACCTCGCGTTCCGCACCGCCGCCTCGGCCGCTCCCGATGTGGTCATCGCCAATGACCCGGACGCCGACCGCTGCGCCGTGGCGGTCCCCGACCCGGGCGCGGAGCACGGCTGGCGGATGCTGCGAGGTGACGAGGTCGGTGTGCTGCTCGCCGTGCACCTGGTGGGCAAGCACGCGCGGGGCACCTTCGCCACCACCATCGTCTCGTCGTCGCTGCTCGGCCGGATCGCCGAGGCGGCCGGGCTCGGGCACGCCGAGACGCTGACGGGGTTCAAATGGATCGCCCGCGTCCCCGGCCTGCGGTACGGCTACGAGGAGGCGCTCGGCTACTGCGTCGACCCCGAGGGCGTGCGCGACAAGGACGGCATCAGCGCCGCCCTGCTCGTCGCCGAGCTCGTCGCGGTCCTCAAGGGACAGGGCCGCACCCTCAGCGACCTGCTGGACGACATAGCGCTGGAGTTCGGTCTGCACGCCACCGACCAGCTCTCGGTCCGGGTGGACGACCTGTCCACGATCGGCAAGGCGATGGCCCGTCTGCGCGAGCAGCCGCCGACCGAGCTGGCCGCGCTGCGCGTCGTCTCCGCCGAGGATCTGACCCGGGGCTCCGGCGGTCTCCCGCCCACGGACGGACTTCGCTACACCCTCTCCCCCGGCGACGGCGGCCCCAAGGTCGAGTCGGCCCGCGTGGTGGTCCGGCCCAGCGGTACGGAGCCGAAGCTGAAGTGCTACCTGGAGGTCGTGGTCCCCGTCTCGACGGCCCGCACCCTGGCCCCCTCCCGCGCCGAGGCGTCGAAGGTCCTGGAGGCGATCACGGCGGACCTCTCCTCGGCGATGGGCCTCTAGAGCGACCTCCCGAGACCAGCCCCCGAGCCCGCCGTGGCCCCCGGCGCCGTTCGACGCTGTTGGTACCAACAGCGTCCTGTTCCGCCGGGGGTCACCGGCCACTCTTTTCGTCAGAACGCCAGCGGTCCCGGCGCCAGCTTCGACTTCGCCACGCACTTGATCTTGTAGCCGAGCACATTGGCGCTCAGCGACTGCCTCCCCACCCGCGAGTCGAGCAGATCGCCCGCCTTGATCGTCCCCTTCAGGGGGCCGGACCTCACGGGCTCACCGCGGGCGATGGTGGGGTTGTCCGCGCCCTCGAAGGTCACCGTGCCGCCGTCCGTGCGGGCGAGGGTGAGCCGTGTGCGCAGGACACCGCTGAACAGCGGCACGGGGGATTTGAAGTCGGGCAGCCGCACCTCGACGGTCGCGTCGGAGCCCTTCTTCGCCGCCGACAGCTTCACATCGCCGACCTGGTCGGCGCATTTGTAGGTGGCGGTGACGATGCCGGGGCGGACGGACTGACCGAGGTTCTCGGTGCGGGAGGAGAGGACGAAGGCGCCTACGAGCACGGCGGTGGCGGCGGCTGCGGTCCCGACTCGGGTCGTGGTGGTCAGCACGGCGGTCCTCCAGATCGGGCGAGACGCGGTAACGCGGCACGGGCAACGACTACTCGTTACGATGCGTCAACACTGGCGACCCTAGGGTCACCCGCGTCCGCCCGCGCGCCTGCCCACCCCAGGGAGTGACCCCCTCTCGTCCAGGTGCAGTCAGCCCGGAGGAAAGAGCGGTTCAGCCGATCAGCAGAAGAACGGCCAGCACGGCCGCGCCCGCGAGCGCCGGGCCGAGCACCTCGAACGCCCAGCGGACCGAGACCTCGCCCGAGGCGGTCTCGTTCTCCTTGTTCCGCTCGGCCAACTCCCTCAATTCGTCCACGGCCTGGTCCGACCACGCGCGCACCGGCTTGTGGACGGCGTCCGCGCTGTGGGCGGAGGCGGTGGAGCGGCTGAACGGGTCCTCGGCCGCGACCCGGCTCTGCCGCCTGGCAGCGCGCTTGCGCTGACGCAGCGAGACGGGGATCGCCCAGAGCTGGAACTTGCCGGCGTCCTCGGTGAGCACCTCCGCCGAGTACCCGGCCCGCACGGCCACCACGGCGGACCAGGGCAGGGTGATGGTGCGGAACGGATTGCGCACCACCAGCCGCTCCTCCCCCGCGAACACGGCCGGCCGGAAGGTGAAGGCGATCACCAGCGGGGCACCGAGCAGGAGCCCCGCGAGGGCCAGCCAGGGAGCCCGGCCCTCCCCGCGGTACACCGCGTCCCCCACGAGCCACGCGGCGAGCGCGAGCAGCAGGACGCCGCTGACGATCGCCGACGCGGAGCGGTAGGCGCGGGGCGCGTACTGGGGACGTTCGGTGGAGTTGCCGGGGGTCATGGACCAGATTGTGCCCGACGGCGGGTTGTCGGCCGATCGCCGCCCGGTTGCGGATCAGCATCGAGTCCCGCCGGGGCGGGGACGGTGCGTACGGCGGGGCGGGACGGGATGGGTGGGGGCGGGGACGGGGGAGGCGGGACGGCGGGGTGCGCTCAGCCGAAGCGCCCGTTGACGTAGTCGGCGGTCCTCGGGTCCTGGGGCCGTTCGAACATCGCCTCGGTCGGCCCGTGCTCCACGATCCCGCCGGGGGTGCCCTGCTCGGCCAGGAAGAAGGCGCAGTTGTCGGAGACGCGGGCCGCCTGCTGCATATTGTGCGTGACGATCACGATGGTCACGTCGGAGGAGAGCTCACCGATCGTCTGCTCGATCCGCCGGGTCGAGGTGGGGTCCAGCGCCGAGCAGGGCTCGTCCATCAGCAGGACCCTGGGCCGCACGGCCAGCGACCTCGCGATGCACAGACGCTGCTGCTGTCCGCCGGACAGCGCCCCGCCGGGCTGGCGCAGCCGGTCGCGGACCTCCTTCCACAGCCCGGCCTTGGTCAGGCACTCCTCGACGAGCATGTCCCGCTCGCCGCGGGAGGTACGGATCCCGTTCATCTTCAGTCCCGCCAGGACGTTGTCGTGGATGGACATCGACGGGAACGGGTTGGGCTTCTGGAAGACCATGCCGATCTGCCGCCGGGCGTGGGTGATGCGCCGCCCCCGGTCGTAGATGTCCTCGCCGTCGAGCAGGACCGCCCCGGCCATGGCGGCGGACGCGGTCAGTTCGTGCATCCGGTTCAGGACGCGCAGGAAGGTGGACTTGCCGCAGCCGGAGGGGCCGATCAGGGCGGTGACCCGATGCGCCGGCATCGTGAGGCAGACCTGGGCGAGCACCTGGTGGGTGCCGAACCAGGCGGAGACGGAGCGGGCCTCCAGCGTGGCTGGGCGCGCCCCGGACGGTGCCCCCGGGTGAGGCGGGGGCAGGACGGCGGTGGTCTCGGTCTCGGTGACGCTGGTCATCGGCTGGTCTCTTCTCGAAAGGAGTGCGGGGGGCCGCGGCGGCGGGGTCACAGCAGGTTGGGCAGCAGCCTGGTGGCGGCGCCGCAGACGGCGATCCCCAGTGCGGACAGCACCGGGAAGCCGACGATCCACGCCTGCCACTGGCCCCAGCGGCGGCGGGCCCAGACGACCGCGGCGACGGCGGCGAGCAGGAGCTGGCTCCACAGCGCCATGGGCAGCCAGGCGGAGCCGTCCCCGCCCAGCGGGCGTTCCGCCTCGGAGACCGCCCCCGGTGCCAGCGGCCGGGCCGGGCTCGGCTGCGCCGGGGTCACCAGGTCGGCGTCGACCCGCAGCACCCCGGAGGGTGTGTAAGGGGCGCCGGTGGCGGTGATCAGGGTGAGGCGGCCGTGTCCCGCGGTGAGCGGGGCCGGCACCGGGTCACCGGCACGCCGCACGGCGGTGACCCGGTAGACGTGTTTGCCCTGGCCGGTCGCCACCCGGATCTCCAGGCCGGTCTGGAGCCGGTCGATGTGGTTGAACGGACTGCCGTACCCCCACTGGCGGCCCATCACGACGCTGGTCCCGGCCTGCCCCGGCAGCGGGGTGTCCCTGCGGTGGCCGGGGCCGGAGACCAGGACCCCCGACGTGGTGCCCTCGAAGACGACCTCCCGCAGCCCCAGCGCGGGGATGCGCAGCACGGCGACGGGGGTGCCGGGGCGCAGCAGGTGGCCGTCGCTTCCGGTCTGTCCCACGGGCGCCGTGCCGAGCGCGAGTTGCTTGCGCAGTTCGGCGAAGCCGGTCTGCTGGTCGCGGGCGTGCTTGAGGTGGCCGACGACGGTGAGATTGGCGGCGAAGCCGAGGAGGAGCGCGGCCAGGATCGTCAGCGCGGCGCCGGGCACGGCGAACCGGGCGTCGGCGGCGGGTTCCGGCCGGAGGGCTCGGGGCGCCGCGTCGGACGCGGGCGCACCGGGACCGGCGGCCGTCCCGGGCGGCGGCGACAGGACCGTCACGTTTCGCTCCTTGGGGGTGGTGGGGCGGCGGGCACGGCGTCCGGCCGGGCACCCCGCGGGGGCCCGGCCGGACGGTCATCCGTGGTCGCGCGGCAAGGTCAGCTCTTGCCCTTGAGGATGGTGACGCCGCAGTTCGCGGCCTTGCCGAAGCCGAAGATGGTGATCTTCGGGCTGGTGACGTTCTTGCAGACCTGCGAGGTCTTGCCGACGAAACCGGCCTTGACGGACTTGACCGCGAGGCGCGAGGTCTTGACGACGTTGTAGACGTCGCGGGTGATGGGGAACTTCAGGTTGAGCGAGCCCTTCCAGACCGGCGTGTGGCCGTTGAGGGTCCCGAGCACGGCCTTGCCGCGGCGGTCCTTGACGTGGGTCTTCGCCGAGTTCGTCTGGGTGATGTACTGCGGGATGGAGAACGGCATGATGTCGCCGGCCTTGGTGAGGGCGCGGCCGTCGTGCTCCTGGACGGTTCCGTTGCGGTCGCTCACGCACTTCGGCAGGGAGCCCTCGGTCAGCCCCATTTCCTTCAGCCAGAACGAGCGGGTGCCCGAGCCGGCCTGCGGGATCAGCGGGTTGACGGTGACGCCGTTGAGCTTGCGGGTCACGCAGTTGTAGACCTTGACCAGCGTGGCCTTGGAGAGCTTCTTCGGCAGGGCGCTGTTGCCGCGCACCGCGAAGGTCACACCGTCCTTGGCGAACGGGATCCAGGTCAGGTCGGTGGTCGTGGTGTCGTTCGGACCGCGCGAGGAGCGGGCGAAGTCGATGCACTTGGTGTTCGCCGCGATGTCGTTGATCAGCGCGGTGATGCCGGCCGAGGAGCCGTTGGGCCGCGGGATGTTGCCGCAGCCGGTCTTGCGGGTCTTGATGGTGGGGCTGCCCACGGCGTTGTAGGAGGCGATGAGCTGGTTGTCGGGCTTCCCGTCGGGGTCGACGCTCAGCTTGCCCAGGGCGTTGACCACGTCCTGGGTGGTGTCGGAGCCGACGCCGGCGAGCTGCCGGTACTCGCCCGGGGCCGGGTCGGCCACGGCCGTGCTGCCCAGGGCCGAAAGGCCGAGCACCGCCGCGCCCGCGACGGCGATCGTCGCCCGACGAATGTATTTCACGCTCACTGTCTTTCCTCCGTGCTCGCGAATCAAATGTGTGGCGACGCGCTCGAAGATTCCGAATGCTCGATTCCGAATCCGCCCTGGCCCGTCGACCGGACACCCAGAAATATTCCCGGCGCCCGCCCCTGTCGCAAGCGAACTGTGCGAGGTGGAATGGTTAACGCCGCCTTTTGCGGCAGGCGTCAAGAATTTCCCCCGCGGGGGCGCGGCATTGGTGTTCGCTCACCGCTGCCCCTTCGACGCCGCTGTCCCTTCGACACCGGCTGTTCCTTCGACACCGGCTGTTCCTTCGACACCGGCTGTTCCTTCGACACCGGCTGTTCCTTCATCGCCACCGGCGAAGGGCCGCTCCCACCGCTTCCAGGGCGCCCCTGCGCATCAGCAGCGGGCCCAGCAGCGCACCGGCGCCGCCCAGCACGAGGACCGCGAGCAGGACCCAGCGCACCGCGCCGAGGGCCTGCTGGGGCGTGGAGGCGCCCGCCCTGGTGACACCGTCGGGCCCCGGCGACTTGCCGCCGCCATTGGGCGGCGGGGCGGACTGGCCGCCCTTGGGGGACGCCCCTCCCGCGCTGCCTCCCGCGGTCGATCCGGAGCCTCCGCCGGTCGAGCCGCTGCCCCCGCTCGCCCCGGCGGTCGTGCCGCCGGAGGCCCCGCCGCTGTTGCCCGCGTCGGCCACTCCGGCCTGGAGCCTGGCGGCCGCGCTCAGCGCCTGGCGCCGCAGCCGCTGCGGCAGCGGAGCGTATCCGGGCGGCAGCAGCCCCGGACCGATTCCGGGCACCTGGCCGTGTCCGACCGCGTACCGGACGAGATTCGCGTAGTCCTTGCGCGCCTTGGCGCTCAGCCCCGTGGATGCGGCCGCGTAGGCGATCTCGGTGAGCGGGTAGGCGCCCTCGGCGGTCCTGGCCGGGTCGAGTTCGAGCACGTCCCGGACCGCGCCGGGCTTCATGGCGGCCACGCCCTTCAGCAGTGCGGCGGGGGTCGGCGCCACCCACTGCCCGGCCCCGTTCTTCAGCTGCGCGGTGGGCAGGCCGTAGCGGGCCGCCGAGGCGGCGTCCACGAGGGCGAGCTGGAACCGCTTGCCCGGGGGCTGGAGCGAGCCGGTGAACTTCGGCGGGGTGCTGTTGGCGTCCCAGACATTGCGCTGGCCGGAGTCGCCCTTGCGGGCGTGCAGGGCGCCGTCGTGGAGCGAGTTGACGTAGGGGCGCAGATCGATCACGCCGTAGGTCACCGGGTCCGGGGGCGGGGTGGCATTGGCCTTGGACGGGTCGGCCTTCGGGAAGGTGTTGACCGCCGAGTCGTGGTCGAGGCGCAGTTCCTTGAAGAACGGGTTGAGCTTCGTCCCCCATGGGTCTTTTTTCCCGCCGAGGAATTCACGGGCCTCCCGGTCCGACTGGAGCCATTGCCAGAGCAGCCGGTAGGAGTCGGCGTCCCCCTGCGGCATGATGAGCCCCTGGGGAAATGAGCTGGGCGACCAGTTCTTGAATTTCGGATTCAGTTTCACGAATTCCGCGTCGGTGACCAGGCTTTCCGGGTTCCCCTTCATATGGGGCTGGGTGAGCCCGTCGGGGACGTCCCGCTGGTACGAGCTGGTGAGGAGCTTGGCGATCAGCCGGGGGTTGAGCCGCAGCCGCCGTACCAGTGCGCCCTCGGGGTCCTCGATGAAGAACGCCACTCCGAGCCCGGAGACCGCCACGGGGGCGTGCACCACCGGCTTGGCGCCCTCGGGCGCGGTGACGGGCGCGGAGGTGAACGCCAGCCCGGGCGAGCCCGGCAGCGGGTTGGCCACCTGCCCGCGCGCGAAGCCGTCACCGGACTGCTGGTAGCCGTAGGTCACCCTCCCCGAGGTGCACAGCGCGGGCTGCCAGGAGGTCATCGCGTCGGAGACCATCTCGGAGCCGAGGGTGGGGCGTTCCGCCTGCCCGATGGGGCAGTAGCGGCCGATCGGCAGGAACTCCAGCTTGACCGTCATGCGCTGCGCCCAGTTGGACGCCGACAGCGGGGAGGTCTGGAGACGGCCGTCGCTTCCCCTGCCGCCTCCCGGCTCGTGCTCGCCCCGCGGGACGATCACCAGCCAGCACGCCCTGGCCTTCGGGCGGGCCGCCTTGCCCTTCATGGCCTCGCCGCACCCGAGATGGGGGGACTCGACGCCGGTCTGTGCCTCGAAGACGGCGTCACCGGTGCCGTCCGCGCCCGTGCGGTCGTACGGCTGCTCGTTGGTGGTGAACTTGGTGAAGTACGTCTGGTCGGTCGGCGTCGTGGTGGGCTTGCCGCGCACCGGGCGGAACGGCACCCAGCCCGCGCCCTGGACGTCGTCGTACGTGTACTTCTTCTCCTTGGGGTCGTACTCGGAGGAGCCGGCAGGCATGCCGACCAGGTTGCTGCCGGAGAACTGGCCGCCGACCGCGTGGATCTCCGAGCCGCCGAACTGGCACTGCTCCCGCTCGGGGCCGGAGGCCTTGTCGCCCCAGCACTGCATGATCTGCAGGTAGTTGTGCTCGAAGTTGGTGCTGCTGGTGGGCCGGCCGCCGGTCCAGGTGATCCGGATGCCCTGGGCCCGCAGGTTCCTGGTCTGGTGGACCGTCACCTTCAGCTTGGAGAAGTCGTCGTAGCGGCCCTTGCGGCCGGTGACGGTCACGGCCGAGTCCTCGCCGCCGCCCGCCGCACTGGCCTGCCCCGCGCCACCGGGCGGGGGCAGGACCACCAGGCCGACGGCCGCCAGCAGGGCGGCCACCGCGCAGATCAGCCGGGGCCTACGCACCGTCTCCACCTCTCCTGTCGCGGCCGTCACGTCCGTCCCGGCCGCCCAGGGCCCGGCCCAGCAGCGGCGGGGTCACGACCACACCGATGAGCAGGGCCGCGGACAGCAGCATCAGCAGGGTGCGCATGCTCCACGTCGACTCGGGTCCCAGCTCCACGTTGGTGGCCGCGATCTGCTCGCCGCCGGTCGCCCCCGCGGCCGTGGCGTTCTGTCCGGTGTCGGGGTCGATGCCCCCGGCGCCGCCCGCTCCCGCGCTCCCCGAGGCGCCGCCCTGCGCTGCGTCGGACCCCGCGGAGCCCGACGAGCCGCCCGCCCCCGAGGCTCCCGCCGCGCCGCCCGCCCCGGCGGTGCCGCCGCCGGAGGTCTGCGCTCCCGGCTTCACCGGGGTCGGCTTGCCGTGCGCGCCCGCGGTGCCCATGGAGCACTGCTTGGGGCCCTTGCGGTCGCAGTCCTTGGGAAAGGGGGCGTTCTTGGCCAGGGTGTTGCTGCCGTCCGAGGAGAAGGTCGGGTTGTGGCAGCTCTTGATGTCGATGTTGCGCACATCCACACCCGGCACCCTGCGCACCTGCTTGAGCCCGGCCTTGACCAGGTTGATCGGCAGGGGCGAGTACCCGAGCGACTGCGCCTGCTGCTGTCCCTCGCACAGGAAGTAGTAGGAGAAGGCCCCGAGGGTGCGGCCCTTGTCCTTGGTGAGCGGCCGCTCCAGCTTGGTCGGCAGGATCATGTAGCTGTAGCTGGAGAGCGGATAGGTGCGCCGGTCGGGGTTGTGGTAGACGCCGTCGAGGATCTGGGTGAGGTAGGCCGGCGAGTGCTGGTCGGTGTTGATCCGTGCCTTGAGCAGCCCCACGGCGACGGAGGTCGCGGTCGGCTCCACGTAGTAGTTGCTCTTGTTGAGCACCTTGGCGACGGGGAAGCCGGTGGACAGCGCGTAGGAGTACTCGACGTAGGTGATGGCGCCCTCGGCGTAGCCCTGGCGCACGTAGCCGGAGACTCCCAGGGAGCCGGACTGGGCGATGAAGCCGGAGCCGGGCACGACGGGGAAGTAGGAGGTCACACCGCAGGGGGTGGGCTTGTTGGCGCGGCGGCAGTAGTCGTTCCACGCGGCGCCGTGCTCCTTGGACATCCACGTGCTGAACTGCGCGGTGGTGCCGGAGCCGTCGGAGCGGACGACGGGCACGACCTTGCGGGCCGGCAGGTCGAGTCCGGGGTTGTCGGCCTTGACCGCGGGGTCGTTCCAGCGGGTGATCCTTCCCGTGAAGATCTTGGTGAGGACGTCGCCGGACAGGCGGAGGTTGGTGACGCGCCGTCCGCCGATCTTGAGGTTGTACATGAACGAGGTGCCGCCCGCGACGATCGGCATGTACGCGTAGCCGCGCTTGGGCGGGTAGTCGGTGCGGCCGAACTCGGTGAGCCCGTAGGGCACCTCGGAGACGGCGAAGTCCACGGTGCCGCTGCGGAACTGCTCGCGGCCGTCGGAGGAGCCGGTGCCCGCGTAGTTGACGGTCATGCCGTACTGGGTGACATTGCGGCGCCACTGGTCGAGCGCGTTCTGGCTCCACGTGGAACCGGCCCCGGAGATACGGGCGTACGTCGCGGCGGAGGCGGTCTGGGGGTTGCCGCCGAGCAGGGCGGTCAGGACGAGGACGAGGGCGGCCGCCAGGGCCGGCACGCGCGCCCATGCCGGTCGGCCGAAGGCGCGCCGGCGCCGGGGCGCGGCGCCGCTCGGTGGGAGGGGTGCGGATGTCACGGCGTACTCCTCGTGGATTCCTCGGTGGGGCGTCCGGCCGCCGCCGGACGCGGGCGGGACTCGATGCGGCGAAGGTCTTCGGCGGAGGCCAGCGCCCTGCGGCGCCGGCCGCGCCGGGTCACATGGCCCGGTCCGCGGCCGCCGACGACGCGGGCGACGATGAACAGCAGAAGGACCAGCGCCATGAGCGTCGCCGCGGTCCCGAAGCCGCGCACGATCATGGTGTGCTCGGGCGACTTGACGAACTCGAAGGTGGCCAGCGGCAGGGAGACCATCGGCCCTGAGCCGGGGTCGAGATTGGTGACGGCGGTGAACCCGGCGGTCAGCAGCACCGGGGAGGTCTCGCCGACGCCGCGGGCGGTGCCCAGGATCACGGCCGTGGTCAGACCCGAGCGGGCGGTGGGCAGCACGACGTGCCACACGGCCCGCCAGCGGGGGGCGCCGAGGGCGTAGGAGGCCTCCCTCAGCGTGCCGGGCACCAGCCTGATCACCACGTCGGCGGCCCGGATGACGATCGGCAGCATCATCACCGAGATGGCGAGGGATGCGGCCAGGCCGGACTTGTCCACGCCGATGGCCAGGATGACGGTGGCGAAGACGAACAGACCGGCGACGATGGACGGCAGCGCGGTCATGGCCTCGACGATGGTGCGCACGAAGCGGCCGTAGCGGCCGGGCACCTCGTTGAGGAAGACCGCGCAGACCAGCCCGGTGGGCACGGTGATGAGCAGGGCGAGGCCGATCTGGACGAGCGTCCCGAGGACGGCGTGGCGGATGCCGCCGACGGTCAGCGGGTCCAGGGGACCGGCCTTGGCCATGTCCTGGGTGAAGAAGTTCAGATGCGGTAGCGCGGTGCGCCCCTCCCAGAGGGTGTACACCACGACGAAGACGAGGGCGGTGAGCATCAGAGCGGCCATGCTGTGCACCCCGACGGAGACGATCCGGTCCCGGACGGCGGGCCCGTCCTCGTCGAAGGAGACCAGGAGCGCGTAGAACGCGAGGAAGAGCACATAGCCCACGACGACGAACCCGAGCCCCCCGGAGAACCCGGTGAGCTGGGTGAACAGCAACGCGGTGGTGCTCAGGGAGGCGACGCCCGCCCCGACGACGGCGTAGGCGTCGGTGGCCCGCACGGTGGAGGTGGCCCGCCGAGCCGTGGCGGACTGGGCGTGCGCCTGCGCCTGCGCGATGCGGGGCACCACAACGGTGGTGGTGGGCCGCATCGGCTGGGGATCGGCTCCGGCCCTGGTCACCGGGACCGTCGCGGATTCGTTCGCGGTCACGGCTCCGAGCCGGCTCGCCCGCTGCGGATGCGCCGAGGCCTCGAGGTGCGATGCGGCGTCGGGACCCGGCGTCGCGCCGGCGTCCTTCGTCAGGTGGGGCATGCGGCCCGTGTCCCCGTTCATGAGTCGCTGGTGGCGCCGGAGCGGCTGCGGGCCACGATGGAGGACGCGACGAAGTTCACGACCAGCGTCATCAGGAAGAGCGCGAGGCCCGCCGCCATCAGGGCCGACATGCCGAACTTGCTCGCCTCGCCGTAGCGCAGCGCGATCAGCGAGGACACCGAGCTCGTGCCGCTCTGCAGGATGTGCGGCTGGATCACGAACACCGGGGAGATCACCAGGTAGACGCCGATCGTCTCCCCGAGTGCCCGCCCCAGGCCGAGCATGGTGCCGCCGATCATGCCGCCCTTGCCGAACGGCAGGACCACCGAGCGCACCATGCCCCACCGCGTGGCGCCGAGCGCGTAGGCGCCCTCGCGCTCCCCCACCGGCGTCTGCGAGAAGACCTCCCGCACCACCGAGCAGATGATGGGCGCCACCATCATGGCCACCACGATCCCGGCGATGAACGTGGACGCCGTGTAGACCGTCTCGGTCGCCAGCGGGTCCCTGGGGTCGGCGCCATCGACCTTGAACGGCGGCAGCCACCCGAAGTACGTCGACAGCCACCGGGCCAGCCCGATCACCTTGCCCTGGAGGAAGAACAGCCCCCACAGCCCGTAGACCACCGAGGGCACGGCCGCCATCAGGTCGACCAGGCTCACCAGCGTCCGGCGGATCCTCGGCGGGGCGTACTCGACGATGTACAGGGCGGTCCCGATCGCCAGCGGCACGGCGATGCAGACGGCCACGGAGGCGATCAGCACCGTCCCGGTGAGCACCGCGGCGATCCCGAAGTTCCCGGTGTCCGGCTCCCACGCCGCCGTGGTCAGGAACGAGGCCCCGGCCGAGCGCAGCGCCTGCCACGCCCGGTAGAGCAGGAACCCGCCGACCAGCGACATGATCGCCAGCACGGCCGCGCCGCCCGCCCGGAGCCCTCCCCTGAACAACCGGTCGGCGGGCCCGGAGTCGGCGTAAAGCCGCCTGGGCACCTCACCGACGCCGGAGGCCACCGCCGTGCCACCGCCCGGCGCACGCGACAAGGTCGCGCGCAGACGGTCGCGGACACTGCTCACGCTCGGATCCCTCCCCCATGTCCGGCAGGCAGCACCGGGCACGGCACCCGCCGAAACGTCCGCGGGCGCGGCCGATCGGCGCGGCCGTGCGCGCGGGCTCTCCGGTGATGTCCGGGCGGGTTCCCACCCGGTGATGTCCTGGGCAGAGTCGCGGCGGTGGACCTACGCACGCCGACCGGAAGGTGAACGACGTGTGCCCGCGGGGCAACTTCGGTCGCGCCCGCGGGGCAACGCCGGTCGGGCCCCGCGCCGTCAGACGATGGAGTCCGGGTCGAACTCGCTCAACAGCACCTGGAACCGCTCGAAGGCCGCCCGGCAGGTCGAGTGCCGTTCATAGGCACGGGAGGAGACGGCCCTCAACTGCCCCTGGCTGCCGCGGGCCCCCCAGACCCAGCCGCCGCCGCGGACGGTGGAGTGGAGCACCGCCACGGTCAGGTGCTCGGCCTCGGCGCGGGTGCCCGCGAACGCGTCCCGGCAGGCGTCGAACTCGGCGAAGGAGGTCGCGGAGACGGCAACCACCCGGCCGTTCTGCGCGGTCAGCCGCCACTGGTACGCGCCGTTGGGCAGCCGGTCGATCCGGTACCTGGTTCTGGGCACTTCATCACTGCTGATCATGTACATGTCCCACCCCTGCGGATCCGCACCCCCGCGGTGCGCGCACACCGCGAGCGCCACCCGCTCCCCGGCAGGGGAAATGTAGAGGCCGCCGGGCCGCAGGACAGCGGTGCGGAGCTTTGGTGAAGACGCTTTCGGGAAACGTCCTCACGCCGTTCAGCCGCCGTTGTCCTCCCGTCCCCCGAGCGGCGCCGCCCCGCCTGCGACGGCCGCGCGGGCCCGGCCAAGGTTCACACCTCGACAACCCAGTGGTCCACCGGCCCGTCACCGCCTGCGTGAAGCCGCCGTCAGGCGGGCTGCCACAACTCGACCCGATTGCCCTCGGGATCGGTGACCCAGCCGAATCGACCGACACCCTCCATGTCCTGCGTTTCCTCGGCCACGTCCGCTCCCTTGGCACGCAATTGCGCGAGCATCGCATCCAGGTCGCGGACCCGGAAGTTGAGCATGCTTTGCTGGGCGCGGGACCCGAAGTAGTCGGTCTCGGACTCGAATGCCGCGAACACCGTCGGCCCGGCTCCCTGACGCCACAGGCCGTGCTCATCGGAGTCCAGGCCCAGGCAGTCGCGATACCAGGCGCTCAGGGCCGCCGGGTCGGCGGCCCGCATGAAGTACCCACCGATTCCAAGCACACGTTCCATGCCGCAATCCTGCCAGGACGGCGATCGGGCGGGCCGGCACCACACCATCGCCGCTTCACCCCCGCCTCGTCGAGTCATAAGCCTCTCCTTCCGGAGGCGGGGTTCCCGGGCCCCCGGCGGCCCGGCCCTCCCCGACGCCTGCGGCTCCCCCGATTCCGGCCCCCGGCGGCCGGGGCACCACCGGTCCGGGGCACCATGGGATGCGGGTTCCGGGTTCCCCCCGGGGGTCCCAGGGGACTCTGGGGGGAGACATTAGCTACGCGTGTAGATATGCTGAGCTGGTGACCATGCCCACTGTTCCCGCATACAGCTCCGGCGCCGCGGTCCGGCTGGCGGAGATGGCCGACGTGACCGGCTCCGACAGCGCGCTGCGCCGCTTCCTCCACGGGCTGCCAGGCGTCGACGCGGTCGGTATCGAGGCCCGCGCCGCGACCCTCGGCACCCGTTCGATCAAGACCACGGCGAAGGCCTATGCCATCGACCTGGCGATCTCCATGATCGACCTGACAACGCTCGAAGGCGCGGACACCCCTGGCAAGGTCCGGGCGCTGTGCGCCAAGGGCATCAGCCCGGACCCGACCGACGCCACGACCCCCAAGGTCGCCGCGATCTGTGTCTACCCGGACATGGTCCCCGTCGCGAAGGCGGCCCTGGGCGCCTCCGGGATCAAGGTCGCCTCCGTCGCCACCGCCTTCCCCTCCGGCCGCGCCGGGATGCCGGTGAAGCTCGCGGACACGGCCGAGGCCGTCGCCGCCGGCGCCGACGAGATCGACATGGTGATCGACCGGGGCGCCTTCCTGTCCGGCCGCTACCTCGAGGTCTTCGAGGAGATCAAGGCCGTCAAGGCGGCCTGCCACCGCGAGCCCGGCCCGGACGGGACCGGCGGGCCCGCCCATCTGAAGGTCATCTTCGAGACCGGTGAGCTGTCGACCTACGACAATGTGCGCCGCGCCTCCTGGCTGGCGATGCTGGCCGGTGCCGACTTCATCAAGACCTCCACCGGCAAGGTCGCGGTCAACGCCACCCCGCCGGTCACCCTCCTCATGCTCGAGGCCGTGCGTGACTTCCACGCGACGACCGGAGTACAAGTGGGAGTGAAGCCCGCGGGCGGCATCCGCACCACCAAGGACGCGATCAAGTACCTGGTGATGGTGAACGAGACCCTTGGGGATCGGTGGCTGTCGGCCGACTGGTTCCGCTTCGGCGCCTCCAGCCTCCTCAACGACCTGCTGATGCAGCGGCACAAGCTGAGCACCGGCCGCTACTCCGGTCCCGACTACGTGACGGTGGACTGACACGCCATGGCCATGGACAAGCAGACATTCGAGTACGCACCCGCACCCGAGTCCCGCGCGGTGGTGGACATCGCCCCGGCCTACGGGCTCTACATCGACGGCGAGTTCACCGACGCCGCCGACGGCAAGGTCTTCAAGACCATCAGCCCCGCCTCGGAGGAGGTGCTCTCCGAGGTCGCCCAGGCCGGGCCCGAGGACGTGGACCGGGCGGTGAAGGCCGCGCGCAAGGCCTTCGAGAAGTGGTCGGCGCTGCCGGGTTCCGAGCGCGCCAAGTACCTGTTCCGTATCGCCCGCATCCTCCAGGAGCGCTCGCGTGAGCTGGCGGTGCTGGAGTCGCTCGACAACGGCAAGCCGATCCGGGAGTCGCGCGACTTCGACCTGCCGACGGCCGCGGCGCACTTCTTCTACTACGCGGGCTGGGCGGACAAGCTCCAGTACGCGGGCTTCGGCCCGGCCCCCCGGCCGATCGGTGCGGCCGGTCAGGTCATCCCGTGGAACTTCCCGCTGATGATGCTCGCGTGGAAGATCGCCCCGGCGCTGGCCACGGGCAACACGGTGGTGCTCAAGCCCGCCGAGACCACCCCGCTGTCGGCCCTGTTCTTCGCGGACATCTGCCGCCAGGCCGGGCTGCCCAAGGGAGTCGTCAACATCCTGACCGGTGACGGCTCGACCGGCGCCGAGCTCGTCTCGCACCCGGGTGTGGACAAGGTCGCGTTCACCGGCTCCACCGAGGTCGGCAAGGCCATCGCCCGCGCTGTCGCGGGCACCGGGAAGAAGCTGTCCCTGGAGCTGGGCGGCAAGGCGGCCAACATCGTCTTCGACGACGCCCCCGTCGACCAGGCCGTCGAGGGCATCGTCAACGGCATCTTCTTCAACCAGGGCCACGTCTGCTGCGCGGGCTCGCGCCTGCTGGTCCAGGAGTCGGTGGCCGACGAGGTGCTGGACTCGCTCAAGAGGCGCATGTCCACCCTCCGCGTGGGCGACCCGCTGGACAAGAACACCGACATCGGCGCCATCAACTCCGCCGAACAGCTCGGCCGCATCCGCGCGCTCACCGAGGCCGGAGAAGCCGAGGGCGCCGACCGCTGGTCGCCGGAGTGCGAACTGCCGTCGAACGGCTTCTGGTTCCGCCCGACTGTGTTCACCGGGGTCACCCAGGCCCACCGGATCGCCCGTGAGGAGATCTTCGGCCCTGTGCTGTCCGTGCTCACCTTCCGCACTCCGGCCGAGGCGGTCGAGAAGGCCAACAACACCCCCTACGGGCTCTCGGCGGGCATCTGGACCGAGAAGGGCTCCCGCATCCTGTGGACGGCCGACAAGCTGCGCGCGGGCGTGGTGTGGGCCAACACGTTCAACAAGTTCGACCCCTCCTCGCCGTTCGGCGGCTACAAGGAGTCGGGCTACGGCCGCGAGGGGGGCCGCCACGGTCTGGAGGCATACCTCGCCACAGCGGCCGAGCCGTCGAACGAGCGCAGCGAGCGAGAGAGTGAGCGCGACCGATGAAAGCCGGAGCGGCCGAGCCGTCGAACGAGCGCAGCGAGCGAGAGGGTGAGCGCGACCGATGAAACAAGCTGAGCGCTTGAACGTCTACAAGACCTACAAGCTGTTCGTCGGGGGGAAGTTCCCCCGGTCCGAGAGCGGACGGGTGTACGAGGTGACCGACAGCAAGGGCAACTGGCTCGCCAACGCACCCCTGTCCTCCCGCAAGGACGCCCGTGACGCCGTCGTGGCGGCGCGCAAGGCGTTCGGCGGCTGGTCGGGCACCACGGCGTACAACCGCGGTCAGATCCTCTACCGCGTCGCCGAGATGCTGGAGGGCCGCCGGGACCAGTTCACCGCCGAGGTCGCCGCGGGCGAGGGGCTGTCCAAGTCGAAGGCCGCCGCCCAGGTGGACGCGGCCGTCGACCGCTGGGTCTGGTACGCGGGCTGGTCCGACAAGGTCGCCCAGATCGCCGGCTCCGCCAACCCGGTCGCGGGCCCGTACTTCAATCTCTCCGTGCCCGAGCCGACCGGTGTCGTCGCCGTGCTGGCGCCGCAGGAGTCCTCGTTCCTCGGGCTGGTCTCGGTGATCGCCCCGGTGATCGTCACCGGCAACACCGTGGTGGTCCTCACCTCGGAGAAGTCCCCGCTCCCGGCGCTGTCGCTGGGCGAGGTGCTGGCCACCTCCGACGTTCCCGGCGGAGTGGTCAACATCCTGTCGGGCAAGGTCTCCGAGGTCGCCCCGCACCTCGCGGCGCACATGGACGTCAACGCGATCGACCTCGCCGGGGCGGACGCCGAGGAGTCGGCGCGGCTCCAGGTCGCCGCCGCCGACAACCTCAAACGGGTCCTGCGGCCGTCCGCCACCGACTGGACCGCGGAGCCCGGCACGGACCGCCTGCTGGCGTTCCTGGAGACCAAGACGGTCTGGCACCCGATCGGCGTCTGACCGGTCGGCGTCCTCGGCGTCCTCGGCGTCCGGCAGAACGGCGGCCGAACCGGCGGCCGAACCGGCGGCCGCGCGGACGATTGCGCGGCATCCGCCCAGATTCCCGCAGAAGGCACCTCCCGTGGAGCAACCAGGCTTCCGCGGGAGGTGTCTTCATAGGTCGGGACAGGTCGGGGACGGGGAGGAGAGGGACGATGCCCGAAGGGGCCGGGGGCCGAGTGGCGTACCGCGCGCTCGCCGAGGCCGCACGCCGTCTCGCCGTACCGCCCGCGACCGGCCCTTCCGAGCCGGAGGCGGACATCCGCACCTCGCCGTGGTGGCGGGTGCGGACGCTGCGCCGCCTCACCCTGCGCGGAGGGCTGTCGGTGGGCGGGCTGCTGGCATTAGCCTTCGTCGCCGTCAACACCTTCCCCTGGTGGGCCGACGCGGTCGCCGTCGGCCGGGGCCCCACCGCCGTCGCCAGGGCGAGGGTCGGGGAGGTCGACGGGGTGGTGCTGCCCTGGGTACTGCCCGACAACGTCGCGGTCACCTTCCGCACCGCGCGCGGCCGCACCGTCCACACGGCCGTGGCGCACGCCGGGAACAGGCCGCACCGGGGCGAGACCCTGAAGGTCGAGTACGCGACCGACTCCCCCTCGCATGCCTCGGCCCTGGGCAACGAGGGGCTTCCCTGGGGGGTCGCCGCCGGCGCGGCGCTGTGCGCGCTCTGCCTGACGAGGGTCGTCTGGCGTGCAGTCGCCGCCGGCCGCACGGCCAACGCCCTGGTACGGGCGGCGCGTTCACCCGAGGCCCAGCCCGTCCGGTATGTCCTGCTGACGGACCCCGTGGACGGCTGGGGGTGGCTGCTGGTCTTCCCCGTGCTGGGCGGCGAGGGCGACCGGCCGAGCCATCTCGTGCCGGTGCGGACGGGAACGCCCGCGCCGTCCGCCGCCTGCCTCGATTCGGCCGAAGCCACCACGTCCGCCACCGCCGCCGAGGCCTCGGCGGCCGGGAGAGCGTTCGAGGCCGTCGGGACGGCGGACCTGCGGGGGGAGTTCCACGACGGACGCACGGTCGTGCCGTGGCTGGATGGGCGTCCGGCGTGGCCGCTGGGCCCGTTGGAGTCCTTCGGGCCGGAGGACGAGGACTTCGTGCTGAGTCTGGTCTCCGGCAACCCGGGCGAGCGGCCCCAGCCGGCGGCCTGACGTCCGGTCCGGGGGGCGGTGTCAGCCCGGCAGGACGCCCGCCACGGGACCGGCGATCGGAAGCGTGGACAGGGAGTTGCGCGTGGCCAGCGGCTTGGTGGCGGCGGCCGTGCTCACCGGCGCGAAGTCGGCTGCCTGGGTGCCCACCGAGTTGTCCAGCGGGTCCACGCCGGTCTGCGCGAGGGGGTTGATGTTCATCGACTTGACCGGCTTCAGGGCCGCGGGAGCGCCCTGCTGAAGTCCGGTCAGCGCCGCGCCGACGTCGGGCCGGGTGACACCGCCCGGGTCGGGAAGTCCCGGAAGTCCCGCGGAGGAGGCGGGCGCGGCCGACGCCGCTCCGACTCCGGCGGCGAGCGCCGCGCCCGCCGAGGAGACGGCGACGGCGAGACGGAGCACCGGGCGCGAGGAGAGGGGCGAACGGGAACGGCGATGCTGCGAGGGCATATCAACCTGCCTGTCGGTGCAGTGCGCGAGCGTATACGGACGAACCGTAGTGACCGGTCACCCAGCGCTCCAAGTCGCGACTGTCCGTGTTCACTCGAACGGCTCAACCCGCGTGATCCCGGCCGCTTTTGACCGGGGGCTGACGATCAGCGCCGATCATGCCCCACACTGGTGTTCCGTGAGCCTTGACCCAGTCGCCCGCGTGATTTTGTTGACCGGACCTTCCGGTGGTGGGAAGTCCTCCCTCGCCGAGCGGACCGGCCTTCGTGTGCTGCGGCTGGACGACTTCTACAAAGAGGGCACCGATCCCACCCTGCCGCTGATGCCGGACGGCAGCGGGACCGACTGGGACTCACCGCGGTCGTGGAACGCCGCGGCCGCCGTCGCCGCCGTGAGCGCGCTGGCCCGCGAGGGCCGGGTCGAGGTGCCCGTCTACGACATCTCCTCGAGCGCCGTGACGGGGAGAACGGTCCTCGAACTGGGCGAGGAGCCGGTGTTCATCGCCGAGGGCGTCTTCGCGGCCGAGATCATCGACCGCTGCCGGGAGTTGGGCCTGCTCGCCGACGCGCTGTGCCTGCGCGGCCGCCCCTCCACCACGTTCCGGCGGCGTCTCCTGCGTGACCTGCGCGAAGGCCGGAAGGCGCCGTCCTTCCTCGTGCGCCGCGGCTGGATGCTGATGCGTGCCGAGGGCCGGATCGTGGACCGTCAGGTGGCGCTGGGCGCCCACGCCTGCGGCAAGGAGGAGGCCCTGCGCCGCGTCGACTCGGCACTGCGGCAGTGGTCGCTGTACCGCCCGGAGTCCGTGCCCGCCCGGCCGGAGTCCGTGCCCCCGCGGCCGGAGTCCGTACTCGCCCAACCGGAGTCCGTGCCCGCGCGGCCGGAGTCCGTACTCGCCCAACCGGAGTCCGTGCCCGCGCGGCCGGAGTCCGTACCCGCCCGCCCGGCGGCCGAGACCGTCAGCGGCTGAACGGACCTGCCCTCGGGGCCAGGACCACCGGACGAGGGCATGAAGGAGGCCGGGCAGACCCCCCGGCTGCCCGGCCTCGCCTCCACCGCAGCCCCTCCGGGAGCGGCTCCCCCGAACCGTTTCCCACTCTGCGGCGCTCTGTGTTGTCCTGTGTGTCCGATGTCCTGCGTGCCCGATGTCTCGTATGTCCGATGTCTCGTATGTCCGATGTCCTGCGCGTCCTACTTCTCGGGTACTCCCGGCGGCTACGCCACGAGCTGCCCGAACGCCTCGGCCTCGTCCGCCCCGAAGGTCAGCGACTCGTCCTCGCGCAAGCGGCGCAGCGAGCGCCAGATACTGCTCTTCACCGTGCCGACGCTGATGTCGAGGATGTCGGCGATCTCCGGGTCGGTGCGCCCCTCGTAGTACCGCAGGACGAGCATCGTGCGCTGCGGCTCGGGCAGCTTGGCCAGCGCCTGCCACAGGACGGCACGCAGCTCGGTGCCGCGCATCGCGTCGTTTTCGCCCACCGTCTCCGGCAGTTCCTCCGTCGGGTACTCGTTCAGCTTGCGCCGCCGCCAGGCCGAGATGTGCAGATTGGTCATCGTGCGGCGCAGGTAGCCGCCGACGGCCGCCTTGTCACTGATCCGGTCCCAGGCGCGGTAGGTGCTGAACAGCGCGCTCTGGAGCAGGTCCTCGGCCTCGAAGCGGTCCCCCGTGAGGTGGTACGCGGTCGCGTACAGGGCCGCCCTGCGCTCCGTCACGTAGGCGGTGAAGTCCGCCTCCGCGGTGCTGGAGCGCTCCCCGTCGGGCTTCCTGTACGCGGCCGCCGATCCCCCGTCGGCACCGCGGTCCTCGTTTCCCCCGTGGACCGCGGGTCCCCCGTTGCCTCCCCCGTCGGCCCCTGGCACGGAACCGAAGGTGCTGACCTCGCCACCGATGGCGACCATGTGGCGAGGGCGTCCGATGGTGCCGGCAGCACTCCCCCGACGGCTGCCGGCCCCCGCGGCCTGCCCACCCGGAACAACATGTGCGTGGGTGAGACCACGTCCGGTGCCGCGTGCGCACCCCCGCCCGCCCGCAGCACCGGACACCTCTTCGACCCTCCCGCGAGGGGCGGTGTGCGTCGTACGGACTGCCGTGGTGCCCGCTGTCTGCAGTGCGTTCATGACGCGCCCCCGTTCGGTTGAGCCGTAGCCGATCTTTCTGACGAGCCTTGCCCCGGCGTTCGCTCTGTGTTGCCGATCGCCGTGCACATAAGACTCGTGGATCAGGGTCATGACGCTGTCCGGCGACTGTCACAGCACTGTCACAGGGGGTGGCGCCTACCGAATTCGGGGAATTCCGTCCCTCTTTGGCATGACTTGCCGGGCTGTGAGGGCCACCTCGCGGCCCGCTCGTGCCCAACTGTCGAAGCGGCAGTCCCCTGTGGGACAGAATGACCTCGTGCCATTCCTGTTGCTCATCGAGGACGACGACGCGATCCGCACTGCCCTCGAACTCGCCCTGAGTCGCCAGGGCCACCGTGTGGTGGCCGCGGCGACGGGCGAGGACGGCCTGGAGCGGCTGCGCGAGCAGCGCCCCGACCTGATCGTGCTCGACGTCATGCTGCCCGGGATCGACGGCTTCGAGGTGTGCCGACGCATCCGCCGCACCGACCAGCTCCCGATCATCCTGCTCACCGCGCGCAACGACGACATCGACGTCGTCGTCGGTCTCGAGTCCGGCGCGGACGACTACGTCGTCAAACCGGTCCAGCCCCGCGTGCTCGACGCGCGTATCCGCGCCGTGCTCAGGCGCGGGGAGCGGGACAGCTCCGACTCGGCCGCGTTCGGCAGCGTGGTCATCGACCGCTCCGCCATGACCGTGACGAAGAACGGAGAGGACCTCCAGCTCACGCCGACGGAGCTGCGCCTGCTGCTCGAGCTGAGCCGCCGACCCGGCCAGGCACTCTCCCGCCAGCAGCTGCTGCGGTTGGTGTGGGAGCACGACTACCTCGGCGACTCCCGGCTGGTGGACGCGTGCGTTCAGCGCCTGCGCGCCAAGATCGAGGACATTCCCTCCTCCCCCGCGCTGATCCGTACGGTGCGCGGCGTCGGGTACCGGCTGGATCCGCCCCAGTGACCGTTGCCGACACCCGCGACAAGGGCTCGGGAGCGGACACCTGCAAGGAGCGGGAGGGCAGGTTCGGCCGCGTTCCGAGCCGCCTGCTGCGCCTGACCAGCCTGCGGATCCGCCTCGTCGCGGTCTTCGGCGCCGTGGCGCTGACCGCCGCCGTCTCCGCCTCCGGCATCGCGTACTGGCTCAACCGCGACGCCGTGCTCGGGCGTGCCCAGGTCTCCGCGCTCAACGACTTCCGGGACTCGCTCCAGCGCAATGTGGCCTCCATACCCCTGCACCCGCCGTGCGAGACGCTGACGAAGACCGCCGAGCAGATCGCGCACTCCAGCAGCCAGGGCTACGAGATCGTCCTGATAGACACCGATCCCGACGGCAAGCAGTGCGCCCAGAGCTCCAACCCCGACGAGTTCAATGTCGAGGGCTGGGTGCCCGCCCGGCTCGCCGCCGCCGTGGGCAAGCCCCGGGCCCTGTCGGGGGGCAACAAGTACCGCTACCACCTCTACTGGCAGCGGACCATCCGCAACGGCCGCCCCTACCTCATCGGCGGCACCCGCGTGATCGGCGGCGGCCCCACCGCCTACATGCTCAAGTCGCTCAACGCCGAGCGCGACGACCTGGACTCGCTCGCCTGGTCCCTCGGCATCGCCACCGCCCTCGCGCTGGTCGGCGCGGCCCTGCTGGCCCAGGCGGCCTCCTCGACGGTCCTGCGGCCGGTGCAGCGGCTCGCCGAGGCCGCCCGGCGGCTCGGCGAGGGAGAGCTGGACACCCGGCTGCGGGTGTCGGGGGCGGACGAGCTTGCCGAGCTCTCCCGCACGTTCAACCGCACCGCGGCCTCCCTCCAGGAACGCGTGGAGGAGCTGAGCGCCCGGGAGTCGGCGAGCCGCCGCTTCGTCGCCGACATGTCCCACGAGCTGCGCACGCCGCTGACCGCCATGACCGCCGTGACCGAGGTGCTCGAGGAGGAGGCGGACACGCTCGACCCGATGATCGCCCCCGCGGTGCGGCTGGTGGTCAACGAGACCCGGCGGCTCAACGACCTGGTGGAGAACCTCATGGAGGTCACCCGCTTCGACGCGGGCACCGCCAAGCTGGTCCTGGACGACGTGGACGTGGCCGACATGGTCACCGCCTGCATCGACGCCCGTGCCTGGCTGGACGCGGTGGACCTCGACGCACCCCGCGGCATCGTCGTCCTCCTCGATCCGCGCAGGCTGGACGTGATCCTGGCGAATCTGATCGGCAACGCCCTCAAGCACGGCGGCTCCCCGGTCAAGGTCACCGTGCGCACCGAGCGGGTCAATCCGGAGGAGACCTCCGAGGCGTTCCGGCGCGCCCAGGGCATCCTGGTGGTTCAGGTGGCCGACAGCGGCCCCGGCATCCCCGAGGACGTCCTGCCGCACGTGTTCGACCGCTTCTTCAAGGCGGACGCCTCCCGGGCGCGGTCCGAGGGCAGCGGGCTCGGCCTGTCGATCGCGATGGAGAACGCGCACATCCACGGCGGTGTCATCAGCGCCGCCAACTGCCCGAAGGGCGGCGCCGTGTTCACCCTGCGCCTGCCGATCATGGGACGGGAACAGGAGAGCGGGCACGGGCGGGGGAACGGGACCGCGCACGGCAACGGCGAGAGGAACGACCAGCGGTGAAGCGCACGGGGATCACGGCGGCGGCGGTGGCGGCACTGCTGCTGTCCGGCTGCGGCATCCGGGCCACCACCGTGCCCGTGGACGCGGGGGCGGCTCCGGCGCGGTCCAAGTGCGCGGGCCCCGAGCCCTCCATGTCCCCGTCGCCGTCCAGGAGCCCCCTGGGGTCGCCGGCGCACGACTACCTCATGGACGGGGCGGTGCTCTTCCTGGTGTGCAACTCCCAGGTCACCCAGGTGGTGCGCGAGGACAGGCTGAGCGGGGACTACCCGACGGTGGCGCGCGCGCTGCTGGACCGGCTGAAGTCGGCCCCGCTGAAGGACGAGAAGGAGGACGGCTACCAGACAGCCGTTCCCGACACCCTCTCGCTCACCGAGGGCCGCGACGACGACCCGAAGCGGACCCTGCGCCTGAGTGTGCGCCTGGCCCAGCTCCCGGACTACGCGCTCGGTCAGCTGGTGTGCACCTTCTCGTCCAACCTCCTGGCGGGCGGCCCGGTGGTGCTCGGCGGCAAGGAGGACGCCCCGCCACGCCGTTTCACCTGCACCAGCACGCTGCTGACACAGGCGGGGGCGGAGCCGGACACGGGCGTTCCGCTTTGACGTGACGTGCGGGTCCTTGTCCCGTAGCGTTGCCGTCCGTGCCCACAGGGAACCGCAGCCCCGCGCCCCGCGTCCTTCCCGGCGTGCAACGCGCAGGCTCCGGGATACGTACCGGAAGTGACGAAACGGCGTCGGACGGCGGAAGAGCCGTCCTGGCGGTCCGGATGACCGGCGCCCTGCTGGTGGTGGCCCATCTCGCGTTCGTCGCCTGGTTCACCCTGCGCCCGCTGTACGTGCCCTGGGTGTACGGCAACAATGTGCAACTGTTCGCGACCATCGACCGCATCCTGCTCACCGACCCCGTGGCGGGTGTGCGCACGATCGGCTCGGGGCTCATCGTGCTGGCACCGCTCGGGGTGCTCCTCCCCATGGTCTCGGGGAAGGTGGCCGTCTCGACGCTGGTTTCGCTGATCCGCACGGTCTTCCTGGGCGCGGCGGTCTCGTTCGTCCTCGAGTGCCTGCAGTCGGGCGTTCCCGGCCGCGTCTTCGACGTGGACTCGATCCTGCTGAACACCACCGGGGTGGCGATCGCGCACCTCGCCGTCGTTCCGACGGTACGGGCCAGGCTTCGGCGTCGGGGAAGGGTCCACGTGCCACGGCAGCAGACGGCGGCCCGCCGGGCGCAGAGCGCCCAGGGCACGGTGTCGTACGAGGTCGCGGCGCATCTGCACCGCTGAGGGAAGCCGTTTCGGCTGCGGCCCGGCCGCGGGCGCCCCGGAACGCCTCTCGGGGATGTTCAAACGGGGGGGCGCTTCTCGGGGACGTTTCTCTGCGGCGCTTCTCTGCGGCGCTTCTCTGCGGCGCTTCTCGGGGGCGTTTCTCGGGGGCGTTTCTCGGGGGCGTTTCTCGGGGGCGCGGTTCAGGGAAGACCCTGAGCCCCGGACCCGGCGCCCACCCGCAGGTAGCAGGAGACAATCCGCTCCACGGCTGACGATTCGCCGCCGGCGCGCTCCTACGGTTGAGGCATGAGCCGGGCACACCGCACCGGCCATCGACAACCCGAGGAGAAGCCATGTCCGCCCTGGTCCGCCCCCGTCATGGCCGGATGATCGCTGGAGTCTGCGCCGCGCTCGCGGACCGCTTCGGCACCACCGCGACGACGATGCGTGTGCTGTTCCTCGTCTCCTGCCTTCTGCCCGGCCCGCAGTTCCTGGTCTACCTGGCGCTGTGGGTCTTCCTCCCGGGCGAGGGGAGCGAGCGCAAGGTCGCCTTCTGACCGGCCTCGATCGAGCGTCCGGCTCGATAAGCGGTCGGCTCGACGAGCGGTCGGCTCGACGAGCCACTGGCAAGCCACCGACGAGCCGGTTGCCCCGGCGCACGGAAATCGGGCCGCACCCTCACCACGGGGGTGCGGCCCGTTCCGTTGCGCGCGCTATGGCTCAGCCCAGGGGGAGGGCGCCGAGTCCGCCGCCGGGCAGGGCGCCGGTGACAGCGTCGGTCGGCAGGGCGTTGCCCTTGCCGGTCACCGGGATCAGACCGCCGCCGGGCAGGCCGTGCGTACCCGCCGGGAGGGTGCGGGCCGTGGTGGCCGGGATCATGGTGGTGGCGGTGCCGAGAGTCGTCTTCGTGGCGTCGACGCTCTGCGACGCGCCGGGGAGGGTCTTGGCGGCGGTGCCGACCGGAAGCGCGCCCACGGGGTTGTCCACCGGGGAGGCGGAGGCCGTGCCCGCCGCGGCGACGGCGAAGGCGATCCCGAGCGCGGCGGCCCCGGCGGTCTTGAGCGTGCGCGTGTTCATAGGCGTTGTGTCCTCATGATCGTTGGCATGGGTGTGCGGCGCGCGGGCCACCGCGGCCGAGCCGCGGATGGTCGCGGAGTACCGCAACGTAGCCATGTGGACACTCAGCGTGCAACCGGCGACACGCGGCCGGAACGGACGGGTTCCGGCCGCGTGCCGAGGGCCGCGGATCAGCCCTCGTGCACGCCGGAACCGCTGGCGGGACCGGGCGTTGGGCCCGGCTGCCGGAACAGCCACTCGGCCTTCAGCTCCGCGTAACCGGGCTTGATCACGTCATTGATCATGGCGAGTCGTTCATCGAAAGGAATGAAAGCTGATTTCATCGCATTGACGGTGAACCACTGCATGTCGTCGAGGGTGTAGTGGAACGTCTTGACCAGGTGCTCGAACTCCGCGCTCATGCTCGTGCCGCTCATGAGCCGGTTGTCGGTGTTCACCGTGGCCCGGAAGTGCAGCCTGCGCAGAAGCCCGATCGGATGCTCGGCGTAGGAGGACGCGGCCCCGGTCTGGAGGTTCGAGGTCGGGCACAGCTCCAGGGGAACGCGCTTGTCGCGCACGTAGGAGGCCAGGCGGCCCAGGCGCACGGAGCCGTCCTCGGCGACCTGGATGTCGTCGATGATGCGCACACCGTGCCCGAGGCGGTCGGCGCCGCACCAC
Organism: Wenjunlia tyrosinilytica; assembly: GCF_014646055.1. Lineage (GTDB taxonomy): Bacteria > Actinomycetota > Actinomycetes > Streptomycetales > Streptomycetaceae > Wenjunlia > Wenjunlia tyrosinilytica. The sequence continues at coordinate 93,722 of NZ_BMMS01000004.1, forward strand.
TGGAGGGCCTGCCAGATCGACGGCAGGCCGAAGGCCTCGCCCGCGTGGATCGTGAAGTGGTTGTTCTCCCGCTTGAGGTACTCGAAGGCGTCGAGGTGGCGGGTGGGCGGGAAGCCGGCCTCGGCCCCGGCGATGTCGAAGCCGACCACGCCGGTGTCGCGGTAGCGGTTGGCGAGCTCGGCGATCTCCAGCGAGCGGGCGGCGTGGCGCATCGCGGTGAGCAGGGCGCCGACCCTGATGCGGTCGCCGCCCGCGAGCGCACGGCGCTCGCCCTCGCGGAAGCCCTCGTTGACCGCCTCGACGACCTCTTCGAGGGTGAGCCCGGCCTCGAGGTGCTGCTCGGGGGCGTAGCGCACCTCCGCGTACACGACCCCGTCGGCGGCGAGGTCCTCGGCGCACTCGGCGGCGACCCGCACCAGCGCCTCGCGGGTCTGCATCACCGCGCAGGTGTGTGCGAAGGTCTCGAGGTAGCGCTCGAGGGAGCCGGAGTCGGCCGCCTCCCGGAACCAGACGCCCAGACGGTCGGGGTCGGTCTCGGGCAGCGACTCGTAGCCGACGGCGCGGGCGAGGTCGACGACGGTGGCGGGCCGCAGCCCGCCGTCGAGGTGGTCGTGGAGCAGCGCCTTGGGGGCCCGGCGGATCTGCTCCGGAGAGGGCACGCCGGGCTCGCTCGTGGCCGCCGAGGCGGATGTCGTGAAGGGGTTCGGGCTCTGCATCTCAGAAATGTAGCGCCTACGCGCGTAGAAGTCAGCTTTGGACGGACGATTTCCCGTCGGGGTCTGGCGGAGGCCATGTGGATGTCTGCGAGAGTTCTGCCATGGGATCGCGTGTGGTTGCAGTTTCCGGGGCGCGCACGCGCGGCGCCCGTCTGAGCCGGGCGATGGGTACGGGGCACGGGCGCACGGTGAGAGCGGTGGCCCTGCTCCTGCCCGGCGGCGAGGTACGGGGCACCCGCCGACCGACAGGTGTGCATGCGGCGGCGCTGTGGCCGCTCGCCCGGCATCTGGCCAGAGCGGGCAAGGAGGAGGGGCTGACGACCCACACCGTGCGCTACCGGTACGGCGGCTGGAACGGTGACAGCGCCCACCCGGTGCAGGACACCACCTGGGCCGCCGACGAGGTGGTCCGCCGCTACGGGGACGTGCCCGTGTGCCTGGTCGGGATGTCGATGGGGGCGCGGGCGGCGCTGCGCGTCGGCGGGCACGCCGCGGTCAACTCCGTTGTGGCGCTGTCCTCCTGGCTGCCGGTCGTGCCGGAGCCGGAGCCGGTCAAGCAACTCGTGGGCCGACGGGTGCTCATGGCGCACGGCACGAGGGACGCCGAGGCGGATCCGGAGTTGTCGTACCGCTTCGCGCAGCGCGTGAAGAAGGTGAATCCGGACATCTGCCGGTTCGAGGTCCACTCCGACGGCCACACGCTCTACCACCACTGGGCCGAAGTCTTCGCGCTCACCACGGACTTCGTGATGGGCACGCTGTTCGACCGCGGCTTCGCGCGGCCGATCACGGACGCGCTGGCGGCGCCTCCGCCGCTGGGACTGCGGATGCCGCTGGCGTCGGGATTCGGACGCAGCATCAGGGTGTGAGGGTGCTCCTGTCCGTCCGGCCGGCGTCCGCCGAGTCCGTGTCGGCCGCGGGCGCCGGCGGGAGGGTGGGGTCCTTCGGCAGGAGTCGGCAGCGTCGGGAGAGGACGAACTTCTTGAACGCGGCCACGGGCGGGGTGTCCTCCTGCCCCTCACGCCAGGCCAGTCCGATCTCCCGCACGGCGCGCGGGGCGGTGACGGCGAGCTCCACCACACCGGGGCGCGGCCAGACCGGCGGCGGCAGCAGCGACACCCCGAGCCCCACGGCGACGAGACCGCGCAGCGTCTCCGCCTCCTCGCCCTCGAACGCGATCTTCGGGGCGAACCCCGCCTGCGCGCACAGCTCGTCGGTGATCCGCCGCAGCCCGTAGCCCGGCTCCAGCACGACGAACGGATCATCGGCGGCCTCGGCCAGGCGGACCCTCTTGCGCCCGGCGAGGCGGTGGCCGGCGGGGACGACGAGCCGCATCCGCTGCTCGTCGAGTCTGCGCACGGCCACGTCGGGGTCGTCCGGGAGCGGGGCGATCAGGCACAGGTCGAGGCCGCCCGCGCGCATCCGGGCGAGCATGGAGGCGCCGTGGTCCTGGACGAGCTGGAAGCGGATACGGGGGTTCTCCTCGCGGAAGTCGTGCAGCAGGCCGGGGACGGTCTCGGGGCCGAGGGTGTGCAGGAAGCCGAACGAGACCAGGCCGGTGGCCGGGTCGGCGTCGGCGCGCAGCGCCTGGGCTCCCCGTTCGAGCTCGGCGAGGGCGCGCTCGACCGAGGCCAGCAGTTCGCGTCCCGCGCGGGTGAGGGTGACGGTGCGGCCGTGGCGGGCCAGCAGGGTGAGGCCGAGGTCGGCTTCGAGGCGGGCGATGGAGCGGCTGAGGGTGGGCTGCGGCATACCGAGCATTGCCGCGGCGCGGGAGATGTGCTCGTTGCGTGCCACGGCGGCGAACTGGGCCAGGCGCGGGGCGAGCAGGGCCGCGAGGGAGTCGGGTTCGAGGTCGGCAAGCGAAGGATGCATTTCTTTCTCCGTTGCTCAGCCGCCGCGGCGGCGGCTGTGAGCTGCACTCATGCGCTGGCGCATCGATGAAGGAGTGCTTGCGCATTGGACCGCATGAGAGCGCCACCTTAGCTTGGATACATGCCCACTGCAGATACCGGGGCGCCTGCGGGAATCGCGGGTGCCCTCTCCTCGGCGTTCTCCGATCCCGACGACATCCGGCACCGGCCCGGCACCGGCGGCTACCGCCGGGCGATGCTGGCGCTGTTCGCGGCGGGGGCGGCGACGTTCGCCCTGCTCTACGCGACGCAGGCGCTGCTGCCCGCGATCTCGTCCGAGCTGAACCTCACCCCTGCCCAGGCGAGCCTGACCGTGTCGGCCACGACGATCGGCCTGGCCGTCGCCGTGCTGCCGGTCAGCGCGCTGTCCGAGAAATGGGGCCGCGTCCAGGTGATGACGGTGTCGGTGTTCGCGGCGTCGCTCATCGCGCTCGCGGTGCCGTTCGCGCCTGATCTGACGACGCTGGTCGTGCTGAGGGCGGTGCAGGGGGTGGCGCTGGCGGGTCTGCCGGCGACGGCCATGGCGTACTTGGGTGAGGAGATGCACCCCAAGGCGGTGACGTCGGCGATGGGGCTGTATGTCGCGGGCAACAGCATCGGCGGGATGAGCTCCCGAGTGGCCACCGGGGCGCTGTCGCAGGCGTTCGGGTGGAGGACGGCGCTGGCCGCCATCGGTGTGGTGGCGCTGCTGTGCGCGGTGGTGTTCCGGCTGCTGGTGCCGCCCGCGACGCAGTTCCGGCCGGGGCCGGTGAACCCGGGGGCGCTCCTGCGCACGGTCGGTGGGCACCTCGGTGATCCGCTGCTGCGGCGGCTGTACGGGATCGGGCTGCTGTTGATGACGGTCTTCGGCGCGGTCTACACGGTGCTGGGGTACCGGCTGCTGGAGGCGCCCTTCGGGCTGCCGGAGAGCGTTGTCGGGATGATCTTCCTGGTGTACCTGGTGGGAACGTGCAGCTCGGCGGCGGCCGGGCGTCTGGCGGGGCGGCTCGGGCGCCGCGGGGCCCTGTACGTGGGCATCCTGACCGCGGTGGCGGGCCTGCTGCTGAGCATCGCGGACAACCTGGTGGCGATCCTGCTGGGATTGGTGCTGGTGACGGCGGGCTTCTTCGCGGGGCACGCGGTGGCGTCGTCGTCGGTGAGCCGCACCGCGAAGAAGGGCCGGGCCCAGGCCTCGGCGCTGTACTTGGCGGCGTACTACGTGGGCAACAGCCTGGGCGGCACGCTGGGCGCGAGCGCCTACCACGCGGCGGGCTGGAACGGCACCGTGGTGGTGGGCCTGGCGGCGCTGACGGGCGCGGGCGGCATCACGCTGTACGCGACCCGGAAGGCGATCTCCGCTCGCCGCGAGGCCGCAGCGGCGTAGCGGCGTAGCGAGACGGCCCGGCGCCGCTGTCGTGACGGTCCCTCGCCGACTGCGCCGCCGGGCGGCGGCCGACCCGCGCGCCCCCGCGCGAAAGTCCGAAACGGCGCAACGGCAGGGGCTTTGGCGACCGGTCCCACCGGGACGCCGGGCGGCGGCCATGCCCGCCGCTCCGCGCAAAGAGGTGCGGGCCGACGACGCCGTTGTGACGGCTCCGCCGCCGAGCGGAGCCGTCGGGCGGAGCCGTCGGGCGGAGCCGTCGGGCGGAGCCGTCGAGCGGAGCCGTCGAGCGGAGCCGTCGAGCGGAGCCGTCGAGCGGAGCCGTCGAGCGGAGCCGTCGAGCGGAGCCGTCGAGCGGAGCCGTCGGGCGGAGCCGTCGAGCGGCGCTCCCGGGGAGAGCTTGCCCTCCGACAGCGGCAAATCGCCACGCTGTCGCCGCAGGCCCCCTCGCAACAGCCCGTCAGCGGACCTGATGTGGCAGCGCATGGAGGCCGAACGCGTCGCGCGGCGGCGGCCCTTGAGACCGGATGACGAGGTCCGCCGCCGTGTCGCCGCCCTGGCAGCGTGGACGTTCTCCCAGCCTTTTGAGTAGCCTCCGCGCCACCGGTCGGCTGGTGGACGCGCCCCCCGCGCCCCCCGGCGCTCGACGGCGCAACCGGGGTAACGCGCGTGGCTCCCTCCGATGCCGCCGCTCTTGTCTTTCGCGCGACAGCGCTCGGACACGGGCCTGCGGCCCGCGCGGAACCGGCCCAGGTGTCCCAGCCGAGATCTTCCTGACCGGGCTCCGCCGCGAGTGCGATGGTGTTCTCCTCGGTCGGTGGGTGACCGATCCCCGCATGACGAACGGGACCGGGTGGGAGTCCACCGGTCCCGTTCGCTCGTTCGGGGGGAGCGCCTGATCAGGCGATGCGTTCCAGCACGATGGGGGTGGGCTTGAACTCCGTGCCCGCCGGGGAGATCTCCACGCCGCCCTCCAGGGCGCGCAGCGCGTAGTCGAACTTCTCCGGCGTGTTCGTGTGCAGGGTCAGCAGGGACTGGCCCCGCTGTATCTCGGTGCCGGGCTTCGCGTGGATCTCCACGCCTGCCCCCTCCTGCACCGGGTCCTCCTTGCGGGCGCGGCCCGCGCCCAGGCGCCAGGCCGCGATGCCCACCGCGTAGGCGTCCAGGGCCGTGAGGACGCCGTCCGCCTCCGCCGTGACCACGTGGGTCTCCCGGGCCACCGGAAGGGTCGCGTCGGGGTCGCCGCCCTGGGCGGCGATCATGCGGCGCCAGTGGTCCATCGCCGAGCCGTCGCGCAGGGCATCGGCCGGGTCCTTGCCGTGCACGCCCGCCGCGGCGAGCATCTCGCGGGCCAGGGCCAGGGTCAGCTCGACCACGTCGGCCGGGCCGCCGCCTGCCAGGACCTCCACCGATTCCCTGACCTCGAGCGCGTTGCCCGCCGTCAGGCCCAGCGGGGTGGACATGTCGGTCAGGAGGGCCACGGTGTTCACCCCGTGGTCGGTGCCCAGGCCCACCATAGTGCGGGCGAGTTCGCGGGCGTCGTCGAGGTTCTTCATGAACGCGCCCGAGCCGACCTTGACGTCGAGGACGAGCGCCCCCGTCCCCTCGGCGATCTTCTTCGACATGATGGAGCTGGCGATCAGCGGGATCGCCTCCACCGTGCCCGTGACATCGCGCAGCGCGTACAGCTTCTTGTCGGCCGGGGCGAGGCCGTCACCGGCCGCGCAGATGACCGCGCCGACGTCCCGCAGAACCCCCAGCATCTCGTGGTTGGACAGCAGCGCCCGCCAGCCGGGGATGGCCTCCAGCTTGTCCAGGGTGCCTCCGGTGTGGCCGAGGCCGCGGCCGGACAGCTGCGGCACGGCCGCGCCGCACGCGGCGACGAGCGGGGCCAGCGGCAGCGTGATCTTGTCGCCGACGCCGCCCGTCGAGTGCTTGTCGGCGGTCGGCAGCGGCAGCGAGGAGAAGTCCATGCGCTCGCCGGAGGCGATCATGGCCGCCGTCCACCGGGCGATCTCGTCCCGGTTCATGCCGTTGAGCAGGATCGCCATGGCGAGCGCGGACATCTGCTCGTCGGCCACCTCGCCCCGGGTGTAGGCGTCGATCACCCAGTCGATCTGCTCGTCGCTCAGCGTGCCCCGGTCCCGCTTGGTGCGGATGACGGAGATGGCGTCCATGGCTACCGTTCCTTACGTCTCAAGATATTCGGCGCTGAAGGCGTCGGGGAGTATCTCCCTCAACGCCCGGATGCCGTGCGGGGTGTCGACCAGCAGCTCGGGGCCGCCGTGCTCCCACAGCAGCTGGCGGCAGCGCCCGCAGGGCACGATCGTGCGCCCGCGGTGGTCGACGCACGTGAACGCGACCAGGCGCCCGCCGCCGGTGGCGTACAGCGAGGAGATCAGGCCGCACTCGGCGCACAGGGCCACACCGTAGGCGGCGTTCTCGACGTTGCATCCGGCGACCGTGCGGCCGTCGTCCACGAGCGCCGCCGCGCCCACGGGGTACGTGGAGTAGGGGGCGTAGGCGCGGGACATGAGCTCCCGCGCCAGCTCCCGCAGACTCTCCCAGTCGATGGACCGGTTGTTCACTTGCCCTCGCCCCGCCTGTAGGGAATTCCGTCCGCCTTGGGCATGCGCAGCCTCTGCGAGGACAGCGCCAGCACCAGCAGGGTGGTCAGGTACGGCGCCGCGCTGATGAACTCCGACGGCACGTCGTCGACGGAGTAGTACCAAAGGGCCGACAGGCCCGCGACGACCAGCGCGGTACCGCTGTGGATGAAGCGCTTGCGGTACAGCTGCCAGCCCGCGGCCAGCGCCAGCACCACCGCGAGCAGGAGGAGCATCGAGTGGATGTTGTCGTTGCTGCGCAGCCGGAGGCTGTCGGTGAAGCCGAACAGGCCCGCGCCCGCGGCCAGGCCACCGGGCCGCCAGTTGCCGAAGATCATCGCGGCGAGGCCGATGTAGCCTCGGCCGCCGGTCTGGCCCTCGCGGTAGAAGTTGCCCGCCACCTCGGAGAGGAAGACACCGCCGAGTCCGGCGAGCCCGCCGGAGATGATCACCGCGATGTACTTGTACTTGTAGACGTTCACACCGAGCGTCTCGGCGGCGATGGGCGCCTCACCGCAGGAGCGCAGCCGCAGGCCGAACGGTGTGCGCCACAGCACCCAGTAGGTCAGCGGAACGAGCAGGACGGCCACGATGGTGAGCACCGAGATGTCGGTGACGAGACCGCCGAGGACGCCGGCCAGGTCCGAGACGAAGAACCAGTGCCTGTCATTGATGTCGGCGAGCCAGTGCGCCAGCCCCGGAACGGTCCAGCTGGGCAGCGGATCGATGTTGGGCGACTGGACGGGGGTACCGCCCTTGACCCCGTCGAAGGCGATCGCGGACGCGTACTGGGTGGCACCGGCGGCCAGGATGTTGACGGCCACACCGGAGACGATGTGGTTCACACCGAAGGTCACGGTGACGATCGCGTGCAGCAGGCCGCCGAGGGCGCCGCCGAGGACGCCCATGACCACACCGGTCCACGGGCCCCACTGGTAGCCGGCCCAGGCACCGAACCAGGTGCCCAGGATCATCATGCCCTCGAGGCCGATGTTGACCACGCCCGCGCGCTCGGACCACAGGCCGCCGAGTCCGGCGAGGCCGATGGGGACGGCCAGGGACAGCGCGGCCGCGATCTGGCCGACGGAGGAGATGTCGTTGGCGCCGGTGGCGATCCGGACGATCGAGTACAGAGCGAGCCCCGCGGCCGCGACGACCATCATCATGGACGGGGAGAGCCTGCGGGACGGCGCGGTCTTCTTCGGCTGCGACGCCGCCGGCTTGGATGTCGTGGACGGGACGCTCACGCTGCCACCTCTTCGGGGTTCTTCCTGGCGGCCTGGGCGAGCTGCTCGCCCACCTGCTGCTGCTGGCGGCGCAGGCCGTAGCGGCGCACCAGTTCGTAGGCGACGACGACGGAGATGACGATCAGGCCCTGCATGATCGTCGCGATCTCCTTCTCGTAGCCGTTGAAGTCGAGATTCGGCGCGGAGCGGTCGAGGAACGCCCACAGCAGGGCGCCGAAGGCGATGCCCACCGGGCTGTTGCGGCCGAGCAGGGCGATCGCGATACCGGTGAAGCCGATACCGGCCGGGAAGTCCACCAGGCCGTAGGAGTGCGTCTCGCCGAGCAGTTGCGGCAGGCCGATCAGACCCGCGAGGCCCCCGGAGAGCAGCATGCTGATGAGCACCATGCGCTTGGTGTTGACGCCGCTGGCCACGGCCGCGGAGTCGGAGGCACCGGCGGCCCGCAGGTCGAAGCCGAACTTGGTGCGGCTGAGCATGTAGTGGAAGCCGACGCCGAGGGCGGCGGCCACGAAGATGAAGCCGTAGACCTCCATGCGCTGGCCGTCGACGTCGACCCCGATGCCGGGGAACCACGCGGTGTCGTCCAGCGGGGTGGTGGTGACGTTGTTGCTGCCCGGAGGCTGCCTGCCGAGGATGTCGGTGTGCATCAGGTAGGCGATCAGGCTGGTCGCGATGGCGTTCAGCATGATCGTGGAGACGACCTCGCTGACCCCGCGCCTGACCTTCAGCAGGGCGGCGACACCGGCCCAGGCACCACCGACGGCGATCGCGGTGATGATGATCATCAGGATGTGCAGCGGACCCGGCAGGTGCATCGCGCCACCGGCCGCCGCGGCGAGCATCGCGGCGAGGCGGTACTGGCCGTCCACACCGATGTTGAACAGGTTCATCCGGAAGCCGATGGCGACCGCGATGGCGGCGATGTAGTACACCGTCGCGCGGTTGAGGATGAGCACCTGGACGTCGGCGCCCTGCGCGTACTCGAACATCAGCCGGAAGGCGTCGAACGGGTTCTTGCCGGAGATCAGCACGATCAGCGAGCTGAGCACCATCGCGAAGACGACGGCGAGCACCGGAGCGGCGATCCCCAGGATCACCCTGTCCTTGTCGAACTTCTTCATCGTTCCTCTTCCGCCCCTTCGCCGCTCGCGTCGGGCTCTTCACCGCTCGCGTCGTCGGCGGACTCTGTGTGCTCGAGGTGGCCCCTGGCGGCGCCGGTCATGGCGCTGCCGAGCTCCTCGGAGGTGACGGTCGCCGGGTCGGCGTCCGCGACCAGGCGGCCGCGGTACATCACACGGATGGTGTCGGACAGACCGATCAGCTCGTCGAGGTCGGCGGAGATCAGCAGGACCGCCAGGCCCTCGTGGCGGGCCTCGCGGATCTGGTCCCAGATCTGCGCCTGGGCGCCGACGTCCACACCGCGGGTGGGGTGGGCGGCGATGAGGAGCCGGGGTTCGTGGCTCATCTCGCGGCCGACGATCAGCTTCTGCTGGTTGCCGCCGGACAGGGAGGCCGCGGTGACCTCGATACCGGGCGTGCGGACGTCGTACTCCTTGACGATCCGCTCGGTGTCGGCGCGGGCGGCCTTGGGGTCGAGCCAGGGGCCCTTGCTGTTGGGGCGCTCGCCGACGTGGCCGAGGATCCGGTTCTCCCACAGCGGGGCCTCGAGCAGCAGGCCGTGGCGGTGGCGGTCCTCGGGGATGTAGCCGACGCCGCCCTCGCGACGGCGGCGGGTGGCCCAGGCGGTGATGTCGTCGTCGCCGAGGACGACGGTGCCGGAGTCGAGCTCGCGGGTGCCGATGAGCGCCTCGATGAGCTCGGTCTGGCCATTGCCCTCGACACCGGCGATACCGAGGATCTCGCCCTTGTGGATGGTGAACGAGATGTCGTCGAGGACCTTGCGGCCCTCCTCCTCGCCGCTGAAGGCCGCGAGGTTGAGGCCGGTCACCGTGAGCATCGGCACGTCCGTGACGGTGGACTCCCGGGTCTGCGGCGAGGGCAGTTCGCTGCCGACCATCAACTCGGCGAGCCGGCGGGCGTTGACGTCCGCGGGCTTGACCGAGGTGACGGTGGTGCCGCGGCGGATGACGGTGATCTCGTCGGCGACGGAGAGCACCTCGTCCAGCTTGTGCGAGATGAAGATGACGGTCAGGCCCTCGGACTTGAGCTCGCGCAGGTTCGCGAAGAGCGCGTCCACCTCCTGCGGGACCAGGACCGCGGTGGGCTCGTCGAGGATGAGCGTGCGGGCGCCGCGGAAGAGGACCTTGAGGATCTCCACGCGCTGGCGGTCGGCGACTCCGAGGTCCTCGACGAGGACGTCGGGGCGGATGCCGAGCCCGTAGGCGTCGGAGATCTCCTTGATCTTCTTCCGGGCGGCGTCACCGATGCCGTACAGCTTCTCGCTGCCGAGAACGGTGTTCTCGAGAACGGTGAGGTTGTCGGCGAGCATGAAGTGCTGGTGCACCATGCCGATGCCGCGGGCGATGGCGTCGCCCGGCGTGTGGAACGAGACCTTCTCGCCGTCGACCACGATGGTGCCCTCGTCCGGCTTCTGCATGCCGTAGAGGATCTTCATCAGGGTCGACTTGCCGGCACCGTTCTCACCCACGATGGCGTGCACCGTGCCGCGGTGGACGGTGATGTCGATGTCGTGGTTGGCGACGACGCCGGGGAAGCGCTTGGTGATCCCGTGCAGCTCGACGGCTACCTGAGAGGTGTCGACAGGGGGTTCGCCGGCCTGGGCGCTGGAGGCTTTGATGGCGCACTCTCCAGGAGGTGGGAAGTGGGAGGTGGCGGGGGGCGTGCGGGTCCAGAGACGTTACCGCGACACAGAAGATGCTACGCGCGTAGCGACCTGAGATTAACAGTCCTCGGCAGGCACGCAGAAGGCCCGGAGAAGAGCCGAAGCCACTTTCTCCGGGCCCCTTGCGTGAGGTGAGAGCGACCCTGCGTTACGGGGTGGTCCGCACCTTGATCTCACCGTTGATGATCTTCTTCTTGGCGGCCTCGATCTTGTCGACGGCGGCCTTGTTGTCGGTGAGCGTCGGGTTCGACTTCGCGTAGTCGACACCGCCGTCGGACAGGCTGTGCGGAACCACGCCGACCTGCGGCTTCTTGTCCTTCACCACGGACTTCACGAAGTTGTAGACCGCGCCCTCGGCGTCCTTCATGGCGGAGGTCAGGATGATCTTCTTGTACGGCGCCAGGGACGGCTGCTTGTACTGGTCCTTGTCGACACCGATGGCCCAGGCGGTCTTGCCGGACTGGGAGATGACCTTGATGGCACCGTCACCGGAGGCGCCGGCGGCCGAGTAGATCACGTCGGCCTTGGAGTCGAGCTGGCCCTTGGCGGCGTTGGCACCCTCGGTCGGGTCGCCGAAGCCCTTGCTGAAGTTGGGCGGGCTGGCCAGGTACTTCACGAGCACCTTGACCTTCGGGTTGGTGTCGTGGACACCCTGCACGAACCCGGCCTCGAACTTCTGGATCAGCGGGAACTTCACACCGCCGATGAAGCCGACCGTGTTGGTCTTGGTCTGCAGAGCTGCGGCGACACCGACCAGGTAGGAGCTCTGCTCCTCGGTGAACACCAGGTTGGCGATGTTCGGGCCCTTGTTGTCCGCGGCGTCGATGACGGCGAAGCTGGTCTTCGGGAACTGCTGCGAGACCTTCTTCACGGCGCCGGAGTAGACAACACCGACGCCGACGACCGGGTTGTAGCCCTCCTTGGCCAGCTGGACGAGGCGCTGGACCTTGTCGTCCTCGGACTCGCCCTCACGCGGGGTGAGCGACTTGCCCTTGATGTGGAACTCGTCCATCGCCTTCTGCATGCCGGCGTAGGAGGCATCGTTGAACGAGTTGTCGCCACGGCCGCCCACGTCGAAGGCGAGGCCGACGCCCTTGTCCCCGGAGGACTTGCTGGAGCTGCTGCTGCCGCCGCAGGCGGTGGCGGTGAGGGCGAGAGCCCCTACGAGGGTCACCGCGGCGAGCTTCGTTACCTGGCGCAAGAGGAGTTCCCTTCGCAAAGCGCGCCGTCCGGCGCTGGATCGTGCCGCAGCTTAACGCGCGTAGATGTCAGTGAAAGGGCCAGTAGCCGCAAACATCAGTGCTGTTATCGGATCGTCGTCAACCTGATGTTCGCTCTCCACCGATCGAGGATCGCCCGATCGGGAGGGAACCTCAGCCCAGGAGTACCGCCGCTGTGAACAGGTCGACACCCACAGCGATCACGCCCTCGTCCACGTCGAACGAGCCCTGGTGCAGATCCCGTCGGGAGGTGTCACCGGGGGGGCGGACCCCGAGCCTGGCCATGGCGCCGGGCACCTGCTCCAGATACCAGGAGAAGTCCTCGCCGCCGAGGCTCTGCTCGGTGTCCTCCACCGTGTGCGCGCCGAACCGGGCGGTCATGGCGTCCCGCAGCAGTTCGACCGAGTCGGCCTCGTTGACGACAGGAGGCACACCGCGGTGGTAGGTCAGTTCCCACTTCGCACGGTACATCGCCGCGATCTGGTCGATCACCTCGTGAATGAGGTCCGGCGCCTCGCGCCAGGCGGGCAGCTCCAGGCAGCGGACGGTGCCCTCGAGCTCGGCGTGCTGGGGGATGACATTGCAGGCGTGGCCGGACTGGATCCGGCCCCACACCACGCTCAGCCCGGAACGGGGGTCCACCCGTCGGGCCAGCGCGGCGGGAAGTTCGGTGGCCACCTTCGCCGCGGCCATGACCAGGTCGGTGGTCAGATGCGGGCGCGCGGTGTGCCCGCCGGGGCCGTCGAGGGACAGCACCAGGCGGTCGCAGGCGGAGGTGATGGCGCCCTGGCGCAGACCGATCCGGCCCACCTCGACCTTGGGGTCGCAGTGCAGGGCCAGGATCCGGCCGACGCCGTCGAGGCCGCCCGCCTTGATCACATCGAGCGCGCCGCCGGGCATCTGCTCCTCGGCGGGCTGGAAGATCAGCCGTACCGGCCGGGTGAGCTTGCCCTGGCAGGCGAGGCGGGCGAGGACGATCCCGGTGCCGAGGACGACGGCGGTGTGGACATCGTGGCCGCAGGCGTGGGCGCGGCCGGGCACCGTGGACCGGTAATCGACGGTCTTGGTGTCCGGGATGGGCAGGCCGTCGAGGTCGGCGCGCAGCGCGATGCGCGAGAGCGCGCCGTCGGACGGGCCGATGTCGCACAGCAAGCCTGTTCCGCCGGACAGGACGACGGGCTTGAGCCCCTCCTGTTCGAGCCGCGTCTTCACCGCGGCGGTCGTGCGGAACTCCTCACGGCCGAGTTCCGGATGCATGTGGAGGTCCCGGCGGAACGCGATGAGCTCGGCGTTCAGGCCCGCCGGGAGCTCACCGGCGGGGACGGCGTCGGGCATGGGCGGCGCTTCGAGTTGCGCCCGGAAATTTTCGGCCTCGTCGTCACTTGCTGCTGGACGATCGGCCGCACCGGGAAGTGACTGGCTCACCCCCGACAGGTTAGGCCGCATGACCGCTCCAGTTGGGTGATCGACAAAAATTTCCACCGTAGGGACTGGAAAAAGTTCCCCGCGGCCGCGTATCCAACCCTACAGACGGGTATGGGGCGACCTTAAGGGTACTTGGTCCCAATCCTGGGAGTCGGCGTCTTCCCCGGGGCCGTGTCTGCGGCTCGCTGCTTGGGGTGGGGCTTCGCTGACCGTCACTTCCCGCAGGTCTGGCGCCTCTTCCACTGTGCCCGCACGGACGGCGTGACCGCAAAGGCCACGCCGCTGCGCAGGGTCACCATTCGCCCCACTGGTGGAAACCGCCTGGAGAACGGCCTGATCACGCTCAGCCGCGCCCGTACCGGTCCTCGGCCTGCCAGCAGAACAGGAAGCCGCCGACGACGGCGACGACCGCCCAGATCCCCGCCGCGAACCATGTGTTCGCGGGGATCTGCTGGTAGCCGTCGATGAGGGCGAATCGGGCCAGTTCGATGTACACGGCCCCCGGGTTCCACTCCAGCATCAGACGTATCACGGCCGGAGCATGCTGGGTGACGTGCTCGACGCTGTAGAAGACACCGCAGCTGTACATCCAGGTGCGCAGGATGAACGGCACCAGCTCGCCCATGTCGTGCAGCCGGGCCCCGATCCGGGACATGAACATCGCCAGGCCCAGGTTGAAGACCGTCTGCAGCGCCAGCGCGGGCACGAGGCAGAGCCAGCGCAGGGTGACCGGCTCCCCCGTGCCCAGGACGAGCGCGAAGACGACGGCGAGGGAGAACAGCAGCTGCTCGAGCTGCACGATGGTCGCCGCGATGGGGAGCGAGGCCCGCGGGAAGTGCAGGGCCCGGATGAGCGGGAGCCGGTCCGCTATCGACTTGGTGCCCATGGACACCGACTCCCGGGTGTACGTGAAGACGAACATCCCGACGCTGAGGAAGGCGATGTAGTTGTCCCCGGTGCCTCCCTTCGCCTTCAGCAGCATCCCGAAGACGAGGTAGTACACGCCGACGCTCAGCAGGGGCGTGAGGATGTGCCAGACCTGGCCGAGCCGCGCTCCCGAGTACATCGAGGTGATGCGGGCGTGGGCGTACGCGGTGATGAAGTCGCGCCGCTGCCACAGCAGACGCAGGTACTCGCTTCGCGTCGGGCGCACGCTGCTCGGTGTGAGCCCGTATCTGGCCGCGAGCTGGGCCGAGGTGGCCTCGGGGGCGTCGCAGGCTTGCCTGCTCGTCCCCGCCGCCGTGGTGGGAGCGGTCGTCACAACTGCGCCACCGGAACGGGCACGGAGGCGACCCGGTGGAGGTCGCGGGCGGTGCTGGTCACATTGCGCAGGAAGCCCTGCGCGCGCTGCGAGGCGGTTCCGGTCAGCCACCGGGGGTCCACGTCGCAGGCGACCACGTTGATGCCGGTGCCGGCGAGCACGACCGGCAGGGTGTGCACGACGGTCGACGGGAAGCTGACGATGGTCGAGCCGATGGGGCCGCGCCTGGCCTCGATCTCCAGCGGCAGCTCGGGGCGGACGATCTCCAGACCGGTCAGCCCGGCGAGCCCGGCCAGCTTCGTGTCCTTCTCCCTGCGGTGCGCCAGGTAGCGGGTCGCGCGCTGGGAGCGGGCGAGCTCGGCGACCCCGGTGAGATAGCGCTCCTCGTCGACGACACCGGTCTCGACCAGCGAGGTGCCCACGAGGTCCACTCCCCCGGTGATGCGGGGCGGCCCGTAGTTGGCGCGGATCCACTCGAAGCGGTTGACCGAGAAGTGCACACCGGGCGGCGGGGTGACGGGCATCGAGCTGAACAGCTCGATGCGCCGGCGGGCGCTCGGGGTGAGGCGGCGCGAGGCCTGGGCGGCGCCCAGCGCGGCTCCGCCGCTGCGGTGCCAGCGCACCAGCGGGCGGCCCTCGGACAGGAGCGAGACGAACTCCATGGTGGCCGTTCCGTCGTCGACGACGGTGACCTCGCGGGCCGAGCGGGCGAGCGGCAGTATGGCCTGCACCAACCGCGAGAACGGGTCTCCGAGGACGAGCCTCCTGGCCGTGGCGACCCGGGGGGCGAGCAGCGCCGCGCTGCGCGCGAGTGCCGCCCTGGAGGTGCGCGCCTCGTACCAGCGCACGTGGTGGCCCTCGCTCTTCGCCAGGGCGGCCATCAGCTTCAGCTGGCCGTGGCCCACGGTGTCCTTGGGCGGGAGCACCGCGATGTCGAGGGGAGGACCCGCGGGGGCCTGCTCGCCGCCGGGCCTGCGGGGGGCGGGAATCACCCCCGCGGGACCGGCCGCGCCCTCCGCCGCCGCGGCCGTGATGCCGCGGCGGCTGTGCGCCCACTCCAGGAGGTTCAGCAACTGGACCGGGCTCTCCACGAGCGCCAGGGTCTCGGTCATGCCGGGACGCTCTCGCTTTCGCGTGCCTGCTCCTCGGCCACCACACCGGCGACGCGGCGCAGCTTCTTCATGGGGCCGAGCTCGCTGTCGTAGACCTTCTTCACACCGTCGCCGAGCGACTCCTCCACGACGCGGATGTCGCGGACGAGGCGCTGCAGGCCGCCGGGCTCGACGGACGCGGCCTGGTCGGAGCCCCACATCGCGCGGTCGAGGGTGATGTGGCGCTCGATGAAGGTGGCGCCGAGGGCGACCGCGGCGAGCGTGGTCTGCAGACCGGTCTCGTGGCCGGAGTAGCCGATCGGGACATTCGGGTACTCGGCCTGGAGGGTGTGGATCATCCGCAGGTTGAGCTCCTCGGCCTTGGCCGGGTAGGTGCTCGTGGCGTGGCAGAGCAGGATGTTCTCGCTGCCCAGGACCTCGACCGCGTGGCGGATCTGCCGCGGGGTCGACATACCGGTGGAGAGGATGACGGTACGGCCGGTGGCACGCATGGCGCGCAGCAGCTCGTCGTCGGTCAGCGAGGCCGAGGCGACCTTGTAGGCGGGGACGTCGAACTCCTCGAGGAACTCGACGCTCTGCACGTCCCACGGGGAGGCGAACCAGTCGATACCGCGCTTCTTGGAGTAGGCGTCGATAGCCGCGTACTGCTCTTCGTCGAACTCGACGCGGTGGCGGTAGTCGATGTAGGTCATCCGGCCCCAGGGGGTGTCGCGCTCGATCTCCCACTGGTCGCGCGGGGTGCAGATCTCCGGCGTGCGCTTCTGGAACTTGACCCCGTCGCATCCGGCATCGGCGGCGGCGTCGATGAGCGCGAAAGCGTTCTCCAGGTCGCCGTTGTGGTTGATGCCGATCTCACCGGTGACGTAGACGGGCTGTCCCGCACCCACCACACGGTTGCCGATGTTGCGCAAGCGGTTGTTCGAAGAAGTCATCAGGAGAGTTCCTTTCCGAGAATCCACGCCGCGATCTCGCGGATCGCGCCGTTTCCGCCGGAGGCGGAGGTGACCGAGCGGGCAGCCGCACGGACGACGTCGTGGGCATTGGCGACCGCGACCGGCCAGCCGACGAGGTCGAAGCACGGAAGGTCGTTCACGTCGTTGCCGACGTAGAGCACGCGTTCCGGGGCTACGCCCTCTTCCCCGCACCACTGCTTGAGCGCGAGGTCCTTGCGGTCGACGCCGTGGATCACCGGAAGCTTGAGCTTGCGGGCCCGGGCGGCGACGACCGGGTTGGTCTCCGTGGACAGGATCAGCACCGGCAGTCCCGCGCGGCGCAGGGCCGCGATGCCGAGGCCGTCGCCGCGGTGGACCGCGACCATTTCCCGTCCTTCGGAGTCGATCAGCACCCTGTCGTCGGTCTGGGTGCCGTCGAAGTCGAGTACGACCGCGTCGATGTCGTCGCGCGCCGGCAGGGAGCCGGGGCGGGCGGCGTCGAGCAGCGGGGCCAGCGCGCGGGCCCTGGCGAGGTCGCCGGGCTCGTCGATCTCCAGCACGCGGGCGGGGTCGGTGTGCACCAGGGCGGTGCGGCCGAAGAAGCGGTGCTGGTGCTCGCGCAGGCCGTCGCCCCGCATCGCGTAGGCGGCGCCGGTCTCCAGAAGGTCCAGCGGACGGTCCTGGCGGCGCGGGCGGCTGGCCTTGTCATGGTTGACGCCGTTGACGCCCGCGGCGCCGTCGCGCCAGATGAAGCCGTGGAACGGGGCCACGGTCAGGGCGGTGTCGGCGCCGTCGTCGACCACGGCGGCGATGACGCCGTCCACGTCGTCGGCGGTGATGAACGGGCTGGTGCACTGCACGAGCAGCACCACGTCCGGGTCGGCGCCGTGGTCGGCCGCGAACACGTCCATCGCGTGCACGAGCGCGGACTCGCTGGTGGCGCCGTCACCGGCGATCTCGGCGGGCCGCATGACGACCTCGGCCCCGGCGCGCAGGCCCGCCTCGGCGATGGCCTCGTCGTCGGTGGAGACCACCACGTGGGTGGCGCGGCGGGCGGCGAGGCACTCACGGACCGCGCGGACGACGAGCG
This sequence comes from Wenjunlia tyrosinilytica, assembly GCF_014646055.1. Lineage (GTDB taxonomy): Bacteria > Actinomycetota > Actinomycetes > Streptomycetales > Streptomycetaceae > Wenjunlia > Wenjunlia tyrosinilytica. Next base: position 111,404 of record NZ_BMMS01000004.1, read on the forward strand.
GGGTGCCGCCGACCGGGAGGACGTTCTTGCCGGGGACGCCCTTGGACCCGCCGCGGGCGGGGACGACGGCCAGGACCCTGGTCATTGTTGCTCCTTCATTCGCGGTCACAGCTCCCCTTTTGTTCGCTTCTCCGCCCACTCGGCGAAGCCGCGGCAAGCACCGAAACCCGCGGCCGGGCAGCCTTGCGCGCGTCGCTCACAGCTCCCCTTTTGTTCGCTTCTCCGCCCACTCGGCGAAGCCGCGGTCCGCCCACTCACAGCTCCCCCAGGCGCCTGATCAGCGGCGCCACGCGCTGGACGCCGGATCGGTAGGCCCAACGGGCGCTGCCGCGTACCGCCTTGCGCAGGGGGCGGTCGCGGTCGGGGCCCGCCGCCGCGGCGGCGCCGGGCAGGGGTTCGCCCTTGGGGTCGAGGCCGTGGCGGGCGAGGATCCCGGGCAGGTAGCCGGAGGCGGTGGCGGGGGTGTAGCAGGTGCGCAGCGGTGGGCTGACGGGCCGCTCGGCCAGCTCGCGCACACGCTCACGGGCGGCGGCGAAGGGGTCGCCCTCGACGGCGACTCCCTGGCGGCTGAGCCACCCGGGGTCGGCGGTCGGCGAGTGCCCGTCGTCGAGCTGGTCCCAGGAGGCCAGGCAGCCGGAGCCGATGAAGTGGTGGTTGCCGAGCGCCTCGCGCACCCCGAGGTCGGTGAGGATCGCGGTGGGGATGCCCCGGTGCATCGACTCCAGGGCGGCGGTCGAGCTGACCGTCACGGACAGGTCGGTGCGGTCCAGGACCTCGCCCATGTTCCCGTAGACCAGCTGGAGGTTGTCCGGCTGCTCGGGCAGGCGACGCACGAGCTTCTGGTAGGGGTGCTCCTCGATGTGCGTGGTGTGCTCGCCGGGCCTGCTGCGCAGCTTCACCAGGACATCGCGCTCGGGGTGCCGGCGGGCGTGGTCGGCGGCCCGGCGCAGCAGGTAGAGGCGGTCGCGGCGGTCGGCGGGGGCGCTGGGCTGGGCGGCGAAGGTGACCGTGAACCGGCGTTCGTCGCTGGGCCGGTAGGGCTCCCCGCCGAGGAACGGGAGCGCGGTCTCGACGACGCTGTCGGGGTCGGCCCCCACACCGGCGTACACGGTGCGGAAGCGGTCCGCGTCATGGGCGCTGTTGGCGAGCACGACATCGGCTCCCGCGCGCAGCAGGAGGCCGTCGGTCAGCTTCTCGTAGACGACGCCGACGTACCCGGTCACGACGACGGGGCGCCGGGTGGCGCCGTTCCATGTGTGAGCGAGCCCGTGCAGCATGGCCTGCGCGGCTCCGCCGACGAGCGCGAGGACGATGACGCCGCGGCCGACGACCGACTCGCCCGTGCCCTGCCCGTTCAGTACCTGCTCGTTCAAGAACTGAGCCGCCGTCACCTCGTACAGCGAGTCCGGTTCGACACCCACTTCCTGGAGCTGGCGCGCGGTGGGCGTGGCGCGTCCACGCAGCAGTCGGCCGTGGAGGGTTGCTCCAGGGGCGATCTGCTGGGCGATCAGCGAGCCCCACTTCCATCGGGTGTCCGAATCGGCAAGTACGACGACTTCGTTGCGTTGTTGAGAATTGACCGGGCTTACAGGCACGTTGGGGACTGTAGGAATGGATTCCGATGGCACGCCCAACGCCATCTGTACAAACGGTGAACAGCACACCGCGATAAGCGGAAGTGCCTCGTCGGAGGCCTTCCATTCGACCTTATCCGGTGTGATTTGAAGATCGAACTGGTGGCGGATTCACGCCGCCGCCATATGGAGTTCACCGGGATGTACCCACCCCGCCAGAAAAAAGAACGGCTGGCCGTTTAACGTCCCTCCAGTCCGACCGGACCAAGAGGAGTCCCGTGGTAAAGCTCTCCGTCATCGTGCCTTTCTACAATGTCCAGGCGTACGCGCCGGACACTCTGCGCAGCCTCGCCGACAACGCGCGCAAGGACTTCGAGTTCATCCTTGTGGACGACTGCTCGGCCGACGAGACACCGGAGCTGCTGGAGCGCGCGCACCGCACCCTGCCCGGGAGTGTCCTCGTCCGGCACCCGCGAAACGCCGGCCTCGCGGCCGCCCGCAACACCGGGCTCGCCAGCGCGCAGGGCCGCTACATCACCTTCCTCGACGGAGACGACTGGCTGCGGCCCGGCTACCTCTCCGACCTGGTCGACGCCATCGAGACGCTCGACTGCGACTTCGTGCGCACCGACCATGTGCAGTGCACCGGCCGCAAGCGCACCCTGCACCGCGTTCCGCACGGCCGGCGCAACGAGAAGCTGTCCCCGCGCGAGGCGATCCTGCCCGCCGACCGCACCACCTCGGTCGACTACGCCTACGCCTGGGCCGGGATCTACCACCGGCGCCTGCACGAGGCCGGAAAGCTCGACTTCCACGCCGAGCTGCGCACCGCCGAGGACCGCCCGTGGATCTGGCGGCTGCACCGCGAGGCCGAGTCGTTCGCCGTCGTCGGCCTGTTCGGCATCTTCTACCGGCGTGCCGTCGCCACCTCGCTGACGCAGATCGGCGACGAGCGGCAGCTGGCGTTCATCCGCTCATTCGACCAGGTCCTCGACGACGTGGCCAAGGACCCGGAGGCCGACCGGCTGATGCCCAAGGCCGTGCGCACCTACTGCGCGATCATCAACCACCACCTCAGCAACATCGACCGCTTCGAGCCCGCCGTCGCCCGGCGGCTGAAGTCGATGAGCGCGCAGGCGCTGCGCCGCATGCCGCAAGAGGTCCTCACCGAAGCCCTGGACTCCATGGACCATCAACGCAGCATCCGCCTGCGCCGCCTGCGCCGCCGTCCCGTGAAGGCGGCCGCGTGACCATGACCGCCGACAACGCCTCCGGGACCACCGAGAAGACGCAGATCTTCCTCGCCTCGACGCTCTACGGCGCGGCCACGCTCGCCGCCGCCGTCGACGCCGACCGCTTCACCCCAGCCGACCGCCGCCTGCTGGTGGTGAGCAACAACGCGGCCATTCCCGAGACCACCCCATCGCTGACCGACATGCCCGGTTTCGCGGTGGTGCGCGGCCGGTTCGACGACGTGGTGAGCTGGAACGAGGCCATCGACCCGTTCCACCCCGGCGACTGGTCGCCGCGCGGCGACGACGTGCCCCTGTGGGAACGTCATCTGCGCCTGCTGTGGGGCCTGGGCGACCGCCCGGTCGAGCTGATCGTGGAGTCCATCCAGGTCGAGCCGGCCCTCGCGCTCGTGCGGTGCTTCGCGGAAAGTCCGGTCGAGGTCTACGCCGACGGCCTGATGAGCTACGGGCCGACCCGCAACAAGCTCGACATCCTCGTGCACACCCGCATCCGCCGCCTGCTCCACCTCGACCTGGTCGAGGGTCTGCGGCCGCTGCTGCTGTCCGAGTACGGGGTGGAGCCGCAGATCGTGCCCGCCGAACCGTTTCTGAAGGTCCTGCACGAGCTGTCCGAGGCCGCCGAGGAGCTTGCTGCGATCGAGTCCCCGGCTCTCCTGCTCGGCCAGTACCTGTCCGCGCTCGGCATCCTCACCGCGGACGAGGAGGAGGATCTGCACCTGCGGATGCTGCGCGGCGCCGCGGGCGAGGGGCACCGCCGGGTCGTCTTCAAGCCCCACCCCACCGCTCCCGTGCGCTACTCGCGCGCGCTGGAGAAGGAGGCGGCCGAGCTCGACGTCGAGCTGACCGTGCTCGACACCCCGGTCCTGGCCGAGGTGCTCTACCAGCGGATGCGGCCCGCCCTGGTCGTCGGCTGCTTCTCCACGGCGCTGCTGACCGCGTCCACCTTCTTCGAGCTGCCCGTCGCCAGGGTCGGCACCGATCTGCTTCTGGAGCGCCTGGCGCCCTATCAGAACAGCAACCGGGTGCCGGTGACGGTCGTCGACGCCCTCCTGCGCAACCTGGAGAACCCGGCCGAGCCGGTCGTCGGCGACCTGCCGGACCTGCTGACCGCCGTGGGCTACTGCATGCAGTCCCAGTCGTACCCGCACCTGCGCGACGACGCGGTGGAGTACCTCAAGTCCAGCCTGACGGAACGGACCTGGCCCTACTTCAAGCGTCGCCGGCTGACCGCGCTGGCCCTGCCGGGCGCGGTGCCCGCGCAATTGGCGATGATCCCGCGCAACGCAACGGTCCGGCGGGTCGCCCGCCGGGCCCGCGCGATCAAGCGGACCGCCTTCGGGTGAGGCCCGGCGTGACTGCCCGGGGCATGGCGCTCTCGCGCCGTCATCGCGGTACCTGCTGGGAAACGCAGCCGACCGCGATGACGGCGAGGATGAAGTAGGCGAGAAGCAGTCCGGGCAGGCAGCTGAAGCGCTGTTCCGGAGGAGGTGTCGGGACGGGCGGCCGCTTCTCGGCGCCCTGGGTGCCCTGGGTCGCACTCACATTCCCTACAACGTCCCCCCGCCACAGGCGTCATGGCATCACGGTGTTGTCTCAGCACGTGGAACGATCAAGGCCGTGAGCTCCGTCACTCCCATTTTCAGCGCAGTGCGTGGAAGCCGGGACCGGGGTCCTCGACGGCGGGACGAGTACGGCCGGAGGCGCTGATCCAGCCCTGTTCGGCGACGGGGAGCAGGCCGCTCACCGCGGATCCCGCGTAGTGTGGCAGCGCACGGGGACGGCGTCGGGGGGCTACTCGTCTGCCCGGCGGTCGTCCTGGGCCGCGCTCGCGCCCCTCGCCAGCCGCCTGAGCAGCTTCGCCGCCATCGCCCCCGGCAACCTCTGCGCCGACGCCTCAACGACGAAGACGTACACCGGCCTCGACTCAGCTCTGCGCCGTTCCTCCTCGAGCATCGGCAGCGCCGCCGCCAGGAGCCCGCCCGCGTCCAGCACCTCCTCCAGCCGCAGCACGTAGTCGTCCGTGGCAATGCGTCTGGCGGTCTCCACATGGCCGACCAGCGCACCCACGTAGCCCACCTTCGCCCCCAACTCCGCGTGCGTGAGTCGCGCGCGGTCGCGGAAATGACGGGCCACCTGTCCGAAGTACCTCAGCGCTTCGGAGGGCTGCATCCGGCCCTCATCGATCACGATTCCTCCCACGGTACGTGCTGTGCGGTGGTGACCCGCTCCGGCCCTCCGCTGTCCCTCCATCGACGGCCGGAGCGGGAGCTGAACGAGGGTGTTCCGGACCGCCGGCGCCACCAGCACGCCAGGCACGGCGACCCAGAACGCGATCAGGGATGCGATGAACAAGCGCTGCCTCACGGCTCGGTCACCACCACGCCGAGGTCGTTGCGGCGCCCGCCCCGGCTGAGCCGGTCGGCACACCGCACACACCCGCACGGAGGCCAGGCGTGCGTGCTCGGCAGCGGAAGGGAGAGCGGCCCACGGGGCTCAACGGTGACCGTCACCGGCCCGCTGACGAACCCGTACCGGTCCACGGTGTACACCCGCATCGTCATACTCGACGCCCCGCCCCGGGACCGGCCCGTGTCGGGACCGGTCACCGCACAGCCGCCATGTCCAACGTGGCCGCGACCAACAGCGTGCGGCGGCAACGCCGCCGCCGCTGCTCCTCGCGCCGCTCATGCTCGAGCAGGTACGGACGCACCATCGCGTGCGCATCACCGTCCAACGGCGAGCCGACCACACGCGGAGGTCGCCCGGCTACGGGCGCCCGCAACGCCAGGGGCAACGTCATCGGCGTCGCGGGGGCCGTCCGAGTCGCCGGACAGCAACGGTGCCGACCCGGGGAACGTCGGCCTAACACCGCCTTGACCCACTCGAGGACTCGCCGGATACAGTCCATCCGTCATCAGCTCCTTGTGCTGGTGGCCACGCCCCGGGACCGGTCGCACGGTCGCCGGGGTCTTGAGTTGCCCGCGTCAGCCTCGCGGTGTCTGTGCCGCGTGAGACTGAGGTCTTCACTCAAGGCAACCGCGTCACTACGGACGGCGGTACCGTTGTGAGGGCAGCAGTCTTTAAAAGCTTTAAACGCGCGTACATGGCGGGGAGTTGAGGAGCAGTGGGCAGGGAGCCGAACCAGGGCCTTGAGCGGCTGTACCGCGAAACTGGTTGGACGCTGCGGCAGTTCGTTCAGGCCGTGAACCGCATCGGTACCGAACATGGAACGCCGCTGACGTACCGCGAGCCGTCCGCGCATCAGTGGCTCAAGGGGCACGTGCCGAAAGAAGCAGTGCGCCCGCTGATCGTCGAGGCCCTGGCGCGCAGGCTGGGCCGCCCGATCACGCACGCCGAGGCTTGGTTCGCATCACCCGCCGACGGCTCGGCTGCCACGCCCGGCACCGTTGAAGGTTTAATTGATCTCGGCAGGCAGGATATGGACCCTTCACGCCGCAGCGTGGTAGGCGCCACCCTTTTCTCTGTCGCACTGACGATTCCAGGTTGGCAAGGCGTTGTTGGCCGAATGGAAGCCGTCCAATCGGGGCAGGTGCAGCGCATAGGAATGCCCGAGGTCGATATGGTCATTGCGATGACCGAACGCATCTCGGAACTTGACGACCAATTCGGGGGACGCCACGCACGCCCGATGGCGGCAGCGTTCCTGGTGAACACCGTCGCCCCGTACCTGCGAGCCGAAGCCTCCGAACCGGCACGCAAAGCGATGATGTCGGCCGCCTCTGACCTCTGTTACCTCACCGGATACATGGCCGTAGATGAAGGCGTGCACGGTTTGGCGCAGCTGTACTACCTCAAGGCGCTGCAACTCGCCGGAGCGGCCGACGATCACCTGACGTACTGCACGACGCTGCGAGGGATGAGCGTTCAGGCTGTGGATTTGCGGCACAGCCGTGAGGCTCTGCGTCTTGCCGATGCCGCTGCCGCTGCGTCTCCGCAAGCCGGGCCGCGCATGCGGGCATTCCTTGCCGGGCAGCAGGCGCACGCCGCCGCTCAGACAGGTAACCGGAACCAGGCACTTACATACTTGCGGGAAGCCGAAGTGGCTATGGAAAAGGCGGAGTCCCGAGAGAAGGCATTCGGCTCCTATGACCCGGCAGCCTTGCATTACCACACCAGTCAAGTACGCTTTGAAATGGGCGACACGCGCGGCGCCGTTGAAGCAATGCAGCAGTCGGACAGGCTGCGTTATGACGTCTATAGGCGCACCCGGGTCAAGGAGCGCGCCATTCTTGCCGAGCGTCAACTGAATATCGGGCTCTTGGACGCGGCATGCGCCACATGGCACAAGGCGTTGGACGATTATCCGCTCATCCAGTCCGGACGCGCCGATGAGCGCATGCGCGCCCTGTTCAAACTGATCCGGCCGCATCTCAAGAACCGTGCCGTGCGGGAGCTCCACGAGCGCGCCCGGCTCGTCACTCCCGCCGCACTTATGGCTTGACCGCCGAATCGCAGCAGCGTAGGCGCACGAGCACCGCGGACAGCCCCGGCATGGACATCACGCCGGGGCTGACGTACGTCCGGCTACCTCCGACAAGGCTGTGACCAGCACAGACGCGTTCCACGCCGTAAGGGGTGTCCAACGACACTTGACACAGGAGGCCCCGCCCGGGCCGTTCCCCATCTCGTTCTCCGTCACTGCCCGGGTCCAGTGCGGCGCCGCAGGGCTGCGACGGCCCGCTCGGTGATGTCCTGCGGGGAGGCGGTGACATCCGTCGCCATGCCCGCCTCGTCCTCGCCCAGCGGCTCGAGAGCCGCGAGCTGGGAGTCGAGCATGGCCTTCGGCATGAAGTGCCCCTTGCGCTCGTCGAGTCGCCGGGCGACCAGCGCGGGTTCACCGCTCAGATGGAGGAAGAACAGGTCCGGGTCGTCCGCCCTGAGCCGGTCGCGGTAGCGCCGCTTGAGGGCCGAGCAGCTCACGACTCCGCCCCGGTCCCGGTGGCCCGCCGCCCACTCCCCTATGGCCCGCAGCCAGGGTTCGCGGTCGGCGTCGTCGAGGGGCATGCCGGCGGCCATCTTGGCGATGTTGGCCGGGGGGTGGAAGTCGTCCGCCTCGGCGTAGGGGACGCCGAGCCTGTCGGCGAGGAGCCGGCCGACGGTTGTCTTGCCCGTGCCGGACACGCCCATGACGACGATCGTGTGCACTTCGCTGTCCTGTCTCGTTGACGATGGGACCACTGAACGCGAAAGGTACTACTTACTCCAGAACTGCAAACAAAAGTCATATGACTTTGGCAGGGGGCGCACCGCATAGGCTGGTCCGGACGATCGGAAGAACGGGGACAGCCATGGATACCCACGGCCGCGGACTGCATGCCCGGGTCCTGGCGAGCCTCGGGCCATCCATCACCTCGGGCGAGAGCCCGACGGGCACCGTGCTGCGGATCGACGAGCTGGAAGCGCGCTTCAGGGTGTCACGGACCGTCGTCCGCGAGGCCGTTCGGGTGCTCGAGTCGATCGGCCTGGTGGAGTCCAAGCGGCGGGTGGGCGTGACCGTTCGGCCACCGGAGCAGTGGAACGTCTTCGACCCCTATGTCATCCGCTGGCGTCTCGCGGGCCCCGACCGGCCGCGCCAGCTGCGGTCCCTGACCGTGCTGCGCTCGGCCGTCGAGCCCGTCGCGGCCGGCCTGGCCGCCACCGCCGCCACGGCCGACCAGTGCGCCCGGCTGACCGGCCTGGCCCTGGAGATGGCCTCGGCCGCCCGCGGTGGCACCCCGCGGGACTACCTCATGCCCGACATCGCCTTCCACCGGCTCGTCCTGGATTCCTCGGGCAATGAGATGTTCGCGCGCCTCGGCGATGTGGTGGCCGAGGTCCTCACCGGCCGCACCGAGCACCAGGTGATGTTCACCGAGCCCGATCCCGCCGCGGTCACCCCGCACATCCGCGTCGCCGACGCCGTCCGCGCCCGCGACGCCGAGGCCGCCGAGCGCGAGATGCGCGAGATCGTGGCGGGTGCGATGAAGGAGCTCGACATCCTCGCCCCGGGCTCGCCCGCGGACACCCCTGCGGCACCCTGAACGCGTCGCCCTCACAACAGCGAGGCCCGCGGCCCCGGACCGAGTCGGAAGACGTCGGTCCGGGGCCGCCGGCGGTGCGCGGTGCTTCGGTGCCCGAGATGCGCGCGGGGGGTCAGAAGCGGCGCGTGATCAGCGCCCGCTTGACCTCCTGGATCGCCTTGGTCACCTCGATGCCGCGCGGGCACGCGTCGGTGCAGTTGAACGTGGTGCGGCAGCGCCACACACCGTCCTTCTCGTTGAGGATCTCCAGCCGCTGCTCCCCGCCCTCGTCACGCGAGTCGAAGATGAAGCGGTGCGCGTTGACGATCGCCGCCGGGCCGAAGTACTGCCCGTCGTTCCAGAACACCGGGCACGACGTGGTGCACGCCGCGCACAGGATGCACTTGGTGGTGTCGTCGAAGCGCTCGCGGTCCTCGGGGGACTGAAGGCGCTCGCGCGTGGGCTCGTTGCCCGTGGTGATCAGGAACGGCATGACGTCCCGGTACGCCTGGAAGAACGGCTCCATGTCGACCACGAGGTCCTTGAGCACCGCGAGGCCCTTTATGGGCTCGACGGTGATCGGCTTCTCGGGGTTGATGTCCTTGATCAGCGTCTTGCACGCCAGCCGGTTGCGGCCGTTGATGCGCATCGCGTCCGACCCGCAGATGCCGTGGGCGCAGGACCGGCGGAACGTCAGGGTTCCGTCGATCTCCCACTTGATCTTGTGGAGGGCGTCGAGGACGCGCTCCTTCGGGTCGATCTCCAGCGGATAGTCCACCCAGGCGGCCTCCGCGGAGACCTCCGGGTTGAACCGGCGCAGGCGGAAGGTGACGGTGATCAGGTGCGAGGCTGCGGGGACGGCGTCCTGCGGCGGCGTCTCGACCGTTGCGGTGCTCATCAGTACTTACGCTCCATCGGCTGGTAGCGGGTCTGCACGACCGGCTTGTAGTCGAGGCGGATGGACTCGGTGCCGTCGTCGCCCACCTCGCGGTACGCCATGGTGTGCCGCATGAAGTTGACGTCGTCGCGCGTCGGGTAGTCCTCGCGGTAGTGACCGCCGCGGGACTCCTTGCGCGCCAGCGCGGACACGGCCAGGACCTCGGCGAGGTCCAGCAGGTTGCCCAGCTCCACGGCCTCGAGCAGGTCGGTGTTGTACCGCCTGCCCTTGTCCTGCACCGACACGTTCTTGTAGCGGCGCTTGAGCTCGGCGATGTCCTCGACGGCCTGCTTGAGGGTCTGCTCGGTGCGGTAGACCATGGCGTTGGTGTCCATGGTCAGCTGAAGCGCGCCGCGGATGTCGGACGCCCGCTCGGTGCCCGCGCCCTCGCGAAGGCCCTCGATCAGCTCCACGACCAGGGACTCCGGCCGCTCCGGCAGCTCGACGTAGTCGTGCTTGGCGGCGTACTCGGCGGCGGCGATGCCCGCGCGCCGACCGAAGACGTTGATGTCGAGCAGGGAGTTGGTGCCGAGGCGGTTGGCGCCGTGGACGGACACGCACGCGACCTCGCCGGCCGCGTACAGGCCGGGGATGACGGTGGTGTTGTCCAGCAGCACCTCGCCCTTGACGTTGGTCGGGATGCCGCCCATGGCGTAGTGCGCGGTCGGCTGGATCGGGATCGGGTCGGTGTAGGGCTCGATGCCGAGGTAGGTGCGCGCGAACTCGGTGATGTCCGGGAGCTTGGCGTCCAGCTGCTCCGGGGGCAGGTGGGTCAGGTCCAGCATCACATGGTCGCCGTCGGGGCCGCAGCCGCGGCCCTCGCGGATCTCGGTGTAGATCGCGCGGGAGACCATGTCGCGCGGGGCCAGGTCCTTGATGGTGGGGGCGTAGCGCTCCATGAAGCGCTCGCCGTCCTTGTTGCGCAGGATCCCGCCCTCGCCGCGGGCGCCCTCGGTGAGCAGGATGCCCATGCGCCAGATGCCGGTCGGGTGGAACTGGAAGAACTCCATGTCCTCCAGCGGCAGGCCGCGCCGGTAGACCAGCGCCTGGCCGTCACCGGTGAGGGTGTGCGCGTTCGAGGACACCTTGAAGAACTTGCCGGTGCCGCCGGAGGCGAAGACGATCGCCTTGGCCTGGAAGACGTGGATCTCGCCGGTGGCCAGTTCGTACGCCACGACGCCAGAGGCGCGCTTGACCCCGTCGACCTCGTTGAGGAGCAGGTCGAGGACGTAGAACTCGTTGAAGAACTCCACACCCTCCTTGACGCAGGCCTGGTACAGCGTCTGGAGGATCATGTGGCCGGTGCGGTCCGAGGCGTAGCAGGACCGGCGCACGGCGGCCTCGCCGTGGTTGCGGGTGTGCCCGCCGAAGCGGCGCTGGTCGATGCGGCCCTCGGGCGTGCGGTTGAACGGCAGGCCCATCTTCTCCAGGTCGAGGACCGAGTCGATGGCCTCCTTCGCCAGGATCTCGGCGGCGTCCTGGTCGACCAGGTAGTCACCGCCCTTGACCGTGTCGAAGGTGTGCCACTCCCAGTTGTCCTCCTCGACGTTCGCCAGGGCCGCGGCCATGCCGCCCTGGGCGGCGCCGGTGTGGGAGCGGGTGGGGTAGAGCTTCGTCAGTACGGCGGTGCGGCTGCGCTTGGTCGACTCGATGGCCGCGCGCATACCGGCGCCGCCGGCGCCGACGATGACGGTGTCGTACTTGTGAATCTGCATGAGTCTCGTCCCTGTCCGGCCCCGGTCTAGCGGATGTTCGGGTCGAAGGTGAAGATCACCAGCGTGCCCAGCAAGACGGTGAACACCGTGGCGGTGTAGAGCACCATCTTGAGCCAGAACCGGGTGTTGTCCCGCTCCGAGTAGTCGTTGATGATCGTGCGCATGCCGTTGGCGCCGTGGAGCATGGCGAGCCACAGCATCAGCAGGTCCCAGAACTGCCAGAACGGGGATGCCCACCGGCCGGCCACGAAGGCGAAGCCGATGCGGGAGACTCCTCCGTCGAGGACGAGCTGGATCACCAGGTGGCCCAGGACCAGCACCACCAGGACGATGCCGGACAGGCGCATGAACAGCCAGCCGTACATCTCGAAGTTCGTGCGGGTGCTGCGCGGGGCGCGCCCGGTGCGGGCCCGGGGCGGCTGAATGACCGGAGCCGGGTTGTCCGGGCTGTGGGCCGCGCTGGAGGAGGTCATCTCGACCGACGAGGTGGGGGAGGTCTCGGTGGACATGTTCGTCAGCTCCCGAACAGGACGCGCGCGGCGTGGTTGAGGACCGGGTAGGCGGCACCGGCCATCAGGACGACCCAGACGCCGACGACGGTCCAGAGCATCTGACGCTGGTACTTGGGGCCCTTGGCCCAGAAGTCGACAGCGATCACACGGAGGCCGTTGAGCGCGTGGAACAGGACGGCGGCGACGAGCCCGTACTCCAGAAGGGAGACGATCGGGGCTTTGTAGGTCGCGACGACGTCGTCGTAGGCCTCCGGGGAGACCCGGACGAGCGCGGTGTCGAGGACGTGCACGAACAGGAAGAAGAAGATGGTGACGCCGGTGACTCGATGAGCCACCCATGACCACATTCCTTCCCGGCCGCGGTACAGCGTTCCAGCCGGCACGGAAACACCCTCCGAATGCGGGGACAAGGGCCTGCCGGCTTCACTGTCGGTCGGGCCCGGCCGGGTTACGGTCCACCGGCCCTGGCCATCGTAGCGACGCCGTGTCGGTGCATGGTCCCGGGGTGGGCCTGCTGTGATCAAACCCGCACTGCTGGCCTAACGTGCCCCGAGGCCCGCTCACGCCGCCCGGGTCTCGCCGCAGGCAGCGGCGGGCTCGGCGGTGAGGGGACCGGTCGGGGCGCCGGCGGAGCCCTTGTCTCCCTTGGCTCCCTTGCCGTTGCGGGCTCTCCCCGGAATCAGCTGACCGGCGACCGTGCCGCCGAGAGCCAGCACCGCTCCGGCGACCTGCACCGGGGACAGGCTCTGGCCGAGCGCCGCCCAGCCGATGGCCATGGCCGAGACGGGGCTCAGCAGGGAGAGAAACGTCACTGGCGCGGCGGCCAGCCGTTCTATCCCGCGGAACCACAGGAAATAGGCCAATGCGGTACCGAAGCCCCCGAGGTAGACGTAGCCCATCACGTTCACGCCGGTGAACGCGGGGGGCACGCCCTCGGCCGCGAACGCCACCGGGAGCAGGATCAGCCCGCCGACGGTGAGCTGCCAGCCGGTGAAGGCGAGGCCGCCGAGCGCTCCGGGGGCAAGGCCCTCCGGGCGGCCCCAGCGCTTGGCCATCACCGTGCCCAGGACCATCGAGCCGGGGGCGGCCAGTCCCGCGGCGACGCCGACCGGGTCGAGCCGGCCGGTGCTCCCGCTGACGATGAGGGTGACGCCCGCCACTCCGACGGCCCCGGAGGCCACGGGGAGCAGGCGGATCCGCTCGCCGAGCAGGAGGCGGGAGAAGCCGATCGCGAGCAGCGGCCCGATGGAGCCGAGCACCGCGGCGATACCGCCCGGCAGGCGGGTGGCGGCGATGAACAGCAGTGGGAAGAAGGCGCCGATGTTGAGGGTGCCGAGGACGGCGGCCCGCCACCACCAGCGGCCGCTGGGAAGTGCGCGGGTGAGGGCGAGCAGGACCAGTCCCGCGGGCAGGGCGCGCAGCAGGCCGTGGAGGAAGGGGCGGTCGGCGGGGAGGAGCTCGGTGGTGACGGCGTAGGTGCTCCCCCACATCAGCGGGGCGGCGGCGGTGGCCGCGACGGTCGTGCGCATGGTGGTCCCCCGGCGGTGGCTCTTTGCATGGCAATAGCTTTGCTAAAAGTATCTTTTCTCAAAGCTATCTTGCCGCGTCGGCTCCGTCCACCCCTCGGCGGCGGAATCCGGGGTGCCGAACGATGCGGCCCGCAGGCTCACGGCCGGGGGTCGAGGCGCGGTGGATCGCGGCGCCGTGGATCGCGCGCTGTGGATCGCGGCGCTGTGGGGATCGAGGACTAGATCGAGCGGTCCAGCAGCCCGAGCAGTTCAGCGATGCGCTCGCGCTGCTCGGCGGAGAAGGGCTTCAGCATCTCGTGCTCGATGGAGACGCTGGCCTCCACCGCCCGGTTGACCAGGTCCAGGCCCTCGGGGGTGAGCCGCACCAGCAGGCCGCGCCGGTCGTCCGGGTCGGCCTCACGCATGACCAGCCCCGCCTGCTCGAGACGGGTCAGCCGCGGCGTCAGGCCACCGCTGGTCACCATGAGGGAGCCGGAGATCTGCCGGGGGTTGAGCCGGTACGGCTCCCCCGCCCGGCGCAGCGTGGCAAGGACGTCGAACTCTCCGCGCTGGATGCCGAACTCGGCGAAGACGGCCGTCTTCACATCATCGTTCTTCTTGGCGATCCTGCTGATCCGCCCGAAGACACCCATGCCCGAGGGGTCGAGGTCGGGGCGCTCCCGGCGCCACTGCGCCATGATGCGCTCAACGTCGTCGTCCTCTGCGTCGTGCATGACGCGGAGAGTACCCGGACGGCCCAGGGATTCCGGCTCGATCAGCCGCGCAGCGCCGGACGGATCCCCGCGCCGCCGCCCGTCTCCGTGTGGTCGGCCACCAGGTGCTCCAGCCGGGCGAGCGCGGTCCTGCGCAGTTCCTCGGCCGCGACCAGGCGCTCCTCCTCCGGGTCGTTGTCCAGGCGGGTCCGCACCGCGCTGAGGACCCGGTCGAGCATCTCCTCGGGGCGGCATCCGTCCAGGCAGACGACGAAGACATGCCCGAACTTGCGCTCATAGGCCGCGTGCGCCGCCTGCAACGCGGTGTGCGCGGCCGTGCTGCCGGGAGCGCGAAGGCCGGGCAGCGGCTGCCGCACACCGCTCTCGTCCGCGAGCGCTTCGGCGAGGTCGGTGGGCGACAGGTCGTAGGAGGCCTCGCTCGCGGCGGCGAGCAGGGAGGCCACGTCGGGGTAGGGGCGGTGGAGCGCGATCCGTGCGGCCCATCGCCTGCTGCCGCAGCAGGCGATCAGGGCGCCCTCGACGGAGCTCGGCAGAGCGGCGTTGAAGCGTGTGAGCCCGGATGCGGGGGCCGGAGCCTGCGGTGACTCGCTGAGCAGCGGAACCTCCGGGGCCGGATGGTGAGTTGGCGGCGTTGTCGCCTCTGGCGGGGCCACTGTAGTCGGCGCTTCGCGCCGGTGAGGGCGTCGCTGGGCCAGGGTCACCCGCAGGTGGGCGTGGCGCAAACGCATTGACAGAGCGCCCCCTTCCGGATCACCGTGATGCCTCATTCATACTATCGAGTAGCTTTATCTGATTACCATAAAGTCGGAGTTATGGGACGAAAAGCTGTGCATGCCGTCGTGCTGTGCGGGGTCCTCGCTGTGGGCGGCACCGCCTGCGACGCCTCGCACGGCGCCTCGCCGGAGCCGTCCTCGCCGAAGGCCTCCACGGGCGCGGCTTCCTCGCCGACGCATTCGACGGCGTCCGCCGGGGACCCGCAGCCGCGCCCGACCACTCCTGCCCTGCCTCCGGGCACGGCCGCGCTGCCCTCGATCCCGGCCGTGCGCTCGTTCCACCCCGCCTCGGGCGAGGGCTGGTGGCCGCGCTCGGGCACCCGGGTCGTCGCGACGGACGCCTCACTCGTGGACGAGGCGCGGCTGTTCGCGAAGGAACTCGGCGGCAAGCTGCACAGAAACGTTCCCGCAGTGCGTGGCACCGCACACGACGCCCACTCCGGCGATGTCCTGCTGGCCCTCGGCAAGGGCCCCGCCCCGGAGGGCTACCGGCTCGACAGCCGCGGCACCCGCCTGGCCATCGCCGCGAGCACCGACACCGGCGTCTTCTACGGCACCAGGACCGCGCTCCAGTCCGTGCGCGCCCGCGGCTACGTCCCTTCCGGGGTCGCCGACGACCGTCCGGACCGGCCGCAGCGCGGCCTGACCCTGGACATCGCGCGCAAGCACTTCACCAAGGACTGGATCGAGGCCCGCGTCCGCGAGCTGGGCGACCTCAAGCTCAACGAGCTCCATCTGCACATCTCCGACGACCAGGGGTTCCGGGTCGAGAGCACCGGCCACCCCGAGGTCGTCTCCCGCGACCACCTCAGCAAGGCCGACGTCCGCGAGATCGTCGCCCTGGCCGCGTCCCGCCATGTCACCGTCATCCCCGAGATCGACAGCCCCGGCCACCTCGGCGCCGTGCTCGCGGCCCACCCCGGGATCCAGCTCCGCACCGCCTCCGGCACCCCCGTGCGCGGAGCCGTGGACATCTCCAGGCCCGAGGCCGCCAGGATCGTCGACGACCTCTACCGCGAGTACGCGAAGCTGTTCCCCGGCGGCTACTTCCACATCGGCGGCGACGAGTACGCGGCGCTGATGAGCAGCAACCCCGAACTGCGGTATCCGGGCCTCGCCGCCCATGCCCGCGCGCGCTTCGGCCCCGGCGCCACCGTCTCGGACGCCGCCACCGGCTGGCTCAACGACCGCGCGGACACCGTCAGGAGGCTCGGCAAGACCCCCAAGGCATGGAACGACGGGGTCCGCGCCGGCCCCCGGGTCTCCGCCCGCGACGACCGCCAGATCGAGTACTGGACCGGCCGGGAGGCGGGCCGGCGCGATCCGGGCGCCTTCCTGCGCGAGGGCCGGGACCTGGTCAACCTCAACGACGAGTACCTCTACTACGTGCTCGGCCAGCCCAACGACTTCCGCTACCCGACCGGCGAGCGCATCTACCGGGAGTGGTCGCCCACCGTGCTGCGCGGCACCCGCCCGGTCCCCGAGGGGCCCGGCAAGGTCCTCGGCGCCCGCCTCGCCGTCTGGTGCGACCGGGCGCAGGCGCAGACCCAGGACCAGGTCGCCCGCGGTATCCGCCTGCCGCTGGCCGCGCTCGCCCAGCGCCTGTGGGACCCCGGGAAGCCGACGCAGTCCTGGGCCTCGTTCACCCGGCTCGCCGACCGGGTCGGGCAGTAGACCCGAGCTTGCGCCAAGGGGGCGCGACCGGTACGGCCGCGTGTCGATCGCCTCCGGTCGAGCACGGCCTCGCCGACCCGCGTCACACTGTGAGGAAGGTCCCGGCCTCCCGGTCCGCACGCCCCGCGAGCGCCACCGCGGGCCGTGGCCGACCACAGGCGCAGGACAGGCAGCCGTACCCGCAGGCAGGCACGGCACGACGAGCGGAGGCCTCTCAGCCATGACACGCCGGTCGGAGTCAGGACTGCCCATCGAGCCGGTCTACGGACCCGACGCGCTCGCCGGCTGGGACCCGGACGAGAAGCTGGGCGAGCCCGGGCAGTACCCCTTCACGCGGGGCGTCCACCCGTCGATGTACACCGGCCGCCCCTGGACCATGCGCCAGTACGCGGGCTTCGGCACGGCGGTGGAGTCCAACGCCCGGTACAAGCAGCTGATCGCCGACGGCACCATGGGCCTGTCGGTCGCCTTCGACCTGCCGACCCAGATGGGGCACGACTCGGACGCGCCCATCGCCCACGGCGAGGTCGGCAAGGTGGGGGTCGCCATCGACTCCGTCGACGACATGCGGATCCTTTTCGGCGGCATCCCGCTGGACCGGGTCTCCACATCGATGACGATCAACGCCCCGGCGGCGCTCCTCCTGCTGCTCTACCAGCTCGTCGCGCAGGAGCAGGGCGTCCCCGCCGACAGGCTCACCGGCACCATCCAGAACGACGTGCTCAAGGAGTACATCGCCCGCGGCACGTACATCTTCCCGCCCAGGCCCAGCCTTCGGCTGATCGCGGACATATTCCAGTACTGCCGGGCCGAGATCCCCAAGTGGAACACCATCTCGATCTCCGGCTACCACATGGCCGAGGCCGGGGCCTCGCCCGCGCAGGAGATCGCGTTCACCCTCGCCAACGGGATCGAGTACGTGCGCACCGCCGTGGCGGCGGGCATGGACGTGGACGACTTCGCGCCCCGCCTGTCGTTCTTCTTCGTCTCGCGCACCACGATCCTCGAGGAGGTCGCCAAGTTCCGTGCCGCTCGCCGGATCTGGGCGCGGGTGATGAAGGAGGAGTTCGGCGCGAAGAACCCCAGGTCGCTGATGCTGCGCTTCCACACGCAGACCGCGGGGGTGCAGCTGACCGCCCAGCAGCCCGAGGTCAACCTCGTCCGCGTCGCCGTCCAGGGCCTCGCCGCCGTGCTCGGCGGCACGCAGTCCCTGCACACCAACTCCTTCGACGAGGCCATCGCCCTGCCCACCGACAAGTCGGCGCGGCTGGCCCTGCGCACCCAGCAGGTGCTGGCCCACGAGACCGATGTCACCGCCACCGCCGACCCGTTCGCGGGCTCGTACGTCGTCGAGACGATGACCGACGACGTCGAGGCGGCGGCCGTCGGGCTGATGGCGAAGGTGGAGGACCTCGGTGGCGCGGTCAACGCCATCGAGCACGGCTACCAGAAGAACGAGATCGAGCGCAGCGCCTACCGCATCGCCCAGGAGACCGACTCCGGCGAGCGGGTCGTCGTCGGTGTCAACCGCTTCGCCCTCGACGAGGAGGAGCCGTACGAGCCGCTGCGCGTCGATCCGTCGATCGAGGCGCGGCAGGCCGAACGGCTGGCGAAGCTGCGCGCGGAGCGCGACCAGCGGGCGGTGGACTCGGCGCTCGAGGATCTGAGGAAGGCCGCCGCGGGCACGGACAACGTCCTGTACCCGATGAAGGCCGCCCTCGCGGCGCGCGCCACCGTCGGCGAGGTGTGCGACGCGCTGCGAGAGGTGTGGGGGTCCTACGTGCCGGCCGACGCCTTCTAGGCGCCGGTCCCGCCGACCTTGAAAAGTCCCGGGCCGGGGCCGTTCGTCAGCGGAAGGCGTCGGCGTTCTCGGCCGCCCACTGCGCGAAGGCACGGCCGGGGCGGCCCGTCACCTGTTCCACCGTGGGCAGGACCACGGCCTCCTTCCCGACCGACCGGGCGAGGAAGCGCAGCACCGCGTCCACGGCGTCGGCGGGGATCATCCGGGTCATCACCGTGCGGGCGACGTCCTCGGGCAGCTCGTCGAAGCCGACCTCCGCGCCGATCGCCTCGCCGATCAGGCGGGCCTGCTCGGCCTGGGTCAGCGACTGCGGACCGGTCAGCGGGTACACCGTGTCGAGGTGGTCGCCGGTGACAAGCGCCTCGACGGCGACGGCCGCGATGTCCTTCTCGTGGACCGGCGAGGTCGCCGCCCGGGCGAAGGGCCAGTGCACCATGCGGTCGGCGCGGATCGCGGGCGCCCACAGCAGGGCGTTGGAGGCCAGCAGGTTGGGGCGCAGATGCGTCCAGTGCACACCCGAGTCCTCCACCGCCTTCTCGATGCCGCGGTGGAAGGCGCCGATCGCGCTGGACTGCCCGACGGCGTCCTCGTCGGCGGTGAGGGAGGAGAGGACGACGATCCGCTCGACCCCGGCGCTCTTCGCCGCGGCGCTCACCCCTTCAGCGGTGCCGGGGATCGCCATGAGGAAGAGGGCTTCGGCCCCCTCGACCACCGCGGCCTGGGTGTCCGGGTCCGTCAGGTCGCCCTGGACGGCCTCGACCCCGTCCACTCCCTCGAGTGCGCCGGTGTGCTCGGCCACCACACGTACCCGCGTGCCGCGTTCGAGGAGTTCTCGGACGACATGACGGCCGACGTTTCCGGTCGCCCCGGTCACCAGGATCATCGTGTTCCCCTATCCGCTCTGTGCTGCCCGTTGCCGTGCCGGCCGGTCGCTTCCGCGTCGCGGGGGCAGCATGGCGCACTCGACTCGGGCATGACCGGAAACGACGCCGGGGGCGGCGCGGTTCACTCGAACCGCGCCGCCCCCGGAACGCTTCACGCGGGGCGGAGCCCGATCGGAACGGCTTCCGGATCACACATGCCTCCGGATCGCGAAGGCCTCCGGGCCGAGACGCGTCGCCGGATCAGACGGACTCCAGGTCCAGGTCCAGATCCAGGCGGGTCGGACCGTCGGCCACCGACACATTGGTGCTCTTCGCACCGAGCGACGGCGAGGTGGCGACCAGGACGTACGAGCCCGGGGCCGGGGCGGGCAGCACATAGCCGCCCGCCTTGTCGGCCACGACCTTGCCCAGCTGCCGGCCACCGGAGGACACCAGGGTCAGGGCCGCTCCCGCGACCGGGGCGCCCTCGGAGTCACGGACCGTGCCGCTGATCACCGGCCCGGCGGACGCGGGCAGGGGCACGTCGGCGGCGGAGTCCTCGGCGGGCTCGACCGCGAAGTGCGGCAGGCGCTTGTCCAGCCACGTCGGCAGCCACCAGTTGGACTTGCCGAACATGTGCATGAGCGAGGGGACGAGGACCGTACGCAGGATGAACGCGTCCAGCGCGACCGCGCCGGCCAGGCCCACGCCGAACATCGCCATGACCCGCTGCCCGCTGAGCAGGAACGCCCCGAAGACGCAGATCATGATGACGGCGGCGCAGTTGATGACGCGGGTGGTCTCGGCCAGGCCCACCCGCACGGCGCGGACGTTGTCGCGGGTGTGGACCCACTCCTCGTGCATCCGGCTGACCAGGAACACCTGGTAGTCCATCGACAGGCCGAACAGAAGGGACAGCATGATCACGGGCAGGAAGGCCTCGATGGGGCCCTCCCGTCCGGCGCCGAGCAGTTCCGCGCCCCAGCCCCACTGGAAGATCGCCACCAGCACACCGAACGAGGCCGCGGCCGCGATCAGGTTCATGGCCGCCGCGGTCAGCGGCACCAGCAGGCTGCGGAAGGCGATCAGCAGGAGCACGAAGCCCAGGGCGACGATGATGCCGATGAACAGCGGCAGCTTGCCCATGAGGGTGGTGGCGAAGTCCTTGAAGATCGCCGTCTGGCCGCCCACGTGCGCCTGGAGCGAGGTGCCCTTCTGCGCGGCCGGGATGACGTCGTCACGCAGCCGATCGACCAGCTTCGAGGTCTTCTCGGACTGCGGGTCGGTGGTGGGCACCACGTTCACGATCGCCGTCTTCGCGCCCGGCGGGAGCGGGACGGGCACGACCTGGGCGACGCCCTCGGTCTTCGTCACCTCGGTGACCAGCTTGTCCAGCGCGGCCCGGGCGTCGGCGTTCGGGACCTCGGCGACCACCTGGAGGGGCCCGTTGAAGCCGGGGCCGAAACCGGACCCCAGCAGGTCGTAGGCCTTGCGGGTCGTCGTGGACGAGGGGTTGTTGCCCTGGTCCGAGGAGCCGAGGCGCAGCGAGAGCGTGGGTACGGCGAGCGCCAGCATGACCACGACCGCCGCGGCCGCCAGCACCCGCGGGTGGCGCTGCACGAAGGTGGACCAGCGCGCGGCGGCGCCGGTCGCCTCCTCGGACTCCGGACCGTTCGCGGCGAGCTTGCGCCGCTGGCGGCGGCTGAGCACCCGGACGCCGAGGACGCCGAGCATCGCCGGCAGCAGGGTGACCGAGGCGGCCACGGTGAGGACCACGGTCAGCGCGGCGGCGATCGCGACTCCGTTGAGGAAGGTCAGATCCATGGCGAACATGCCGAGCAGGGCTATGCAGACCGTTCCACCCGCGAACAGGACCGCGCGGCCGGAGGTGTTGACCGCCTGCACGGCGGAGTCCTCCGGGGTGCGGCCGCGCAGGATGCCCTTGCGGTGCCGGGTCACGATGAACAGGGCGTAGTCGATGCCGACACCGAGGCCGACCAGCGAGGCCAGCAGCGGGGAGACATCGGCGACGTCCATGGCGTGGCTGAGGAGCACGATCGAGGAGACACCCATACCGACGCCGAAGATCGCGGTGACGATCGGCAGGAGCATGCCGAACAGCGAGCCGAACGCGAGGAAGAGCACGATCGCGGCGGCGGCTATGCCGACCATCTCGCTCAGGTGCTGCGGCGGCTCCTCGGCGAGCTGCACCGCGTTGCCCCCGACCTCGACCTTCAGTCCGTCGCCCGCGGCGGCCCTGGCGGTGTCCACCAGGTCCTGCATCTGCTCCTTCTCGAGCTCGTTGCCCATCTTCGTGAAGGTGACCCTGGCGTAAGCGGTCCGGCCGTCCTTGCTGATCTGCGGCGCGCCCGCCTTGGTGTAGGGGCTCGCGATCTCGCCGACGTCGGCGACCTTCTCGACGTTCTTCAGCGTCGCGGTCATCTTCTGCTGGACGGCGGTGTCGCGCACGCTGCCCTTGTCGACCCGCCAGACCACCGTGTCCTGCTCGCCCGAGGCGTCCGGGAACGCGTCCTCCATGAGCCTGAGCGCCTTGGAGGAGTCGGTGTCCTTCAGATCGAAGACGTTGGCGTACTTGTCACCCAGGGCCCCGCTGGAGGCCCCCAGGAGCACGAAGGCGAGGAGCCAGAGCAGGATCACCACCCATTTGCGCCGGTAGCACCAGCGTGCCAAAGAGGCCACGGTCACAACTCCTGTCGATGTCCACCCGTTATGGCCCCCAAGCCTTCATGTCGAGTGGCCGGGCGGACAAGCCATTATTGGATCTCACAGGGAACTCTCAAGTTGCGCGGGCCCGGCCGCACGGATACTTGAGCGCATGGACAGCAGCACGCGACCGGCCACCGTGCTCGTCGTCGAGGACGAGCCGAGCATCACCGACATCCTCGGGATCACCCTGCGCTTCCACGGCTTCACCGTGCTGTGCGCGGCCACGGGAAGCCGGGCGGTCGAGCTCGCGCGCGAGCACCGTCCGGATCTGCTGCTCCTTGATGTGATGCTGCCGGACGGCAATGGATGGCAGGTGTGCCGACGGCTGCGGGCCGAACGGGACGACCTCGCCGTGGTCTTCCTCACCGCGCGGGACGCGCCCGCCGACATCGTGGCGGGGCTCGGCCTCGGCGGCGACGACTACATCACCAAGCCGTTCAATGTGGACGAGGTGGTCGCCCGGGTCCACTCGGTGCTGCGCCGCACCCGCCGGGCGGCGCCGGTTCAGCGGGTCCTGCGCCACGGCGACCTGGAGCTGGACGAGGCCACGTACACGGTGCGCAGGGCCGGGCATCCGGTGGAGCTGACGCCGACCGAGTACAACCTGCTGCGCCATCTGATGCTCAACTCCGAGCGTGTCGTCACCAAGGAGCAACTGCTCCAGCACGTCTGGAGCTTCGACTTCGAAGTGGAGTCCACCGTGGTGGAGACCTACATCAGCTACCTGCGGCGCAAGCTCGACCGGCTCGGGCCGCCACTGATCGTCACCCGGCGCGGGGTGGGGTACGGGCTGAGGGCGCTCGAGGACGACGTGTGCTGATGCTGCCCTTCGCGCCGTCGCGGCCCTCCCGCTTCAAGCTGCCGCGCCCGCACACCCTGCGCGGCAGGCTCACCCTGACCAATGTGGCCCTGCTCGGGGCGGCGCTGGTGCTGGCCGGCGCGGGCAGCCTGTGGGGGATGTACAGCCTCCTGCTCGGCGAGATCGACGACACGCTGAAGGCCAAGACCCACGCGGTGCAGCACACCCCGCTGACGCTGGAGTCGATCCGGGCCATGTGCGCCGTCGCCGGGATCCTCGACAAGGCCTCCTCGGGGAAGTCCACACGGGCGGTGTTCGGGCAGGAACCGCTCGCCGTGCTCGATCCGGACGGGCGTGTCGCGCCGGTCTGCGGGACGGGCTCGGGCGAGGCCGCCGTCGAGTGCAGGCATCTCGCCGAGGCGGTCCGCGACCCGGGGGCGCTGGCCGCCTCCGGCGACGGGGAGACCGTGCGCCTTCCCGAGGGGTATGTACGGGTGACGGCGGCCCGGCTCGACGACGGCAGTGTCGTCCTGTCCGGGATCCGCATCAACGGCGTGCGTGACGCCGTCCACAAGCTGCTCGTCCTCGAGGTCGCCGCCGGCGCCGCCCTGCTGGGGCTGCTCGCCGCGCTGTCCATGGCGGGCTCGCGGCGCAAGCTGCGTCCGCTGGAGGACATGGTCCGCACCGCCTCCGCCATCGCCGAGGGCGATCTGTCGCGCCGGGTCGGCGTGGACGACGGGACCGCGGAGGTGGCCCAGCTCAGCACCGCGCTCAACACGATGCTCCATCAGATAGAGGGCGCCTTCCAGACCCGCGAGCACGCCACCGCCCAGCTGCGGCAGTTCGTCGGCGACGCCTCCCACGAGTTGCGGACCCCGCTGGCGTCCATCCGGGGCTACCTCCAGCTGTACGAGAAGGGGATGCTCGACCAGGACGAGCAGAAGCGGGCGCTGGGGCGGGTGAGCGCCGAGGCCGAGCGCATGGGCCACCTGGTCGACGAGTTGCTCGTGCTCGCCCGCCTCGACCAGCGGCCCGCGCTGCGCAGGGCGCCGGTGGACCTGGCGGCGCTGGTCGCCGACGGGGTGGCGGACCTGCGGGCGCAGCAGCCGGAGCGGCCCGTGGAGGTGCGGGTCCCGGAGGCGGTGCACGTGCTGGGCGAGGAGGCGCAACTGCGCAAGGTCGTCGCCAATCTGCTGGGGAACGTACGCACTCACACGCCCGCGACGTGCCCCGTGGTGGTGGAGGTCCGCGACGGCGGGGGCGAGGCGGTGCTGAGGATCGCCGACTCCGGACCGGGGATGCGGGCGCAGGACGCGGCACGGGTCTTCGACCGGTTCTTCCGGGCGAACGCGGACCGGGCCAGGCTCACGGGCGGCAGCGGCCTGGGCATGTCCATCGTGCAGGCGGTGGTCGAGACGCACGGCGGGCGGGTGACGCTGTCCACCGCGCCCGGGGAGGGGCTGGCCGTGGAGGTGCGGCTGCCGTCGCCGTCCCCCGCGCGCGGGGAGGTTCAGGCGCGCGGGGAGGCTCAGGCGCGCGGCGAGGCGAGCTCGACGACGGTGATGTCCGGGGGCGCGGCGACGCGCACCGGCGG
The DNA here is from genome assembly GCF_014646055.1 of Wenjunlia tyrosinilytica. Taxonomy (GTDB): domain Bacteria; phylum Actinomycetota; class Actinomycetes; order Streptomycetales; family Streptomycetaceae; genus Wenjunlia; species Wenjunlia tyrosinilytica. Next base: position 135,888 of record NZ_BMMS01000004.1, read on the forward strand.
TCCCCAGAACCCGGCTCCGCGCGTGACGTAGAGCTGGGTGTCGCCGTAGCGCTCCAGGCCCGCGACGGTGGGGTTGGGCAGGGCTGCGATCAGGTCGCCCGGCCACATCTGGCCGCCGTGGGTGTGCCCGGACAGCTGGAGGTCGACGTGGTGCCGGACGGCCTCGTGGATCTGGACGGGCTGGTGGGCGAGGAGCACACAGGCCCGCGCCGGGTCGCGGTCGCCGAGGGCCTTGCCGAAGTCGGGTCCCTGGCCTTCGCTCTCGCCGCCGAGGTCATTGACGCCGGCGAGGTCGAAGCCGGGGACCTCGACGCGGGCGTTCTCCAGGGGGTGCACCCCGAGGGAGCGCACGTGGTCGACCCACTCGGCGGCGCCGGAGAAGTATTCGTGGTTGCCGGTGACGAAGAAGCTTCCATGGCGGGACCGCAGCCGTGCGAGGGGTTCGGCGGCCCGGCCGAGGTCGTGGACGCTGCCGTCCACGAGGTCCCCGACGACGGCGACGAGGTCGGGCCGGGTGCGGTTGACGGTGTCCACGATCCGCTGGGTGTGCGCCCGGCCGAGGATCGGCCCGAGATGGATGTCACTGACAACGGCGATCCGGAACCCGTGCCCCTGCGGCCCGAGCTTGGCAAGCGGCACGGTGACCCTCTTCACCCGCGGCGGCCCGAGCGCGGTCCGCATCCCGTACCCCACGGTGCCGGTGGCCACGACCCCCGCGGCAATCGCGACGCCCCGGCTGACGAACAACCGCCGAGAGGCTTCCCCGGCGCTGCCCGCCGGGCTCGTGGAGGGGCGGGCCGCGAAGGCGTCCGCCACCGCCGGGCCGCCCGGGACGGCTTCGGGACCGCGGTGGTGCGCGGGTTCGGCCGCGCGGGCACCGGCGGCCGGCGCGGCCGACCGGTCCTGGGTGGCGGGATCGCCCCCGAGGGCTTCCGCGCTGCCACGCCCGGCGGCTTGCGCCGCGCGGGCACCGGGCCGACGGCCCTGGCCCGTGGCGGCCCCGACCTGACCGCCCCGCGCACGGGCGGCTTCGGCCGCGGAAGCGGCATCGGCCACCGCCGCGCCCTCCAGACCGTCCCCAGGGGCTTCGGTGTCGCGGTGGTGTGCGGCTTCGGCCGCGCAGAGCCGGGGACGACCGTCCTGGGCCGTGCCCGCGCCCCGTTCGCGTGTCGCCCTGTGGCGCAGGGCCCGTAGCAGGAGGGGGCGGGCCGCCTCTCCCACGAGGAGGGGGAGGGTGAGGTAGAGGATCATGGCCAGCCACAGGTAGCCGGGCCAGGCGAGGAAGCGCTCGGCGGCCAGGGGGATCTCTCGGCCGCCCACGATCGCGGCGACCGTGGTGAGGCCGAGGAGGGCCACGGCCGCGGTTCCCGCCTTCCGCGCGACGCCCCCGCGCGCCGTGGTGTCGCGGACGAGCCGCCACCACAGGTAGAAGTGGACCCCGAAGAGGAGCCCGAGCGCGAGGACCAGGAACAGCAACAAGAGCGCCACGCGCAGACCCTATCCGCAGGGCCCTGCCCCCGTCCCGCCGGGACGGCCCGAGGCGGACCCGCCCGGCAGCCCCCGCATACTGGTGGGCATGAAGCTCAGCCGCCCCGTGTCCTGGTTCCTCGTCGCCTTCGGCGTGTGGAGCTGGATCGTCTGGACCACCTTTGTGAAGAACCTCTGGAAGGACGCCGGCGGGCTCGCCTTCGACAACGGCGACCCGACCGGTTACTTCTGGGTGCACCTCACGCTCGCGATCGTCTCGTTCCTCCTCGGCACCGCCATCGGCGTCCTCGGCGTCCGCGGACTGCGCGCGTCCCGCCGCGACGCCACCGCCGACCCCGCCTGACCCCCGTTCGGGGTGCAGGTCCGCGACGGCGTCAGGGCCGGTTGGGTTTCACTACGTTGCGATGAGAGACATCACTCGAATGCCGCCGATTATCAGCCCGGAATTGCCATTTCGGGCAGGTACGGTCTCCGCGTGCGTCTCTCCAACACTGCTGCCGCAGCGGCACTGACCGCTGCCGCCCTCCTCGCGCCCGCGGGCCGCGCCGCCGCGGCTCATGACGAGTCCGACCACCCCAACCCGCCCAAGCGCATGTCCGCCCTCGGCGGCGACCTGCTGGGCAAGCGGGGCACCCAGGTCCACCTGGCGCCGGGAGCCCCCCGTATCCCCAAGGGCCTGACGGGGCTGTCGTGGATCGTCGCCGACGCGGAGAGCGGCGAGGTGCTCGCCTCGCACAACGCGCACTGGAGGCTGGCCCCGGCGAGCACCCTGAAGATGCTGTTCGCCGACACCGTGCTGCCGAAGTTCCCCCGCGACGCCGAGCACAAGGTGACCCTCGCCGACCTGGCCGACGTCCAGGCGGGCAGCAGCCTCGTCGGCGTCAAGGAGGACTTCAGCTACACGGTCCACGACATGTGGCTCGGAGTCTTCCTCGCCTCCGGAAACGACGCGGTGCATGTCCTGGCGGCGATGAACGGCGGCGTGAGGAAGACCGTCGAGGAGATGCAGGCCGAGGCCGAGAACCTGCGGGCCCACGACACCCATGTCGTCTCCCCGGACGGCTTCGACGCCCCCGGCCAGGTCTCCTCCGCCTACGACCTCACGCTCTTCGCCCGCGCCGGACTCCAGAACCCCGACTTCCGCGAGTACTGCGGCACCGCCACCGCGAAGTTCCCCGGCGGCTGGGTGAAGACCAAGAAGGGCAAGGACGACGGCAAGGGCGGCAAGGGGGACGACAAGCCGGGCGGCAGCCGCGCCAAGAACGGCAAGGGCGGGGCGAAGGGCAAGGCGCGCAAGCGGGAGATGTACGCCATCCAGAACACCAATCGCCTGCTCACCGGCGCCTGGGGCATGACCCCGTACAGGGGCCTCATCGGCGTCAAGAACGGCTACACCTCGCACGCCGGAAACACCTTCACCGGCGCCGCGCAACGCGGTGGCCGCACCCTCCTCGTCACCGTGATGCACCCGGAGTCCGGCGGCAACAACGTCTACGAGGAGGCCTCCGACCTTCTCGACTGGGGCTTCAAGGCGGCGGGCAAGGTGGATCCGGTCGGCGTCCTGGTGGCACCGAAGACCGTCCACAAGTCCCCCGCCAACCCCGGGGACAAGGGCAACGCCCCCCATGGCGCCCACCAGAAGGGCTCCCCGGCGGGCGGTCCTGAGGCGGGCCTCGCCTCGTCGAACCAGGGTTCGGCGGGCATGTGGACGGCACTGGGACTGGCCGGCGGAACGCTTGCCCTGCTCGGCGGGGCGGTGCTGGTGGTGCATCGCAGGTGGCCGCTGCCGGACCTGGTGGGCGGGGTCAGGAAGCGCGAGCGGCCCGGTGGCCGCGGACCCGGCCCCGACTCCCGTTGACCTTCTCGGCGTTCACATGGTCCCCGTGAGTGCCTGAAGCCGCTTCAGTCCCGTGGGCCTCGCGGGCCGCCCGAGCCCCTTCGCCCCGGCCGGGGCTCCCGTCGCGCTCGGTGCGTCCCTCGAGCTCATCGGGGCTGACGCACTCGACCTCGCGCTCGTCGTGCCGCCGCCGCTCCTTCGCGGTGGCGGTCCAGGCGGCGCACAGCAGGAGCAGGCGCATCATGAAGTTCATCCACAGCAGCACGGCCACGGGCGTGCCGAAGGCGCCGTACATGCTCTTGCCCGCCACGCTCCCGAGGTAGCCGGACAGCAGCAGCTTGAGCAGTTCGAAGCCGACGGCGCCGATCAGCCCGGCCTGCACGAGGGAGCGGCGGCCGGGGTGGAGCCCGGGCAGCCAGCGCAGCAGGTAGACGACCAGCAGGAAGTCCGCCGCGATGGCGACACAGGTGCCCAGGACACGCAGGAGGACGACACCGGCGCCATGGTGGTTCAGGCCCAGCCAGTCGGCGAGATGGCCGATCAGCGCCGTGGTCAGGGCCGAGGCGCCGACGGAGACGCACAGGACCGCGCCGAGGCCGAGCAGGACCGCGAGGTCCTTGCCCTTCCTGGCGAACACGTTCTCCTCGGCGTCCTCCACACGCCAGACGCCCCGGATGGAGCCGCGCATGGTATCCACCCAGCCCAGTCCGGAGAACAGCAGGAGCACCGCACCGATGACTCCGACGGTGCCCGCGTTGCGCACCAGGGACTCGAGATCGAGCTGGTCGGACAGGAACGCGAACTGCTCGCCGACCTTCTTCTCGATCCTGTGGACCTGGCTGTTGGTGAGAAAGGCCGCGGCGACCGCCGCGGAGACGGCGATGAGCGGGAAGAGGGCGAGGAACCCCGCGTAGGTCGCGGCAGCCGCCAGCCGGTCGCCCCTGGCCTCGCTGTAGTGGTCCCACGCCCGCCAGGCATGGGTCTTCGTCAGCCGGGCGATCCCGGGGCCCACCCATGGAATCCTGGTCAACCAATCCATGGCCCCCGTCTACCCCGCGATCCGGGGAGAACGCCTTGCCCCGCCCGTGCGGGCGGCGGCACTGCGCCGAACGGAGGAACGGCCGGGCCGCTCCACGCCCTGCTCACCCCCGGTGGTGGCACCGTTCAGCAGGCAGCGCCATTCAGCAGGCAGCGCCGTTCAGCGGCCGGAGGCAGCGGCGTCCGCGGCGCCGGTGGGCAGGTCCGCGTGGGAGGACTGGTGCGGCACGGTGGCCGTGTGGTCGGCCGGGAAGCCGAACTCGCGCTCCAGCCGCCACACCCCGTCGTCCCCCTGCTCGTAGAGGGCGAAGCCGGTCGCGACCCAGCTCGCGCGGAAGTCGGCCAGTGCCTCGAAGGCACGGTCGAGCGCCTCTTCGGCGATGCCGTGGGCGATGGTCACATGCGGGTGGTACGGGAACTGGAGCTCGCGCTCCAACGGGCCCGAGCGGACCCGCTCCTGGAGCGTGCGGCACTCCTCGGCGCCGCGCACCAGACGGACGTAGACCACCGGGGACAGCGGGCGGAAGGTGTCGGTGCCGTCGAGGCGAAGCTCGAAGGGGCGGCCGCTCGCGGCGACCTCGGCGAGGTGGTCCTCGATGGCGGGAAGCGCCTCGGGGTCGACCTCGGTGGGCGGAAGGAGCGTCACGTGCGTGGGAATGCCAAGGGCCTGCGGGTCACCGAAACCCGCTCGGCGCTGCTGCAGCAAGCTGCCGAAAGGCTCCGGGACCGCGATCGACACTCCGATCGTGCTGGTCCCCACGCGGCTCTCCATTCCGTCCATTGTCTTTGCCGGGCATCGGCCCCGATACGGTCCACAGTCGCCGCCCGCCGGGACTTTCGTCCCGGCGGGCGGCCACCGCTTCGGCTCTCAGTGCTTCGCGGGAAGGAGGCCGATGTTCTCGTAAGCGGCGGCGAGCGTCTCCGCGGCGACCGCCCGAGCCTTCTGCGCCCCCTTCGCCAGAACCGCGTCCAACGTCTCGGGATCGCCGAGGTACTCGTGCGTCCGCTCACGGAAGGGGGTCACCCATTCCACGAACCTCTCGGCGAGATCCGTCTTCAGCGCACCGTAGCCCTTGCCCTCGTATGCCTGCTCGAGTTCCGTGATTCCGGTCCCCGTGAGCGCGCAGTAGATGGTGAGCAGGTTGCTCACCCCCGGCTTCTCCTTCTCGTCGAAGCGGATCACGGTGTCGGCGTCGGTGACCGCGCTCTTGATCTTCTTCGCGGAGGCCTTGGGCTCATCCAGCAGGTTGACGATGCCCTTCGGCGACGACGCCGACTTGCTCATCTTGATCGTCGGCTCCTGGAGGTCGACGATCTTCGCCGTCTCCTTGACGATGTAGGGGTCGGGCACGGTGAAGGTGGGCGCGTACCGGGTGTTGAAGCGGTTGGCCAGATCCCGGGTCAGCTCGAGGTGCTGGCGCTGGTCCTCGCCGACCGGCACCGCGTTCGCCTGGTAGAGCAGGATGTCCGCGACCTGGAGGATCGGGTAGGTGAACAGCCCGACCGTGGTGCTGTCCGTCCCCTGCTTGGAGGACTTGTCCTTGAACTGGGTCATCCGGGAGGCCTCGCCGAACCCCGTCAGGCAGTTCATCACCCACCCGAGCTGGGCGTGCTCGGGAACGTGGCTCTGCACGAACAGCGTGCAGCGGTCGGGGTCGAGCCCGGCCGCCAGCAACTGCGCCGCGGCGAGCCTGGTGTTGGCCCGCAGTTCCTTCGGGTCCTGCGGAACGGTGATCGCATGCAGGTCGACAACCATGTAGAAGGCGTCATGGGTCTGCTGAAGCGCGACCCACTGGCGCACCGCACCCAGGTAGTTCCCGAGATGGAACGAGCCTGCGGTGGGCTGGATGCCTGACAGCACACGGGGACGATCGACGATGGCCATGTGCCCCATTGTCTCAGGTACCCGACCCGCCCACCGCAGACGGTTCGGACGGCTCAGACGGGCAGGCCGGGGGCCGGATACGCCGACATCAGGTCGCGGACCTCGGTGCGGATGCGGTGCAGCGCGTCCTCGTCGCCCGCGCGGGCGGCCTTGACCCCCCGGTCGATCCATTCCGCCACGGTCGGCATGTGCTGCTCGGTCAGGCCGCGGGAGGTCAGCGACGGGGTGCCGATCCGGATGCCGGAGGGGTCGAACGGCTTGCGAGGGTCGTACGGGACCGTGTTGTAGTTCACGACGATCCCGGCGCGGTCCAGTGCCTTGGCGGCGACCTTGCCGGGGACGTCCTTGTCGGTCAGGTCGATCAGCACCAGATGGTTGTCGGTGCCGCCCGAGACGAGGTCGAAGCCTCGGCCGAGCAGTTCGTCGGCGAGCGCCTTGGCGTTGGCGACGATCTGGTGGGCGTACGCCCGGAACTCCAGCTGCGACGCCTCGTGCAGCGCCACGGCGATCGCGGCCGTGGTGTGGTTGTGCGGCCCGCCCTGAAGGCCCGGGAAGACGGCCTTGTCGACGGCCTTGGCGTGCGACTCGTCGCTCAGGATCATCGCGCCGCGCGGGCCGCGCAGCGTCTTGTGGGTCGTGGTGGTGACGACGTCGGCGTGCGGGAACGGCGACGGGTGGGCGCCGCCCGCGACCAGGCCCGCGATGTGCGCGATGTCGGCGACCAGGACCGCCTCCACCTCGCGGGCGATCTCCGCGAACGCCGCGAAGTCGATGGTGCGCGGCACCGCCGTGCCACCGCAGAAGATCAGCTTCGGCCGCTCCTTGCGGGCGAGGTCGCGGACCTCGTCGAAGTCGACGAGGCCGGTCTCGCGGGTGACGCCGTACTGGACACCGCGGAACCACTTGCCGGTCGCGGAGACGCCCCAGCCGTGCGTGAGGTGCCCGCCCATCGGCAGGGACATGCCGAGCACCGTGTCGCCGGGCTCGGCGAAGGCCAGATAGACGGCGAGGTTGGCCGGCGAGCCCGAGTACGGCTGGACATTGGCGTGGTCGGCGCCGAAGACGGCCTTGGCCCGCTCGATCGCCAGCGTCTCGACGGGGTCGATGTTCTGCTGGCCCTCGTAGTAGCGCTTGCCGGGGTAGCCCTCGCTGTACTTGTTCTGAAGGACGGTGCCGGTGGCCTCGAGCACGGCCGTGGACACGTAGTTCTCACTGGGGATGAGCCGCAGCGTGTCGGCCTGGAGCTGCTCCTCCGCCTTGATCAGGCGGGCGAGCTCGGGATCGATCCTGGTGATGGCGGGATGCTGCACGAGTTCCTCCCGGGTCGGTCGGCGCCCATCGGCGAGCGCCGGCGTCACGAACCCGGGTGCCCAGGCGGACGGCACCACGGAAGTGGTCACGGGACTTCCCCGTCGTGCCGCTCCCTCGTGGTCGCTTCCACGCTTGCCGAACGGACCATCGGCTCGCCAGTTGCGGCACCTTCACCCTAGCCGGTTTGCCGCGTCGCTCCAGCACGCAAGAAGAACGGTAGGCAAACCTGCCTTCGAGCGATAGAAATGGCTTCGAGTGCGCATAAGCAGCGCAGAATCGCAAGGGAGCGCCCAATGACGACCGCAGCAGCGAACACGTCTTCCGAGCTGATCAGCGCCGCGGAAGCGCACAGCGCGCACAATTACCACCCCCTGCCCGTCGTGGTCGCCACCGCCGAGGGCGCCTGGATGACCGATGTGGAGGGCAAGCGCTACCTCGACATGCTCGCCGGGTACTCGGCGCTGAACTTCGGGCACGGCAACCGCCGCCTGATCGACGCCGCCAAGGCCCAGCTGGAGCGGGTCACGCTCACCTCCCGCGCCTTCCACCACGACCGGTTCGCGGCCTTCTGCACGGAGCTCGCCGAACTGTGCGGCATGGAGATGGTCCTGCCGATGAACACCGGCGCCGAGGCCGTGGAGACGGCCGTGAAGACCGCCCGCAAATGGGGCTACAAGGTCAAGGGCGTCCCCGAGGGCCGGGCCAAGATCGTCGTGGCCGCCGACAACTTCCACGGCCGCACCACCACCATCATCAGCTTCTCCACCGACCCCGAGGCCCGGGCCGACTTCGGCCCCTACACCCCGGGCTTCCAGGTCGTCCCCTACGGCGACATCGAGGCCCTGGACGCGGCCGTGGACGCCGACACCGTGGCGGTCCTGCTGGAGCCGATCCAGGGCGAGGCCGGGGTGCTGGTGCCGCCGCCGGGCTACCTCGCGGAGGTCCGGCGGATCACCGCCGAGCGCGACACCCTGTTCATCGCCGACGAGATCCAGTCGGGACTGGGCCGGACGGGCAGGACGTTCGCCTGCGAGCACGAGGACGTCGTGCCCGACATGTACATCCTCGGCAAGGCGCTGGGCGGCGGGGTCGTACCGGTCTCCGCGGTGGTCTCCTCGGCCGCCGTGCTCGGGGTGTTCCAGCCCGGCGAGCACGGGTCGACGTTCGGCGGCAACCCGCTTGCCTGCGCGGTGGCGCTGGAGGTCGTCGCGATGCTGCGCACGGGCGAGTTCCAGGCCCGCGCCACCGAGCTCGGCGACCACCTGCACCAGGAGCTGCGCCGCTTCGAGAGCGCGGGCGCGGTCACCGCTATCCGCGGACGGGGCCTGTGGGCGGGTGTGGACATCGCCTTCGACCACGGCACGGGCCGCCAGGTCTCGCAGGCGCTCATGGAACGCGGGGTGCTGGTGAAGGACACCCACGGGCAGACGATCCGCATCGCCCCGCCGCTGGTCATCAGCAAGGACGACCTGGACTGGGGGCTCGGCCACCTGCGGGAGGTGCTGGGGGCGCGCTCCGCCTAGGTCCGGCGCCCGGGCCCGCGCGGGGTCCCGGGGCACGAGCGCGTAGGGTCCCGGCATGGGACTCGGTCTGGTCTGCGCGCTCGCCGCGGCGGTCTTCTTCGGAGCGGCCTCCGTCTTCCAGGCGGTCGCCGCCCGCAGGACCGAGTCCGGGGAGGGCGTCGACCCGCGGCTGCTGATGCGGGTGCTGCGCCAGTGGCCGTTCCTCGCCGGGATCGGTCTGGACGGGCTCGGCTTCTGCGCCGAACTCGTCGCCCTGCGCACGCTCCCGCTGTACGTGGTGGGCGCCGCCCTCGCCTCGAGCCTGGCGGTGACCGCCGTCGTCGCGGCCCGAGTCCTGCGGGTGCGGCTGTCGGGCAGGGAGTGGGCCGCCGTGGCCACCGTGTGCGGCGGGCTGGCCCTGCTGGCGCTCGCCTCCGGGCCCGAGGGCGGCAAGGAGGGCACCAGGGGGCTGCGCCTGGCGGTGCTGGGCGCGGCCGTGGTGATCCTGGGCCTGGGTTTCGCGGCCGGCAGGCTTCCGGGCCGGGCCAGGGCGGCGGTGCTCGGCCTTGCCGCCGGGCTCGGCTTCGGCGTGGTGGCCGTCTCGGTGCGCCTGATCCCCGACGCCGGTCTGCCGGGCGTCCTGGCGAACCCGGCGCTGTACGCGCTCCTGCTCGGCGGGCTGGCCGGGTTCCTCTTCCTCACCTCCGCGCTGCACCGCGGCTCGGTCACGACCGCCACCGCCGGACTCGTCATCGGGGAGACCGTCGGGCCCGCGCTGGTCGGGGTGATCGCGCTCGGTGACCGCACCCGTGACGGGATGGTGCCCGTGGCCGTGGCGGGGTTCGGCCTCGCCGTGGCGGGGGCGCTGGCGCTGGCCCGCTTCGGTGAACCGGCCGCGCCCGACGAGTCGTCACAGGATCGGGCACAGCAGGTCCACAGCGCCTGAGAAGGCGTGGTCGGGCGGGGGTGCCGCAGCCGACGACGAGGGCGGGCAGCCCCTGCGGAGCGGGCTCGTGGCGGAACCAGTCCAGCCCCTGCGGGGCGAGCCCGGCGGCGTTCCCCCTCAACGCCCTGTGCATCCCGGACGGCCCGGCCCCCGCACACCTGGGGGAGCTGGGCGCGTCCAGGATCACCTTCGGCGGCGGCCCGCACGGGGAGGCCGCCGCCGCGGTGCGGGCGCTCACGCGACAGCTCGCCGGGGGGACGAGCGCGGGGACTCGCGGTAACCGCCCTCACCCTTGAATACGTACGCGGCGCCCGGCGGGTTCATCCCCGCCGGGCGCCGCGTCGTGTCACCGTGTTCCGCGGTGACGCGGGCTCAGTCGTTCCGGCCGCGCCGGACGGCTCAGATGAGGCCGAGCTGGCCGACCGCGTCGCGCTCCTCGACAAGCTCGTTGACCGAGGCGTCGATGCGGGAGCGGGAGAAGTCGTTGATCTCCAGGCCCTGGACGACCTCGAACCGGCCGTCCACGGCGGTCACCGGAAACGAGGAGATCAGTCCCTCGGGCACACCGTAGGAGCCGTCGGAGACGACACCGGCGGAGGTCCAGTCGCCCTCGGGGGTGCCATTGACCCAGGTGTGCACGTGGTCGATGGCGGCGTTGGCGGCCGACGCGGCGGAGGAGGCACCGCGGGCGGCGATGATGGCGGCGCCGCGCTTGGCCACGGTCGGGATGAACTCCTCGGCCAGCCACTTCTCGTCGTTGACGGTCTCGGCGGCGTTCTTGCCCGCGACCTCGGCGTGGAAGATGTCCGGGTACTGCGTCGCGGAGTGGTTGCCCCAGATCGTGAGCTTCCTGATCTCGGACACCGGGACGCCGGTCCTCTTCGACAGCTGCGACAGGGCGCGGTTGTGGTCGAGGCGGGTCATCGCGGTGAAGCGCTCGGCCGGGACGTCCGGGGCGTGCTTCTGGGCGATGAGGGCGTTGGTGTTCGCCGGGTTGCCGACGACGAGGACCTTGATGTCGTCCGCCGCGTGGTCGTTGATCGCCTTGCCCTGCGGGCCGAAGATGCCGCCGTTGGCCTCGAGCAGGTCACCGCGCTCCATCCCCGCGGTACGCGGGCGCGCACCGACGAGAAGGGCCACGTTGGCGCCGTCGAATCCGACGTTCGGGTCGTCGCTGATGTCGATGCCGCGCAGCAGCGGGAACGCGCAGTCGTCGAGCTCCATCGCCGTGCCCTCGGCGGCCTTCAGACCCTGGGGGATCTCCAGCAGGCGCAGCTTGACCGGGGTGTCCGGACCGAGCAGCTGACCCGAGGCGATGCGGAACAGCAGCGCGTAGCCGATCTGGCCTGCCGCACCGGTGACGGTCACGTTCACGGGAGTGCGAGTCATTGCCTTCTCCTGTTGCTTCCCTTGCCGCGCCCCGGTGGCGTCCCTTGCCCCGGAACGTAGATATCTTGGTGTCGAGAGATACGCCGTCAGGCTATCCGACGGCCGGTGGCGCCATGCGCACGGCCCGTGTGGCCCCGGTCACCGACCGGCGCCCGTACGGGCGGCAGGAGCGCGGCGGCGCCGCGCCTCGCGAACGGACCCGCTCACCGCACGGCGAAGCGCAGGGCCTCGGAGAGCCAGGGCACTTCCAGGACCGGGTTCGGCATGGCCACCAGGGTCATGAACACGATGCCCGTTCCCAGCACCCCGAGCGTGATCACATCGGTGAAGCGGCTGCGGACGGCGAGCATGCCCACATTGGGCAGGGTCACCCGCAGCACGGCGCCGACCAGCACGAACGCGCCCACGAGCAACAGACCGGGTCGGAAGCTCGCCATCATGACAAGCAGGCCGATCGCCATCCCGCCGAGCACGAGAAGCACCGGCCACTGGCGGGCCGGCGCGGGAGCGTCGCCGCCCGCCGCCCGGCGTCCGCCCTCGGGTCGCAGCGTGCCCTCGGTCTTCACCGGGCGCCTGCGGGACTTCCCGTTCTCCACCGCGACCTCCATCAGCCGACCTCAGCGCTCCTTGGCCGCCCGCTCGGCCGCCTCGACGACGTTGCTCAGCAGCAGGGCTCGGGTCATCGGCCCGACACCACCGGGGTTCGGGGCGATCCAGGCCGCCACCTCGCGCACCGCCGGGTCGACGTCGCCCACCAGCTTGCCCTCCGCGTCACGGCTGACGCCCACGTCCAGCACCGCCGCGCCGGGCTTGACGTCCTCGGCCCTGATCAGGTGCGGGGAGCCGGCCGCCGCGACGACGATGTCCGCCTGGCGCAGCTGCGCCGACAGGTCGAGGGTGCCGGTGTGGCACAGGGTGACGGTGGCGTTCTCGCTGCGGCGGGTGAGCAGCAGGCCGATCGAGCGGCCGACGGTGATCCCGCGGCCGACGACGACGACGTGGGCCCCGTGGATCTGCACGTCGTGGCGGCGCAGCAGGTCGATGATGCCGCGCGGGGTGCACGGCAGCGGAGCCTCCTGGTTGAGCACCAGGCGACCGAGGTTCATCGGATGCAGGCCGTCCGCGTCCTTGGCCGGGTCGATGGCCTCCAGGACACGGTTCGTGTCGAGCCCCTTCGGCAGGGGCAGCTGCACGATGTAGCCGGTGCAGGCGGGGTCGTCGTTCAATTCCCGCACGACGGCCTCGACATCGGCCTGGGTGGCCGTGGCGGGCAGTTCACGCTGGATGCTGGCGATGCCGACCTGGGCGCAGTCGCGGTGCTTGCCCGCGACGTAGGAGCGGCTGCCCGGGTCGTCGCCCACCAGGACGGTGCCGAGGCCGGGGGCGATGCCCTTGGCCTTGAGCGCCTCGACGCGGGAGGCGAGCTCGGACTTGATCGCTGCGGCGGTGGCCTTGCCATCGAGAATCTGGGCGGTCATGGGGCCATCCTCCCGGACGAAGCGGCGAACGTTCCAATCAGTCCCAGCACTCGGGCGCCGATTCCGGGGGGCCACCGCGCAATCGGGACATTTACCGTGAAGCGTCCCCGCGTGTTGACCCAGAGTCCGGCTCCCATTGCAGATTCGGTACAGCCCTGGAAGCTCGCTGGACAGCGGATGGGGACAACTACCACGATGGGGCCGCACAAGCCGCCGAAAGGGACCCCTCGCAGCAGGGGTGGCGGGACCGACCCGGGGGAGACCGTGAGCAGTCCGTACCATACGCCGGATCCGTACGACGGCCGGCAGAATCCGTATGCGAACGGGCAGCCCGGCTACGGGTATCCGCAGCAGCCCCCGCAGTACGGCCACCCGCAGTCCGGATACGGGCCGGGCCCCGGCTACGGGTATCCGGGCGGCCCCGGAGGGCCCCATCCGACGGCCGGCGAGCCGAATCAGCTCGCCCTCGCCTCCGTCGTGCTCGGTTTCATCTCCATCGTCGGCGCCCTCTTCTGCTACGGCGGTGTGCTCGGTCCGGTCAGCATCGGCCTCGGCGTCGCGGGTCTGGCCAGGTCCAAGCGGACCGGGACCGGGCGCAACCAGAGCATCGGCGGAATCGCCCTGGGCGCGTTGGGCACCGCGATCCTGGCGTCCTTCATCGTTCTGATCGTCGTCTACAAAAAGCACGTGGCGCCGTGACGCCATGACGCCGACGACGAGAACGACGGCGCCAGGGGATCACGCACCACTGCCCCGGCTTCTGTCCGGCGGCCGAGCCCGCCATCAACTGTCCCCACCCCAGCACGGAGGAATCACGTGAGTTACCCGCCCGGCCCCAACGACCCGTACGGCCAGCCGCAGGGCCAGCCCGGGTACGGCTACCCGCAGCAACAGCCCCAGCAGGGGTACGGCTACCCGCAGGGCCAGCCCGGCTACGACCCCAATGCCGCCTACGGATACCCGCAGCAGCAGCCCGGGTACGGCTACCCCCAGGGGCAGCCCGGCTACCCGCACGCGGGCCAGGTGCAGCAGTTCTACGCGAGCTGGGGTTCGCGTTTCATCGCCCTGCTCGTGGACGGCCTCATAAGCGGCATTCCGGCGATGCTCCTGATCATCATCGGGCTCGCCGTGAAGGGCGGCGCCGGAGCCACCCTCGCGGTGCTCGGCTACGTGGCCTCCTTCGGCGTCATGCTGTGGCTGCTGCACCAGAAGGGCACCACCGGTCAGTCGATCGGCATGAAGACCGTCAACATCCAGCTGCTGCGCGAGGTCGACGGGCGTCCGATGGGCTTCGGCATGGCCTTCGTCCGCTACCTGTGCCACATCGTCGACGGCATCCCCTGCTACATCGGGTACCTGTGGCCGCTGTGGGACGCGAAGAAGCAGACCTTCGCCGACAAGATCATGGGCACGGTCGTCGTCAAGAGCCAGTGAGGCGGCGGCAAGCGGCATGACGGCGCAGCCGTCAAGGACGCAGCCGTCAAGGACGCAGGCCGAGGGGTCGGGAACGCGGATCGCGTTCCCGACCCCTCGTCCGTCCGCTGTGCGCTCAGTGGAAGAAGTGGCGGGTTCCGGTGAGGTACATCGTCGCGCCCGCCGCCTTGGCCGCCGCGACGACCTCCTCGTCGCGCACCGAACCACCCGGCTGCACCACGGCCTTGACGCCCGCCTCGAGCAGCACCTGGAGTCCGTCGGCGAACGGGAAGAAGGCGTCGGAGGCCGCGAACGAACCGCTCGCCCGCTCCCCGGCGCGCTGTACCGCGAGCCGCGCCGAGTCGACCCGGTTGACCTGGCCCATGCCCACACCGACCGTCGCCCCGTCCGAGGCGAGCAGGATGGCGTTGGACTTCACCGCGCGGCAGGCCCGCCAGGCGAAGGCGAGTTCCCGCAGTCCGGCCTCGTCCAGCGCCTCACCCGTGGCCAGCGTCCAGTTGGCGGGATTGTCGCCCTCGGCCTGGAACAGGTCGGTCTCCTGGAGCAGCACACCCCCGGTGATCGGCTTGATGTCGCCCGGGCGGGCCGGGCTGCCCTCCACGCGCAGCACCCGGATGTTCTTCTTGCGCGAGAGGACCTCCACGGCGCCGTCCTCGTAGGCCGGCGCGGCGATCACCTCGGTGAAGATCTCCGCGACCTGCTCGGCCATCGCGACCGAGACGGGGCGATTGACGGCGATGACGCCGCCGAACGCGGACAGCGGGTCGCACGCGTGCGCCTTGCGGTGGGCCTGCGCCACATCCGCGCCGATGGCGATGCCGCAGGGGTTGGCGTGCTTGATGATCGCGACGCACGGCTCGTCGTGGTCATGGGCGGCGCGGCGCGCGGCCTCGGTGTCCACGTAGTTGTTGAACGACATCTCCTTGCCGTGCAGCTGCTCGGCTCCGGCAAGGCCCTGCCCGGTGCCGTCGGTGTAGAGGGCGGCGGCCTGGTGCGGGTTCTCTCCGTAGCGCAGCACGCTCGTCCGCTCCCAGGCACCGGCCAGGAACTCAGGCAGGGGCTTGTCGCCGGGCTCGGGGGCGTAGGCGTTGGTGAACCACGAGGCCACGGCCACGTCGTAGGCCGCGGTGTGCTGGAACGCCTCGGCGGCGAGCCGCTTGCGCGCGTCCAGATCGAATCCGCCCCGCGGGAGCGCGGCGAGCACATCCGCGTACCGGTCGGGGTTGACGACGACGGCGACCGAGGGGTGGTTCTTGGCGGCGGCGCGGACCATGGACGGGCCGCCGATGTCGATCTGCTCCACGCACTCGTCCGGGGCCGCGCCGGAGGCGACGGTCTCACGGAAGGGGTAGAGGTTCACGACCACCAGCTCGAACGGCTCGACGCCGAGCTCCACCAGCTGCTCGCGGTGCGAGTCCAGGCGCAGGTCCGCCAGGACGCCCGCGTGCACCTTCGGGTGCAGGGTCTTCACCCGGCCGTCGAGGCACTCGGGGAAGCCGGTGAGCTCCTCGACCTTGGTCACCGGGACCCCGGCCGCGGCGATCCTCGCGGCGGTGGAGCCCGTCGAGACCAGCTCGACCCCGGCCTCGTGCAAGCCGCGAGCCAGCTCTTCGAGGCCGGTCTTGTCGTAGACACTGACCAGCGCGCGGCGGATCCGCCGCTTCGTCGTACCGGTACTCACGGGACCAGGACCCTTCTTCCTTCGATGCGGTAACCCTCGCGGGCCAGGCGGCCCACGACGTGGACGAGCGCCTCGCGCTCGACCGTCTTGATGCGCTCGTGGAGCGCTTCCTCCGTGTCGTCCTCGTGGATGTCCACCACGTGCTGGGCGATGATCGGGCCGGTGTCGACCCCGTCGTCCACGAAGTGGACGGTGCAGCCGGTGACCTTGGCGCCGTAGGCCAGCGCGTCCCGGACGCCGTGCGCACCGGGGAAGCTCGGCAGCAGGGCCGGGTGGGTGTTGACGACGCGGCCCCCGAAGCGGGCCAGGAACTCCTTGCCGACGATCTTCATGAAACCCGCCGAGACCACGAGGTCCGGCCGGTGCTCGGCGACGGCCCCGGTGAGGGAGCGGTCCCACTCCACCCGGTCCGCGAAGTCCTGGACCCGGCGGACGAACGTCGGCACACCGGCGCGCTCGGCCCGCTCGAGGCCGGTGATCCCGGGCCGGTCCGCGCCCACGGCGACGACAGCGGCCCCGTACGCGGGGTCTTCCGCCGCGTCGAGCAGCGCCTGAAGATTGGTACCCGAGCCCGAGACGAGGACGACCAGACGGGCGGGGGGCGAAGTGGACGGGGGGAAAGCACCCACAGCTGGGCTCTTCTCTCGCGGATCCGGGAGTTTCAAGGCCGGAAGCGACGCGCGCTGGGGAACCTGAGGCGCCACGCGGCCGTCAGCAACGATACTGGCACACCGTGCCGCCCCCGAACCGGCGGTGGCCAGCCTCTCGCGATAGCGTCAGGAAAAGGACCGGAGTACCGAACGATGCAGCGAAGCGACAAGGGGTTGGCGCAAGCACCATGAGCAGCGGCCGCAACCAGGACCAGCAGGACAACCCCTTCGCGCCGCCGCCCGAGGGGACCCCCGACCGGCCCTGGCAGCCCCGCACTCCGCCGCCGTCGCAGACGGGCCCGGACTCGGGGCAGGGACCGGGGCAGGGGCCCGAGGAGGGCCAGGACGGCGGGGAGCAGGGCGGCGGGGAGCAGGGCGGCGGGCATCAGGGCCGTCCGCCGGGCCCGTGGGGGCCGCCGCGGCGGCCCGACCACCAGGGTGACTGGCCCGCCCGTCCGGGCGGCGGGGACCGGGGGCCGCAGCAGACCCAGGGGCCGCGCTTCGACGTGACCGACCCGGCGCAGCGCCGGGCCCGGTACGCCCTGCTGAGCGGCATGTGGGCGTTCTTCTTCATCGTGTTCAGCGTGCCGCAGTTGTCGCTGCTGCTCGGGGCGCTGGCGCTGTACTGGGGCATCAGCTCGCTCCGCGCGAAGCCCAAGCCCGCGAACCCGGCCGGTCAGCCGGGCGCGGGAGCGACGGCAGGGCAGGGAGCACTGGGCCAGTCGGCGCAACCGGGTCAGCCGGGAGGGTCCGGGGCTCCGGCGACCAAACCGCAGTTCGCCACGGCCATGAGCGGCCTGGTGGCGGGCGGTCTTTCGGTGCTGCTGGTGCTCGGCATGTTCTCGTTGCAGCTGGTGTACCGGGACTACTTCACCTGCGTGTCCGACTCCCTGACCTCGGCGGCGCGGCAGTCGTGCAGCAAGGAGATCCCGAGCTGGCTCGAACGGACGGTCGGCGTCAAGAACTGACGTCGGGCCGCTGGGTGGGCGGGTCCTCGGGCACGGGGCTGAACGACGCCATGAGCCCCCCGGAAGCCGCCCTGAGCTCCCCCCACCTCTCCTCCCGCCGCGCCTCGGCGGTCCGCGCGCCGTCCCGGCGGCGCCGGAGCGAGGAAAGCAGGGAGCGGGCCCAGCCCGCTGAGGTGGCACTTCCCTGAGCGGCAGCATCTGCGGCCAGGGGTGTCGTGGACTCGGCCGGTCCATCGGCCGTCGGCAAAGCCGACGGCTGCACGCCAAGCGGGTGTACGGCGAGCGGCTGCACGGCGAGCGGCTGCACGCCAAAGGGCCGCGTCCGCCACGCTGCGGCAGCTCTCACGGAGGCCGCGCCTCCAGGGAGGGGAGCGCCAGCGCACCGGGGCGGCTCGGGCTCGGACGGACCCTCCGGCTGCGCGGCAGCGCCCGGCAAGGACGGTGCCTTCTCACCGGAAGGCACCGTCCGGCCCAACGGCGCCTCCCCGCCCGCCGGCGTCCCCGCACGAGGCAGCACGCTCCCACTCGGCGGCGCGCTCTCACCGCCCGACTGCCTCTCCGCACGCTCGCCGCCCGCCTGCGCCCCCTCGCGGGGCAACGCGCCCTCGCTCAGCGGCGACTTCTCCCCGCCCGCCAGCGTCCCCACATGAGGCAGCACGCTCCCGCTCGGCGGCGCGTTCTCGCCTGGCGGCGCCCCCGCACGGGGCAGTCCGCTCTTCCCCAGCGGCGACTTCTCCCCGCCCGCCTGCGCCCCCTCGCGGGGCAACGCGCCCTCGCTCAGCGGCGCGTTCTCACCGCCCGCCATCGTCCCCACATGAGGCAGCACGCTCCCGCTCGGCGGCGCGTTCTCGCCTGGCGGCGTCCCCGCGCGGGGCAGTCCGCTCTTTCGCGGCGACTTCTCGCCAACCGGCAGCGTCCCCGCACGGGGCAGCGCGCTCCCGCTCGGCGGCGCGCTCTCGCCGCCCGACTGCCTCCCCTCGCTCGGCGGCGCGCTCTCGCTCGGTGGTGTCGGCGCGCTGGACTCCGTCCTCTCGTGCCCTTGTGCGCTCTCAGTGAGCGTCTTCCGTGGGGCAGCCGGCAAGGCCGCCGCCTTCGGCAGGGACGGGACCTTGGGCAAGGACGTCCGGGACAGGAACGAGTGCAGGGATGGCAGGACGCTCCGGGGTGAGGGCGGGGTGGTGCGGAGGTGGTAGCAGCGGGTGGTCAGGGCTGCGGGGATGGCCAGGCACGCCGTCCACGCGAGGGCGGCAACGCCCGTTGACCACCAGGCGGGGCCGAAGTCGCTCAGGCGGTTGGTTCCCATCGGGCCCGAGGCCAGCAGGGTGGCCAGGACCATCACCAACCCCACGCCCACGGACGCCAGCGCCGTGACGACGGCCGTCTCGCGCAGGTCGCGGGTCGCCTTCACCACCACAACGGCCACGGCCACGGCGGCGGCCAATGGCACGGCGAACGCCAGCCACTCCCCCGCGTCCTCGTTGCCCCGCCCCGGCAGGGCGGCGAGCAGGGGGAAGTTCGGCACCCCCGCGTAGTGGGCACCCGCCGCGCCCACCGCGGTGCCCGCTCCCACCGCGAAGCCCGGTCCCAGTGCGTACGAGGCGCTCCACACCGCGGCATTGGGCAGCAGGGCGGCGGACAGCAGCAGGACCGCAAGCCGACCCGATGGCGCGTCGGTGAGCGTCTCGAACGAGCCATTGGCCATCGGCGTGTGCCAGATGAGCGCCGCCGCCGTGATCACCGCTCCGCCGCCGACGAGCGTCAGCGCCCCCACCGCGGTCGCCCGCAGCGCCAGGACGGCGTTCTCCCACGGCAGAAGCTCCCGCGGGCGCAACGGGATCTTCCCCATGGCGCGGGACAGGGTCGCAGGAGGGGACCAGCGTGGACGGCCCAGGGCCGTCCACGCCCCGGACCCGGCCGCGAGAAGGGCGAGCAGCGGGATCAGCGCGAGCGCGGCCGAGGGACGGCTGCGGATCGGCCCCGAGGATGTGTAGAACAGCGCCGCCAACGCGACCAGGCAGTATCCGCAGCACATCAGCAAGATCGTCGCCACCCCACTGATCGGGCGGGGTGCCGGAGCCCGGTCGCCGTCGGTCCCCACGCTGTCCGTCCCGCCGCCGTCCGTCCCGCCACCGTGCGTCCCCACGCTGTCCGTCCCGCCACCGTGCGTCCCCACGCTGTCCGTCCCGCCACCGTGCGTCCCCACGCCGTCCGTCCCGCCGGCGTGCGTCCTCATGCTGCCTGTCCCGCCACCGTCCGTCCCGCCACCGTGCGTCCCCACGCTGTCCGTCCCGACGCCGTCTACCCCGCCGCCGTCTACCCCGCCGCCGTCCACCCCGGCGCCGTCTGCCCCGGTGCTGTCCGTTCCGGTGCCGTCCGCCCCGCCGCTGTCCATTCCGACGCTGTCTGTTCCGACGCTGTCCGTCTCCGGGCGTTCCTCCTCCGGGCCGTCCTCCTCCGGGCCGTCCGTTCCCGGGCGCTCCTTCTCCGGCGCCTCCGTCTCCGGGCTCTCCACCGCGTTCGCGCCCGAGCGATTGAGGAGCCACAGCGGAAGGACGGCCAGCAACAGCGGCGTGACGCCCACCGGGGCCGGGACGCCGCTGCGGGTGTCCATGCGCAGCAGGTCGCCGCCGTGTGCCAGCAGCCACAGGTCCGCGGCGATGTGCAGGGCGCCGCTCGGGCCGCTGTCGGAGTACGGCGAAGTGATCCACAGGAACAGCACCACGACGGCGAACACACCGAGGCCGAGTCCCGCCGCGAGCGCGCCCCCGAACAGCGCGGCCGTGATCGCGGGGAGGCGGCGCCCGGCCGGTCCGGGGCGAGGAGGTGCCTGCTGGGGCAGTACCGGGCTGCGACCGATCAGTTGGCTCACGCCGCCCCATGCTGCCAAGAACATCCGTTTCACCCCGGTAGCGAGCGAATGTTCGTCGTGTCGCCGAAGATGACACCATGCGTCTTTTCATACGAATATCCGGGACCCCGCCATGCCCCCGGTGAACCTCGTCAAAGCCGCTCCACCGCGCCCTGCGCCCTCGGCCATGGCCCCCGATGCCGCCGACCCGGATGCCGCGGCGTTCGACCGCCTCTGCGCCCGCACGGCCCACGCCCTCACCCAGCAGCTGTTTCTGCTGACGTGTGAACGCCGCCTCGCCCTCCGCGCAGTCGACCACGCCTTCCGCCTCGCCTGGCAGCGCTGGCCCGAGGTGGCCGGGGACCCCCAGCCCGAGGGCTGGCTGCGCACCGCTGCCTGCGAGTACGCCCTCTCGCCCTGGTGGAGGCCACCGTCGCTGCGTCACGGCCGACGGCGGCGGCCGCGCACCCCCTTCCTCGACGCCGTGCGGCGGCTGCCCGCCCACCACCGGATGGCGCTCCTGCTCTACGACGGCCTCGGACTCGACCTGCCGGATGCCGCCGCCGAGGCGCAGGCAACCACTCCCGCCATGGCCGGACGGGTGAGCGCCGCCCACGCCGCGCTCGCCCGCTCCGTCCCGGGACTGGTCGGCGGCGACCCCGACCACCCCGAGTTCGGAGCCGGGCTCACCGGCCTCCTGAGACAGGCCGCCGAGGGCCTGGAGGTCCCACTTGTTTCACCCGAACGGATGCGTTTGCGCGGCGAGCGCAGAGCGCGCCGATGGACGATCGGCGTCGCCTCGCTCATCGTCGCCCTCCTCACGGGCATGCTCTCGACCCCGACCCCGAGCTTGACCCCGGGCTCGCCGGGCTCCACCCCTCGCGAACGGGTCCAGCGCCCCTTGCCCACTGCCAGCCGCACCACCGGCACCCTCCTCGACGGCACCGTGCCCGGCAACGGCCGCTCCGACGATCCCGTGATGGCACCCGCCCCGCTCGCGGACCACATCACCGTGCGGGTCCCCGTCCTCCGGACCGGTCACCCGCGGCACCCTGCGGCGCCCCGCCCCCTTCTGCGGTAGCGGCCCGGGGAACGCGAAGGGGCGCCGTGCCCGTCGGCGCGGCGCCCCTTCGGCGTGGCTATTACTCGCTCAGCCTTCGAGGGCCGCACGCGCCAGGCGCGCGGTCTCGGACGGGGTCTTGCCGACCTTCACGCCCGCGGCCTCGAGGGCCTCCTTCTTCGCCTGGGCGGTGCCGGACGAGCCGGAGACGATGGCGCCCGCGTGGCCCATGGTCTTGCCCTCGGGCGCGGTGAAGCCCGCGACGTAGCCGACGACCGGCTTGGTCACGTTCTCCTTGATGAAGGCCGCGGCCCGTTCCTCGGCGTCGCCGCCGATCTCACCGATCATGACGATGAGGTCGGTGTCCGGGTCCTCCTGGAACGCCTTGAGGGCGTCGATGTGCGTGGTGCCGATGATCGGGTCGCCGCCGATGCCGATGGCGGTCGAGAAGCCGAGGTCGCTCAGCTCGTACATCATCTGGTACGTCAGCGTGCCGGACTTCGACACCAGGCCGATGCGGCCCGAGGTGGTGATGTCCGCCGGGATGATGCCCGCGTTGGAGCCGCCGGGGCTGATCAGGCCGGGGCAGTTGGGGCCGATGATGCGGGTCTTGTTGCCCTTGGAGCCCGCGTACGCCCAGAACGCCGCCGTGTCGTGAACGGCGATGCCCTCGGTGATGACGACCGCGAGGGGGATCTCGGCGTCGATGGCCTCGACCACCGCGTCCTTGGCGAACTTCGGCGGAACGAAGATCACGGTCACGTCGGCGCCGGTGGCCTCGATGGCCTCCTTCACGGAGCCGAACACCGGAACCTCGGTGCCGTCGAAGTCGACCGCGGTGCCGGCCTTGCGCGGGTTCACGCCACCGACGATGTTGGTCCCGGAGGCCAGCATCCGGCGGGTGTGCTTCGTGCCCTCCGAGCCGGTCATCCCCTGGACGACGACCTTGCTCTCCTTGGTCAGGAAGATAGCCATGTCTTGAGGTCCGTCCCTTACTTCGCAGCCGCGAGCTCGGCGGCACGCTCGGCCGCGCCGTCCATCGTGTCCACCTGCTGGATCAGCGGGTGGTTCGCCTCGGTGAGGATCCGGCGACCCTCCTCGGCGTTGTTGCCGTCCAGGCGCACCACCAGCGGCTTGGTGACGTCCTCGCCGCGCGAGTGCAGCAGCTCGAGGGCCTGGACGATGCCGTTGGCGACCGCGTCGCACGCGGTGATGCCGCCGAAGACGTTGACGAAGACCGACTTGACGGCCGGGTCGCCGAGGATGATCTCGAGACCGTTCGCCATCACCTCGGCGGAGGCTCCGCCGCCGATGTCGAGGAAGTTGGCGGGCTTGACCTCGCCGTGCTTCTCACCGGCGTAGGCGACGACGTCGAGGGTGCTCATGACGAGACCCGCGCCGTTGCCGATGATGCCTACCTCGCCGTCGAGCTTGACGTAGTTGAGGCCCTTGGCCTTGGCCGCGGCCTCCAGCGGGTCGGCCGCGTCCTTGTCCTCGAGCGCCTCGTGCTCCGGCTGGCGGAACTCGGCGTTGGCGTCCAGCGACACCTTGCCGTCCAGCGCCAGGACCCGGCCGTCGGCGACCTTGGCCAGCGGGTTGACCTCGACGAGGAGCGCGTCCTCGGCGACGAAGGTCTTCCACAGCGTGACCAGGATGTCGGCGATCTGGTCGGCCACGTCGGCCGGGAACTTCGCGGCCTCGACGATCTCGCGGGCCTTCTCCGGGGTGACGCCCTCGTTGGCGTCGACCGGGATCTTGGCGAGGGCCTCGGGCTTGGTGGCCGCGACCTCCTCGATGTCCATGCCGCCCTCGACGGACGCCATGGCCAGGAAGGTGCGGTTCGCACGGTCGAGCAGGTAGGAGACGTAGTACTCCGCGGCGATCTCCGGCGCGGTCTCCGCCAGCATCACCTTGTGGACCGTGTGGCCCTTGATGTCCATGCCGAGGATCTGCTCGGCCTTGGCCACGGCGTCGTCGGGGTCGGAGGCCAGCTTCACACCGCCGGCCTTGCCGCGGCCGCCGACCTTCACCTGGGCCTTGACGACGGCCTTGCCGCCGAGCCGCTCCGCGACCTCGCGCGCCGCCGCGGGCGTGTCGATGACTTCACCGGCCAGCACCGGTACGTCATGCTTGGCGAAGAGATCCCTCGCCTGGTACTCGAACAGGTCCACGCGCGTCCGTCCCCTTTGTGGTGATCGCGGTTCGTTGGTTGCGTGGGCGTGCCGCCACGGTCGTACGTGACGAGATCGAGACGTCTGAGGGCGCACACGTAGGCCGAGCACGCGGCATGTCCGTCTTGCAGATTATCCCCGCAGCTCGAGGGTTCCTAAATTCCAGGTCACACCGGCGCGGTGAGAACAGTCACAGGGCTGCTAGCCCTCCGGGACGGGTATGGGCCGCTTCTCTATGGCCGCCGCCATGACGTCGGGGAACAGGTCGGGCGTGCAGGCGAAGGCCGGAGCGCCCAGCGCCGCGAGGGCTGCCGCATGGTCCCGGTCGTAGGCCGGAGCGCCCTCGTCGGACAGGGCGAGCAGGGCCACGAACCGCACCCCGGCGGCCTTCATCGCGGCGACCCGCTTCAGCATCTCGTTGCGTATCCCGCCCTCGTACAGATCGCTGATCAGCACGACGACGGTCTCGGCGGGGCGGGTGATCAGCGACTGGCAGTAGGCCAGCGCCCGGTTGATGTCGGTGCCGCCGCCGAGCTGGGTGCCGAAGAGCACGTCCACCGGGTCGTCGAGCTGATCGGTGAGGTCGACGACCGCCGTGTCGAAGACCACGAGCTTGGTGTCGATGCTGCGCATGGAGGCCAGCACCGCGCCGAAGACCGAGGCGTAGACGACGGAGGCCGCCATCGAACCGGACTGGTCGATGCACAGGACCACGTCCTTCTTCACCGCCTGCGAGGCCCGGCCGTAGCCGACGAGCCGCTCGGGGACGACGGTGTTGTACTCGGGCAGGTAGTTCTTCAGATTCGCCCGGATCGTGCGGTCCCAGTCGATGTCGCGGTGGCGGGGGCGGCTGATCCGCGCCGAGCGGTCCAGCGCCCCGGTCACGGTGGCCTTCGTCCGGGTGGCCAGGCGCCTCTCCAGGTCCTCGACGACCTTGCGGACCACCATCCGGGCGGTCTCCTTGGTCGTCTCCGGCATCGCCTTGTTCAGGGACAGGAGCGTGCCGACCAGGTGGACGTCCGCCTCGACCGCCTCCAGCATCTCCGGCTCCAGCAGGAGGGAGGACAGGCCGAGCCGGTCGATGGCGTCGCGCTGCATGAGCTGGACGACACTGCTCGGGAAGTACTCACGGATGTCACCGAGCCAGCGGGCCACCTGCGGGGCCGAGCCGCCGAGCCCCGCCCCGCGCTCCTTGCGGCCGCCCGGTCCGCCTCCCGAGTAGAGCGCGGCCAGGGTGCGGTCCATGGCGGCGTCCCGCCCGGCGAGCGAGCAGCCGGTGCCGTCGCCCTCTCCTCCGCCGAGCACCATGCGCCAGCGGCGCAGCCGCTCGTCGACAGCTTCCGTGCTGGTGGTCATCGCCGCTCTCCCTCGGGGACGTGGGTCTCGGACTGCTCCGGCCGATGGGCTTGCTGGGACCGGCCGCGCAGGTGCGGAGGGCCCGGGTCGTCATCAAGGTCATCGCCAATGTCACCGCCAGGGCCGCCGCCAATGTCACCGCCAGTCGCACCGCCAGGGTCGCGGCCCGGATCAGCGCCCGTATCGAGGCCCAGCAGGAGCCTCAGCACCGGCAGGACGGCGTCGGCCCGGGCCGCGTCGGGAACGGCCGCGAAGCCGCTGGGCGCGGCACCGGCGCCGACTGCGGGGGCCGGGGCATCGCCTCGGCGGACGAGCTCGCCGACGGTGCGCCTGACCCCCGACTCGAACTCGGAGAAGGTACGGCGCAGCAGCGGCAGTACGTCGTTGAACGCCTCCGGCGGGACACCGGTCAGCCACGCGTCGACCAGTCCGAGCAGCCGCTCGTCGTGAACGAGGAGCATGCCGCCCCCGGCGAGGAACCCCTCGATCCATGCCGCCGCCTCGGCGGGCGCGGTGCCGGGTGAGAACGCGAGTCCCATGAGTCGGGCGGCCTCGTCGGTGTCGAGGCGGTTGTCGTCGAGGAGCAGACGCGCCGCCCGGCCGCGCAGCAGCCCCGAGACCCCGGGGCTGGAGTCACCGCCGCCCTCGCGGTTGGCCAGGCCCGTGAGCATGGCCGCCCACTGGTCCTTGATCGGCTGGTCCTCCAGCAGTCCGGTCGCCTGGTGTGCTGCGTCGAGATGCCGCCGCATCTCTCGCGCCCCGTCGGCGTCCAACCCCAGGCAGGCGGGCGGCAGTCCGACGCGGACGCGGACCGCGAGCCCCTCGGCCACCTCGCGCAGGGCCACCGAGTCGGTGCCGCGCACATCGCCGTAGCGCACCGACCGGACGAGCGCCGGGAGCGCCTGGGCGAGATGTCCCACGTCCGCGTCGAGGGCGGCGCGGTCGGCGAGCACCCGCATCACGGCCGGCAGGGCGTCGGGGAGCTCGGCGAGCAGGCAGCGCTCGGCCAGTGCGGTGACCTCAGCGAGGGTGGGTGCCTCGACCGCCCGGTCCTGCGCCTTCGCGGTGGCGGCGGAGGCCACGGTGGTGCCCCAGACCCCGGCCTCCGCGACGCGCACCGCCAACTCGGGCTCCCAGCGCAGCCGCCAGGTCTCGCGGAAGGTGCCGGTGCTGTTGCGGCCGCGGGTCTGCTCGCCCCAGTCGATGCCCAGGAGCCGGAGCCGGTGCAGGAGACGGCTGCGGGCGGCGTCGGTCTCCTTGCGCAGATCGAGGTCGAGATCCCGCTCCAGTGCCTCCGGCTTGAGCCGCAGGGCGCGCTGGGTACGGGCGAGGTCGCGCTGCAAGGGGACGGCGGGCGCGCTGTCGGGCACTTCGCCGAGGTCGTCGCCGACGACCAGCCGGTCCCGGACGAGGGCGAGCGGCACGTCCGAGCCGTCGCACATCACCGAACGGACCGCGTCGGTGGCCTCGGTGAGACCGGCGAGCGGGCGTCCGCGCATGACCGCGAGCGTCTCGGCGAGCCTGACCGACTCGATGACATGGGCGGAGGAGACCGGGTGGTCCTCCTCCCTCAGCAGCCCGGCGACCTTGGTCATCCAGCGGGCCACCGGACGGTCGGGCGCGGTGAACAGGTGGTGGTACCAGCCGGGCGAGGCGATGCCCGCGCCGTAGCCGCTCTGCATGCCCAGGCGCCGATGGGTCCAGGGGACCCAGGTGATCTCCACCTTGGTCCTGGGCAGGCCCTTGAGCATCTGGCGGTCGGCGGTCACGGTGGTCCTGCGCGCGAGCGCCGGCACATGCCAGGCCCCGCAGACGACGGCCACGCGCTCGAACTCCCGCTTGGCCTCCCGGATCCGCAGCCGCATATGCGCCTCGCGCAGCGGGTCGTTCCGGTGGCCGCCGTCGCCGTACCGCTCGCGCAGCGCCCCCATGGCATCCGCCAGCGCGGTGAACGGAGCGAGGGCGTCACCGCCTTCGTCGGCCACGCGGTGTTCGACGGCGTCCTCCCACCACCGCTCGGCGTCGTCGTAGCCGGCGGTCTCGGCGAGGACCCCTATCGGGTCCACGCGCACATCGGCGGTACCGTCCTCGTGCTCCTGACCGCCCTCCCCCTCGGCGCCCTCCCCCTCGGCGCCCGCCGCCTCGCCCCCCGCATCGCCGCCGGATTCGCGCTCGTGCTCCTCGGCCGCCGCCAGTGCGAAGGTGTGGGCGGCGGGCAGATCGATGAATCTGACGGGCACTGAGCGCTCCAGCGCGTGCCGGATCGCGACCCACTCGGGAGAGAACTCCGCCACCGGCCAGAAGGCCGCCTTGGAGGTGTCGTCCACGGCATGGGCCAGGAGCGCCACCGGCGGCCGCATCTGCTCGTCGGCCGCGAGCTCCACCACCGCGTCGGCCTCCGGTGGCCCCTCGACGAGCACCACATCGGGCTTGAGCTGCTCGAGCGCGGCCCTCACCGCCCGGGCGGAGCCGGGCCCGTGGTGCCGGATGCCGAGCAGGGCCGCATCGTCGCCGCTCATCGGCCCGCCGTCGTCTCGCGGCAGGCGCGGTAGAAGTCCTTCCAGCCGTCGCGCTCGCGCACGACGGTCTCCAGGTACTCCTGCCACACGACCTTGTCGGCGGCGGGGTCCCGCACGACGGCGCCGAGGATCCCGGAGGCCACATCGCCCGGCCGCAGCACTCCGTCGCCGAAGTGGGCGGCCAGCGCCAGCCCGTTGGTCACCACCGAGATCGCCTCGGCCGTCGAGAGGGTGCCCGAGGGGGACTTCACCTTGGTCCGCCCGTCCCCGGTCACGCCGTCGCGCAACTCCCGGAAGACCGTGACGACCCGGCGGATCTCGTCGGCGCCCGCGGGCACCTCCGGCAGTTCCAGCGAGCGCCCGATCTGGTCCACGCGCCGCGAGACGATGTCCACCTCCTCCTCGACGGTGGCGGGCAGCGGCAGGACGACCGTGTTGAACCGGCGGCGCAGCGCGCTGGACAGGTCATTGACCCCGCGGTCGCGGTCGTTGGCGGTGGCGATCACATTGAACCCGCGCACCGCCTGGGTCTCCTCGCCCAACTCAGGTATCGGGAGCGTCTTTTCGGACAGGATCGTGATGAACGAGTCCTGCACGTCGGCCGGGATACGGGTCAGCTCCTCGACGCGGGCGATCCGCCCCTCGGACATCGCCCGCATGACCGGGCTGGGCACCAGGGCGTCGCGGCTGGGCCCGTGGGCGAGCAGCTGTGCGTAGTTCCACCCGTAGCGGATGGCCTCCTCCGGTGTGCCGGCGGTGCCCTGCACCAGCAGGGTCGAATCCCCGCTGACCGCTGCCGCCAGATGCTCGGAGACCCAGGTCTTGGCGGTGCCCGGCACACCGAGCAGCAGGAGCGCGCGGTCCGTCGCGAGCGTGGTGACGGCGACCTCGATGATCCGCCGGGGCCCGACGTACTTGGGTGTGATGACCGTGCCGTCGGGCAGTGCGCCGCCGAGCAGGTAGGTGGCGACGGCCCAGGGGGAGAGATTCCAGCGTGTGGGGCGCGGCCGGTCGTCGGCCGCCGCGAGGGCCTTGAGCTCCTCGGCGAACGCGTCCTCGGCATGCGGGCGCAGCGCCTCGTTCGATCCGTTGACCGTGCCGGTCGTTGTCATGGGAACCCCCAGGAAGCGTCGTTGAGTCAGGCGGCCCGACCCCCTCGGGCCGCCTGCTGAACCAACCCTGCACGACGGCACTGACAATCCGTGTTCTTCCCGACGCCCCACGGATTTGCGACGCCTGACGTATTGACATGCCCATTGGTCTAGTCCACATTCTGATAGGTCTGGACCAATCACCTTTCCCCCCTCGGAGGTCGACATGGCATGTCCGCCTGCCCGAAGACGGCACCGGCTCGCCCAACTCCTCGTATCGGCCCTGGCCATGGCGCTGTCCGTCCTCGGCCTCACCCTGCTGCCCACCGCGACCGCGTCGGCGGCGGAGAACCTGCTGCTCAACCCGGGGTTCGAAAGCGGCAGCACCGGCAACTGGACATGTACGGGCGGCACCGGCGCCCAGACGGCCACCAAGCACAGCGGCAGCTTCGCCCTCACCGGGGCTCCCGCCGGGCAGGACTACGCCCAGTGCTCGCAGAAGGTCACCGTCCAGCCCAACTCCAAGTACACGCTGACCGCGTGGGTGCAGGGCCCGTACGTCTACCTGGGCGCGACCGGCACGGGCGGCGCCGACCCGAGCACCTGGAGCAACAGCTCCTCGTGGAACCAGCTCTCCACCACGTTCACCAGCGGCGCGAGCACCACGAGCGTCACGGTCCACCTGCACGGCTGGTACGGCCAGGCCGCCTACTTCGCCGACGACGTGGTCCTGGCCGGTCCCGGATCCGACCCGACGCCGCCGACCGTCCCGGCCGCCCCCACCGGCCTCGCGGCGGGCACACCGACCTCCTCCACGGTGCCCCTGACCTGGAACTCCGTCTCCAACGCGACGGCGTACAACGTCTACCGCAACGGTTCCAAGGTCGACACGGTCACCACCAACTCGGCCACCGCCTCGGGCCTGGCCGCCTCGACGACCTACACCTTCCAGGTCACCGCCACCAACGCCGCGGGCGAGTCCCCCAAGTCCGGCTCGGTCTCCGCCACGACGAAGGCCTCCGGCGGCGGTGGCGGCGGGAGCGTCCCGAAGCACGCCCTGACCGGCTACTGGCAGAACTTCGACAACGGCGCCGCTCTCCAGCGCATCCGTGACGTCCAGAGCCAGTACGACATCATCGCCGTCTCGTTCGCGGACGCCACCGGCCAGCCCGGCGGGATCTCGTTCACCCTCGACCCGACGCTGTCCAGCAGGCTGGGCTACTCCAAGGCCGACTTCATCGCCGACATCAAGGCCAAGCAGGCGGCGGGCAAGAAGGTCATCCTCTCCGTCGGCGGACAGAACGGCACGGTCTCGGTCAACGACTCGACGTCGGCCGGCAATTTCGCCAACAGCGCCTACGCCGCCGTCCAGGAGTACGGATTCGACGGCATCGACATCGACCTCGAGAACGGCATCAACGCCACCTACATGAGCCAGGCGCTGCACTCGCTCCAGACCAAGGTGGGCAGCGGCTTCGTCCTGACGATGGCGCCGCAGACCATCGACATGCAGTCCACCTCGGCCGGGTACTTCCAGCTGGCGCTGAAGACCAAGGACATCCTGACCGTGGTGAACACCCAGTTCTACAACTCGGGTTCGATGAACGGCTGCGACGGCAAGGTGTACTCGCAGGGCACCGTGGACTTCCTGACCGCCCTGGCCTGCATCCAGCTCGAAGGCGGCCTCGACCCCTCGCAGGTCGGTCTCGGCGTCCCCGCCTCCACCAGCGCCGCGGGCAGCGGATACGTCTCGCCGACCGTGGTGAACAACGCCCTCGACTGCCTCGCCAAGGGCACCGGCTGCGGGTCGTTCAAGCCCAGCAGGACCTACCCGGCCCTGCGCGGTGCGATGACCTGGTCCACCAACTGGGACCAGAGCAACGGCAACAGCTTCTCCAACAACGTCGGCCCGCACGTCCACGGGCTGCCGTAGCCAAGCAGGGCAAGGGCCGGCGGGTTCCCGGGAACCCGCCGGCCCTTGCCCTGCGGCACGCGCGCCACGGTCGCGGAGGCGCGGCGCCGCTCCACGAGCCGGGCCCTCGACCACATTCCGCCCCCTCGCTCCCGACGCGTTGTCGGACCCCCGCCGTAACGTCGGTGGCATGGAGGAACGCTGGACGGCGGAGCAGGTGCTGGCGCTCGCGCCTGACGCCGCATCACGGAAGGCCGGGAGCAGGCTCTCGGCGCCAGGGCCATGGTCGGGCACCGGGACGGCTGTCCTGCCCGACGACGGGGGGACGGCCGTTTGGGGATTGTGCAAGGGCAGCGGGAGCAAGCCGTATCAGACGGTCGTCGACATAGCGGCGCCCGCCTACAAGTGCTCCTGTCCGAGCCGGAAGTTCCCGTGCAAGCACGCTCTCGGACTGCTCCTCCTCTGGTCGGCGGGGGCAGAGGCGGGGGTGCCCGGCGAGCAGGCCCCCGAATGGGTGACCCAGTGGGCCGACTCGCGCAGGATCCGGGCCGAGAAGGGGACCGCCAGGGCCCAGGGGCCGGTGGACGAGGCCGCGGCCCGTCGGCGGGCGCAGCGGCGGGCCCAGCGGGTCGCCGAGGGGGCGGGCGAGCTCGAGCGGCGGCTCGCGGACCAGTTGCGGGCCGGGCTCGCCGGGGCCGAGCAGGCGGGGTACCAGGGGTGGGACGAGGTCGCCGCCCGGATGGTCGACGCGCAGGCGCCCGGCCTGGCGGGGCGGGTCAGGGAGCTGGGGGCGATACCCGCGTCGGGAGGGGGCTGGCCGTCGCGGCTGCTGGAGGAGTACGGGCTGCTCCATCTGCTGAGCAAGGGGTATCTGGGGCTGGACCGGCTGCCCGAGCCCCTGGCGGCGACGGTCAGGTCCCGGGTGGGGTTCACCCGGGACGGCGCGGAGCTGCTGCGCACGGCCGCGGTGCGGGATCTGTGGCAGGTGCTGGGCCAGGAGGACAGCACGGACGACCGGCTGACCACGCGGAGGGTGTGGCTGCGCGGGGAGCGGACGGGGCGGACCGCGCTGGTGCTCTCGTTCGGCGCTGCCGGGCGGGCCCCGGAGCTGGTGCTGCCCACCGGGCTCTCCGTGGAGGCGGACCTTGCCTTCCATCCCTCGGCGCGCCCGCTGCGGGCCGTGATCGGCGAGCGGTACGAGGGGCCCGCTCCCGCCGCCGCGCCCTCGGGGATATCGGTCGGGCAGGCCCTGGACACCTACTGCGAGGCGCTGCGCGACGACCCGTGGCTCGACGCCTGGCCGGTGGTGCTGGAAGGGGTCGTGCCGGTGCCCGGGCCGTACGGCTGGCAGATGGCGGACGCGCAGGGGCGGGAGGCTCTGCCCGTCGATCCGCGCGGCGCCGCGAGACCGGGGCTGTGGCGGCTCGCCGCGGTCTCGGGGGGCGGCCCGGTCACCGTGTTCGGTGAGTGCGGGCACCGGGGGTTCGCTCCCCGCACGGTGTGGGGCGGCGACACGGGGGACGGCGACACGGGGGACATGGAAGGGGTGGCGCTGTGAACGGGCTGGAGGCTCCCTGGGAGGAGCTGGTCACCACCGCCCTGCTGGGCACCGAGCGGCGCGCCGCGCCGGCCGCGGCGGGCGCGGACGACCAGGCCGCCGCCCTGCTCGACCTGGCCGCGGTGGGCACCGTGCGGCGGCGTGCCGGGCTGCGGCCCGCCGAGGCGCAGGCCCTTCCCGAGCAGGCGCCGCGGGATCCACGTCCCCCGCTGCCGACCGCCGCGCGGCGACGGCTCGCACTCCTGCTGTCGGACCGCACGGGGGCGGGCTCGGGAGGTTCACGGGGCTCCGCGCCGAATCTGGGCGAGCTGCTCCCGCAGTGGCTGCACGCCGCCCGCGGCCACGGCTACCGGGCACCGGCGGCGTTGCTGCCCGCCCTGCTGGACGCGGCTCGGGGCCGCAGCGATCTGCGCCGTGACGCGCTCGCGCTGGCCGGACCGCGCGGGCTGTGGCTGGCCGGGCTCAATCCGGACTGGAAGTTCGCCCTGCGGGCGGGACCGGCCGCGGTGGCCTCCCCGGAGGGCGGCGGCGGGGAGAACAGCGGGGACGCCGAGCGCAGGCTGTGGGAAGAGGGGCTGTTCGCCGAGAGGGTGGGCCTGATCGCCCGGCTCAGGGCGCGTGACGCGCGGGCCGCGCTGAATCTGCTGCGTTCGACATGGGCGGACGAGCGGGCCGAGGACCGGCTGCTCTTCCTGGACTCGCTGCGCGAGGGACTCGACCCGGACGACGAGCCGTTCCTGGAGGAGGCGCTCGCCGACCGGAGCAAGAATGTGCGGGCGACCGCCGCGGAGCTGCTGTCCTGCCTGCCCGGCTCCGCGCTGGCCGCGCGGATGGCGGCGCGGGCCCGTGCCTGTGTGGCGCTGGAGCCCGTGGGCGGTGGCCACCGGATCGTCGTGGAGGCGCCCTACGAGTGCGACGCGGAGATGCAGCGCGACGGCATAGCCCCCAAGCCGCCCACCGGCCGGGGGGAACGGGCTTGGTGGCTGGGCCAGTTGGTGGAGGCGAGCCCGCTGTCGCTGTGGACGGAGCGATTCTCGCGGTCCCCGGAGGAGATCGTGGCGCTGGCCGTCACCGACGACTGGCGCGGGGACCTGCACGCCGCCTGGAGCCGGGCCGCGGTCCGGCAGCGCGACGCCCTGTGGGCCAGGGCCCTGCTGGGGGCACCGCCGAGGGGCCATGACCCGCAGGGCAAGGGACCGGCCACGGAGGCGGCGTCCGGGGTGGGGGCCTTCGTCGTCGGCCCGGTGGGGACGGCGGGTGACCCCGCGAAGCTGCTGTCGGTGCTTCCCCACGGGGAACGGGCGCTGTGGGTCGCCAGGTTCATCGGCGCCCATGGGCTGTCCGAGGCGTTCCAGCTGCTCGGTGTGTGCGCCGTGCCCTGGTCCGAGCCGCTGGGCCGGGCCGTGGTGGACGCCCTGGACATCGCCAGGGAAGCGGGCAACTACCCCTGGAGCTTCAGCGGGGTGATGGGGCTCGCCGAGCGGTGCCTGGACCCCGCGCAGGCGGACCGGGTGGACGCCCTCACCGCGATACCGGAGACGGACGGCGCCCCCGGCGCCGGGAACTACTGGTCCGAGGTGTTCCAGCGGCTGGCGAGCACCCTGCGCATACGCGCCGCGATGCTCGCCGAACTGGAGGCCGGCCCGGGGGAACGCTGACGGCAGGGCATGCATGCGCCGGAACGGGGGAACTCAGGCCTCGGCCCGCTCGCCCACGTTGTCACGCACCCATTGGACGGCTTCGTTGGTGGTCGTGCCCGGGGTGAAGATCTCGGCGACGCCGAGCTCCTTGAGCCGGGGGATGTCGGCGTCCGGGATGATCCCGCCGCCGAACACCTTGATGTCCTCGGCATCCCGCTCGCGCAGCAGCTCCACGACCTTGGCGAACAGGGTCATATGGGCGCCGGAGAGCACGGACAGGCCGATCGCGTCGGCGTCCTCCTGGATCGCCGTGTCGACGATCTGCTCGGGGGTCTGGTGCAGGCCGGTGTAGATGACCTCCATGCCGCCGTCGCGCAGGGCCCGCGCGATGACCTTCGCCCCGCGGTCGTGGCCGTCCAAGCCTGGCTTGGCCACCACTACCCGGATCGGACCGGACACTCCCATCGCTGCCTCCATGCAAGGAACAAGGTCGCCACTCGCCACCACGGCGTGAACGAACGTTATCTACAGCATCCCGCACGCGGCCGTTTCACGGCGCGCGGGGAGGGGGAAATCACACACTGGGACACATTCGCACAGCGCGTTGGGCCCACACACCCCCACGAGGGGCGCGTGGGCCTTCGCGTACCTAGGAGCCGCACTCGGGGGTCAGGGACGTCCCTCGGCGTGCCCTCGGGAGGTGCTCCATGGCCATCCCCATGCCCACCCCTCTTCTCCAGCGGGCGGCCCGCGCCCGCATCCTGGCGATCGAGCTCGCGATCCTCGCCGGGCATCTGCTCCTCTACCCCACCGGGATCGCGCAGGAGCAGGAGCGCGCCGAGCAGCGCCATCAGCGGCACGCCCATGAGCGGATCCGCGCCATCGCGGCCGGCGCCCCACCGCACGCACCGGTACTGCTCCTGCACGGCTTCATCGACAACCGCTCGGTCTTCGCCCTGCTGCGCCGCTCCCTCGCCCGGTACGGGTGGCGGCATGTGCACGCTTTGAACTACTCCCCGTTCACCTTCGACATCCGCAAGGCGGCGCGGCTGCTCGCCCGGCATGTGGAGGAGCTGTGCGAACGGACCGGGGAAAGCGAGGTCGACATCGTCGGCCACAGCCTCGGCGGGCTCATAGCGCGCTACTACGTCCAGCGGCTCGGCGGTGACGCCCGGGTGCGCACGCTGGTCACCCTCGGCACTCCGCACGCCGGAACGCTGGCGGTCCCGCTGTTCGATCCGCACCCACTGGTGCGCCAGCTGCGGCCCGGCTCGGCGCTCCTGGCAGAGCTGGCCGAGCCCGCACCGGGCTGCCGCACCCGCTTCGTGGCGTACTGGAGCGACGCGGACCAGCTGATGAGCCCCGTGGACACCGCGAAGATCGAGCACCCGGACCTGGCCGCCCGCAATGTGCTGGTGCACGGCGTCGGCCATCTCACCCTCTCGGTGCACGGGGCGGTGGCGGCGGGCGTGCGGCAGGCGCTGCTGGGCGAGGAGGCGCCGCACGGGGCGGTCGACGCGGCATAGATCGAGCGGTCATGAAATCCGCTTGAATTCGAACCTAATTCGAACGGATGTGTATGTCCGGTAGGAATCAGTCCCACGAAAGACGCCCAAATACCCACGTCCGGATGGCGTGAAGTCCGCAGGAGATTGTCCCGGCCGTCGACGGAGGGATACAGTCGCCGCTAATTCTCCTGCTGTCGAGGCGAAAGAGAAGTGGTGGTGAACGACCGTCACCCGTCAGGGATGTCAGCCCTGACCGATCCCTCCACCGATGCCTCGTACGGGTACTACGCCCCCTACGGCCAGCAGGGTGCCGCCGACGCCACCTGGGGTGGCCGGACCGGCTTCACCGCGCTCGACGACCCGCTCTTCGGGGCGCTGCCGGGCACCGAGGACCCGTCCTACCAGAGCATGCCCGGCCACGAGCCCGGCATGCACGCCGATTACGGGGCGCAGCAGGGGCATTCGGCGGGGTACGAGGGCTACACGGCGCAGACCTGGCCGACGGAGGCCACCGACACCTCGGCCTACGGCGTCCCCCTGGGGTACGACACCACCGGCGCCTACGACACGGGTTACGCCACCGGCTACGAGACGACGTACGGCACCGCGGAGTACACCTACGCCCAGCAGGGCGAGTACACCCCGTACCCCGAGTACGGCACCACGGGGTACGCCCAGGAACAGCACCAGCACGCCTCATTCGAGCCGCACGCCCAGCACCACTCCGAGCCCCACCACGCCGAGCAGGAGCAGGCCCACGGGCACGACGCGGACTTCGACTTCGTCTTCGCCCCGGACCCGGCCGACGCCGAGAACGCCGAGACGTCCGACTACGAGACGTCCGACTACGGCACGTCCGACTACGGCACGGCGGATCCCGAAGCGTCGGACGGCGGAGGCTTCAGCGGTAGCGAGTTCGGCGACAGCGAGTTCGACGACAGCGGCGACGGAACTGAGCACGACGAGCCGGCACCCGCCTCCGCGTCCTCCTCCGCGTCCTCGTCGCACACCCCGGTCCGCAACCGCCGCCGCCGGGCCGCCAAGCGCTCCGCCCTGCTCACCGTGGCCGTCCCCTCCGCGTGTGTGATGGGTGTCGCCGCGGTGGCCGCCGCGACCGTCGTCGTCCCCGACTCGGACAGCAAGGACTCGGGCAGCAGGACGCAGGCCGACAGCCCTTCGGTGAGCACGAAGACCACGAACACCAAGCTCGACCAGCAGCTCACCAATATGGCCGCGGACGCGGGCGACTTCGCCGACCGGGCCAGCCGCACCCAGGAGCGCATCGACCTCAAGGAGCGGCAGGCGCAGGAGAAGAAGCGCAAGGAGCTGGAAGCCGCCCGCAAGGAAGCCATGCGGCCGAAGGTCTTCATCCCGGTCACCCGGCACGGCCTCAGCGCGATGTTCGGCCAGTCCGGTGTGAACTGGATGGCCCTGCACACCGGAATCGACTTCCCGGTGAGCATGGGCACCCCGGTGATGGCCGCGACCGACGGCACCGTGCGCACGCAGTGGAACAGCGCCTACGGCAATATGGCGATAGTGACCGCCCCCGACGGCACAGAGACGTGGTACTGCCACCTCAGCAGCACCCGGATCCGCGGTGGTTCGGTCAAGGCGGGCGATGTCATCGCCTACTCGGGCAGCTCCGGCAACTCCACCGGGCCGCATCTGCATTTCGAGGTGCACCCGGGTGGCGGCGCCGCCGTCGACCCCCTGCAGTGGCTGCTCAACAAGGGCCTCGACCCCCGCTGAGCAGCCCCGCTCAACAGTCCCCCGCGGCTGCCTCCGCAACTGCTTCCCGGCGGGCAGCTCCCGCACGGCTCACAGCTTCTGCACCGGCGCGTACCGCAGCAGGAGCCGCTTGGGCTTGTCGTCCCCGAAGTCGACCGTCGCCTCGGCGTTGTCCCCGCTGCCCTTGACGGCCATGACGGTGCCGAGCCCGAACGAGTCGTGTGTGACCCGGTCCCCGACGACGAGCGCCACGACCTCGCGCTCCTTCGCCCGGCGCGTGGCGAACCCGGACGGTCCCGCCTTGGCCCTCGCTGCCGACGCCGGGAACGAGCCCGCCGGGGTCACCGAGGGCAGGCCACCGGTCCGCTTCCACTCGATGAGCTTGTCGGGGATCTCCTCCAGGAAGCGCGAGGCGGGGTTGTACGACGGCTGGCCCCAGGCACTGCGCATCGTGGCCCTCGACAGGTAGAGCCGCTCACGGGCACGGGTGATCCCCACATATGCCAGGCGCCGCTCCTCCTCCAGCTCCTTCGTCTGCCCGAGCGCGCGCATGTGCGGGAAGACCCCGTCCTCCATGCCGGTCAGGAAGACGACGGGGAACTCCAGGCCCTTGGCGGTGTGGAGCGTCATCAGCGTTATGACGCCGCCGCCCTCCTCGTCGTCCGGGATCTGGTCGGAGTCGGCGACCAGGGCCACCTGCTCGAGGAAGTCGGCGAGGGTGCCCTCGGGCTGCTCCTGCTCGAACTCCAGGGCTACCGCGGCCAGCTCCTGGAGGTTCTCGATCCGGGTCTCGTCCTGCGGGTCGGTGGACGCCTGAAGTTCCGCGAGATACCCGGTCTGCTCCAGCACCGCCTCCAGCACGGTCGCGGGACCGGCCCCCGACTCGGCGACGGTCCGCAGGCTCTCCAGCAGATCGTTGAACCTCTTGACCGCGTTGAGCGAGCGGGAGGCCATCCCGTAGGCCTCGTCCACGCGCCGCAGCGCCTGGGCGAAGGTGATCCGCTCCCGCTGCGCGAGCGCGTCGATCATCGCCTCGGCGCGGTCGCCGATGCCGCGCTTGGGCACATTGAGGATCCGGCGCAGCGGGACGGTGTCCTCGGGGTTGGCGAGCAGCCGCAGGTAGGCCAGGACGTCCCGGACCTCCTTGCGCTCGTAGAAGCGGACGCCGCCGACGACCTTGTAGGGCAGGCCGACGCGGATGAAGATCTCCTCGAAGACACGGGACTGCGCGTTGGTGCGGTAGAAGACGGCCACGTCTCCCGGGCGGGAGTCTCCCGCGTCGGTGAGCCGGTCGATCTCCTCGGCGACGAACTGCGCCTCGTCGTGCTCGGTGTCGGCGACGTAGCCGGTGATCACCGAGCCCGCGCCGGCGTCGGTCCACAGGTTCTTGGGGCGCCGGCTGGTGTTCTTCTCGATCACCGCGTTGGCCGCGGTGAGGATGGTCTGGGTGGAGCGGTAGTTCTGCTCCAGAAGGATCGTGGTGGCGTCCGGGTAGTCCTCCTCGAACTGGAGGATGTTGCGGATCGTGGCCCCGCGGAAGGCGTAGATCGACTGGTCGGCGTCACCGACGACGCACAGCTCGGCGGGCGGGACGTCGGCGAGGCCCGCCTCGGCGGGGTTGACCGGCTCTCCGTCCACGGTGACCTTGGGCTGCTGCCCCACGGCTCCGCCCACCAGTTCGCGCACGAGCGTGTACTGAGCGTGGTTGGTGTCCTGGTACTCGTCGACCAGGACGTGCCGGAAGCGGCGGCGGTAGTGCTCGGCCACATCCGGGAAGGCCTGGAGGAGATTGACCGTGGTCATGATGATGTCGTCGAAGTCGAGCGCGTTGGCCTCGCGCAGCCGCCGCTGGTAGAGGAAGTACGCCTCGGCGAGCTTCTTCTCCGTGGGGTTGGTGGCCTGGGCCGCGTAGGTCTCCTCGTCGATGAGCTCGTTCTTGAGGTTGGAGACCTTCGCCGTGAACGACTTCGGGGGGAACTGCTTGGGGTCGAGGTCCAGATCCCGGCAGACCAGGCCCATCAGCCGCTGGGAGTCGGCGGCGTCGTAGATCGAGAAGCTGGAGCTGAAGCCGAGCTTCTTGCTCTCGCGCCGCAGTATCCGCACGCAGGCGCTGTGGAACGTCATGACCCACATCGCCTTGGCGCGCGGCCCGACGAGCTGCTCGACGCGCTCCTTCATCTCGCCCGCGGCCTTGTTCGTGAATGTGATCGCGAGGATCTGGCCGGGGTGGACATGGCGGGCGGCCAGCAGGTGGGCGACGCGGTGGGTGAGCACCCTGGTCTTGCCCGACCCGGCCCCGGCGACGATCAGGAGAGGCGATCCCGAGTGCACGACGGCCTCGCGCTGCTGAGGATTCAGCCCCTCGAGCAGCTGCACGGGGTCGACGACGGGCCGCGCCGCGCCGTTGCGGTAGTGGGCGTCACGGGCGGCCGCGGTGCCCTCCACGGGGTCCCCGAAGAAGTCCGCGGGGAGCTCCTCACGGGGCTCGTAGTCGTCGTCCGGGGGCGGCGGGGGTTCCTCGGCGGGGTGCGGTCCGAAGCCGGGGAGCGGGATGTCGTCGAAGAGGCTGCTCATCGCCCCCGAGTCTAGGCGGCCCCACCGACAGAGCGCTCCGCGTTCACCGCACGCGCAAAAGCTCGGACCCCCGCCCGCGGCGAGCGGGTCGGCGCCGAGTCCGGGAGCGCGGTGGCCGGCGGCTCGCCGTAGGGTCCGGGAGGCCGGCACGCCGCCCGTCGGCGCAACGGCTCGGCGGAACGCCTCGGCGGATCGGCTCGGCGGATCGGCTCGGCGGACGGCTCAGCGGACGTCTACGTAGTCGCCCCGGCTGGTGGTCTTCCTGTAGGCCGAGGAGCCGCCGTAGACGGCGCGGAAGCTTCCGTCACGAGTGGCGCGGACGCCGACGGAGAAACGGCCGTCGGAGTGCGTGACGTCGTTGCCCAGGTAGTACCAGGAGCTACTGCCCTTGGGCTGGAAGTACAGCTTCACCTTCTTGCCCTTCAGGACCACCGTGTGGGCCTCACGCGCCATGAGGGTGCCGCCGATGGTGATGGTACGGCCCTTGCGCACCGGTTCGGGTCCTGCGTCGAACCCGCTGAACCACGTCGGGTGGCTCGCCCGCCGCTGCGGTGGAACGGGCTCCCGCGCCCCGGCATCCGCCTGCACCACCACGACGGCCATGAGCGCCATCACGCCCGCGATCCCCGCCGCACGTCTCGTCAGAACCATCCTCCACCCCGTGTCCTCCATCAGAGCGATATCGAACAGACAGTAAACCGGAAGCCTTCCCAGCCGTAGTGACTGTTGAGTAACGTGCGCTTCAGCACCGGGCCAAGTACCGCAGACAGGCCCAATTGCCCCTGCGCTCGAGGAGTCGACGGTCTTGGTGTCACATCGCAAGCCCCGCGCGTCCTGGGCTCGCATGGTCCTCTCCCCCGGTATCCGCGTCGTCGCCGGTGCCACCACCACCGCGTTGACAGCTTGCGCGTTGATGAGCGGGACGGCGGTCGCCGCACCGACTCCCCGTCCTCCGAAGGCCGCTCCCTCCGACGCCCCCTCCATCGAGGAGGTGATGGCCCGCGTGGACTCGCTGTACCGGCAGGCGGGTTCGGCGACGCAGCGGTACGACGCCGCCAAGGAGAGGACCGCCGCACAGCGCCGCACCGTGGCCCGGCTGCTCGCCCAGGTGGACCGGGACACCGAGGCGTTGGCCGAGGCACGCCGCAGGCTCGGGCAGTACGCCTCCGAGCAGTACCGCACGGGCGGGCTCTCCGACACCGGCACGCTTCTGCTGACGCTGAGTCCGCAGAGCTACTTCGACCAGAGCCATCTGCTCGGGCGGCTGACCAGGAATCAGCAGCACGCCGTCGTCGACTTCCGGGCCAAGCAGAAGCGCTCGGCCGAGCAGCGCAGGCGCGCGTCGAAGGGACTCGCCGAACTCACGGACGCCCAGCACGACCTGGAGAAGGAGAGGAAGGCGGTCCGGCACAAGCTGGAGCAGGCACGCGACCTGCTCGCCGACCTCACCGAGAAGGAGCGCGAGCGGCTGGCGGCCCTGCGGGCCGGGCGCGACAGGGAAGCGGGCAGGCAGGCCGACGAACTCGCCCGGCGGGAAAGGGAGAGGGGCGACGGCGACGACGGCCTCCCCTGGGGCGGCTACACCTCTGTGGCGGCGCGCAAGGCGGTGGCGTTCGCCAGGGCGCAGCTCGACAAGCCCTATGTGTGGGGCGCGACCGGGCCCAGGGCGTACGACTGCTCGGGGCTGACACAGGGCGCGTGGCGCGCCG
This sequence comes from Wenjunlia tyrosinilytica, assembly GCF_014646055.1. Classification (GTDB taxonomy): domain Bacteria; phylum Actinomycetota; class Actinomycetes; order Streptomycetales; family Streptomycetaceae; genus Wenjunlia; species Wenjunlia tyrosinilytica. The sequence continues at coordinate 177,172 of NZ_BMMS01000004.1, forward strand.
CCGGGGTACGGCTGCCGCGCACCACCTGGGAGCAGATCAAGGCCGGACGGCGTATCGCGGTGCAGGATCTGCGGCCCGGGGATCTGGTGTTCTTCTTCGACGACATCAGCCACGTGGGCCTCTACATCGGCGCCGGGCGCATGATTCACGCGCCCAAGCCCGGTGACTTCGTGAAGGTGGCCCCGATCACGCAGATGCCGATCTACGGTGCCGTCCGCCCCGAGTAGGACGCCGTGCGGGACGCCCTTGTGCGAGACGCCATTGCGTGGGGGCGCTTGCGCGGGGACGCCGTTGCGCGGGAACGCCGAACTGAGACTCCGTCACGTCCACAGGACGGCGATGAAGATGTTGGCCGTCGTCAGCAGGCCCACGGCCGCGAACAGCCCCTTCTCCACCTTCTCGTCGTCACGCTTGACGTAGACCAGCCCCAGGACGACCACCAGCACGGCCAGTTTGATGCCGATCTTGATGTTGTTCAGGTGCTGGTCGTCGGCCTGGTTGAGGCCGACGAGGATCACACCGGTCACCAGCATGGTCAGCGCTCCGTGCAGCATCGCCGGCACCATGCGCGCCTCGCCCGCGGCCATCGGCTCGAGCTGGGTGAGGAATCCGCCGAGCAGAGCGGCGATGCCGATGATGTGGAGTGCGACGAAGACGTTGATCGTGGTGTCCATGGCCGCGAGCTTAATCACGGCCCCCGTAGCACTCACCAGGGGTCCCGGCCACCTCATCGGGCGCTTCGGTCAGCCGCCGAACGGCCCCGCCGCATCAGCCGATCGACATCTCAACCCAATCCATAATACTTCGGGCCAATCCGATCACCTTCGCTCGTCCCCCATCAGTGCACATCCCTCCAGGTTTAACGTCGCTCCCCAGGTGGCCGATCCCGCCCGTCGATCACGACGGCACCGGCCGCTCCCGTGGAACCGGCGTGGCTCGCTCCCCCGTACGAGCCGCGCCGGCCCCCGGACAGGAAGGAGTTGTCGGCCCCGTGGCGTCCCACAGGAAGCCCAAACGTCCGCTCACGGCCTCCGGCTCCCGCACCACCGCGGCCACGCTGGCCCTCGCGGGAGCGGCGACGGCCACCGTGCTGAGCCAGCCGGGAAGCGCGGCACCTCGGCCCTCCGCCGAGCAGGCCGGAAAGCGCGTCACGGACCTGTACCGGCAGGCCGAGCGGATGACGGAGAAGTACAACGGGGCCAAGGAGAAGCGCGACCGCGCCCAGCGCCGGGTGAACGACCTCCAGGACGAGATCGCCCGCCGGACGGACCGGATGGGCGACGTGCGCCGCCACCTCGGCGCCATCGCCGCGGCCCAGTACCGCGAGGGAGGGACGCTCGACCCGTCGGCGCGTCTGGCGCTCTCCTCCGATCCCGGCCAGTACCTGGAGCGCGCCGGGCTGGTGGACCGGATCACACGGGCGCAGGCGAGGACCCTGCGCGGCTACGTCCACGCCCGCCGGGCGCTGGAGCGGGACCGGGCCGAGGCGGCGGACCTGCTGGACGAGCTCGACGGCGCCCGGGACAGGGTCGCCGAGCACCGGCGGGCGGTCGGCGCGAAGCTCCACGAGGCGCAGCGGCTGCTGGACGGCCTCGACCCCTCTCAGCGCGCCGAGCTCGCGGCAGCCGACGGCATGACGGCTCCGCGGAGGGCGCGGACGGACCGGGGCGAGCAGTCGCGCGACGCGGTGTTCCGGGCCATGGACCTGCCCGCTCCGTCGTCACGGGCCGCGGCCGCCGTGGCGTTCGCCCGCGCCGCGCTCGGCAAGCCCTATGTATGGGGTGCGACCGGCCCCAACGCCTTCGACTGCTCGGGGCTCACCCAGTCCGCGTGGCGCGCCGCCGGGGTCTCCCTGCCGCGTACGACGTATACGCAGATCAACACCGGGCACCGCATCCCCCGCTCGGGCCTGCGCCCCGGTGACCTGGTCTTCTTCTACTCCGGCATCAGCCATGTGGGCCTCTACATCGGCGACGGGCGGATGATCCACGCCCCGCACCCGGGGGCACCGGTCCGGGTGGCGCCCATCGACCAGATGCCGTTCGCGGGCGCGGCCCGCCCCGTCTGACCCGCCCCGTCCAGCCCGGCCCGGCCCGTCCAGCCCGGCCCAGCCAGCCCGGCCCGATCGTCCGCCCGGCACCGTGCCCCCCGCGCCGAGCGGTGGCGCGGACCGGCGTCAGTAGCGGTACGCGGGGGGCTGGTTGAGCATCGCGTGCCGCACGCCCTGCATCGTGGTGATCCTTCGGACCATGACGATCGCGAGGACGGCCGCCGCGACCGAGACCAGCGCCCCGGCCATATCGATGCCGTAGGACCAGCGCATGGCGGAGAAGTCGGTGACCGACGTGCCGCTGCGGATCGCCACGGCGACCCAGGAGAGCAGATTGCCCGCCACCCAGGCCAGCCACCACCACAGCACCAGCGGCGGCCCGCTGGTCGGCTTCATCCGGTAGGGCCCCGCCCCCGTGGCGGGGTCGCCGGCGCTCCAGACGTCGTCGGCGATCTGCTTGGGGAACCACAGGTTCACCACCGGGGTGAACCAGGCCCCTATCGTCCAGCCCGGTCCGAGGCGGTGCCACCCCACCGGGACGAAGGCGGCGGCGTTCCTGCGCACCCGGTGGAACCAGACGATGAACACCACACCGGTCGCCAGCAGGAGCAGCAGGCCGCCGACGCCGGTGACGGCGTAGAAGGAGTCGGCGGCCCGCGCGTCCTGGGCGTCCACCCCGCCGGGGTCGGTCTCGAGCTGCCCGAAGAGCACGAACTCGATCGCCGCCGCGCCCAGCGCCAGCGCCTGCGCCAGAGCGTTCAGGCCCAGCAGGACCGTGAGGGCGTTGGCCAGGCCGCTGGGTATGCGCACCGGAGCGGGCGCGGGCGGCAGGTACGGGGCGTAGGGGGCGGGGGGCGGCGCCCAGGCGGAGAGCGCTCCGCAGGAGGGGCAGTAGCCGCCGGGGGCTACCTGGGCAGCGTGGCATCGCTGGCACAGCATGGTGTGGGGGCATCCTCAGCGGCTGAAGAACGACGTGAAGTGGTGAGCGGGGGTGGTGGTTCAGACGAGTCGGCGGGCGGTGGCCCATCGGGTCAGTTCGTGGCGATTGCTCAGCTGGAGCTTACGCAGCACGGCCGACACATGGCTCTCCACGGTCTTCACGGAGATGAACAGCTGCTTGGCGATCTCCTTGTACGCGTAGCCGCGCGCGATCAGCCGCAGCACCTCGCGCTCGCGCTGGGTGAGCCGGTCCAGGTCCTCGTCCACGGGCGGGGTGTCGGTGGCCGCGAAGGCGTCCAGCACGAACCCCGCCAGGCGGGGCGAGAAGACGGCGTCGCCGTCGGCGACCCGGAAGACCGCGGCCACGAGGTCGGGGCCGGTGATGGTCTTGGTGACATAGCCGCGGGCGCCGCCGCGGATGACGCCGATGACGTCCTCGGCAGCGTCGGAGACCGACAGCGCCAGGAAGCGGACCGGCTGCTCGGCGTCGTTCATCAAGGGCGCGCAGCGGCGCAGCACCTCGACCCCGCCGCCGCCGGGCAGATGCACGTCGAGCAGGACGACGTCCGGCCGGGTCGCGGTCACGACGGTGACGGCCTGTTCGACGTCGGCCGCCTCACCGACGACGTCCACTCCGGTGCGCTCGACGTCACCGATCTCGGCCTGCACACCCGTGCGGAACATCCGGTGGTCGTCGACGAGGACGACCCTTGCCCGCCGGGCCTGCTCTGCCGCTTCCGTCATGACGAACGCTCCATTTCCAGTTCCACCTCGGTACCCCCGCCCGGCACGCCGCGCAGCACCGCCCGGCCGCCGTGGCGCTCCATCCTGCCGATGATCGAGCCTCGCACGCCGAGCCGGTCGGCGGGTACCTGGTCGAGGTCGAAGCCGGGGCCGCGGTCGCGCACGAAGACGAAGACCTTGCCCTCCTCGACCTCCGCGTACACCTGCACGGGCGCACCGCCACCGTACTTGGCCGCGTTCACCATCGCCTCGCGTGCCGCCTGCGTCAGGGCGTTCAGCCTGTCGTCGAGCGGGCAGTCGCCCACGCACACGACCTCGACGGGCACTCCGTGCGCGTCCTCGACCTCGCCGGCCACGCGGCGCACCGCCTCGGCGAGCGTGCTGGGCTCGTCCTCCTTCTCGCCCTCGGGCCGGTACAGCCACACCCGAAGCTCGCGTTCCTGGGCGCGGGCGAGCCTGGTCACCTCGCGGGGGTCGTCGGCGTTGCGCTGGATCAGGGTGAGGGTGTGCAGGACGGAGTCGTGGACGTGGGCGGCCACCTCGGCGCGCTCCTGGGCGCGTATGCGTTCGCGGCGCTCGGCGGACAGGTCCTGGGCCATGCGCACCATGTAGGGCCCGGCGAGCAGGGCGAGGCCGACGATGATCGCCAATGCCGCCTGGAGGACGGCCCCGATGTGCCGCACCGAGCCCTGGACGACGATGAAGCCGGTCACGCCCGCGCTCACCAGCACCACTCCGGCGGCGCCCCGCGCGATGGGCAGCAGGCGCTTGCTCCTGCCCATCTCGACCCAGCGGGCGCGGCGGGCGTTGTCGGCCTGCCGCCACACCAGGGCGACTCCCGCGCTGACGAGCACGAACGGCCACACATAGCGGCCCACGGAGCCCAGCCGCATATTGTCGATGACCGCGACGACACCGAGGGCGAACGCGAGCAGGCCCAGGAGCTTCTTGCGTTCGTGGCCGCGCCCGCTCAGCCGCCAGTTGCCGTGCCCGACCGCGGGGTCCTTCAGCTCCACCCCGCCGACCCCGAGCGGGACGAAGAACCAGAACGCGGCATACAGCGCGACGCCCATCCCCTGGGCCACCACCAGGGCGGCGAACGCGATCCGCACCCATGCCACCGGCAGCCCGAGATGCCCGGCCAGCCCGCGGGCGACACCGCCGAGCATGCGGCCCTCGGCGCTGCGGTAGAGCTTGCGCACGGGGGGTTCTTCCGCGGCGAGGTGCGAGGAGTACGCGGTCGCGCCGGTCGCGGTGGAGGGCGGACTGGTGGCGGGCATACCGCCGATGGTCACACGAAGGACCGCCCGGGGGCATCAGGGGCGCCCCGGATCTCTGCCCCGAGAACCGGTCCCGCGGCGGTGTCCCGCCGCGCTTGCCGTGCTTGCAGGACCGCGGGGACCGCCGTGCCCGCCCCTCCGCCGTGCCACGGAGCCCTCGGCCGCGCCCGTGGCCGCGCTCGCGGCCGCGCGCCCGGGGCCCGGTCCGGGTCGGGACCCTAGGGCGGGATTCAGGGTGTGATCAGGGGGAGGGCGGATGGGTTCCGGGGACGACTACCGCCACCATGGAGGGCATGACGGAAGACAGCGCCCCGAACGGTGCTCCTCACGACGCACCCGAGGGACCGGCCGACGCACGCCCCGACGCGGGGTCGGCGGTGGCCGGTGTGCCGCTGTCCCGCAGCCGGCGGCACCGCGTGGTCGGCGGCGTGTGCGGCGGGCTCGGCCGCTATTTCGACCTGGACCCGGTGATCTTCCGGATCGTGCTCGGCGTGCTGGCGGTCACCGGCGGCATCGGGCTGCTGCTGTACGGGGCGGCGTGGCTGTTCATACCGGCGCACGGCGAGCATCGCAACGAGGCCCAGCGGATGCTCTCCGGCCGGGTCGAGGGCCAGGGCATGGCGGCGGTGCTGACCGCGCTGGTCGGCAGCGGCTACTTCCTGTCCACGATCGGCTCCGACGGCGGCAACCCGTTCCCGCTGCTGGTGATCGCCGCGGTGTTCGGCGCGGTCTTCCTGTCCCAGCGGCGCAGGCGCGGGGCGGAGTCGGCGGCCGTGCCGGGGGGCGCGTCGGCCACGGGGGTGTCGGACGCGCCCCCGGCCGCCCAGCCGCCGCCGACGCCGGGCGCCCCCTCGTGGTGGAAGGGCGCGGGCTCCGGGCACACCGGATACCTGTGGGGGCCGGACGACGGAAGCTTCGACGAGACCGCCGGGCCACGCGCTCCGATGCCGCCCCCGCAGCCGCGCGAGCCCCGCTCGTTCCTGGCGTTCACCGTCCTCTGCCTCGCCGTGTGCGCCGCGGTGATCGGGACGGGGGCGACCTGGTCGCGCCCCCTGGGCACGGCGCTGGAGACCGGCTTCGCCTGCGCGCTTGCGGTGCTGGCCCTGGGCCTGCTCGTGGGCGCCTGGTTCGGCAGGGCCCGAGGCGGAACGATCTTCCTGGCGGTCCTCACCACGTTCCTGCTCGGCGTATCGGCGGCGCTGCCGAAGAACATCGGGCACGACTGGCGGACCGTGCGGTGGGCGCCCGCGAGCGCCGCAGACGTGCGCTCCTCCTACGAGATCGGCGCGGGCCAGGCGACGCTGGACCTGCGCCGGGTCGACCCGAAGGGCGCCACCATCCGTGTACACGGGGAGGCGGGAGTGGGACGGCTGGTCGTCCGTGTGCCGGACACGGTGAAGGTCGAGGTGACCGCCGAGATCGGCGCGGGCGTCATCGAACTGCCGGGCGGGGAGAGCGGAGACATCGACGTCGAGGTCGACAGCCGCCGCCGGGCGGTCGTGGAACCGACCGCTCCCCGGAGGGAACGGATCGCGGGCACCTTCATGCTCGACCTGAAGGTCGGCGCGGGACATGTGGAGGTCATCGATGAAGCGGCATGAGTTCGATCCGGCGGTGCTGGTGGCCGGACTGCTCTTCCTGGGCCTCGCCGTCCTCTACCTGCTCGATGCCTCGGGCGCGGCGGACATCCCCTCCGTCGTCGGCGCGGTGACGACCGGGGTGGGGCTGGTGACGGTCGGGATCACCGCGGGTGTGACGGAGTCGGCCCGCTCGCGCAGGCGCAGGTGCGCAGACAAACGCGCCGGCGACGCATGAGCCCGCGGCACATGGGCCGACGGCACACGAGCCGGAGACACACGAGCCGACGACAGACGGAGACAGACACGGAGGCGCGAGCGGGCGCCGGCGCCGCGAGCGGCGCTACTGGAGCTCGACCCGGCCCCCCTGCTCTCGGACGTCGATCCTGCGCAGCGGCTTGGTCGCGGGCCCGTTCAGCACCTCGCCGGTGGCCGCGTCGAACACCGAACCATGGCAGGGGCAGTTGAACCGGCCCTCCTTGGGCGGGTCGACCGGGCAGCCGGAGTGCGTGCAGATCGCCGAGAACGCCGCGAACTCGCCCTGCTTGGGCTGGACGACGTAGGCCGCGGAGCCCGACGACTCCATGACCTTCGCCCCGCCGCCCACAGGCACCGCCTTGACCGCGACGGAGGCGCCGCCACGCGCTCTCCCGGGTGAGCTGGGGGCGCCACTCGGATTCCCGCTCGGACTGGTGCTCGGGGTCGGCGCGGCCGAAGCCCCGCTGTCGCCGCTGCGCCCGCGCCAGAGCCCGACACCGCCCATGACGCCCCCGACGGCGCCGAGCCCGAGCACCGCGGCGCCCGCGTCGAGCACGGAGCGGCGGCTGCGCCCCGCCCCGGCGAGCACCCCCCGTGCGGCCTGATCGCGGCGGGCGGCCAGCCGGGCGTCGAGCGAGAGCACGGGCGCCCCGGCCAGCACGAACGGCAGCCAGGCCATGAGGTAGACGAGGTCATTGCCGTAGTAGTAGGGCTCGACCTGCCAGCTGACGGTCAGCCACAGGCTGAGGCTGATCAGCGCACCGCCGACGGCCGCGAGCCGCGTGAGGAGGCCGCAGAGGACGCCGAGGCCGACGGCGAGTTCACCGAACGCGATGGCGGTGCCGAAGGCCTCCGGGGCCTTGAGCGCCAGGTCGATCATCGCCGGGATCGCGGCCGAACCCGCCTTGTCGATGCCGTTGAGCTGATCGGCCATCGAGCCCGCGCCGGAGGCGGCGAGGAAGTCGGGGTCGGTGAGCTTGTCCATCCCCGCGTAGATGAAGGTGATCCCCAGGAAGATCCGCAGGGGCAGGAGCGCGTATCGCGACGCGGTCTCCCGCCACGGGCCGCCGCCGTCTTCCGCTGCCGCATGGGACATGGCGTCCCCGCCTCTCCGCGCTCGTTGGTCGTTCGCATCGCGACCAGTACACCCAGCCCGGCACTACCGGGCAATCTGAAGAGTCATACGTTATTGAAAGAGGTCTGGTTCAGCGGCGGCGACAGACAGAAACATCGGCTGGTAGTTGATCCAGGCCACGAGGTCCCCGCCGAGCTGTTCCCGGGTCCGCAGCGCGTCCTCGCGGGCGATCCTCACCGGGCGCCCCGCCGCCTTGGCGGCCAGTTGCACCTGGCAGGCCCGCTCCATCGCGATGAACCACCAGGCCGCGGCGTCCACGGAAGTCCCGACGGTCAGAAGTCCGTGGTTGCGCAGGACGATCGCCTTGGCCGGGCCCAGCGCCCTCGCGATCAGCCGACTCCCCGCCTCGTCCACGATGGCGTCGGTGTACTCGGTGTAGACCTCGTGGTCCTCGAAGAACGCGCAGGCGTCCTGGGTGATCGGCTCCAAGGGCTCACCCAGCGCGGCCAGCGCCCGGCCGTGGACGGTGTGGCTGTGCGCGACGGCCACGACGTCCGGCCGCTCGGCGTGGACCTGGGCGTGCACGACGAACGCGGCCTGGTTGACGTGGTAGCGGCCCTCCACGACATGCCCCGCGGAGTCGGCGAGGATCAGATCGCTCACCTTGACCCGCGGGAACGGCACACCGAACGGATTGACCCAGAAGTGGTCCGGGTGCTGCGGGTCCCGGACGGTGATGTGTCCGGCCACCCCCTCGTCGAACCCCAGCCGGGCGAACAGCCGCAGCGCCGCGGCCAGCCGTTCCTTCCGGTGCCGCCGCTCGCCCCCGACCGTGTCGAACGACGGCGGCAGCTCGAACCGAAGCTGCTCGGTGGGTATCGGGGTCAGGTGCTCGGCGGCGTCCGTGTCGGTCATGGCGCGCAAGCTACCGAACGGTACGCGAGGCCGGAAGGGCCGGAAGCCCGATGAAGTCCGCCATCCGCTCGACGGTGAAGCCGAAGAACTCGTCGGCGGGATCGGCCGAGCCCACCAGATGGCCGAACAGCTCGAAACCGATCATCCCGAACAGCTGGGTCCAGGCCACCAGAGCACGGACGAGCACGGTCAGGGGCATGTCCAGCCCGGCGGCCGCCGCGACCTGTCCGGCCTGAGCGGCCAGCCCTTCGGGCAGCTCGTCACCGGTGTCGGGCGGCGAGGCGTCCCGGACCACCCCCGCGAGTGCCAGAGCGACCCTGCCGGCGGGCTCGATCGTGGCCCGAGGGGCCTGGTAGCCCGGTACCGGTGAGCCGTAGATCAGGGCATATTCATGAGGGTGAGCCACGGCCCACCCCCGTACGGCGTGACACAGCGCCCGCCACCGCGCACGCGGCTCCTCGGCCGCCGCGGCGGCGGCCTCCGCGGTCTCCCCGAGGGCGTCGTAGGCGTCGATGATCAGCGCGGTGAGCAGGTCGTCCCGGCTGGGGTAGTACCGGTACAGCGCGGAGGACACCATCCCCAGCTCCCGGGCGACGGCCCGCAGCGAGAGCTTCTGCGCCCCCTGCTCGGCCAGCTGCCGTCGCGCCTCCTCCTTGATCTCGCGGGTGAGTTCGGCCCGCGCCCGTTCCCGTGCCGTGCGGCTCGCATTCATGGCACGAGTATAGAGAGCACCGCTCTTGACAGTGAACAGCGCACACAAGCACACTGATCTCAAGAGAGAGCACCGCTCTCCAAAGTGCCGAAGGAGCCCCGCCATGCGTTACATCGAGCCCGACCGGTTCACCAGGAACGTCATGAACCCCCTGGTCGCGGGGCTGACCAAGCTCGGCATCAGCCTCATGGGCTCCAGGGTGCTCGCGGTGAAGGGCCGCAAGAGCGGCGAATGGCGCACCACCCCGGTCAACCTGCTCGCCCACGGCGGCGCCCACTACCTGGTGGCCCCCCGAGGGCAGGCCCAGTGGGTGCGCAATCTGCGTGCGGCCGGCAGCGGTGAGCTGCGAGTGGGCCGCCGCACCGAGGCGTTCACCGCCAGCGAGCTCCCCGACGCAGACAAGACCCCGGTTCTGCGCGCCTATCTGGACAAGTGGGGCTGGGAGGTGGGCCAGTTCTTCGAGGGCGTGAAGAAGGACGCCTCCGACGCCCAGCTCGCGCGGATCGCCCCGGGCTTCCCGGTCTTCCGTGTGGAGATCGAATAGCCGGGTCCGCGTGCGCGAGAGGCGTCACGGGTGCGCACAGCGCCGCGCCGCCCCTCCCGCGGGAGGGGCGGCGCGGCGATTCTCGGACGGCGGAGCGCAGGTGACGGGGAGCCGCTACTCCCACTCGATGGTGCCCGGCGGCTTGCTGGTCACGTCGAGGACGACCCGGTTGACGTCCGGCACCTCGTTGGTGATGCGGGTGGAGATCTTCGCCAGCACGTCGTAGGGCAGGCGCGACCAGTCCGCCGTCATCGCGTCCTCGGAGGAGACCGGGCGCAGGACGACCGGGTGGCCGTAGGTGCGGCCGTCGCCCTGGACACCCACGCTGCGCACATCCGCGAGCAGGACGACCGGGCACTGCCAGATCTCGCGGTCCAGGCCCGCGGTGGTCAGCTCCTCGCGGGCAATGGCGTCGGCCTCGCGGAGCAGGTCCAGGCGCTCCCCGGTGACCTCGCCGATGATGCGGATGCCGAGGCCGGGGCCGGGGAACGGCTGACGCCAGACGATCTCCGACGGCAGGCCGAGCTCCTCGCCGACCTTGCGGACCTCGTCCTTGAACAGGCGCCGCAGGGGCTCCACGAGCTGGAACTGGAGGTCCTCGGGGAGGCCGCCCACATTGTGGTGGGACTTGATGTTGGCGGTGCCGGTGCCGCCGCCGGACTCGACGACGTCCGGGTAGAGCGTGCCCTGGACCAGGAACTCCACCTGCTCGCCGTGGGCACCCGCCTCGGCGACGACCTCGGCGGCCGCCCGCTCGAAGACGCGGATGAACTCACGGCCGATGATCTTGCGCTTCTCCTCGGGGTCGGTGGCCCCGGCGAGCGCGTCGAGGAAGCGCTCCTGCGCGTCCACGACCTTCAGCTGGACGCCGGTCGCGGCCACGAAGTCCTTCTCGACCTGCTCGGCCTCGCCCTTGCGCAGCAGGCCGTGGTCGACGAAGACACAGGTCAGCTGGTCGCCGACGGCCTTCTGCACGAGGGCGGCGGCGACGGCGGAGTCCACACCGCCGGAAAGGCCGCAGACGACCCTCTTGCTGCCGACCTGGGCGCGGATGGCCTCGACGGACTCCTCGACGACGTTGTGCGTGGTCCAGGAGGGACCGAGCCCGGCTCCGCGGTAGAGGAAGTGCTCCAGCAGCTGCTGGCCGTGCGTGGAGTGCAGCACCTCGGGGTGGTACTGGACGCCGTACAGCCTGGCCTCGTTGTTCTCGAACGCGGCGACGGGGGCGCGCTCGGTGGTCGCGGTGACCGTGAAGCCCTCGGGGGCGGCGGAGCAGGCGTCGCCGTGCGACATCCACACCGACTGCTCGTCCGGGGTGCCCTCGAAGAGCGTGGAGCCCTGCTTGGTCACGGTGAGCGGGGTGCGGCCGTACTCGCGCAGGCCGGTGTTGGCGACGGTGCCGCCCAGGGCGAGCGCCATGGCCTGGAAGCCGTAGCAGATGCCGAAGACCGGGATCCCGGCGTCGAAGATCTCCCGCCCGAGCTGCGGGGCGCCCTCGGCGTAGACGGAGGAGGGGCCGCCGGAGAGGATGATCGCCTTGGGCCGCTTGGCCAGGATCTCCTCGACGGGCATGGTGTGCGGGACGATCTCGCTGTACACCCGGGCTTCGCGTACGCGGCGGGCGATGAGCTGCGCGTACTGGGCCCCGAAGTCCACTACGAGGACCGTGTCGGGGGCTGACGGGGACGCTGATGCCACGGGCGGCCTTCCGGCGATGTTCAAGGGGGTCGCGGCCAATTCTACCGTCGGCCGGGTACCACCGGTGAACGTGCCAGACGTCTCAGCATCCGGGCGGTGAGTGGCCAGCGGCCGGAGCGGCGGTCCATACTGAGCGCATGTTCCGCGACACATTCGACTTTACCTATGGCACCGGCTGGTCCGGCTGCCATGGCGAGCGTGCGTGAAGCGGAGATACGCAGACTTCCCATCAGGCGCCCCGGGCCACTCGGCCCGGGGCGCCTGACGTTTCCGGACCGGCCGGGACCACACATCCAGGAGACGGCAGCATGAGCACCGGAACCAGCACCGAGGTCATGGACGAGAAGGCCGCCGCCGCGATCATCGCCGGCGCGCGCGAGCGCATCGACGGGCTCGACGGGCAGATCCTCGAGTTGATCAAAGCACGGATCGGCGTCTCGGCCGAGGTGCAGCGGGCACGCTTGGCCTCGGGCGGGCGCAGGCTCTCGCTCAACCGCGAGATGGAGATCCTCCAGCGCTACAGCGACGCTCTCGGCAGGCCGGGCACCACGCTGGCGATGACACTGCTGGAGCTGTGCCGCGGAAAGGTATGAGCGGCGGCGGCGCGGGGCGGGGACCGGCGGCGCGGAAGGGCCGGGCCGCCCTTGCGGGGCCGGGACGTTCACCCGTACGGCGCGTGACCGGTTTCGAGCCATGTCGTTGGACCCGTTGTCCGTGCCAGCCAGGGGCGGCCATCCCGTCGGGGACGGGACAGCAACCACGCGTGGACACCGCCAGTCCACCGGAACGATGAGACGGGCCTCACGGCCCGTCGTGGGACCTCGTTCCGGTGATGTGACCGGTCAGCAGGGGACAGCAGCCCGGTCACGACTGAGGAAGGCGGTCGGTTCCGGGGACGCCTGGAACCGACCGCTCCGCGGTGGGCGATGCCTCAGAGTACTCATGATCAACACGGATGACGTGCAGCGGCGCACTATGGACTGGGCGGAAACGGTTGCGCCAACCGAACGAGGTCGAGCACGATAACCGCAGTAGTCCCAACTCCTCAATTGGTACAGGCCAATTGGTGCGCCGCACTCGCGTGAGCGCACCACCGCCCAACGTAATCGAATACGGTTGTCGGACGATGAATTCCGCGCGCTTTTCCGCGTCGCGGCGGTTCCCCGAGGACCGTGGACCCGCAGGCCAGCGGCGCTCCCCCCGGCGCCGCACGCCAGCACCGGCGCTGCCCTGACGCCGTGTGCTGACAGCCGAGGCCCTGCGCCCGGAATTCAATTCCCGGCGCGGGGCCTTCGCTTTCTCTGGCGGAATGTCATCTTCTGTTTCGGGATCGAAGAGACATCGGCACGGCATCGGCCAGGTATCAGCCTTGGCAAAAGGATTGCCCTGCGTGGTCGTCCCCGCAATCATGCGGGGATGCCGAATACCGCGTTGTCAAGCCGCGTCCCCGCTGTCGGCGTGCACGCCGCTCTCGCCGCGGCCTGGCAGGCCGAGGGCACCCTGCGTGAGCCCTACGGCGGTGGCGCCGCCACCCTGCCCGGAGTGCGGGTCATGGCCTCGGGCCTGCCCGATGCCCGGTGGTGGAACAACGGGGATGTCGAGCGGCCGGATTTCGACCTTGACGCGGTCCGCGCCTGGTACGAGGGGCGCGCCGACGAGTGGGGCCTGCGCGTGCCCGCCGGGATGGAGTGGCGGCACGGCGGGACCAAGCTGACTCGCCAGCGCTGCATGGGCCTGTTTCCCGAGGCGTTCCGCCCGGCGCCGCGCACCGATGCAGTAACGATTCGCCGTGCGGGGCCCGAGGACGTGGAGGCCTTCGCCCATGTCGACGCCACCGCCTTCGGCGACCCGCCGCAGCGCACCCGCTCCTGGTGCGAGCCCCAGCTGACCAGCGGCGATCCCCGCTTCCACCTTGTCCTGGCCGAGATCGACGGCGATCCGATCGGGGTCGCCACGGCGGTGCGGACCGGCGAGAGCGTGGCGGTCTTCGGTGTCGGGGTGCTCGAGGAGGCGCGCCGCCGCGGGATCGGCAGCGCGCTCACCTCCGTGCTCGTGGCCGAGGCCTTCCACGACGGGGCCAGGCTCTCCGTGCTCAACCCCGACACCCGGGCCGCTGCCCGCCTCTACGCCGGACTCGGCTTCGTGGAGAGCGGCGGCCTCGACATCTACGTCGCGCTGTAGTCGGCTGCGTCCGGCCGCCGACGGCGGCTTGGCGCTGCCGACGGCGGCTTCGCGCTGCCGACGGCGGCTTCGCGCCGTGGTCGGCGGCTTCGCGCCGTGGTCGGCGGCTTCGCGCTGTCGTCGGCTACTTCTCGCTGTGGTCGGCGTCGTAGTCGTAGCGCAGGGCGGCGAAGGCGCCCTGCGGCACGGCCGGGTTCTTCGGGGCCACCGGGGTCAGCCGCCGGTAGCCCTCGCCCTGCCGCGGACGCGGGTCCTCCTCGCCGTTGTTGGGCCAGAAGGACATCGCGCGCTCGGCCTGCGCCGTGATCGTCAGCGAGGGGTTGACCCCGAGGTTCGCCGAGACCGCCGAGCCGTCCACCACATGGATGCCGGGGTACCCGTGCACGCGGTGGTAGGGGTCGACGACCCCGTGCTCGGCGTCCGCGCCGATCGGGCAGCCGCCCAGGAAGTGCGCGGTCATGGGGATGTTGAAGATGTCGCCGACCGTGCCGCCGGGGAAGCCGTTGATGTCCTCGGCGATCAGCGAGGCCGCCTGCTGCGCCTCGGGGATCCAGTTCGGGTTGGGCGTGCCGTGGCCCTGCCGTGAGCTGAGCCTTCCCTTGCCGAGTCCCTTGCGGCTCAGGTACGTGGTCAGCGAGTTGTCGTGTGTCTGCATGACCAGGCCGATGATGGTCCGCTCCGACCAGCGGCGCTTGGACATCGAGCGGACGAAGACACCGGGGTGCGCGGCGGCCAGCGCCAGGAAGCGCAGCCAGCGCGGGCCTCGTCCGTCGCCCGGCACCTGGATGGTGGACATGAAGCCCATGGCGTTCGAGCCCTTGCCGTAGCGGACCGGCTCGATGTGGGTGGTGGCGTTGGGGTGGATCGACGAGGTGATGGCGACACCGCGGGTGAAGTCCGGGCGCTGCTTGTAGCGGCGGCCGGTGGTCTGGGAGCCGACCAGCGCCTCGGAGTTGGTGCGGGTCAGCTCGCCGAGGCGCGCCGACAGGCGGGGCAGGCGGCCCGAGTCGCGCATGGCGTGCAGGAGGGTCTGCGTGCCGTAGGTCCCCGCGGCCACGACGACCTGCGGGGCACGCAGGGTCCGCGCCTTCGACCTGGGCTTGTCGGTCGGGACCGTGCGCACGGCGTAGCCGCCGTCCACGTGCTCGGCCAGGCCCGTCACGGTGGTCATGGGGTGGACCTCGGCCCCCGCCTTCTCCGCGAGGTGGAGGTAGTTCTCGTTCAGGGTGTTCTTCGCGCCCCAGCGGCAGCCGGTCATGCACTCGCCGCACTCGGTGCAGGCCCGCCGCTTGGGGCCCGCGCCGCCGAAGTACGGGTCCTCGACCTCACCGCCGGGCTCGGCCCCGGCCGTGCCGTCGGCGTCCTTGCCGTCTCCGAAGAAGACCCCGACCGGTGCCAGGTGGAAGGTCTCGCCGACGCCCATCCGCTCGGCGGCGCGTCTGAGGTGCACATCGGCGGGGGTGACGGTCGGGTTGAGCCGGACCCCGAGCATGCGCTTGGCCTGCGCGTAGTACGGGGAGAGCTCGTCCTTCCAGTCGGTGATGCCCGCCCACTGGGGGTCGTCGAAGAAGGGGTCCAGGGGCTCGTAGAGGGTGTTGGCGTAGTTGAGCGACCCGCCGCCGACGCCCGCGCCCGCGAGGACGAGGACGTCGCGCAGCAGGTGGATCCGCTGGATGCCGAAGAGCCCGAGGGCCGGTGCCCACAGGTAGTTGCGGACGTCCCAGGAGTTCTTGGGCAGGGTCTGCGCAGTGAACCGCCGCCCCGCCTCGAGCACGCCGACCCGGTAGCCCTTCTCGGACAGGCGCAGAGCCGAGACGCAGCCGCCGAAGCCGGACCCGATGACGATGACGTCGTAGTCGTAACCGCTGCCGCTCAACGATCCCCCTGGGATTACCGGAGCCGGAAGGCCTTCATGACACGCAGGCCCTTCGTCATGAGGGCGGCGTAGCTCTCGTCGGTCATGCCGAACGAGGGGGCCATGGGCAGCAGGCGCTGCGTGGCCACGGTCTGGGCCTCGGTGTACTTGAGGATCCCCTCGGAGCCGTGGCGGCGGCCGAGCCCGGACTGGCCCATGCCTCCCATGGGGGCGGCGGCACTCCCATAGGCGGCCGCGTAGCCCTCGTTGACGTTGACCGTTCCGGTGTTCAGTCGGGCGGCGATCTCCCGGCCGCGCCGGGCGTTCTTCGTCCAGACGCTGGAGTTGAGGCCGTACGGCGTGCCGTTGGCGCGCTCGACCGCCTCGCTCTCGTCCTTGAACCGGTAGACGGAGACGACGGGTCCGAAGGTCTCCTCCGTGCACACCGACATGGGCGGCTGGACCCCGTCGAGGATGGTGGGCTCGTAGAACAGCGGGCCGACGTCGGGGCGCGCCCGGCCTCCGGCGAGGACGGTGGCGCCCTTGGAGCGGGCCTCGTCCACATGGCGGGAGACGGTCTCCAGCTGACGCTCGGACACCAGGGAGCCGATCCCGGCGCCGTAGGCGAGCGCGGTCCCCAGCTTGAGCGCCCGGGTGCGGGCGACGAACCTGTCGAGGAAGTCGTCGGCGACGGACTCGTGGACGTACAGCCGCTCGATGGAGATGCACAGCTGCCCGGCGGAGGAGAAGCAGGCGCGGACGGCGCCCTCGGCGGCGCGGTCGAGGTCGGCGTCGTGCAGGACCAGCATGGCGTTCTTGCCGCCGAGTTCGAGGGAGGCCCCGACGAGGCGGGCGGCGGCGCGCTGGGCGACGTCGCGGCCGGTGCGGGTGGACCCGGTGAACGAGACGAAGTCACCGCGGTCGACGACGGCGGGCCCGACTACCGGGCCGTCGCCGATGACGATCTGCCACACGGCCTCCGGCAGCCCCGCCTCGATCAGCAGGCGCCGGGCCCACAGGGCGGTGAGGGCGGTCTGGGTGTCGGGTTTCATGACGACGGCGTTGCCGGCCGCGAAGGCGGGCAGGGCGTCGCCGACGGAGAGCTCGAACGGGTAGTTCCACGGCGAGACCTGGCCGACGACGCCCTTGGGGCGGCGCAGCACCAGCGCCTGGGTGAGTGCCGGAATGGCGCCGGTCAGGCGGCGCGGCCTGAGGTAGGAGGCGGCCTTGCGGCCGTAGTGCCGGGCGGCGATGGCGACCGACTGCACCTCCTCCTGGGCGTGCATCCGGGTCTTGCCGGTCTCGAGCTGGATGAGGTCGAGGATCTCGCTCTGGCGGCCGAGCACGAGGTCGTGGAAGCGCAGCAGTACGGCGGCGCGGTCGCGTACGGGCTTGGCCGCCCACGCGCTCTGGGCCGCCCGCGCCCGCTCGAAGGCCGCCGCGACGTCGTCCTCGGAGGACGTCGGCAATTCGGCGAGCACCTCGCCCGTGAACGGGCAGTGGTTGGTCGCCGTGCCACTGCCGCTGAGCCCGGAGGTCAGCTCGGCCAGTACCGCTGGGGTGAGCACGTCGGCAGCGGTACGCGTGCCCGCGGGTGCGACCGGATTCCCGTCCGAGGGAGCCGCCGCGGTTGCCGACGCCGCCGTCCTTGCCGTGTCCACAGAGTCCGTCATGCGTCGAAGCGTAGGCCCGCGGACCCGCCGTGTGTACCCAGCGGTAACAATTTTCCGCGCCGGTGGAAGGACATGAGGAGCCGCGCCCGGCCCGCAGGGCGTCAGGCGCTCAGCTGCCGGATCGCCTCGCCTATGGCTCGGTGGAAGGTGGGGTAGGCCCAGATCATCTGGGTCAGGTCGGACAGGGGGACTCTCGCGTGGACCGCCACGGCCAGAGCGCCCAGGACTTCGCCGCCCGTCGGGCCGGCCGAGGTGGCGCCGACCAGCACTCCTTCACGGGTGTCGGCGACGAGTTTGACGAAGCCCTGGTTGCCCGTGCGGTGGATGCGGCCGCGGGTGCTGCGGGCGATGTCCGTGAGGGCCGCGCGTACCTCCAAGCCCCGCTCGCGGGCCTGCGCCTCGGTCAGGCCCACCGCGCCGATCTCCGGGTCGGTGAAGGTCACCCTCGGCAGGGCGTGGTACCGGGCGGGTGGGCCTCCCCGGCCCAGCACCCCGTTGATCACGAGGTCCGCCTGGTACAGCGAGACATGCGTGAACGCCCCCTTGCCCGTGATGTCGCCCAGTGCCCAGACGCCCGGGGTGCTGCCCGAGGCGGACACCACCCGCATCCGCTCGTCGACGGGCATGACCCGCGCGTCCGGGTCGATGCCGAGCACACCCACACCGACGCGCCCGAGGTTGGAGCGGCGGCCGGTGGCGACGAGCAGGCGCTCGGCGGTGAACCGCTCGCCGCGCTCGCACTCCGCGGTGAACCCGCCGTCGTCATGGCGGACCGCGACCACCTTGGCGCCCGTGTGCACGGCGAGACCGTCGGCCGTCAGGATCCGCATCAGCAGTTCGTCCGCCTCCGGCTCCTCCATCGGCACCAGCCTCGGCGCGGCCTCGACCACGGTCACGGCTGTGCCGAAACGGCTGAATCCCTGCCCGAGTTCGAGGCCCACCGCTCCCCCGCCGAGAACGATCAGGGACGTGGGCGCCCCCTCGGTCTCCAGCGCCTCGCGGTTGGTCCAGTACGGCGTCCCGGCCAGGCCCGGTATCGGCGGGGCGGCCGGTTCCGTACCCGTGGCGATGACGATGGCGCGACTCGCCCGAAGGATCGTCTCCCCGCCGTCGGGGTCCTCGACGGTGACCTCGTCCGGCGCCGTCAGCCGGCCCGTGCCGCGCAGAAAGCGGCCGCCCCGCGACACGAGGCGGTCGACGGCGGCCTTGTCGTTCCAGTCGCCGGTGACCTCCCGGATGTTGCGGGCGACCGGCCGCCAGTCGGCGCAGACCATGGCCGTCCCCGCCATGCCCGGGATCCGGTGGCCCTCGGCGACCAGATCGGCGCCGCGCACCACGGTCTTCGAGGGGATGCACCCCCAGTAGGGACACTCCCCGCCGACGAGCCGGTGATCGACACCCACGACGTCGAGCCCCGCGTCCGCGAGCCTTCCCGCCACCTCCTCGCCCCCGGGACCGAGCCCGATGACGACCGCGTCCACGTGCACAGACATGGAGATGCTCCCTCCACCGGCGGGCAGGGGTCCTCCCTCCCACGGTACTCGTGCGCAGGTCGGCGCAGGTGGCCGATCGGCCGATCACCCGCACTCCGGTCACGGCGGGGTCGAACGCCACCAGGGACGACGCCGGTTCGGCCGCGCCGGCGGGGGCACGGACGGCGGCTCGGCGGGCATGGGACCGGCCGCGGCGACCGCGCGCAGCGCCTGCTCGATGTGCCGCACCGAGGGCCGCTCGGCGGGCTCCTTGCTCAGCAGCCGCATGATGAGCGGGATGAGCGGCCCCGCCCGCCGGGGGATCTGGGGGAAGTCGGAGACCACCGCCTGGAGCGTGGACAAAGTGGTGCGGCGGCGGAACGGCGAGCGGCCCTCGACCGCTTCGAAGAGCAGCACCCCCAGCGACCACAGGTCCGACTCGGGCCCGGCCGGCCGCCATAAGGCGCGCTCGGGGGCGAGGTACTCGGGTGAGCCGAGGATCGTGCCGGACTCGGTCAGGGGACGCTCCCCCTCCACCATCGCCATCCCGAAGTCGCTGAGGACGACCCTTCCGTCCGTGCCCAGCAGGACGTTCCCCGGTTTGACGTCCCGGTGCAGCACCCCCGCCCGGTGCGCGGCGTCGAGCGCCCCGACCACCGGCATCGCGATCCGGGCGGCCTCCTGCGGGGGGATCGTCCCCTCGATCTCCAGCAGATCGGCCAGGGAGCGCCCGTGCACGTACTCCATGACGATCCAGGGCCGCCCGAGCTCGACGACCACCTCCTGGATGGCGACCACGGCGGGATGCCGGATACGGGAAGCCGCTCTCGCCTCCCGCCGCATCCGCAAGTAGGCCGTCTCGCGCTCCCGTTGGGTGAGCGTGTCGGTCACCCTGGGCTCCTTGACGGCGACGTCGCGCCCCGTGGCCTCGTCGTGCGCCAGCCACACGGTGCCCATCCCGCCGTGCCCCAGCCGCTCGCACAACCGGTACCGGCCGCCGATCAACCGCCCGGACCCCGCATCGGTCGTCATGCCCCCATCATGCGACCAGTGCGGCACGCGGGTCACCAGGGCAAGGGGGCCACCACCCGTGCCGTCAACGCGGTTGGAAGGACTTCTCCGTGGTCTCGAAGTACCGGCGCCCCTCGGCCTCGTCGGCCACGGGCGACGAGACCCACAGGTCGTACATCCGCCCGTTCTCGATCCAGCTCATGTCCAGGGTGTGCCGCTCGCCCTCGCCGAAGCCCTTCCAGCGGAACTCCCACAGCACGGCGGGATGGCCGTGGTGGACGGTCTCCGTCAGGGTGCCGTCGCGGTAGCCGGGGTAGGCGGCGGGGGCCTTGTCGATCTGCCGCTGCATGACGCCGAGGGCGCCTCCGGGACCGGGGTCCTGCTGGGGGCGGATGCCGAGGCGGAACGTCTTCGCCGCCGAGTAGTAGAAGACCCGGTCGCCCTCGGCGCTGCGCCGCCAGCCGCGGGGGACGGCCAGGGAGAAGCCGGCCGGGTCCTCGGCCCGCGCGAAGTCCGCCGGAAGCCGCCCGGGGCGGGCCGCGGAGCCGGACGGGGACCTCGGTCCCGGCAGAGCGGGAAGCCCGCTGGCCACCCGGTCCGGAGTGGTCCTCGGGGTGTGGGCGGAGACGTCGGGCTCGGCGCCGGAGGTGAACGCGACCACGGCCGCCGTCCCCGTGGCCGCCACCGCCGCCGCGGTCAGGGCGATGAGGGCCCGGCGGCGCGGCCGGCGCTCGGTGGTGGGAGCGGGGGTGGTGGGAGCGGGGGTGGTGGTGGGCACGGTCGGCCCGGCGTCCGCGGGGGCCGCCGGGGTCGCGGCGGCGGGGACGTCCGCCGGCCTCGAGGCGCCCCCGGGTGCGTCCATACGGCCCGTGGCCAGGTAGTCCCGCAGGAGCCCCTGCGCCCGCGCCGGGGACAGCCGGTCGGTGGGATCACGCCGTAGAAGCCCGCGGATGACGGGCGCCAGGGGCTCGGCCTCGGGAGGCAGCACCGGCTCCTCGTACATCACCGCGTGCAGCACCGCGCTCATCGAGGTGCGGTGGAACAGCGACTTGCCCGCCAGCACCGCGGTCATCAGCACACCCAGCGACCACAGGTCGGACTCCGGTCCCGCCCGGCGGCCCTCCACCCGTTCGGGGGCCGCGTACTCCGGCGAGCCGACGAACTCCCCCTCGGTGGTGAGCGTGGAGCTTCCGTGGAGCTGGGCGATGCCGAAGTCGGTGAGCACCACGCGCCGCTCGGGCCCGTTCTCCACGAGGACGTTGGCGGGCTTGACGTCACGGTGGAGCACGCCCATCGCATGGGCCGCGCCGAGGGCTTCGAGCAGCGCCAGGGCGATCCTGGCCGTCTCACCGGGAGTCAGCGGTCCGCGGCCGGCGAGGTGCCCGGCGAGGGAGTCCCCGTCGACCAGTTCCATGACGATCCAGGGGCGGTCGTCCTGCTCGATGACGTCGTGGGGGACGATGACGCCGGGGTGCTTGACCTTGGCGGCCGAACGGGCCTCACGCAGCGTGCGTTCGCGGTACCGGAGGCGTTCCTGCTCGGGCAGGCCGTCGGGCAGGTCGACCTCCTTGACGGCGACGTCCCGGCCGAGCAGCTCGTCGTGCGCCCGCCAGACGGTGCCCATGCCGCCGCGCCCGAGCCGGGCCGTGAGCCGGTAACGGCCGGCGATCAGCTCTCCCCCATCGATGCTCACGCGCCCATGATGCCGCAGGCGGGACACGGCCGGATCACAGACCTGGGGCCTGAATGGTGGAGAGGAACCACAGCGCGGCGGTGTACCGCGTCACGGCGATGGCGGTGACGAGCACTTCGCCCCCACGGGCAGCGCCCAGCAGGTGAGGCGGCGGCCGAGGATCCATCGCCGGGGGACCCACCGGGGAGCCCTGGAGGCGGCAGCGCGGGCGACGGACCGGCGGGAGCCACCGGCGGGCGCTCACTCGCCGTACTTGTAGGTCTCCGCCGCCTTCTCGAAGTACCGGGAGATGTCGGAGCGGTCCCGGTCGGGGCCGTAGACGAAGACCACGTGGTACTTGCCGTCCTGGAGCATCGCCAGATTGCGGCCGTAGTAGTCGCGGTTGCCCTTGCGCCAGCTGAACTCGCCCTCGACCGCCGGGTTCCCGTTGAGCGTCAGCCTGGTGAGCCCGGCCGCCGCCGACCAGTCCGCCTTGCGGTAGACCCGCAACTCCGGCTCGCTGCCCACCTGGTAGTCCGCCACGTCGTTGCCGTAGCGCTCGGCGGTGTCCCGGCCGGGGACGACGATCATCTCGACGTCGTCGCCGTCGTCGAACCACACCTGCCCATTGCCCGTCGCCCCCTTGACCTCCATGTCCCGGTGGAGCGCGAGCTGGAAGCCCGAGGGGTCCTTGTGGATGCCGAAGTCCGTGCTCAGGTCGGGCGGGGGCGCGGCGGGCGCGCTGCTGGCCGAGCCGGCCGGGCCCGTGCCCCCCTGGCCGCTCGAGCCGTCCTCGGCCGCCCCGTTCCTGCCGGGCAGCACGAGCGCGGCGATCACCAGCACGGCCACCACCAGCAGGACCACGAGGCCCACGAGGAGAAGGCCGAGCCGCCGGGGGCCGGAGCGCTTGCGCTTGCCCCGGGCGTGCTTGCCGTGGGCCACCAGCGCCTTGCTGTTGCGGTGGCGTTTGGCGACCTCGCCGCGGCGCCGCACCTCCACGATCTTGTGCGCGTCGGCCGGGACGGAGACGGTCTCCCGGCCGAGGTCGGGCTCGGGCGCGGTACGGATCAGTGAGCGCAGCCAGCCGCGCACGTCCTCGGGGTCGGGGCGCTCCTGCGGGTTCTTGCGCAGCAGCGACTCGACGATGGGGCGCAGCGGCCCGCACTCCTCGGCGAACGCGGGCGGCTCGGTCCGGACGATCTCGGCCAGATCCACGGGGCTGTCCTCCGGAAAGGGAGGGTGCCCCTGAATGGCCCGGAACAGCAGAACGCCCAGTGCCCACATGTCGCTGGGCGGCCCGTCGGCGACCACTTCGGGGGCATAGCCGTTGACCCCCGGCAGCGGGCCCGCCTGCTCGGGCGCCCACCGCTCGGAGCGCGCGCCGATCACCCCCATCCGCGCCAGGCGCGCCCTTTCGGCGGCCGGGCCCTGGCGGACGCGGGGCGGCATGTCCTGGGGCGGCAGCGAGCCGTCCTCCTGCGGCCCGACGGCCGGCGGGGGCACGGGGTCATTGCCGACCAGCGCCTCCTCGGCGGCGGCGACGGCCATCCCCGTGAGCATGGCCCGGCCGTCGTCGCACAGCAGGACGGTGTCGGCGGTGACATTGCGGTGGGTCCACGCGCTCGTGTGCACGGCCCGCAGCGCCCCGAGGACATCGGCGCCGATCTCGGCCGCGCGGTAGGGCGAGAGGCGTTCCTCGGCCAGGATCGCGGACAGCGGCTGCGCCATCACCCATTCGGTGACGACCCACAGGCTCCCGCCGTCGAGGAAGACGTCGTACACCTGGACCAGGGCGGGGTGGTCCGGTATTCGGGCGGCGGCCAGGGCGGCCCGCAGCGCCCGCTGCCCCGGGTCGTCCTCGGGGCCGAGCACATCCGGCGGTTCCTCGCCGGGCGGGGCGAACGCCACCTCGGCGCTGACCACTTCGGGCAGCGGCACCTGGTGGACCAGGACCTCCTGGCCGCTGTAGGTGTCGAACGCGGGGAGCTGCGAAGGCTCTTCGCCGACGGGCATGGCGGGCAGCCGGTACCGCTCGACGAGCACTCGCCCGGCATATTCGTCCACAGCACCTCCCCGACTGCCCGGTACAGCTTGCCACCGAACGCTTTGCGATCGGTACGCTCTGTGCAGGTTGGGGGGAGCTACTTGGCCGGTTCGAAGGATTCGAAGAACGTTTTGAGGGTTTTCTTGTTCTTCGCGCTGCCCCACTCGGCCTCGGGAGCGGTGAACATGATGGCGTAGGCGTGGCCGCTGTCGACCACGAACCCGCGGTTGAGGACGTGCATCCTCCTGCCGTTGGTGGTGCGGTTGAACTCCCAGTCGGCGGCGTCGTAGTCGCGGTACTTCACGGCGTGGACGGCGATCTCGCGGTAGCCGGGGATGGCGGGGTCGCGCGAGGCCCGCTGCCAGTCGCCCAGGGCGCTGGAGCCGGGGGTGTGGGTGAAGTCGACGAGGAGCTCGCGCCCGTCCTTGCCGCGGAACTTCGAGCCGTTGCCGTGGCCGTTGTCGCCGACGCGGCTCCAGCCGTTCGGCAGGGCGATGGAGAAGCCCTCGCCGTCCTTGTAGACGTGGAAGCCGCCCGGTGCGCCGCCGGACTGGTTCTGGCCCGAGGAGGACGTGCCGCCCTTGCCCTTGCCGTCCGCCGTTCCGGAGTCGTCCTTGGACCCCTTGCCCTTGCCGTCGGACGTGGTGGAGTCCTTCGAGGCCCGGGTGTCCTTGCCGCTGTCCTTGTCCGCCGCCTTCTTCTTCGGGTCGGCGGAGGGGCTCTGCGACTTGGCGCCACCGGCGCCCGCGGAGGAGGACGTGCCGCCCTTGCCCTTGCTGCCCTTGTCGCCGCCGCCCCAGGCCAGCGCGACGACCGTGATGACGGCCGCCACGGCCAGGACGGCGGCGGCGATGAGGATCAGGAGCCGCTTGCGCGGCACGGTCTCCAGCAGGGGCCTGCGCACCTGGGCGGCCGCAGGGGTCGACGAGGCGGTGGGCGGGGCCTGCGAAGGGGTGGTCGGCTGCGCGGCCGCACGCGATTCGGGCGAGCGGGATTCGGGCGAGCGGGATTCGGCCGGCCGGGCTGCGGCGCCCGGGACGCCCGAGTCCTCGGTGCGTGGCTTGGGCAGGGGAAGGGCGGCCGTGGCGTCGGGGACGGCCGGCTTGGGCGCGGGCTCGGGCTTGGGCTCCGGGGAATGCACGACGCGGCGCAGCATCCCGCGCACCTCGGGCTCCTCCAGCCGCTGCTGGGGGTCCTTGCGCAGCAGGCCGTAGATCGCCTCGGAGAGCGGGCCCGCGTTGACCGGGGTGTCGATCGGCTCGGTCATGACCGCGGTCAGCGTGGCGATCGCCGAGCCCTTGTCGTACGGCGGGTGGCCCTCGACGGCAGCGTAGAGCAGCGCGCCCAGGGACCACAGGTCGCTGGCCGGGCCCGGCTTGTGGCCCCTGGCCCGCTCCGGCGAGATGTACGAGGGGGCGCCCACGAGCATGCCGGTGGACGTCACCGAGGGGTCGCCGTCGATCTGGGCGATGCCGAAGTCGGTGAGCACGACCCTGCCGTCCTCGGCGATCAGCACATTGGACGGCTTCACATCGCGGTGCAGGATGCCCTCGCGGTGGGCGGCGCGCAGCACATCGAGGACCGCGAGACCGACCTCGGCGGCCCGACGGGGCGTCAGCGGCCCGTCCTCACGGATGACGTCGGACAGCGACCGGCTCTCGACCAGCTCCATGACGATCCACGGCCGGTCGTCCTCCTCGACCACGTCGAAGACCACGACGGCGCCGGTGCTGCGGATGCGGGCGGTCGCCTTCGCCTCGCGCAGCGTCCGCGTGATGAGGCGGCGCTTCTCGTCGTCGTCCACATTGCCGGGGAAGCGGAGCTCCTTGACGGCCACCGTCCGGCCGAGCGTCTCGTCGGATGCCCGCCACACGGTGCCCATGCCGCCGCGGCCGAGAACCTCGCCCAGCCGGTAGCGGTCCGCCAGGAGACGACCGGTGGTGCCCTGCGCCTGGGTCATCGACGTCCTTCTCTTATCGATCGATGTGATGCTGCGTGGGCCAGACTCCCGCACGGTCGTGGCCGCCCCTATCATCCCCTGACCGTCGGACACATTTGCGCGCGGCCCTGGATCCCGACCGACGGTCGCACCGATTGTCCGATACGAACCCGCGGTCCGTTTCCCTGCCTTCGAGCGGGCGGCGGCGCCCGACGCCTCAACTCCCTTGCATCTGTACCCAAAAGCGTCGCCCACCCACGCAACGGGCCGACTCAGCCGTCCAGCCGGAAGCTGTCCGCGGCCGTGCGGAAGTACTTCACGCACTCCCTCCACCGCGCGTCGGGGGCGGACAGGTAGATCGCGTAGCCCCGCTGGCCCTCGGCGGTGAATCCGAGGTCCTGGGCGTGCCACTTGCGCCGCGCGCCCTGCCAGGTGAACTCCCAGATGGCGGCGGGCCGCCCCTGGTACCTGGTCTCGTTCATGCGCAGGTTCTCGTAGCCGGGAGACTTCTTCTGGACGTCCGGCTCGATGGCGCGCCAGTGCTCGATGCTGCTGTCGCCCGCGAAGTCCAGGACGTTGAACTTCAGCCCCATCAGCTCGTCGGGGGAGAGGTAGTTCACCTCCTGGCCGGACGTCCTCTCCACCCGGTGCCAGGATTGCGGAACGGTGACGGAGAAGCCGAGCCGGTCGTGGACGCGCCGGAAACCCTCGGGGACAGCCGGCACGGGAGGCAGGGAGGGACTCGCCTCGGGCGTGTTCGACGAGTGTCCGCCGGAGGCCTGGTTCGCCGAGTCGTGGCGCTGGGACCACAGCGCGGCACCGCCGCCCGCGAGCACCGTGACCAGGAGCACGGCCGCCACCGTCACGGCGGGCGACCGGCCCCGGGTCCTGCCACGGCGAAGCCGGCCGGCGAGGACCGTCTGGGAACCGGTGTCGCCCTCACCGTGCGAGGGCGGGCCCTGCGGGGGATCGAGGTGGCGGCTCGTGGCGGCGGAGTCGTCCGGGGGAGAACCGGTGTGCTGGGAGAGCTGGGTGGCGTGGGGCCGCTGGGGTTCTTGCGGGTGGGGCAAGGGCACCGGGGCGGCCGGAGTGTCGGACAGGTGGCCCACGAGGACCGTGTCGACCGAGCCTGCGAGCTGCCGCTCCAACTGCTCGACCGTCATCCGCCGCTCCGGATCCTTCTCCAGGAGCGCCTTGATGAGCGGGGTCAGCACACCCGCCCGCCGCGGCGGCGGGAAGGGCTCGGCGGCGATGGCGTACGCCGTCTCGATCGGGGTGTCCCGGTGGAACGGCGCCTCGCCCTCCAGTGCCTGGTACAGCGTCGCACCCAGGGCCCACAGGTCCGAGGCGGTCCCCGGGCCCGCGCCCCTGATGCGCTCCGGTGAGAGGTAGTCGAAGGAACCGACCAGCTCCCCGGTCCTGGTCAGCGTCGACGACCCCGAGGCCACGGCGATGCCGAAGTCGGTGAGCACGACCCTGCCGTCCGGTCGGCCCTGTTCGTCCTCACCGGAGCCGCCGTGGGAGCTGTCGGTGCCCAGCAGCACATTGGCGGGCTTGACGTCCCGGTGCAGGACCCCGGCCCGGTGGGCGGCGCGCAGGGCGGCGGCCATGCCCCGGCCGATCCTCGCCGCCTCGCGCTGCGAGATGGGGCCGTCCTTCTTGAGCACGTCGCCGAGGGTGCGCGAGGGCACGTACTCCATGACGATGCACGGCAGGCCGTCGTCCTCCACGACGTCATGGACCACGACGACGTTGGGGTGGGTGATCCTGGCCGCGCTGCGGGCCTCCCGGCGGGTGCGCTCGTACAGGGTGCCGCGTTCCTCGTCCGACAGGTGGGGCGGGACATGGAGCTTCTTCACGGCGACGTGGCGGCCGAGGAGTTCGTCCTCGGCCCGCCACACCGTGCCCATGCCACCGCGGCCTATGCGTTCGACCAGCCGGTACCTTCCGGCCACGACCCGCTCATGATCGGACACCTGGACCCCTGTTTTCCCCGAGCACTTACCTCGCGCGCCGCCGTCTGTTACAGGGGAACGATATCCGGGGCACCGAGCCGCGCGGCGTCCGCGGTCTGGTCGTCGGGCTGGCGCTGCGACTCCCTTTCGGCCTCGACGCGCTTCTCGTAGTGCGCGACCTCGCGTTCGATCTGCGCCGTGTCCCAGCCCAGGACGGGCGCCATGAGCTCGGCGACCTCCCTGGCGCACCGGGTCCCGCGGTCGAATGTCTCGATCGAGATCCGCATCCGCCGGGTGAGCACGTCGTCCAGATGCCGCGCCCCCTCGTAGGCGGCGGCGTAGACGGCCTCGGCGCGCAGGTAGTCGTCGGCGCCGGTGAGGGCACGGCCGAGGGACGGGTCCTCGGAGATGAGGGCCAGCACTTC
The DNA here is from genome assembly GCF_014646055.1 of Wenjunlia tyrosinilytica. GTDB lineage: Bacteria > Actinomycetota > Actinomycetes > Streptomycetales > Streptomycetaceae > Wenjunlia > Wenjunlia tyrosinilytica. The sequence continues at coordinate 205,191 of NZ_BMMS01000004.1, forward strand.
CTCGGTGAGCGCCCCGTACCGGTTGAGCAGGTGCTCCACCCGGGCGACATGCAGCCCGGACTCGGCGGCGATCCTGGCGCGGGCGTTCCACAGCGCCGGGTAGCCCTCCGCGCCGACCAGTTGGGTGGTCTCGGTGACGCAGGGGCCCACACGGCTGTCGAGGCCGTGCACGGCCGCGTCGACCGCGTCCTTGGCCATCACCCGGTAGGTCGTGTACTTGCCGCCCGCCACGACCACCAGGCCGGGGACGGGGTGGGCGACCGTGTGCTCGCGCGACAGCTTGCTCGTCGCGTCGGACTCGCCGGCCAGCAGCGGGCGCAGCCCCGCGTAGACGCCCTCCACGTCGTCGCGGGTCAGGGGCACGTTCAGCACCGAGTTCACATGCTGGAGGAGGTAGTCGATGTCGGCGCTGGATGCGGCCGGGTGCGCCTTGTCCAGGTCCCAGTCGGTGTCGGTCGTGCCGACGACCCAGTGGCGGCCCCAGGGGATCACGAACAGCACGCTCTTCTCGGTGCGCAGGATCAGCCCCGTGCTGGAGTGGATCCGGTCCTTCGGCACGACGAGGTGGATGCCCTTGGACGCGCGGACGTGGAACTGGCCGCGCTCGCCCACAAGGGCCTGTGTGTCGTCCGTCCACACCCCGGTGGCGTTGACCACCTGGCGGGCGCGGACCTCGAACTCGCCCCCCTGCTCCAGATCGTGCACCCGGGCACCGACGACACGCTCTCCCTCGCGCAGGAAGCCGACGACCCGAGCCCGGTTGGCCACATGCGCCCCGTAGGCGGTCGCGGTCCTGATCAGGGTGGTGACGTAGCGGGCGTCGTCCACCTGGGCGTCGTAGTACTGGATGGCGCCGACGAGGGCGTCCTTCCTCAGGGCGGGGGCGACCTGCAGGGCCTGGGTCCGCGTCAGATGGCGGTGGTGCGGCAGGCCCCGGCCGTGGCCGGAGGAGACGCTCATGGCGTCGTACAGCGCGACACCGGATCCGGCGTAGACACGCTCCCAGCCGTGGTGCTGGAGCGGGTACAGGAAGGGCACCGGCTTGACGAGGTGCGGGGCGAGCCGCTCCAGCAGCAGCCCGCGTTCCTTGAGCGCCTCCCTCACGAGGGCGAAGTCGAGCATCTCCAGGTAGCGCAGTCCGCCGTGGATGAGCTTGCTGGATCGGCTCGACGTCCCCGCCGCCCAGTCACGTGCCTCCACCAGCGCGGTGCTCAGGCCGCGCGTGGCCGCGTCGAGCGCGGTACCGGCTCCGACGATGCCTCCGCCCACGACCAGTACGTCCAGTTCGTGCTCCACCATCGCGGCGAGCGCGCTGCCGCGCTCGGCCGGCCCTAGGTTCGCGGTCCTCAACTCGGCCTCCCGGTCTCATGACGCTTTCCGACACTGCCGCTTCGGTTCACAGCCGCACCGATTCGATACTGCCCTGATTCCCTGGCGATGACGGATCCGACGAACACTTATGCCCGAATTACCCTCAATGCGGAATATCAGTTGTATTGATGCTTATTCTATCTATCCGGCACCCCTCCGCAGGAAGGACGCGCCCCATGCCTGCAGACCTCGTGGTCATCGGACTCAATTTCGCCGGACTCCCGCTCGCCCAGGCCGCCACCGCCGCCGGACTCGACGTCATCGGCTACGACACCGACGAGCTCGTCGTCGCCGGACTGAACTCGGGCCGCAGCCCCGTCGACGACCTCGCCGCCGCCGACATCCGCCGCATGCTCGCCTCCGGATTCCGCGCCACCGGCGATCCCGCCGCACTCGGCCGCGCACGGACCGTGGTCATCTGCGAGCCCACACCGCTCGCCGAGGACCGCACTCCCGACCTGACCGCCGTGCGCGCCGCCGCCCACGCAATCGCCTCCCAGATGCGCCCGCGCACCACGGTGATCCTGGAATCGACCGCATATCCCGGCACCACGGAGGAAATCCTCCGGCCCATCCTGGAGACCTCCGGACTCACCTGCGGACGCGACTTCCACCTCGCCGCCTCCCCCACCCGCGTCGACCCCGGAAACCGCGAATTCGGCATCGCCAACACCCCCAAGGTCGTCGGCGGCACCACCCCAGCGTGCACCGACGCCGCGGCGGCGTTCTACAACCGCCTCACCGACCGCGTCGTACGCGCCCGCGGCTGCCGCGAGGCCGAGACCGTGAAGCTGCTGGAGAGCAACTACCGGCATGTGAATGTCGCCCTCGCCAATGAGATGGCCGTCTTCTGCCACGACTTCGGCATCGACCTGTGGGACGTCATCCGCTGCGCCGAGACCAAGCCCTTCGGCTTCCAGGCGTTCCGCCCCGGCCCCGGCGTCGGCGGCTACTCCACCCCGCTGGACCCCAACTACCTGCCGCACCAGGGCCGCACCATCGGCTACCCCTTCCGCATGGCCGAGCTGGCCGGGGAGATCAACGACCGGATGCCCCGCTACGTGGTCCACCGCGCCTCGGCCCTCCTCAACGAGGACGGCAAGGCCGTACGCGGCGCCCGCATCCTCCTGCTCGGGGTGACCTACAAGGCGGACGTCGCCGACACCCGCCGCTCCCCCGCCCGGGCCGTCGCCGCCCGCCTGCTCGAACTCGGCGCCCAGCTGTGCTTCCACGACCCCTACGTCCAGCAGTGGAACGTCCTGGACCGCCCGGTGCCGCGCGCCTGCTCACTCTACGAGGCCGCCGCGGACGCCGACCTCACCCTCCTGCTGCAACCGCACCGCACATACGACCTCCAGGGGCTCGCGGTGAAGGCACAGCGGCTGCTCGACACCCAGGGCGCCACCCCGGCGGGGGCGGCGGACCGGCTGTAGACACGGACGGGCCGGGAGACGAACCGACCGACAGAGGGACCGGCCGAGCGACGGACCGATGAGAGACGGACCGGCTGCGCAGAGGGTCCGGCTGCGCAGACGGCCTGGTTGCGCAGACGGCCGTGCCCCCGTTCCCAGGGGCCCTGGGGGACGGGGGCGCGAGCCGTCGAACGGGCGCGGCTGTGCGGCTCAGGCCTTGAGGCGGCTCAGACCTTCAGGACCGGCGCGACGGTCACCTCGACGCGCTGGAACTCCTTCAGCTCCGAGTAGCCCGTCGTGGCCATGGCCCGGCGCAGGGCGCCGAAGAAGTTCATGGAGCCGTCCGGGGTGTGCGACGGGCCGAGCAGGACCTCCTCGGTGGTGCCGACCAGGCCGAGGTTCACCCGCTTGCCGCGTGGCAGCTCCTCGTGGACGGCCTCCATGCCCCAGTGGTGGCCGCGGCCGGGCGAGTCCGTGGCACGGGCCAGCGGGGAGCCCATCATGACGGCGTCGGCGCCGCACGCGACGGCCTTCGGCAGGTCGCCGCTGAAGCCGACACCGCCGTCGGCGATGACGTGCACGTAGCGGCCGCCGGACTCGTCCATGTAGTCCCGGCGGGCCGCCGCGACGTCGGCGACGGCGGTGGCCATCGGGACCTGGATGCCGAGAACATTGCGGGTGGTGTGGGCGGCACCGCCGCCGAAGCCCACGAGGACACCCGCGGCACCGGTGCGCATCAGATGCAGGGCGGCGGTGTAGGTGGCGCAGCCGCCGACGATCACGGGAACGTCGAGCTCGTAGATGAACTGCTTGAGGTTCAGCGGTTCGGCACGGCCCGAGACGTGCTCGGCGGAGACGGTGGTGCCGCGGATGACGAAGATGTCCACGCCCGCGTCCACGACCGCCTTGGAGAACTGGGCGGTGTGCTGCGGGGAGAGGGCCGCGGCGGTGACCACGCCGGCCTGGCGCACCTCCTTGATCCGCTGCCCGATCAGCTCCTCCTTGATCGGGGCAGCGTAGATCTCCTGGAGGCGGCGGGTCGCCTCGGCCTCGTCGGCCAGCTCGGCGATCTCGTCCAGCAGCGGCTGCGGGTCCTCGTAGCGGGTCCACAGGCCCTCGAGGTTCAGCACGCCGAGGCCGCCGAGGTTGCCGATCGCGATGGCGGTCGCGGGCGAGACCACGGAGTCCATGGGGGCGGCGAGGAAGGGCAGCTCGAAGCGGTAGGCGTCGATCTGCCAGGCGATGGAGACGTCCTTCGGGTCCCGGGTCCGGCGGCTCGGCACCACGGCGATGTCGTCGAACGCGTACGCCCGGCGTCCGCGCTTGCCCCGCCCGATCTCGATCTCGGTCACGTGTTGCTGCCCTTCTCGTGTTCTGCCTGGCGCGGGACCACAACGTGAGCCCGTGCCAGTATCGCCGAGACGCCCCCGAAGGAGCCGCCCCGTCTCACCCCGGCCCCTGCGGGACCGGCCCGCGCCTATCTGCTCGCGCTCCGCCTCGACTCCACTGCGGCCGGGCCCACACCCTCGTCCCTCGGGCGCACCCCCAGCCTCCGCTGCATCTCAGCTCGCCGCTCAGCCCCAACACTCGCGCTCCGCCTCGACTCCACTGCGGCCGGGCCCACACCCTCGTCCCTCGGGCGCACCCCCAGCCTCCGCTGCATCTCAGCTCGCCGCTCAGCCCCAACACTCGCGCTCCGCCTCGACTCCACTGCGGCCGGGCCCACACCCTCGTCCCTCGGGCGCACCCCCAGCCTCCGCTGCATCTCGGCTCGCCGCTCAGCCCCAACACTCGCGCTCCGCCTCGACTCCACTGCGGCCGGGCCCACACCCTCGTCCCTCGGGCACACCCCCAGCCTCCGCTGCATCTCAGCTCGCCGCTCAGCCCTCAGCGTCCGTGGTAGTTCGGCGCCTCGACCGTCATCTGGATGTCGTGGGGGTGGCTCTCCTTGAGGCCGGCGGCGGTGATCCGCACGAAGCGGCCCTTCTCCTTCAGCTCCGGAACGGTCGCCGAGCCGACGTAGCCCATGGAGGCACGCAGGCCGCCGATGAGCTGGTGGGCGACGGAGGCCAGCGGGCCGCGGTAGGGCACCTGGCCCTCGATGCCCTCGGGCACGAGCTTGTCCTCGGACAGGACGTCGTCCTGGAAGTAGCGGTCCTTGGAGAACGACCGCGCCTGGCCGCGCGACTGCATGGCCCCGAGCGAGCCCATGCCGCGGTAGGACTTGAACTGCTTGCCGTTGATGAAGATCAGGTCGCCGGGGCTCTCGGCGCAGCCGGCGAGCAGGCTGCCCAGCATCACGGTGTCCGCGCCGGCCGCGATGGCCTTGGCGATGTCGCCGGAGTACTGCAGGCCGCCGTCGCCGATGAGCGGGACACCGGCCGGGCCCGCCGCCCGCGAGGCCTCGTAGATCGCCGTGACCTGGGGGGCTCCGACACCGGCCACCACCCGGGTGGTGCAGATGGAGCCGGGGCCGACACCGACCTTGATGCCGTCGGCGCCCGCGTCGATCAGCGCCTGGGCGCCGTCACGGGTGGCCACGTTGCCGCCGATGACGTCGACCTTCAGATTGGCCTTGAGCTTGGAGATCATCTCCAGGATGCCCCGGCTGTGGCCGTGGGCGCTGTCCACGACCAGGAAGTCGGCGCCCGCCTCGACCAGGGCCTGCGCGCGGGTGTAGGCCTCGTCGCCGACACCGACCGCGGCGCCGACCACGAGCCGCCCGTCGGCGTCCTTCGTGGCGTTCGGGTACTGCTCGGTCTTGACGAAGTCCTTGACGGTGATCAGGCCGCGCAGCTTGCTCTCGCCGTCCACCAGCGGAAGCTTCTCGATCTTGTGCTTGTGCAGCAGGTCCATCGCCTCGGCGCCGGAGATGCCGACCGTCCCGGTCACCAGCGGCATCGGCGTCATGACCTCGCGCACCTTGCGGCGGCGGTCCGCCTCGAACGCCATGTCGCGGTTGGTGACGATACCCAGCAGACGCCCGGAGGGGTCGGTCACCGGCACTCCGCTGATCCGGAAGCGGGCACAGAGCGCGTCCGCCTCGGCGAGCGTCTCGTCCGGGCCGATCGTGATGGGGTTGGTGACCATGCCGGCCTCGGACCGCTTGACCATGTCGACCTGCCCGGCCTGGGCCTCGATCGACAGATTGCGGTGGAGCACGCCGACGCCGCCCTGGCGGGCCATGGCGATGGCCATCCGGCCCTCGGTGACGGTGTCCATGGCCGAGGAGAGCAGGGGGATGTTCACCCTGATGTTCCGCGAGATCCGGGATGCGGTGTCGACCTCGTTGGGCACCACGTCGGAGGCGCCGGGAAGCAGCAGCACATCGTCGTAGGTGAGCCCCAGCATCGCGAACTTCTCCGGTACGCCGTCGGCGTTGACAGTCATGACACCTACCCCAGCTCTGAAACCACTCTTGCCCGGCCCGAGCCTTAATGCTAACGGGGCTCGGCACCCTCCCGGGCCGCCCCGGCAAAAGCGAACAAAAGCCCGGAATCCGGCGCAGGAGCACGGAGGTCGGAGGTCGGAGGTCGGAGGTCGAGGGTCGGGCAGTGGTCTCGCCCCAGGAGTCACGGCCGGCGCTTCACGCGCTGAGGTGCTGCGCCTGATCCGTCTCCTCGGCGAGCGCCCGCAGTCGGCTGAGCGCGCGGTGCTGGGCCACCCGTACGGCGCCGGGGGACATCCCCAGCACCTGGCCGGTCTCCTCCGCCGTCAGCCCGACCGCCACCCTCAGCAGGATCAGCTCGCGCTGGTGCTCCGGCAGGCAGGCCAGGAGTTCCTTGGCCCAGGCCGCCTCACTGCTGAGCAGCGCGCGCTCCTCGGGACCGAGGGCCTCGTCCGGCTTCTCCGGCAGGTCGTCCGCCGGGACCGCCGTGCTGCCCGGGCCGCGCATCGCGGCCCGCTGCAGATCGGCGACCTTGTGCGACGCGATGGCGAAGACGAACGCCTCGAAGGGCCTTCCCTGGTCGCGGTAGCGCGGGAGGGCGCACAGCACCGCCAGGCACACTTCCTGCGCCAGATCGTCCACGAAGTGGCGTGCGTCGCCCGGCAACCGGGACAGCCGCGTCCGGCAGTAGCGCAGAGCCAACGGGTGCACATGGGCGAGCAGGTCGTGCGTGGCCCGCTCGTCGCCCTCGGCCGCGAGACGCACGAGGGCACCAATGGCCTGAGCCGGGGTCTCGTCGTCGCGCATCGGTCCATGGTGCCTGGCGGCTCCGCGATCCGCGGCACCGCGTCCGTACTTGTGCACCGAAGCGTTATGAGACTGAGCTGCCTGTGCCGCGGTCATCTCACGCCCCGAAATCCGGTCCCCGTCCACGCCCATGCCTCAAGCATGCGTCCTCCGAGCGGAAACCGTGAGCATCGGCGGGACATCGCCGCCGCCCGAGGCGGCGGCGGCGACCTTCCCTCCGCACCCGGAACCGGGTCGGAGGGCCCCAGGGGGACCGGACACGGCCTAGCGGACCAGGCCCCAACGGAAGCCGAGCGCCACCGCGTGCGCGCGGTCCGAGGCGCCCAGCTTCTTGAACAGCCGCCGTGCGTGCGTCTTCACCGTGTCCTCGGAGAGGAAGAGCTCGCGGCCGATCTCGGCGTTGCTTCGGCCATGGCTCATTCCTTCGAGAACCTGGATCTCGCGGGCGGTCAGCGTGGGCGCCGCGCCCATCTCGGCCGAGCGCAGTCTCCTGGGAGCGAGCCGCCAGGTCGGATCGGCGAGCGCCTGGGTCACGGTGGCCCGCAGCTCGGCGCGCGAGGCGTCCTTGTGCAGGTAACCGCGGGCACCGGCGGCCACCGCCAGCGCGACCCCGTCCAGGTCCTCGGCGACGGTCAGCATGATGATGCGGGCACCGGGGTCGGCCGAGAGAAGGCGGCGGACCGTCTCGACTCCGCCGAGTCCGGGCATTCGGACGTCCATCAGAATCAGATCGGAGCGGTCGGCTCCCCAGCGGCGGAGGACTTCCTCGCCGTTGGTGGCAGTCGTCACCCTCTCGACGCCGGGCACGGTGGCGACCGCGCGGCGGAGTGCTTCTCGGGCAAGCGGGGAGTCGTCGCAGACGAGGACGGATGTCATGGCCGTCCTCCGCAGATCCGCGTCACGTTGGGCCTCCAGGCTGGTACGAATCGTGATCGATGCGGTCGGTGGCGTCCGGCACCCGATGGATGCCCGGCGCCCGATAACCGCCTCCGCACTCCTAACGACGGTCACTCGAAAGAGTTACGGAGTTTGGCAGCCGTCGCCAATACTCTACGTGATCGACCAGCTACGGATCAGTAGCACCGCGCCGATCGAACCTGCGCGCCGCGCCCGGGGCTGATCCGGGAGGGGTCGACCGGCTCGCCGCTGACCCAACGAGTACACCCGCTTGCAGGACACGCCCTGGACCCTCATGTCGCGGACACCCGGGATGGATGTCATATTTTGCACTGTTTGGACCCATTTTTGGGCTAACGCAGGGCTTGGTGGGTACATCCGCGAAGAGTCATATTTCCAGCTACTTTGACAGTAGTCATAACGACTCCCCTGCAATGACCGGTCACTCGCCTCCCAAGGGGATGAGCAATGGCAGATTTCTCCCGTCTTCCCGGTCCCAACGCGGACCTGTGGGACTGGCAGCTTCTGGCCGCGTGCCGCGGTGTGGACAGCGCGCTCTTCTTCCACCCCGAGGGCGAGCGCGGCGCCGCGCGCAGTGCCCGTGAGGCGGCGGCCAAGGAGGTCTGCATGCGGTGCCCGGTCCGAGCGCAGTGCGCGGCGCACGCGCTGGCCGTCCGAGAGCCCTACGGTGTGTGGGGCGGGCTCACGGAGGACGAGCGCGAGGAGCTTCAGGGCAGGGCCCGGCACCGGCTGATCAGCACGAGGCAGTAGGAGGAGGCGGGGAGTCTCGACGGAAACGTTTCTTCTGGCGTGCGAACCACTGGGCGCAAGGGCCGGTGGGTGGAAGACCACCGGGTGGAGAGGCCACTGGGTGCAGGGGCCACCGGATGGAAATCGAATGGCCGCAGTCACCCGTTCGGCCTACCGTTCGACCATGGCGCTTCTTCTCTCCGTGAACATCGGCCACCCCCGTCCGAACCCGTGGAAGAAGACCCTGACCACGGGCATCGACAAACGCCCGGTCGAGGGCCCGGTGGCGGTGGGCGCCCCCGGGCCCAGAGGTACGGGCGCGGTGGGGCTCGCCGGCGACCGCGTCCACGACGTGGAGCACCACGGCGGCGACGACCAGGCGGTCTACGCGTACGCGCGCGAGGACCTCGACGACTGGGCCCGCGAGCTGGACCGGGCGCTGCCGGGCGGCGTGTTCGGCGAGAACCTCACGACGACGGGCCTCGACGTCAACGGCGCTCTGGTGGGCGAGCGCTGGCGGATCGGCGCGGATGTGCTGCTGGAGGTGTCGGCCCCGCGGATCCCCTGCGGGACGTTCCGCGGCTGGATGGACGAGACCGGCTGGGCCAAGCGCTTCACCGACCGCGCTCTGCCCGGCGCCTATCTGCGGGTCGTCGAACCGGGTGAGATCGCGGCCGGCGACGAGATCACCGTGGTGGAGCGGCCGGACCACGGCGTGACCATCGCGCTGACATTCCGCGCGCTGATGGGCGAGCGGGACCTCCTCCCGGAGCTGCTGAAGGCGGACGCACTCCCCGAGGGAACCAAGGCGGGGATCAGACGGAAGCTGGGCTGAGGCCCCGAAAGGGCGGCGCCGATCCCGCCCGGCCGATCCCGGCCGACGCCGCCGAGCGGCGCCCGGGAGGCCCCGGACACACGACGCCTGGACACACGCGAGAGGCCCGGCTCCCCTGCGGCGAGGGGAGCCGGGCCTCCTGCGGCTGTACGGCCGCGACGACCCGGGGCGACCTGGACGGCCGCCGGGGGTCAGTGCGAGTGGCCGTGGCCGTGACCGTGACCGGCGTCGCCCTCGTCCTCGGCCGGCTTCTCGACCACCAGGGTCTCGGTGGTCAGGAGCAGCGACGCGATGGACGCGGCGTTCTCCAGCGCGGAGCGGGTGACCTTGACGGGGTCGATGACGCCGGCCTTGATCAGGTCGCCGTACTCACCGGTGGCCGCGTTGAAGCCCTGGCCCGGCTCGAGCTCGGCCACCTTGGAGGTGATGACGTAGCCCTCGAGGCCCGCGTTCTCGGCGATCCAGCGCAGGGGCTCGACCGCGGCGCGGCGCACGACCGCGACACCGGTGGCCTCGTCGCCCTCCTTGCCCAGGCCGTCGGCCAGGATCTTGGAGGCGTGGACCAGAGAGGACCCACCACCGGCGACGATGCCCTCCTCGACCGCGGCGCGGGTCGCGGAGATGGCGTCCTCCAGACGGTGCTTCTTCTCCTTGAGCTCCACCTCGGTGGCCGCACCCACACGGATGACGCACACGCCGCCGGCGAGCTTGGCGAGGCGCTCCTGGAGCTTCTCGCGGTCCCAGTCGGAGTCCGTGCCGGCGATCTCGGCCTTGATCTGGTTGATCCGGCCCGCGAGCTCGGCCTTGTCACCGGCACCGTCGACGATGGTGGTGTCGTCCTTGGTGACCGTGACGCGGCGCGCGGAGCCCAGCACGTCCAGACCGGACTGGTCGAGCTTGAGGCCGACCTCCTCGGCGATGACGGTCGCACCGGTGAGGGTGGCGATGTCGCCGAGCATGGCCTTGCGGCGGTCGCCGAAGCCGGGGGCCTTCACCGCGACGGCGTTGAAGGTGCCGCGGATCTTGTTGACGACCAGCGTGGACAGGGCCTCGCCCTCGACGTCCTCCGCGATGATCAGCAGCGGCTTGCTGCCACCGGCCTGGATGATCTTCTCCAGCAGCGGCAGCAGGTCCTGGATCGAGGAGATCTTGCCCTGGTGGACCAGGATGTACGGGTCGTCGAGGACGGCCTCCATACGCTCCTGGTCGGTGACGAAGTAGGGCGACAGGTAGCCCTTGTCGAAGGACATGCCCTCGGTGAACTCGAGCTCGAGGCCGAAGGTGTTGGACTCCTCGACGGTGATGACACCGTCCTTGCCGACCTTGTCCATCGCCTCGGCGATGAGTTCGCCGACCTGCTTGTCCTGGGCGGACAGGGCGGCGACGGCGGCGATGTCCTCCTTGCCCTCGAGCGGGCGGGCGCTCTCGAGCAGTGCCGAGGAGACGGCAGCGACGGCGGCGTCGATGCCCTTCTTCAGGGCGGCCGGGGAGGCACCGGCGGCCACGTTGCGCAGGCCCTCGCGGACCAGCGCCTGGGCGAGCACCGTGGCGGTGGTGGTTCCGTCACCGGCGATGTCGTTGGTCTTGGTGGCCACCTCCTTGACGAGCTGGGCACCCAGGTTCTCGTACGGGTCCTCGACCTCCACCTCACGGGCGATGGTGACACCGTCGTTGGTGATGGTCGGCGCGCCGAACTTCTTGTCGATGACGACATTGCGGCCCTTGGGGCCGATCGTCACCTTCACGGTGTCGGCAAGCTTGTTGACGCCGCGCTCAAGCGCGCGACGGGCGTCCTCGTCGAACTTCAGGATCTTCGCCATGACTGGTCTTCTTCGTCCTCTCGGGCGCTAACTGTCGCCCGCGTGCGTCCGCCCCGGGCCCCGTCAGGCTGACTCGGGCTCCGGGGCGGTTGCGGCAGGCTGTTGCAACAGGCTGCGGGTTGACTACTTCTCGACGATCGCGAGGACGTCGCGAGCCGAGAGGACGAGGTACTCCTCGCCGTGGTACTTCACCTCGGTGCCGCCGTACTTGCTGTACAGGACAACGTCGCCGACGGAAACGTCGAGCGGCAGGCGGTTGCCGTCCTCGAACCGGCCCGGACCGACAGCCAGGACGACGCCCTCCTGGGGCTTCTCCTTGGCCGTGTCCGGAATGACCAGGCCCGAGGCCGTGGTCTGCTCGGCGTCGAGCGGCTGGACCACGATGCGGTCCTCGAGCGGCTTGATGGCAACCTTGGTGCTGGCGGTCGTCACGATCCGACCTCCCCCTTCGGAGATCTCACGGGAGTGTGTCTGTGGTGGCGACCTGGTAGGCCCGTCGTCGCGGGTGCCGGACCTGCCCCGTCGCTTGTTGGTGCTGGCACCCTCGGGGTGAGAGTGCCAATGCTGACACTAGGCCGGTCGTTAGCACTCAGTCAACTAGAGTGCCAATGTCGTGGCGATCACGAGCCAATTGCAGCTAGTCGTACAGCGGTGCTACAGGTAGTCCTCGAGCCTGCCGACGGCGAATCCCTGCTCGGCGATGGCGCCCAGGACCACGCGGGCCATGTCGTTCATCGTCCCGTCCCACTCGGCCGGGCCCCGGAAATGGGTGAGGATGATGTCACCCGGACGCAGCCGTCGGTTCTCCTCCTGCCAGTCGATGCGGTCCGCCCACGCCTCCAGCCCCCACATCACGACGACCTCGATGCCGCAGGCCTTGGCGGCGCGCAGCGTCTTGCGGTCGAAGTTGCCGTAGGGCGGGCGGAACAGGCGCGGGGTGACTCCGAGTTCGCGCCGGAGGTTCTCCTGCTGGCGGCAGATCTCCTGGCGCTGCCTGCGGTAGGAGAGCTCCTCCAGGTCGGGGTGCGTGATGGTGTGGTTGTGGACTCCGTCACCGAGTCGCTGAAGGCGGCGGAAGTAGCCGTAGTCGTTCTTGGCCTCGTCGTGGGTGAGGAAGGCACTGACCGGCACCTGGAGGTCGCGCAGCAGGGACAGGAACTTCCGGTCCTTCTCGGTCCCGTCGTCGATGGTCAGGAAGACGACTCTGTCCTTGGTCCCGACGCGCCCGACCACCGGGGGCAGCCCCGGGCCGCCGGCCTTGCCCGCGATGTTCTCGACGGCGGGCTTCACGGCGGGCGGGAAGGGGGCGAGCCGGACGGGCCTGTCCAGGCCCCAGTGGCGGAACGCGGTGAGGCGCCGGGCGTAGGCCGACAGGGTGAGCGTGCGCTCCCTCGACGCCGCGGACGGCGGGGGGCCGTGGGGCGCCGCCTGGGGAGCGGCCGCCGCGTTCGGGCCGAGCGGGGCGGAGGGCGCCGAGACGTCCGAGTGGCCCGAGGTGAGGAACGCCGGTGTGGCCAGGTGCGGGCCGGCCGGCACCGGGGGCCGCGCGGGCGCGGCGCCGTCGTCGGGCGGGGCGGGCGGAGGGGCCGCCGCCGACAGCCGGATCATCCCCTCCGGCACGGACGCGGCGGAGGCGGCCGTCCGGGAGTCGCGGGAGCGCTGGACACCGGCCAGTTGCAGCGAGGCGCACGTCGCGGCGAGCGCGACGGCGACGGCGAGTGATCTCCGAGTTGTCCGCCAAGCACTACGTCCCGATTGTCGGATTAGATCCATAACGGGATGCTGCCTGCTCCCCCTTGCCCTCCCCGGACGGCGCCCCGATGTGTCCACCGCTAGGGCTAAGGCGCCCCCGGGGCGGGGCGGGCCCAGGGCGGGCGGGCCGCCCCGGCGGGGCGACCGGGCCCCTTCAGGAGGCGACCGCACGGCCGTCGGCAGGGCCATCGGGGCGCCTTCGGCACAATGGCGCGGTGGAAGAAGCGACGATCAGCGCGCTGCTGGCGGACGAAGGCCAGCGGCTTCTCTCCGAGCTGCGCGACTACGAGCAGGGGCGGGAGCTGGCGCTGGCCACGAGGCTGCGGCGCGACCATCCGCCGGAGCTGGTCTCGGCGGCGCTGGCGCAGGCCCGGCTGCGGCAGCGGGCGAAGGCGAAGTTCGGCGAGGAGGCCGAGCGGATGTACTTCACCCCCGACGGCGTCGAGCAGGCCACCAGGGCGTCGGTCGCGGTGTACCGGGCGGGCCGCTTCGCCGGGCTCGGGGTCCGGCGGCTGGCCGACCTGTGCTGCGGAATCGGCGGCGACGCGATCGGGCTGGCGCGGGCGGGTGTCGAGGTGCTGGCCGTGGACCGCTCCCCGGTGACCTGCGCGGTGGCGCGGGCGAACGCCGGGGCGCTCGGCCTCGCCGACCGGATCGAGGTGCGGTGCGCCGACGTCGCCGATGTGGACGTCTCGGGATTCGACGCCGTGTTCGTCGACCCGGCCCGGCGCGGCGCCAGGGGCCGCGTCTTCGACCCGGAGGCGTACTCGCCGCCGCTGTCCTGGGCGGTCGAGGCGGCCCGCGAGGCCCGGGTCGCCGCGCTGAAGGTCGCCCCGGGCATCCCCCACGAGGCGGTCCCCGAGGGCGCCGAGGCGGAGTGGGTCTCGGACCGGGGGGATGTGAAGGAGGCCGTGCTGTGGTTCGGCGCGGGCGACGGGGTACGGGCCACGCTCCTGCCGGACGGCCACACGCTCGCCGGGGCGGGCCTTCCCGACCCGCCGGTGGGTCCGGTGGACCGCTACCTGTACGAGCCGGACGGCGCGGTCATCCGCGCCCACCTGGTGGCGGAGGTCGCCCAACGGGTCCGCGGAACGCTGATCGACCCCACCATCGCGTATGTGACGGCGCCCGAACGGGTGGCGACGCCGTATGCCCAGGCGTACGAGATCACCGATGTGCTCCCGTTCAACCTCAAGCGGCTCAAGGCCCTGCTGCGGCAGCGGGCGGTGGGCACCGTGGTGATCAAGAAGCGCGGCTCGGCCGTGGAGCCGGAGGAGTTGCGCAGACGGCTGAAGCCGGAGGGGCCCAACTCGGTGACGGTCTTCCTCACCCGCGTCGCCGGGGCCCCGAGCATGCTGCTTGGGCACCCGGCGACGTGAGGGCCGGTACCGGGCCCGAGAGCCGCCACCGGCATCGGAGCCGGTGCCGACCGGGTGGGAGCCGGTGTCAGCGGCTGGCCGTCCTCTGCGAGGACGGGTCCGGGCTCGGAGCCCGGCGCTCGCGGGCCGGCTGGGCGGCGGAGTGGGCCTGAGCGGGCAGGTCGCCGTTGTGGTACGGGACGTAGGTGAACATCCGGCTGTTGGCGCTGATGGCCGTACCGGCGTCGTTGAGCGCGCCGGGCGGGACCGCGCCGTTGCCTCCGAACGCCGCCACGAAGTTCAGACCCGCCGCCTCACGGCGCGGGAAGGTCCTGTCGGCGCCGGACAGGGACGTGGCGCCGGTCCACAGCAGCGGGCCGTAGGTGGCCGTGGCCGAGGAGGCCGAGACGCCTGCGCGCCGGCTGCGGGTGCCGGCCGGCGCCGCCGCGCCGGGGGCGCCCCCCACCAGAACCTGGCGAGGGAGACAGCCGTCCCCTCATGGCTGCCACTGGTGATCGGGTAGTAGTACCCGCTCGAGGGCCAGTGCGGCAGCGAGGCTGGGGACTCGCCTCAGTCGGTGCGGACCGATGCGAAGCGCCAGCGGTGCGGGGGACGGGCCAGCAGATCGGCCGGGGGCTCGGGGAGTTCGGGCAGCGGCGCGTCGAAGTCCGCGTCCCACCAGGTAATGGCGAGCACGCGGTCCCCGGGGGCGGTGAACAGCTCCGAGCGCAGGGGCCGCTCGGGCAGTTCCTGGGCCCCCGCCCACTCCAGGAGGTCCGCGCCTCGGCCGTCGGCGGCACGGGCCTCCCACATCAGGGCGACGGTCATGAGTAGAGGTTCTCGCCGCTGAGCTCGTGCGCATGGTCGTGGCTGTGGCCGCCCGTGCCATGGGCGCGGCCCCCGTGGCCGGGCACGTGACCGGGGCCGCTTGGGCCGCTTCCACCGTGCGCGTGCGCGGGGTCCGGCACCGAGATCTCCGTCACCGGGAGGGAGGAGTCGGCGGGCAGGTCGAGCGCCGAGGGGGCACGGCCGCGGGCGACCATCTCCGCGCCGAGGGCGGCCACCATGGCCCCGTTGTCCGTGCAGAGCTTGGGCCGGGGCACCCGCAGGGTGATGCCCCTGTCCTCGCACCGCTGTGCGGCGAGGGCCCGCAGGCGGGAGTTGGCCGCCACCCCTCCGCCGATCATCAGATGGTCGACGCCGTTGTCCTTGCAGGCGCGGACGGCCTTGCGGGTCAGCACATCGACCACGGCCTCCTGGAACGACGCGGCGACATCCGCCACCGGCACATCCTCCCCCGCGCGCTGCCTGGCCTCGACCCAGCGGGCCACCGCGGTCTTCAGCCCCGAGAACGAGAAGTCGTAGAGGGGATCCCGTCCGCCGGTCAGGCCGCGGGGGAACGCGATGGCGGCGGGGTCGCCGTCGCGGGCCTGCCGGTCGATGGCCGGGCCGCCGGGGAAGCCGAGGCCCAGCACGCGGGCCACCTTGTCGAACGCCTCGCCCGCCGCGTCGTCGATCGTGGCCCCCAGCGGGCGCACGTCCGAGGTGATGTCGGGCGCGAGGAGCAGGGAGGAGTGGCCGCCGGAGACGAGCAGCGCCATCGTCGGTTCGGGCAGCGCGCCGTGCTCGAGCTGGTCCACGCAGATGTGGGAGGCGAGGTGGTTCACGCCGTAGAGCGGCTTGCCCAGCGCGTAGGCGTACGCCTTGGCGGCGGCGACGCCCACGAGCAGCGCTCCGGCGAGCCCGGGACCGGCGGTGACCGCCACCCCGTCGAGGTCCGACGCCTTGATCCCGGCGTCCTTCAGCGCCCGCTGGATGGTGGGCACCATCGCTTCGAGGTGGGCCCGGCTGGCGACCTCCGGCACGACCCCGCCGAAACGGGCGTGCTCGTCCACGCTGGAGGCGATGGCGTCCGCGAGCAGGGTGTGGCCGCGCACGATGCCCACGCCGGTCTCGTCGCAGGAGGTCTCGATGCCGAGGACCAGGGGTTCGTCAGCCATGAGTGGTTCCTTGTACGGGGCCTTGTACGGGGCCTTCTGCGGGGCCGTCGATGGGGCCGTGCGGGGGGCTCGCGGAGGGGTCGGTCAGGCGCATGACGAGGGCGTCGACGTTACCGGGCTGGTAGTAGCCGCGCCGGATGCCGACGGGCTCGAAGCCGAACCGCTCGTAGAGCCGCTGGGCCCGGGTGTTGTCGACGCGCACCTCGAGGAGCACGTCCGCGCACTCGAACGCGGTGGCCTGGCGGAGCAGGTCGGACAGCAGCCGGGCGCCGAGCCCGCTGCCCCACTGGTCGCGGGCGACGGCGATGGTCTGCACATCCCCCTCCCCGGCCACGGCCATCAGGCCCGCGTAGCCGACGAGCCTTCCGTCGAGCTCGGCGACGACGTAGTAGCGGGTGGCGCGGGGGTGCCGGGTCTCGGCGAGCTCGGACCAGAACATGCCCTTGGACCAGGCGTCCGCGGGGAACAGCTCGTGTTCGAGGTCCAGCACGGGCGCTATGTCCCACCAGCGCATCTCACGCAGGATCGCGCCGGACGGCTGGGCCGGGGCGGAGGAGGCGGACGGGGCGGTCACCGCGGCAGGACCGCCTTGTAGCCGGCCGGGACCTTGGCGTCGGGCCGGCGCAGGTAGAGCGGGCGCGGGGGCAGCAACTCCCCACCCGCCGCCAGCCGCACGGCGGCCAGGCGGGCGAGGGCGGCGGCCGACGGGTGCTCGGGGGCACCCTCGATCACCTCGGGGAACGTCTCGGGGTAGAGCAGGGCTCCTGCGCCGGCGGCGGGCAGTCCGGCGACCTGGTCGGCGATGTCGTCCGGCCGGTCCACGCAGGGCTCGCCGACCCGTGTCGTCGCGTTGTCGTAGCGCGCCCAGTAGACCTCTTTGCGGCGGGCGTCGGTGGCCACGGTGAACGGGCCCTCGCGGCCGGTGGCATGGGCGATCCCGTCGAGGCTGCACAGGCCGTGGACGGGCAGGCCGAGCGCGTCGCCGAACGACAGGGCGGTCACCAGTCCCACGCGCAGCCCCGTGTAGGGGCCGGGTCCGACCCCGACGACGAGGTCGGTCACCCGGTCGAGCCGGGTTCCCGCCTCGGCCAGCACCCGGTCGACGGCGGGCAGGAGCAGCTCGCCGTGGCGGCGCGCGTCCACCTCGGTCGATTCCGCGACGACGTCCTCCCCGTCGTGCAGGGCGGCGGTGACGGCGGGGGTGGAGGTGTCGAAAGCGAGCAGCAGCACGCCGACAAGCCTACGGCTCTCCGATGGCGGCGCTCACCGCTGTGGCGCGTGACGAGTGGCACGATAAGGAGCATTGAGAACAAAGGCGACATCTGTCGCACCGAACATCCGGCGGCGGTCAACGGGAGGCCCGGGGTGGCAAGGATGAGTTCCGGGGCCGCGGTGGGCTGGATCACGGCGGGGGCGCTCGGCCTCCTGTGGGTGCTGGCCGCGCAGGCGTCGGACAGCGCGGCGGGGCCGTCCGCGGGGGCCCTGCCGGGATCGGTGAGCGCTCCGCCCGCGGAGGCCATGAAGCGGCCCGGCCGCCCCGCCGAGAGCCACCCCGCCCTCCCCGACGCCTCGGGCACGGGCCCCCGCGTGGTGTACGGCATCTCCGCCCGGCGGGTCTGGCTGGTCAGGGAGGGCGCCGAGGTCGCCCGCACCTTCCGGGTGAAGCCGGGCACGGTGGACCCGATCCCCGGCGAGTACGCGGTGCGCACCCGCTCGAACACCGCGGTGGGCTCGGACGGCGTCCCGGTGGAACACGTGGTGCGCTTCGCCGTCCTGGGTGAAACGGTGATCGGCTTCAGCGCGGCGGTGGGCGACCCGAAGCCGCCCAGGACCGAGGCCCGCCGCACGGGCGGCATCAGACAGGCCAGGCCGGACGGCGAAGCGATGTGGCGCTTCGCGGGCATCGGCGTCAAGGTCGTGGTGGTGCCGTAGGGGCGGCGGCCCAAGGCGGCGGATTCGGCGTGCCGGGCGCGGCGGGGACGCGTTGGCACCCGCCTGTCCGCCCGGGCGGGAATTC
Organism: Wenjunlia tyrosinilytica; assembly: GCF_014646055.1. Classification (GTDB taxonomy): domain Bacteria; phylum Actinomycetota; class Actinomycetes; order Streptomycetales; family Streptomycetaceae; genus Wenjunlia; species Wenjunlia tyrosinilytica. The sequence goes on from NZ_BMMS01000004.1 coordinate 223,598, forward strand.
CCCCGAACGGGTTAGGCGGCGTCCCGGCTTTCGCCGTGGGCGGCTTCGTCGGCGGTTTCGTCGGCGGCTTGGGCGGGTGCTTCGGCGGGGGCCTCCGGGGCGGGAGGTGGGGTGGAGACCGCTTCGGCGGCGGCTCGGGCGGCCAGTAGTGCTCGCACCGACGGGGTCGCCTCGGCGCCGGACGCGTCCGGTGTGCTCTCGGCGGACATGACGCCTCCTGGCAGACGCAGACATGGTTAGGCACCCCTAACCAGGACTTCCATCTGACCATGCCGGGGGTGCCGCGCGCAACATCTTGCCGACACCGCGTCGGAACGTGTCCCTAGTGCCCTTCGAGCAGCCCCGAGAAGTCCTGCTCCACCCACCGCCGCCCCACGCCGGTCAGCGTCACCCGGCGCACATCGTCGTCGCCGTCCGCCGGCTCCGTCACCCCGACGGCCCGCTCGATCACGACCTGGAGGCGCTCCTCCGACAGGTCCTCGACCTTGCCCTCGCCCCACTCCACGACGACCACCGACTCCGGCAGCGAGACATCGAGGTCCAGGTCCTCCATCTCGTCCAGGCCGCCCCCCAGCCGGTAGGCGTCGACGTGCACCAGAGGAGGCCCGCCCACCGTCGACGGGTGCACCCGCGCGATGACGAACGTGGGGGACGTGACCGCCCCCCGCACCCCCAGGCCCTCGCCGAGCCCCCTGGTCAGCGTGGTCTTGCCCGCGCCCAGCTCGCCCGAGAGCAGCACCAGGTCCCCGGGGCGCAGCAGTGCGGCGAGCCCCCTTCCGAGCTCACGCATCCGCTCGGCGGTGGCCACGGTGGCCGTGACCATCGGGACGGGCCCCGCGCAGGGCTCCAATGCGGTGTCTTCCATGCCTACCGATGCTAGAGCCCCACCGCGGGTTCGGTTCGCGCGGCGGCCTCGCCGAGGGCGCGCACGGTGTCCGGGAGGCAGGCCCCCACCGCGTCCGCCGCCCGGGCGAGCAGGCCGCACAGGTGGGCGTTGACCACCTCGGGGCGCTCCAGCATGACCAGGTGCCCGGTGTCGGGCAGGACGACCAGGTCGGCCAGCGGCAGTTTCGCGGCGATGGCGGAGCTGTGCTCGGCCGGGGTCAGCAGGTCCTTGGTTCCGGCGAGAACGAGCGCGGGCACCCCGCGGATGTGGTCGAGCGCCTCGGTCTTCTCATGGGCGGTGATCGCCGGGTAGAGCTCCGCGACCACGTCGATCGGTGTGGCCTCGATCATCCGCTCGGCGAAACGCGCCACCGCCGGGTCCACGTCCGGTCCGCCGAACGAGTAGCGCTTGATCAGCCCCGCCAGGACATCGGCGACCGTCCGCCGCCCCCGCTCCACCAGGTCCACCTGGCGGCCCAGCACCCGAAGCACACCCGGTGCCACCTTGTGCAGCGCCTTGGCGCCGACCGACGGCAGGCCGAACGTGACCGTGCCCCAACTGCCCGCGGTGGTGCCGATGAAGGCGACCCCCGCCACCCGTTCGCGCACGGTCTCGGGGAACTGGTCGGCGAACGCCATCACGGTCATCCCGCCCATCGAGTGCCCCACCAGGACCAGCGGTCCCTGCGGCGCGGCGGCGTCCACGACGGCCTTCAGGTCCCGGCCGAGCTGGTCGATCGTGGCGGGCACCCCCTCCAACTGCGCCTTGCCGCGCTCGGACCGGCCATGGCTGCGCTGGTCCCAGTAGACGGCCCTGACCCGCCCGCGCAGGAGTTCGCGCTGGAAGTGGAAGGCGTCCTGGTTGAGCGTGTAGCCGTGGCAGAACACCACGGTCAGCGGGGGCCGAGCGGCCGAGCCCTTGGAACGGCGCCGCACCCGCCAGCCGCGGCGCTGCTGGGGCACCTTCGGGTCGGCCGGCTCCACGTCGTCGATCTCGTAGTACAGCTCGGTGCCGTCCTCGGCCACGGCCGTTCCCGGTTCACCGCGCAGGGCGCCGAACGGGTCCGCGGCGTCCAGCGCGAGCTGTGCGTTGCGGCGGATGGTGCGGCCGACCGTCAGCCGTTCGACGGCCACACCCGCTGCCGCGCCCGCGGCGACGACCCCGACGGCCAACCCGAGCACCCCCGCGTTCTTCCCGGCCCGGCCCCAGCGCCCGGCGTCCGACGTGGCGGCTTTCGCGGCCTCCACCAGCGCCTCCGCCGTTCGGGCGGCTTCCCCGTCAGGCACCGCCGACACCTCCGGCCCCCTCGACTTCATCGACAGCATCGACTTCGTCGACCGCGTTGACCGCATCGACTTCATCGACCGCATTGACGTGGACGCGCGGAACTCGGGCGCCGACGCGGGTGACGATCTCGTAGACGATGCTCCCGCAGGCCGCCGCCCAGTCCTCGGCGGTCGGCTCCCCGCGGTCGCCGGGGCCGAACAGCACGGCCTCGTCACCGGCGTGCGCCGCATCGCCCCCGAGGTCCACCACGAACTGGTCCATGGCCACCCGCCCGGCCACCGTGCGCCACTTGCCCGCGACGAGCACCGGGCCGGTCCCCGACGCATGCCGGGGGATGCCGTCTCCGTAACCGGCCGGAACGAGCGCCAGGGTGGTCTCGCCGGGCGTGGTGTAGGTGTGGCCGTACGAGACGCCGTGCCCGGCCGGAACCCGCTTGACGCCCGCCAGCCGCGCGGACAGCGTCATCGCCGGGCGCAGCCCGAAGTCCGCGGGGCCGCCGACCTGCGGCACCGGGGAGAGCCCGTAGACCGCCAGCCCAGGGCGGACGAGGTCGAAATGGGACTCGGGCAGGGTCAGGGTGGCCGGCGAGTTGGCCATGTGACGCACCTCGGGCCGGATCCCGGCGACCTCGGCGATCTTCAGCGCCTCGTGGAAGGCCGACAGCTGCGTCGCGATCGACGGGTGGCCCGGCTCGTCGGCACAGGCGAAATGCGACCACAGACCGGTGACGTCGGCCAGGCCCTCGGCCTCGGCGGCCCGCGCCGCGGACACCAGCGCCGCCCAGTCGGCGGGCTGGCAGCCGTTGCGGCCGAGCCCGGTGTCGGCCTTGAGCTGGATCCTGGCGGTGCGGCCGGTCGTCCTCGCCGCCGCGACCGCCTCGCGCAGCGCCCATTCACCGCTGACCGAGATGTCGATGTCCGCCGAGACCGCCTCGGCCCAGGGGTCGCCGGGCGTCCACAGCCAGCACAGCACCGGGCCGGGAAGCCCGGCGGCGCGCAGGGCCAGCGCCTCGTGCGGGGTGGCCGCGGCCAGCCATGCGGCGCCCGCCCGCTTGGCCGCGCGGGCGCAGGCGAGCGCGCCGTGTCCGTAGCCGTCGGCCTTGACCACGGCCATGACGGCGGCGCCCCGGGCACGGGCTCTCAGGGCCCGCACATTGGCCCGGACCGCGGCCAGGTCGACCGTCGCTTGCACTCGCATCGCAGTTTCCATCCCGGCCAGTGTCTCAAGAGCGCCGACCGGGGTGGGAGACGACTCACGACCGGACGTCGATCCACACCGCGGGAAGGGCCTCGGCGATGTCCGGCGCGGTGATCGGCGAGCCCGTGGGCCCCGCGGCCAGCCGCCCGGCCAGACCATGCAGGTAGGCGGCGACGGAACCGGCGTCGCGCGGCTCCAGACCGCCCGCCAGCAGCGACCCGGCGAGCCCCGACAGCACATCACCGCTGCCCGCCGTGCCCAGCCAGCCGGTGCCGGTGGAGTTGACCCGCACGGGGGCACCGGTGTGCGCCACCAGGGTCGTCGAGCCCTTGAGCAGGGCGGTCGCCCGGTACCGCTCGGCCAGGCGCCGCACATGCTCCAGCCGCGACGCCTCGACCAGTTCGCGGGAGGTGTCGAGCAGGACCGCCGCCTCCCCGGCGTGCGGAGTCAGCAGGAGGGGCCCGGCGGGCTCGGCGGAGCCGGAGGCGAGCAGGCTCTTGAGCAGGGCGAGGCCGTCGGCGTCGACCAGGACCGGGACGCCCGAGCGCAGCACGTCCTGAACCGCCTGGTGCGCCTCGGGGGTGTCGCCGAGTCCTGGGCCGACCACCCAGGCCTGCACCCGGCCGGCCTTCGAGGGCGGGCCGGTGTGCACGAGCGTCTCGGGGAAGCGCCGTACGACGTCGTCGGCGGCGGGGCCGACATACCGGACGGCGCCCGCTCCCCCGCGCAGGGCGCCCGCCACTGCCAGGACGGCCGCCCCCGGGTAGCGGGCGGAGCCGGCCACGACGCCGACGACTCCTCGCCGGTACTTGTCGCTCTCCGGCGCGGGCACCGGCAGCAGGGCGGCCACATCGGCGTGCTGGAGGGCCTCGACGGCGGGAGGGCCGGGGCCGATGCCGATCTCGACGAGCCTGACCGTGCCGGCGTGGTGCGCACCGGGATCGATGAGGAGACCGGGCTTGTGGGTGCCGAAGGTCACGGTGACGTCCGCGCGGACTGCGGCGCCGCGCACCTCGCCGGTGTCGGGGTCGATACCGCTGGGCAGGTCGACGGCGACCGTGAGGACACCGCATGCCCGCGCCGCGCGGGTTAGAGCGGCGGCGTTCTCCCGCAGGCCGCCCTTGCCGCCGATGCCCACGATGCCGTCCAGGACGAGGTCGGCCTGCTGGATCAGGCGCTCCCCGCTGGCCCGGTCGCCGGTGGCGCGGCCGCCGGCGGCACGCAGCGCGACCAGGCCCGGCCCATGGACCCGTTCGGGAGAGAGCAGGACGGCGGTGACCCCGGCGCCGCGCCGGGCGAGCCGCGCCCCGGCGTACAGGGCGTCACCGCCGTTGTCGCCGCTGCCGACGAGCAGGACGACGCGCGATCCGTAGACATGGCCGAGCAGGTCGGCGCAGGTGGCGGCGAGCCCGGCGGCCGCCCGCTGCATCAGCGCGCCTTCCGGCAGCCGGGCCATGAGCTCGGCCTCGGCGGCCCTGACATCCTCGACGGCGTGGGCTCTGCGCATGCCCTCAAGCGTAGGGCGCGCCTCAGCCCTCCGCGATCACGACGGCGGAAGCGACGCCCGCGTCGTGACTGAGCGACACATGCCAGCCCTGGACGCCGAGTTCGGCGGCGGCGTCGGCCACCGTGCCGGTGACCTCCAGCCGGGGGCGGCCGGAGTTCTCGGTGACGACCTCGGCGTCGGTCCAGCGCAGGCCGACGGGCGCCCCCAAAGCCTTGGCCAACGCTTCCTTGGCCGCGAAACGGGCCGCCAGAGAGGCGACGCCGCGGCGCTCACCGCTGGGGAGGTAGAGCTCGGAACGGGTGAAGAGCCTGGCGGCCATGCCGGGGGTGCGCTTGAGCGACTCCTCGAAGCGGTCGACCTCCGCCACGTCGATACCGACGCCGATGATCACGCGGTGCCTCTCAGGGATCGTGCGGTTCAGGGATCGTGCGGTTCAGGGATCGTGCGGTTCAGGGATCGTGCGGTCCGGCAGCCGCGGTGGCGGCTGCCGCGATGACCCGCCCGCAGGGGCGGACGGCGCTTCCTAGTCATGCGCCCGGCCGACCGGCTCCGCGTCGGCTCGGCTCCGCGCCGGTCGACGCGGACGCGGCCGGCGCGAAACCGGTCGGGCCTCGGGCCCGTTGGGCGCCTATTCGACGGTGACGGACTTCGCCAGGTTGCGGGGCTGGTCGACCTCGTTGCCGCGGGCCGTTGCCAGCTCGCATGCGAAGACCTGCAACGGGACCGTGGCCACCAGCGGCTGGAGGAGTGTCGGGGTCGCCGGGATCGAGATGAGGTGGTCGGCGTACGGCACGACCGTCTGGTCGCCCTCCTCGGCGATCACGATCGTCCGGGCGCCACGGGCCCTGATCTCCTGGATATTGGAGACGATCTTGTCGTGCAGGACCGAGCGGCCGCGCGGGGACGGCACCACCACGACGACCGGGAGGTCCTCCTCGATCAGCGCGATGGGGCCGTGCTTGAGCTCGCCCGCGGCGAAGCCCTCGGCGTGCATGTACGCCAGTTCCTTGAGCTTGAGCGCGCCCTCCAGCGCCACCGGGTAGCCGACGTGGCGGCCCAGGAACAGGACGGTGTTCTTGTCCTTCAGCGACCGGGCCAGCTCGCGCACCGGCTCCATCGTGTCCAGGACCTGCTCGACCTGCTTGGAGATGTCGGACAGCTCGCGGATGACCGCGTAGATCTCGTCGCCCCACTTGGTGCCGCGCACCTGGCCCAGGTAGAGCGCCACGAGGTAGCAGGCGACGAGCTGCGTCAGGAACGCCTTCGTGGACGCGACGGCGACCTCGGGGCCCGCGTGCGTGTAGAGCACCGCGTCGGACTCACGGGGGATGGTGGAGCCATTGGTGTTGCAGATCGCCAGCACCTTCGAGCCCTGCTCGCGGGCGTGGCGCAGCGCCATCAGCGTGTCCATGGTCTCGCCGGACTGCGAGATCGCCACGACGAGTGTGCGCGGGTCCAGGATCGGGTCCCGGTAGCGGAACTCGCTCGCCAGCTCCACCTCGCACGGCACCCGCGTCCAGTGCTCGATCGCGTACTTGGCGATCATGCCCGCGTGGAACGCCGTGCCGCAGGCGACGATCACGATCTTGTCGATCTCGCGAAGGGCCGGTTCGGGGATGCGCACCTCGTCCAGCGTCAGCCGCCCCGAGGCGTCGATGCGGCCCAGGAGGGTGTCGGCGACCGCCTTGGGCTGCTCGGCGATCTCCTTGAGCATGAAGTAGTCGTAGCCGCCCTTCTCGGCGGCCGAGGCGTCCCAGTCGACGTGGTACTCGCGGACCTCGGCGGGGTTGCCGTCGAAGTCGGTGACGGTCACGCCCTCGCGGCGCAGCTCCACCACCTGGTCCTGGCCCAGCTCTACGGCCTCGCGGGTGTGCGCGATGAACGCGGCCACGTCGGACGCCAGGAAGTTCTCGCCGTCACCGACGCCGACCACCAGCGGGGAGTTGCGGCGGGCGCCCACCACCACATCGGGCGCGTCCGCGTGCACGGCGACCAGCGTGAACGCCCCGTCGAGGCGCCGGCACACCTGCCGCATCGCCTCGGCGAGGTCGGGGACCTGAGAGAACTGCTCGGCCAGCAGATGGGTGACGACCTCGGTGTCGGTCTCCGAGACGAGTGTGTGGCCGCGCTCGGACAGCTCGGCACGCAGGGCCGCGAAGTTCTCGATGATGCCGTTGTGGACGACGGCGACCCGGCCCGCGTTGTCCAGGTGGGGGTGGGCGTTGGCGTCCGTAGGACCGCCGTGGGTGGCCCAGCGGGTGTGCCCGATGCCGGTGTGGCCGGTCGGCAGGGGGTGGTCCGCGAGGGCCTTCTCCAGATTGGCCAGCTTCCCGGCCTTCTTGTCCGCGGCCAGCCCGCCGTCGGCGAGCACCGCCACCCCGGCCGAGTCGTAGCCCCGGTACTCCAGGCGCTTGAGCCCGGCGATGACAACGTCCAGGGCCGACTGCCCGCCCACGTATCCAACGATTCCGCACATGCGTGCCAGCTTAAGTGCCTCTCGGCTCCGTCCGTCCCACCCCGGCCGCTCGTCCCGCCGGACCCGCCCCCACCGGAGGACGACCGTGCGCCGGATGTCCCCGGCGCAAGGTCAAGGCTCACCGCGGACGGCGGGACCTCCGTCCTCGAGGTGCGGGGCGCCTATGACATGGCTCACGCCGGGGCGCCGGTGCCGCGCGCTCCTCGATCCGCGCGGCGCCGACGGCCCCTGCCCAACCGCCATCCGCGTGTCAGGACCTCGCGCGGTACGCCCGCATCGCCAGAGGGGCGAAGACCGCGGCTATGCCCGCCGCCCAGACGAGGGTCCACAGCACCGGTGAGGCCACCTCGCCGCCCGTCGTCAGACCGCGGAAGGCGTCCGACAGATGGGAGACCGGGTTCACCTTCACCCATGCCTGCAGCCAGCCCGGCATCGTGTCCTCGCGCACGAAGGCGCTGCTGGTGAAGGTGAGCGGCATCATCGTGGTGAACGCGAAGACCTGCACCTTCTCCGGGTCGCTCGCCACCATGCCGATCAGCACCGCCATCCACGCCATCGACAGGGTGAACAACAGCAGGAGCCCCACTCCCGCCAGAACGCTGCCGACGCTCGTGTGGAAGCGGAAGCCGAGCAGCACACCGAGGCCGAACATCAGCGCGAGCGACCACACCTGCTTGATCGTGTCGGCGACCACCCGCCCCAGCAGGGGCGCTATCCGGGCGATGGGCAGGCTCCGCAGCCGGTCGAAGACGCCCTTGGTCAGGTCGGTGTTCAGCCCGATGCCCGTACTCAGCGTGCCGAACAGCGCGTTCTGCACGATCAGGCCGGCCAGCGCGTACTGCAGGTACTCCTTCGGGGACCCGGCCATCTGGCCGCCGAAGACATAGGTGAACAGGATCACGAACATCACCGGCTGGACGCTGAGGTCGATCAGCTCCATCGGGTTGTGCTTGATCTGCACCAGATTCCGCCAGGCCATCGTGGCGGTCTGCTCCAGCGCGGCCGCCGGGCGCACTCGCCCGCTCTTGGCCATCGACGGAGCGGCCACGGTCGCGGTCGCCGCGCTCATGCCGACATCCCCACCTTCTCGAAGTCCCGCTCGTCCGCCGGGTCACCGGCCTGCTCGCCGGTCCCGTCCGTCTCCTCGGCCCGGCGCCCGGTCAGTGCCAGGAACACCTCGTCGAGGCTGGAGCGGCGCAGCGCCAGCTCCCCCACGGCCACACCTTCCTGATCGAGCCTGCGCACGATCGCGGGCATCATCGCCGGATCGTTCACCGGGGCGGTCACCACACCGCCCTCGATCTTGGCCCCGGGACCGGCGGCCTCCGCCATCAGTGCGTGCGTCCTCGCCAGATCCTCCGGCGAGAGCGGCCTGACCTGGAGCACCTGGCCGCCCACCTGGGACTTCAGCTCGTCCGGAGTGCCGTCGGCGATGACCCGGCCCTTGTCGATCACCACGATGTCGTCGGCGAGCTGGTCCGCCTCCTCCAGATACTGCGTGGTCAGCAGGACGGTGACCCCGTCGCCGACCAGGCCCCGCACGATCTCCCACAGCTCCCCGCGGCTGTGCGGGTCCAGGCCCGTGGTCGGCTCGTCGAGGAAGAGGATCCTCGGCCGTCCCACCAGGCTGGCCGCCAGATCGAGGCGGCGCCGCATACCGCCGGAGAACGTCTTGGCGGCGCGCCCGCCCGCGTGGCTCAGGCGGAAGCTCTCCAGCAGCTCGGCGGCCCGCGCCTTCGCCTCGCTCCTGGGCAGCCCCAGCAGGCGGCCGATCATCAGCAGGTTCTCGTAGCCGGTGAGCATCTCGTCCACCGCTGCGTACTGCCCCGTCAGGCCGACTTCGGCCCGCACCAGGCCCGCCTCGCGCACCACGTCGTGGCCGCCGACGAGCGCCCTGCCCCCGTCGGGCCGCAGCAGCGTGGCCAGGATCCGCACGGCCGTGGTCTTCCCGGCACCGTTGGGACCCAGCACGCCCAGTACCGTGCCGGTGCGCGCGACCAGATCGACCCCGGCGAGCGCCTCGGTCTCCTTGAACCGCTTGACCAGGCCTTCAGCCTGGATCGCGTAGGTCATGAGCCGTCCCTTGCCTCTCGGTGTGCGGACGCCCCCGCGCCCACCGACCACCATGCCAGGCACCACTGACAGCCCGTCCACAACCGGCTGACAGCGCCCTGGCCGGTGCCCGGCGAGCTATTTCCCGCCACCCGCCCCGGCCATTCCCGCCACCCGCGCGTGCCTCGTCGCGCCGCCCCGCCGACCGTGAATAGAGCACCTGTGCCCACAATGGACGCTGTGATCGCGACTACGACGACGTCCAGTCCCTACGTGGACCTGTCCCGCGCCGAATGGAGCGCGCTGCGGGACAAGACCCCGCTGCCGCTGACCGCCGAGGAGGTCGAGCGGCTGCGCGGCCTCGGCGACGTGGTGGACCTGGACGAGGTCGTCGACGTCTACCTGCCGCTGTCCCGCCTGCTGAACCTCTACGTGGCCGCCACCAACGGCCTGCGCGGCGCCCTCAACACCTTCCTCGGCGACACCCGCAACGGCCACGGCCCGCAGTCGGGCACCCCGTTCGTCATCGGGGTCGCGGGCAGCGTGGCCGTCGGCAAGTCCACGACCGCGCGCATCCTCCAGGCGCTGCTCGCCCGCTGGCCCGAGCACCCGCGCGTGGAGCTGATCACCACGGACGGCTTCCTCTTTCCCAAGGCGGAGCTGGAGCGGCGCGGCCTGATGTCGTACAAGGGCTTCCCCGAGTCCTACGACCGGCGGGCGCTGACGCGTTTCGTCGCCGACGTCAAGGCGGGCAAGGAAGCGGTCTCAGCGCCCGTGTACTCCCACCTCACCTACGACATCGTGCCCGGTGCCACCCAGACCGTGCGCCGCCCGGACATCCTGATCGTCGAGGGGCTGAACGTCCTTCAGCCGGCCCTTCCCGGCAAGGACGGCCGCACCCGGGTCGCCGTCGCCGACTTCTTCGACTTCAGCGTCTACGTGGACGCGCGCACCGACGACATCGAGCACTGGTACCTCAGCCGATTCCGCAAGCTGCGTCAGACCGCGTTCCAGGACCCGCACTCGTACTTCCACCGCTACACCCAGGTCTGCGAGGAGGAGGCGATGGACTACGGCACCATGATCTGGCGCACCGTCAACAAGCCCAACCTGCTGGAGAACGTCCTGCCGACCCGTGGCCGCTCCACCTTGATCCTGCGCAAGGGCGGCGACCACAAGGTCCAGCGCCTGAGCCTGCGCAAGCTCTGACCTCCCGCTCGCCCGGCCGCGGCGCGAATGGCGGACGCCCGCCCCGCAGGGACAGGGCGGGCGTCCGAAGAAAGGGTTCAGCAGCCGGGGGCGGTCAGTTGCCCAGGACCCGTTTGACCACGTCGGCCAGGCGTCCGGCCACGGCATGCGCCTGGTCGGTGTCGGCGGCCTCGACCATGACGCGCACCAGCGGCTCCGTCCCGGACGAGCGCAGCAGGACCCGGCCGGTGGCGCCGAGCTCACGCTCGGCCTCGCCGACGGCCGCGGCCAGCTCCGCGGAGCTGGAGACCCGTGACTTGTCGACGTCGGGCACGTTGATGAGCACCTGCGGGAGCCGGGTCATCACCGCGGCGAGCTCGGACAGCGGCTGCTTGGTCGCCGCGAGCCGCGCGGCGAGCATCAGGCCGGTGAGCGCGCCGTCGCCGGTGGTGGCGTGGTCGAGCAGGATGACGTGCCCGGACTGCTCGCCGCCGAGGGCGTAGCCGCCGCTCTTCATCTGCTCCAGCACATAGCGGTCGCCGACCGAGGTCTGGATCAGGCGGATGCCCTCGCGCTCGAGCGCCAGCTTGAAGCCGAGGTTGGACATGACAGTGGCCACGACGGTGTTCTCGCGCAGCGTCCCGGCGTCCCGCATGGCGACGGCGAGGACCGCGAGGATCTGGTCGCCGTCGATCTCGGTGCCCTCGGCGTCCACGGCCAGGCAGCGGTCGGCGTCGCCGTCGTGCGCCACGCCGAGGTCGGCGCCGCACTCGACCACGGCCGCCTGAAGCCTGCCGAGGTGCGTGGAGCCGTAGCCGTCGTTGATGTTGAGGCCGTCCGGGTCGGCGCCGATGGTGATCACCTCGGCGCCCGCGCGGGTGAATGCCTCCGGGGAGACCCGGGCCGCCGCTCCGTGCGCGCCGTCGATGACGACCTTGAGCCCGTCGAGGCGGTTGGGCAGCACCGCGACGAGGTGGGCGACGTACTGGTCGAAGCCCTCGCCGTAGTCGGTGACCCGGCCGACGCCCGCGCCGGTCGGGCGGTCCCAGTCGGCGTCACCGGCGCCGCCGTAGCGGTCGTAGTGCGCCTCGATGGCGTCCTCGATCTCGTCGGCCAGCTTGTGGCCGCCGCGGGCGAGGAACTTGATCCCGTTGTCGGGCATCGGGTTGTGGCTGGCGGAGAGCATCACGCCGAGGTCGGCGCCCAGCGCGCCGGTGAGATACGCCACCGCCGGAGTGGGCAGCACACCGACGCGCAGGACGTCCACGCCTGCGCTGGCGAGTCCGGCGACCACGGCGGCCTCCAGGAACTCACCCGAAGCACGGGGATCACGCCCCACCACCGCCACCGGTCGATGGCCCTCGAAGGCGCCGGCGTCCGCCAGCACATGCGCCGCCGCCACCGACAGGCCGAGCGCGAGCTCGGCGGTCAGGTCCCGGTTGGCGACGCCGCGCACGCCGTCCGTGCCGAAGAGTCGTCCCACAGTGATTCCTCCGAGAGTGCGAGAGAAACGGACGGCAGATGACAGTCCCGACGTGACCTGCTGGCCCTAGTTTCCCCGATAAAAAGACAAACGCCTCGGAGGCACAGGTTCGTGCCTCCGAGGCGTTCGTAGGTTCCGTATCCGGACCGGGAGACCAGCGGCCACGCCGATCCCGATAGGGAGGCCTGTTTAGCGCTTGCTGTACTGCGGCGCCTTGCGGGCCTTCTTCAGACCTGCCTTCTTGCGCTCGACGGCGCGGGCGTCCCGGGTGAGGAAGCCGGCCTTCTTGAGCGGGCCGCGGTTGTTGTCGGGGTCGGCCTCGTTCAGCGAACGGGCGACACCGAGGCGCAGCGCGTAGGCCTGGCCGGAGATGCCGCCGCCGCTGATGCGGACGAAGACGTCGTACTTGCCGTCGAGCTCAAGGATCTTGAAGGGCTCGTTGACGGCCTGCTGGTGCACCTTGTTGGGGAAGTACTCCTCAAGGGTGCGACCGTTGATCTTCCACTGGCCGGTGCCGGGGACGATGCGCACACGGGCGATCGCCTCCTTGCGGCGGCCGGTGCCGGCGCCCGGGATCGCTTCACCGAAGCGGCCGGCGAGCGACTCGGACGTGTAGTTCTCCTGGTCCTGCGCCTCAACGGTCTCCTCGACCTCGAGGGGGGCCTCAGCGGTGGTCTCGGCCACGAATGCTCCTCAGATTTCTTCTCGTCAGGGGTGTGGCCGGGACTACTGCGCGACCTGAGTGATCTCGAACGGCACCGGCTGCTGGGCAGCGTGCGGGTGCTCGGAGCCGGAGTACACCTTCAGCTTGGACAGCATCTGGCGACCCAGGGTGTTCTTGGGGAGCATGCCCTTGATGGCCTTCTCCACGGCCCTCTCGGGGTTCTTGTCCAGCAGCTCGTCGTAGCGGACGGAGCGCAGACCACCCGGGTAGCCGGAGTGGCGGTAGGCCATCTTCTGGGTCCGCTTGTTGCCGGAGAGGTGCACCTTGTCGGCGTTGATGATGATGACGAAGTCACCAGTGTCGACATGCGGCGCGTACACCGGCTTGTGCTTGCCCCGGAGCAGAGACGCGGCCTGGGAGGCCAGTCGGCCGAGCACGACGTCGGTCGCGTCGATTACGTGCCACTGACGCTGGACATCGCCGGGCTTAGGGCTGTACGTGCGCACGGTCGTAGCCTTCGCTTCTTCAGTGAGTGGGTCCTGACAGGACCGCCCGGACGTGAACAATCGGCCTAACCGATCAGTGCCCGGATGGTCCGGCGTAGTGACTTCTCACGTGAGAACGAGCAAGCCAATACGCACAACGAACTCGCAGAATACCGGTCTGGGGCGGCCAGGGTCAAAACGCGCTGCCGGAGCCCCGGAACGACCGGGCAGATTTTACGGCGTTCCAGCCGCTCCTTCGCGCAGGCCCGCCGGTGCGGCGGCGGGTTCCCCACCCGTCCGGCCGCACGGTCCCACTCCCTCCGCCACCGCCTTCCCCACGCGCCGCCCGGCGCCGTGCTCCGATCCCTGCCCCGCCTCCCGCTCGGGGACCGCCGCCCGCCCGGCCGCCACGCACCTGTGCGCCACCACGGCGGCCAGGGCGCAGAACATCCAGGCGTCCTTGAACGCCCGGCGCTCCTGAGTGGCCAGATAGGGCCAGACGAACGCGTGCACCTGCGGAATCAGCGCGAACCAGAACCACGGGGAGCGCGCCGCCGAGCCGCGCACCGGCATCGAGGCGAGCAGCGGCAGGAGCACGACGAGCACGTAGTGGAGGAAGGACGGCCGGGAGACGAGGAACACCGAGAGCATGATCATCGAGCCGGTCTCCACCAGCCGCAGCCGCTCGTCCCCTCCCCGCCGCCAGCGCATCCACGCGACATACAGACCGGCCAGCGCGAGCGCCCCGGCGGCGCACATGGCCGGGCCCTGCGGCAGTCCCAGCCTGGGCAGCACCGTGGACAGGGAGCCGTCGAAGGGTCGGGCGTAGTTGTCCTGGCCCTGGAAGAGGAAGGGCAGGGTCTTGGTGATGAACAGCGTCGGACGCGGCATCGCCAGCGCCGCCAGCAGCGAGGCCACCGCCGGGATCGCCGCCGCGAGCGCGAAGGCCCTCGGCCGCCGGGCGAACAGCAGGATCAGGGCGAACGGTACGAGCATCGGCTTGAAGGCGATGGCCACGCCCACCACGGCGCCCGCCGCGGTCCAGCGCGAGCGCAGCGCCATCAACAGCGCGAACGGCATGGCGGCGACGGAGAACGCGGTCCAGTTGGCCAGGCCCACCACATCGCGGAACGGCGCGAAGTAGACCAGGGCGGCCACCCCCAGCACGGCCAGCCGACTGCCCGGGGAGACCGAGAAGATCCGCAGCGAGCACCACCAGCCGAACATCACCAGGGCGGTGGCCGCGAACGGCGCCCCCCACAGCACCGCCCGCTCGGGCATCAGCGCTTCGGGGACGGCGGCGAAGACACTGCTCGGAAGATAGAGGAACCGCTTGTCCGCGTAGGGGGACCCGCCCTCCATCAGGGTCCTGGCGGCCTTGACCACGAAGTAGTTGTCCATGCCGGGCCGCGTGCCGCTGACCGCGACCGACACCGACAGCAGGAGCATGAAGACGGCCGCGGCCCTGGCGGTCCGGGAGGCGGGGGAGCACAACCAGGCCCCGATCCCCGCCCCCCCATCCACTTTGCCAGCAATGCCTGAATTGTTCCGCTGCATGAACGGGATCGTAAGCGGGCGGGCTCCACCGCTCCGGGACCACACGCCAACGCGGGCGTTCTACCGCTCCCGCGCCACGCGGGCCTCGTCCCACACCGGCTCCGTCGCCTCCCGCACCACCCCGTCCTGCCCGAAGACCAGGAAGCGGTCGAAGGAGCGGGCGAACCACCGGTCGTGCGTGACCGCCAGCACCGTGCCCTGGTACGCCTCCAGCCCCTCCTGCAGCGCCTCGGCGCTCTCCAGGTCGAGGTTGTCCGTGGGCTCGTCGAGCAGGAGCGCCGTCGCCCCGTCCAGCTCCAGCAGGAGGATCTGGAAACGGGCCTGCTGGCCGCCCGAGAGCCGGTCGAAGGGCTGGTCGCCCTGCCGCTCCAGCTCGTAGCGGCGCAGCACGCTCATCGCCCCGCCCCGGTCCTTGGCGTGCTCGGTCCACAGGATGTCGACCAGCGCGCGCCCGACCAGCTCCGGATGCGTGTGAGTCTGGGCGAAGTGGCCCGGCACCACCCGCGCGCCCAGCTTCCAGAGACCGGTGTGCGCCACCGGGCCGCCCGCGAGCAACCGCAGGAAGTGCGACTTCCCCGAGCCGTTGGAGCCCAGCACCGCCACCCGCTCGCCGTAGAAGACCTCCAGGTCGAACGGCTTCATCAGACCGGTCAGCTCCAGGCGCTCGCAGGTGACCGCCCGTACCCCGGTGCGGCCGCCCCGCAGCCGCATCGTGATGTTCTGCTCGCGCGGGGGCTCCTGGGGAGGGCCCGCCTCCTCGAACCTGCGCAGCCGTGTCTGCGCCGCCTGGCAGCGACTGGCCATGCCGTCGTTGTACTTCGCCTTCTGCTTGAGCGTACTCACCAGCTGCTGGAGTTTGGCGTGCTGCTCGTCCCAGCGGCGGCGCAGCTCCTCGAACCGCGCGAAGCGCTCCTTGCGCGCCTCGTGGAACGTGGCGAAGCCCGCGCCGTGCACCCAGACGTCCGACCCCGCGGGGCCCGGCTCGACACTGACGACCTTCTCGGCGGCGCGGGCGAGCAGTTCCCGGTCGTGGGAGACGAACAGCACGGTCTTCGGGGTCTGCCGCAACTGCTCCTCCAGCCAGCGCTTGCCGGGCACGTCCAGGTAGTTGTCCGGCTCGTCGAGCAGGAGCACCTCCTCCGGTCCGCGCAGCAGGGCCTCCAGGACGAGCCGCTTCTGCTCGCCCCCGGACAGCGTCGAGACCTCGCGCCACTGCACCCGCTCGTAGGGAGCGCCGAGCGCGGCCATCGTGCACATGTCCCAGACGGTCTCGGCGTCGTAGCCGCCGACCTCCGCCCAGTCGCTGAGCGCCTGCGCGTAGTCGAGCTGCGCGGGCTCGTCGTCGCGCGCCATGATCGCCAGCTCCGCCTCGTCGACCGCCCTGGCCGCCGTCCGCAGCCCCGGACGGGCCACCGACACCAGCAGATCGCGCACGGTGGTGTCGTCGCGGACCGAACCGACGAACTGCGGCATCACCCCGAGGCCGCCGCTGACGACGACCGAGCCGCCGTGCGGTTCCAGCTCCCCCGCGATCATCCGCAGCAGGGTGGTCTTCCCCGCCCCGTTGGCCCCGACCAGGGCGACCGCCGCGCCCTCCCCCACCCGGAAGGAGGCATCCGAGAACAGCACCCGCCCGTCCGGCAGGTAGTACTCCAAGTGCGCAGCCTCGAGGTGTCCCATGGGCAGGGATTCTTCCCCCGTCCGCACGCCCGCCCAACCGGTTTTCCCAACAGGCGGCCGGAGCCGGGGCGGGACGGGGGCAGGCCCTAGGATTCCGGCATGAGCGACGGGTGGGGAGCGGGATCAGGACCGGGACGGGGACCAGGGCCTGGACCGGGATCCGGACCGGGCGACGGTCGGCAGGACGGGGGGCAGGACGGGCGGCAGGGCGGCCAGCCGCACAGCCCCTGGCCGCCCGCGGGGCAGCCCGGTGTTCCGGCTCCGCGCAACCCCGGCGAGCCCGACTGGGACGCCCTCGCCGCCGCCACCGCCCGCGGGACCCGCAGGCGCAGGCTGTTCATGATCGGCGGGGGCGCGCTGGCCGCGGCCGCCGTGGCCGGGATCGTGGCCGTCGCCATCAGCCGCAGCGGCTCGCACTCCTCGCACGACCCCGCAGCCGATCTGCCCTCCGCCTCCGCGCTGCCGCCGGACCCGGGCCCGTCCGCGCCCGACTTCCCCGCGGTGAGCCGGCCGCCGGCGCCGGACCCGCTGGCATTCATCTCCAGCGCCGGGAAGGACACCGCGCCGCTCACGCCGGGCACCCTCTTCCCCGACAAGCGCATGAGCATCGATGACCGCTCCTACACCAGGGCCACCACCAGCACCACCAAGAACTGCGCGAGCGTCACACAGGGCGGCCTCGGCTCCGTGCTCGCCCGCAACGGCTGCCACCAGGTCCTTCGGGCCACCTACGTACGCGACGGCAAGGCGGTGACCGTCGGCGTCGCCGTCTTCGACGACGCCAAGGCGGCGAGCCGGGCGCGCAAGCAGGCGACGGGCAATATCGCGGCGATGTCCGGCGGCGGCGTCGGCACCTTCTGCCGTCCGGTCGCCTGCTGGCGCACCAGCAACGCCGTGGGCCGCTACGCCTACTTCACCATCGCCGGTCCCGCGGACGGCGGCGCCGCCTCGGGCGGCGACAGGGCCGCCAAGCAGGCCGGGCGGGACGCCGGCACCTTCGCCTTCGACCGCATCGTCCAGCGGGGCAGGGACGCGGCGGCCCGCTGACCGCGCTCCCCGGCCCGCGGGAGAAGCGTCAGGATGTGCGGTCCACGGAGAAGCTGGTGCAGCTGGGGCCCGTCACGGAGCCGTCGAGATGACTGGGAGTACCGGAGTCGTATCGGGCCGACAGGTCCACCATGAGGTAGCCCGGCGGCTGGCTGATCCAGTGGTCGCCGGTCAGCTCCAGCGAGCTCCCGTCGAAGGAACCGGTCATGGCGAACGAGCCTCGGGGCACCCCGGGATTCGACGGTGCGGGATAGAAGCTGAAGACGGCGTCCACATCGCCGTCGCCCGCGTCCTTGATGGTGAGCACCAGCCCGGTGACGCCCTGGTTGCAGATGTAGCTGCCCCGCCAGGTGCCCAGCACGGGCTCCGCGGTCGATCCCGAGCGCTGGTCTGCGCTCGCTGAGGCCTCGTCCACGGAAGAGCTCGGCTCCGCGCTGTACGAGGGGCTCTCGGACACCGGAGGGCTCGGCTCCGAGGAACTGGACGGGCTCTCGTAGGCGCTCTCGGAGCCGGAGGGGCCGGCGGCCGGGCTGCCGTGGTCCGTGGACGGCGAGGCGGACGAACGGGATGAGGCAGCCGAGTCCGCCCTGAGCTGGTGCGGCAGGAACCAGGCCAGGAACGCGATGGCGAGCACGGCCGCCGCGGCGACGATCCACTTCGCCGCGCCCGCCCCGCGCCCGCCGCGGGAGTCCGGGGGGATGTGCGGGTGCGCGTACGGGTTGGGGGGCGCATCCGCACCGATGGCGGTGTACCCGGGTCCCCCCGGAGGCGGAGTCTCCGGGACCAGCGGCGGGGGGCCGAAGCCGGAGGTCGCCCCCGGCGGGGAGACGTACGGCGCTCCGGGCGGGGGTGTGCTCGGTACCGCGGGAGGGGGAGCCATGGGCGGCATGGGCGGCATGGGCGCGGAGAGCTTCGCGTCGTGGCCGAGCGGTGCGGTCGTGGGCGCAGCGTCCCCACGGGGCTCCTGGGGCCTCCAGGGGCCCTGGGGCATCTGGGGCTCCGGGAGCGTCCGGGACTCCGTGAGGTTCTGGGCCTCGGGGAGGTTCTGGGGATCCTGAGCGGCCTGATGAGGTGAGTCCTCGGTGCGCTCCCTCACCGTCCCCGCGACCGCGGGCGGCAGCCACGCCGAGCCCGCGAAGGCGAGGGTCGGCTGCTCGGCGCCCACCGTCTCGGCCAGCTCATTGAGGATCTCTCCCAGCCCCGGCCGGTCCTGCGGCCTCTTCGCGAGGCAGTGCGCGACCATCGGGCGCAGCCGCTCCGGCACGGCCCGCAGGTCCGGCTCGTTGTACACGATCCGGAACATCAGTCCCTGCGCCGAGCCCGTCCCGAAGGGCCCCGTCCCCGAAGCGGTGAACGCGAGCACCGAGCCGAGGGAGAAGATGTCGCTCGGCGGTCCCACCGGCTCGCCCGTGAGCTGCTCGGGCGACATGAAGCCCGGCGTACCGACCACCACACCGGTGCGGGTGAGCGCGCTGGCCTCGTTGGCGACGGAGATGCCGAAGTCGATGACGCGGGGGCCGTCGGCGGCGAGCAGGATGTTGGACGGCTTGAGGTCGCGGTGGACCAGGTCGGCGGCGTGGATCGCCTCCAGGGCCTCGGCGAGCCCGGCGGCCAGCGCGGTGATGGGCGCCTGGGGCCAGGCGCCGTGCTCGGCCACGGCGACATCCAGCGAGACCCCGGGCACGTAGGCCGTCGCCAGCCATGGCGGTGAGCCCTCCGGGTCCGCGTCGACCACCCCGGCCGTGAACACACCGTTCACCCGCCGGGCGGCCGCCACCTCACGCGCGAAGCGCTGCCGGAACTCGCGGTCCTCGGCCAGCTCGGGCCGCACCACCTTGACGGCGAAGGCGCGACCACCGCGCGACCTGCCGAGATACACCCGCCCCATACCGCCCGCACCGAGGCGGGCGACGATCCGATACTGCCCCACCTGTGCCGGATCGCCCGGCTCCAGGGCTTTCAAAGACTCCACCGGGCCCCCCTTGCGGCGATGTCGTCATCAGGCTATCGGCCGCGGACCCCGTGGACAGGGCAAACCGGATGTTCTCCCGCGCCCTGCGGGCCCGGGCTCAGCAGCCCCCCACGACGGGCAGCGACCGCTTGCTGCGTGCCTCCAGGTTCCGCGCCGCCAGCAGCTCGTCCGCCGGGTAGCCGACCTCCTCCAGGGTCAGCCCGTGCGGGCGCACCACATTGACCGCCGAGTGCCGCACCCGCCCCGCCAGCACCTCGGCCGGGAAGTCCACCGGACGGTGTCCGTCGCCCACCAGGAGCATCGAGCCCACCAGTGCCCGCACCATGTTGTGGCAGAAGGCGTCGGCGCGGACGGTCGCCACCGCCAGCCCCTCAGGGGCGCGCTCCCACTCCAGCCTCTGGAGCGTGCGGATCGTCGTGGCGCCCTCACGCTTCTTGCAGTACGCCGCGAAGTCGTGCTCGCCCAGCAGCTTGGCCGCGGCCTCGTTCATCAGGTCCACGTCCAGCGGGCGGTCGTGCCAGAGCACAAAGCCCCTCAGCAGCGGATCGACCCCGCCGGGGTGGTCGCCGACCCGGTAGGCGTACCGCCGCCAGATCGCCGAGAAACGGGCGTCGAAGCCCTCCGGCGCACGGGTCACCCGCCACACCCGGACGTCGTGCGGCAGCCGCCCTGCGAGCCGCCGCAGCAGCTTCCCCCCGTGCTCCTGCCACACCCGCTCGTCGAGGTCCACGTGCGCCACCTGCCCGCGCGCGTGCACCCCCGCGTCGGTACGGCCCGCCACGGTCAGCTCCACCGGCTCGGGCAGCCGCAGCACGGTCCGGATCGCCGACTCCAGCTCCCCCTGCACCGTGCGCCGCTCGCGCTGCTTGGCCCAGCCCGAGAAGTCCCGGCCGTCGTAACTCAGGTCCAGCCGGACCCGTACCTCGCCCACTCGCACTCCCACATACGCGGACGGACCCGCTCTCCCCTGGGGAAGAGCGGGTCCGTCACCGAAACCTCGGACGCGTCAGGCGTCCTTGGACTCCTCGGCCGGAGCCTCGGCGGCCTCGGTCTCGTCGGTCTTCCCGAGACCCTCGAGAGCCTTGTCGCCGGCCTCGGCCTTGGCCGACTCCTTGGCAGCCGACTCCTTGGCCGCGCGCTTGGTGGCGCCCTCGGCCTCGCCCACCGCGGTCTGCTGGACGGTCAGCGCCTCGACCAGCTCGATCACGGCCATCGGGGCGTTGTCGCCACGACGGGGACCGATCTTGGTGATGCGGGTGTAGCCGCCCGGACGGTTCTCGAAGCGAGGACCGATCTCCGCGAAGAGGGTGTGCACGACGCTCTTGTCGCCGATGACCTCGTGCACCTGGCGACGCGCGTGCAGGTCGCCGCGCTTGGCCTTGGTGACCAGGCGCTCGGCGAACGGACGCAGGCGGCGGGCCTTGGCCTCGGTCGTGGTGATGCGGCCGTGCTCGAAGAGAGCGGTGGCCAGGTTGCGCAGCATGAGACGCTCGTGCGCTGCGCTGCCGCCCAGACGGGCGCCCTTGGTGGGCTTCGGCATGGTGTTTCTCCTCCATGTCTGCACCGGCCGTATCAGGTACCGGTGTCAGTTCGGTGGGGCGGTGTTGCCCCACCGAAGTCCGTGGCGGAGCCGCGGGACACCGGCCCCACGGCTCCGACGAGCCTCACGGCTCGGTACTGCGGGTGTCGCTCAGTACTGCTCGGTCTCCACGAAGCCCGAGTCGGCGTCGTCGTCGGCGCCGAAGGCGTCGGCGGCGGCGGTCGGGTCGAATCCGGGCGGGCTGTCCTTGAGCGCCAGGCCCATGCCGGCCAGCTTCGCCTTGACCTCGTCGATCGACTTCGCACCGAAGTTGCGGATGTCGAGCAGATCGGCCTCGGAACGCGCCACGAGCTCACCCACGGAGTGGATGCCCTCGCGCTTGAGGCAGTTGTAGGAGCGGACGGTGAGCTCCAGCTCCTCGATCGGCAGCGCCAGGTCGGCGGCGAGGGCGGCGTCCGTCGGGGACGGGCCCATGTCGATGCCCTCGGCGTCGACGTTCAGCTCGCGGGCGAGGCCGAACAGCTCGACGAGGGTCTTGCCGGCCGAAGCCATGGCGTCACGCGGACGCATGGCCTGCTTGGTCTCGACGTCGACGATCAGCTTGTCGAAGTCGGTGCGCTGCTCGACGCGGGTGGCTTCCACCTTGTAGGTGACCTTGAGCACCGGGCTGTAGATCGAGTCGACCGGGATCCGGCCGATCTCCTGGCCCGACTGCTTGTTCTGCACGGCGGAGACGTAGCCGCGGCCGCGCTCGACGGTCAGCTCCATCTCCAGCTTGCCCTTGCCGTTCAGCGTGGCGAGGACCAGCTCCGGGTTGTGCACCTCGACACCGGCCGGCGGAGCGATGTCCGCGGCGGTGACCAGGCCCGGGCCCTGCTTGCGCAGGTACATCACGACCGGCTCGTCGTGCTCCGAGGAGACGACGAGCTGCTTGATGTTGAGGATGACGTCGGTGACGTCCTCCTTGACGCCCGGCACGGTGGTGAACTCGTGCAGGACGCCGTCGACCCGGATGCTGGTGACCGCGGCACCGGGGATCGAGGAGAGCAGGGTACGACGCAGGGAGTTGCCGAGGGTGTAGCCGAAGCCCGGCTCCAGCGGCTCGATCACGAACCGGGAGCGGAATTCGTCGACGAC
The DNA here is from genome assembly GCF_014646055.1 of Wenjunlia tyrosinilytica. GTDB lineage: Bacteria > Actinomycetota > Actinomycetes > Streptomycetales > Streptomycetaceae > Wenjunlia > Wenjunlia tyrosinilytica. The sequence continues at coordinate 245,756 of NZ_BMMS01000004.1, forward strand.
CTCTTCGGTCAGCGTCGGCCGCTGAGCGATGAGCATGGGGATGTCCTCCAGTCTTCGGCGCCCGCTATTTGACGCCGAGGCTTCAAGGGTACGGGCGGTTCGGCGGAAAACACACCGAACCGCCCGTTTTCAGAGCTCTTACTTGGAGTAGAGCTCCACAATCAGCTGCTCCTGCACCTGGGTGTCGATCACCTGGCGCTGGGGCAGAGCGTGCACGAGCACCCTCATCTTCGACGGGATGACCTCGAGCCACGCCGGAACGGTCCGCTCGCCGGCCTCGGCACGGGCCACCACGAACGGGGTCAGCTCGAGCGAGTCCTTGCGGACCTGGACGATGTCGTTCTCGCTGACGCGAGCCGACGGGATATCCGTCTTGCGGCCGTTGACCTCGATGTGGCCGTGGCGGACCAGCTGACGGGCGTGGTCGCGGGACTTGGCGAAGCCGGCCCGGTAGACCACGTTGTCGAGGCGGGTCTCGAGGATGCGCAGCAGGTTCTCGCCAGTCTTGCCCTGCTTGCGGTTGGCTTCCTCGTAGTAACCGCGGAACTGCTTCTCAAGGACACCGTAGATACGAGCGCACTTCTGCTTCTCACGCTTCTGAAGCAGGTACTCGCTGTCCTTGGTGCGCCCGCGCCCGTGCTCACCCGGGGGGTAAGGACGGATCTCGATCGGGCACTTTGCGCTCTCGCACTTGCTCCCCTTGAGGAAGAGCTTCTGCTTCTCCCGACGGCAACGCTTGCAGTCGGCCCCGGTGTAACGCGCCATTGTCTCGTTTCTCCTACTTCAGCTGGTCAGACGCGGCGGCGCTTCGGCGGGCGGCAGCCGTTGTGCGGGGTCGGGGTGACGTCCTGGATCGAACCCACCTCGAGGCCGGTGGCCTGGAGGGAGCGGATCGCGGTCTCACGGCCGGAGCCGGGACCCTTGACGAAGACGTCGACCTTGCGCATGCCGTGCTCCTGCGCGCGACGGGCGGCCGACTCGGCGGCCATCTGCGCGGCGAACGGGGTCGACTTGCGCGAGCCCTTGAAGCCGACGTGGCCGGCAGAGGCCCAGGAGATCACGTTGCCCGAGGGGTCGGTGATCGAAACGATGGTGTTGTTGAACGTGCTCTTGATGTGAGCGTGCCCGTGGGCGACGTTCTTCTTCTCCTTGCGGCGCACCTTCTTGGCGCCGGCCTGACGGCTCTTCGGAGGCATGTGGTGAGAACTCCTGTGAGGTGATCGGTCCTACGGCTTCGGACCGCTGGGTCGTGAAGCTGAGGACTACTTCTTGCCCGGCTTCTTCTTACCGGCGATGGCGCGACGCGGGCCCTTGCGGGTGCGGGCGTTCGTGTGGGTGCGCTGGCCGCGGACCGGAAGGCCGCGGCGGTGGCGCAGACCCTCGTAGCAGCCGATCTCCACCTTGCGGCGGATGTCCGCCTGGATCTCGCGGCGGAGGTCACCCTCGGTCTTGTAGTTCGCCTCCACCCAGTCGCGGAGCTTGACGAGGTCTTCCTCGGCCAGGTCGCGGACGCGGACGTCCGGGTTCACGCCGGTGTTCTTGAGCGTCTCCTGGGCACGGGTACGACCGATGCCGAAGACATAGGTGAGAGCGACCTCCACGCGCTTCTCGCGCGGGAGGTCAACGCCAACGAGGCGTGCCATTTATGTGGCTCCAGTTGCTATTCGGAGGTCTTCCGCAGCACCGTTCCCGGAGGTCCTGCCTCCGGGTCCCCGGCCTCCGACCGGGGGTGTCGTCCCGAGGGGGGTCGGGTGACTGCGTATGAACGTGTTGAACGCGTCGCTGAGAAGAAGCCGCGAGTGCGGTGGTGCGTCAGCCCTGGCGCTGCTTGTGGCGCAGGTTGTCGCAGATCACCATGACCCGGCCGTGGCGGCGGATCACCTTGCACTTGTCGCAGATCTTCTTGACGCTCGGCTTGACCTTCATGTGATGTGAGGTTCTCCGGGTCGTGCCGAAGCCCCGAGCGATCGGGGCGGCGGCGATCTACTTGTAGCGGTAGACGATCCGTCCGCGCGTCAGGTCGTAGGGAGACAACTCCACGACGACCCGGTCGTCAGGAAGGATACGGATGTAGTGCATCCGCATCTTGCCGCTGATGTGCGCGAGGACCTTGTGCCCGTTCTGGAGCTCCACCCTGAACATCGCGTTCGGCAGAGACTCGATCACGGTGCCCTCGATTTCGATGGCCCCTTGCTTCTTGGGCACGCTTCGCCTTCCGAGATCGGCTACCTTGGTCGGCTGACGCGCGCCCATACGCGGGCGTGCGGGCACACGTGAGCCGACGCATCAGTCTACGTCAGGGCATGCCGAATGACGAATCGAGGGCCCGAGGGCCCCGTCACTGGGAATGCTGCCCACCGCTGAAGATCATTACGCTGCCGGATCCGGGGCGGTCTGGATGCCGTACTCGGCGAGCTTGGCCCTGCCGCCGTCCACCGCGGTCAGCACCAGGGGGCCCTCCTCGGTGAGCGCGACCGAGTGCTCCCAGTGCGAGGACCAGCTGCCGTCGTCGGTCTTGACCGTCCAGTCGTCCTCGAGCACATGGGTGCGGGAGGTGCCCAGGCTCACCATGGGCTCGATGGCGATGCAGAACCCCGGGACCAGCTTGGGGCCTCGGCCGCGCCGGCGGTCCACGTAGTTCAGCAGGTGCGGGTCCATGTGCATGGCCGAGCCGATGCCGTGGCCGCCGTAGTCCTCGACGATCCCGTACTTGCCGCAGGCGGGACGCGGCTGGCGGCGGATGTAGCCCTCGATGGCCTTGGAGATGTCCACGAGCCGGTTGCCCTTGCGGACCGCGGCGATACCGGCCCACATCGACTCCTCCGTCACCCGGCTGAGCTCGTGCAGCTCCGGAGCGTGCCCCTCGCCCACGAACGCGGTGAACGCGGCGTCGCCGTGCCAGCCGTCCACGATCGCGCCCGCGTCGATGGAGATGATGTCGCCGTCCTTCAGGACGGTGCCGGTGCCGGGGATCCCATGGACCACGACCTCGTTGACCGAGGTGCAGATCGTGGCCGGGAAGCCGCCGTAGCCGAGGAAGTTCGGCTTGGCGCCGTGGTCGGCGAGCACCTTGCGGGCGACGTCGTCCAGGTCCTTGGTGGTGGCGCCCGGCACGGCCGCCTCCCCGCAGGCCTGGTGGATGCGCGCGACGACCAGCCCGGCCTCGCGCATCTTCGCGATCTGCTCGGGGGTCTTGATCTCCACCATGCGCCTTCGCCCTTCCAGCCACTCACGGGCAGCGGCCGACCGCCGCCCCACTCAAGATTACGGCCGCGGCGCCCAGCAGGGCACCGCGGCCGTACTCACACATCGCTCAGGAGCGCGCACTCACCGCTCAGGCGGCGCCGGACTCCTGCGTCCTCGACTTCAAGGCGTCCAGCGCCCGCTCGGTCACCTCGTCGACCTTGCCCAGGGCGGAGATCGTCTTCACCAGCCCCTGGTTCTTGTAGTAGCCGATGATCGGCTCGGTCTGGTTGTGGTACTCCTCCAGGCGGCGGCGCACGATCTGCTCGTTGTCGTCCTCGCGCTGGTAGAGCTCACCGCCGCACACGTCGCACACGCCCTCGGCCTTCGGAGGGCCGTAGACGACGTGGAAGACGTGGCTGCTGTCGTTGCGGCAGATGCGCCGGCCGGCGATCCGCTTCACGACCTCGTCCTCGGGGACCTCCAGGTCCAGCACCGCGTCCAGGCCGATGTTCTGCTCGCGGAGGAACTCGTCCAGCGCCTCGGCCTGGTGCAGATTCCTCGGGAACCCGTCCAGCAGGAACCCGTTCCCGGTGTCCGGCTTCTGGAGACGGTCCTTCGCCATCGCGATGGTGACCGAGTCCGGAACGAGGAGGCCCTGCTTCATGTAGGACTGGGCTTCCTTGCCCAGGGCGGTGCCCTGGCTGATGTTCGCGCGAAAGAGGTCACCCGTGGAGATGTGCGGGATGGCCAGCTCCTTGGCGAGGAACTGCGCCTGGGTACCCTTGCCTGCCCCAGGCGGCCCGACGAGGACGATACGCATCAGCGGAGGAACCCTTCGTAGTTGCGCTGCTGGAGCTGGCTCTCGATCTGCTTCACGGTCTCCAGGCCGACACCCACGATGATCAGGATGCTTGTTCCACCGAACGGGAAGTTCTGGTTCGCGTTGAACAGCACCAGTGCCACCGTCGGGACGAGAGCGATCAGACCCAGGTACAGCGAACCCGGCCAGGTGATGCGGTTCAGCACGTAGCTCAGGTACTCCGCGGTGGGTCGGCCCGCCCGGATGCCCGGGATGAACCCACCATACTTCTTCATGTTGTCGGCGACTTCCTCAGGGTTGAAGGAGATCGCCACGTAGAAGAAGGCGAAGAACACAATGAGCAAAAAGTACGTAATGATGTAATAGGGGTGGTCACCCTTGACGAAATTGGCCCTAATCCAGTTCGCCCAGCCCGCATTCGAGCCGCTGAACTGCACGAGTAGAGCCGGGATGTAGAGCAGCGACGACGCGAAGATGACAGGAATCACACCCGCCTGGTTCACCTTCAAAGGGATGTAAGTGGACGTACCGCCATAGGCGCGCCGTCCGATCATCCGCTTCGCGTACTGCACGGGGATCCGCCGCTGGGCCTGCTCGACGAAGACCACCAGCGCGACCATCGCCAGGCCGACCGCGCAGACCGCGAAGAACTCGACCCAGCCGTCGCCGATCGTGCCCTGCTTCTTGATCGCCCACAGGGCGCCCGGGAAGCCGGCTGCGATGGACAGGAACATCAGGATCGACATGCCGTTGCCGATGCCGCGGTCGGTGATGAGCTCACCGAGCCACATGATCACAGAGGTGCCGGAGGTCATCACGATGACCATCGTGACGATCCGGAACATGGAGGTGTCGGGAACGATCTCGGTCGCGCGGTTGCAGCCCGAGAAGAGCTGCCCGCTGCGGGCGGTCGCCACCAGGCCGGTGGCCTGGAGCACCGCGAGCCCGATCGTCAGGTAGCGGGTGTACTGCGTGATCTTGGCCGTGCCGGCCTGGCCCTCCTTCTTGAGGGCCTCGAGGCGGGGGATCACCACGGTCAGCAGCTGCAGGATGATGCTCGCCGTGATGTACGGCATGATCCCCAGCGCGAAGATCGTCAGCTGGAGAAGCGCACCGCCACTGAACAGGTTCACCAGCCCGAACAGACCAGAGGTATTGGTCGCGTTGACGCAGTACTTCACGGCCTGGAAGTCGACGCCGGGTACGGGGATGTGAGCTCCGAGGCGGAACAGCACCATGATGCCCAGCGTGAACAGCAGCTTCTTGCGCAGGTCGGGCGTCCTGAACGCCCGGGCGAACGCGGTGAGCACGGTGCCTCCTGCGTCTCTCGCCCAGTGGGCGGAGAGGTGATGGTGAATCGGTGCGGCAGCTGTCGCACCGGACGGCGATTACATGATTTCTTATTGCAAGGTTTGAGCAAGACCCCGGACGACACGTACCGACCGGAAACAAGCAGCGTCCGCCACCTTACCGGCGAGGACGCCGCCCTAGGAACGACAAGCCGGGGATGCCCCTGTGGAAGGGACATCCCCGGCTGTGGCGTCAAACGGCCGTCATCGGGCTCAGACGAGCTCGGTGACAGTGCCGCCGGCGGCGGTGATCTTCTCCTTGGCGGAGCCGGAGACCGCGTCAACGGTCACCTGCAGCGCCACGGTGATCTCGCCGGTGCCGAGCACCTTGACGAGCTGGTTCTTGCGCACCGCGCCCTTGGCGACGAGGCCGGCGACAGTGACCTCGCCCCCCTCCGGGTACAGCGCGGCCAGCTTGTCCAGGTTCACGACCTGGTACTCGGTGCGGAACGGGTTCTTGAAGCCCTTGAGCTTGGGCAGCCGCATGTGCAGCGGCATCTGCCCACCCTCGAAGCGCTCCGGAACCTGGTAGCGGGCCTTGGTGCCCTTGGTGCCACGACCGGCGGTCTTGCCCTTGGACGCCTCACCACGACCCACACGGGTCTTGGCGGTCTTGGCGCCGGGGGCCGGACGCAGGTGGTGGACCTTCAGCGGGTTGTCAGCACCCATGTCAGTCGACCTCCTCGACCGTGACGAGGTGGCGCACAGTGCGGGCCATGCCGCGGATCTCCGGGCGGTCCTCCTTGACGACCACGTCGTGCAGGCGCTTGAGCCCGAGCGAACGCAGGGTGTCACGGTGGTTCTGCTTGCTGCCGATGTAGGACTTCGTCTGCGTGATCTTGAGACGGGCCATGCTCATGCACCCGCCCCGGCGCGCGCACGCAGCAGAGCCGCGGGAGCGACGTCCTCGAGCGGCAGACCGCGGCGGGCCGCGATCTCCTCGGGGCGCTGAAGGCCACGCAGAGCCGCCACCGTGGCGTGCACGATGTTGATCGGGTTCGACGAGCCGAGGGACTTGCTCAGCACGTCGTGGATGCCCGCGCACTCGAGCACGGCACGCACCGGGCCACCGGCGATGACACCGGTACCGGGGGAAGCCGGCTTCAGCAGAACGACGCCGGCCGCCTCCTCACCCTGGATCGGGTGCGGGATGGTGCCCTGGATACGGGGGACCTTGAAGAAGTGCTTCTTGGCCTCCTCCACACCCTTGGCGATGGCGGCCGGCACCTCCTTGGCCTTGCCGTAACCGACACCCACGGTGCCGTCACCGTCGCCCACCACGACCAGCGCGGTGAAGCTGAAGCGACGACCACCCTTCACAACCTTGGCGACGCGGTTGATCGCGACCACGCGCTCGACGTAAGCGGTCTTCTCGGCGGCGGCGCCGCCGTCCCGCCGGTCCTTCCGGTCCCGCCGCTCGCCGCCACCGGCGCCGCCACCGCGGCGCTGGGGTCCAGCCATTGGAATTACCTCTCTTCGTTGCTTCCGCTAGCTACGGAACCGGCTCAGAACTGGAGCCCGGCCTCGCGGGCGGCGTCCGCCAGGGCGGCGATGCGCCCGGCGTACTGGTTGCCACCGCGGTCGAACACGACAGTCTCGACACCGGCGGCCTTGGCACGCTCGGCGACGAGCCGGCCGACCTTCTTGGCCGCCTCGCTCTTGTCGCCCTCGGCACCACGGATGGACGTGTCCAGCGTGGACGCCGAAGCCAGCGTGTGGCCCGCGATGTCGTCGACGACCTGCGCCACGATGTGGCGGTTGGAGCGGGTCACGACCAGGCGCGGACGCGCGGGCGTACCCGACACGTGCTTGCGGACGCGGATGTGACGGCGCTTGCGGGCGTTGCCCTTGTAGGCCTTGCCCTTGCCGATCTTCACACCGACTGCCATGGCTTACTTACCAGCCTTTCCGACCTTGCGGCGGATGACCTCGCCCGCGTACTTCACGCCCTTGGCCTTGTACGGGTCGGGCTTGCGCAGCTTGCGGATGTTCGCGGCAACCTCGCCGACCTTCTGCTTGTCGATGCCGTCCACGTGAAGCTTGGTCGGCGACTCGACCTGGAAGGAGATGCCCTCCGGGGCCTCGACGACGATGGGGTGGCTGTACCCCAGCGAGAACTCCAGGCTGGAGCCCTTCGCTGCCACGCGGTAACCAACACCGCTGATTTCGAGGGACTTGCGGTAGCCCGCGGTCACGCCGGTGATCATGTTCGCCACCAGCGTCCGCGACAGGCCGTGCAGGGCCTTGGACTGACGCTCGTCGTTGGGACGGGTGACAACGAGCTTGTCGTCCTCGTCCCTTGCGATCTCGATCGGCGCGGCAACGGTGTGGGAGAGGGAGCCCTTGGGGCCCTTCACCTGGACCGTCCGGCCATCGATGGTGACGTCCACGCCGGCGGGAACCGGGATGGGCAGCCGTCCAATACGCGACATGGCTAAACCTCCGTTTCCCGTGTTACCAGACGTAGGCGAGGACTTCCCCGCCCACACCCTTCTTGGCGGCCTGCTGGCCGGTCAGGAGGCCCTGGGACGTGGAGATGATCGCCACGCCCAGGCCGCCGAGGACCTTCGGCAGGTTGGTGGACTTTGCGTAGACCCGCAGGCCCGGCTTGGAAATACGCTTGATGCCGGCGATCGAGCGCTCGCGGTTCGGCCCGAACTTCAGGTCGACGACGAGGTTCTTGCCCACCTCGGCGTCCTCGACCTTCCAGCCCTGGATGTAGCCCTCCTGCTGGAGGATCTCCGCGATGTGCGACTTGATCTTGCTGAACGGCATCACGACGGAGTCGTGGTAAGCCGAGTTCGCGTTGCGCAGACGTGTGAGCATGTCTGCGATCGGGTCGGTCATGGTCATGATGGCCTTGGGCCTCTCTCGCCGCGGTTTCCTATATGCGCCATCCCTCTCCCCGACAAGTCGGGACGGGTGCGGTGCGGGGACCTACGGCGTAGTAAGCGTTCTTGTGCGAGCTCCGCCCACGGGCGGTCAGGGCGACGGAACCCAACCCTTCTACTCTACGCGAGCAAAAAGGGCTTCCTTGCCGCCGCCCCTTCACGGGGCGGCGGTGGGCGGACTGCGCCGACCAGGAAGTGCTTACCGAGAGTTCCCAGTGATCCGGATCCACCCGGCCGCCCGCCGGCCGTCCTCGGAGGGACGGCGGCGGGGACCGGACGGACGGACTACCAGGAGCTCTTGGTCACGCCCGGCAGCTCGCCGCGGTGCGCCATCTCACGGAGGCACACACGGCAGAGGCCGAACTTGCGGTAGACGGAGTGCGGACGGCCGCAGCGCTGGCAGCGGGTGTACGCGCGCACACCGAACTTGGGCTTGCGGGCGGCCTTAGCGATCAGAGCCTTCTTCGCCACGGTCAGTTCTCCTTGAACGGGAAGCCGAGGTGACGCAGGAGAGCGCGGCCCTCATCGTCGTTGGTCGCCGTGGTCACCACGGTGATGTCCATGCCCCGGACCCGGTCGATCTTGTCCTGGTCGATCTCGTGGAACATCGCCTGCTCCGTGAGACCGAAGGTGTAGTTGCCCCGGCCGTCGAACTGCTTCGGCGACAGACCGCGGAAGTCGCGGATGCGCGGAAGCGCGAGCGACAGGAGGCGGTCCAGGAACTCCCACATGCGGTCACCGCGGAGGGTGACGTGCGCACCGATCGGCTGACCCTCACGCAGCTTGAACTGCGCGATGGACTTGCGGGCCTTGGTGACGGCCGGCTTCTGACCCGTGATCGTGGCGAGGTCGCGGATGGCGCCCTCGATCAGCTTGGAATCGCGGGCGGCGTCGCCCACACCCATGTTGACCACGATCTTGACCAGACCGGGCACCTGCATGACGTTCTCGTACTTGAAGTCCTCGCGGAGCTTCCCGACGATCTCTTCGCGGTAGCGCGTCTTCAGACGCGGCTGCGTAGCGGTAGCAGTCATCAGATGTCCTCACCGGTCCGCTTGGCAACGCGGATCTTGTTGCCCTCGTCGTCGAAGCGGTAACCGACGCGGGTGACGACCTTCTTGCCGTCCTTCTCCACGACGAGCTGAACATTGCTCACGTGGATCGGGGCCTCGGTCGTGACGATCCCGCCGGTCTTCGAGCCGCGAGCGGTCTGACCGGCCTTGGTGTGCTTCTTGACCCGGTTGACACCCTCGACCAGGACACGGTTCTCAGTCGGGTAGGCCACGATGACCTTGCCCTGCTTGCCCTTGTCCTTGCCGGTGATGACCTGGACCAGGTCGCCCTTCTTGATCTTCATCGGTTACAGCACCTCCGGAGCGAGCGAGATGATCTTCATGAACTTCTTCTCGCGCAGCTCGCGCCCCACGGGGCCGAAGATGCGGGTACCGCGGGGGTCACCGTCGTTCTTGAGGATGACGGCGGCGTTCTCGTCGAAGCGGATGTAGGAGCCGTCGACGCGGCGGCGCTCCTTCACGGTCCGCACGACGACAGCCTTGACGACATCGCCCTTCTTGACGTTGCCACCGGGGATCGCGTCCTTGACGGTGGCCACGATGACGTCACCGATGCCTGCGTAGCGCCGACCCGAGCCGCCGAGCACGCGGATGCAGAGAATCTCCTTGGCACCCGTGTTGTCGGCGACACGCAGCCGCGACTCCTGCTGGATCACGTCTATCTCCTGGTTGTCGCGCCGGTTCCCGGCCGACTCCCGCGCGGGGAGCCGACCGAGCCTGACGGAACGGTCCTGAGGGGAACCCTCAGGTGATTACTTGGCCTTCTCGAGGATCTCGACGACGCGCCAGCGCTTCGTCGCGGACAGCGGCCGGGTCTCCATCAGGAGGACACGGTCGCCGACGCCCGCAGCGTTCTGCTCGTCGTGGGCCTTGAGCTTGTTGGTACGGCGGATGACCTTGCCGTACAGCGCGTGCTTCACACGGTCCTCGACAGCGACGACGACGGTCTTGTCCATCTTGTCGCTGACGACGAGACCCTCACGGGTCTTGCGGAAACCGCGCTCGTTCCCCGCGGCGGAGCCGCTGGTGTTCGCTGTAGTCACATTCTTCTCGCTCATCAGGCGTTCTCCACCGTCTCGATGCCGAGCTCGCGCTCCCGCATCAGGGTGTAGATCCGGGCGATGTCCTTGCGGACGGCCTTGAGCCGACCGTGGTTGTCGAGCTGTCCGGTCGCCGCCTGGAAGCGGAGGTTGAACAGCTCCTCCTTGGCCTCGCTCAGCTTGGTGACCAGTTCCTCGTCACCAAGTGTGCGCAGCTCGGACGCCTTGGTCGTCCCCGCCGCCATCACGACTCACCTGCCTCGCGCCGGACGATCCGGCACTTCATCGGAAGCTTGTGGGCGGCGCGGGTCAGCGCCTCCTTAGCAACCTTCTCGTTCGGGTAGGACAGCTCGAACATCACCCGACCGGGCTTGACGTTCGCGATCCACCACTCCGGAGAACCCTTGCCGGAACCCATGCGGGTCTCGGCCGGCTTCTTCGTCAGCGGACGGTCCGGGTAGATGTTGATCCAGACCTTGCCGCCTCGGCGGATGTGACGGGTGATGGCGATACGAGCGGACTCGATCTGCCGGTTCGTCACGTAGGCCGGGGTGACGGCCTGGATGCCGTACTCGCCGAAGGCGAGCTCGGTGCCGCCCTTGGCCATGCCCGACCGCTTCGGGTGGTGCTGCTTGCGGTGCTTGACCCTGCGAGGGATCAGCATGACGGTCAGGCCTCCGTTCCGGTGCTCTCAGCAGCCGGAGCCTCAACCGCGGGAGCCTCGGCCTTGGGGGCCGACTCCGCGGACTGCTGCTGCGGCTTGCGGCCACGGCCGCCACGCTCACCGCGCTCGCCACCGCGGCGCGGACGGTCGTTGCCACCACCGCGCGGCGGACGGTTGCCGGCGCGGGCGGCGGCGTTCTCCTCGCGAACCTCGCGGAGGTTCTTGACGTCGCCCTTGTAGATCCACACCTTCACGCCGATGCGGCCGAAGGTGGTGCGGGCCTCGAAGAAGCCGTAGTCGACGTTCGCGCGGAGCGTGTGCAGCGGCACACGGCCCTCGCGGTAGAACTCCGACCGGGACATCTCGGCGCCGCCGAGACGGCCACCGCACTGGATCTTGATGCCCTTGGCGCCGGCCTTCATCGAGCCCTGCATCGCCTTGCGCATGGCACGGCGGAAGGACACGCGGGAGGACAGCTGCTCGGCCACGCCCTGCGCGACGAGCTGGGCGTCGATCTCGGGGTTCTTGACCTCGAGGATGTTCAGCTGGACCTGCTTGCCGGTCAGCTTCTCGAGGTCGCCCCGGATGCGGTCGGCCTCCGCGCCGCGGCGGCCGATGACGATGCCCGGCCGGGCGGTGTGGATGTCGACGCGGACGCGGTCGCGGGTGCGCTCGATCTCAACCTTCGAGATACCGGCCCGCTCCATGCCCGTCGTCATCATCCGGCGGATGGCGACGTCTTCCTTGACGTAGTCCTTGTACAGCTTGTCGGCGTACCACCGGGACTTGAAGTCCGTGGTGATGCCGAGCCGGAACCCGTGCGGGTTAACCTTCTGGCCCATTACCGGGTCCCTTCCTTGGAGGCGACGACCACGGTGATGTGGCTGGTGCGCTTGCGGATCCGGTAGGCGCGGCCCTGGGCCCGCGGACGGAACCGCTTCAGGGTCGGCCCCTCGTCGACGTACGCCTCGCTGATGAACAGCGAGTCCACGTCGTTGTGGTTGTAGTTGTGCGCGGCGTTCGCGATGGCGCTGTCAAGCACCTTGCCAACCGGCTCGCTCGCGGCCTGCGGAGCGAATCGCAGGACCGCCTGCGCCTCCGTGGCCGGCAGGCCACGGATGAGGTCCACCACACGGCGGGCCTTCATGGGCGTGACGCGGATGTACCGCGCCTGGGCCCTGGCTTCCATTGCTGTCCCCTTGCTCATCTCAGTCGTGTTCCTTCAGAGGCCGTCAGCGACGACGCGACTTGCGGTCGTCCTTCTCGTGGCCACGGAAGGTGCGGGTCGGCGCGAACTCGCCGAGCTTGTGGCCGACCATCGACTCGGTGACGAACACCGGGACGTGCTTGCGGCCGTCGTGCACCGCGATCGTGTGACCCAGCATCGCCGGGACGATCATCGAGCGGCGGGACCAGGTCTTGATGACGTTCTTGGTGCCGGCTTCGTTCTGGACGTCCACCTTCTTGATCAGGTGGTCGTCGACGAAGGGCCCCTTCTTCAGACTGCGCGGCATCGAGACTGCTCCTAGCGCTTCTTGTTCGTCTTGCGGCGGCGGACGATGTACTTGCTGCTCGCCTTCTTCGGGCTGCGCGTGCGGCCTTCCTTCTGGCCCCACGGAGACACCGGGTGGCGACCACCAGAGGTCTTGCCCTCACCACCACCGTGCGGGTGGTCCACCGGGTTCATCGCGACACCACGAACGGTCGGGCGGACGCCCTTCCAGCGCATGCGGCCGGCCTTGCCCCAGTTGATGTTCGACTGCTCGGCGTTGCCGACCTCGCCAACGGTGGCGCGGCAGCGGATGTCGACCAGCCGGACCTCGCCGGACGGCATGCGCAGGTGGGCGTAGGCGCCCTCCTTGGCCAGCAGCTGGACGGAAGATCCCGCGGAACGGGCGATCTTCGCGCCGCCGCCGGGCCGCAGCTCGATGGCGTGGATCACGGTACCCACCGGGATGTTCCGCAGCGGGAGGTTGTTGCCCGGCTTGATGTCGGCGCCGGGGCCGTTCTCGATCCGGTCGCCCTGGCCCAGCTTGGCCGGGGCGAGGATGTAGCGCTTCTCGCCGTCTGCGTAGTGCAGGAGCGCGATGCGCGCGGTGCGGTTGGGGTCGTACTCGATGTGAGCGACCTTGGCCGGCACGCCGTCCTTGTCGTGACGGCGGAAGTCGATGACGCGGTACGCACGCTTGTGGCCGCCGCCCTGGTGGCGAACGGTCACGCGACCGGCGTTGTTACGACCGCCCTTGCTGTGCAGCGGGCGGACCAGCGACTTCTCCGGCGTGGACCGCGTGATCTCGACGAAGTCGGCGACGCTGGCGCCACGACGGCCCGGGGTCGTCGGCTTGTACTTGCGGATACCCATTTCTCAGTCCTCGTCCGATATCGGACGACTCGGACTCCCTTAGGAGACCGGGCCGCCGAAGATGTCGATGCGCTCGCCCTCAGCCAGCGTCACGATGGCGCGCTTGGTGTCCTTGCGCTTCCCGAAACCGGTGCGGGTGCGCTTGCGCTTGCCCTGCCGGTTGATGGTGTTCACGCCCAGGACCTTGACCGAGAAGACCGCCTCGACGGCCTGCTTGATCTGGGTCTTGTTGGCCCGCGGGTCGACGATGAACGTGTACTTGTTCTCGTCGAGCAGCGCGTAGCTCTTCTCGGAGATCACCGGCTTGAGCAGGATGTCACGGGGGTCCGTGTACGTCTTGCTCGTGACAGTGGTCCCGACAGTCGCCTCACTCATCAGGCGTCGCTCCCTTCGAGCTCGCTCTCGCGGGCGACGGCGGTGGCGGACTCGGCTGCGCTACCCGCCTGGTCGGCGGAAGGACCGGACACGAACCGCTCGAAGGCGGCCTGGGTGAAGACCACGTCATCGGAGATGAGCACGTCGTACGTGTTGAGCTGGCCCGGCTCCAGGATGTGCACCTGGGGCAGGTTGCGGGCGGACAGCCACGCGGCCTCGTCGCTGCGCTCGACGACCAGGAGCACGTTCTTGCGCTCGCTGATCCTGCCGAACAGCGTCTTGGCGGCCTTCGTGGAGGCGGCGCCCTCGACCACGCCGGAGACGACGTGGATGCGGTTGTGGCGGGCCCGGTCGGAGAGGGCACCGCGCAGGGCGGCGGCCTTCATCTTCTTGGGCGTGCGCTGCGAGTAGTCGCGCGGCACGGGACCGTGCACGACGCCACCACCGGCGAACTGCGGGGCGCGGGTCGAGCCCTGACGGGCGCGGCCGGTGCCCTTCTGACGGTACGGCTTCCTGCCACCGCCGCGGACCTCGCCACGGGTCTTGGTCTTGTGCGTGCCCTGGCGGGCAGCGGCCAGCTGGGCGACGACGACCTGGTGGATCAGCGGGATGCTGACCTGCACGTCGAAGATCTCCGCGGGGAGGTCGACGGTCCCGGTCTTGTCGCCGGCCGGCGAAAGGATGTCAATGGTGCTCATTACCTCAAGCCCCCTTGGCCGCGGTGCGGACCAGGACGAGGCCGCCGTTCGGACCAGGAACCGCGCCCTTGATGAGCAGCAGGCCCTTCTCCGCGTCAACGGCGTGGACGGTCAGGTTCTGGGTGGTGACCCGCTCGTTGCCCATACGGCCGGCCATGCGCATGCCCTTGAACACGCGGCCCGGGGTGGCGCAGCCGCCGATGGAGCCCGGGGAGCGGTGCTTGCGCTGGGTGCCGTGTCCGGCGCCGAGGCCACGGAAGTTGTGGCGCTTCATGACACCGGCGAAGCCCTTGCCCTTGCTGGTGCCGGTCACGTCGACCTTGACACCGGACTCGAACACCTCGGCGGTGATCTCCTGGCCCAGGGTGTACTCGGTCGCGTCAGCGGTGCGCAGCTCGACGAGGTGGCGGCGCGGGGTCACGCCGGACTTCTCGAAGTGGCCCTTGAGGGGCTTGTTCACCTTGCGGGGGTCGATCTCGCCAAAGGCGATCTGGACGGCCTCGTAGCCGTCGGCGTCTGCTGTGCGGACCTGGGTCACGACGCAGGGCCCGGCCTTGACGACGGTCACCGGGACGACCCGGTTGTTCTCGTCCCAGACCTGGGTCATGCCGAGCTTCTCGCCCAGGACGCCCTTAATCTGCTTAGCCATTACTGGTGCGTCCCTCAGAGCTTGATCTCGATGTCGACACCGGCCGGCAGGTCGAGACGCATGAGCGAGTCGACGGTCTTCGGCGTGGGGTCGAGGATGTCAATGAGGCGCTTGTGAGTGCGCATCTCGAAGTGCTCGCGCGAGTCCTTGTACTTGTGCGGCGACTTGATGACGCAGTACACGTTCTTCTCAGTGGGCAGCGGCACCGGGCCCGCGACCTGCGCACCAGTACGCGTCACCGTCTCGACGATCTTCTTCGCCGAGGAGTCGATGACCTCGTGGTCGTAGGCCTTGAGCCGGATGCGGATCTTCTGTCCCGCCATGGCTGCTTCGTAGTCCTGTCTCTAGGGATAAACGCTCTGGAACCCGGCGCATTACCCGTCTTCTCCGACCCACGCGGTCGGGCGTGTCGCACCCCTTCTCGCAGTTCTCCGCATGGGAGATCCCTCGAAGAAGGAATACGGCGCTTGACCGCGGTCCGGGGAAGACAATCCACCGGGCGCCTGGCCGGCACCCCGCTGACACTTCCCGGAAGATTCCCGTACTTCCGCCCCGCGCAGGGACGACGAATACTGTGGGACTTGCTTCCGGTCCTCCCGACGGGAGGCGCGCAGCATCGGCGCTCAACCGAGCAACTGGAACAGTGTGCCATACCGGCTGCGCCTACCGCCAATCGGGGCGGAGCAGGGTACCCCACGCAGGTACGGGTCAACCCCCGGGTTCACGCGCGGTGGCGGCCGGCGACCGACCGGACTCGGAGTTCGCAGGCGCAACCGGCCCACCTCCCACGCACAGCACCGTGCGACGCCGGCCGAGCGGCGGCGTCGTTCCTCGCGACCAGCATGAAATTCGAGCTCTCCGGCCGCTGCCACAGAAGGGAGCGAACGCCATGACGATCGCCCCGGATCACGCGGAGTGCGATGCCCTGCGCTACCCGGCCATGCGGGACATCGTCGAGCGCATGCGGGAGGGCGTTCCCGGCAAGCTGGAGATCACCAAGGAAGGGATCGTTCACGACATGATCTCGCCCGGGCGGCCGCACGAGCTGACCGCCGCCCGTATCAGCCGCCGCCTGGAGAAGGTCATGCCGGACGGGCTGCTGGCCCACACCGGAACGCCCGACGTGGAGGACATGCACGAGGGCGTGATGCGGCACCCGGACATCATGGTGATCGCCGAGGCGGACATGGAGGTGAGGGTTCCTTCGACCCGCGCACCCTCATCGCCGCCATCGAAGTGGTGTCGCGGTCCAACCCCGACAACGACTGGTCGGGGAAGACACGGGACTATCCGCTGCTGGGCATCCCCCTCTACGTGATTTTCGATCCGCGCACGGGCGAGGGGGCCGTACTCTCCGACATCCACCCCACCCCGGGCGGACCCCGTTACGCGACCCGGAAGGACTTCGTGTACGGCGAGGGCATCACGATCGGCGAGTGGACGATCTCCACCGAGAACCTTCCCCGCTACCCCTAGCCGGTCACGACACACGCAAGGGCCCGCACGACCGAGTCGTGCGGGCCCCCTCGCTGGGTGCTCCTAGGAGCGCCGGGTCACTTGAGGATCTTGGTGACCTGACCGGCGCCGACAGTCCGGCCACCCTCACGGATGGCGAACTTCAGGCCCTCCTCCATGGCGATGGGCTGGATCAGCTCAACGGTCATGGCGGTGTTGTCGCCCGGCATGACCATCTCGGTGCCCTCGGGGAGGGTCACCACGCCGGTCACGTCCGTGGTACGGAAGTAGAACTGCGGGCGGTAGTTGTTGAAGAACGGGGTGTGGCGACCGCCCTCGTCCTTCGACAGGATGTAGGCCTGGGCCTCGAAGTCGGTGTGCGGCGTGACCGAACCCGGCTTGATGATGACCTGGCCGCGCTCGACGTCCTCGCGCTTGATACCGCGCAGGAGCAGACCGACGTTCTCACCGGCCTGGCCCTCGTCGAGCAGCTTGCGGAACATCTCGATGCCGGTGACCGTGGTGGTGGTCTTCTCCTGCTTGATGCCCACGATGTCGACGGTCTCGTTGACCTTGAGCACACCGCGCTCGATACGACCGGTCACGACGGTGCCGCGGCCGGTGATCGTGAAGACGTCCTCGATCGGCATGAGGAACGGCTTGTCGATGTCACGCTCGGGGGTGGGGATGGCCTCGTCGACCTGGTGCATCAGGCCGACCAGCTTCTCGCCCCACTCCTTGTCGCCCTCGAGCGCCTTCAGCGCCGAGACGCGCACGACCGGGATGTCGTCGCCCGGGTACTCGTACTCGGAGAGCAGCTCGCGGACCTCGAGCTCGACGAGCTCCAGGATCTCCTCGTCGTCCACCATGTCGGCCTTGTTCAGCGCGACGACGATGGACGGAACGCCGACCTGGCGGGCCAGGAGCACGTGCTCCTTGGTCTGCGGCATCGGGCCGTCGGTCGCGGCGACCACCAGGATCGCGCCGTCCATCTGGGCGGCACCGGTGATCATGTTCTTGATGTAGTCGGCGTGACCGGGGCAGTCGACGTGCGCGTAGTGACGCGACTCGGTCTGGTACTCGACGTGCGCGATAGAGATGGTGATACCGCGCTGCCGCTCCTCCGGCGCCTTGTCGATCTGGTCGAACGGCGTGAAGGGGTTCAGCTCCGGGTACGCGTCGTGCAGCACCTTGGTGATCGCCGCGGTAAGGGTCGTCTTACCGTGGTCGATGTGACCGATGGTGCCGATGTTGACGTGCGGCTTAGTCCGCTCGAACTTCGCCTTCGCCACTGGGGTCCTCCTGTGGAGTGGTTCTGTACGCCGTACGACGTCAGGTGGTCTTCACCGAACCGGCCAGGACCCCGAGGGGGATGCCCTTGGCCGCTTCGCTTATTGGGGGCCGGCTACCGGGACCCCGCCGCACGTCGCGTGCGATGTGCGGCGGTTTGTCCCGAGCCTTGAGCTCCAGCCTAAAGCCTGAGCAACGTTGTGTTACTCGCCCTTGGCCTTCGCGATGATCTCCTCCGCGACGTTGCGCGGAACCTCGGCGTAGGAGTCGAACTGCATCGAGTAGCTGGCCCGACCCGAGGTCTTGCTGCGGAGGTCGCCGACGTAGCCGAACATCTCCGACAGCGGAACGAGGGCCTTGACGACCCTGGCGCCGTGACGCTCCTCCATGGCCTGGATCTGGCCGCGGCGGGAGTTCAAGTCGCCGATGACGTCGCCCATGTAGTCATCGGGCGTGGTCACCTCGACGGCCATCATCGGCTCGAGCAGAGCCGGGCTGGCCTTGCGAGCACCCTCCTTGAACGCCATGGAACCGGCGATCTTGAAGGCGAGCTCGGAGGAGTCCACCTCGTGGTAGGCGCCGTCGAGCAGCGTGACGCGGACACCCACGAGGGGGTAGCCGGCGAGCACGCCGAACTCCATGGCTTCCTGGCAGCCGGCGTCCACCGAGGGGATGTACTCGCGGGGGATGCGGCCACCAGTGACCTTGTTCACGAACTCGTAGTTGCCGTCGCCGCCCTCGAGCGGCTCCACGGCGATCTGCACCTTCGCGAACTGACCGGAGCCACCGGTCTGCTTCTTGTGCGTGTAGTCGATCCGCTCGACCGCCTTGCGGATGGTCTCGCGGTACGCCACCTGCGGCTTACCGACGTTGGCCTCGACCTTGAACTCGCGCTTCATACGGTCGACCAGCACGTCGAGGTGCAGCTCGCCCATACCCGCGATGATGGTCTGGCCGGTCTCCTCGTCGGTGTGGACCTGGAAGGACGGGTCCTCCTCCGCGAGGCGCTGGATGGCGACGCCCAACTTCTCCTGGTCGCCCTTGGACTTCGGCTCGATGGCCACCTGGATGACCGGGGCCGGGAAGTTCATGGACTCGAGGATGATCTGGTTCGACGCGTCGCACAGCGTCTCACCGGTGGTGGTGTCCTTCAGACCCATGACGGCGACGATGTCACCGGCACCCACGCTGGCGATCTCCTCACG
Source organism: Wenjunlia tyrosinilytica (assembly GCF_014646055.1). Taxonomy (GTDB): domain Bacteria; phylum Actinomycetota; class Actinomycetes; order Streptomycetales; family Streptomycetaceae; genus Wenjunlia; species Wenjunlia tyrosinilytica. The sequence continues at coordinate 264,813 of NZ_BMMS01000004.1, forward strand.
CTTGTTCGCGTGCATGCGGTAGATCTTGCCGATCCGCTCCTTGCGGCCCTTGACCGAGTTCAGCACCTGGGTGCCGGACTCGAGGACGCCGGAGTAGACGCGCAGGTAGGTGAGACGGCCCAGGTGCGGGTCGCTCATGATCTTGAAGGCGAGGGCCGAGAAGGGCTCCTCGTTGCTCGGCTTGCGGGTGAGCACCGTCTCCTCGTCGCCGACCTTGTGGCCTTCGACGGCCTCGATGTCGAGCGGGGAGGGCAGGTAGCGCACGACCGCGTCGAGCAGGGGCTGGACACCCTTGTTCTTGAACGCGGTGCCGCAGAAGACCGGGGTGACGTGGCGGCCGATGGTGGCGCGGCGGATGGCCGCGATCAGCTGCTCCTCGGTGGGCTCGGTGCCCTCGAGGTACAGCTCCATCATCTCCTCGTCGGCCTCGGCGATGGTCTCCAGGAGCTTGTCGCGGTACTCCTGGGCGGCCTCGGTGTGCGTGGCCGGGATGTCGACGACGTCGTACATCTCGCCCTTGGCGGCCTCGGCGGACCAGACCAGGCCCTTCATGGCGACCAGGTCCACGACGCCCTTGAAGTCGGCCTCGGCACCGATCGGCAGCTGCATGACCAGCGGGGTCGCACCCAGGCGGTCGACGATCATGTCGACGCAGCGGTGGAACTCCGCACCGGTGCGGTCCAGCTTGTTCACGAAGCAGATGCGGGGAACGCCGTAGCGGTCGGCCTGGCGCCACACCGTCTCGGACTGCGGCTCCACACCGGCGACGCCGTCGAACACCGTCACGGCACCGTCGAGCACGCGCAGCGAGCGCTCCACCTCGACGGTGAAGTCGACATGGCCCGGGGTGTCGATGATGTTGATGGTGTGGTCGACGTCTTCGAGCGACCAGTGACAGGTCGTCGCGGCCGACGTGATCGTGATGCCGCGCTCCTGCTCCTGCTCCATCCAGTCCATCGTGGCGGCGCCCTCGTGGACCTCACCGATCTTGTACGTCACACCGGTGTAGAACAGGATGCGCTCGGTGGTGGTGGTCTTGCCCGCGTCGATGTGGGCCATGATCCCGATGTTGCGGACCCTGGCCAGGTCAACAGAAGTGGTGGCCATATGGCTCAGTCTTCTCTCGGTTCTCGTCGTTGCGGGGGTCGACTACCAGCGGTAGTGCGCGAAGGCCTTGTTGGACTCGGCCATCTTGTGGGTGTCCTCGCGGCGCTTGACCGCGGCACCCAGACCGTTCGAGGCGTCCATGAGCTCGTTCATGAGGCGCTCGGTCATCGTCTTCTCGCGGCGGGCGCGGGAGTAGCCCACGATCCAGCGCAGCGCGAGGGTGGTGGAACGGCCCGGACGGACCTCGACCGGCACCTGGTAGGTCGCGCCACCGACACGGCGGGAGCGGACCTCGAGGGTCGGCTTGACGTTCTCCAGGGCGCGCTTGAGCGTGATGACCGGGTCATTGCCGGTCTTCTCACGCAGGCCCTCGAGGGCGCCGTAGACGATCCGCTCGGCGGTGGAGCGCTTGCCGTTCAGCAGGATCTTGTTGACCAGCGAGGTGACCAGGGGGGAGTTGTAGACCGGGTCGACAATGACCGGGCGCTTCGGGGCAGGGCCCTTACGAGGCATTCTTACTTCTCCTTCTTGGCGCCGTAGCGGCTGCGGGCCTGCTTGCGGTTCTTGACACCCTGGGTGTCGAGCGAACCACGGATGATCTTGTAACGAACACCCGGCAGGTCCTTAACACGGCCGCCGCGCACGAGCACGATGGAGTGCTCCTGCAGGTTGTGGCCCTCGCCCGGGATGTAGGCGGTGACCTCGATCCCGCTGGTCAGGCGGACACGAGCGACCTTGCGAAGCGCCGAGTTCGGCTTCTTCGGGGTGGTCGTGTACACACGCGTGCAGACGCCGCGGCGCTGGGGGGAACCCTTCAGCGCGGGCGTCTTGTTCTTCTCGACCTTGTCCTGCCGGCCCTTTCGGACCAGCTGCTGGATCGTAGGCACCGCTTCTCCGTTTTCTGTGTGCCAAGTCTGATGTAGCTAACCTGGGGCGCACCAGCGCAACCTCCCGACCCACGAGGTCGGGCGTGTCGGATGCTCTGCAGTGGTCCCGCCGTTTGGAGGACGTGCGGAATTCTCGGTGTCCCGCGCCGCTCACATCGCTGTCACATGGAAATGTCCGCGACGGCACGCACAGGAACCCGGGGACACCCCAGGCACAAGGACAGAGCGTACCTAGCGCATCGGCTCAGGTCAAAACAACTGGGCGCGCGCAAGGGGCACCGGCCATCACACGAGCTCAGCCGTGCTAAGGCGTGCTCACGGCGGCCACCATCCCGACCATCAGCAACACGATGGCGACACCGAAAGCGATGCCCAGCCACCCCAGCACCAGCCCCGCCGTGGCGAGCCCGTCACCCTCCTCGTTGCTCGTCCTGAGCTGCGACTTCGCCAGGTGGCCGAGGATCACGGCCGGGATCGCGGACACCCCGGTGAAGGGCACGGCGATACCGCAGATCAACGAGGCCAGCGCATAGGAGTTGGTCGGCCTCGGGGGCGGCGGCAGGAAGGTCGCGGGCACCGGCGCCACCGGTCCCACGAACTGGCCGGGAACGGGGCCCTGCGGGAGGTCGGCCACGAGCATGTTCAGCTCGCCGTAGGTTGCGGCCGAGTAGGCGCGCCCCATGCGCTGCTCGTACTCGGGCTTGTTGAGGCGGCCCTCCGCGTACGCGGCCTTGAGCACGTCGACAGCGCGCTCGCGGTCCGCGTGGGAAGCCCGCATCACCGACTGACCCGACTGTTGCCATGGCTGCAGTGCCGTCACCGCACACCTCCCCGTTCCGCGACATCCTTCTCCATAGTGAAGGACGCGGCGGGCTGGCGCTGCAGTTGCGGGAATACGAAAACGAGGGCGGCCCACCCCTCGGGGTGAGCCGCCCTCGTTTTTGAGCCATCCACACGTCAGCCGTTGTAAGGACCGTAGTCGTAGTCCTCCAGCGGAACGGCCTGGCCGGAGCCGGTGCCGAACGGCGAGTAGTCGATGTCGTCGTAGCCGACGGCCGAGTACATCGCGGCCTTCGCCTCCTCGGTCGGCTCGACCCGGATGTTGCGGTAGCGGGGCAGGCCCGTACCGGCCGGGATGAGCTTGCCGATGATGACGTTCTCCTTCAGGCCCAGCAGCGGGTCCGACTTGGCGTGGATCGCCGCGTCGGTGAGCACCCGGGTGGTCTCCTGGAAGGAGGCCGCCGACAGCCAGGACTCGGTCGCCAGCGACGCCTTGGTGATACCCATCAGCTGCGGACGGCCGGAGGCCGGCTGACCGCCCTCCTGGACCACACGGCGGTTCTCCGCCTCGAAGCGCGAGCGCTCCACGAGTTCGCCCGGCAGGAGCTCGGCGTCGCCGGACTCGATGATCGTCACACGGCGCAGCATCTGCCGGATGATGATCTCGATGTGCTTGTCGTGGATCGACACACCCTGATTGTTGTAGACCTTCTGGACCTCGCCGACCAGGTGGACCTGGACGGCGCGCTGGCCGAGGATCCGCAGGACGTCGTGCGGGTTCTCCGTGCCGACGGTCAGCTTCTGGCCGACCTCGACGTGGTCGCCCTCGCCGACGAGCAGGCGCGCGCGCTTGCTGACGCCGTAGGCGATCTCGTCCGAGCCGTCGTCCGGAGTGATGACGATCTTTCGGGTCTTCTCGGTCTCCTCGATCCGCACGCGGCCGGCCGCCTCGCTGATCGGGGCCACACCCTTGGGGGTACGGGCCTCGAAGAGCTCGACGACACGCGGCAGACCCTGGGTGATGTCGTCACCGGCCACACCGCCGGTGTGGAAGGTACGCATCGTCAGCTGGGTGCCGGGCTCACCGATGGACTGAGCCGCGATGATGCCGACGGCCTCGCCGATGTCCACCAGCTTGCCGGTGGCCAGGGAGCGGCCGTAGCACATGGCGCAGGTACCGACGGCGGACTCGCAGGTCAGGATCGAACGCGTCTTGACCTGGGAGACACCGTGCCGGACGAGCTCGTCGATGAGCACGTCACCGAGGTCGACGTTGGCCGGCGCGATGACCTTGCCGTCGATGACGACGTCCTCGGCGAGCATGCGCGCGTACACGCTGGTCTCGACGTTGTCGGTCTTGCGCAACACACCGTCGGCGCCCACGGTCGCGATGTCCAGCTTGAGGCCGCGGTCGGTGCCGCAGTCCTCCTCGCGGATGATCACGTCCTGGGAGACGTCCACGAGACGACGGGTCAGGTAACCCGAGTCGGCGGTACGCAGAGCGGTGTCGGCCAGACCCTTACGGGCACCGTGCGTGGAGATGAAGTACTCCAGCACGGTCAGGCCCTCGCGGAAGGACGCCTTGATCGGACGCGGGATCGTCTCGTTCTTGGCGTTGGACACCAGGCCGCGCATACCGGCGATCTGGCGCATCTGCATCATGTTTCCGCGGGCGCCCGAGTCGACCATCATGAAGATCGGGTTCGTCTTCGGGAAGTTCGCGTTCATCGCCTCGGCGACCTCGTTGGTCGCCTTGGTCCAGATCGCGATCAGCTCCTGCTGACGCTCGGTCTTCGTGATCAGGCCGCGCTCGTACTGCTTCTGGACCTTCTCGTCCTGCGCCTCGTAGCCCTCGAGGATCTGCTTCTTGGTCGGGGGCACGACGACGTCGGTGATGGCGATGGTGACACCGGAGCGGGTGGCCCAGTGGAAACCGGCCGCCTTGAGGTTGTCCAGCGTCGCCGCCACGGCGACCTTGGGGTAGCGCTCCGCCAGGTCGTTGACGATCTCCGAGAGCTGCTTCTTACCCACGGAGTAGTCGACGAACGGGTAGTCCTCGGGCAGCAGCTCGTTGAAGAGCGCGCGGCCCAGGGACGTGGTCAGGCGGAACGGGTCGCCCGGCTGCCACTCGGTGCCGCCGTCCTCGGTGCGCGGCGGGGTCCAGCCGCGCGGCGGGACGGTACCGGCCGGCAGGCGCAGGTCGATCTTGGCCTGAAGGTCCAGCTCACGGGCGTCGAAGGCCATGATGGCCTCGGCGACCGAGGCGAACGAGCGGCCCGCGCCCTTGACCTCGCGCTCCTCCTCGTCGGTGGTGAGGAAGAACAGGCCGAGCACCATGTCCTGGGTGGGCATGGTCACCGGACGGCCGTCGGCGGGCTTCAGGATGTTGTTCGAGGACAGCATCAGGATGCGTGCCTCGGCCTGGGCCTCGGCCGACAGCGGCAGGTGGACGGCCATCTGGTCACCGTCGAAGTCCGCGTTGAACGCGGTGCAGACCAGCGGGTGGATCTGGATGGCCTTGCCCTCGACCAGCTGCGGCTCGAAGGCCTGGATGCCGAGGCGGTGCAGCGTCGGCGCGCGGTTCAGCAGAACCGGGTGCTCGGCGATGACCTCTTCGAGGACGTCCCACACCACCGGGCGGGCACGCTCGACCATGCGCTTGGCCGACTTGATGTTCTGCGCGTGGTTGAGGTCCACCAGGCGCTTCATCACGAACGGCTTGAACAGCTCCAGCGCCATGGCCTTCGGCAGACCGCACTGGTGCAGCTTGAGCTGCGGGCCGACGACGATCACGGAACGGGCCGAGTAGTCGACGCGCTTGCCCAGCAGGTTCTGGCGGAAGCGGCCCTGCTTGCCCTTGAGCATGTCGGACAGCGACTTCAGCGGACGGTTGCCGGGGCCCGTGACCGGGCGGCCGCGGCGGCCGTTGTCGAACAGCGCGTCGACGGCCTCCTGCAGCATCCGCTTCTCGTTGTTCACGATGATCTCGGGGGCACCGAGGTCGAGGAGACGCTTGAGGCGGTTGTTGCGGTTGATGACGCGGCGGTACAGGTCGTTCAGGTCGGAGGTCGCGAAGCGGCCACCGTCCAGCTGCACCATCGGACGCAGGTCCGGCGGGATCACCGGGACGCAGTCCAGCACCATGCCGTTGGGGCTGTTGCGGGTCTGCAGGAACGCCGAGACGACCTTGAGGCGCTTGAGCGCACGGGTCTTCTTCTGGCCCTTGCCGGTCCGGATGATCTCGCGGAGCTTCTCGGCCTCCTCGTCGAGGTCGAACGACTCCAGGCGCTTCTGCAGGGCAGCCGCGCCCATGCCGCCGGAGAAGTACGTGCCGAAGCGGTCGCGCAGCTCGCGGTAGAGCAGCTCGTCGCCCTCGAGGTCCTGGACCTTGAGGGACTTGAAGCGGCTCCACACCTCGTCGAGGCGGTCGATCTCGCGCTGGGCGCGGTCACGCAGCTGCTTCATCTCGCGCTCGGCACCCTCGCGCACCTTGCGGCGCACGTCGGCCTTGGCGCCCTCGGCCTCGAGCTCGGCCAGGTCGGCTTCCAGCTTCTTCTGGCGCGTCTCGACGTCCACGTCGCGGCGCTGCTCGACCTGCTGGCGCTCCACCTGGATCTGCGCCTCGAGGGAGGGCAGGTCACGGGTGCGGCGCTCCTCGTCCACCCACGTGATCATGTAGGCGGCGAAGTAGATGACCTTCTCGAGGTCCTTCGGGGCGAGGTCGAGCAGGTAGCCCAGACGCGACGGGACGCCCTTGAAGTACCAGATGTGGGTCACGGGGGCGGCGAGCTCGATGTGGCCCATCCGCTCACGGCGCACCTTGGCGCGGGTCACCTCGACGCCGCAGCGCTCACAGATGATGCCCTTGAAGCGGACACGCTTGTACTTGCCGCAGTAGCACTCCCAGTCCCGGGTGGGGCCGAAGATCTTCTCGCAGAAGAGCCCGTCCTTTTCCGGCTTCAGGGTGCGGTAGTTGATGGTCTCCGGCTTCTTCACTTCGCCGTGGGACCAGGTGCGGATGTCGTCGGCGGTGGCGAGGCCAATTCGCAGCTCGTCGAAGAAGTTGACGTCGAGCACTTGTCGTCAATCCCTCTTTCGGGGTTTGTCGCCGCTGCCCGGCGGGGCGGTGTCGGGCAGTTGCTGAGTCTTCAGGGTGTCTGACGGGTCCCCTGTGGCTTTGCGGCCAACCAGGACCTGGGACCCTCCTCGCCCGGAGGCGGACCAGGAGGGATGGCCGTCGGGGTGGCCGGCCGGGTCGGTAGGGCCCGGCCGGCCGACTCCCGTCAGACCTCTTCGACGCTGCTCGGCTCGCGCCGGGACAGGTCGATACCGAGCTCCTCCGCAGCGCGGAAGACGTCCTCGTCGGTGTCGCGCATCTCGATCGACATGCCGTCGCTGGACAGCACCTCGACGTTGAGGCAGAGCGACTGCATCTCCTTGATGAGCACCTTGAAGGACTCGGGGATGCCGGGCTCCGGGATGTTCTCGCCCTTGACGATGGCCTCGTAGACCTTCACGCGGCCGAGAACGTCGTCGGACTTGATGGTGAGGAGCTCCTGGAGCGCGTAGGCCGCGCCGTAGGCCTCGAGGGCCCACACCTCCATCTCGCCGAAGCGCTGACCACCGAACTGCGCCTTACCACCCAGCGGCTGCTGGGTGATCATCGAGTACGGACCGGTGGAACGGGCGTGCAGCTTGTCGTCCACCAGGTGGTGCAGCTTCAGGATGTACATGTAGCCGACCGAGATCGGCTCCGGGAACGGCTCGCCGGAGCGGCCGTCGAAGAGCCGCGCCTTGCCGGACGGCAGCACCATGCGGTTGCCGTCGCGGTTCGGGATCGTCGACTCGAACAGACCGGTGATCTCGTCCTCGCGGGCGCCGTCGAACACCGGGGTGGCGACGTTGGTGCCGGGGGCGACCTCGTCGGCGCCGATGGTCTGGAGGCGCTGCTTCCAGTCCTGGTCGTCGCCCTCGACCTTCCAGCCGGTCTTGGCCAGCCAGCCGAGGTGGGTCTCCAGAACCTGTCCGGGGTTCATTCGCGACGGGACACCCAGCGGGTTGAGCACGATGTCGACCGGGGTGCCGTCCTCGAGGAACGGCATGTCCTCGACGGGCAGGATCTTGGAGATGACGCCCTTGTTGCCGTGGCGGCCGGCGAGCTTGTCACCATCGGTGATCTTGCGCTTCTGGGCCACGTAGACGCGCACGAGCTGGTTGACGCCCGGGGGCAGCTCGTCGCCCTCCTCACGGTCGAAGACGCGCACGCCGATGACCTTGCCGGTCTCGCCGTGGGGCACCTTCAGCGAGGTGTCGCGGACCTCGCGCGCCTTCTCACCGAAGATCGCGCGGAGCAGCCGCTCCTCGGGGGTGAGCTCGGTCTCGCCCTTGGGCGTGACCTTGCCGACCAGGATGTCGCCCGCGACGACCTCGGCACCGATGCGGATGATGCCGCGCTCGTCGAGGTCGGCGAGGACCTCCTCGGAGACGTTGGGGATGTCCCGGGTGATCTCCTCGGGGCCCAGCTTGGTGTCACGGGCGTCGACCTCGTGCTCCTCGATGTGGATCGAGGACAGGACGTCGTCCTGCACGAGGCGCTGCGACAGGATGATCGCGTCCTCGTAGTTGTGGCCCTCCCACGGCATGAAGGCCACCAGGAGGTTCTTGCCGAGCGCCATCTCGCCCTCGTCGGTGCACGGCCCGTCCGCGAGGACCTGGCCGGCGACGACGCGGGCGCCCTCGTCCACGAGCACCTTCTGGTTGAAGGAGGTGCCCTGGTTCGAGCGCGTGAACTTGGCGACGCGGTAGGTGGTGTACGTGCCGTCGTCGTTGGCGACGGTGATGTAGTCCGCGGAGACCTCCTGGACCACACCGTCCTTCTCGGCGGCGATCACGTCGGCGGCGTCGACCGCGCAGCGGTACTCCATACCGGTGCCGACCAGCGGCGCCTCCGCCTTGATCAGCGGAACGGCCTGGCGCATCATGTTCGATCCCATGAGCGCGCGGTTGGCGTCGTCGTGCTCGAGGAACGGGATCATGGCGGTCGCGACCGACACCATCTGGCGCGGCGAGACGTCCATGTAGTCGACCTCGGTGCCCGGGATGTAGTCGATCTCGCCACCGCGGCGGCGGACCAGGACACGGGCCTCGGCGAAGGTGTCGTCGTCGGTCAGCGGGGCGTTGGCCTGCGCGATGACGAAGCGGTCCTCCTCGTCGGCGGTCAGGAAGTCGACGTCCTCGGTGACGACACCGTTCACGACCTTGCGGTACGGGGTCTCGACGAAGCCGAAGGCGTTGACCCGGCCATACGAGGCCAGCGAGCCGATCAGACCGATGTTCGGGCCTTCCGGCGTCTCGATCGGGCACATGCGGCCGTAGTGCGACGGGTGCACGTCACGGACCTCGAAGCCCGCCCGCTCACGGCTCAGACCGCCCGGGCCCAGCGCCGACAGGCGGCGCTTGTGGGTCAGACCCGACAGCGGGTTGGTCTGGTCCATGAACTGGGACAGCTGGCTGGTGCCGAAGAACTCCTTGATGGAGGCGACGACCGGCCGGATGTTGATCAGGGTCTGCGGCGTGATCGCCTCGACGTCCTGGGTGGTCATCCGCTCGCGGACGACGCGCTCCATGCGGGCCAGGCCCGTGCGGACCTGGTTCTGGATGAGCTCGCCGACGTTGCGCAGACGACGGTTGCCGAAGTGGTCGATGTCGTCGGTCTCGACGACGATCGTCGTGCCGTTCTCGCCCTGGGTCTCGGTCTCGCCGGCGTGCAGCTTGACCAGGTACTTGATCGTGGCGATGACGTCCTCGACGGTCAGCACGCCGGAGTCCAGCGGCTGGTCGATGCCGAGCTTCTTGTTCACCTTGTAGCGGCCGACCTTCGCGAGGTCGTAGCGCTTGGGGTTGAAGTAGAGGTTCTCGAGCAGCGTCTGCGCGGCCTCACGGGTCGGGGGCTCGCCCGGACGCAGCTTGCGGTAGATGTCGAGCAGCGCGTCGTCCTGGCCCTGGGTGTGGTCCTTCTCCAGGGTGGCGCGCATGGACTCGTACTCGCCGAACTCCTCGAGGATCTGGTCCACGGTCCAGCCGAGGGCCTTGAGGAGGACGGTCACGGACTGCTTGCGCTTGCGGTCGATGCGGACACCGACCATGTCGCGCTTGTCCACCTCGAGCTCCAGCCAGGCACCCCGGGACGGGATGACCTTGGCGGAGAAGACGTCCTTGTCGGAGGTCTTGTCGATGTTGCTGTCGAAGTAGACACCCGGCGAGCGCACCAGCTGGGACACCACGACACGCTCGGTGCCGTTGATGATGAAGGTGCCCTTGTTGGTCATGAGCGGGAAGTCGCCCATGAAGACCGTCTGGGACTTGATCTCGCCGGTCTCGTTGTTGGTGAACTCGGCGGTGACGAAGAGCGGGGCCGCGTACGTGAAGTCGCGCTCCTTGCACTCGTCGATCGAGTTCTTCGGGGGCTCGAATCGGTGGTCGCGGAAGGTCAGCGACATCGACCCGGAGAAGTCCTCGATCGGGGAGATCTCCTCGAAGATCTCCTCGAGGCCGGACTTGGTGGGGACGTCGACTCCGCTCTCCAGGGCCGCGTCGACCCGCGCCTTCCAGGCGGCATTGCCGAGCAGCCAGTCGAAGCTCTCGGTCTGCAGCGCGAGGAGGTTCGGTACCTCGAGGGGCTCCCGGATCTTTGCAAATGAGATGCGCAGCGGGGCGGTGCTGGCGCCGTTGTTCGTATTGGCAGTCGAGGCGTTGCGCGAGGCGGCCAAGAGGGGGTCCTTCCGAGGGCTCGGACTCACTACGCGCGTACCGGCCCCTCTCCCGGGCACGGGGAACAAACCCTGAGGTCAGGGTCGGTCCGGCTCTTGCTCGGGTTTGGGTGAGCTCCTGGTGACGGGCCAGGAAGCGGTTAACAGGCAGCGCAAAGGGACAGTGTAGCCATTAGGCACACTGCTGTCCAGAGCCGTGATTCGGAGACCGAATCTTCGCCCCCTCTTCCTTGCCAGGCCCGGGCCTCGGATCCGGGCTTGAACCAGGTCTGCGCTTGTCGCAAGGCATTCCCACCTCGGCCACGATCCATGCCTGCCGGGCCGGATCGATGTGACGACGCGTCCTGAGAATTGCGCGCTGCGTGCGGTTCGTCAAGGCCCAGCCTCTGCGGAGATCTTCACAGGGCCTGCCCGAACCGGCGGTGATCACCATACCCGCGAGGACCGTCAACGTCCGGCAGGGCGGCCTCCCGCCGCGCCGGGGGCCGGGGGCGCACACCCCCGACAGGACACTGTTTTCCTGCGGATTCCCCCCGAAAGAAGGCAGGAAAAAGCCGAGGACGGCCACCCTCAGGGGTGACCGTCCTCGGCCGGATGCACCACGCGGTGCGGGGCGCATCGAGCCCTCTGGCGAGGGTGGGGTGCTACTTGACCTCGACGCTGGCGCCGGCGGCCTCGAGGGCGGCCTTGGCCTTGTCCGCGGCCTCCTTGTTGACCTTCTCCAGGAGCGGCTTCGGGGCGCCGTCCACGAGGTCCTTGGCCTCCTTCAGGCCGAGGGAGGTCAGCGCGCGGACCTCCTTGATGACCTGGATCTTCTTGTCGCCCGCACCGGTGAGGATGACGTCGAACTCGTCCTTCTCCTCCTCGGCCGGGGCGGCGGCCGCACCGGCGCCACCGGCGGCGGCGACGGCGACGGGGGCGGCGGCCTCGACGTCGAACTTCTCCTCGAAGGCCTTCACGAACTCGGACAGCTCGATGAGGGTCATCTCACCGAAGACCTCGAGCAGCTCGTCGTTGCTGAGCTTCGCCATTGTGGCGATCCTTCCACTAATTCGGCTGGTGCCGGGTGTACATTGCGGCGGGCGTACGGGCCCGCTGGGCCGGACGTCGAGCAGTGACTACTCGGCGGAATCGGCCTCGGCGGGAGCCGGCGTACCGGCACCGCCCTGCTCGGCCTGCTTGGCGCGAAGGGCGTCCGCGGTGCGGACGAACTTCGACAGCGGGGCCTGGAAGGTCGCCGCGGCCTTGGCCATCGACGCCTTCATGCCACCGGCCAGCTTGGCGAGCAGCACCTCGCGGGACTCGAGGTCCGCGAGCTTCTTGATCTCGTCGGCGGACAGCGCCTTGCCGTCAAGGACACCGCCCTTGATGACGAGTGCGGGGTTGTCCTTGGCGAAGTCGCGCAGACCCTTCGCCGCCTCGACCGGGTCACCGGTCACGAAGGCGACGGCCGACGGACCCTGGAACAGGTCGTCGAGCGTGCTGATCCCGGCCTCGTTGGCCGCGATCTTGGTCAGCGTGTTCTTCACCACGGCGTACTGGGCGTTCTCACCGAGCGAACGGCGCAGCTGCTTGAGCTGAGCCACGGTGAGACCGCGGTACTCGGTCAGCACGGCGGCGTTGGAGCTGCGGAACTTGTCCGTCAGCTCGGCAACCGCGGCAGACTTGTCGGGCCTCGCCATGAGCCTCGGCCTCCTTCCGGGTGATGCGATCCTGGACCGGCCTTTCGGCCGGACCGCCTTCGCCGGACCGCCCACGTCGGGCTAGGAAGAGCTCTGCTCATGCGAAACGCCCCGGCGCAGGCGCACGGGGCGTGGCTCGACCGCGTCCACTCCTGACGGAGGGCACAACGGGAGATCGACCTCATTCACCTGCGCAGGCCGTCCGCAGCAGCGGATTCCTTCGGCCACCGCCCTCCCACCGAAGTGGACAGGCGGCAACGACCAGCGGTCTTTGGCTTCGGGGACACGGTACGCGAACGGCGCTCGCACAGGCAAATCGGGCTCCGGCTCCCCCGGCCGGCCCGGCTCCCCGTCTGCCAGGGCCCGCGGCCCCCGGCCCGGAGGAGTCCTCGGGGCCGGGGCGGGAAGCCCGGCTGTGCGTGGGGCCGTGCATGGGGCCGGGGCGTGGCCCGTGGGCCCGTGCAGGGGCCTAGCCGGCCTGCTGGTTCACCAGCTTCTTGAAGTCGATGGTGTCGGAGCTCTGCGGCACCTGGACGTCCACCTGGGTCCCGTAGTCGGTGTAGAAGCAGGTGACCTTCATCTTGCCCTGCGGGGTGTCCGCGGCCTCGATCTTCTTCACCAGCAGGTCGTCACCGTTGACCCACACATCGATGCGCTCGGTGGTCACACCGCTCTGCTCGAGCTGCTTCTTGAAGGCGTCGAGCTGCTCCTTCGACAGTGTCCTGGAGGACTTCTCGGTGAAGTCCGCGACGTCGATGGTGCCGGTGTAGTGGGTGGTGTCGTCGCTGCCGATCTTCTCGCTGCCGACCTTCTTCACATCCCCCGAGGCCAGGAGCATACGAACCGACTGCGTGGGGTTGTTGTGCTGCAGCTGGTCCTTCATGACGTCGCCCGACGCCCCCGCGTAGGCGGCGAGGTCGTCGTAGTCGTATTTCAGCCAGTGCTTGCCCTGCGCCTTCTCCGCGAAGCTCGGGCCCATGTTCACGTACATCGCGTCCGGCGTGTACCGGGCCAGCATCTTGCCGTCGCCGCCCAGCTTCTCGAGGGCGCCGCCCTTCTGCTGCATGGTGAGGTTGCCGGTCAGCTGGTGCGACCAGTCGAGCGCGCCGTCCATCGTCATCGACGTGGTCCCCATGACCATCGAGCCGGTGACCTTCGAGGAGTTCGCCTGCTCGGTACGGCTCTCCACCCGCTGGAGGGCCGCGAGCGACACCTTGGAGCCCGAGGAGGACGACTGCCCGGAGCCGTCCGAGCCCTTGTCCTGGCGGGACCCGCCGGTGCTGCTCTGGGAAGCCTTGGCCTTGCCCTCGGCGGCCCCGCCGCCCGAGTCGCACGCCGCGACACCCGTCAGCGCCGCCGCGGCGGCCAGAGCCGCGCAGGCACGGCGCAAGTTCGTCCTGTGCATGTAATCCCCCTCATGGCAAAGGAGCTTGAAATGTAGCCCATGGGTCCCACGCGGTGGCGGCCAGGCGGTCGGCCGAGGGGTGGACCCGCGCCGTCCTCGGCGGACACAACACATCCCAAGACGCAGAAAGACCGGGCCCCGTTCCCGAAGAAGGGAACGGGGGCCGGTCCGGAGCCCGGGTCGTCAGACCGAGGCTTCCTCCTCGACGAGGAGGTTGCGCGTGCGGTTCGGGTCGACCTGGATGCCGGGGCCCATCGTGGTGCTGATGGCGGCCTTCTTGATGTAGCGCCCCTTGGCGGCGGACGGCTTCAGACGAAGGATCTCCTCCAGCGCCGCCGCGTAGTTCTCGACCAGCTGCTGCTCACCGAACGACGACTTGCCGATGATGAAGTGCAGGTTCGAGTGCTTGTCGACGCGGAACTCGATCTTGCCGCCCTTGATCTCGGTCACGGCCTTGGCCACGTCCGGGGTCACGGTGCCGGTCTTCGGGTTCGGCATCAGGCCACGGGGACCGAGCACGCGGCCGAGGCGGCCGACCTTGCCCATGAGGTCCGGGGTGGCGACGACCGCGTCGAAGTCGAGGCGGCCCTTGGCGACCTCGTCGATCAGTTCGTCGGAGCCGACGATGTCGGCGCCCGCGGCTTCCGCGGCCGCAGCACGGTCACCGGTCGCGAAGACCAGGACCCGGGCGGTCTTGCCGGTGCCGTGCGGAAGGTTCACGGTGCCGCGGACCATCTGGTCGGCCTTGCGCGGGTCGACGCCCAGACGCATGGCGACCTCGACGGTCGAGTCGAACTTGGTCGTGGAGGTCTCCTTGGCGAGACGGACGGCCTCGAGCGGGGCGTACAGGCGCTCCCGCTCGACCTTGGCGTCCGCAGCGCGGAGGGACTTGCTGCGCTTCACTGCTGCTCCTAATGACGGTTCATCGCGGCTCACGCCGCGTGAGGAGTCGTGGTACGGGCCGCGCCGGCCCTTCCACGGAAGGTTCCGAGGCCGATCAGCCCTCGACCGTGACACCCATGGAACGGGCGGTGCCGGCGATGATCTTCTCGGCGGCGTCGAGGTCGTTGGCGTTGAGGTCGGCCATCTTGGTGCTGGCGATCTCGCGGACCTGGTCGCGCGTGATCTTGGCGACCTTCTTCACGTGGGGCTCGCCGGAGCCCTTGTCCACGCCGGCGGCCTTGAGGATCAGCTTGGCGGCGGGCGGAGTCTTGGTGACGAAGGTGAAGGAGCGGTCCTCGTAGACCGTGATCTCCACCGGCACGACCATGCCGCGCTGCGACTCGGTCGCGGCGTTGTAGGCCTTGCAGAACTCCATGATGTTGACGCCGTGCTGGCCCAGCGCGGGGCCGACCGGCGGCGCCGGGTTCGCGGCGCCCGCGTTGATCTGGAGCTTGATGAGCCCCGTGACCTTCTTCTTCTTGGGAGGCATGCTCTCTCCGGGTCCTAGTGAGAGGTGATCCGCCCCCTGATCCGGTCATCCGGATGGAGGCATACCGCACCACGATAACGGGTACAGCGGTGCGGCCAGAAACCGACGAGGTCGGACCGCCTCCCGCGAGCGGGAGGCGGTCCCGTGCGAGAGCCCGTCCGACCTGGTCGGAAGCGTATGGTCCGGCCGACCGGTTCCGCCGACCGGTCAGGTCGGCCAGTTCTTCCGGGATCCAGTTCTTCCGGATCTAGTTCTTCTGGATCTAGTTCTTCTGGATCTAGTTCTTCTGGATCTGGTCGAAGGAGAGCTCGACCGGGGTCTCCCGGCCGAAGATCTCGACCAGGCCCTTGACCTTCTTCGAGTCGGCGTTGATCTCGTTGATCGTCGCCTGGAGGGTGGCGAAGGGGCCGTCGGTGACCGTGACGGAGTCGCCGACCTCGAAGTCCAGCACCTGGACCTCGACCTTGCGGCTGGGAGCCGCCGCACCGCCCTCGGCGGCGGCGGCCGCCGCGGCCTGCTCCTCGATCTCCGGCGCCAGCATCTTGACGACCTCGTCCAGCGTCAGCGGGTACGGGTCGTAGGCGTTGCCGACGAAGCCGGTGACACCGGGGGTGTTGCGGACGACGCCCCAGGACTCGTTGGTCAGCTCCATGCGGACCAGCACATAGCCGGGCAGCTTGTTCTGGCGGACGGTCCTGCGGTCGCCGTTCTTGATCTGGACGACCTCTTCCTGCGGCACCTCGGCCTGGAAGATGTAGTCCTCCATGTTCAGCGAGACGGCGCGGGTCTCCAGGTTGGACTTCACGCGGTTCTCGTAGCCGGCGTAGGTGTGGATGACGTACCACTCGCCGGGCTTGAGGCGCAGCTCCTCGCGGAACGCGGTGACCGGGTCCAGCGCGGGCTCCGCCTCCGCCTCGGACTCGTCCTCGCCGGACTCGCCGTCCTCGGCCTCGCGGGCGTCCTCGGCGCTGTCCCCCGACTCGGCGTCCTCGGTGGCGTCCGCCGCCTCGGCGGCCTCGACCTGGGCTTCCGCAGCACCGTCCTGCTCGGGGGACGCAGCCTGCTCCGCAGCGTCGTCGGCCGTCGTCTCCGCTGTCTCCTCGCCCTTGGCGGGCTCGGTGACGTCGTACAGGTTCGGGTCAGACACGGTGGCTGCTTCTTCCTGAATTCAATGGGTGGAACCAGTGCGGGGGCAAGGCATGGCCGCCCGGACCGCCAGGTGACAGCCGGATCAGCCGAAGACCTGCTCGATCAGCTTGCTGAAACCCAAGTCAATCACGGACACGAGCGCGATCATCACGACGACGAAGACGATGACCACCGTCGTGTACGTGATGAGGTCGGACCGCTTGGGCCAGACGACCTTGCGAAGCTCGGCGATGACCTGGCGGTAGAACGTGGCAAGGCGGGCCAGGGGGCCCTTCTTCTTGCGCTTGCCGCCGCGACGTGACTGGCTGGCCTCGTCCTCGGGCCGACCGCGCTCAGGCGTCGCGGTGGAGCCAAGGGCTTCCGTCACTCGTCCTCACCTGAATCCGGTCGTGCCGCTGCGCGCCTGTCAGGGCCGCACGGCGATGCATGCTTCTCACCATATATGGGCGCACGCACCGTGATGAAGATGCGTGTAGCAGGGCAAGAGGGACTCGAACCCCCAACCGCTGGTTTTGGAGACCAGTGCTCTACCAATTGAGCTATTGCCCTTTGAGGAGTCCCCTCAACCTACCGCATCCGAACGGCTGCTATGCGCTAGCAGGCGTGCTTCATCCGCTGGGGGCCACCGACGCATGAGTGTACGTGGTCCATGCCTCCGTGGTCTAACGAGCTGCGGAAGCGTCCCCTGCGCCGTCGTTTCACCCGTGGGGTGACCACCGCTTGAAACCGCTGTGCCGCGCCCCCGGAGCGTCTGCGACGATGGCAGTCATGACGGCTGCAACTCCCTCCCAGTCCCCCGCCGACCGCAGGGTCTCGGCCCGCGTCGGTTCGATCTCCGAGTCCGCGACCCTCGCCGTGGACGCCAAGGCCAAGGCGCTGAAGGCGGCCGGGCGGCCGGTCATCGGCTTCGGCGCGGGCGAGCCCGACTTCCCGACGCCGGACTACATCGTCGAGGCGGCGGCCAAGGCCTGCCACGACCCGAAGTACCACCGCTACACCCCGGCCGGCGGCCTGCCCGAGCTCAAGGCCGCCATCGCCGCCAAGACGCTGCGCGACTCCGGCTACGAGATCGACCCCTCGCAGGTCCTGGTGACCAACGGCGGCAAGCAGGCGATCTACGAGGCCTTCGCGGCCATCCTCGACCCGGGTGACGAGGTCATCGTCCCGGCGCCGTACTGGACCACGTACCCCGAGTCCATCCGTCTGGCCGGCGGTGTGCCGGTGGACGTGGTGGCGGACGAGACCACTGGCTACCGGGTCACCGTCGAGCAGCTCGAGGCGGCGCGCACCGAGCGCACCAAGGTCCTGCTCTTCGTCTCGCCCTCGAACCCCACCGGGGCCGTGTACTCGCTCGAGCAGGCGGCCGAGATCGGCCGCTGGGCCGCCGAGCACGGGCTGTGGGTGCTCACGGACGAGATCTACGAGCACCTGGTCTACGGCGACGCGACGTTCACCTCGCTGCCGGTGCTGGTGCCGGAGCTGGCCGACAAGTGCGTCGTGGTCAACGGTGTCGCCAAGACCTACGCGATGACCGGCTGGCGCGTGGGGTGGCTGATCGGCCCCAAGGACGTCGTCAAGGCCGCGACCAACCTCCAGTCGCACGCCACGTCCAACGTGAGCAACGTCGCACAGGTCGCGGCCCTCGCCGCCGTCTCCGGCGACCTCGAGGCCGTCGAGGAGATGAAGAAGGCGTTCGACCGGCGCCGTCGCACCATCGTGCGGATGCTGAACGAGATCCCCGGTGTGAACTGCCCCGAGCCTGAGGGCGCGTTCTACGCCTACCCGTCCGTGAAGGGTCTGCTGGGCAAGGAGATCCGCGGCAAGCGCCCGGCCAGTTCGGTGGAGCTCGCCGAGCTCATCCTGGAGGAGGCCGAGGTCGCGGTCGTTCCGGGTGAGGCGTTCGGCACACCCGGCTACCTGCGCCTGTCCTACGCGCTCGGCGACGAGGACCTGGTCGAGGGCGTCTCCCGGCTGCAGAAGCTGCTGGGTGAGGCCGTCTGACCCCGCCCGTCGCGAAAATCACGGGCGGACCCCGGCGTCGGCGCCGGGGTCCGCTCGTGATTTCGGGCAACGCCCCTTTGGGGAAAGCGGGTACCGGCGCACCGCCGGGATGCGGCAAGATCTGGGAATGGAAGAACGTGCACGTGACGTACGCCTGTTGCCGAAGGCCCACCTGCATCTGCACTTCACCGGCTCGATGCGCCCGGCCACGCTGCTGGAGCTGGCCGACAAGTACGGGGTCCATCTGCCGGACGCCCTGAAGTCCGCGGAGCCGCCGAAGCTGCGGGCGACGGACGAACGCGGCTGGTTCCGCTTCCAGCGCCTGTACGACATGGCCCGGTCCGTGCTGCGCTCGCCGGAGGACATCCGGCGGCTGGTGCGCGAGGCGGCCGAGGAGGACGCGGCCGACGGCTCGGGCTGGCTGGAGATCCAGGTGGACCCGACCTCGTACGCCCCGCGGCTGGGCGGGCTGATCCCGACCATGGAGGTCATCCTCGACGCCGTGCACTCGGCGTCGAGGGAGACCGGCATCGGTATGGCCGTGGTCGTGGCGGCGAACCGGATGAAGCACCCGCTGGACGCCCGCACCCTGGCCCGCCTCGCCGTCCGTTTCAAGGACCAGGGCGTCGTCGGCTTCGGCCTGTCCAACGACGAGCGCCGGGGCTTCGCGCGTGATTTCGACCGCGCCTTCGCCATCGCCCGGCACGGCGGCCTGCTCGCCGCCCCGCACGGCGGGGAGCTGTCCGGGCCCAGCAGTGTCCGCGACTGCCTGGACGACCTGCACGCCACCCGGATCGGCCACGGGGTGCGCGCGGCCGAGGACCCCAGGCTCCTGCGCAAACTCGCCGAGCGCGGGGTGACCTGCGAGGTCTGCCCGTCGTCGAACGTCGCGCTGGGTGTCTACGAGAAGCCCGAGGCCGTTCCGCTGCGCACGCTGTTCGACGCGGGGGTGCCGATGGCGCTGGGCGCGGACGACCCGCTGCTGTTCGGCTCACGCCTGGCGGCCCAGTACCGGCTGGTACGGGAGTCGCACGGCTTCAGCGACGAGGAACTCGCGGAGCTGGCCCGTCAGTCGGTGCGCGCGTCGGTGGCGCCGCAGGACGTGCAGGAGAAGCTGCTGAGCGGGGTCGACGAGTGGCTGGCGGCTGAGCCCGCCTGAGCGGTCGGACCCCGCCGCTGTCGTACGCGGAGGCTAGAGAGCGACGCCGACCATGACCGGCTCGTTCACCAGCTCCACCCCGAACGCCTCGCGGACGCCGTCACGGACCTCGCGGGCCAGCGTCAGCAGGTCCTCGGTCTTGGCGGCGCCGCGGTTGGTGAGCGCCAGCGTGTGCTTGGTGGAGATCCGGGCGGGCCCGGTGCCGTAGCCCTTGGTGAAGCCGGCCCTGTCGATCAGCCAGGCGGCCGAGGTCTTGGTGCGGCCGTCCGCGGCCGGGTAGGCGGGCGGCGCCGATTCGGGACCGAGCCGGTCGTGGACCCGGGCGAGGAACGCCTCGTACTGGCCGGGCTCCAGGACCGGGTTGGTGAAGAACGACCCAGCCGACCAGGTGTCGTGGTCGGCCGGGTCCAGCACCATGCCCTTGCCCGCGCGCAGCTCGAGGACCTTCTCCCGGGCCAGGGCCAGCTCGACGCGCTCGCCCTGCCCGACCCCGAGCGAGCGGGCGACCTCGGCGTAGCGCACGGGTGCCGACTGCCCGTTGGCGTCCTCGAGTCGGAACCCGACCCGCAGCACGACGTAGCGGTCCGGGTCGGCCTTGAAGCGGCTGTGGCGGTAGGAGAACGCGCACTCGGCGTTCGTGAGCACCACCGTCTCCTCGGCGCGGCGGTCGTAGGCGGTGACCTCGGTGATGGTGGAGGAGACCTCCTGCCCGTAGGCGCCGACGTTCTGGATCGGGGTGGCGCCCGCCGAGCCGGGGATGCCCGCCAGGCACTCGATCCCGGCCAGGCCCGCCTCCACGGTGTGGGCGACGGCGTCGGTCCACACCTCGCCCGCGGCGAGCGTCAGATCGGTGCCGTCGAGCTCGAATCCGGTCGTCGCGATGCGCAGGACGGTCCCGTCGAAGCCCTGGTCACCGATCACGAGGTTGCTGCCGCCGCCCACGATGAGCAGGGGCACACCGCCGCGGTCGGCGGCGCGCACGGTCTCGACCACCTCGTCGTCGGTGGTGGCCTCGACTAGGCGCCGGGCCGGGCCGCCGAGGCGCAGCGTGGTCAGGGGGGCGAGGGGAGCGTCGTGGAGTTCCTGCACCCGACAAGGGTAAGGGCGCCGGGACACCGGCCCGCCGGACAGGGGTCGGACGGCGGCCCCGGGTGCGGCACACCCGAGCGGCCCCGCCCTGGCAGGGGGCGGGACCGCTCGGGTGTGCTCCTGTGCAGCTGTTTCCGGTGCTGTGCCGGTGCTGTGCTGGTGCTGTTCCCGGCGCTGTGCCCGGTGCTGTGCCGGTGCTGTGCCGGTCCAGGGGCGCCGTCTTCAGGCGGCGACCACGCCCTTCGGCCGCTCGACGCGCTCGTCCGCCGGGCCTTCGATCACCGTCTCGGCGTCCTTGGCCCCGGCGTCCTCGACCTCGGCGTCCTTGCGGCGGCGCGGCACGATCAGCGCCGCCACGGCCGCCAGGGCGACACCCGCGGAGCCGACCCACAGCGCGGGCTGGAGCCCGTCGACGAAGGTCTGCGGCGACTGGTAGCCGCCCTTGGCCGAGAAGACCGAGGCGAGGATCGCGACGCCGAGGGCCCCGCCGACCTCCCGCAGCGCGTTGTTCGCGCCGGAGGCCATGCCCTGCTCCTGCGGCTGGACGCTGCCCATGACCAGGGCGGCGACGGGGGCGAAGAACAGTCCCATGCCGACGCCGCTGACCACGAGCGCGGGGATCTGGGCGGCGTAGGAGACGTCGGGAGCGACGACGAGGGCGAACAGCGCCAGCCCGACCGCCTGGAGGGCGAGGCCGGTGGCCACGACCGGACGGCCGCCGATGCGGTCCGACAGGATGCCCGCGATCGGCGCGGCGATCATGGGCATGGCGGTCCAGGGGAGCATCCGCACCCCGGCCTCCATCGGCGAATAGCCGCTGACGGTCTGCAGGAACTGGCTGAGCAGGAAGATCGAGCCGAACATCCCCAGGAACATCAGCAGGCTGGCCGCGTTGACGGCGCTGAAGGCGCGGCTGCGGAACAGGCGCATCGGCAGCATCGGCGACTCGGTGCGCAGCTCCCAGAGCACGAACGCCACCATGAGCGCGCCACCCGCGACAAGTCCGGACAGCACGGCGGGGCTGGTCCATCCATCGGCGTTGCCCCTGATCAGGGCATAGACGATGCCGAACAGACCGAGGCTGGCGAGGACGGTGCCGGGGGCGTCGAGGCGGCTGTCGGGGCCGCGGCTCTCATTCAGGCGGAGCCTGGCCATGGGCAGCAGGGCGAGGCCGATGGGCACGTTCAGCCAGAAGATCCACTGCCACGACAGGTGCTCGGTGAGGGTGCCGCCGATCAGGGGGCCGGTGGCGACCGCGAGCCCGTTGACCGCGCCCCAGATACCGAAGGCCATGCCGCGGCGTTCGGCGGGGACGGCCGCGGTGAGCAGGGTCAGGGTCAGCGGCATGAGGATCGCCGCGCCGATGCCCTGGGCGGCGCGGGCGGCGATGAGGGTGTCGATTCCGGGCGCCAGCGCGGCCGCGCCCGAGGCGAGGGTGAAGACGCTCAGCCCGGTCACGAAGAGGCGGCGGCGGCCGAAGCGGTCACCGAGGGCGGCGCCGAACATGAGCAGGACCGCGAAGGTCAGGGTGTAGGCGCTGACGGTCCACTCGAGGTCCTCCAGCGCTCCGCCGAGGTCCTGGCGGATGGAGGGGAGGGCGGTGGTGACCACGAGGTTGTCGAGCGACGCCATGAATCCGGCGAGGCTGGTGACGACGAGGGCCCAGACGGCCGTGGCGCGAGTGGCGGTCGTCGGCGGTCGGTCGAGCTGCTGATCGGACATGGTCTTCCCCCTGCTGGTACGCAGTCCTGTGGTGGTCGAATGCTAATTTAGTTAGTAGTCACTAAATTCTGGAGCCATGCTCGAGCCCCTTCCGGGAAGGGGTTCGATCAGTTGCCGGTCGCCGACGAGGGGTCTGTCGTGGACGCGGCGAGCTTGCAGGAGTCCGACAGGCCGGCCCAGCACCGGTCCTCTCCCGGGATACCGAGGGAGACCAGGGTGTTGATGAGCATGCCGGTGGCGAAGAACGACTTGAGCTCCTCGTCGGTGGCCCCGGTGCGGCTGCGGACGAAGTCCCACAGCGCCGTCCAGCGCCCCCGGACGAACTCGGTCAGCTCGGGACTCTCGTCGGAGGCGGCCGTGACGTACAGCTGCATCTGTAGCAGGAGCACATCGCGGTCGCTCACGAGGGCGGAGTACGCCTCCCCCATGGCACCCAGCGCCTCCTCGCCGCCCAGCCCGTCCGCGGCCTGCTCGAACGCGGCTGTCATCCGCTCGAAGCACCGCTGGGCGGCGGCCTGGAACAGGGCAAGCTTGCCGGGGAAGAGCCGGAACAGGTACGGCTGCGAGACACCCACCCGGCGGGCGATCGCCTCGGTGGACGTTCCGTGGTAGCCGGTGCGGGCGAACTCGACGACCGCGGCGCGCACGACACTCTCGCGGCGCTCCTCGGCCGACATCCTCGTTCCCGCACTGACCTTTGCCATGACAGTTAAGTTAGTGGCCACTCACTACCTTGTCAAGCCGACCGCTGCGCACGGGATCCGGTGGGGCGGCCCGCAGCCGTGGCACCGCGGGCCGCCCACCGGTTCAGACGAGCTGGACCACCGCTCGCGACATCCCCAGCACCTTCTGCCCCGAGCTCATCACCAGCAGGTCCACGCGGACCTTGCGGTCGTCGAGCTTCTGGGCGACCTTGGCGGTCACCTCGATCAGGGCGCCCTCGTCGTCGTTCGGAACGGGCACGGGGCGGGTGAAGCGCACCCCGTACTCCGTCACGGCGCCCGGGTCACCGGCCCAGTCGGTGACGACGCGGATCGCGGAGGCCATGGTGAACATGCCGTGCGCGATCACGTTCGGCAGCCCGACCTCGGTGGCGAACCGCTCGTTCCAGTGGA
This sequence comes from Wenjunlia tyrosinilytica, assembly GCF_014646055.1. GTDB lineage: Bacteria > Actinomycetota > Actinomycetes > Streptomycetales > Streptomycetaceae > Wenjunlia > Wenjunlia tyrosinilytica. The sequence goes on from NZ_BMMS01000004.1 coordinate 288,110, forward strand.
TCGGGTTGAAGTCACCCGAGGCGCCCGCGTACTGGACCAGGGTGGAGCGCTGGACCGGGAAGGAGCGCGGCGGCAGCTCGGTGCCGATCTCGACCTCGTCGTAAGCGACCGTGGCGGCCATCACTCGCCCCCCTCTTCCCCGGCGCCGGCAGTCCCGCTCGCCCCGTCGGCCTCGTCCGTCCTGTCGGCCTCGTCCGTCCCGTCCGCCTCGGCCTTGCGGGCCACCAGCGTCGTGAGCGCGGTCACGACGTGCTCGCCGTGCTCGTCGTGCACCTCGCCGCGCACCGTCACCACCTCGTTCCCCGCGAGCGACTTGATCGCGTCGATGTGCGAGGTCACCGTGAGGCGGTCACCGGCGCGCACGGGGCGCGAGTAGGCGAACTTCTGGTCGCCGTGCACGACCCGGCTGTAGTCCAGGCCCAGCTCCGGGTCCGCCACCACGCTGCTCGAGTCCCGGAACGTGACCACGAAGGCGAACGTCGGCGGCGCGATCACATCCGGGTACCCGAGAGCCTTGGCCGCCTCGGGGTCGGTGTACACCGGGTTGGGGTCGCCGATCGCCTCGGCGAACTCACGGATCTTCTCCCGCCCCACCTCGTACGGCTCGGTGGGCGGATACGACCGCCCGACGAACGACTGGTCCAGCGGCATCGGCAGCTCCTCTAGTGGTTCTCGAGTTGAAACGCCGCGAGGCCGCCCCCGGGATCGGGGACGGCCTCGCGGGCTTGCCTTGTTCAGCTCGGTACGTCCGCCGTGCGGCGGGGGCGCCGAGTGAGATCAGCGGGTCTCGCGGTGCGCGGTGTGCGCGTTGCAGCGCGGGCAGTGCTTCTTCATCTCAAGACGGTCCGGGTCGTTGCGCCGGTTCTTCTTGGTGATGTAGTTGCGCTCCTTGCACTCCACGCAAGCCAGCGTGATCTTGGGGCGAACGTCGGTGGCAGCCACTGGAGTGCCTTCCTAAAGCCGAAAAGACGATGAACGCAGACAAGAGTAGCCGATCGGGAGGTCGACCCCACAATCGGCTACGCGGGGTAGCGGTGACCGGACTTGAACCGGTGACACAGCGATTATGAGCCGCTTGCTCTACCGACTGAGCTACACCGCCATGATGGATCAGTACCCCGCCTCTCAGCGGGGCGCCGTCACATCAGAGCCCCAATACGGAATCGAACCGTAGACCTTCTCCTTACCATGGAGACGCTCTGCCGACTGAGCTATTGGGGCGAGCGAGGAAGACACTACACGGTTCGCAGCCGAAGGTGAAATCCGTATCGGGGCCCCCGGGTGACCCCCCGCCAGCAGGCACAACCGTCCCACCGGCCCCATGGCAGCCGACCCTGACCGGTACGACTATTGCCCTCCTCCGCTACCTGTGCGGCCTGTCGCCCTAGGCTCGAATCGCGTGATCATGTCGGCCGCAACCGAGCGCAGCCGTCCGCAGCCGATCCGCCGAGCAGGAGGAGCGCCCATGCCCGGCAGCCAGCGTTCCAACGGGCCGTTCGGTCCTTCCGGGCGCGAACCGACACCCGAGGGATCCGAGCCCGGCCCCGAGGCCGAGGCCCTCCTTCTGACGGGAGCGCGGCTCGCCGACGGCCGCACCGTCGACGTCCGGCTCCACGGCGAGCGCATCGAGGCGGTCGGCACGGCCGGCAGCCTCGCCCCGCGCGGCACACCGGCGCACCGCTGTGAGAGCGCCGGCGCCCGGCTCGACCTGTCCGGGTACCTCCTCCTGCCCGCCCCCGCCGAGCCGCACGCCCACCTCGACACGGCGCTGACGGCAGCCGCGTCCATCGCGGGCCCTCCCCCCGCCTCGACCGAGGATGTGCAGCGCAGGGTCACCGAGGCCGCGCTCCTCCAGCTCGGCCATGGAGCGACGGCGGTGCGCACCCATGTAAGGGTCGGCGATGTCCAGGGGCTCTCCGCGCTGGAGGCGGTGCTCCAGGCCCGGCGGGCGCTGACCGGCCTCGTCGACGTCCGTGCCGTGGCGGTCCCGCGGATGCTGACCGGGGTGGCGGGCGCCGACGGGCTGGCGATGCTGCGGGACGCGTTGAAGATGGGCGCGGGGGTCGTGGGCGGCTGCCCCGACCTCGACCCCGACCCGACCGGCTATGTGGAGTCGGTGCTCCACCTGGCGGCGGAGTTCGGATGCCCGGTCGACCTGCACCACGACGCCGCCGACCCCGCCCGGCTGGCCCGGCTGGCGGCCATGGCGGGGGGCCTGCGGCCAGGGGTGGCCATCGGGCCCTGCGCGGGCCTGGACCGGCTGCCGCAGCAGGCGCTGGCGCGTGGGGCGGCGCAGCTCGCGGCGGCCGATGTGGCCGTGGTGTGCCTGCCGCAGGGCCGTTGCGGCGGGGTGGAACGAGCGGTGGAACGCGGGGGCGTCGGCCGCCCCGCTCCCGTGCGGGCGCTGCGCGCGGCGGGCGTACGAGTGGCGGCGGGCGGCGGGGCGCTGCGGGACCTGGCCAACCCAGTGGGCCGGGCGGACCCGCTGGAGTCGGCGTACCTGCTCGCCTCGTGGGGCGAGACCCCGGACGCCTCCGACGCCTACGAGGCGGTCAGCGGTCGCGCGCGGGAGGTGATGGGACTGCCGGAGGTACGGGTGGAGGCCGGTTTCCCGGCGGAGCTGCTGGCGGTGCGCGGAGACGGCGTCGCCGGGGCGCTGGCCGCGGGCTACAGCCGGGTCGTCATCCACCGGGGCCGGGTGGTGAGCCGTACGAGCGCGGTCCGGGAGTACACGGACACCGCGGCGCTGGACCTGCCGCGCCAGTCCAGAACGGCGGGCGGGCCTCCACCGGGCTGACGCTCCCGGCGGCGGCCCGTCCCTGTCCCGCACGCGCGCTTGCGCCTGCCGCGTCCGCGCCGCGCCACTGCATGTCGGCTCCATGTCGGCTACACGTCGGCTCCATGTCGGCTCCATGTCGGCCAGGCCGGCGCTTGCGGCGTCGAGCCCGCTGGTGTCGATCTTCGGGTCGGTGCCCGGCCCCCTCCCCAGGCCGAACATCATCACGTTCTCGAGGGAGAGCGAGCGCTGGTGGCCGAGCCTGTCGAACGCGCGGGAGAGCTTCTGGCCCGCGGTCAGATCGTCAACGGCGATGCAGGCGACGGCTCCGCTGGCCAGGGTCACGGCGCAGGCCGCAGCGCAGGCCGCGGCGGTGACGGTCTTGCGGATGGCGGTAATGGATGACTCCTCGGGACAGGGGCGAGGAACTTGCGCCTCACCCGATCACCCGCTCCGACCGCCGGGCTCGGCGCCCGGGTGTCCGTGGCCAGGCCGTAGAGTCGGCCCTATGCGAATCGTTGTCGCTGGTGGACACGGAAAGATCGCGCTTCGGCTGGAGCGGCTGCTCGCCGGGCGCGGAGACACCGCCGTGGGGCTGATCCGCAAGCCCGAGCAGGCGGACGACCTCAGAGACATCGGCGCCGAGCCCGAGGTCTGCGACCTGGAGTCGGCGACGGTCGAGCAGGTCGCGCAGATCCTGCGCGGTGCCGACGGAGCGGTATTCGCCGCCGGCGCGGGCCCCGGCAGCGGCATCGCCCGCAAGCAGACGGTCGACCACGCGGCGGCCGTCCTGTTCGCGGACGCGGCGGAGCGGGCGGGAGTGCGGCGCTACCTCATGATCTCCGCGATGGGCGCGGACTCCGAGCCCGGCCCGGACATGGACCCGGTCTTCGCCGCCTACCTGCGCGCCAAGGGCTCCGCCGACCGTGACGTTCGGTCCCGGGAGAACCTGGACTCGACGGTGCTGCGTCCGGGCATGCTGACGGACGACCCCGGCACGGGCCGGGTGGAACTCGCCGAGCACACCGGCCGCGGCAGCGTCACGCGCGACGACGTGGCGGCCGTCCTCCTCGCGCTGCTCGACACCCCGAGCACGGCGAAGCTGACGCTGGAGCTCATCAACGGAGGCACGCCCACCGAGGACGCGGTCAGGGCCGTGGCGCGCCGGTAGGGCCGCCGTTGCCGGAGGGGCCGCCGTTGCCGGAGCGCGGCGAGTCCAGAACGCGGGCGCAGGCCACGGCTATCGCACCCGCGTCAGGGCTCGGGCGCGGATCGCTGGGGCACTTCATCCACGTCCAGTGGAAACGGGGCGTCGCGTCGCGATCGTCGCGATCCCGGTCCCCGTACGGGAGGGGGCAGCGCATGAGCCGATACCCCTCCTCGTCGGGCTCCGACGAACGGCATCTCAGCAGCGCGGGCCCAGCCGTGGTGTCCGCCCGCTCCCACCGCGCGGGAGCGTCCCCCTCCCGGGTGTAGCCGGAGTCGCTCCACGCGAGAGTGAGCGCGCCCGCCACCGTGACGAGGACGCTCCAGGCGACGGCGACGCCCACCCACAGGCGCCGCCGCCGCTCCGCACCGTTGTCCCACTCCATGATCGTCACGCTAGCGGGACCCTCTGACACTCCGTCCGCTTTCGGCCATCCCGTCCCCCGCCCGTCTACGGTGGTCGCATGCCGGAAGCGATCACCGACCCCGCCGTCCCCGTGGCCCGCGCCTCGGAGGTCGGAGGCCACCAGCCGGGAACGGTGGCGGGCAGCGGGGGTGGAGACGAGACCGAGTCCGCGCCTGGGGCGGCCGGGGCGGAGGGCGGGGCCGCCACGGCTGCCGCGTCCGGGCCGCTCCCCCATCTGTCCGGACAGCGGACCAGCCGGTACGAGTACGACAGCTCCAGCCGGGGCCCGGGCTCGTCGGCGAGCACGTCGTCGCGCTGGAACAGCACGAGAACCGCGTCACCGCCCGCAGCCTTCCCGGCTCGACCGGCTCCCCGCTGCGCCTCGACCTCGCCGTGGACGGCAGCATCCTCACCGGCACCTGGGTCGAGCACACCTCACCCGACGGCCACTACCGGGGCGCGGTCTACCACGGGGCGCTGCAACTGGTGCTCGACCCGACCGGCCGGAAGATGACCGGCAGGTGGGTGGGCTTCGGCAGGGACCACGAGGTCAACTCCGGCCCCTGGGAGCTGACCTTCAAGGAGAACGGCGCGTAGCGCTCTGCCGAGTCGGACGCCCGGTCGGGCCGGGTGCCCGGCAGGCTCGATGCTCGGTCGGGCCAAGTGCCCGGCAGGCTCGGTGCTCGGTCGGGCCAGGTGCCCAGTCCGGATTGGTGCTTGCCAGGCGGGTGCTCGGTCGGGCCAAGTGCCCAGTCCGGCCGAAGGGCGTTCGAGGACCACCTGTCTGCGTCACGAGGGATCGAACATCCAGGAGAGCACCGTCCGACCCGGCTCCTCCGCGGCCGCGGCCCGGCGGTAGGTCGCCGGCGCGGCGGCGTTGTCCCCCTCCGTGACCGTCCACATCCCGTAGCCGCCATCCGTTAACAGCCCCGCTCCCGGGCGATCTCGGCGAGAGCGTCGACCAGCGCCGCGCCCATGCCGTGGCCACGGAAGCGCCCGTCCACACCCAGCTCGTGGAGGAACATCTCGGTGCCCTTGTCGGGGTGCGTGGTCTCGACACCGGTGACCATCCCCGCCGGCTCGCCGTCCACGGAGGCGATGAGGAGGTGATGGGTGCTGCTGGCCACGAAGCGTTCCGTCGCCTCCCGCAGCGGGGCGGAGCCGAAGAGATGGACGGCCGCGAGGACGGCTTCCGTGTCGGACGAGGTGACATGCCGGATATCCACGACCGGAGCGTAGTGCGGGGGTACGCAGCGGCAGGGCTGTGGTGTCGCAGCGGTCGAGGCGCAGCACGTCGAACACGTAGTGGAGCACCCCGACACCTGGGGGCCGGGCTCGCCCGTGGGTCGGTGAGCCGCATGCGCCGCTGGAGCCGGGTGAAGTCGGTGCGGGCCGCGTGCGGGCCGCGCCCCATGGCGACGATCTCGCCGCCGCAGCCGCTCACTCCCGGGGCCACAAGCCGCTCCAGCGCCCCGCTTACCCGCTCACACTGCCCGCCCCGCTCCCACCGCTTGCCTCGCTTGCCCCGCTCGGCGCGGGTTCCCCCGGGCCCCGGCCACGACCCGTCCGAGGGTGCGACCGGTCAGGACCGAACGGGCTCGACGTGGATCGGGCGTACCGCGGTCGGAGGCGTATGTGTCGTTCTCCTTCACCAGCAGCCATGCCTCCCGGCTGCCACCGTCCTCGCTGGTGCGGAACCGGGTCAGGGCGTAGCCGCCGCGCAGCTTGCCGCCGTCGAGCCAGAAGGAGGCATGACCGCGTCGCAGAGCCTCGGCGAACGAGACCGGCCGGCGGTCGCGGCCGCTCGGCAGGGGCCGATAGGTGCCCTGAGCCCAGACGATGACGGCACCGGCGCCGTACTGCCCCTCCCCGATCACCCCCTCGAAGTCGAGGTACTCCAGTGGATGGTCCTCGGTGGGCATGGCGAGGCGCTTGTCATGGGGGTTGCTGGAGGGACCCTTGGGAACGGCCCAGGACTTCAGCACGCCGTCGGCCTCCAGCCGGAAGTCGAAGTGCAGCGTGCCGGCGTCATGGATCTGCACCACGAACCGCCGCTGCCCGCCTCCGGCCGGGACATCCTCGCCGGGCAGCGGCTCGGCCGTCCTGGAGAAATCCCGCCGCCGCCGATACTCCGAAAGCCCCTGCCCCATACCCACCACCTCCACGAGCCCCGCGGGACCCCGCGTACCCGCCGGGCGGGGACGGAACACGGGGAGCAGGGGGTTTCGTTCGCCGGCGTCAGTCCTCGGTGCCCAGTGCCCAGTGCCCGGCGTGCGGCCGACTGGAAGGCCCGATCCGGCTCCCGCTTGGCCGCAGCCGCCACGGTGAAGCGGGAATTTGCATGTCCCCTCGCCGACCTCCTCGCCCCACAAGAGCCTGCCGCAGCCGAGACGTCGTCGCGCCGATCACCGTCAGGTCATGAGGTTTGGCGTGCGGCCCCGATGAGCGCGGCAACCCAATAGGCAGCTCGGTCGGATTGGCGCTCCTATAAGAAGAGTGCGCTCCCCCATCAAGGTGGAGGGGCAAGTGAAGCCTCCCCACTTATCGGGCGCTGGGGCCGGACGCGCTTAGTGTGTCGGCATGGCTGCGGAAAACTGCCGACTCGTGAGATGGTTTCGAGTGATGCTGCTGTTCGACTCCACGACATGCATTGCGAGCAGCATCTACAACATCGTCAATTACGGACCATCTCAGGCCTTCACAGCAGTCTTGTGGTTTGTGGTCGGCATAGTCAACCTGTTCGCATTCATTGATCTAGGTGCAGAACTGAGAAGACTGAAGGGGCGCAGCGCTCTGGACGGGTGCCGGAAGCCAAGGGAATTCTTGACGGTTGTTGTCGGCCAGGCTTCGGCGATCCCGCTGTTCCTACTCCCTTTGTCGGTGGAGTGGAACAGTCGCATTCATGATGGTGTCGACATTGCCGTATGCATTGTTGTGATCGCACAATGCGCTGCCGCTGCGGCTGTGACGCTAGCAGCCTTGATCGTGAGACCTCGAGTTCCCCAAAGAGGACGTCCCCCGTCTGCAAACAGAATTCCAGTACGACGGCTCGATTCATCCGCCTGACGGAAAGCAACAGGCGGATCCCAGGACGCGGCGTGCCGACCCTTATTTGAACGGCCGAGGGTTTACAACCAGCGTCGAGTACAGATTGGCCCCGTAGCCCAGCTCTCGCGATGTGCACCAACAATGCAGCGGCTCTTCTCATGACCGCATGGATCAACTCGACGGCCGGTTCGCCGACAGTGACCACCCCGCCCGCCCTCACGGCCATGTGGTGTTCCTTCCAGGCGCCTCGCCGCCCACCTTCCCATCCTCGATCGCGTCGAGCCCTGCCATGGCTGCGAGCAGCGCGGCAAAGATCACATGAGCCACGGACGGGGCAAGCCGGTCAGGTCGCCCCGTGCCAGATGCGTGCCAGATGCGTGCCAGATGCGGCGGCCGGCCGGGGTCGGTCACGGTCACCGGCGGCCAGGCAACGAAGAAGGCCCCCGGCTGCGTTTCCGCAGGTCGGGGGCCTTCTTTTGCGATGTGGCGGGTGCAGGGTTCGAACCTGCGTAGGCATCAGCCGACAACCCGCCAGGGATCGTCCCCGGTCCCCTCGGGGGCCGGGCAACGACGTAAACGATACCTGATCTGGAGGGGTGCTTCGCCACCCCATTCCCCTGCCGTGGGGGCCCGGTTCGGTGGGCCTGCTCGCTAAGGTTGGCGGGACGGCCCGCCTCCGCGGGCGGTCCCCACCGACAGCGACCAAGGAGCCAACAGAACATGGCCGACTCCAGTTTCGACATCGTCTCGAAGGTCGAGCGGCAGGAGGTCGACAACGCCCTCAACCAGGCGGCGCGCGAGATCTCGCAGCGGTACGACTTCAAGAACGTCGGCGCCTCCATCGCCTGGTCCGGGGAGCGCATCGAGATGAAGGCGAACTCCGAGGAGCGGGTGAAGGCTGTCCTCGACGTGTTTGAGTCCAAGCTCGTGAAGCGGGGCATCTCACTCAAGGCGCTGGACGCGGGTGAGCCCCAGGCGTCCGGCAAGGAGTACAAGATCTTCGCCGACCTGCAGGAGGGCATCTCCCAGGAGAACGCGAAGAAGGTCTCGAAGATCATTCGCGACGAGGGTCCCAAGGGCGTGAAGGCTCAGATCCAGGGCGACGAGCTCCGGGTCAGCTCCAAGAGCCGGGACGACCTCCAGGCCGTCATCGCACTGCTCAAGGGCAAGGACCTCGACTTCGCGCTGCAGTTCGTCAACTACCGCTGACGCATCCTTCCAGTCGGCGCTGGGGCGCAACGACGGCACCAAGCGGGGGTCGCCACGCGCGGCCTCCCTCTTGCGCCCACCCACGGCCGGGGCAGTGGGCCTCTGGTTGCCGGAGTGAGTACACCGCCGCGGGGCCGGCCAGGCCGCGGTGACGGCGGGCGGGCCGGCCGGCTCGGGCGGTGGTCAGCGGGTGGCGAAGGGCTCGTCCGTCGGGACGATCTCGCGGCCCAGCGGGAACAACGAGACCGGGATGAGCTTGAAGTTCGCGATGCCCAGCGGGATGCCGATGATCGTCACGCACAGGGCGATGCCCGTCACGATGTGGCCCAGGGCGAGCCACCAGCCCGCCACGATGACCCAGATCACGTTCCCGATCGCCGACATCGCGCCCGCGTCGTGGCGGACCACGGTGGTGCGCCCGAACGGCCACAGCGCGTAGCCGGCGATGCGGAACGAGGCAATGCCAAAGGGAATGGTGATGATGAGGACGAGGCAGATGACGCCGGCCACGACGTAGCCGACCGCCATCCAGAAGCCGCACAGGACCAGCCAGATGATGTTCAGGATCGTTTTCACGGTCGGTAGCCTGCCATCTGCTCGAGTCTGGTGATGCGCTCCGCCATCGGCGGGTGCGTCGAGAACAGCTTGCCCATCGTGTCACCCGGCCGGAAAGGGTTGGCGATCATCATGTGGCTCGTGGTCTGGATCTTCGGCTCGGGCGGCAGGGGCAGTTGCTTGGTCCCCGCGTCGAGCTTGCGCAGGGCGCTCGCCAGCGCCAGCGGGTCACCGGTCAGCTGGGCGCCCGAGGCGTCGGCCTCGTACTCCCTCGAACGGCTCACCGCCAGCTGGATGAGAGAGGCCGCCAGCGGGCCGAGGATCAGGATCAGGAGCATGCCGAGGATCCCGGGGCCCTCGTCGTCGTCGGTGCGGCCTATGGGTATCAGCCAGGCGAAGTTGACGAGGAACATCACCACGGACGCCAGTGCGCCCGCGATCGACGAGATGAGGATGTCGCGGTTGTAGACATGCGACAGCTCATGACCGATCACCGCGCGTAGTTCCCGCTCGTCGAGAATCTGGAGGATGCCCTCGGTGACGCACACGGCGGCGTTGCGCGGGTTGCGGCCGGTGGCGAACGCGTTCGGCGCGGCGGTCGGGGATATGTACAGGCGGGGCATCGGCTGCCGGGCGGCCGTGGAGAGCTCGCGAACGATCCGGTACAGCGTCGGCGCCTCGAATTCGCTCACGGGGCGCGCGCGCATGGCACGCAGCGCCAGCTTGTCGCTGTTCCAGTACGCGTAGGCGTTGGTGCCGAGGGCGACCACGAGAGCGATCAGCAGGCCGGTGCGGCCGAAGATCCCCCCGATGACCAGGATGAGCGCTGACAGTCCCCCGAGGAGTACAGCGGTCCTCAACCCGTTGTGCCGACGGTGCACGGTGCGCCCTCCAAGACGTGCGGCAGGGATCCCTTCCTGCAGGTGGCCTCAGGAATGCCTCATAGGAATCCTGGCTCCTACGGATGGCCATTTCCTGCTCACGTCAACGCGCCGCGTGGGTGGCTAGTTCCCTTGTGCACGGGATGCGGAACGGATCACCCGTACGGCGTAACTCGTCTGGGCAGCCTCAGAAGAGGGTGCCCGTGGCGAAGCGGAGGACCAGCTCAGGGGCGCCGGACAGGACCACACCGAGGCCGAGGGCCGTGACGATCGCTGCTGTGAGCGGGATCGGGACGGGAAGGGCCGCCACGGCCCCTGTGGCATCCGCCGACGCGGCGGGGACGGGCCCGCCCGCCGCACTGCCCCCAGCGGCTCCAGCGGCTCCAGCGGCCTCTACGGGCTCACGGCGGGCGAAGAGCAGTGCCGTCCACTGGAGGTAGTAGTAGAGCGCCACGACCACGTTCACGGCCATGACGACGGCCAGCCACCCCAGTCCCGCGTCGACCGCCGTGCGGAAGACCGCGACCTTGGCGAACAGGCCGATCACTCCCGGCGGCAGCCCGGCCAGGCACAGCAGGAAGAAGCCGAGCGAGAGCGCGGCGAGCGGGCGCTCGGAGAACAGCGCGCGGTAGTCGGTGATGCGGTTGGCGGGGTGGGCGCGGCCCACCAGGGCGGCCACGGCGAAGGCCCCGAGGTTCACCGCCGCGTACATCAGCGCGTAGGCGATGGTCGCGCCGATGACCTCCTGCGGCTTGTCGTCGTACCCCGCCGCCGCCAGCGGGACGAGCAGGTACCCGGCCTGGCCGACCGAGGACCACGCCAGCAGCCGGACGGCGCTGTGCGCGTTGGCGGGACGCTGGCGCAGTGCGGCGACGTTGCCCGCCGTCATCGTCAGCGCGGCGAGCACGGCCAGCGTGGCGCCCCAGACGTGCGCGTAGGGGCCGAAGCCGAGGACCGTGATCACGATCAGCCCGGAGAAGCCCGCGGCCTTGCCGACGACGGAGAGGTAGGCGGCCACGGGCAGCGGCGCGCCCACGTACGTGTCAGGGACCCAGAAGTGGAACGGGACGGCGGCGAGTTTGAACGCGAAGCCGACCAGCGTGAGTACGGCGCCGATGTGGGCGAGCGTGACCAGCCGAGGGTCCACGTGGTCCAGGCCCCTGGAGATCGCGCCCAGGTGCAGGGAGCCGGTGGCGGCGTAGACGAAGCTCACGCCGAGCAGCATCACCGCGGTCGCCGTCACCGAGGAGAGGAAGAACTTCAGCGCGGCCTCGGACGAGAGCCGGTCGCCGCGCCGGAGCCCCACCAGCGCGAAAGCGGGCAGCGACGTCACCTCGAGGGCCACTACGAGGGTGGCGAGGTCGCGGGACGCGGGCAGCAGCGCCGCCCCGGCGGCCGAGGACAGCAGCAGGAACCAGAACTCCCCGGCCGGCATCCTGGCCTCCTCCACCGCGTGGATGGAGAGCAGGGCCGTCAGCAGCGCTCCGCCGATGACCAGGAACTGCACGGCCAGCGTGAAGTGGTCGGCGACGTAGGAGCAGTCCTTGCCGCCCGCGGTCAGGCAGAACGTCGTCCGGTCGCCGTCCAGGAGCGGGATCAGCGACAGGCCCGCCAGCACCAGGCCGCCGACGGAGACCCAGCCGAGCAGCGGCTTGCGCGGCTCGGGCAGGAAGAGTTCGGCGACCAGGACGACCAGCCCGGCCGCGGCGACGATCAGCGGCGGGGCGACGGCGGCCCAGTCGACGGACTGGATGAGGGGGCTGGCGCTCATCGGGGGCCTCCGAGGAGGTTGTGCACGGCGGGGTCGCTCAGGCTCAGCAGGGCCGCGGGCCAGAGCCCGCCCAGGACCGTCAGGACGACCAGTGGGCTCCAGGCGGCGAACTCGTGCGCCTGGACGTCGGCGAACTCCACCGCCGCGGCGGGCGCGGGGTGCTGACCCATGCACACGCGGCGGACGACGAGCAGGAGATAGGCGGCGGTGAGGACCGTGCCCAGGCCTGCCAGGGACATGAAGACGAGGTAGGTGGGGCGGCTGAGGCCCGCGCCGGGGTCGAACGCGCCGAAGAGGGCGAGCATCTCCCCCCAGAAGCCGGCGAGTCCGGGCAGGCCGAGGGAGGCCACGGCGCCGAACGCGAGCAGGCCGCCGAGGCGCGGGGCGTTGCCGTACAGCGCCGCGCCCGTGCCCTTGGCGAACTGGTCGAGATTCGCCGTGCCGTAGCGCTCCTTGACCGCTCCCACGAGGAAGAAGAGCAGGCCGGTGATGAGCCCGTGCGCGATGTTGGCGAACAGGGCTCCATTGACTCCGGTGGCTGTGAGGGTGGCGATTCCCAGCAGCACGAAGCCCATGTGGCCGATCGAGGAGTAGGCGATCAGCCGCTTGAGATCGCCCGCCGCGCCCGGGCGGACGAGGGAGAGGCAGGCGAGTGAACCGTAGAGGATGCCTACGACAGCGAAGGCCGCCAGGTAGGGAGCGAGGGTCCGCATCCCGTCGGGAGCCATGGGCAGCAGGATCCTGACGAAGCCGTAGGTGCCCATCTTCAGGAGGACGCCCGCCAGCAGGACGGAGCCGACGGTGGGGGCGGCCGTGTGGGCGTCGGGCAGCCAGCTGTGGAACGGCCACATGGGCGCCTTCACGGCGAGGCCCAGTCCTATGGCGAGCACGGCGAGGACCTGGACGCCGTGCGAGAGTCCGTCGCCGTGGCGTGCGGCCAGCTCGACCATGTCGAACGTCCCCGCGCGCAGCCCGATCAGCAGGAGGCCGAGCAGCATCACGGCGGATCCGAGCAGCGTGAAGAGGATGAACCGGAAGGCGGCGGGCTCGCGTCCCTCGCCGCCCCAGCGGGCGATGAGGAAGTACATGGGGATGAGCACGACCTCGAACGCCAGGAAGAACAGGATGAGGTCGAGCGCGACGAAGGTGCCGACCATGCCGAACTCGAGGAGCAGCAGGAGCGCGACGAAGGCGCGCGGCCCGGGCCCCTCGGGCATCCGGAAGTAGGTGTAGAGCGCGCACAGGAAGGTCAGGAGCGCGGTGAGCACCAGCAGGGGCAGGGAGATGCCGTCGACGCCCAGGTGGATCCGGATGTCGAGGGCGGGGATCCAGCTGATGTCAGTGGTGGCCTGCATGCTGGCAGGACGGTCGTGGTCGAATCCGGCGGCGAGCACGATCGAGAGCAGGAGCACGAGTCCGGAGACGGTGATGCCGTGCCGGAGTACGGCCTGGTCGGGGCCGCGCCCGCGCAGTCCGGGGGGTGCGGGGAGCAGGGCCGCGGCGGATCCCGCGGCGGGAAGGAGCACGATCGCGACAAGCAGGGCTTGCATGGCTGTGTCGTTCACTTCTCACGCTCCCACGGCGACGAGGACGGCGAGGACGACCGCGCCGGCGAGGAGCGCGCTGAGATAGGTCTGCACATTGCCGGTCTGGGCGCGGCGCACGACGGTGCCGAGGAGGCGGGGGGCCAGGCCCGCGCCTCGTACGTACGTTTCGACGACGTCGCGGTCGAGGAAGCGGACGAGGCTCGCTGCGCCGAGCACGGGGCGGACGAAGAGCGTGTAGTACACGGCGTCGAGGTGGAAGCCGTGGGCGGCGGGGCCGTGCAGGGGGCCGAGGAGGATCTGGCCGGGGTCGGCCGGGTCCGGGACCTCGACGCTGCGGCGCGCGCCGACCGCGATGGCCTCGGTGGCCGCTGCGTCGGTGTCGAGAGCGGCGTTGACGGCGGCGACATGGGCGCGCAGGTGCGCCTCGGTCGCGGCCCGCCATGCCGCGTAGGTGACCAGGATGCCCACGAGGGCGAGTCCCATGCCGAGGACGGAGGTGATGAGGGTGGGGCTGAGCGAACCGCCGTCGAAGTAGTCGGGCAGCACGCCCACGGCGGTGCCGAGACCCAGCGCGGGGATGAACAGGACCCACAGCGGCCAGCGCATGGCGGCGGGCTCGTGGGTGTGTTCGGGGACGGGCTCGACGTCCGGCCCGGAGCCGGCTTCACCCGCGGTGGGGGCTTCGGCCGCCGTGGGGCGGGCCGGTGCCGCGCTGCCCATGAACGTGCGCAGCCACAGGCGGGTGGCGTAGGCGGCGGTGAGCATCGCGGTCAGCAGACCGGCGACGAGGACGGTCCAGCCGATCGCGCTCGGCACGTGGTGCAGGTGCCCCTCGGCGGCGGTCTCGGCGGCGCGCAGTACGGCTTCCTTGCTGAAGAAGCCGGAGAAGGGGAAGAGCGCGGCGAGCGCCGCCAGACCGACGGTCATGGTCCAGAAGGCGTCAGGGATGCGTCGGCGCAGGTCGCTCATGCGGGACATGGCCGTCAGCGAGTTGGTGCCCGCGGCGTGGATGACGACGCCCGCGCCGAGGAACAGCAGCGCCTTGAACGCGCCGTGCGTCAGCAGGTGGAACATCGCGGCGCCTCGGTCGCCGACGGCCAGCGCGCCGGTCATGTAGCCGAGCTGGCCGATGGTCGAGTAGGCGAGCACACGTTTGATGTCGTCCTGCGCGAGCGCGCACAGCGCCGAGCCGATCATGGTCACGGCGGCCATCACGGCCAGGACGGCGAGCGCGGCGGAGGAGAGGAGGAAGACGGGCAGCAGGCGGGCGACGAGGTAGACACCGGCGGCGACCATCGTGGCGGCGTGGATGAGCGCGGAGACGGGCGTCGGGCCCGCCATCGCGTCGGGCAGCCAGGTGTGGAGGGGGAACTGCGCGGACTTGCCCGCGACACCGCCGAGCAACAGCAGGGCGATCAGCGTGGGGTGGTGGATGTGGCCGGTGCGGGCGGCGTCGAGGACGCCCTGGATGCGGAACGTTCCGGCGTCGTCGGCGAGCGCGAAGATGCCGAACAGGAAAGGCACGTCACCGAGTTTGGTGACGAGGAACGCCTTGATGGACGCCGAGCGCGCGGCCTCGGTCTCCCAGTAGTGGCCGACCAGGAAGTACGAGCAGATGCCCATGATCTCCCAGCCGACGAGCAGCACGATCAGGTCGCCCGAGTAGACGACGAGGAGCATCGCCGAGGTGAACAGCGAGACCAGTGCGGCGTAGGAGGGGTAGCGCGGGTCGTCGCGCAGGTAGCCCGTGGAGTAGATCTGCACGCAGCTCGCGACCACGCCGACCAGGACGGCGGGCAGGGTCGCGAAGCCGTCCAGATGGATGGAGAGGTCGATGGGCTGGGCGCCGGTGGGCGTGAGCTGGGTGGCCGCGTTGATCGCCTGGCCGCTGCCCTGGCGGGCCAGCACGGTCACGGCGAGGGCGAGCGAGAAGAGCGTGGGCAGCACGGCGAGCGGCCGGGCGTACCCCGGTGCGACACGTCCGAGGAGCAGGCCCGCGACACCGCCGAGGAAGGGCAGGAGCGGAACGAGGACGGCGAGGGTGACGGTCACGCTGCGGCCTTCCCATCGGCGTTCCGGACGGTGTCCCGGCCGTCGTCCGAGGCATTGTCAGTGCCGTGTGCAAGGCTGTCCACAAGGTCGGTGAGCCGGTCTACGTCGGCCGTACCGCGGTTGCGGAAGACGAGCAGGACGATGGAGAGCCCGATGCCGATTTCGGCGGCGGCGATGGTGATGGTGAAGAGAGTGAGCGCCTGGCCGCCGTGCAGGGCGTCGCGGAGCCAGACGTCGAAGGCCACCAGGTTGAGATTGACCGCGTTCAGCATGAGCTCGACGGACATGAGCACGAGGATCGAGTTGCGCCGGGCCAGCACGCCGTAGAGCCCGACACAGAAGAGAAGCGCCGCGAGCACGGCCGGATAGACGAGGTGCATCAGCGCTCCCTGCCCCGGTTGATACGAGAAAGCACGATGGCGCCGACGAGCGCGGCGAGCAAGAGCACGGAGAGCGCCTCGAACGGCAGCACCCAGTGCCGGAAGAGGCTGATCCCGGTGACCTCCGCGGAGCCCTGGACCGCTCCGTCGAGGTCCAGCCAGGTGCTCCGGAAGGCATCGATGACAACGGTGACGAGGGTGGCCGCCGCCGCGACGGCCACCGCCAGCGCGGCCCAGCGGTTGCCCGAATCGGCGTCGGGCGAGCGGCCGATGGGGGCCTTGGTGAGCATCAGTCCGAACAGAAGGAGGACGACCACGGAGCCCACATAGATCAGTACCTGCACCCAGGCGATGAACTCGGCGGTGAGGAGGAGGTATTCGACGGCGAGGCCGCCCAGCGCGACCACCAGCCAGAGTGCGGCGTGCACCAGCTGCTTGGTGGTGACGGAGACGACGGCCGCGCCGAGGGTGGCGATACCGACCAGGACGAAGGCGATCTCGACACCGCTGGGGGACAGGAAGCCCTGGGAGGCGGCAGCGGCGAGGCTCATGCGTCGCCCTCCCGCCGGCCGGACTGGTCCGACGGGTCCGGCTGCCCTGGCTGGGTCGGCTGTCCCGGCTCGTCCGGCTGGGCCGCGGCTTCGGCGGCCTGCGCCGCTTCGGCGGCCTGGGCGGCGGCCAGCTTCTCCGCGGCCTTGCGGGCGGCGCCGATCTCCTTGGGCTCCTCGGCGCCGGGGTCCAGGGCGGGCGGCGCGGGCACGGTCCACATCCACTGGCGCAGGCGGTCGCGCTCGTGGGTGAGGTCGAGGATGTTCTCCTCCGCGTACTCGAACACCGGGGACCAGAAGAGGGCGTCGAAGGGGCACACCTCGATGCAGATACCGCAGTACATGCACAGAGCGAAGTCGATGGCGAAGCGGTCGAGGACATTGCGGCTGCGGTCACGCCCGCCAGGCGTGGCCGCGGGCACCGTCTCCTTGTGGGAGTCGATGTAGATGCACCAGTCGGGGCACTCACGGGCGCACAGCATGCACACCGTGCAGTTCTCCTCCAGCAGCGCGATCACCCCTCGGGTGCGCGGCGGCAAGTCCGGCGGAGCGTCCGGGTACTGGGCGGTGACCGAGCGGCGGGTCATCGTCCGCAGGGTGACGGCGAGGCCCTTGGCGAGGCCGCGCCCGGGCAGGGCCTTCTTGGATGCAGCGGTCACTGGATCACCACCTTCACCACGCCGGTGAGCGCGATCTGGACGAGAGCGAGGGGGATGAGCGCGGTCCAGGCCAGCTTCTGGAGCTGGTCCTCGCGCAGCCGGGGATAGCTCACACGCAGCCAGATGACGACGAACGCGAGCAGGGCGCTCTTGAGCAGCGTCCAGACCCAGCCGAGGGAGTCCGACCAGGGGCCGTGCCAGCCGCCGAGGAACAGGACGGTGGTCAGCACGCAGAGCACGACGATTCCCGCGTACTCGGCGAGGAGGAAGAGAGCGAAGCGCAGGCCCGTGTACTCGGTGTACGCCCCGAAGATGATCTCGGAGTCCGCGACCGGCATGTCGAAGGGAGGCCGCTGGAGTTCGGCGAGTCCCGCGGTGAAGAAGACAAGGGCGCCGATGATCTGCCACGGCACCCACCACCAGTGGAAGGCGTGGACGATGCCGGGGAGCGAGAGCGTCCCCGCGGCCATGGCCACGGAAGCGGCGGCGAGCAGCATCGGCAGCTCGTAGGCCATCAGCTGCGCGGCGGTGCGCAGGCCGCCGAGTAGGGAGAACTTGTTGGCGGACGCCCAGCCCGCCATGAGAGCGCCGAGCACGCCGACGCCCATGACGGCGAGCACGAAGAACAGCCCGGCGTCGACGATTTGGCCGACGAAGCCGTTCGGGCCGACCGGGATGACGATCAGGACGACCAGGTAGGGAAGGAGGGCGATGGCGGGAGCGAGTTGGAAGATGCGCCGGTCGGCACCGGTCGGGACGACATCCTCCTTCTGAGCGAACTTGACGCCGTCCGCGACGAGTTGCGCCCAGCCGTGGAAGCCGCCCGCGTACATCGGGCCGAGGCGGCCCTGCATATGGGCCATGACCTTGTGCTCGGTCTGGCCGACGAGGAGCGGCAGCACGAGAAAGGCCACGAGGACGGCGACGAGGCGCAGCAGCACATCGAGCACGTCGTTCACGTGTCCTCCTCCTGTGGTGCGTCGCCCTGCGGGGCTCGGGTGTCCGGCTGCTGTTGCGGGTCGGCGCCGGGCTCCTGCCCTGTGGCCGGGCCCGGTTGCGCCGGTGGTTCGGGAGACGGTGCTTCCGCCGCGTCGGTCACGGTGTCGGCGGACGGAGGCGCAGTCGCCTCGGGCGGCGAGGCGAGCTCGGCCGCCTCGGCGGCGGCGGTGGGAGCGGGAGCGGGCTCCCCCGCCGGTCCGGCCGACTTCGCCGCCTCGGTAGCGGCGGGCTCCCCCGTCGGCTTGGGCTGCTCGGCCTTTTCGGCATGGGGGGCGGGAGTGGGGGTGGGCTCAGCAGCCGTGGCCGACTCGGCGGCCTTGGCTGTCCCCGCGGTCGGGCCTGGCTCAGCTGCCGTCCGTGGTGCTGCGGCCTCGGCCGGCTCTGCCTGAGTGCCGGGCTGCGCCGCCTCCGACGGCTCCGCCGCCTTGGCCGACTCCTTCCCCGGCTCCGGTGCCTTCCCAGGCCCCGGCCCCGGCTCCGGCTCCTTCCCCTCCCCCGGCTTCTGCCACGGGGCGTCCGGGGTGGTGCGGCGGGGGGCGGATTGGGTTGCTGAGCCTTCGCCCACCGAGCGGGTGCGGCGGGGGCGGTCGGCTGCGGCGCCGGCCGCGCGGGCGCCGCGGGCCGGGCGTTCGCGGGCGGGCTCGGGGGCGAGTTTGCCCTTCATTGGGCCCCACTCGTTGGGGTCGGGTACGCCCGGGGGCAGCATCTGGCGGCGCTTGGGGCCGCCGTGGTCGGACTCGCCCGGCTCCTTGGCGCCCGGCCATGCCTTGACCACGCGGGCCGCCAGCACGAACTCCTTGCGCAGCGGGTGGCCCTCGAACCCTTCCGGGAGGAGCAGCGGCACCAGGTGGGGATGGCCGGGGAAGTCCACGCCGAACATCTCGTGCGTCTCGCGCTCGTGCCATGCCGCGCCCGCGTACACCTCCACCGCGCTCGGGAGGGAGGGGGCGTCGTGCGGCACGAGGGTGCGCACGAGGAGGCGGCGCACGGGGTTGCCCACCGCGGCCACGTGCGCGGCGATGTGGAAGCCCTGGCCGGGCTCGTCCACGGCGCTCAGCCAGTCGAAGTAGGTGCAGCCCAGCACGTCCCGGGCCGCGGTCAGCGCCGCCACC
The DNA here is from genome assembly GCF_014646055.1 of Wenjunlia tyrosinilytica. Lineage (GTDB taxonomy): Bacteria > Actinomycetota > Actinomycetes > Streptomycetales > Streptomycetaceae > Wenjunlia > Wenjunlia tyrosinilytica. The sequence goes on from NZ_BMMS01000004.1 coordinate 307,259, forward strand.
CATGAGGCGGCGGGCACGTCCACGGTCATGAGCTCGTACGCCTCGGCCGCGGTGGCGCCCTCGCCGAAGACGGCGGTGACCCCCGCCTCGTCGGCGAGCTGCTCGAAGGATCGGTAGGTCACGCCCCGGCCTCCCCGTTGGCCGGGGCCGGTGGGGCGACCAGGCCGCTGGTGAGCGCGGCCGCCGGGGGCGTGTGCCGGGGGTAGCGGGCGCCGAGGGACTCGCGGGCGATCTTCTCCTGGAGTTTGAGGATGCCCTGGAGCAGCGCCTCGGGCCGCGGCGGGCAGCCCGGCACGTACACGTCCACGGGGATGATCTGGTCGACGCCCTTGGTGACCGAGTACGAGTCCCAGTAAGGGCCGCCGCAGTTGGAGCACGCCCCGAACGAGATCACGTACTTGGGCTCCGGCATCTGCTCGTAGAGCCGCTTGACCGCGGGGGCCATCTTGTCGGTGACCGTTCCCGAGACGACCATCAGGTCCGCCTGCCGCGGTCCCGGTGCGAAGGGGATGACTCCGAGCCGGATGAAGTCGTGCCGGGACATCGACGCCGCGATGAACTCGATCGCGCAGCAGGCCAGTCCGAAGTTGAACACCCACAGGCTGTAGCGGCGTCCCCAGTTGAGGATGACCTTCATCGGCTCGGGCGCGAGCCGGGACAGCACACCGAGTCTGGGCATGCCCAGCTCGACGGGGGCGGGCGCGGCGCCCGCCGGGGTGGCGACCGCCGGCAGGCGGGCGCCGTTCGACTTCGAGTTCTCGGTCACGTCCATTCCAGGACGCCCTTCTTCCACGCGTAGAGCAGTCCGACGGCCAGAAATCCGATGAACACGAACATCTCCACCAGCGTCGTGCCGCCGAAACCGGGCGCGGCGAAGATCGTCGCCCATGGGAAGAGGAAGATCGCGTCCACCGCGAAGATCACATAGAGAAAGGAGTAGACGTAGTAGCGGATCTGGGTGTGGGCCCAGCCCTCTCCCACCGGGTCGACGCCGCACTCGTACGTCAGCATCTTCTCGCGGGTCGGCGCGACCGGCCGCAGCAGCCGTCCCGCGCCGAACGCCACGGCCACGAAGAGCACGCCGAGCACCGCTACCAGGCCGACCACCGAGTAGCCGTCGAAGTAGTCAGCCGCGACATGGTGGGTCGCTTGCACGGTCACCTCCGCCACGTCCACTACCGTCTCGATGATCTGTTTCCGCAGGGAGTCTAGGCCCTGGCCCAAGATTTGGATGCAGCGTCTCACTTCGGTGGACGTGGAGGGGGTGGGGACAACCCCACCCGTTCCACGCCGACCCACCCCATGGCGTGTCGCGGCCGCGGTGTGCACGCTTGCTTAAGAGGTCCAGAGCCCGCGGCGGAGGAAGAACATACGTGACCGCGTCCACCACCCACCACACCCAGGACACCGGCTCGAAGCCGAGGCCGCCCCGCCTCGCCTTCGGTTCCGAGACGTGGAAGGAGATCACCTATCTTCTGCTGAACCTCCCGTTCGACATCGCCGGGTTCGTCTACGTCGTCACCGTGCTCTGGCTCGGCGCGGGGCTCGCCGTCACCGTCATCGGGCTGCCCCTGCTCTCGCTCGGTCTGCTCGGCTGCCGCCTGGCGGGCCACATTGAACGCGCCCGTGCTCGTGCCCTGCTCGATGTGGATATTGCCGATCCGTCGCCCGTGCGACCGCGCCAGGCGGGATTCTTCCCGTGGCTGTGGGCCGCGCTGTCGGACAAGGTGGCCTGGCGGCACGCCCTCTACCTGTTCATTCGGCTGCCCTGGGGCATCGCCACCTTCACAGTAGTCCTGCCCTCGCTCTTTGTGGCGTGGCCGGTGCTGCCGTGGATAGCCAGGGGCCTGACCACGGTGGACCGCGCGATGGTGCGGGGCCTGCTCTCGCCGGACGACGAGCTGGAGCGGCGTATCGCCGAGCTGGAGAGCAGCCGGGGAACGGTGGTGGACACGGCGGCGGCGGACCTGCGCCGGATCGAGCGGGACCTGCACGACGGAGCCCAGGCCCGCCTCG
>NZ_BMMS01000005.1 GCF_014646055.1 Wenjunlia tyrosinilytica
ACCACCGTCCCACTCAACGCCAGCGGCCAGGCCTGCACCACCACAACCCTGACCACCGGCACCGTCACCGCCACCTACAACGGTGAGGACGCCTGCTTCCTCGGATCAACAGGGACCACCACCGTCACCGTCAACGAGGCATCCACCACCACCTCGGTCACGGCCACACCGAACCCGTCCGTCTGCGGACAGGCCGTCACCATCTGCGCCACCGTGACCGCCAGCCCCCCAGGATCCGGCACACCCACCGGAACAGTCACCTTCACCGGACCCGGCGGACTCAACACCACCGTCCCACTCAACGCCAGCGGCCAGGCCTGCACCACCACCACAACCCTGACCACCGGCACCGTCACCGCCACCTACAACGGTGAGGACGCCTGCTTCCTCGGCTCGGTCGGCACCACCACCGTCACCGTCAACCCGACGTCGACGACCACCTCGGTGCTCGTGACCCCGAACCCGTCGGTGTGCGGGCAGACCGTGACCGTGTGCGCCACCGTCGTGGCGAACGCGCCGGGATCGGGGACTCCGACCGGAACGGTGACCTTCACCGGACCCGGCGGACTCAACACCACCGTCCCACTCAACGCCAGCGGCCAGGCCTGCACCACCACCACAACCCTGACCACCGGAACCGTCACCGCCACCTACAACGGCGCCGCGTGCTTCCTCGCCTCCACCGGCACAGCGGCCGTGAGCGTCACCCCGGCATCGACCACGACCACGGTCACCGCGACGCCGAACCCGTCGTCGTGCGGGCAGACGGTCACCGTCTGCGCCACCGTCGTGGCCAACCCGCCGGGATCCGGCACACCCACCGGAACGGTCACCTTCACCGGACCCGGCGGACTCAACACCACCGTGGCGCTCAACGCCAGCGGCCAGGCGTGCTTCACCACGTCCACGCTGACGTCGGGGACAGTGACCGCGACCTACAACGGTGCCAGTTGCTTCCTGGGATCCGCCGGCACGGTCACCGTCACCGTCACCCCGGGTGCGACCACGACGACAGTCACCGCGACACCGAACCCGTCGTCGTGCGGGCAGACGGTCACCGTCTGCGCCACGGTCGTCGCGAACACTCCTGGCTCGGGGACCCCGACCGGAACGGTGACCTTCACCGGACCCGGCGGACTCAACACCACCGTCCCACTCAACGCCAGCGGCCAGGCCTGCACCACCACCACAACCCTCGCCACCGGGACGATCACGGCCACCTACAACGGTGCCCCGTGCTTCATGGGGTCCTCCGGCACCCGGACGGTCACCGTCAACAAGGCGTCGACCACCACGACAGTGACCGTCACGCCGAACCCGTCGACCTGCGGGCAGACCGTGACCGTGTGCGCCACCGTCGTGGCGAACGCGCCGGGATCGGGGACACCGACCGGGACGGTGACCTTCACCGGACCCGGCGGACTCAACACCACCGTCCCACTCAACGCCAGCGGCCAGGCGTGCTTCACCAGTAGCACCCTGGTCACGGGAGTCATCAACGCCACCTACAGTGGCAGCACCTGCTTCCTGGGTTCCTTCGGCACCCGCGTCGTCACCGTCACCGGAACCAATACGACGCTGACGGCCGCTCCCGCCCAGGTCCGGGTGCGCACGAACGGCACCTTCGCCATCCAGACGATGAGTGCCACGCTCAAGAACGCTGTGACAAGCGCGCCCATCCCGGGGCAGACCGTCACCTTCACCGCCAACACAGCGGTCGGGCCGGTCGTCCTCGGGTCGGCGGTCACCAACGCCAGCGGCGTGGCGACCCTCGCACCGCCGACGTTCACCGTGCCGGCGACCGTGATCACCGCGGTCACGTACACCGCGTCCTTCGCCGGAAGCGGGTGCTTCAACGCGACCTCGACCACGGCACCGCTGAGCTTCGTGGCGTTCCCCCCCATCCCCTAGCCCGCACCGCACCATCGCGGCACCACGCCACACAGCAGAAGCACCTCGGCACACCACCACGCCGGGCCGCATCCAGCGGCCCGGCGTGGCCCGTCCACGGGGGTCGAGGGGGCGCCGACCCGATCAGGGTTTCTGACGCTCTATCGTTTACCCATGCCCTCCACTGAGCTGATCCGTATCGTCTCCCGCTCCTCACCGATGGCACTGGCCCAGGTCGAGCGTGTCCGTACCGAGTTGGTCGCGCTGCGCCCCGGTATCCGTACCGAGGTGGTGCCGGTGACCACGTCCGGGGACCGGTGGATGGGCGATCTGTCGAAGCTCGGCGGCAAGGGCGCGTTCACCAAGGAGGTGGACGCCGCCCTGCTCGCGGGCGAGGCGGACCTCGCGGTGCACTGCATCAAGGATGTGCCCGCCGACCGGCCGCTGCCGCAGGGCACCGTCTTCGCCGCCTTCCTCAAGCGCGACGACATCCGTGACGCTCTTGTCCACCCCGAAGGACTCGGGCTGGACGACCTGCCCGCCGGAACCCGCATCGGCACCTCCTCGGTGCGGCGTGTGGCGCAGCTGGCCATCTCCCACCCGCATCTGGAGTGTGTGCCGATGCGGGGCAATGCCAACCGCCGACTGGACAAGCTCGAGGCGGGCGACGCCGACGCCCTCCTGCTGGCCGTCTCCGGGCTCGAGCGCATCGAGCAGACCCACCGGATCAGCGAGATCCTCTCGGTGGAGACGATGTGCCCTCCGATCGGCGCCGGGGTGCTCGGACTCCAGTGCCGCGAGGACGACACGGCCACCATCGACGCCGTGGCCGGGCTGGGCGACACCAATACCTGGCGCGAGGTCACCGCCGAGCGGATGTTCCTCCATGTCCTCCAGGGCCACTGCAACTCACCGATCGCCGGGTACGCCAAGGCCGAGCGTGACGGCCGTCTGTCTCTGCGCGCCCGGGTGTTCACTCCCGACGGCAAGACGGTCCTCGACGCCCATGAGTGGGCGGGCCCGCTCGATCCGGCGACGCTGGGCACCTCCGTGGCGGTCGCCCTGCTGCGGCAGGGGGCGCGGGAGCTCATCGACACGATCCCCCACTGATCCCCCCGGCGTGGCGGACGCCCGAGTTACTTACCCGCTCGGGTGCGGGGGTCCGGGCGCGGGCGGTGCCCGGACCCCGACCGCCCTGCCCGCCGCCTACCGGCCCGCGCCGGCTACCCGCGTCCGGGCATCTGCCAGGGCCGCGGCGTGCTCGGCCGGGGCTCCCGTTCACGGGTGCGTTCCCTCATCAAGGGAGCGGGGGGACGTCGACCGCCCATGACCGGCCCGCACACCGCCGCCAGCCCGATCGCCAGGAGTTGCGGGTCCACCAAGCGGTCGCCGGCGGGCGGATATTCCCAGTACCTCGCGCCACCGGCGGCCCACCGCCCCGGCGTGGGCATCCGCTCCTCGTCGGCACGGGCGCAGACCGCGTGGGGCGAGCACCACAGGGCCGTCGTCCCGGCGGGTACCAGCCAGTGCAGGGTGTCCGCCGCCGGGTCGGCGACGACCGGTCCCGGCTGCCCCAGTGAGGCCTGGCGCATCCAGGCGAGCAGCCGTGCGCCGATCTCTCCGCCCCGGGTGACCACGACGTCCCAGCGCGGCGGAGCGCCGACCGCGGGCTCGTACGGTGCCGCCGAACGGGCCTGGTGCCTCGTCCAGGTGCGCACCAGGCGTTTGAGCCGGGCGGTGAGTAATGCGTCCTCGATGTCGGGGTCGGTCGCCACCGACTCCCCTCCGGGTCCGAAAGCGGCATCGGACACTTCGACACGCTCCCCCGTGTTCGACTGCTCTACTGCCGTAGCGCCCGCGGCCGTTGACCACGGCACGACGCGCGGTCACCAACCGTAGGGATCCGACCACTCGGCGCACCAGAGGGGCACGGGAGCGCATCCGACGCACCCGAGCACCCAGCGGGCGCGGGAGGAGCACTGGCGTCGCGCGGCCATGAGAGGGCGGCGAAGACCACTCAGGCGGCTCCGGGCAGTTGGTCCTGGAGGACGCGGCGCAGGAACTCGTTGTTGTCCCCGGTTCGGCGCAGTCGGCTCAGGAGGAGTTCGGTGGACTGCTGGACTTCCCTGCCGCTCAGGACCCGGCGCAGGGCGCGCACGGCGACCAGTTCCTGGGGGCCGGTCAGCAACTCCTCCTTGCGGGTGCCGGAGGAGGCGACGGCCACGGCCGGGAACACGCGCCGGTCGGCCAGGGAGCGGTCCAGGTGGAGTTCCATGTTGCCGGTGCTCTTGAGCTCTTCGAAGAAGTAGTCGTCGGCGCGGGAGCCGGTCTGGACGAGGGCGGTCGCCAGGATCGTCAGCGAACCGCCGTTCTCGATGTTGCGTGCCGCGCCGAACAGGCGCTTGGGCGCGTGCACGGCGGAGGCGTCGACACCGCCGCTCAGCGTTCTGCCGCCGCCGGAGGCGATGGTGTTGTGGGCGCGGCACAGCCGGGTGATCGAGTCCAGCAGGATCACCACGTCCTCGCCGAGTTCGACGAGGCGCTTGGCCCGCTCCACGGCGAGTTCGGCGACCGCCGTGTGCTCCGCGGCCGGGCGGTCGAATGTCGAGGAGATGACCTCCGCGTCCACCGTGCGCCGCATGTCGGTGACCTCTTCGGGGCGTTCGTCGAGGAGGACGACCATGAGGCGGCACTCGGGGTGGTTGCGGGTGAGGGCTTGGGCAACGCCCTGCAGGAGGACGGTCTTCCCGGTCTTCGGCGGGGCGACGAGAAGGCCGCGCTGGCCCTTGCCGATCGGGCTGACGATGTCGATCAGCCGGGTGTCGAGCCGGCTCTGCTCGGTCTCCAGCCGCAGCCTTTCCTGGGGGTGGAGCGGGGTGAGGCCGGCGAAGTGGGGGCGCCCGGCGACGGTTTCGGGGTCGAGCCCGTTGATCCGTTCGACGTGCGCCAGTTCCGGCGTCCGTTCACCTCGGGCGCCGGGGCGTGGCTCGTTGGCCAGGCCCTCGAGCAGGTCACCGCGGCGCAGGCCATGACGGTGTATCACCTGCGCGGGGACCCGCGGGTCGCACGGGCTCGGCAGGTAGCCCCCGCTTCGGAGGAAGCCTTGCTTGCCGACGGTGTCGAGGATGCCGCAGTGGTGGGTGGGCTGGGTTGTGGTGGTCATTGGTGAATGCCTTTCGACGGCGCCTCGTCGGCGCGAGGAACGGGTGCGGTCAGGGAATGGGGAGGAGCGATTGGGGAGTTGGCGTCGTGGCGCCGAGAGCCCGCGCACGGGTGCGCGGCGGTGACGGACGGCGGGCCGGAGCGAGCCGTCCGGGATGAAGCGCAACAGGAAGGCGTGGCGCCCCTGTTGGGCGGGGAAGGAAGCGGTGGCGCCGGATGCCGGTCACGGAAGGACGGGCTGGAGCTGGAACCGCTGGACGAGACAGAACGCACCAGTACGAGCAATTGCGGCGAGAGAAGTTCATCGCCTGCTCTGTACTGAGCGCAATGTACCACGAGTACGGCGAGCGAGGCCTGAGATCCGGCGGACCGGGAAGACGGGGCCCAAGTCCGAGGCCACTCCAGGAGTCCACATCCCAGGAGTTCACATCCCAGGAGTTCACATGCTCGCCATCGTCGGAGCCGTCATCTTCGGTATCGCTTTCGTCATCAACGCCACCGGAACGGAGACGGACGCGGCCTTCACGCCGACGAGCCTTCTCCTGCTCGGGCTGGTCTGTGTGGCCCTGCACCTCGGCGGCATCGGTTCAGGCTGGGCGGCGCCCAGACGTCGGCGCCGTTGACCGCCGCTGACCCGCGTTGACGTGCCGGGCCGTGCGCGGCGCGGCTCTCCCGCCCGCACGGCCCGGTGGGCGTTACGGCAGCTGGGCATCGGCCAGCGGATCGGCCGCCTCACGGTGGAGGCGGCGGCCCAAGCGGGCCGGTGTATCCGCCGCGACCAGGGAGGCGGTGAGCAGGGCGAGCACGGTGGCCAGCCACGCCAGGGACGGCCCCAGACCGATGCGGTCGGCGACCCGCGCACCGAGAACGGGGGCGACCGCGCCGCCGAGGGCGCCCACGTTGTAGGTGAAGCCCAGGCTCGCCGCACGCAGGCGCACGGGGAAGTGGTCGCCGATGTACTTGGGCAGGAGCCCGGAGATACCGGAGCCGGTGGCCTGGAGGGCGAAGAGCAGGACCCACATCAGCGCCACGTTGCCGGAGCCCAGGGCGAAGGTCGGGAAGACGAACAGCAGGGAGAGGACCAGGCCGCCGACGTAGGTGGTCCTGGTGCCGAGCCGGTCGGCGAGGATGCCCGCCAGGCAGGATCCGGTGGCGTACCCGAGTCCCGCCCACGTCAGGGCGTTCGCGACCTGGCCGGAGTCGTAGTGCAGCACCGTCTTGAGGTAGGTGGGCAGCAGCGACTGGATCGGCCACGAGTACAGGAACGCGCTGAAGACGGTGAGCATCAGCCCGACCGCCATCGGCCACAGCCGCCCGTTGATCTGGACCGCGAACGCGATGAAGCCCGCCACGCACACCGCGATGTACAGCGGGTACAGCGGGCCCGCGTGCCCGGAGAAGATGAGGACCAGCGAGGCGGAGACGGCCACGCAGATGAGGGCGTTCGCCCCGGCCCAGCGGCGCGACAGCAGCGCCGACGCGCTGGTGCCCGCGGCGCCCTCGCGACCGCGCCGCCCGACCTCGCGTGACCACTCCCCCGCCTCCGGGAGCGACCGGCGCAGCCACAACGCCAGGGCCACGGGGAGGATCCCCGCGTAGAACAGCCAGCGCCAGCCCGCGTGCGGGACGATCAGGTCGTAGGCGCGGGCCGCCAGGACGGCGCCGATGGGGTAGGCCGACAGGAGCATGCCGCTGGCCCGGTTGCGCAGTGCCCTGGGCCAGCTCTCCATCACATAGGTGGTGCTGGAGCCGTACTCCCCGGCCATGCCGAGGCCGACGACCGCGCGGAAGCAGAACAGCGACCAGTAGCCCCAGGCGAAACCGCACATCCCTGTGCCCACGGCGTAGCAGAGGATGCTCGCGATCATGGCGGGCCGCCTGCCGAGGCGGTCGCCCATGGCTCCCAGCGCCAGTCCGCCGAGCCATCGCGAGACAAAGGCGGCGGAGACCAGGCCCGCCGCGGTGGCCAGCGACAGTCCGAATTCGTCCGCCACCTCGGTCAGCACCAGGGTGATGAGGACGAAGTCGAAGCCGTCGAGCAGATATCCCACCCATGCGGCGGCGAAGGCCTTCCACTGGCCTGCGTCGAGCTGCCGGTGCCACGGCCGCCGGTCGGGCATGGCGGAGTCCGTCACGGTCGCCTCCCAGTGCAGACATCCCGGTGCGGGATGACATAGGACGTTGGACGTCGTACCTTTCGGGACCATGGTCGCGGGCAGGAGCGGGGTCCCGGCAAGAGGGGTGACGGCACGTCGGCCGGGAATCTCCGGCCTCACTGACCGAGGATCAGGCGATGGCGCTGCACCGGCGTCTGTCGGGTGTGGGGCTCGGTTCGGTCAACGACAACGTCCTGCCGCAGGGCCGGTCACTGGGCTCATCCGATGGGCCCCGCGGGCAGCGGCTCCCGGTCCCCTTGCATGGACCGTTCACCGGCCGGACCGAAGGGGCCAGGTAGGCACGGTAGTCATGGACGCGGCCGAGGTCCGGCAGAGGGACGGTGCGCCAGTGCCGGGCGAAGACCGGTGGCCTGTCACCCTTGGAGACCAGGACGGCCACCGGCTCACCGCCTGCCGTGGCCTCGAGCCCGGCGGGCGTGATGCTCGCGTCATGGCCATAGGTCTGCCGGGAGGCGCAGCCGGTGGAGAAGCCGATCGGGATCGCCTGGGCCCCGGAGACCACGCAGGGCGGGCGGACCCCCTGCCTGCGTAGTTCGGCGGCGACGCGCTCGGTGTCGGCACGCAGCGCCCTGCTGCGCGCCGTGACATGGACGAGGGTCTGGAACTGGATCGCGACGTGAAGGCACAGCCCCAGCGCGACCAGTACGGCTGCGGCAGGGCGCAGGCGTGCGGGCAGGCCGGTCACCAGCCACACCAGGCACGTGGCCACCGGGATGGCGAGGAGGGCGTGGGCGGGGAGGAGGAAGCGCGGCGCGGCGTAGTCGATGAGGAACAGGTACGGCAGGGCCAGTGAGGCGGCGACAGGCGTCGGCAGCCAGGTCGCGGCCCGAGCGCGGGAGCGCGCGGTTGCCCACAGTCCGCCGACGACCAGCGGGGGCAGGGCGAACCACCAGGCGGCGGTGTAGCGGTGCTGCCAGGGGCCGTCGCAGGGGCGGCACAGGGTTTTGCCGGCGAGGGCGCGGGCCTGGTCGTCGAGGGCCAGGTGCCAGGTCATCCGGCCCTGGATCTCGCTGGCCCGGTGCACCCGTGCGCTGAGGCCGCCGTAGTGCGCGTATGCCTCGATCACCCAGTCGGCCCAGCCGGCGGCGAGCCCGCAGACGAGGGCCACGAGGATTACCGGATGCCGCCACCGGCGGTGCGCGACAGCCGGCACCCCCAGGGGCAGGGCGAGCCAGAAGGCGTCGAGGGGGCGCATGAGCGCGGCGAAGGCCACTGCGGCGGCGAGCCCGATCAGCGCGGGGGTGTCGCGGCGGTCGCGGGCCGCCCGCAGGAACCAGCCGACCGCCGCGAGGCAGGCCAGGGCCACCCAGAGGTTGGGCATGGCTGCGGGACCGTAGTACAGGCTCGTCCACAGACTCGCGAAGAGGGCACCCGCCAGGGTGAGCACCGCGGTGGGCAGGAGCGACCGCCACACCCGCATCGCCAGCAGGAGGGCCGCCCCGGACATGACGGCGAGGCAGACGCGGATCGCCGTAGGCGAGGAGGTGACGGCGAGGATCGGTGCGACGAGGACGGGGACGCCTCGGGCGCGGGGCGCGCTGAAGAACGCGGCGGGCACATCGGGGCTGGTCTGGCTGAGGTACACCGTCTCGTCCCAGCTGAAGGCCGTCCCTCGGCCGACCAGGAGGATCTGCGCGAGGGTGAATACCGCGGCGACGGCCGCGGGCCACACCATCGGACCGGCCGTGGCACGGCTCGAACGGGTGATCCGTGGGAGCTGTTCCTTGGAGCGTTTCGCCAGGCGCTCTGCCTGCATGGCCGACCTCGTGCGGGAGCGGGGGATCCCGGGCTCGGGAGCGCGGGCTGATCTCGTCTCCACGCTGCGGCCGGTCCCCGGCACGGGCAACTCGGTGCCGGCAGCCGGGCCAACACGGCGGGGGTGGTCTTCCTCGGCCGCTACGAGCGGCTCGGCCGCCGGCCTCGTGGTCGGCGGGGCTCAGGAGACGGCGGCCGACGGGCTGGGATCCGGGTCGGGTGCGGGACTCGTGGCGGCGGGGCCCGGGTCGCCCGCCTGCCCGGGCTCGGGGGCGTGGCCCGGCACCGGGGCGGGGGGATGGGCCGGAACGGGGGCAGGGGCCGGGTCGGGTCGGGGACCGCCGTTCCCGTTCGGCGCCTCGCCCTCGTAGGCCGCCATCGCCGCCTGTCGGCCGTCGAAGAGATGACGCAGGGCGCGGTGCAGGCGCTGGGGGTCGCGGTACACCTCGTCGGCCAGTGCGAGGCGGGCCTCGGCCTCCACCGCCGTCCAGGCCGAGCGGCTGCGCTTGTTGGCGACCTGGCGCACATCGCTGCGCAGGAAGCTCGCGCCGGCGGCGAACCCCGCGGAGATCAGTGCCAGCAGGGCCGCGGGCACACGGGCGTCCGCCGTCGCCAGACCGGTCGCGCCGGAGACGGCGGCGAGGACGGCCGCGGGGAAGCCCAGGACGATGTCGAGGCTGCCCCACATCGCCACCCTGCGGTGCGAGATCCTGCGCTGCCGCTCCGCCTCGTCGCGCAACCGCTCCAGTTCGGCCCGACGGCTCGCGGTCGTGCCGTCCGAGGATTCAGTCATGGTCCAAGAATCCCAGGACCGGGGCGTGTTGGGTGCGCCGACGGGAAGAATCGCCGGGTGTGGGTTCCCCACGCCCACGACAACGACCCTGAGACGGCGAACCCCAGAACAACGAACCCCCGAGACGGCGAACCCCAGAACAACGAACCCCCGAGACACCGAACCCCGAGAGACCGAACCCCGAGACACCGATACCCCCGAGACACCGAACGCCGGGGACACCGAACGCCGGGAACAAGGGCCTGCCCTGTCCCCGGCGTTGGGAGCTGACGCCGACTAGGGACGCCGCGGCAGGTCGTCCGGGATCACCTCGTCCGGGGTATTGGGCAGCGGCGGGGTGGTCGCGTAACGGGCGTCCGCCCGCTCACCGGGGTTGAGGTCGCGGTGCACCGCGCGGGCGACGGCCTGGATGGTGGCGACGCCGTAGTCCATCGTGGAGTTGTCGTGCGTGAGCACGGCCATCGCGTAGTCATGGCCGTTGCCGGTGAACGCGCCGATGCTGTGAACGCGCCAGCCGTGGGTGGAGCGCGGCAGCCAGCCGTTCTTCACATGCACGGTCACCGAGCTCGGGGCACCCGCCGGCACTCCCCAGCGCTGCGAGGCGACGACCTGGCTCATCAGATCGCGGGCGTAGGCACGCGAGTTGGAGGTCAGGACCGTATTGCTGGAGGTCAGTACCGACAGCAGCTTCAGCTCGTCGGTGGCCGTGATCTGGGTCAGCCCCCAGTAGCCATCGGTGCCCGGAACCGTCTGCGTCATACCCGCCAGCTGAAGGAAGCGCTTGATCCGGGTCATGCCGAGTTGCTTCCACAGGCTGGTGGTCGCGTCGTTGTCCGATTTGGTGATCATGGCCTTGCTCAGCCTCACCTCACGGGAGGTGAGGTGGCGGTGCTCGTCCATGGCCTGGCGCAGCAGCGTGCCGAGGACGGTGACCTTCACGACGCTTGCCGAGTCGTACTTCTTGGCCGCGTTGAAGGTGCACTTCGTTCCGGTGGTGCGGTCGTAGAGGGCGATGGCCGTGGTGCTCCTGCGCCCGTGCAGTGCCGTGGTGATGTCCTTGGTCAGCCGGGAGGCCAGGCCCTCCTTGTCCGAGGTGCAGACGACCTGCGGCGTGGCCGTGACCGCCGGGCTCGGTGCCGCTTCCGCCGGGGCCGCCGCCGTGAGAACCGAGACGAGCGAGCCGGTGGCGAGTGCCACCGGCAGCACGCGACGCGCGGAGCGGGATATCAGGTGTGGATGCATAGCGGTTCCGTTCTTTGATCTCGCGTTGGCCACGTCCGCCGGAACACGTCCGGGACACGCGCGGACCAACCCCCGTCGATGGTGAAGGCGCTCTCCCCCGACCCGCCGCCACCCCTGTGAATCAAACGGCAGCTTGATCGAACGCCAGCACGGATGTTGGCACACCCGCTCCACAGACCGACGACGGGGTCCTCGGGTTGTACGGAAACCGCCGGATTCAGAAGGCGCCGGGCGGTGGGGCGGTACTCGCACGGAGAACGGTCTCTGTGGGGAGGTCGACCACCCGCGGGGAACGGGTGTCCGGGCCGGCCGACAGCCCGTCAGTAGCGTCCTCGATGCCCCCCGGAGCGGTCCTCGGCCGGGGCTCGAGGGCGAGGCGGACCGCCTCGGCGCCCATGCGCTCCAGCGGGACCCGCACGGTGGTGAGCGCCGGGGCGAGCTGGGCGGCGCAGGGAATGTCGTCGAACCCCACGACGGAGATGTCGCCGGGGACGTCGAGGCCGCGCCCGCGCAGTTCCGCCAGCGCGCCCACGGCGCCGACGTCGGAGAGAGCGATCAGGGCCGTGGGGCGCGAGCGCTCGAGCAGGCGTGCCGTGGCCGCCCGGCCGCCCTCGTGGCTGAATTCCGCGAATTCGACCGCCTCCGGCCCCAGCGCCACCCCGGCCTCGTCCAGTGCCTCCCGAACGCCGAGAAGCCGGTCGAGTGAAACCCGCAGCCGCTCGGGGCCCGGGACCACTGCGAAACGGCGATGGCCCAGACCGAGCAGTGCCCGGGTGAGGTCGGCGGCGCCGCGCCGGTTGGCCGGGCGGACACTGTCGTACGAGGGACCGTGGTCGGTCAGTGCCACGACTCTTCCGCCCTCGGCCCGGTAGGCACCGAGGGCCTCGTCGAGCCGACGGGTGGCCTCCTCGTCCACATACCCGGAGGCGGCGAGCACGATGGCCCGGGCCCGCTGGGCGTGGAGCATCCGGATGTTGCGCAGCTCGAGATCGGGGTCGGCGAAGGTGCTGACCACCATGGTGAGCAGGCCGGCTTCGGCCGCGGCCTCGGAGGCGCCTCGGGTGATCACCCCGAAGTAGGGGTCGGCCACGTCGTGCAGGAGGACACCGAGGGTGGCGGTCGAGGCACGGGCCAGGGCCTGGGCCGGGGCGTAGGGCAGGTAGCCGAGCTCCTTCGCGCTGGCACGTACCCGGGCGGCGAGCACATCGCCGACGTTGCGGTCCGACCCGTTGAGCGCGCGCGAGGCGGTGGCCAGCGAGACACCTGCCCGGCGGGCCACGTCGCCCAGGGTCACTCGCACCGGTCACCTCCGCCCGCGGCCGTGTAACTGCGCGTGTCCAGCCTAGCGCGCGGCGCGGCCCTCTTGACCGGGGGTGACCGGCGGCCTACCGTCGGCCGGAAGGGATGGGAAAGCGCTTTCCCCGCATTAGTACAGCCCGAACGCACAGCCTCCCCGCACAGCCTCTCCGCACCGCCTTTCCACATAGTGTCTCCGCACATCCTTCCGTCACATCGAGCCCATGGAGCCCATGGAGCCGTCGAGCGGACCGAGCCCGTCGAGCGGATCGAGCCGTCGAGCGGATCGAGCTCATCGAGGAGGAGGTCGCATGGCCCGCACTGTGATCGGCGTGGTGATGAACGGTGTGACCGGCCGCATGGGGTACCGCCAGCATCTGGTGCGCTCGATCCTGGCCCTCCGTGCCGAGGGGGGCCTTCCGCTGCCCGACGGCCGCACGCTGTGGCCGGAGCCCATCCTGGTGGGACGCGGCGAGGACAGGCTGCGGGAGCTGGCCGAGCGTCACGGCCTCAGCCGCTGGACGACCTCCCTGGAGGAGGCGCTGGCCGACCCCGAGGCGCAGATCTACTTCGACGCCCAGGTCACGCCGGCCCGCGAGAAGGCCGTCCGCGCGGCGATCGCCGCGGGCAAGCACATCTACACGGAGAAGCCGAGTGCGCACTCGCTCACGGGTGCACTGGAGCTGGCCGGGCTGGCCCGTGACGCGGGCGTGTGCAACGGGGTCGTGCAGGACAAGCTGTTCCTGCCGGGGCTGCTCAAGCTGAGGCGGCTCGTGGACGGGGGCTTCTTCGGGCGGATCCTGTCGGTGCGCGGCGAGTTCGGCTACTGGGTCTTCGAGGGCGACTGGCAGGACGCCCAGCGCCCGTCCTGGAACTACCGCGGCGAGGACGGCGGTGGAGTCATCCTCGACATGTTCCCGCACTGGCGGTATGTGCTGGACCGGATCGTGGCCCCGGTCCGTTCGGTGTACGCGCACGCCGCCACCCATGTGCCACGCCGCCACGACGAGAACGGCAGGCCCTACAGGGCCACCGCGGACGACGCCGCGTACGGCGTCTTCGAGCTCGAGGGCGGGGTCGTGGCCCAGATCAACTCCTCCTGGACGGTGCGGGTGGACCGGGACGAGCTGGTGGAGTTCCAGATCGACGGAACCGAGGGCAGCGCGGTCGCCGGGCTGCGCGAGTGCCGTATCCAGCACCGGGCGGCCACCCCCAAGGCGGTCTGGAACCCCGACCTGCCCGCGACCGAGGACTTCCGCGCCCAGTGGCAACGGGTTCCGGACAACCAGGAGTTCGGCAACGCCTTCAAGGCGCAGTGGGAGCTGTTCCTCACCCATGTGGCGACGGGCTCCCCCTTCGGATGGGATCTGCTGGAGGGCGCCAAGGGCGTTCAGCTCGCCGAGCTGGGCCTGCGGTCCTGGCGGGAGGGGCGCCGCCTCGACGTGCCCGAGCTGGAGAGGTGACCGCGATGGCGCGGATCGTCCTGCCCGGACCGCACGGATCACGGCCGCACCGGCTCTCCCCTCCCCCGGATCTGCCGTCCTCGCCCGCCCCTTCGCGGTCCCGGATCGCCTACGCCGCGGCCCATGTCGTCGCCGCTCCACAGGGCGACAACGCCCCGGGTGCGCCCGCCGCCGTCGACTGGGACGCCACCATCGCCTTCCGCGGCCGCCTGTGGGGCCTCGGACTGGGGCGTGGCCGACGCCATGGACACCGCGCAGCGGGGCATGGGCCTGGACTGGCCGGCCACCCGTGAGCTCATCGCCCGCTCCGGTGCGGAGGCCGCGGCGGTGGGCGGCCGGCTCGCCTGCGGTGCCGGAACGGACCAGCTTTCCGGCGTGCCCGGGAGTCTCGCCGAGGTGGAGCGGGCGTACGAAGAGCAGATCGCGGTGGTCGAGGACGCGGGGGCACGGGTCGTCCTGATGGCGAGCCGTGCGCCGGCCTCGCTCGCCCGCGGCCCCGAGGACCACCTCTCGGTCCGGGCAGCTGTCGGCGCCGGTCAGACCGTGAGCACCTTCACCCCCGCCTCGGTGATCCGCGTCCGGGCCTGCGGGGAGATCGAGGCATCGGTGACGAGGAAATGGACCCGGTCCAGGCCCGCGATACGGGCGAACGCACGCCTGCCGATCTTCGTGGCGTCGGCGGCGACCACGACCCGGTGGGCCCGCTCGGCGAGCAGACGGCTGACGGCCGCCTCGTCCTCGTGATGGGCCATCAGACCGCGGTCGGGATCGAGGCCGTCCACGCCGAGGACGGCGATGTCGAGGACCACCTCGTTGAGCACTCCGATGGTCAGCGGGCCCACGAGTTCATAGGTCTGCGGTCGGGCCACGCCACCGGTGAGGACGAGTTTGATCTGCGGCCGGACCGCGAGGTCACCGGCGATGTTGAGGGCGTTGGTCACGACGGTCAGGGCGGGTGCGGTGCCCGTTGAGGGCTGGGCACCCGGCGCGGGGGCCTCACTGTGGCGCAGCGCCAGAGCACGGGCCACTTCGGTCATGGTGGTGCCGCCGTTGAGCCCCACCACGTCACCGGTGGCCACCAGATCCGCCACCGCCTGGGCGATCCGCTGTTTCTCGGGGGCGTTGCGGGAGGACTTGTAGCGCAGGGGAAGCTCGTACGACACCCCGTGGGCCACCGCCCCGCCGCGTGTGCGCACGAGCATCTGCTGGGCGGCGAGTTCGTCCAGGTCGCGCCGGATGGTCGCGGCGGAGACCTCCAGGGCCGCGGCGGCGTCCTCGACCTCCAGGCGGCCCTGCTCGGCCAGCAATTCCATCAGCGCTCCCCAGCGCTGCTGCTTGGACACTCTTCCACCGTCTCTTCCGGGGCCAGGCCGCGCGTCCGCCTCGACACGGACCGTCCGTACGGCTCGTAGCGTCGCACACGTTCCGGTGGGCCGGTGCGCTGTCTCATGTGACTCATGGGTCTTCCGGAACTCGAACACGCTCTCGTTGCGCTCGAAATTGCTTGATACTCTCTTTAAAGAAGCAGTTTCAAGCAGATCCTATGATCGTTCACCCGAGGCCGCATCCGGCGGCGGGTGCGCCGGTACGGAGGAGTCCCCAAATGCCCGACGGCACGTCCCTCACCGCCACCGAGATCGCCTCCCAGCCCCAGGTGTGGCGCAGGGCCGCCGCTCTCGCCCCATCGCTGAGCGGCTCCCTGCCCAGGCCCGGTGAGCGGACCGCGGTGGTCGGCTGCGGCACCTCGTGGTTCATCGCCCAGTCGTATGCCGTGCTGCGCGAGGCCTGCGGCCAGGGCGAGACGGACGCCTTCGCCGCGTCGGAGTTCCCCGTCGGCCGCAGCTACGACCGTGTGCTGGCGATCACCAGGTCGGGCACGACCACGGAGGTCCTGCGGTTGCTGGGCCATGTACGTGGCAGCGCCGCCACGTCCGCCATCACCGCCGACCCGGAGACGCCGGTCATGAGCGCGGCGGACCAGGTCGCGGTGCTCGACTTCGCCGATGAGCGCTCGGTGGTGCAGACCCGGTTCGCCACCACGGCGCTCGCCCTGCTGAGGGCGCACCTCGGCGATGATCTCGCCGCCGCCGCCGCGGACGCCGAACGGGCCCTGGCGCACGAACTCCCCCAGGGGCTGGTCGAGGCCGATCAGTTCACCTTCGTGGGCACTGGTTGGACCTGCGGTCTGGCGCAGGAGGCGGCGCTGAAGATGCGTGAGGCGGCGGGCGCCTGGACCGAGGCCTACCCGGCGATGGAGTACCGGCACGGACCGATCAGCATCACCGGTCCCGGCCGGGTGGTGTGGGCGTTCGGCGGCCTGCCGGAGGGGCTGCGCGGCGATGTGGAGGCCGTCGGCGGCACCCTGCTGGCCGACTCGTGCGCCACCTCGGCCGCTCCGCTCGATCCGATGGCGGACCTGGTGCGCGCGCAGCGGCTGGCGGTCGCCGTCGCCGAGGCCAGGGGCTGCGACCCGGACCGTCCCCGCAACCTCACCCGTTCCGTTGTCCTCCGCTGACCGTCGCCCGGCTCCGTCCATCCGGTCGGCCGTGCCGGTCCTGACCGTCACGCTCAACACGGCCGTCGATGTGACCTACCGGCTTCCACGGGTGGAGCTGCACGGGACCAACCGAGTCGAGCGCACCGTCGTGTCCCCGGGTGGCAAGGGTGTCAATGTCGCCCGGGTCCTGACCGCGCTCGGGCACCGCTGCGTGGTGACGGGTCTGGCGGGCGGCGGCACGGGCGAGGAACTGCGCGCCATGCTGGCCGCCCCCGGTCCGGCGGGAGCGGCGCCGCTGGACGACCGGCTCATGACCGTCGCGGGCACCACCCGGCGCACGGTGGCGGTGGTCGACGGCACGGGCGACGCCACGGTCTTCAATGAGCCGGGGCCGCGGATCACCGCCGACGAGTGGGCGGCCTTCGTCGCCGCCTACCGCCGGCTGCTCGGGGGATGCGGCGCGGTCGCCCTGTGCGGGAGCCTGCCTCCCGGAGCGCCGGCCGACGCCTACGCCACGCTGGTGCGTGAGGCACACCGGGCCCGGCCCGGTGTGCCGGTTCTTCTGGACACCTCCGGCGAGGCGCTGGTCCATGGACTGGCGGCGGGGCCCGACCTGGTGAAGCCCAACGCGGACGAGCTCGCCGAGGCGACCGGGATCCAGGACCCGGCCGGGGCCGCGGCCCGCCTTGCCGCGTCCGGCACCACGGCCGTCGCCGCCTCACTCGGCCCGGACGGAGCGCTTCTCGTCTCACCCGAGGGAGGTTGGCGGGCCGCGCCACCACGGCGGTTCGCGGGCAATCCGACCGGTGCCGGTGACAGCGTGGTGGCTGGGCTGCTGTCCGGCCTGGTGGAGGGGCTGTCCTGGCCGGAGCGGCTGCGCCGCGCGGTGGCGCTGTCCGCCGCGACCGTGCTCGCCCCCACGGCCGGGGAGTTCGACGCGGACGCCTATCGCGAGCTCCTCCCCCGGGTACGTCCCGAGCCCATCCGTCTGCCGCACATACAGCGCTGACCCGCGCCGACCCCCACCGATCACAGCGACCACTCACGGCAACCGACCGCACAGCCACCCGGCCCACCCGCACAGCCCGACCGCACAGCCACCCGCACCGCCGGACCGCACCGCCGGACCGCACAAGCCCGAGCACCGAAGGACGCACCATGCCCGTTGCCACCACAGCCGACCTCGTTGCGCGGGCGCGCGCCGCGCGGAGAGGTCTCGCCGCTTTCAACGTCATCACGCTCGAGCACGCCGAGGCCGCCGCGGCCGCGGGCGAGGCCGCCGGACTGCCCGTGGTCCTCCAGGTCAGCGAGAACGCGGTGAGGTTCCACGGCGGGGACCCGGCACCGGTCCTGGCCGCGTGCGCCGCCGTGGCCCGCGGCTGCGCCGTCCCGGTCTCGCTCCATCTCGACCATGTCGAGGAACGGGAGCTGCTGCACGCGGGCGCCGAGGCGGGAGTCTCCTCGATGATGTTCGACGCGTCGAAACTCCCCTACGCGCAGAATGTGCGCGCCACAGCGAACGCCGTCGCATGGGCCCACGAGCGCGGGATCTGGCTGGAGGCGGAGCTCGGCGAGATCGGCGGCAAGGACGGCGCGCACGCGCCCGGGGTGCGCACCGATCCGGACGACGCGGCCGCGTACACCGAGGCCACGGGGGTGGACGCCCTCGCCGTGGCCGTGGGCAGCTCGCACGCGATGACCGAGCGGACCGCCCGGCTGGACCATGACCTCATCGCACGGCTGCGCGAGAGGGTGCCGGTCCCACTCGTCCTGCACGGATCCTCCGGGGTGCCGGACGACGAGCTGCGGCAGGCGGTGAAGTCGGGGATGGTCAAAATCAACGTCGGCACGGCCCTCAATGTCGCCTACACCTCCGCGGTGCGCGAGCACCTGGCGCGGCGGCCTTCCGCGGTGGATCCGCGCAGGTACCTGACGGCCGCCCGCACGGCGATGGCGGAGGCGGCCGAGCACATCCTGCGGGTGCTGGGCTGACGTCCGCGAGCGCGCCCCGCTCGCAAGCGCCCGTACGGGAGGGCAGCGCGGCCCGGATCACCCGTCCGCGCGGCTCACGCCGTCCAGGAGTGCAGCACCCTCGCGATCTCCCGTACATCCTTGCGCCCGGCCTCGGTGTCCAGCGCCAGAGCGCTCGCCTCACCACGGCGGGGCTTGGGCGACAGTCCGCTCAGGGTGAGGTAGGCCCGCGCGACCGCCACCGCGTACAGCGCGTTGCTGTGTTCCAGGGCCGGGGTGCGGACCAGGGTGTGCAGGAGGGCGGCGGCCTTGTGGTGCGGCTTGTCGTAGACGTCCTTGTCCATGATGCGGGCGGCATGCCGAGTCTCCGCCCCCGCCAGCACCCCGTAGTCGCAGACCAGGGGGTCCCCCGGCAGTATCTGGGCGGCCGAGAGCAGCCACGCCAGATCGACGCGAAGGTTCACCGCGACTCTCCGTGCGGCGCACGGGTGCCGTCGTGACCGACGGCGCGCTGCTCCTTCGGGGTGCCGTAGACCTCGGCGAACTCCTCGCTCATCTCGTCCACCGCTGAGGCGTAGGCATCGAGGAACAGGCGCCGGGTCTCGCTGAGATCGCGCTCGATCAGCCCGTTGACGTAGTCCTGGACGCTCATATGCGACTTCGCCGCGCGCTCCTGGACCGCGGTCAGGCGCTCCTCGGGCATCCGCACATTGAGCTGTTTCTGCGTTCCCATAAAGGAAAGCTAGCTTATGTAGCACTCGCTAACAAGGAGTGCCCCACGTCGAGGCATGATCGCGGGGAAAACGGTCACCATCCTGGGCATGAGCGAAACACCAGGCACGGACCTCGCCGCCCGCCTCATCGCGCGGTGGCTCGACGAGTCGCAGGAGCGCGCGGCGGGCCCCGAGGGCACGGCGCAGGACCGGGGCGCCGCGGCGCTGGCACGGCGGGCGTGGGAGGACGGCGGCCGCTTCACCCCGGAGGCCGTGCGCGAGCTCGCCGACTGGGCCGACGCCCGCGTGGAGGACCCCGCGACCGGCGCGAACCCCGACTCCCCCGGCGACGGCGGCCGGCTCACCGTGGCCGACAAGGAAGCCGTGCACCGCTGGATCGAGGAACAGGAGTACCGCCTCTGAACCGCCCGGCAAACCCTCGGATGCGATCGGAGAAGGCGGGGCGAAGCGGGACACGGGGGCGACGAGCGGCACCGGGTGTACGGCAGGGCCGACGCCGCAACCGAGCGGTCGCTCCGGCCACGCCCCGACCCCAGCCGTTGTCGAGGTCACCGCGCCAGGCACCTTCCCCTTGCATGGGTGGGTGACAACGGCCAACGCCCGCCGGAGGGGAGGCCGTTGGCGGTGTAGCACCGGGAGGCGCCGAACGGAGCGCCGGTCAGGTGGCGCCCAGGCCCTTGGCGAGGTCCTCGGAATTCATCACCGGCTCGAAGGTGATGTACGCGCCGAACTCGCTGAACAGGGGCTCGGCGATGGACGGCATCTGCGAGGAGTCCTGCATGTCGAACACGAACAGCGCGGTGCGCTTTCCGTCGATCGTGGTGAAGTAGGCCGCCTCGGGGTGGACCTTCTGGGCGACCTTCTCGATGGTCCTGCCCATGGTGCCGTTCTTGAAGGCCTCGTTGGCGCGCTCGGTGTCCATACTGGCTCTCAACAGCATCCTCATGACACACACCTTCCTGGCGGCCGCGTCAGGCGCTGCCGATCCACGCCTGGGAAGGCCCGGTCGCGCTACTACCAGCGTCACTCCCCGCAGTCGGGGCCGCAAGGCGTGATCGGCCCGCCCCGCCGAGGGCAACCGGCCCGGCACCGACCGAGGGCAACCGGCGGCCCCCTCCGAGGGCGGGCCCGGGTCAGCCCGACGACAGGCGGGGCGGCTCGACGAGGCCGAGCGTCCTGGCGGTCCCCGTGAGGGTGAACAGCCGGACGGGCTGCGGACCAGGGGCGATGAGACGGAAGACGCTGTGTGCCCTGGTGGCCTCGGCCCGTGCCCACAACAGGGTGTTGAGGCCCGCGCATCCGCAGAACGCCACCCCGCTCAGATCGATCTCGATGCTGCGCGGGTGGTGCGGCAGGCAGCCCTGGACCGCTTCTTTGACCCTTGGCGCGGTGTCGAGGTCGATCTCCCCGCGCAGGGCGATCAGGGCGGCTTCGTCGACGATGGCGGCCCGCACCTGAAGGATCGAGTCCGCTGCTGCCACCTGTCCTCCACCGGGAGGGCGCGGGTAGAGGTCGGATCGCCAGCAGCCGCGCGTTCCGCTGCGATCGTCAGGTCGGCTGAGCAGGCCCGATGCGGCGACGGCGCGCACAGGAACAGCGCGCACCAGAACGGGCCCTTGCTCGATCGTGGCGCCGCCGCCGGACAGGTGTCAACCAATACACGAAATAGAATTCGCTAAATCTGGGTCGTACAAACCCCGGGAATGGCGTTCAGCATCGCCCACTCGCGCCGTATGATCCCCTCCATGGCCCCCTCCGACGGCAACCAGCGCGTCGGCCGCTGGACGTTCCTGACCAATCATGCCCGGGTTCTCCTGGAGATCGCCCGGAATCCCAACGTGCGCCTGAGAGATGTGGCCGACACGGCGGGCATCACGGAGCGTGCGACTCAGGCCATCGTCGCCGATCTGGAAGCCGCGGGATATGTCACCCGCACCCGGGTCGGCCGCCGCAACCACTACACGATCGACCCGGACAGCCGCTTCCGCCACCCGGCCGAGGCCGACCACAGCATCGGCGGGCTCCTGTCGCTGTTCACCCACCGCGAGCACTCCAAGCCCTCCTAGACCGGTCCGAGGCTCCTGCACCCTCGGCCCTGCCGAACCGTCGCGTTCAGCGTCAGGGCTTGCGGGCCACCCCGCCCACCGCCAGGCGGAGCACGGCGTGGTCGGCGATCGAGGGGGTGTCGGGGTCCGGGCGCCACTCGGGCACATGGACAAGACCGGGCTCCACGAGTTCAAGGCCGCAGAACAACTCGGCGACCTCCTCGACCGACCGGAAGTTGCCCCGGCCCATCCCCTGGCGCATGGCCTCCTGCGCCTGCGCCACGCTCGGGTCGCCATCGGTGACGAGGTGGTGGATGAAGACATGGCTGCCCGGTGCGAGGCGGTCGCACAGCTGCCGCATGATCCCCCGAGGGTCCTCCTCGTCGAGGATGTGGTGCAGGATTCCGCAGAGCAGGAGGCCGACCGGCCTGCCCATGTCGATGTGGGCGGTCAGCTCGGGGTGGTCGAGGATGGTCCCGGGGCGGCGCAGGTCCCCTTCGACCACGACGGTCTCGTCGTTGTCGGCCAGCAGTGCGCGGGCGTGGGCGAGGACGGAGGGCTCGATGTCGACGTATGCCACGCGCACCTTGGGGTTTATCGCCTGGGCGACCTCGTGGACATTGCATGCCGTGGGCAGGCCCGAGCCGATGTCGACGAGCCGGGTCAGGCCCACGTCGGCCACGAGGTGGCGCACCACTCTTCGAAGGAGCGCGCGCTGCTGCTCCACACCGATCCTGACCTCGGGCAGCGCCTTCTTGATCCGGTCGCCGACCTCGCGGTCCGGGCCGAAGTTGTCCTTGCCGCCGAGCAGGTAGTCGTAGATCCGCGCGATGTTGGGCTGGGGGGTGGTGGGGGATATGTACGACCACTCGTCGAGAGAGCGGGTGCCGACGTCGGACACGGTGTCTCCTTCACGCCGCCGGTGACGGCGGACGCTCCTCACCCCTGACAGGGGGTGGCCTTTGACTCACTGTCAGTCGAACACCCTAGCCGCGGTGACCGGGCCGCCGTCCCCCTTGCCCCCCGCGTTGCCATTATCCCTTGTCACAGCGGTCTCCTCGCGTCTTTTCGCTCAACGCACAACCCCTTCACGATCACCCACCAATGCCCGGTAATTGCAGATGACACACGCCGCTACCTTGAGATACCTATGGAGCCGACCATGACCATGAGGAAAATCGTGTGCTGATAACACTGATACGGGGCCACCTTCGCCCCTACACCCGACCGCTGTGGCTGCTCGTGCTCCTTCAGCTCGTGCAGACCATCGCCGCTCTCTACCTCCCGACGCTCAACGCGGACATCATCGACAACGGTGTCGTCAAGGGCGATACGGGTTACATCCTCAGAACCGGCGGCGTCATGGTGGCGGTCACGCTGCTGCAGCTGCTGTGCACGGTGGGCGCCGTGTACTTCGCCGCCAGCACCGCCATGGCGATCGGGCGGGATGTCCGCGCCGCCGTCTTCGGGCGGGTGCAGTCGTTCTCGGCACGGGAGATGGGCCACTTCGGCGCCCCGTCCCTGATCACCCGGACCACCAACGACGTCCAGCAGGTCCAGATGCTGGTGCTGATGAGCTTCACGCTCATGGTCACGGCGCCGATCATGTGCTTCGGCGGCATCCTGATGGCCCTGAACCAGGACATTCCCCTGTCCACCCTCCTCCTCCTGATCGTGCCGGTGCTCGGTGTGGTCGTCAGCGTGATCGTGCGCCGCCTGCGCCCGCAGTTCCGGCTCATGCAGGAGCGCATCGACATCGTGAACCGGGTGCTGCGCGAGCAGATCACGGGCCTGCGGGTGATCCGGGCGTTCGTCCGCGACCGGCACGAGAGCGCGCGCTTCGGTGGCTCCAACGACGAGCTCATGGATGTCTCGCTGCGCGTCGGCAAGCTGATGGCGCTGATGTTCCCGCTGGTGATGCTGGTGGTGAACGCCTCCAGCGTGGCCGTCATGTGGTTCGGCGGCCATCGCATCGACGGCGGGTCGATGCAGATCGGCGCGCTGACGGCGTTCCTGAGCTATCTGATGCAGATCCTCATGTCGGTCATGATGGCGACATTCATGTTCATGATGGTTCCTCGGGCCGAGGTCTGCGCGGAGCGCATCCAGGAAGTGCTCGACACGCAGACCAGCGTGGTGCCGCCGCTGGAACCGGTCCGCTCGCTCACCGCGCGCGGGCACCTGGAGCTTCGCGGCGCGGAGTTCCGCTACCCCGGTGCCGAGGCCTGCGTGCTGCGGGACATCGACCTTGTCGCCAGGCCCGGTGAGACCACCGCCGTGATCGGCAGCACCGGCAGCGGCAAGAGCACCCTGCTGGGGCTGGTCCCCCGCCTCTTCGACGCCACCGGCGGCTCCGTCCTCGTCGACGGCGTCGATGTGCGCGACCTCTCCCCGGAGGTGCTGGCACGCGTCGTGGGCCTGGTGCCGCAGCGGCCGTACCTGTTCTCCGGCACCGTGGCGTCCAACCTGCGCTACGGCAAGCCGGACGCCACCGACGAGGAGTTGTGGGCGGCGCTGGAGGTGGCGCAGGCGCGGGACTTCGTGGAGCGGATACCGGAAGGACTCGAGGCCCCGATCGCCCAGGGCGGCGGCAATGTCTCGGGCGGTCAGCGCCAGCGCCTGGCCATCGCCAGGGCGCTGGTGAGGCGCCCGGAGATCTACTTGTTCGACGACTCCTTCTCCGCTCTCGACTACGCCACCGACGCTGCGCTGCGTGCGGCCCTGGCCCGCGAGACCGCCGAGGCGACGGTCGTGATCGTCGCCCAGCGGGTGAGCACCATCCGCGACGCCGACCGCATCGTCGTCCTGGACGAGGGCCAAGTGGTGGGCGTCGGCACCCATGGCGAGCTGATGGAAGGCAACAGCACGTACCGGGAGATCGTTCTCTCCCAGCTCACCGAGGCGGAGGCAGCGTGAGTACACCGCAGCCTCGCCGCGTGGGCGGAGAAGCGAACAGGGGGGATGCAGCGTGAGCGACGCACACGCGGCTGCCCAACGGCAGACAACGATCCAACCGCAGCCTCGCCGCGTGGGCGGAGAAGCGAACAGGGGGGACGCAGCATGAGTACACAGCAAGCCGCGCCCCGGCGGGGGCCCGCGCCGGCGATCGGACCCGCCCGGTTCATGGGCGGCCAGCCCACCGAGCGGTCCGACGACTTCAAGGGCTCCGCCAAGCGGCTGCTCAGGCAGCTGCGGCCCGAACGCGCCATCCTCATCGGGGTCCTCACCCTCGGTGCCCTGAGCGTCATGCTCTCGGTGGCCGGTCCGAGGATCCTCGGCCACGCCACCGACCTCATCTTTGCCGGGGTGGTCGGGCGCAAGCTGCCCGACGGCACCACCAAGCAAGAGGCGATCCAGCGGCTGCGCGACCAGGGCCACGGCGGCCTCGCCGACGTCATCGCCCCGCTGGACGTGGTCCCCGGCCAGGGAGTGGATTTCACCGCCGTCGGCCAGGTGCTCCTGTGGGTGCTGGCCATCTATGTCCTCGCCGGGCTGTTCGGCATAGCGCAGGGCAGACTGGCCACCCGCGCCGTGCAGAACACCGTCCACCGGCTGCGCGAGCAGTGCCAGGACAAGCTGTCCCGGTTGCCGCTGAGCTACTTCGACCAGCAGCCGCGCGGCGAGGTGCTCAGCCGTGTCACCAATGACATCGACAACATCGCCCAGACCCTCCAGCAGACGCTGTCCCAGATCATCGCCTCGGTGCTGACCATCGTCGGCGTGCTGGGCATGATGTTCTGGATCTCCCCCCTGCTCGCCCTGATCGCGGTCGTGAGCGTGCCGGCGTCGGTGTGGGTGGCGACGGTCGTCGGCAAGCGGGCGCAGCCGCAGTTCATCGCCCAGTGGAAGACGACCGGCAAGCTCAACGCGCACATCGAGGAGATGTACACCGGGCACTCGCTGGTGAAGGTCTTCGGCCGCCAGCACGAGTCGGCGCAGACCTTCCGGACGCAGAACGAGGCGCTGTACGCCTCCAGCTTCAAGGCCCAGTTCATCTCCGGTCTGATCCAGCCCACGATGATGTTCATCGGCAACCTCAACTATGTGCTTGTGGCGGTGGTCGGCGGTCTGCGGGTCGCCTCCGGCGCCATCTCGCTGGGCGAGGTGCAGGCGTTCATCCAGTACTCGCGCCAGTTCAGCCAGCCGCTGAGCCAGGTGGCGAGCATGGCCAACCTGGTGCAGTCCGGTGTCGCCTCGGCGGAACGGGTCTTCGAGCTGCTGGACGCGCCCGAGCAGGAACCGGACCCCGCCGAGCCCGCCCGCCCGGAGGCCGTGCGCGGCCGGGTGGCGTTCGAGGACGTCTCCTTCCGGTACCAGCCGGACAAGCCGCTCATCCACGGGCTCTCGCTCGCCGTGGACCCCGGCCAGACCGTCGCCATCGTCGGCCCCACCGGCGCGGGCAAGACCACACTGGTCAATCTGCTGATGCGCTTCTACGAGGTGTCGGGCGGGCGGATCACCCTGGACGGGGCGGACATCGCGAAGATGACGCGTGACGAGCTGCGCTCGGGCATCGGCATGGTGCTCCAGGACACCTGGCTCTTCGGCGGCACGATCGCCCAGAACATCGCCTACGGCTCCGAGGGCGCCACGCGCGAGCAGATCGTGGAGGCCGCCAAGGCCGCGCACGTGGACCGCTTCGTGCGCACCCTGCCCGACGGCTACGAGACCGTGATCGACGAGGAGGGCGGAGGTGTCAGCGCGGGCGAGAAACAGCTGATCACGATCGCCCGCGCGTTCCTCGCCAGGCCGGTGATCCTCATCCTGGACGAGGCCACCAGCTCGGTGGACACCCGCACCGAGGTGCTGATCCAGCGGGCGATGGCGAAGCTGCGCTACGGCAGGACAAGTTTCGTGATCGCGCACCGGCTCTCCACCATCAGGGACGCGGACGTGATCCTGGTGATGGAGTCCGGCAGCATCGTGGAGCAGGGCAGCCACGACGAGCTCATCGCCGCGGGCGGGGCCTACTCACGGCTGTACGCCGCCCAGTTCGCCCAGGCGGTGGCCGAGGCCGACTGACCGGTGCGCCAACTGCCCGGTGCGCCGACTGACCGGTGCGCCGATGGACGAGTGGCACGGTTTGGTACGCGGCGCCCGGCGGGTTGTGGCAGGAGACCCACCGGGCGCCGCGAGTCTCAGGTCGCGGGAGCCGTGGTGCCGTACACCTGCATCTCGTAGAGCGAGTAGCCGTACGCGGTGCCGCGTGCCGTGCCGTTGACCCGTACATAGCGTCCGGTGCCGGTGAGCCCGGTCAGGTCGTCGGTCGCGCCGTTGCCGCTCGTGGTGGAGTAGACCGTCGTCCAGGTGGTGCCGTCGGGCGAGGTCTGGATGGTGTATGCCTTGCCGTAGGCGGCCTCCCACGTCAGCTTCACCCTGCTGATGTTCGCCGTGGCCCCGAGGTCGACGCGCAGCCACTGCGGATCCACGCCCTCCTTGCTGGCCCAGCGGGTGGAGGTGAGGTTGCCGTCGAAGGCGGCGCTCGCCGGATAGGAGGACGACTCGACGGACGAGGTCGTGGCCGCCTTGCCCTGCGAGAGCAGCACCGGGTCACCGCCGCCGGATCCATTGACGGTGAGCCCGTAGGCGGCCGAGTGGGTCCCCGAGGCCGAGGTCCCGGTCACCGTGAGCGTGGACGAGCCGGAGGCCGCCGCCGCGGTGGTCGAGATGGTCATCGTCGAGGTGCCGCCCGGAACCACCGAGGCCGGGGCGAAGCTCACGGTTACACCCGACGGGGCGCCGGTGGCGGACAGGGAGACCGGGTCGGTGCTTCCCGAGGAGGACGTCACCGACACCGTGGACGTCGTGGACGCACCGGGGCCGACCGCGCCGGAGGAGGGGTTGAGCGACAGCGAGAAGTCCTTGGAGCCCGAGGCCGTGAACGCCCACTGGCTCGCGGCTCCCGAGCAGCTGCCCGCCACCACGTTGCCGCCCGAGGCCCGGAAGCACTTCTGGCCCGTCTGGATGTCCGAGATCGTCCCGCTGGGATTGATCGACCACTGCTGCGCCGGTCCGCCGTTGCACGTCTTGAGGACGATATTGCTGCCGGACATGGCCGCGCACAGATCGTTGATCAGCAGGAACGCGCCGTGGAAGGTGAACCGCTGGTTGGCCGCGCCGGTGCAGGCGGCGGTCTTCAGCGCGGTGCCGGACGTCGAGCTGTTGCCGGGGTCGTCCAGGCACTGTCCCGTCGAGCCGTTCTTGTACTGGCCGACCGTCGTGTTGGGCTGGGCTCCGCCGTAGCACTCCCCCGTGCCGGTGTTGAAGATCGGCGTGGCGTCGTAGGGCTCGTTGGACGGGGGGTCGATGACGACGGGTTCCATCGTCGGTGTGTTGTCGGCGTTGTAGTGCGTCAGGGCGTCCTCGCAGTCGATGGCGTCCATCGCGTTGCCGCCCTTGCCGCCGAGCCAGAGGTCGAGGTGCCACAGCTTGGGGCCGCCGTTGGGGCCGTGGCCGTTCCAGTCCTCACCGCACTCCTGGCAGTCGTCCTCCATGATGAAGTACTTCTTCACCCGGGGGACCCACACCTTGGTGCCGGGCGCCAGCTCTGAGCTGGTCGTGGCGAAGGTGATCGGGTCGGAGAAGGTGCCCTTGCCGCCCGCGGTGTCGTGGATCTGCGGGTAGGAGATGTCACCGCCCGGCGGGGTGTTGTCGTACCAGCCGTAGAAGGTCAGGAACGTCTGCTGCGTCGTGGCGGCTTGGGCCGACGGAGCGCCGTTCAGCAGGCCGGCGAAGGCCGTGAGAAGGAGAAGACAGACGGTTGTCACTGTTGCGGCCAGCGAACGCCGACTCATGGATTCCTCCGCGACACCAGGGGGCCAGTTGCGTGGTGGTTGCAGAGTGTGGAGTCGGGCGCTCGCCGCCGTCAATAGAGTTGTTAGGAAACTTTTCTAACAGTTACCGTCGCCCCCCTCCGACGGCCCCTCCGGTCAGACCCCGGTCAGGCGCTTCGACGGGCGCAGGTACACCGCCCACGTCACCGCGAGGCACAGGACGTAGAAGGCGAGGAAGGCCAGATAGGCCGTGTCACCGGTCTTCGCGGTCAGGAAGGACTGCCGGAAGGCGACATTGACGAGGACTCCGCCGAGCGCCCCGACGGCTCCGGCCACACCGATCAGCGCTCCGGAGAGCCTGCGAGTGCGCTGTTCCTCGACGTCGGCGTCGGCGCCCGCCTCCACCGCCAGGTGGGCCTTGGCCCGGAAGATCGCCGGAATCATCTTGTACGTCGAGCCGTTGCCGATGCCGCTGAAGACGAACAGCATCACGAACCCGGCCAGGAACAGCGGCAGGGAGTCATTGCGCGACGCCATCAGGACGACGAGGGCTCCCCCGGCCATCGCGGTGAAGTTCCAGAAGGTGACCCGCGCTCCGCCCCAGCGGTCGGCCGCCAGACCGCCCAGCGGCCGTACCAGCGAGCCGAGCAGCGGGCCGAGGAAGGTCAGATAGGCGGCGTCCACGGGCGTGGCGAAGTCGGCGTGGAACTGCACCTGGAGGACCTGGCCGAAGGCGAAGCCGAACCCGATGAACGAGCCGAAGGTCCCGATGTAGAGCAGGGACATCACCCAGGTGTGCCGGTCACGGGCGACCTCGCGCATGGCGCCCTTGTCGTTGCGCAGCGCCGAGAGGTTGTCCATGCGCAGGGCCGCGGCCAGCGCCGCCAGGACGATGAGCGGGATGTAGATCAGCGGCAGGAACCGCGGGTGCGAGGCCCCCGCCGTGGCGAGCACCAGGAGGCCGAGGAGCTGCACGGCGGGCACGCCCAGATTGCCTCCGCCGGCGTTGACGCCGAGTGCCCAGCCCTTGAGCCGCTGCGGGTAGAAGGCATTGATGTTCGCCATGGAGGAGGCGAAGTTGCCTCCGCCGACGCCGGCCACGGCCGCACACGCGAGGAGGGTGCCGTAGGAGACACCGGGTTCGAGGACGACGCCCGCCAGCACGGTGGGAACCAGCAGGAGCGCGGCGCTGATCACCGTCCAGTTGCGTCCGCCGAACGTGGCCACGGCGAAGGTGTACGGCAGCCGCAGCGCAGCGCCGACCAGCGTCGGAACGGCGGTGAGGACGAACTTGCCCGCCGGGTCGATGCCGTACTCCGGCCCGAGGAAGAGGACGAGGACGGACCACAGGCTCCAGACGGAGAAGCCGATGTGCTCCGACAGGACCGAGTAGACCAGGTTGCGCCTGGCCGTACGGGCGCCCGTGGCCGCCCAGAAGGACGGGTCCTCCGGCCGCCAGTCGTCGATGCGATGGGCGGCGGCTGCCGCCGGGACGGGAGGACGGGGCTGTTCCGGAGTGCGTACGGCGGTGCTCATGGTGACCTGCCCGTGGTGAGGAGTGGAGGGGTCTGACGACACAGGAGGACGCTATGAGCGGCCGGTTTCCCGCTCGTGTGGGGCCCCGTTCGGCGGTGCTACATCTCCCGCACGCGCGGGTTCGGCCGGTGTGAGGAGAACGGGCCAGACCGGCAGCGCGGCCGGTGAGCCGTCCGGTGCGCACTCCTCGTCCAGGCACCGGCCGGAGCGCAGGTCGAATGCCTGCTTGTACATGGGGGAGGCCACCACGGGCGCGCCGGCGCGGCTGCCGACGATGCCGCGCGAGATCACCTGCGCGCCACTGAACGGGTCGCGGTTGCCGACCGCGTACACGGCCCCTGAGCGGTCGCGGAAGACGGCGACCTGCTGTCCTTCGACGAGTGCGGCGACGCCGCGCCCGGGCGCCAGGTCGTCGTAGCGGCACACGGGTGTCCAGCCGCCTCCGGCGTCGATCTGCACGGTGCGAGTGCTCAACGGGTCCTCACCTCGAGACGGGGACCGGCGACAAGAGCCGGTCGCAGCGTGTTGCCGTCCTCGTCCTCGCGGGCGGGGCGGACCTGGTCGCGCTCGGGGACGAACCGCACGGTCGGGTCCGGTGTCCCGGGCGCGTTGACGAACGAGACGAACCGCCGCAGCCGGTCCGGGTCCTGGAGCGTGGCACGCCACTCGTCCTCGTAGGTCTCCACATGACGGGCCATCAACTCGTCGAGTTCCGCGCATATGCCGAGGCTGTCGTCGACGACGACCGCCCGAAGGTGGTCGAGTCCCCCCTCCATGCGCTCGATCCACGGAGCGGTGCGCTCGAGGCGGTCGGCGGTGCGGATGTAGAACATCAGGAAGCGGTCGATGGTGCGCATCAGCGTCTCCCGGTCCACGTCCGAAACCAGCAGGTCGGCGTGACGCGGCGTCATACCGCCGTTTCCGCCGACGTAGAGGTTCCAACCGGCGGAGGTGGCGATGACGCCGAAGTCCTTGCTCTGCGCCTCAGCGCACTCGCGGGCGCAGCCGCTGACCGCGGACTTGAGCTTGTGCGGGGCGCGCAGTCCCCGGTAGCGCAGCTCGAGTTCGATGGCGAGCGCCACGGAGTCCTGGACGCCGTAGCGGCACCAGGTCTCCCCCACGCAGGACTTGACCGTGCGCAGCGCCTTTCCGTAGGCGTGGCCCGACTCGAATCCGGCGGCCACCAGCCGCTCCCAGATGTGCGGGAGCTGGTCGACGGCGGCTCCGAACATGTCGATCCGCTGCCCTCCGGTGATCTTGGTGTAGAGCCCGTAGTCCCGCGCGATCTCACCGATGGCGATGAGCCCCTCGGGGGTGATCTCCCCGCCGGGGACGCGCGGCACGACGGAGTAGGAGCCGTTGCGCTGGAGATTGGCCAGGAAGTGGTCGTTGGTGTCCTGAAGGGCGGCCTGCTCGCCGTCGAGGATGTGGACGGAGTTGCCGAGTTCGGCGTTGAGGGAGGCGAGGATGGAGCCGACCGCGGGCTTGCAGACGTCGCATCCCTCCCCCGTGCCGTGCTCGTCGATCAGGCGCGAGAAGGTGGTGATGCCCTTGACGCGGACGATCTCGAAGAGTTCGGCGCGGGTGTGCGCGAAGTGTTCGCACAGTCCCCGGGCGACCTGCACTCCCGCGGCGGCCAGCTCGTCGGCGACGATGGTGCCGAGCGCCTTGACGCAGGATCCGCAGCCGGTGCCGGCGCGGGTGCACTTCTTGACCGCGGGGACGTCGGCGCAGCCGCCGTCGGTCACGGCGGCGCGGATGGCGCCCTTGGTGACGTTGTGGCACGAGCAGACCACGGCCTCGTCGGGCAGGGCGATGGGGCCCGGGGCGGTGCCGATGGAGGCGGGCAGGACGAGTTGCTCGGGGGGCACGGTGAGCGCGGCGGCGCTCGTGGCCAGGGGGCGCAGCATGTCGTAGGCCTCGGCGTCACCGACGAGGACGCCGCCGAGCAGGCTGCCGTCGGCGCCGACGACGAGCTTCTTGTAGACCCCCTCGCGGCTGTTGGAGTACAGCACCTCCAGGGAGCCCTCGGTGGTGCCGTGGGCGTCGCCGAAGCTGGCCACGTCGACACCGAGGAGCTTGAGCTTGGTGGAGGTGTCGGCTCCCGTGAAGCTGCCCTCGAGCCCGGCGAGGTCGGCGGCGGCGGCCTCGGCCATGGCGTACCCGGGGGCGACCAGGCCGTAGACCCGGCCGTCCGCTGCGAGAGCGCACTCACCGATGGCCTGGATGCGGGGGTCGGCGGTGCGGCATGCGGTGTCCACCACGATTCCGCCGCGCTCGCCGACCGGGAGGCCGCAGTCGCGGGCCAGTTGGTCGCGGGGGCGTACCCCGGCGGAGAAGACGACCAGGTCGGTGGCGAGCACTTCGCCGTTCGACAGGGCCATGGATGCGACCCGGCCGTCGGCTCCGGCCTCGATGGCCTGCGTTCCGGCGGCGGTGTGGACGGTGACGCCGAGCTCCTCGATCTTGCCGCGCAGCGCGGCGCCGCCGCCGTCGTCGACCTGAAGGGCCATCAGCCTGGGCGCGAACTCCACCACGTGGGTGTCCAGCCCCAGCGCACGCAGCGCTCCGGCGGCCTCGAGGCCGAGGAGTCCGCCTCCGACGACGGTGCCTGTGCGGGCGGTGTCCGCCCAGGAGCGGATGGCCTCGAGGTCCTCGATGGTCCGGTAGACGAAGCACCCCTGCGCGTCATGTCCGGGGACGGGCGGTACGAAGGGGTACGAGCCGGTGGCCAGGACAAGGGCGTCGTAGGGGAATTCCGCGCCGGACTCGCTGGTCACGGTGCGGGCCGCGCGGTCGATGCGGACGGCGGGGTCGCCCAGGCGCAGGTCGATGCCGTGGCTTTGCGCGAAGCCCTCCGGCCACATCGACAGCTCGTCCGCCGTGGTCCCGGAGAACCACGAGGTGAGGTGGACCCGGTCGTAGGCCGGGCGGGCCTCCTCGGCCAGTACCGTGATCCTCCAGGCCCCCGGGGCCCGTTCGGTCAGCGCTTCCAGGAACCGCTGGCCGACCATGCCGTGGCCGACCAGCACCAGGTGCTTGTGTATGTCCGTCACAGATGGGTCCCTCACTGGTGGGCTCCTTGCGTGGTGAGCAGGTGCAGGGGGTCGGGCGGGAGCGGCTCTTCCCGCTCGTAGGCGTGGGTGAGGTCGCCGACCGTGGCCAGGTCGCCGACGAGGATGGCGCCGACGAGGCGGTCGTCGCGCATCACGAGCTTCTTGTACGAGCCCCGGGTGGCGTCGGTGAGCCGCAGGACGTCGGTGTCCCGGTCGGCGTCGGTGACGTCGCCGAACGCGGCGATCTCGATCGCTCCGGCGCTGAGCCTGGCCAGGACGCGTGAGCCGGTGTGGACGGCGTGGGGGCGCGCGCCGGACAGACGGCCCGCGAGCACGTCGGCCTGCTCCCACGCGGGCCCCGACAGGCCGTGGACGGTGCCCCGGTGCTCGGCGCAGTCGCCGATGGCGTACACATCGGGGGCGGAGGTGGCGAGCGTGTCGTCGACCACGACACCCCGGCGCACGGTGAGCCCCGCGGCCTTGGCCAGTGCGGAGCGGGGCCGGACCCCGCAGGCCAGAACGACAAGGTCGGTGTCCAGGACGTGGCCGCCCGCGAGCTCCAGGCCGGTGACGCCCTCGGCGCCGTGCAGCGCGCGGGCCCGGTTCTCGGTGTAGACGGCGGCCCCCATGGCCAGCAGGGCGCGGCGGACCGTCTGCCCGGCCTCCTCGTCGAGATGGCGCTCCATCAGATGCGGGGCCTGGTGGACGATCTCGACCGGCAGTCCGAGGGCGGCCAGGGCCCGGGCGGCGCTCACCCCGAGGACTCCACCGCCGACGACGACGGCCCTGGTGGCGTTCGCGGCGGCCTCGGCGAGCCGGACGCAGTCGGCGAGGGTGCGGAAGGCGTGGACACCCTCCTTGAGGCCCGTGCCCACGGTGCTGTGGAGATTGCGGATGGGCGGCAGCACCGGGTTGGCGCCCGTGGCCAGGACCAGGGTGTCGTAGGAGACGCTCTCACCGGTGGCGGTGCGCAGCGTGCGTGCCCGCGGGTCGAGCGCGACGACCTCGCAGCCGTGCCGGATGTCCGCGCCGCCCGTGGGCAGCGCGATCGACTCGGGGCGGTAGCGGCCGGTGAGGACGTCGGCGAGCAGGGCGCGGTTGTAGGGGGCGTGCGGTTCATGGCCGAAGAGGGTGAGCTGCACCTCGCCGACCGGAGCGTGGGCGAGGGTCTGCTGGGCGAAGCGGGCGGCGGCCATGCCGGCGCCGACGACGGCGATACGACGGGTCATGAGGACTCCCCGGCGGTCTTCGCGGTTTCGACTGTTTCGGCCACTTCGACCATTCCGGTCGCTTCGGCGGTTTCTGCCGCTTCGGCTGTTTCGGTCGCTTCGGCGGGGGCCTTCTCGACGCGCACCGCGCACACCTTGAACTCGGGCATCCGCGAGACCGGGTCCAGGGCGGGGTTGGTGAGGGTGTTCGCCCGGCCGGGGCCCGCCCAGTGGAAGGGCATGAAGACGGTGTCCGGCCGGATCGCCCCGCTGAGCCGCGCCGGGGCGAGGGCGCGTCCGCGGCGGCTGGTCACGGCGAGCAGATCCCCCTCCCCGACACCGATCCGCCGGGCAAGCCGGGGATGCAGCTCGACGAATGGCCCGGGCGCGGCGCGGTTGAGCTCGGGCGTACGGCGGGTCTGGGCCCCACTCTGGTACTGCGCCAGCACCCGTCCGGTCGTGAGGTGGAGCGGGAAGTCGGCATCCGGCACCTCGGCGGCGGGCCGGTGCGAGACATCGGCGAACCTGGCCCGGCCGTCCGGCGTGGCGAACCGATCGAGGAAGAGCCGGGGCGTTCCCTCCTCCCCGTCCGGGCAGGGCCAGAAGACGCCGTCCTGCTTGCGGACGCGGTCGTAGGTGATGCCCGAGTAGTCCGCGTCGCCGCCGGCCGACGCCTGCCGCAGCTCCTCGAAGACCTCCTCGGCGTCGGCCGGGAAGCCCTTCTCGCAGCCGAGCCGCGCGGCCAGCTCGTGCAGCGTGTACAGATCGGTGCGCACGCCCTCCGGTGGGGCCACGGCGGCGTGGCGCAGGATGACCCGGCCTTCGAGGTTCGTCATCGTGCCGTCCTCCTCCGCCCACTGCGCGGACGGAAGGACGACGTCGGCCAGCCGGGCCGTCTCGGAGAGGACGACATCGCAGACGACGAGCGAGTCCAGGGACCTCAGCCGCTCGGTGATGTGCTCGGCGTTGGGGGCGGAGACCACCGGGTTGGAGCCCATCAGCAGCAGGGAACGCACCCCGCCGTCGGTGCCGAGGGTGTCCAGCAGCTCGTACGCGGAACGGCCCGGCCCCGGCAGGTCGTCGGGGTCGATGCCCCAGACCTCGCCGACGTGGGCCCGCGCGGCGGGATCGGTGATGGACCGGTATCCGGGCAGCTGGTCCGCCTTCTGGCCGTGCTCACGGCCGCCCTGGCCATTGCCCTGGCCGGTCAGGCAGCCGTATCCGGACAGCGGCCGGCCCGCCCGGCCCGTCGCCAGGCACAGGTTGATCCAGGCGCCGACCGTGTCGACGCCCTTGCTCTGCTGTTCCGGTCCCCGAGCCGTGAGCACCATGCCGGTCCCGGCCTCGGTGAACAGCTCCACCGCCTTGCGCTGCTGGGCGACCGGGACTCCCGTGATCCGCTCCACCCGCTCCGGCCAGTGCGCCATCGCGGACGCCCGGGCCCGTTCGAAGCCGGTCGTGCGGGTGGCGATGAAATCCTCGTCCACGTGCCCGTCCGCGATCACCAGGTGGAGCAGGCCGAGGGCGAGTGCCAGATCGGTTCCGGGCACGGGCTGCAGATGCAGGTCGGCGGGCTCGGCGGTACGGGTGCGGCGAGGGTCGACGACGATCAGCCGCCCTCCGGCCGCCTGCTGTTCCCTCAGGTACCGCAGCGCCGGCGGCATGGTGTCGGCGAGGTTGCTGCCGACGAGGATCACGCAGCCGGTGCGGGCCACGTCCTCCATCGGGAAGGGCAGCCCGCGGTCGAGCCCGAACGCGGCCCGGTGGGCGGCCGCGGCCGACGACATGCAGAACCGCCCGTTGTAGTCGATGTTCGCCGTCCGCAGGGCGACACGGGCGAACTTGCCCAGCAGATACGCCTTCTCATTGGTCAGTCCTCCCCCGCCGAACACGCCGACCGCGTCACGGCCGTACCGCGTGGCGGTCTTCTCGAGGACGCTCGCGGCGCGGTCCAGGGCCCGCGGCCAGGTGGTCTCGCGCAGGGTGCCGCCCTCGCGCACCAGCGGTGCCGTCAACCGATGGCGGGAGGAGAGGAGTTCGGCGGCGCTGTGCCCCTTGCCGCACAGAGCCCCCCGGTTGACGGGGAAGTCGGGGCGTTCGACGATCTCCACGCCGGGCGCGCCGGCTCGCGCCGGTTCGACGGGGCGCAGGCGCATCCCGCACTGCAGCGAGCAGTACGGGCAGTGGGTGTCCACCGGTGGCGGCGGTGCGGAGGTCATGTCAGGAAGCGTCATCCGCGCCCGTTACGTTTCCGAGTCCTCCGCGTTGCGCCCAAGGTACGGCTACCTCACCGCGGCCCGGGGCGCATGCGAGGAGGCGGATACTTCCCCGTACGCGAAGCACCCCCGGCATAACCCCGGTGTGACCTGCGCGAAACCGCCTCTTAACGACCGTGGTCCAGCCTCACCGCATGAGTACAGCAAGACTGGAGGCGGCATCCCCGCCGGGCGGCCCGCTCGCCGGCTTCACCGTGGGCGTCACCGCGGACCGGCGCCGGGACGAGCTGGTCGCGCTGATCGAACGCCGTGGTGCGCGGGTCGTCGAGGCGCCGACCATGCGCATTTTGCCCCTCGGGGACGACACCGTGCTGCACAGCGCGACCGAGCGGTGCCTGACGGGTTCGCTCGACTACGTCGTGGCCACCACCGGTGTCGGCTGGCGCGGGTGGATGAGCGCGGCCGAGGGCTGGGGCACCGCGGGGCGGCTGGCCGAGGCGTGCGGCCGGGCCACGGTGATCAGCCGCGGTCCCAAGGCCACCGGGGCGATTCGCGCCTCCGGGCTGCGCGAGACCCACTCCCCCGCGTCCGAGGCCATCGACGAAGTGCTCGACTGGCTGCTCGCCCGGGAGCTGCACGGCACCCGTATCGCCGTGCAGGAGCACGGCGCCCCGCTCGAGGGATTCGCCGCCGCCCTGCGCGAACGCGGCGCCGACGTCATCGAGGTGCCCGTCTACCGGTGGGGCCCGGCCGATGATCCCGCGGCGGTGCGCAGGCTGGTCGAGCAGACCGTCCGCCGCGAGGTGCACGCACTCGCCTTCACCAGCGCCCCCGCCATCGAGGCGTTCCTCGCGTGCGCCGAGGAGTCCGGCCGCCGCGACACGGTCCTGGACGCCATGCGCGGTGATGTCCTGCCGGTGTGCATAGGTCCGATCTGTGCCCGGCCGCTCAGTTCCCGCGGGGTGGAGACGGTCTGGCCCGATCGCGGCCGCCTGGGGTCCTTGGTGCGGGTGCTCGCAGAGGAACTGCCCGCCCGCTCGCGCCGGGAACTCGCCACGGCCTGGGGGCCGGTGGTCCTGCAAGGCGCCTGTGTCACGGTCGGCGGGGACACCTTGTGGCTGCCGCCCCTGCCCGGGGCGGTCCTGCGGGCCCTGGCCGACCGTCCGGGCGCGGTCCTGAGCCGGGCCGAACTGCTGCGCCGCGTCTGGACGGACCAGCAGCCCGAGGAGCACGCGGTGGAGGCGGCGGTGGCCCGGCTGCGCACCGCGTTGGGCGCGTACTCGGGGCTGGTGCGGACCGTCACCAAGCGCGGCTACCGGCTGGTGGTCGACGTATGAGCTCCACCGCCGCGCGTACCGCCGCTCCCCCGTTGCTCGCCGTGGCCCATGGCACCCGGGACGCCGACGGCATGGCCGAGATCGGCGCCCTGCTGGAGCGGGTCAGGGGCCTTCGGCCCGGGCTGAGGGTCGAACTCGGCTGCGTGGACGTCGCCCAGCCCTCGCTCGCCCGGACCCTGGCCACCCTGCGGGGGGAGGTCGTCGTCGTTCCCCTGTTGCTCGGCACGGGGTACCACGTCCGGGTGGACATCCCCGAGGCTCTTGCCGCGGCGCCGCAGGTGAGAGCCCGGGTCACCTCCGCGCTCGGTCCCGATCCGCTCCTCGCCACCGCACTGGCGCAAAGGCTGGCGCAGGCGCGCCCCGGCCGAGGCACGAGTGCCGTCGTCCTCGCCTCGGCCGGCTCCACCGATCCCGCCGCCAACGCCGAAGCGGCGGTCATGGCGGAGCTCCTGACGGCCCGCCTCGGCAGGCCGGTCGTCGCCTCCTACCTGTGCGGCGGCTCCCCCGCCCCGGCGGAGGCGGTCGCCGCCCTGCGGGCCGAGGGCCATGACGAGGTGGCCGTCGCCCGCTATCTGCTGGCTCCCGGGTACTTCGCGAGGCTGGCCGCCTCCGCCGGAGGATGCGTCACCTCGGCCCCTCTGGGCGCGCACGAGGCGGTCGCGAGGCTGGTGCTGCGGCGATACGACGAGGCGGCCCGCGCCGGAAGTCTGTCGCGGGTAGCCTGAGCGCCGTTCAGGGGCCGCGAGACGAGGGGAAGACCGTGTTCGTGCGACGACAGGGCCGGGCGCGCAGTACGGCGGTGCGACGCAACCTCGGCACCGAGCCGGTGGCGCCGCACGCGACCTGTGTCCGGCCATCGGCGAGTCCGTTGGCCGTGGACACCGCCGACTCCCGCCGCCCCACGCCGTGACCGGGACGCCACACACACGAGCGGTGTTCCCGGGAGTGCCGCGCGATGTCCAGGAGCGGGTACTGCCGGGACCGGAGGGCGAACGCCGGTTCCTGCTGTACACACCCGCGACGCTGGACCCGGACCGTCCCGCCCCGCTGGTGCTGGAGTTCCACGGCAGCGGGGCTACCCCGGCCGAGCAGATGCGCTACAGCGCCCTCCACCGGATCGCGGACCGGGAGGGGTTCATCCTGGCCGCTCCCCGGGCGGCGATACCCATGCGGATGTTCGACTCCACCCCGGAAGGCGCCGCCTGGAACGTCCCGGGCGTGCCCCTGATCCTGGACTCCGGGGACGACACGCCGGGACCGGACGACGTGGCCTTCGTCCGCCGGGTCGTGGACGCCGTGGCGGCGGAGCGCAACGTCGACAGGCGGCGGGTGTACGCGGCGGGATTCTCCGGCGGTGGGCGGTTCTGCTCGTACCTGGCGTACGCCGCGCCCGACCTCCTCGCGGCCGTGGGCACGGTGGCCGGGCTGCGCCTGCCGTCCGCGTTGCGGCATGTGCGGCCCGCGCCCCTCATCGCCTTCCA
Source organism: Wenjunlia tyrosinilytica (assembly GCF_014646055.1). Classification (GTDB taxonomy): domain Bacteria; phylum Actinomycetota; class Actinomycetes; order Streptomycetales; family Streptomycetaceae; genus Wenjunlia; species Wenjunlia tyrosinilytica. The sequence continues at coordinate 38,633 of NZ_BMMS01000005.1, forward strand.
TGGCACCGCCGATCCGCTCAACCCCTACTGGGGCGGCGCGGGAGACCGATGGGACCTCTCCGTTCCGGAGACGGCGGACCTGGTGGCGCGGACGATGGGCGCTCATCCGACCGGCGCGCCGGAGGCGGTGTCGGACGCCGTGTCACGTCTGGTGTACGCCACGCCCGGGGGTGAGGTGGGACTGGTGCAGTACACGGTCCGCGGGGGCGGACACGCGTGGCCCGGCACTCCGTACCCGATCCACACCGCGGTCCTGGGGCCGGTCACGCGGGAGATGGACGCCGGAGCCCTGATATGGGAGTTCTTCACCGATCACCGGGCAGCGGGATGATCACAGCGCCCGGTGCATGATGTGCAGCCCGACCCGGCCGTGCGCGGGGTGGTGGAACGCCTTGGGGACCGTCCCGATGATCGTGAAGCCCAGCGACGTCCACAGGCCGACGGCGGGGTTGGTCTCGACGACGGCGTTGAAGACCATGCCCTCGTAGCCGTCCCTGCGGGCCTCGTCGAGGATGTGCTCCGCCAGCTTGCGCCCGATGCCCCGGCCGGTGTGGCGGGGGTCGACCATGAACCCGGCGTTGGCGGTGCGGGAGGCATTGCCGCCGTAGTTCGGCTTGACGAAGGCCGAGGCGAGGATCCGCGCTCCGTCGTCGGCGGCCTCCTCCACGACGAAGACGCGTGACGAGGGGCCCATCCACAGGGAGCGGGCCTGCGGCTCGCAGGTGCCCGGGTCCCAGGCATAGGTCTCCCCGGCCGCGACGATCTCGTGCCAGAAGGGCCAGATGCGCTGCCAGTCCTCGGGGAGAGCGTCCCTGATGAGCATGACAGGAGTGTGCCATGCCCGGCCGGGCTGCCCTGGGCCAGGAGTGGCGAGAGCCCCGGCCGGAGGGGGATTGGCCGGGGCTCGCCTCCCGTCTGGGGGGACGGGATGGGGGGCCAGTGCAGAGCGGGCTCCCGACTCTGCGACTGAGCTGCGCCTGCCCGGGTTCCCCAGCCGCAAACGGGGGGTCCGCAAAGATTTTCAGGGACCGCCCGCGACGCCCCCACGCACATCCACCACGCCTTCACTTCGCGCTCCGCGCGACCGGCCCTCCAAGGCGACCGTGCACGTCCCCCAGCACCGCGCAGCGGCAGGTCAGTCGGCCCCCAGGCGGCTGACCTCGCGTCCAACGCATTCACTTCGCGCTCCGCACACAGCCGGCCCTCCAAGGCGACCGCGCATGTCCCCCAGCACCGCACAGCGGCAGGTCAGTCGGCCCGCAGGCGGCTGACCTCGCGGTCCAGCGCTTTCCGCTCGCGCCCCACGCACAGCCAGCCCTGCGAGGCGACCGTGCACTCCCCCAGCACCGCGCAGCGGCCCCCACCCGCACCCGCGGGAAGCGGGCCCGGTCAGTCGGCCCGCAGGCGATCGACTCCGCGGCCCAGCGCATTCACTTCGCGCTCCGCACACAGCCGGCCCTCAGAGGCGACCGTGCACGTCCCCAGCACCGCGCAGCGGCGGGTCAGTCGGCCCCCAGGCGGCTGACCTCGCGTCCAACGCATTCACTTCGCGCTCCGCACACAGCCGGCCCTCCAAGGCGACCGCGCATGTCCCCCAGCACCGCACAGCGGCAGGTCAGTCGGCCCGCAGGCGGCTGACCTCGCGGTCCAGCGCTTTCCGCTCGCGCTCCACGCACAGCCGGCCCTCCAAGGCGACCGCGCATGTCCCCCAGCACCGCACAGCGGCAGGTCAGTCGGCCCGCAGGCGGCTGACCTCGCGGTCCAGCGCCTTCCCTTCGTGCATCGAGCGCACGCGGTCCTCGTCCGAGGCGTCCGTGATGTCCAGGAAGATCTCCTGCGCCTGCGGCCACCGCTCCCGGAGCTCACCCTTGATCCTCACCGCCACTTCCTCGACCTCCTCGCTGTCGAGGCCGCCCACCAGGTCCACCCGGGCGGCGATCAGCACGGCGTCCGTACCGAGGCGCATGGTGAGCAGGGCGGTGACGGTGTCGATCTCCGGCTGCGACGTGAGGAAGTCCCGGACGGCCCGTTGGAGGACCGGGTCGGCGGCCTCGCCGATCAGGACCTTGCGGGCGTCCCTCCCGAGCGTGTACGCGACATAGACGAGCAGGACACCGATGGCGATCGACGCCCATGCCTCCCACACGACGCTGCCGGTCGCCATGTGCAGGCCCATGCCGACGATGGCGAGGGTCACACCCAGGCACGCGGTGCTGTCCTCGGCCAGCACCGTGCGCAGTGCCGGGTCCTGCGCGGCGCGGATCTCCGCCGACATGCTCCGTCCCGTCCGGCGTGCCCTTTCGCGCACCTGCCACAGCGCCTTGACCAGCGAGGCTCCCTCGGCCATCAGTGCCACGAACAGCACGCACAGGCCCACGACATAGCCGTTGTGGGACTCCGACTCGTGCGAGCGCAGCGCCTCGATCCCCTGGAAGAAGGAGAAGCATCCGCCCATGACGAAGATGCCGACCGCGGCGAGCAGCGACCAGAAGAACCGCTCCTTGCCGTAGCCGAAGGGGTGCTCGGCGTCGGGGGCGCGCTTGCTGCGCTTGACGGCGGCGAGGAGGAAGATCTCATTGAGGCTGTCGGCCACGGAATGGGCGGCTTCGGACAGCAGGGCGGGAGACCCCGCGAAGAGGCCTCCCACGGCCTTGGCCGCGGCGATGACCAGGTTCGCGCCGAGCGCCACCAGCACGGTGGCACGTGTCTTGGAGTCCTCGCCCGCCGGGCTCTGGACGCCCTGGTCCCGGTCTTCGCTCATCGAATGGTCCATTCCGCTCGCCTTCGGGCTGATGTCACCCCTCTCGGCTACCCGAGCGGACCCGGACGACGCCTGCGACGGCCGCGCAGTCGGCACGAGATGTCGGCGGTACGAAGGGCGGTACCAAGGGCGGTCCGGCAGCGCGGAAGGTGGCACGGAAGGCGACCCGGAAGGCGGCACGGAGGTCGGCGCGCGGTGCGCTCGGTTGCGGCTCGGACACGACTCGCGCGCAGCCGTGCGCGAGGGGGGTGCGGCACGGCTGCGCGCCTCAAGAGTGGTCTGTGGTCGTGTGTCCCAATGCCTGGTCCTACGGCCTGGTTGAGACATTCCTCCATCAGTGGGCAGTCCGTGCGCCGAAGCCCCGCATCTACGTCCAAGGGTGCGCAGATCTGCGTAGAGCAAACCGCCGCCGACCGCAGGGCGGCCACGCGAGCCCTTGCGGGACCCGTTGCCTGAGCGGTCGAAGCCGGGCCGCCGGTCCGTGCGTGACGGTTCGTCAGTGCCTTGTGGGGATTCTGAGGTCTGTGTGGCGTATTTGGGCCATGGCGCGTATGTGCCGTGTGCACCCTCTTGATCGGCATGTGGCCAGTCGCCGACGATGACGAGCGGTTTCCGCCCCCGCCCCTCGGCTTCGCAGGTGGGGCGGGCCGCACCCGAACCACGCACGTGTTTCCTGCACTCTCCCCGGCGGGCACGCCCGCTGCCAGCGCAAGAGGAGACCTCGTGGCACGACGGATCAGACCGCTCCGAACGGCCCTCGCGGCCCTGACCTCGCTCGTCCTGATACCTCTCGCGGGCGGCACCGCGCTCGCCCGGACCGCCCCCATCGACAACGACAGGCCGACCGCCGCCGAGCGGAAGATCGAACCCAAGCTCCTCGACCGGCTCGAGGACGGGAAGAAGTCCGTCTTCTGGGTGTACCTCGACAGCGCCGCCGACCTGGACGCGGCGTCGAAGGCCAAGACCAAGGCGGACAAGGCCCGTTCCGTCTACAAGGCCGAGCGCGAGCACGCCGAGCGCACCCAGAAGGGGTTGCTGAAGACCCTGGAGCAGGCAGGGGTCGAGCACACCTCCTACTGGATCGTCAACGCCGTACGCGTCGTCGGCGGCGAGGCAATCGCCGACAAGCTCGCGCGACGCTCCGAGGTCGCGCACATCGACGCCGAGGACCGGGTGCGGATCCCCGAGCCCCTCGACGGCAGGACCGAGAACACCACGAACGCCGTCGAGTGGAACATCGACCGGATCAACGCCCCCAAGGTGTGGGAGCAGTTCGGCGTCCGCGGCGAGGGCGTCGTGGTGGCCAACATCGACACCGGCGTCGACTACCAGCACCCGGCCGTGGACGACCAGTACCGCGGGCGAGGTGCGGACGGCACCTACGACCACGCCTACAACTGGTTCGACCCCGCCCATGTCTGCCCCACCGCCGCGCCGTGCGACAACAACGACCACGGCACGCACACCATGGGCACGATGGTCGGCGACGACGGCGCCGACAACAAGGTCGGCGTGGCGCCGGGCGCCAAGTGGATCGCCGCCAAGGGCTGCGAGTCCAGCTCCTGCTCCCAGGCGTCCCTGCTCGCCGCCGGGCAGTGGGTCGTGGCACCGACCGACCTCAACGGGCAGAACCCGCGCCCCGACCTCGCCCCGGACATCGTGAACAACTCCTGGGGCAGCACGGTGTTCAACCCCTGGTACAAGGACGTCGTCGCCTCCTGGCGGGCGGCCGGCATCTTCCCGGCCTTCTCCAACGGCAACGCGGGCCCCGGCTGCAACACCAGCGGCTCGCCCGGCGACTACGGCAGCACCTACAGCTCGGGCGCGTTCGACATCAACAACGCGATAGCGAGCTTCTCCTCGCGCGGCGCGGGTGACGGCGGCGGCATCAAGCCCAACATCGCGGCGCCCGGGGTGAACATCCGCTCGTCCGTGCCCGGCGGCGGCTACGACTCGTTCTCCGGAACGTCGATGGCCTCCCCGCACACCGCGGGGTCCGTGGCGCTGCTGTGGTCGGCCTCCCCCGCCCTCCAGGGCGACGTGGCACAGACGCAGGCCCTGCTGGACCAGACGGCGATCGACGTCGACAACACCTCGTGCGGCGGCACGGCGGCGGACAACAACGTCTTCGGTGAGGGCAGGCTCGATGTGCTCGCCGCCGTGCAGGCCGCCCCGCGCGGTCCGCTCGGAGTTCTGAAGGGCACGGTGACCGCCGCGGGCTCCCCCGTCGCCGGGGCCAAGGTGGTGGCCGACGGGCCCATCGACCGCACCACCAGCACCGCCGCCGACGGCACCTTCACCTTCCCGGTCCTGTCGGTCGGCGACTACGCGGTGGCCGTCACCAAGTTCGGCTACACCAAGGGCTCGGGCGATGTCACGGTGACCGAGGGCGCCACGACCACCAGGGACTTCGCCATCGAGCAGGCTCCTTCGGCGAAGGTCACCGGCACGGTCTCCTCCGCGGCCGGACCCGCCTCGGGCGCCACCGTCACGGTCAAGGACACCCCCGTGACCGCCACCGCCGACAACGCCGGCCACTTCGAGGTGACCCTGCCGCTGGGCACGTACGACCTCGACGCCACGCACCCCTCGCGGTGCGTGACCGCAGGGACCAAGCACCTCGACGTCACCGCCGACACCACGGCCGACATCTCCCTGCCCGACCGGCTCGACACCTACGGCTACGCCTGCGCGGCGGACCCGAAGGCCTTCGTCGCGGGGGAGAAGAAGCTCGCGCTGGCCGGAGACAACACCACGGAGAAGGTGGATCTGCCGTTCCCGGTGCCGCTGTACGGCAAGAGCTACACCTCGGCGTGGATCAGCACCAATGGCTCGGTGAGCTTCGCCGGGGCCCAGACCTCCGACATCAACGGCTCCATTCCCAGCACGGGTACGCCCAACGCGGCGCTCTACCCCTTCTGGGACGACCTGATCATTCCGGCGACCGGCTCCGCGGTGCTCACGGGCGTCGTCGGGACCGCGCCGCACCGGGCGTTCGTCGTGGAGTGGCGGGACGCGGCCCACTGGTCGGCGCAGACCGACAAGTTCACCTTCTCGGCGGTGATCGGCGAGGACGGCCGGGTCTCCTACCACTACAAGGGCACGACGGGAGTGGGCCTGAAGGCCGGGGCCAGCGCCACCATCGGTGTGGAGAACGCCGAGGGCACGGACGCCTTCCAGTACTCCTTCAACACAGCGGTGCTCAGCGACGGGCTGTCCATCGCCTTCCGCACCACCAAGACCGGTGTGGTGCGCGGGCAGGTCCTCGACGCCAACGACGGCAAGGGCGTCGAGGGAGCCACGGTCTCCGTGGGCTCGGGCGCCTCGGCCGACACCGCGACCACGAGCGCCGACGGCGGCTACATCGTGCAGAGCCGCTCCGGCGACCTGCCGGTCCATGTCACGGCCCCGGCCTACCAGCCGTCCGACGGCACGGTGAGCGTCAAGGCCGGTGACGTGGTGGCGCTCACGCAGTCGCTGAAGACCGGCAATGTGGCGGTGTCCAAGAAGTCGTTCGAGGTGGTCGTCCCGGCCGGTGAGAAGCGCACGCGGGCGTTCGAGCTGTCCAACTCCGGCCTGGACACGCCGTTCACGGTCACCGAGGACGCGTCGTGGCTGTCGGTCACGCCGTCCGACGGCACCCTGGCCACGGGTGCCAAGAAGGCCGGCGCGATCTCCGTGGACACCTCGGGACAAAAGCCCGGCGCGGTGCTCACCGCGGATGTGAAGGTCGCGTCCCAGAGCGGGCGTTCCCCCGTGCTCACCGTTCCGGTCAAGGTCGTCGTGCCCCGCTACCAGGCCGCCATCGACACCGGATCGGCCGGGAAGGCGGTCGTGGACGCTCTCGGGGACACCTGGAAACCCGACCAGAAGTACTCGGCGGGTTCCTACGGGTACCAGGGCAACTCGAGCACCAGGTCGACCAGTCGGCCGATCACGGGCACCGACGACCCCAAGCTGTACCAGAACTCCCGTGAGGGCATGTACGAGTACCGGTTCGACAACGTCCCCAACGGCACCTACACGGTGGAGCTGGACTTCGCGGAACTGGCCACCGCACGGCCGAACAAGCGGGTCTTCGACGTCCTCGCCGAGGGCACCGAGGTGCTGCCCTCCCTCGACATCGCGCTCGAGGCGGGCTCCTACGCGGCCGTGCACCGCGGCTACACCGTGACCGTGGACGACGGGGTGCTCAACGTGCGCTTCGTCGCCCACACCGGGTACGGCAAGCCCGTCGTCAACGCTCTGCGGGTGACCGAGCGCCCCGACAAGAGCTGACGGCACGCCACCGGGCGCACTGCCCGCACCGGCGGGGGAATCAGGGCCCGCTCCGCGTTCCGGCGTGGAGCGGGCCCACTGCGTCATGGGCCCGGATTCGGGCCCAACGGACGCCGGGCTGCGGCAAGATCGCTCCATGGAACGCCCCAACGGTTCGCTGCTCGGGCTCGGACTCGGCGAGGACGACGAACGGATCTACCGGCTGCTGGTCGCCGGGGGCCCGGCCACCGCGGCCGAACTCGCGCAGAGCGCCCGCCTCGAAGCGGACGCCGTCATCCGCTCGTTGGAGCGGCTGCACGCGCTCGAACTCGCCACCGAGGACGAGGACGACCCCGGCCGCACCCGCCCGACCGCGCCGCACACCGCCCTGGGCGACCTCGTCCGCTTACGCGAGCACGAGCTCAACCGGGCGCGGACCGCGCTCGAGGAGCTCACCGCCGTCCACCGCCACCGGGTGGTGAGCACGGGTCCCGACCAGGCCGAGGCGGTCCTGGGTTCGGACGAGGTGGGCCGCTGGGTCCGCCACCTTCAGGACGCCGCGGGCCTGGAGATACGCGCCTTCGTCAAACCCCCTTACGTCGCGGTCGGCCCCGGGCAGAACACCGCGGGAGAGATAGCGGTGCTGGAGCGGGGAGTGCGCAGCCGGGTGCTGGTGGAGCGCCCCGTGCTGGCCGATCCGCGTGCCCACGGTGAGCTGGTGGCCTCGCTTGAGCGGGGGCAGGAGCTGCGGGTGGCGAGTGAGCTGCCGGTCAAGCTCCTCATCGCCGACCGGGCGCTCGCGCTGGTCTCACTCGACGCCCCTCCCGAGGGCAGGGTCGGCGCGCTGGCGGTACGGTCCGGAGGACTGCTGGAGGCACTGATCGCCCTGTTCGAGCAGACCTGGGACCGGGCGGCGAGGGTCCGGCCCGACCTCGGCACCGACCCCGGACTGCCGCTGCCCGCGGATGTGCCGGACCCGGTGGACCAGCGGATCCTCAACCTCCTGCTCGCCGGGCACACCGACGACGCGGTCGCGGGCCAGCTCGGTATGGGGCGCAGGACAGTGCAGCGCAGGCTGCGTGCGCTGATGGACGCCGCCGGGGTCACCAGCCGGATCCAGCTGGGCTGGCACGCCCGCGACCGGGGCTGGCTGTGACCACCGGCGACCCGCGGGGACGGCGACCTATGGGACGGCGCCCTGCGGGACGGGGATGCCCGGCGCCGGTCTACCAGACGTCGCCGTCGCGCCAGTCGCAGGTGAGCTCCCCCGACAGGTCCATGGGGACGGCGGGCGCGAAGACGTAGATCCCGCCGTCCTCGTCCGCGGTGCGGATGACGCCGCCGGGCGTGAGCGCGAAGGTCGGCCCCTGCCACCGCCGCCAGCCGCGCGAGGCGTAGAAGTCCGCGGCCTCGTCGCTGGCGCCGAGCGCACCGAGGTCGTAGGCGCCGCGCACCACGCGCTCCAGCGCCTCCATCAGGGCCGCGCCGTACCCGCGTCCACGCCGGTCCGCACGCACACCGACGCCCTCGACATAGCCGGTGCGCAGCGCCCTCCCGCCGTACAGCAGCCGCCGCTGGACCAAGGACGCGTGCCCGATCAGCTCGCCGCCCTCCCACACCAGGGCGTGCACCCCGCCCAGGGCGTGCTCCCAGTCGTGGTCGGTCATGTCCGGTGCGAAGACGTCGTCGAGGAGGGCTCGGGCGGCCTTGAGGGTGGCGCTGTCCAGGTCGGCGGTGTGGGCGGTGCGTACCTCGGTCATACCGGCCATCCTCGCAGGCGGCGGGCACGAGCGGGCGGCCCTGCCGTACGGGCGTCCGGCGGTACCGGGACTACCCCGTCGGCACCGTGACCCGAGCGGTGGAGCCTCGTCTGCCGCGCGTCACGCTGAGCTGGGTGGGGATGCGCTGGCGCAGCTCGGGAACGTGGCTGACGATGCCGACGGTGCGGTCGCGTTCGCGCAGGGTGTCCAGGACGTCGAGGACGTTGTCGAGGGTGTGCGGGTCCAGGCTGCCGAAGCCCTCGTCGATGAAGAGCGTGTCCAGCCGGATGCCCCCGGACTCGTGCGCGACGACATCGGCGAGCCCCAGCGCGAGGGCGAGGGAGGCGAAGAAGCTCTCGCCGCCGGACAGGGTCGCGGTGTCGCGGGTGGTGCCGGTCCAGGCGTCCACCACCTGGAGGCCGAGGCCCGACCTCTTGGTGCCCGAGGCCCGCTCGTCGGAGTGGACGAGGGTGTAGCGGCCGCCGGACATGCGCTCCAGACGGATGCTGGCGGCTGCCGCGACCTGTTCGAGCCGGGCGGCCAGGACATAGGACTCCAGGCGCATCCGCAGGGCGTTGTCGGAGCCGCCCGAGGCGAGGTCGGCAAGGCGGCGGGCGGTCGCGTGGCGCTCCAGGAGCGGGGCGACCTGACGGGCCTGGACGGCCAGCTTGGCGCTGATCGCGTCCACCTCGTCGCAACGGGTCCTGGCCGCGGTGGCCGAGGCGGTCGCCGTGCGCAGCCGCGCCGTGGCGGACTCGAGTTCGCTCTGCGCCGCCCCGGCGTCGACCCGCGCTTCCGCGGCCGCCGCGGCGAGTTCGGGATCGGCGAGCGCGGCACGCGCCGCCCCGAGTGCCGCGCGGTGGTCGTCCAGGCGCCGCTGGAGGTCTCTGCGGGCGCCGTCGTCCAGGAGGGCGGCCGAGACGTCGGCGGGGGCGTCGAACCCGGAGTCATGGGCGGCGGCCAGCGACCGCGCCCGGGCCTGCTCGGCGCGGTCCCTTGCCTCGGCCGTGGTCCGGGCGGTCTCGGCGGCGGCGGCGTACCGGTCGGCGACAGCGCCGAGCCTCGCGGTGCGGGCGGAGATGCTGGGATCCGCACCCCGGGCCTGCTCCAACACGGCTGCCAGACGACGCCGTTCACGGTCCAGATCCTCGATGCGGGCGGTGCGGGCGGCCACGAGTTCACCGGCCTCCCGCTGCACGGCGAGGCGCTTGGCGTGTTCGGCCTCCAGCCACTCCATGTGCTGGCGGGCCGCGACGGCCGAGGCGGCCTGCTCCTGCGCGGTGGCGTGCTCCTGGGCAAGGCGCTCCGCGAGGTGTTCGAGCTCGGCCGCGGACGCGCCGCCACTGGCCGCCTTCGCCGCGGCCGAGCGCTCAGCGAGCCGCCGCAGGGTGTCCCCGGCCGCCTCGTGCGCCAACTCCAGCTCCCGGAAAGCATTCTCGGCCGCTGCCTCGTCGTCGCTGGTCACCCGGTCCGGAGCTGGACTGGCCGGCCGGGGATGCTCGGTCGAGCCGCACACCTCGCACGGCATGCCGTCCTCCAGGTGCTCGGCCAGCTCGGCGGCCATCCCGTTCAGACGCCGCTCGCGTACGTCCAGCCACTGTGCGCGGGCGTCGGCGGCCCGGTCCCGGGCCGCGCGCCTGCGCTCCGTGGCGTCGGCGAGCTCGGCGTCGAGGCGGCCGGCCTCGCGGGCGGCGTCCCGCTGTCCCCTCACCGTGCCGAGCTGGTCGGCGAGTTGGGTGGTGCGATGGCCCGCGGCACGGGCGTCCTCCAGCCGTCGCGCTGCCTCGGCCTGCCGGTCGGGCCAGTCCTCGAGCCAGCCGGACGCCTCGTCCCTGCGGGCCTGGGCGTCGTCGACGTCGGCCTGAACCCTTTCGCGCTCCGCCCGGCCGCGGGCGTACGCCTGCTCGTCGGCGGCCGCGCCCTCCAGGCGCACCAGCTCCTGGCGGATTCGGTTTTCGGCCTCGGCGAGTTCACCCGCACCGGACACCGCGAGCCCACGGTCGTCCAGGGCCCGGCGGGCGGCGCTCTCACGTGCCGCGGCCTGCTCGTACTCGTGCCGCGCCGACCGGGCCAGCTCCAGCAGAGGGGCCACCGAGGCCGCCTCACGGGCCCGTTCGAGCCTTTCGGCGAGCCCCGCCAGTTCCTCGGTGGCGGACTCCAGGCCGCGGGCGTGCTCCTGAGCGCGGGCGTGGCGGGTCTGACGGTCCGCCAGGCTCTGTGCCCGCTCCAGCCCTCGGGCCGCCCGACGGTGCTGTGTCTCGGCCTCGGCCAGGGCGATGCGCGCGTGTGTGAGGCGTTCCCTGGCGTCGGCACGGCGCACAGCGGCGCCGACGAGGCAGTCCTCGACCAGCTCGGGCCAGGAGGCGAAGCTGTCGGCCGTGGGAGCGGCGTCAGCGGTGCCCGCGGCCTGATGCAGACGGTGGATGGTGTGCAGGACCTCGTCAACGGCGGCGCGGGCCTGGGCCTCACTGGCCCGGCGCCGGCCCGCGAGCCACTTCTCGACCTCGCTGAAGCGGCTGGTGTCGAAGAGCCTGCCGAGCACGGCGGCGCGCTCGCCCGCGTCGCCGCGCAGGAATTTCGCGAAGTCCCCCTGCGGCAGCAGCACCACCTGGCAGAACTGCTCGCGGCTCATCCCCAGCAGCCGGGTGATCTCCGCACCGATCTCCTGGTGGTTGGCGCTGACGGGCGACCAGCCGGGGCCTGGCCCCGCCTTCCACTCGCGCAGCAGCGTGCCGGCCTTCTCCTGCGTCAGACCGCTGCCGGTCCTCTTCGGCCGCATGTACGCGGGCCGGCGGGTGATCTCCAGACGGCGGCCGCCGACGGTGAGGTCGAGGACGACCTCGGTCCTGACGGCGACAGCGGCGTGGTCGCTGCGCAGGGGGTTGCCCTGGCGGGCGCCGGGCACCGATCCGTACAGGGCGAAGCAGACCGCGTCGAGGATGGAGGTCTTCCCGGCGCCCGTGGGGCCGTGCAGCAGGAAGAGCCCTCCGGTGGCGAGGGCGTCGAAGTCGATCCGCTCGGTGCCGGCGAACGGGCCGAACGCGGTGACCTCGAGACGGTGCAGCCGCATCAGCGCGCCCTCCCGCCGTCGGCGGTCATCCGTACGGCGGCGAAGGCGTCGCGCAGGAGTTCGTGTTCGTCGGCCTCGGCGGGGCGTCCGCGCACATGCTGTATGAAGTCGAGGCCGATCTGGGTGTCGTCACGGCCGCGCAGTCTGGAGCTGTAGGTGACCGAGTCGCCGGAGCGGCCGTCGGTCTCCGGGTCGAAGGTGAGCTGGAGAGTGCGCGGGAAGCGGCGGCGCAGCCGCGACATGGGGTCCCGGGGGCGGACGGGATCGGTGAGCGTCACCTGGACCCAGGCGTCGGCGTGCCGCTCGAGCCGGGGGTCGTCGAGCAGTTCCTCCAGTCGGCCGCGCAGGCGCGCGAGCGGTCGGGGGACGGGGCAGTCCAGGCGCCGGGCGTCGGGGCGGCCCTCCCCGTCGAGGTCGATCAGCCACATGGACTTGCGGTGGGCCGCCTCGGAGAAGCTGAACGCCAGCGGAGAACCGGAGTAGCGGATGCGCTCGGTGATGGTCTGGGCTCCGTGCAGATGCCCCAGCGCCACATAGTCGACACCGTCGAAGACGGAGGCGGGGACGTCCTGGATGCCGCCGACGGTGATGTCCCGCTCGCTGTCGCATCCGGTGCCGCCGACCACGAACGCGTGGGCCAGCACGACGGAACGGGTCCCCGGCCGTCGTGCCAGGTCGGCGCGGACGCGGTCCATGGCGGCGCCGAGGACGGCGGCATGACCGGCCCGCTCGACCCCGAACACCTCGCGGACCAGGGTGGGTTCGAGATAGGGGAGGCCGTAGAAGGCGATGTCCCCGAATTCGTCGGCGAGCAGCACCGGCGCACTCGCGGCGGCGGGATCGGTGCGCAGATGGATTCCGGCGCGGCCGATCAGTCCCGCGCCGACGCCGAGTCGAGGGGCGGAGTCGTGGTTCCCCGAGATCAGTACCGCCTCGACATCGATCTCGGCGAGCCGGTGCAGTACCTCGTCGAAGAGGGCGACGGCCTCCAGCGAGGGCAGCGCCCGGTCGTAGACGTCTCCCGCCACGAGCACCGTGTCCACGTCCTCCGCCCGGGCCACCGCGACGAGGTGGTCGAGGAAGGCACTCTGCTCGGCGCGCAGGCTCATCCCGTGGAATGTACGTCCGAGATGCCAGTCGGAGGTGTGCAGGAGACGCATGATCCCCGACCTTAACGGCAGCCACGGACACCTCGTGCGCAAACCCCCGACATGCCCTTCGAAGCAGTGGTCGAGAGGTGTCGCGTGCCGGGATGGCCTACGCCGCAGGGGAGTTGGGAGGTTCTTGGCTGTCGGGGGGCGCCGGGCGGTGGGGTGGAGTCCATGCAAAGGCGTCCGGTCACCTGAAAGACCGGTCACGTGAAAGAAGAGTCACCTGGAAGGAGAGTCACCTGAAAGAAGGGTCACACCACGTTCTCGGCGGAAGGGCTCCCGGCGGAAGGGCTCTCCGGGCGAACGCTCGCTGTGCGACGGCTCTCTGCGCGAACTCTTACTGGGCGAAGACTCCGGGCGGGAAGGCTCTCGGTGGGAAGGGTTTCGGCGGGAAGGCTCTCGGCGGGAAGGCCTTCGGTGGGAAGCCGGTTGATGGCGTGGTCGCCGGTGGCCCACAGGTACTGCACCGCGTAGGCGCGCCAGGGCCGCCAGGCGGCGGCGTGGCTGGTGAGTGCCGCGGGGGTGCTCGGCAGGCCGAGGCCCCGGGCGGCCAGACGCACTCCGAGATCGGTGGGAATGAAGGCGTCCGGATCGCCCAGGGCCCGCATCGCGATGATCTCGGCGGTCCATGGCCCCATGCCCGGTAGGCCGTCGAGTGCGGCGCGGGCACGCTGCCAGTCTCCGCCGACCCCGAGGTCCAGGCCGCCGTCGGCGAGCGCGGCGACGAGCGTGGTCAAGGTGGTACGCCGCGTCCTGGGCATGGCAAGTGCCTGCGGGGCCAGTCCGGCGAGCGCCTCGGGTGTGGGGAACAGATGGGTGAGGCCGCCGTCCGGGTCGGTGACCGGCTCGCCATGGGCCGCCACCAGCCGGGCGGCGAGGGTACGGGCGGCGGCGGTGGAGACCTGCTGGCCGAGCACGGCGCGGACGGCGAACTCGGCTCCGTCCACGGTCCTCGGCACCCGCCGCCCGGGGCTCGCGGCGACGTGCGGCGTCAGCGACGGGTCCAGGCTCAGCTGCTCGTCCACGGCTTGGGGGTCGGCGTCGAGGTCGAGCATCCAGCGGCACCGGCTGATGGCGATGGACAGATCGCGGTGGTCGGTCAGGGCGAGCCGGCAGGCGATGTGATCGGCCATCGGCCGCACGGTGGCGGTGCCATGTCCGTGCGGTAGGCGCAGCGTGCGGCGGTAGGCGCCGTCACGCCACTCCTCGACGCCGGGAACCCCGGTGGCCGCGAGGTGGCCGAAGAGACTGCCGGGGCACAGGGGTTGCCGGAACGGCAGCCGCAGCGAGAGGGCTCCGTGTGGGGCGGTGGCGGGCGCGGCGGTGGTCGCGGGGGCCGTGCTCGGCCTGCCGCGGGCGACTCGGGCGCGCAGTTCGGTCGGGGACAGCGCGAAGACCTCGCGCACGGTCTCGTTGAATGTGCGGATGCTGGAGAAGCCGGAGGCGAACGCCACATCGCCCATCGGCAGGGTGCTCGTCTCGATCAGCACACGAGCGGTCCTTGCCCGCTGGGCACGGGCGAGCGCGAGGGGCCCGGCACCCAGCTCGGCCAGGAGCCGGCGTTCGATCTGACGGGGGCTGCAGCCGAGTTGTGCGGCGAGCCCGGGCACGCCCTCACGGTCCACCACGCCGTCGGCGATCAGGCGCATGGCACGGGCGACGAGGTCGGCGCGGGCGTTCCACTGCGGAGAGCCGGGTACGGCGTCGGGGCGGCATCGCTTGCACGCCCGGAAGCCCGCCTGCTCCGCGGCGGCGGCGCTCGGGTAGAACGTCATGTTCCGCGGTTCGGGCGGCGCTGCGGGGCAACTGGGGCGGCAGTAGACGCGTGTGGTCAGCACGGCGGTGAAGAACCACCCGTCGAATCGGGCGTCCTTGGACTGCACGGCCCGCACGCAGCGATCGAAGTCGGTGTGCACCCCGACAGCATCCGCTCCGGTCCCGGGCCCGGTCCAGCGGAAATCCGACATGAACGTGCGCCCGCGCGGCACGACGGTGGTGTCGTTTTCCTGCCGGCCTGCCGGCCTGCCGGACCCGCCGGCCGCGAGGTGGTGGACTCCTGCCATGACGACCCCTGCCACGTCAGAAGAAACGATCACCGCGTGGAAGTCCCGCCTCCTCGGCAGGGCCCGTCTCTTCCGCTCGCTGCACATCCGTGGCCGACCGCTGGTCCTGGCCGATGCCTGGGACGTCGCCGGGGCCCGGCTGACCGAGGCCGCGGGCGCCGCCGCCGTGGCCACCACGAGCGGGGGCGCCGCCTGGAGCCTCGGCGCCGCCGACGGCGAACGCCTCGGCGTCGGCGGACGTCCCGGTCACCGCGGACATCGAGGGCGGCTGCGCCTACACCGCCGATGGGGTCGCCGAGACCGTCCGGGGTGCGCTCGCCGCTGGGGCTGTCGGGATCGACATCGAGGAGGCCGCCCACGGCGGCCCCTGCCCGCTGCGCCCGGTCGAGGGGCAGTCGGCGCGGATCACCGCCGCTCGAGCGGCGGCCGAGGCGGTGGGTGTACCGCTGTTCGTCAACGCCCGGGTGGACGCCTTTCTGGGGGGTGCGGGCGACCCGGACCACCGTTTGGACGAGACGGTGGTCCGGGACCACGCTCCCGGACCGGCGCTCACGGACCGGCGCTCCCCGACCGGCGCTCGACGCGGGGCTAGAGCGTGGCGGGAAGGACCCGGCCGGTGACCTCGCCGAAGCCGATCCGGCCGCCGTCGGGGCCCGGGGCCCACGCGCTGATGGCGACCTCGTCACCGTCTTCGAGGAACGTGCGCTGGTTCCCGTCGGGCAGGGCCACCGGCTCGCGGCCGGCCCAGGTCAGCTCCAGGAAGCACCCCCGCTGTTCCCGCTCCGGGCCGCTCACCGTGCCGGAGGCGAACAGGTCACCGGTGCGCAGGCTCGCCCCGTTGACGGTCATATGGGCGAGTTGCTGGGCCGCGGTGTAGTACATGCCGGAAAAGGGCGGCTCGGAGACGGTGTAACCGTTGAGGCCGACGGTCAGCCGGATGTCCAGGCCCCAGGGCTCCTCCTTGCTGTCGTCCAGGTACGGCAGGAGCGCCGGATCGCGCGGCGGCGGGCTCACCCGGGCCGTCGCCAGCGCGTCCAGCGGCACGATCCACGGCGACACCGACGTCGCGAAGGACTTGCCGAGGAACGGGCCCAGAGGCCGGTACTCCCACGCCTGAATGTCGCGCGCCGACCAGTCGTTGAGCAGGCAGACCCCGAAGACGTGGTCGGCCAGCGCCGGCAGCGGCACCCGCTCCCCCGTACGGGTGGGTGTGCCGACGACGAAGCCGACCTCTGCCTCGATGTCGAGGCGGCGGGAGGGCCCGAACACCGGTGACGGGTCGTCACCGTCCATGCGCTGCCCGGCCGGACGGATCACGGGAGTGCCCGAGACGACCACGGTCCCGGCCCGGCCGTGGTAGCCGATGGGCATGTGCTTCCAGTTCGGCGTGAGCGCTTCCGCGTCGGGCCGGAACATCTTGCCGACGTTGGTGGCGTGGTGCTCGCTCGAGTAGAAGTCGACGTAGTCGGCGACCTCGAACGGCAGGTGCATGGTGGCGTCCTCGACCGGGACCAGATGGGGTTCGACGGCCGGGCGCAGTGCGGTGTCGGTGAGCCAGGTGGTGACGGACCGGCGCACGGCCTGCCAGGTGGGCCGCCCGGCCGCGAGGAACGGGTTGAGGGTGGGATGGTCGAGGATGTCGGCGTTGGGATCGCCGAGGGCCTGGGCGCAGGCGGCGGTGTCGAGGATGTGGTCACCCACGCGTACACCGACGCACGCGGTCTCGGGGTCCTGCGGCGTGGTGTAGACGCCGTAGGGCAGATTGTTCAGCCCGAAAGGGGTGTCCTCGGGCAGTTCGAGCCAGGCGGTGGGCATGGACGGCGCCTCGTCTCCGGGTCAGGGCTGGTGGCCAGGCCACGGCGGAAGCACGGCGCCGTACGCCCGACGTGACCGCGGCACAACAGCCCACAGCACCACGCGGCCGATGTGACCGCGGGCACGACAGCCCACAGCACCACGTTCCCGATGTGACCGCCGACAGCGTAAGGGCTGGGCCCGGGACTGGCTCGTCCCGGGCCCGGTGTCGCTCGCGCCTGTCGGAATCGGACGCCCGGCTCGAACGCTCAGCCCTCGGCCGGGGCGTACTTGTAGCCGACCCGGCGTACCGTGACGATGCTGCCGCGGTGGGCGGCGCCGAGCTTGCGCCGCAGCCGTGCGATGTGGACGTCGACGGTGCGGCCGTCCCCGATGTGCCCGTATCCCCAGACCGTGGTGACGAGCTGGTCCCGGGAGTGGACGCGGTGGGGGTGGGCCACCAGGTGGGCGAGCAGTTCGAACTCGAGGTACGTGAGCTCGACGGGCCTTCCCTCGACGTGGGCGGTACGGCGGTCGGTGTCGATGTGGATGCCCCGCTCGGGCACGGCGGCCGCGGCTGTGGCGGCGGCCGGGGTCCCGGCGGGGTCGATGACGTCGAGGAGGTGCTCCGTCGGCGCCTGGTCGGCGGGGACGAGGACGATGTAGCCGACCATCGGCGGCTGGTCGGGCCCCGCGGGGATGTGGTGCCCGGGTGCGGGCAGCCAGGTGGCGCCCGGAGGCAGCGAGTGCAGGAGCGCCGGGGGCGCCTCGTCCGGGCGCACTGCTCGCAGATGCTGGCGGGGCGCGGTGAGGGCGTGCGGGGTGGGAAGGGTGTTCGTGGTCATGTGTCGGCTCTTTCGCGCGAAGTGGACGTGGGTCGTCGTCTTGCGCGGGGCCTGTGCCGGTGACCGGGGGCCCAGGAGGCGTCCGGTCAGCGGTGGGAGCGGGCCCGCGCGGTGATCGCGCGGCGACAGCAGGCGAGGCCGGAGTGGTAGGCCCTCCGGGACGGCCAGAACGGCTCGAGGTCGAGGCGACCCACCGCGGAGTTCGTGAAGCTGGCCATGAGGCCATTCAACCAGATGGCGGGCGCGGTGTGACCATGGGGACGCCTTCGGTGAACGTGCGGCCCCCGGCCCGCGCTCCGTGCGTGGCACGGGGTCCGCCGCACGGGGTCCGCCGTACGGGGTCCGCCGTACGGGGCGGGACGGGGGGGCTTTCACGCGGCGCTCGGATCCGCGGTCGGATCCGCGCTCACTGCGCGGTTACGACGGTCGCATCTGAGGCGCGGGCTCCGGGTCGGGGCCCGGCGGTACCGGCGACGGCGGTACGGGGTCGGGGCCGGGTTCCGGCGGCACCGGGTCGGGTGTGGGCCCGGGGTCGGGGATGGGGTCGGGATGCACGGGACCGGGTGCCGGCCGCGGGCCCGGCGGGACCGGAGGAACGGTCATGGCTGCCTCCTTGTCGCTTGGCGGCGTCGCATCGCCGCCATTCGCCGTTTCCAGCGTGTGGAGTGGCTTCGCCTACCCGTTTCGGCCCCGGGAATGCCCTCCTTCGCCATTTCGGGGCGGGTCGTGTGCGCGGCGGCCGTCCTGTCCTGGCGATCACGGCGTGGCTGAGCGCGTCGCGTCGGCTTCCCGGCCTCCCCGGACACCCCGGTCGAGGAACCGGCGGAAGCGGTGGGCGGCGGGCCCTGGGCCACCGGGGCCTGCCGCCCACCGCGCTCATGGGCACCTCTACCGGATGGGCATCCCGGAGATGGTGCGGGCGATGACCAGGCGCTGGATCTCGGAAGTGCCCTCGAAGATCGTGTACACCGCGGCGTCGCGGTGCATGCGCTCGACCGGGTACTCGCGGGTGAAGCCGTTGCCGCCGAGGAGCTGGATCGCGTTGGCGGTCACCCACTTGGCGGTCTCGCCCGCGTACAGCTTGGACATCGAGCCCTCGGCCGCGTCGAACGGCTTGCCGGTGGTGGCCATCCAGGAGGCGCGCCACACCAGCAGGCGCGCGGCGTCGATACGGGTGCGCATGTCGGCCAGGGTGAAGGCGACGCCCTGGTTGTCGATGATGGGCCGGCCGAACTGCACCCGTGTCTTGGTGTATTCGAGGGCCACCTCGTAGGCGGCTCGGGCGATGCCGACCGCCTGGGCGCCGACGGCGGGCCGCGAGGCCTCGAACGTGGCCATGGCGGCGTTCTTGCCGCGCTCCCCCGCCGACGATCCCTCCCTGGCCCGGGCGAGGCGCTCGTCGAGCCTCTCCTTGCCGCCGAGCAGGCAGCGGCCGGGGACCCTGACGTCCTCGAGGACGACCTCGGCGGTGTGCGAGGCACGGATGCCGTGCTTCTTGAACTTCTGCCCCTGCGACAGTCCGGAGGTGCCGGGGGGGATGATGAAGGACGCCTGCCCGCGGGCGCCGAGCGCCGGATCGACGGCCGCCACGACGACGTGGACGTCGGCGATGCCGCCGTTGGTGGCCCATGTCTTGGTGCCGTTGATCACCCACTCGCCGGTGGCCTCGTCGTAGCGGGCCCGGGTGCGCATGGCCGAGACGTCGGAGCCCGCGTCGGGCTCGGAGGAGCAGAAGGCGGCGACCTTGATGTCGTCCACGGTGCCGAACATCCGCGGTACCCACTCGCCGATCTGGTCCTCGGTGCCGTTGGCGAGGACGCCGACGGCGGCGAGGGTGGTGCCGACGATCGACAGGGCGATCCCGGCGTCTCCCCAGAACAGCTCCTCCATCGCGACCGGGACGCTCAGTCCGGTGGGGTCGAAGAACGCCTGCGCGTAGAAGTCCATGGAGTACAGGCCGATCTTGGCCGCCTCCTGGAGCACGGGCCAGGGGGTCTCCTCGCGCTCGTCCCACTCGGCGGCGGCCGGACGGATCACGTCGGCGGCGAAACCGTGGATCCAGTCGCGGAGCTGGATCTGGTCGTCGTTGAGCTCGAGCGAGAAGTCGCCCATGTCCCCTCCGGAAAACGGCAATCGGCGGCAAGCGCCCCACCAAGGTTACTTGCGGTAACCCAAGTCTGTTACCGACTGGTAATCCCTGTCAACACTTGAGCGGTCCGGCACTCGTACCCCGGCCGTGGTGTTACGTTCGTGGGCTACCGGCACGGTCCCAGAGGAGGCTCGGTGGACACCAGTAGCCGCAGAGAGGACCAGCAGTTGGCGGCGCGGCGGCGGCGCGAGGAACTGCTGGACGCGGCGAACCGCGTCGTCCTGCGGGACGGCCCGGAGGCGTCGATGAACGCGATCGCCAAGGAGGCCGGGATCACCAAGCCGATCCTGTACCGGCACTTCGGCGACAAGGGCGGGCTGTACCAGGCGCTGGCCCAGCGGCACACCGACGCTCTCCTGGACACCCTGCGGGCCGCGCTCGACCGGCCGGGGACGCGCCGCGACCGCGTGGCGGCGGGCCTGGACGCCTATCTGTCCACGATCGAGGCCAGCCCTCAGGTGTACCGGTTCCTCATGCACCCGAGCGACGAGCCCGCCGAGGGCGACCGCTCGTTCGAGACCAGCCGCCATGCCGTACCCATGCTGCGCAGGCTCGGCGAGGAGCTCGCCCACGTGATGGCCGAGCGCATCGACCTCGGCCCGGGCGGCGAGCGGACGGCGCGGGCCTGGGGGCACGGGGTCGTCGGCATGATGTACGCGGCGGGCGACTGGTGGCTCGCCGAGGAGCACTGCTCGCGCGCGGAGCTGGTCGAGGAGCTGACGGACCTGCTCTGGGGGCGGCTGACCGTGACTCCGGACCGGCGGCGGGACCGGGCGGAATCCGCCTGAGAATCCGCCCGAACCGCCGCCGGGCGCACGGTCTGCGGGCGACCGGGCGGCGTATCGGCCCGTCAGGCCGCGCGCCGGCGCCGATCCGTGATGAGGCCGATCCGTAAACCCGCCGATCCGTAAACCCGCCGGCCCGGATGCCGCCGGCCCGTGTGCCGCTCCGCAGTGCCGCCGATCCGTGCGCCGCCGATCCGTGCGCCGCCGGTCCGTGCGCCGCCGGTCCGCAATGCCGCCAAATGCGTAGACCCGATGTCAGGCCGTGTACCAAGGCGCGCGGCGGACCGCCCGTTCGGCCCTGATCCGCGTCAGCCCGGAGAGGTGGTCCAGGAAGAGGCCGCCTTCGAGGTGGCCGCACTCGTGCTGGAGGCAGCGGGCGAAGAAACCGGTGCCGGTCACCCGCACCGGCTCGCCGCGGCTGTCGAAGCCCTCCACCACCGCGATGTCGTACCGAGGGGTGCGGGCGCGCACCCCCGGTACCGATAGGCACCCCTCCTCGCCCGTGACCATGACACCGGCGGTCTCCACCAGCCGCGGATTGACGATGTGCCCGAGATGGCGGCGGTCCTCGTCGTCGGGGCAGTCGTAGACGAAGACGCGCTTGGCCACACCGACCTGATTGGCGGCGAGCCCGACGCCGTCGGCCGCGTACATGGAGGCGAACATCGACTCGACGAGCGCCTCCAGGCTCTCGTCGAACTCCGTGACGTGCTCGCTGCGGCCGCGCAGCACGGAGTCGCCGAGGAGTCTCAGCGGATGGACGGAACCGGTCGAGCCGGGGATGGTGCCGCGTGCCATGGCGGACAGCGTAGAGGCTGGGTCCGCGGCGTCCGCGCGGAGCCGAGGAGCGGCGATTCGGCACGGCCGAAGGGGCGGCGCGTGCAGCGCCGGGGTCGGTGCCGGAGCCGGGAGTCGCTAGGCTGAGGCGCGAAGCCCCCGCCGAGACGTGCTGCCGCCGTGTCGCGGCAGCACTTGCCGGTGGGGGCCTCCAGGGGTTGGCGCGTCACCGGCGGCCGGGCCGGGATTCGAGGAGGAGCACACACGATGCAGGATGCCTCGCCGCAGCGCGGCTCGGAGCCGTTGTCGCCGCGTGCGAAGCTGGCGGTGACCGCCGGGAAGATGGCGGCGGCGGTGTCGCGGACAGCGGGCCGCGGCAGCGGCTCGGTGATCGGCGGAAAGGTCGCGCTCAAGCTCGACCCGGACCTGCTGGCGCGCCTGGCGACACATCTCGACGTGGTGCTGGTGTCGGCCACCAACGGCAAGACCACCACCACCCGGCTGATCGCCGAGGCCCTGCGCGCGAACGGGCCGGTGGTCTCCAACGCCCTCGGCGCGAACATGCCCGCCGGTATCACCTCCGCGCTGGCCGGGGGCTCGGACGCCAAGTACGGCGTGATAGAGGTCGACGAGAAGTACCTGGCCACCGTCGCCCGGGATGTGCGGCCCAAGGCGATCGCCCTGCTGAACCTCTCCCGCGACCAGCTCGACCGCGCCGCCGAGACGCGGATGCTGGCCGAGAAGTGGCGCGAGGGCCTGTCCGGCACCGACGCGGTGATCATCGCCAACGCCGACGACCCGCTGGTGGCCTGGGCGGCCTCCTCCTGCCCGAATGTGCTCTGGGTGGGCGCCGGCCAGGAGTGGAAGGACGACGCCTGGTCGTGCCCGTCCTGCGGCGGTGTGATGCAGCGCCCCGGCGACGACTGGGGCTGCCCCGAGTGCGGCTTCCGCCGTCCGCCCACCACCTGGGCCCTCTCGGGTGACTACGTGATCGACCCCCATGGCACCGCCTGGCCGATCACCCTCCAGCTCCCGGGCCGCGCCAACAAGGCCAACGCCACCACCTCGGCGGCCGTCGCGGCCGTCTTCGGTGTCGCGCCGAAGGTCGCCCTGGACCGGATGCAGTCGGTGACCGCCGTCGCGGGCCGCTACGACGTCGTCACCTACCTCGGGCGCGAGCTGCGGCTGCTGCTGGCCAAGAACCCCGCCGGATGGCTGGAGACGTTCTCCCTGATCGATCAGCCGCCGGCCCCGGTGCTGCTGTCCGTCAACGCCCTCGGCGCCGACGGCACCGACACCTCCTGGCTGTGGGACGTCGACTACACCCGCCTGGCCGGGCACCCGATCTTCGTGATCGGCCAGCGCAAGCTGGACCTGGCCGTGCGCCTGGAGGTCGCCGGGCTGACCTTCCGCGTGTGCGAGAACGTGGACGAGGCGGTGCGCGCCGCGCCCGCGGGCCGGATCGAGTGCATCGCGAACTACACGGCGTTCCAGCAGTTGCGCCGCCAGGTCGGCGGCTGAGACAGGGAGTGAGCAGACACGTGAGCGAGTCCGTCCTGCGCCTGGTGTGGGTCTACCCCGACCTGCTGTCCACCTACGGCGACCAGGGGAACGCCCTGGTGGTGGAGCGCCGCGCCCGCCAGCGCGGGCTGAACGTGGCGCGCGTGGACGTGCGCTCCGACCAGCCGGTGCCGACCTCGGGCGACATCTACCTCATCGGAGGCGGCGAGGACCGTCCGCAGCGGCTCGCGGCCGAGCGGCTGCGCCGTGACGGCGGGCTGACCCGGGCCGCCGAGAACGGCGCCATCATCTTCTCGGTGTGCGCGGGCTACCAGATCCTCGGGCACGAGTTCATCAACGACCTCGGCCGCCGCGAGCCGGGCCTCGGCCTGCTCGACGTGGTCAGCGAGCGCGGCACGGGCGAGCGGTGCGTCGGCGACGTGCTGGCGGACATCGACCCCCGTCTCGGGCTGCCGCCGCTGACCGGTTTCGAGAACCACCAGGGCATCACCCGGCTCGGCCCGGGCGCCAAGCCGTTCGCGCGGGTGCGGTTCGGCAACGGCAACGGCACGGGCGACGGCACCGAGGGCGCGTACAGCGAGACCGTGTTCGGCACCTACATGCACGGCCCGGTGATGGCCCGCAACCCGCTCATCGCGGATCTGCTGATCAAGCTCGCCCTCGACGTCAACGCGCTCCCGCCGGTCGAGGACACCTGGTACGAAGCGCTGCGCCAGGAGCGGATCGCAGCCGCGACCCAGCCGGCGTAGAGCCGCTGTCGAGGGGCCGGGTCTACAACGTGCCTCGGGAGGCTCGAGCGGTGCCCCGGCCCTTGTAAGGTTGCGATGAGCCATCCGGACGACGGGGTCCGGCCCGTCAACCGGTTGAGTTCGGGAGTAGTAACAGTCATGCGAATTGGTGTGCTGACCAGCGGCGGCGACTGCCCTGGCCTGAACGCCGTCATCCGTTCTGTGGTGCACCGCGGCGTGGTGGACCACGGCGACGAGATCATCGGCTTCCACGACGGCTGGAAGGGCCTGCTCGAGTGCGACTACCGCGCTCTCGACCTCGATGCGGTCAATGGCATCCTGGCGCGCGGCGGAACGATCCTGGGCTCCTCCCGTGTGCGCCCCGAGCATCTGCGCGACGGGGTGGCCAGGGCCAAGGAGCACGTGGCGGACCTCGGGCTCGACGCGATCATCCCGATCGGCGGCGAGGGCACGCTCAAGGCGGCCCGTCTGCTGTCCGACTCCGGGCTGCCGATCGTCGGCGTGCCCAAGACCATCGACAACGACATCACCTCGACCGATGTGACCTTCGGCTTCGACACGGCCGTGGGTGTGGCGACCGAGGCGCTGGACCGCCTCAAGACCACCGCCGAGTCGCACCAGCGGGTGCTGATCGTCGAGGTCATGGGGCGCCATACCGGGTGGATCGCGCTGCACTCCGGTATGGCGGCGGGCGCGCACGCCATCGTCGTGCCCGAGCGCCCTTTCGACATAGACGAGTTGACCGACCTGGTCGGCAAGCGCTTCGCGGCGGGCAAGAAGTTCGCGATCGTGGTCGTCGCCGAGGGCGCCAAGCCCCGTGAGGGCTCGATGGAGTTCGACGAGGGCGGCAAGGACGTCTACGGCCACGAGCGTTTCGCCGGGGTGGCCCGCCAGCTCTCGATCGAGCTCGAGGAGCGGCTCGGCAAGGAGGCCCGCCCGGTCATCCTCGGCCATGTGCAGCGCGGCGGCACCCCCACCGCGTACGACCGCGTCCTGGCCACCCGCTTCGGATGGCACGCCGTCGAGGCCGCGCACCAGGGGCACTTCGGCATGATGACCGCCCTGCGCGGCACCGACATCCGCCTGGTGCCCCTGGCTGAGGCGGTCGAGCACCTGAAGACGGTGCCGGCCGAGCGCTACGTCGAGGCCGAATGCGTGCTGTGACGCAGGTCTGACCGTTCCTCCCGAGGGGCCCGCCGCCGGTGATCCGGCCGCGGGCCCCTCGGTTGTCGGGGCGGGCCCGGTGCGAGCGGCCGCCGGGACGCCACTACTGTGGTGGCGGCACAGGAATGGGGCGAACCTCCCCCAACCCGTGCTTCACGACCTTCGAGGCTGAGGAGACAGGCGGCATGCACCACGGCGGGCATGGGTCGGACATGCCGATGGAGCCGTTCACCCTCGGCCGGGGCCTCGCCTTCACCGGCGAGCCGGTGTTCCTCGTCGGCTGCCTGGCCGCCCTGGTCCTGTACGGATGGGGCGTATGGCGGCTGCGCCGGCGCGGCGACGGCTGGTCCGCGGGCCGCACGGTCGCCTTCGCGCTCGGTGTCGCCACCATCGGCCTGGCGATGTGCACCGCGCTCAATGACTACGGCATGGTCATGTTCAGTGTGCACATGGTGCAGCACATGATCATCAGCATGGTGTCCCCCATCCTCCTCCTGCTCGGCGCGCCGGTGACGCTGGCGCTGCGGGCGCTGCCCGCCGCCGGGCGGGGCCGCAGGGGCCCCAGGGAACTGCTCGTCGCACTGCTGCACAGCCGCTACCTGCGGGTGATCACGCATCCGGCGTTCACGATCCCGATGTTCATCGCGAGCCTGTACGCGCTGTACTTCACCCCCACGTTCGACTGGCTGATGGGCAGCAGGGCCGGGCACATCGGGATGATGGCGCACTTCCTCGCCGTCGGACTGATCTTCTTCTGGCCGATCATGGGCGTGGACCCGGGGCCGCACCGGCCCGGCCATCTCCTGCGGATCCTCGAACTGTTCATGGGGATGCCGTTCCACGCGTTCTTCGGCATCGCGGTCATGATGTCGAGCGAGGTGCTGGTGAAGACCTTCGCGCACCCCCCGGCCTCGCTCCACCTCGACCCGCTCGCGGACATGCACGCCGGGGGCGGCATCGCCTGGGCCTTCAGCGAGATCCCCTCGGTGCTGGTCCTGATCGCCCTGGTCTTCCAGTGGCGGCAGAGCGAGGACCGGCAGGCCCGGCACTCCGACCGTGCCGCCGACCGCGACGGCGACGCGGAGCTGGCCGCCTACAACGCGTATCTCGCCTCGCTCGACGCGCGCTCCCGCGGGGTCGGCGAGGCCCGGTCGGGCTGACCGTCCCAGAGTGAAAACCGGTCCCTCGGTGGCAGCATTGTCAGCGGGGGCAGTGGCCGCAGCGGACCGTCGCGCCGACGGGACCGGCGTCCCCGGGAAGGAGGGGCTATGCAGACGCCAGCGAAGGCGATGGCCGTGTGCACGTGCGTGTGCCTCGTCGTGGTCACCGCGTACACGGTGACGCTGGGGAGCAACGGCTGGCTGTGGTTCTCGTGGGTCGTGCTCGGGCTGGTGACCCTCGGCGTGATCGCCGCCCGTCAGGCCTGAGCGTCCTCCTGGCCTTGCGCCGCCGCGTCCGTGCCGCGCGGTCGCGCGTAGCGAGCCAGTCCGCCGACCAGCAGGTCCAGCCCGAACTCGAAGCGCTCGTCCCCGACGTCGCGCATGAGCGGCTCGACCATGGCGACGATATTGGGGAAGCGGTCGACCGGAAGTGAGCCGAAGTAGTCGCGGACCTGCCCGAAGTACTCCTCGACGGTCTGCCCGGTCTGCGCGGGGCTGGACTCCAGGAGGCTGTTCTCGAAGACGGTAGCCGTCAGGTAGGTGGACAGGGCGTCGACACCGTAGGCCACGGCCTGGTCCGGCAGTCCCCCGGCGCGCAGCAGCGCCAGCAGCTTCTCGATGTTCATCAGTGCGTGCGGCCCCGTGGGGATCGCCTGCTCCATGGCCGCCCTGGCCAGGTCGCGGTGCCCGGCGTAGACCCGCCGCCCTCGGCGCATCCACTCCTTGGTCTGCTCCTGCCAGTTCTCCGGATCCGGCTCCAGACGTGGCTCGATGGTGCCGATCTCCGCGTGCACCCGGTCGAGGACCTCCTCCATGAGTTCCTCCTTGCTGTCGATGTGGGCGTACAGCGAGGCGGCTCCGGTGTCGAGGTCCTGGGCCACGCGGCGCATGCTCAGGGCGTCGAGCCCCTCGGCGTCGATCACCTTCAGCGCGACATCGACGATGGCGTCGCGACTGAGGGCGCGGCGGGCCTTCCGGTCCTTGCGGGCGGCGCGCCAGGGCGGAGTGGGGACGGGCGGCGACGTCACTGGGGTGGCACCTCCGTGCTCGGGACCCCAAGGGCCCTGTTCGGCTTGACGAACACTGTACTTGACACGAACGTCGTTCGTTCCGTAGAACGGTGTTCGTAAGTAAACGAACACTGTTCGCGCCGTGGATCCGGCGCCACGTTTCCCAGGGGGACCCATTGAGCACCTCAGCGACCAAGGAGACAGCGACCTCGCAGACCAAGGCCCCAGGAGCGGACGCCCCACCCGAACCGGCCGGCCATCGGCTGCGCTGGTGGGGCCTGGCCGTCGTCCTGGCCGCCGAGGTGATGGACCTGCTCGACACGACGATCGTCGGTGTCGCCTCGCCGTCGATCCGCTCCGACTTCGGCGGCAGCTCCACGCAGATCCAGTGGATCACCGCCGCCTACACGCTCTCCTTCGCCGTTCTCATGATCACCGGCGCGCGGCTCGGCGATGTCTTCGGGCGCCGCCGGATGTTCCTCGTCGGGGTCACCGGCTTCACCGCCTGCTCGGCGCTGTGCGCCGGGGCCACCGGATCCGGGATGCTGATCGGCGCCCGGACCGCGCAGGGCGCCTTCGCCGCCATGCTGGTGCCGCAGGGGCTCGGCATCATCCGGCAGATGTTCCCGCCCAAGGAGATGGGGGCGGCCTTCGGAATGTTCGGCCCAGTGATCGGCCTGTCCTCCGTCGCCGGGCCGGTGCTCGGCGGATTCCTCACCGACGCCGACCTGTTCGGCAGCGGCTGGCGCATGATCTTCCTCATCAATGTGCCCCTGGGCATCGCCGCCTTGGCCACCGCGCTCAAGGTCGTTCCCGACGGACGTGCCCCCAAGGCATCCCGCCTCGACCTGCCGGGTGTGGTCCTGGTCAGCGCCGCCGCGCTGTTGCTCGTCTACCCGCTGGTGCAAGGACGCGACCTCGGCTGGCCGCTGTGGACCTATCTGTCCATGGCCGCGTCCCTGCCCGTGCTCGGCCTGTTCGGCCTGCACCTGCGCCGGGTCCGGAACCGGGGCGGCTCCCCGCTCGTCGAGCCCGGGCTGTTCCGCAACCGCGCCTTCACCTCGGCGCTCGTCGTCGGCATCGTCTTCTTCGCCGCCATGTCCGGCCTCATGCTCGTGCTCACCCTCCACCTGCAGCTCGCCCTGGGCTACACACCGCTGCACGCCGGAGCCACGATGATCGCCTGGTCGGTCGGCACCGTCGTCGGGGCGGTCCTCGCCGGAAGCGTCCTCGGGCCGAAGTTCGGCCGCAGGACCCTCCACGGGGGCCTCGCGGTCGTGGTCGCCGGGGTCCTGGCCCTGACCTGGAGCATCCACGCCGCCGGGCACGGCGCCACCACCTGGCAGCTCGCGCCGGCCCTGGTCATGTGCGGATTCGGCATGGGCCTGCTGATGGCCCCCTTCTTCGACATCGCGCTCGCCGGTGTGCGCGACGACGAGGTCGGCTCCGCCTCGGGCACGCTCAACGCGGTCCAGCAGCTCGGCGGCTCCATCGGTGTCGCCGTCCTCGGCACCGTCTACTTCGGGGTCACGGACACCTCCGGCGACAGCGCCGCCCAGCGGACCCTGCTGATCACCGCGGCGGCCTTCGCGGCCACATTCGCCGTCGCCTTCCTCCTCCCGCGGACGGCCAGGCCTCACGACGAAGCGCAGGCCTGACCCCACCGCTCGCGACACCGGCCGTGGAACGCCCCGCCGGGCGGCGTTCCGCGGTCTCGCGCACCCGCACAATAGGGATTACTGTGCGGCAACGGCACATCGCCGGACACCGCGCAGGGAGGAACCCACGTTGTTCTACCAGGTCCTGAAGTACATCTTCCTCGGGCCGCTGCTGCGACTTCTGTTCCGGCCGCGCGTCGAGGGCCTGGAGCACATTCCCGAGGAGGGCGCGGCGATCCTGGCGGGCAACCACCTCTCGTTCTCCGACCACTTCCTGATGCCGATGATGGTGCCGCGCAGGGTCACCTTCCTCGCCAAGTCCGAGTACTTCACCGGCAGCGGGCTCAAGGGCCGCCTGACCGCCGCATTCTTCAAGGGGGCGGGCCAGATCCCGGTGGACCGCTCCGGTGGCAGGGCGAGCGAGGCCGCGCTGCGCTCGGGTCTGGCGGTGCTGCGCAAGGGAGAACTGCTCGGCATCTACCCCGAGGGCACCCGCTCCCCCGACGGCAGGCTCTACCGCGGCCGTACGGGGGTCGCGGCGATGGCCCTGCAGGCACACGCGCCGGTCATCCCCTGCGCCATGGTGGGCACCTTCGAGATCCAGCCTCCCGGACGACTGGTCCCCCGGATCAAGCGCGTGATCATCAAGTTCGGCCCGGCGCTGGAGTTCTCCCGGTTCGAGGGCATGGACCAGGAGCGGTTCGTCCTGCGCTCGGTGACCGACGAGATCATGTACGCCGTCATGCGGCTGTCCGGGCAGGAGTACGTCGACCTCTACGCCTCGGATGTGAAGGCCGAGCGCTCCCAGGGCATCGCGGCGCGGCTGCGCAAGAGCGCCTGAGCCGCCGTCCCCGTCGCCCGAAACCCCCGGGGGAATTTAACCGGATGCCGGCGCCCGCCCGTTGGCACTAGCGTCCGGATCGTCGGACAACGGGAGGACAGGGACACGTGAGCACGCGACTGCGGGCGATCGCCAAGCAGACGGACCGGATCAATGAGTCGGGGTGGTACACGGCTCCGAGCGGCCGCGTGGTGAAGATCGGGGAGCAGATCGCCACCGCGGTGCGCGGCACCCGGGTCCATGGTCCGGACCCCGTGGATCCGGAGCCCGTTGCTCCGGACCCCGTGCATCCGGAGCCCATGGAAGTGCCGGAGACAGCGCGGACCGCGACCGCCTTCGAGGTCACCCCGGAGGGGAGCCTGGCGGCGGCGGGCCGGATGCTCGACGAGGACCGCGCCGGCGTCGCGGTGCTGAACTTCGCCTCCGCCCGCAACCCGGGCGGCGGTTTCCTCAACGGCGCCCAGGCGCAGGAGGAGTACCTGTGCCGCAATTCCGCGCTCCACGCCTGCCTGCGCGGCCAGCGCGAGTTCTACGAGGCGCACCGGGCCGACCCGAGCCCGTTCTACAGCGACCGGGTCATCCACTCCCCCGCCGTACCGGTCTTCCGAGGTGAGGACAACACGCTGCTGGAGGAGCCGCTCACGGTCGGGTTCCTCACCTCGGCCGCGCCCAACGCCGGAGTGATCGTCCGGCGGGACCCGGCCGCCGCGGCGCGAGTGCCGGAGGCTCTCGCGGTGCGGGCGGAGCGGGTCCTGGAGGTCGCCGTGCTCGGCGGCTACCGGCGGCTGGTGCTGGGCGCCTGGGGCTGCGGTGTCTTCCAGAACCGGCCGGA
Organism: Wenjunlia tyrosinilytica; assembly: GCF_014646055.1. Lineage (GTDB taxonomy): Bacteria > Actinomycetota > Actinomycetes > Streptomycetales > Streptomycetaceae > Wenjunlia > Wenjunlia tyrosinilytica. Next base: position 68,980 of record NZ_BMMS01000005.1, read on the forward strand.
GCACGTGGCCGGGGCCTTCGCCGCGCTGCTGGGGCCCGGCGGCCGGTTCGCGGGCCGGTTCTCCCGGGTGGTCTTCGCCGTGCTGGACCGCCGGGCGGACTCCCCGACCCGTGAGGCGTTCGTCAGGGCCTTCCCGCCGGACGGCCGCTGAGGTCCCACCGTGAGCCGCGTCCGCGCGCCAGGTGGTAGAGCGCGCCCACCGCGAGCGCGTCGACCATCGCGCCCACCGCGACGGACAGCCAGAACTGCACCCAGTCGGGCGCCGCTTCGGGGAGCACCGCGATGGTGAGGAGGGAGCCCGGCAGGGTAAGGGCGAGCGGCAGCACCCCGGAGAAGGAGGCGTCGGCGTGCTCGACGAAGGCCAGGTCGTACCCCACGTAGAGCGCGGCGGCGGCGACCAGCCCGAGGTAGAGCAGGGACGCCCTGTTGGCGACCGGTAGTGCGAGCAGTTTCTTGATCATCGATCCTCCGTAGTCCGTGACCACTACGGATCCTGCCCGGCCCCCGGGGCATCCGGCATGAGTACGCGTACTCAACGGCCCTGTGTACAAGGGAAGGGCGGGTAGCGGACGGGCCGCTACCAGGGAGCGCCGACCACCTCGCGCTGCCCTTCGTCGAGCAGACGGCGCAGGGTCAGAGCGTCCCGGGCCACGGCGGTGACCAGGGCGGCGGGTCCCGCCAGCGGGGTGACCAGCGCGTCGCCGCCGTCCGAGGCGTGGGAGCCGTCGAGGCCGTCGTCGCGGTCCAGGAGGCGGGCGGCCACCGGCTTGTCCTCGAAGGCCGGGTCCACCACGAGGAGTTGGCCCACCGCCCTGCGCCCGCCCAGGACCGCGGGGCCGTCCCAGCCCGGCGCTGCCTGACCGAAGGACAACTCCTGGTCCAGCAGCGGCCGTCCCGCCCGGCGGACGGTCAACCGGGTGGACAGCGCGCCCGGTTGTTCCCCCGATCGGCCGAGGACCTGCTCCTCGCGCAGGACAAGGCGGGCGCCCTCCGCCAGCTCCACCCGCGTGGTCGTTCTCAGGCGGCTGCCCGCCGCAGCGATCAGCGGTTCGGGCAGCCAGTGCAGAACGGCGCGGTCCTCGACGGTCAGCGTGACGTCGTAGACCGACTCCGCGCCGTCGCGCCCGGGCAGGCTGATCGTGGCGGCGGCGGTGCCCACCCTCAGCCGCGCCCCGGCCAGCACCGTCGCGTCGAGCCTGAGCCGGTCACCGCCCAGGGGCGCGGCCATCGCCCCGACGACGGTCACCCGGTCACGGCTTCGGCGCAGCGCGAGCGGTCCGTCGCCCGCGAGTTCCGGCAGGGCCGTCCCCCCGCGGCCGTCGGGGGCGGCGGTGATCCGGGCGTGCGCGGTGACGCTCCAGCGGGTCATGCGCGCCAGGCGTCCAGCCGCGCCAGGACCCATTCACGGACCGGGGCGATGCCGTCGGGGGCGGTGAGCGCGGTGAACAGCGTCGGCAGGTCGCCTCGTTGGGCCTTGGCGTCGCGCGCCATGACCTCGAGGTCGGCGCCCACGAGCGGGGCGAGATCGGTCTTGTTCACGACCAGCAGATCGGCGGTGGTGACCCCGGGGCCGCCCTTGCGCGGGATCTTGTCGCCGCCCGCCACGTCGATGACGAAGACCTGGGCGTCCACCAGTGCCTTGGAGAAAGTGGCGGTGAGGTTGTCCCCGCCGGACTCCACCAGCACGAGGTCCAGTGGGCCGACCTCGTCCTCAAGGTCCTCGACCGCCTCGAGGTTGGCGGAGATGTCGTCGCGGATCGCCGTGTGCGGGCAGGCCCCGGTCTCGACGGCGGCGATGCGCTCCGGCGGCAGGACCGCGTTGCGCAGCAGGAACTCGGCGTCCTCGGTGGTGTAGATGTCATTGGTGACGACCGCGATCGACAGCCGGTCGCGCAGACTGCGGCACAGGGCGGCGACGGTCGCGGTCTTGCCCGAGCCGACCGGGCCGCCGAGTCCGACCCGCAGGGCCCGCCTGGTGCCGTCCGCCCTGGTCGTCGGGGTGCTGTAGGCGTGGCGGACCGGGTATTCCTCGTCATGGTCACGATGCAAAGAGACGCACCTTCCAACGGGCGTGCCGCTCGGCCGCGAGGTCGAGCAGGGGAGCTGATGCCGCGGGGAGCGCGTCCACACCGTCGTGGAGCGCCGCCCGTGCGGCGGTTGCGGCGGCCTCGGCGGCGCGGTCGAGGTCGGGGGTGAGCCGGGCGAGCACGGCGGCCACGGCGAAGGGGTCGAGGCTCAGCAGCCGCACGGCGGCCGTGGCCGGACCGGTGACGCTCTCGTACAGCGCGATGTGGGCGGCGTCGTGGGGGGGCAGTCCGGCGGTCCCGGCGGCGAGGCCGAGGACGACGGGCTGGTGGGCGCCTCGCGGCCGGGCGGCGGCGAGGGCGTCCAGGGCGGGGCCGGGCCAGGCGGCACGTGCGGCCCGCATGAGCTGGCGGCCCAGCTTGCGGGAGGTGGCGCGCAGCGCGGGCGAGGCGGTGCGGGCGTCCGCGGCCTCGTCGAGGACCAGGGGGTCGAGGCCCGCCGTCGCGGCGGCGGCGAGGCCCGCGGCGGTCAGTCCCGCCGTGCGCAGGCGGCCGCGGCAGAAGTGCTCGAGGCTGTCGGGGTCGTGGACGCCGCCCGCGCGCACGGCGGCCTCGGCGCCGCCGGAGTGCGCGTGGCCGCCCGCCGGGAAGCGCCCGTCGGCCAGGACGAGCAGCGCGGCCCGCGCCGCGCCGCCCGGTGCCGGTGCCGGTGCCGGTGGCGGTGGCGGTGCCGGATGGGTGCTCATCGGGTGCCGCTCCTCATCGGTTGCCCATCGGAGGCCGCCCGTCAGAAGAGGAAGTACCGCTGGGCCATGGGCAGTTCCGTGGCCGGAGCGGGCTCGACCGTGTCGCCGTCGATCCGGACGCAGAAGGTGTCCGGGTCGACCTCGACACGCGGTCTGGCGGTGTTCTCCCGCATGTCGTCCTTGGTGAGCGCCCGGGTGCTGGTGATCGCGGTGAGCGGTTTGGCCAGGCCCAGCCGCTCGGGCAGTCCGTCGTCGAGGGCGGCCTGCGAGACGAAGTTGAGCGAGTTGGCCGCGGGGGCGCGGCCGATGGCGCCGAACATCGGGCGTGGCATCACCGGCTGCGGGGTGGGGATGGAGGCGTTGGCGTCGCCCATCTGCGCCCAGGCGATCTGGCCGCCCTTGATGACCAGCTGCGGTTTGACGCCGAAGAACGCCGGGTCCCACAGGACGAGGTCGGCCAGCTTGCCGGCCTCCACCGAGCCGATCTCGTGGGCCAGGCCCTGGGCGACGGCCGGGTTGATCGTGTACTTGGCCACGTAGCGCCGCGCGCGGTGGTTGTCGGCCCGGGTGTCCGCGGGCAGCGGGCCGCGGCGCCGCTTCATCACATGGGCGGTCTGCCAGGTGCGCAGGACGACCTCGCCGATCCTGCCCATCGCCTGGGAGTCGGAGCTGATGATGGAGATGGCGCCGAGGTCGTGCAGGACGTCCTCGGCCGCGATGGTGGAGGGCCGGATACGGGACTCGGCGAAGGCGAGGTCCTCGGGAACGGCCGGGTTGAGGTGGTGGCAGACCATCAGCATGTCGAGGTGCTCCTCGACGGTGTTGACGGTGTGCGGCCGGGTGGGGTTGGTGGAGCTCGGCAGGACATGGGGCTGAGAGACCACGGTGATGATGTCGGGGGCGTGGCCGCCTCCCGCGCCCTCGGTGTGGTACGTGTGGATGCCCCGCCCCGCGATGGCCGCGAGGGTGTCCTCGACGAACCCGGCCTCGTTGAGGGTGTCGGTGTGGATGGCCAGTTGGACACCGGTCTCGTCGCACACCGTGAGGCAGGCGTCGATGGCGGCGGGGGTGGCCCCCCAGTCCTCATGGATCTTGAAGCCGACGGCTCCGGCACGCAGTTGGGCATGCATGGACTCGGTGGAGACGGTGTTGCCCTTGCCGAGCAGGCCGATGTTGACCGGTAGCCCGTCCATCGCCTCGAGCATCCTGGCCAGGTGCCATGCGCCGGGGGTGATGGTGGTGGCCTTGGTGCCCTCGGCCGGGCCCGTCCCCCCGCCGATGAGGGTGGTGACACCGGAGGCCAGGGCCTCGTCCACGAGTTGCGGGCAGATGAAGTGCACATGGGCGTCGATGGCGCCCGCGGTGAGGATCTTGCCGTTGCCGGAGACGATCTCGGTCTCGGGGCCGATGACCAGGTCGGGGTGGACCCCGTCCATGGTCTCGGGGTTGCCCGCCTTGCCGATCGCGCTGATCCGCCCGTCGCGGATGCCGATGTCCGCTTTGACGATGCCCCAGTGGTCGAGGACCACCGCGCCCGTCACCACGGTGTCGGGGGTGCCCTCGGCGCGACTGGCCCGGGACTGCCCCATGGACTCGCGGATCACCTTGCCGCCGCCGAAGACCGCCTCCTCGCCGGCGAGGCCGGGGCCGCCGGAGAGGTCCCGCTCGATCTCGATCAGCAGGTCGGTGTCGGCGAGCCGTATACGGTCACCGGTCGTCGGGCCGTACAGATCCGCGTAGACCTGCCGGGAAAGCCGCGCCATTACAGGGCACCTCCGGTCTGCCCGCGCAGGCCCGGCACCGTGCGCCGCCCCGCGACGGGCACGAGTTCGACCTCGGCGGGTACGCCGGGCTCGAAGCGCACGGCCGTGCCCGCCGCGATGTTGAGACGAAGGCCGTGGGCCGCGGCGCGGTCGAAGTCGAGGCCGGGGTTGGCCTCGGCGAAGTGGTAGTGGGAGCCGATCTGCACCGGCCGGTCGGCGCGGTTGAGGACGGTGAGCCGGATGACCGGGGCCCCGCTGTTGAGTTCGACGGGCTCGGTGGCCAGGAGTGTCTCTCCGGGGATCATCGGCGCCCTCAACCGATCGGCTCGTGGACGGTGACCAGCTTCGTGCCGTCCGGGAAGGTCGCCTCGACCTGGACGTCGTGGATCATCTCCGGGACCCCCTCCATGACCTCGTCGCGGGTGAGCACCTTGCGGCCGGAGACCATCAGGTCGGCGACGCTGCGGCCGTCACGGGCGCCCTCGAGCAGATGGGAGGTGATGAGCGCGACGGCTTCGGGGTGGTTGAGTCTGAGGCCGCGCGCGCGTCGCTTCTCCGCAACATCCGCGGCGACATGGATCAGCAGGCGTTCCTGTTCGTGCGGGGTCAGTTGCATCGGCACACCTCACAGTCGTCCCTCCCTCCCACGGCGGGGAGGGGCCCGGAGTTCGAGCCGGGCGGCGAGCACCCCGGAGCCACACCGCGGGCCCTGGGCGCGGCGTGGACGCTGCCCGGCATCCGCACCGCTGTGACCAGGGCCTTCGGGCTGACGCCGGGGGAATTGAGAGGCTACTGCGCAACCTTTTCCAACACGTTAACTGAGCCTTTGCCCCGCCCTCGGGGGTCCCGGAGCCACTCCCAGGAGTGACAGCGCGGTGTGCGGGGCGGCTGCGAGCCGTGCCGCAAGCGGCGGGCATCCGGTAGTCGTGACGCTGTGTCCGGTATGCGCTCTTGACGTGACGTCAGGCAGGCCGCAGGATCATGTCCGCGTCAATTGTTCGGCGCCTTGGCGATGCGCCGCCGGGGCGTCCCGTTCGTTCCGTTCTGTCCTCACCAGAATCCGGAGCCCCATCGTGTCCTCACATTCCCCCGCCGGTTCCCCGGTCCGCTCCCCAGCCGACGCCGGCGCCGGCGCGAAGCGCCCCGCCCGAAGACCGCGTCCGCGCCGGGCGGCGGTCGCCGCCGTCGCCGCCACCGCGATCACCGGCGCCCTCCTCGCCTCCTCCGCCGCCCCCGCGTCCGCACGGCCCGAGGCCGCACCGCCGAAGGCCGCGCGCACCGCCACCGCCCTCGCGGCGCCGGACATCCCCGTGGCCAATGTCAAGGCACACCTGTCCCAGCTTCAGTCGATCGCCACCGCCAACAGCGGCAACCGGGCCCATGGGCGCCCCGGCTACCGGGCGTCCATCGACTATGTGAAGGCCAAGCTGGACGCGGCGGGCTACACCACCGCCCTGCTGCCGTTCACCTACAACGGCGCCACGGGCTGGAACCTCATAGCCGACTGGCCGGGCGGCGACCCCAGCCATGTCGTGATGGCCGGCTCGCACCTGGACTCCGTGACCGGCGGTCCGGGGATCAACGACAACGGCTCGGGTTCCGCGGGCATCCTCGAGGTCGCCCTCGCGGTCTCGCGCGCCCAGCTCCAGCCCACCAAGCATCTGCGCTTCGGCTGGTGGGGCGCCGAGGAACTGGGCCTGATCGGCTCCAAGAACTACGTGAACAGCCTGTCGTCGACCGAGCGGTCGAAGATCGACGGCTATCTGAACTTCGACATGATCGCCTCGCCGAACCCCGGCTACTTCGTCTACGACGACGACACGCAGCTCGAGGCGGTCTTCAAGGACTGGTTCGCCGCCAAGGGGATCCCGACCGAGATCGAGACCGAGGGCGACGGCCGCTCCGACCACGCCCCGTTCAAGAACGCCGGCGTGCCCGTGGGCGGGCTGTTCAGCGGCGCCGACTACATCAAGACCGCGGCGCAGGCGCAGAAGTGGGGCGGTACGTCCGGCCAGGCGTTCGACCGCTGCTACCACGCCTCGTGCGACACCTCGGCCAACATCAACGACACGGCCCTGGACAACAACACCGACGCCATCGCGAACGCCATCTGGACGCTGGGCACCGCGACCACTCCCCCGCCCGGCTCGAGCTTCGAGAACACGGCGAACGTCAGCATCCCCGACAACGGATCGGCCGTGGAGTCCCCGGTCACCGTCAGCGGAGTGAGCGGCAACGCGCCCTCCACGCTGAAGGTGGGCGTGGACATCAAGCACACCTGGCGCGGTGACCTGGTCGTGGACCTCGTCGCCCCCGACGGCAGCACATATCGGCTGAAGAACTCCAGCGGCAACGACTCCGCGGACAACGTCATCGCCACGTACACCGTCAACGCCTCCAGCGAGGTGGCCAACGGGACGTGGAAGCTGCGGGTGCAGGACGTCGCCGCGCAGGACACCGGCTACATCGACAGTTGGAAGCTCACCTTCTGACGCGCCCTCCTCACGGTCGCCCCCGCGGCCCGGACGCCGACCACCGGTGTCCGGGCCGCGGTGCTCTGTCCGGAGGTCGTCGACCTGTCCGGAAGGATCAACCGGGCCCGGGGGAGCGCGCCTACGGCGGTCCGCGCGACGCCCAGGCGCTCGCCGGCACGGCCGACGACACTCCGACGGTTGGCCGGGCCGGCGGAACCCATCGCCCGAACGGTCTAGTGCCATCTGCCCCTGTCGACGCAGTCGACCCATCGCGGGCTCGCTCGAACACCTCGGGACGGAGGTCAACTTCCGCTGGTCAGACGGGGTTTTCCGGGATGCCCATCAGGGTGAAACGCGCCCGGATCGGCAGAACGGCCCAGAAGTGAAGAAGTTCACAGATGGCCGTGGAAGCTGCGAATCCGGGCGGTCGATGACGCAGGATCTTCAGTCGACGACAAGACCCCGTCACCGAGGCGGGGCGGTCCGGGCGGACGCCGAGTCCTGCCGCCACCCGGACGCAGGTCGAGCAACTCGAGTCGGCAGGAGCGGGAGACCCAAGCACGACGAGCCGTGAACCCAGCGGCTCTTGGGGTGAAGCCACGCGTGTGGCCGGGCAACTTCGCCAGCCCGAACCCGACAGGTCACCTTTCGCAGGCGGATGACGAAGGGCTTACGCATGTCTGCGCGTACACGCATGCCTGCGCTCATCTCCCGGGCCGGAGCCACGTCCGCCCTCACCGCGGCGGCTCTGGCCGGAACGGCTCTCGTGCCGTGCCTGACCAGTTCGGCCGAAGCGGCCACGGTCGCGACCAAGGCACTGAAGATCGCCGCCTCGAAGAAAGGATCTCCCTATCAGTACGGCGCCGCCGGGCCGCACCGGTTCGACTGCTCGGGCTACACGCTCTACGTGTTCAAGAAGGCGGGCAAGAAGCTGCCGCGCACCGCGGCGCAGCAGTACAACAGGACCCGCCACATCTCCGCCAAGTCACGCAAGGCGGGCGACCTGGTGTTCTTCCACTCCGGAAGGAACGTCTACCACGTCGGCATATACGCCGGTAAGGGCAAGATCTGGCACTCTCCTCGGCCCGGCAGGACCGTGAGCCGGGAGAAGATCTGGACCGGCAGCGTCTGGTACGGGCGCGTGAGGTGACGCGAGCCGGATGACGCGGGTGGCGCGGGCCCGAACAACCGCCGCACCACGACGAGCGCGTCGTCCGGCCCCCTGGGGTCCGGGCGGCGCGCCCCGCGCGTCCCACCCCACGGGCATCGGCGGTAGGTTGATCACGCGTCCGAATACGGGAAATGACGGGATACGCCGCACGATGCTCACCTCGAAGCCCTTCCGCATCATCGCGTTCGCCTGCGCCCTGGCAGCTGTGTTCGCCCTGGCCCTGGTCGTCGGAGGCAGACACCGCGACGGCGCCGGGGCGGGCGGTCCGGGGCACTCCATGAACGACCCCTCCATGGGCGGGCACTCCTCGGGCGGGGACTCCTCGGGCGGCGGACAGCACGGCGGGCACCACCACGGCGGACCCGGAACCACGGGTTCCGGTGCCGGGTTGAAGGCGTCCGCGGGCGGCTACCGCCTGGTGCCGCTCACCTCGTCGGTGCCGGAGGGCAGGGCGACCGCGTTCCGCTTCCGCGTCGAGGGCCCGGACGGCGGTGCCGTCACCTCGTTCGTCCCCGAGCAGACCAAACCGATGCACATGTACGCCGTCCGCTCCGATCAGACGGGTTTTCAGCACCTCCACCCGGCGATGGCCGCGGACGGGACCTGGAGCGGGGAGTTGAAGGGGCTGAAGGCGGGCTGGTGGCGTGTGTACACCTCCAGCGTCCCGGAGGCGGCGCGGGGGAAGGGGCCGATGGTGCTCAGCACCCCCTTCCGGGTCGGCGGAGACACGACCGTGAACGCGCTGCCTGCGCCGTCGCGCACCACCGAGGTCGACGGCTACCGGCTCACGCTCGGCGGCGAGCCGAAGGCGAAGCGGGTGGCGCCGCTGACGCTGACGGTGACGCGCGGCGGCAAGCCGGTCACGGACCTTCGGCCGTATCTGGGCGTGTACGCCCATCTGACGGCCTTCCACGACGGCGACGGGGCGTTCGCCCATCTGCACCCGCTCGGGAAGGCGGGCGAGCGGGGAGGCCCGGCACTGAGGTTCCAGGCACTGTTCCCGGACGCCGGCCGATGGCGTCTCTTCGTCGAGTTCAAGGCCGGTGGCGCCCTGCACACGGCGGCGGTCACGGTGCAGGTGCGATGACCGGCGCGCTCCGCGCCGCGCGGCCGGCGCGGCGGCCGAGCCGGCCGCGGAACGCGGCGGGCAGTTCGCCGCGCTGCTGGAACGGGCCGCGCGAGGCCGGGGGACGGGCCGCGCGCCGGCCTCCGCCACCCGCCACCTGGTCCCGGAAGGAGCCGCGTCGCGGGCCCGGACGGCCCCGGAAACGCGGCGAGTGTCCGGGCCTTGCCGGCCGCCGGCTTCGCACCGGTGGCGCCGAGGCGCTCCCGGTCGCCCCGCAGCGGGACTCCGTGCACCGCAAAGGGCAGGATGTCCGTTATGGAGAACACGGGACGTCATGAGACCCCGCAGGAGCGCGACGACCGCAACTTCGCGGAGCTCCTCCAGGAACTTCGTGTCACACAGACCGGCGTGCAGATCCTCTTCGCCTTCCTGCTGGGGCTGGTGTTCACCCAGAGGTTCCCCGAGCTGGACGACTACCAGCGCAACACCTATGTGGTGACCCTCCTGCTGGCGGTGGTCGCCGCCGCCCTGTTCACCGCTCCGGCGGCGCTGCACCGGGTCCTCTTCCGGCGCCACGCGAAGCGCAGGATCGTGCAGGTGTCGGCGCGGTTCGCCCTGGCCGGGCTGGTCTTCCTCGCCCTGGCGCTGACCGCTTCCGTGATGCTGATCATGGACGTCGCGCTGAGCCGGCTGGCGGGCCAGGTGACGGGCGGGTGCGTGGCGCTGCTGTTCGCCTGGTTGTGGCTGCTGATCCCGTTGTGGCTGCGCCAGATGCCCCCTCCGCCCATTCCCGAGTCCTCTGGGCCCGAGTCCTCTGGGCCCGAGTCCTCTGGGCCCGAGTCCTCTGGGCCCGAGTCCTCACGGCCTGACTCCTCACGACCCGGCTCCTGAGCACCGGGCTCCCGAACCCCGGCTCGCGGGCGCCCCGGCTGCGGGACTCAGCCGACCGCGCGGTCCTCCCACGGCAGCGTGACCCAGACCGTCTTGCCCCCGTGCTCGGTGGGAGTCACCGTCACCCTGCCCCCGCACTCCGCGGCGAGGTGGCGGACGATCACCATCCCCCGGCCGTTGTCCTGGGCGACCGCGGCGGGCAGCCGCTGGGGACGGCGCGGGTGGCTGTCGGTCACCCCGAGCCGCAGGGTCTCGTCCCGTTCCAGCAGCACATCGACGGTGAAGGTCGGGGAGTGCCCGCAGGTGTGCTGAACGGAGTTCGTGGTCAACTCCGAGACGATCAGGCGGACGTTCTCGGCGACGTCGTGGCCGGGCGGCAGCCCCCACTCGGCGAGGACGGCAGCCACGTACCCCCTGGCCATGCGCACCGAGGCGGGTTCCGTCGATAGTGTGATGCTGGCTTCGCGCAGGTCGGCCATGACGAGATGTCCCTTCCCACCGCGGCCTGAATCTCCGAATAGGAGGCGCGGCCCGGCATGCCTTGCGGTCTTCGTCGTCGACATCGGCTGCTGCATCGCCCAAGAGTGCCTTCCATGCCGCCACCCGCGCAGAGGATCGACAAAGATATGCATATATCTGTCGCCCGAAGTGGTGAACTCTCCTGCACGGCAGCACATTTGCGCTGGCACACTGACCCTTTGACGCCTTCCGACGACACCGTCGGGCACGGCATGGAGGTGCTTGTGGAGCCGGTTCCGACGGTGCGCCGCCGCAAGTTGGGCGCCGAACTGCGCCGCCAGCGCGACAAGGCGGGGCTCACCAGTGAGGAGGCCGCCCACAGAGTCGGCTGGCACCAGTCGAAGGTGAGCCGGATCGAGACCGGGCGCAGCGGAGCCAGACCCGCCGATGTGCGCTCGCTCCTCGATGTCTACGGGGTGGACGACACGGGACTTCGCCAGGCGCTGGAGGAATTGGCGCGCGACGGTGCCAAACGGGGCTGGTGGCAGTCGTATCGCGACATGCTGCCGCCCTCCTACATTGACTTCATCAGCCTGGAGTCGGACGCCGCCTCGATGCGGACCCTCGAGATGAGCGTGGTGCCGGGCCTGTTGCAGACCGCGGACTACGCGCGGGCGGTGACCCGGGAGGTGCTGCCGCGGCGCCGCTGCGCGGAGGTGGACGCGCTCGTGGATGTGCGGATCGCCCGGCAGGTGGTGCTGGGCAGGGAGCCGCCGCTCCAGTTGTGGGCCGTCATCGACGAGGCCGCGCTGCGCCGGGAGGTGGGCGGCCCGGAGGTGATGCGCACCCAGATGCTCCGTTTGGCACAGTTGGCGGCGCGACCACATGTGCACATTCAGGTACTCCCTTTTTCTCGTGGCGCCCATATTGGCCTGACAGGTCCTTTCGTAATCTTCTCTTTTCCGAATGATCGAGACCAAGACGTGGTTTCCATTGACCATCTGACGAGTAGTCTCTATCTGGAGCAGGAGGAGGAGACCGCGGCGTACTCGTCCGCATTCGAACTCCTGCGCTCTTTGGCCCTGTCCACCGAGGACTCTTTGGCATATGTCGCAGACATTGCGAAAGTCACCTAGAGGTTAAGGGGAGACCATGCTTCGATACGCGCCATCCAGCGCTGCCCTGTCTGTTGAACGGTGGAAGCGCAGCAGTCACAGCACCGGGGCGAACAACTGTGTGGAGACCGCGGTACTCGGCACGGAAGTGCTGGCGGTCCGGGACTCCAAGGACCCGCAGGGTCCGGCCCTGCTGTTCGCCTCTTCCGCGTGGTCGGCGTTCGTCGCCGCCGTGCGTACGGGGGCGTTCGACGACCGCTGATCCGGGGGACGGTGCGTGTGCCCGAGGGGCGGCGGAGCTCATCCCCGCCCCTCGGGCACGCCGGGGGTCAGTCCCCGATCGGTTCCCGGGGAGCCGTGCCCACCACCACACCCACCGCTGCGTCCACCTGGGCCGCCGTCAGGTCGGCGCGGGCGGTCAGGCGCAGCCGGGAGATGCCGTCGGGCACGGACGGCGGCCGGAAGCAGCCGACGGCGACGCCCTGTTCACGGCACCGTTCGGCCCAGCGCAGGGCGGCCTCGGGTGACGGCGCCCTGACCGAGACCACGGCCGCGTCCGGCGTGCTGGCCAGGAGCCCCGCCGAGGCGAGCCGCTCGGAGAGCTCCCGGGCGACCTCGCGGGTACGCACCGGACGCCCGGGCTCCTCACGGATCACCCGCAGGGCCTCCAGCGCCCCGCCCACGGCGGCCGGAGCCAGACCCGTGTCGAAGATGAACGTGCGGGCGTTCTCCACCAGGTGCCGGATCACCCGGGCGGGGCCTACCACCGCGCCGCCCTGACTGCCCAGCGACTTCGACAGTGTGACGGTGGTCACCACGTCGGGCGAACCGGCGAGTCCCGCCGCCGACACCGCTCCGGCGCCGCCCTCCCCGAGCACGCCCAGTCCGTGCGCGTCGTCCACAAGGAGCCCTGCGCCCGCCTCACGGCACACGACGGCGAGCGCGGCCAGCGGCGCCGCGTCGCCGTCGACCGAGAAGACCGAGTCGGTGACGGCCACCGCACGGCCGTCGTGACCGGCGAGCGCCTTGGCGAACGCCTCCGGGTCGGCATGCGGGACCACGGCCTTCTCCGCCCGGGAGAGCCGGCAGCCGTCGATGAGCGAGGCATGGTTGGCCGCGTCCGAGGCGATGAGCGTGCCCGGGCCGGTCAGCGCGGAGACGGCGGCGAGGTTCGCCGCGTAGCCGGAGGCGAAGACGAGCGCCGCCTCGGCCCCGCACAGCGCGGCGAGCTCGGCCTCGAGCTCGCCGTGCAGCGCGGTGGTGCCGGTGACGAGACGGGAGCCGGTCGAGCCCGCCCCCCAGCGCAGTGCGGCGTCCGCGGCGGCACGGGTGACCCGGGGGTGGTGGGTGAGCCCCAGGTAGTCGTTCCCGGCAAGGTCGAGCACGGGATCGTCGGCCGGTCGCGGCCGCAGGGTTCGGGAGAGTCCGGCTCGGCGGCGCTGCTCGGCGTGCCGGTCGAGCCAGTCGAAAGGTGCCTCGGGCATGCGGTGATCCTGGAGGTCGAGGGTTTGGGGGGAACCTAGCGCGACTCGACCCTCGGTGGCGTGTGGCCATGTACACATACCCATTGGTCGATCTTGTCCGTTCCGTCACTGGTCTTGGGACGGCCCTTACGTCAGGATCTCGCCCATGGACCTGCTGAAGACGCTGGTGGACAAGGGGCTGCGGCGGGAGCTGCCGACCCGAGAAGAGGCATTGGCCGTACTGGCCGCATCCGACGACGAGGTGCTGGACGTGGTTGCCGCCGCGTCGAAGGTGCGCACGCACTGGTTCGGGCGGCGCGTGAAGCTGAACTACCTCGTCAACCTCAAATCCGGTCTGTGCCCCGAGGACTGCTCCTACTGCTCGCAGCGTCTCGGCTCGAAGGCGGAGATCCTCAAGTACACCTGGCTCAAGCCCGACGAGGCCGCGGCCGCCGCGAAGGCCGGTGTATCGGGAGGCGCCAAACGCGTCTGCCTGGTGGCCTCCGGCCGCGGTCCGACCGACCGGGACGTCGAGCGTGTCTCGCAGACGATCGAGGCGATCAAGCAGGAGAACGGGGACGTCGAGATCTGCGCGTGCCTCGGCCTGCTCTCCGACGGGCAGGCGGACAAGCTCCGCGCCGCCGGGGCCGACGCCTACAACCACAACCTGAACACCTCCGAGAGCACCTACGGCGACATCTGCACCACGCACGACTTCTCCGATCGCGTCAGCACCGTGCAGCAGGCGCAGGCCGCGGGCCTGTCCGCGTGCTCCGGCCTGATCGCGGGCATGGGCGAGTCGGACGAGGACCTCGTGGACGTCGTCTACGCGCTGCGCGATCTGGACCCGGACTCCGTGCCGGTGAACTTCCTCATCCCCTTCGAGGGCACCCCGCTGGCCAAGGAGTGGAATCTCACCCCGCAGCGGTGCCTGAGGATCCTGGCGATGGTGCGCTTCGTCTGCCCGGACGTCGAGGTCCGTATCGCGGGCGGCCGCGAGGTGCACCTGCGCTCGATGCAGCCCCTGGCGCTGCACCTGGCCAACTCGATCTTCCTCGGCGACTACCTCACCAGTGAGGGCCAGGCCGGACAGGCCGACCTCGCCATGATCGCCGACGCCGGGTTCACGGTGGAGGGCACCGACCAGGTGACCCTGCCCGAGCACCGGGCGGACGTCGCGGGCGCGGGCTGCGGCTCGGGCGGCGGCTGTGCGCCGTGCGGCGGCGGGGAGGCGGAAGCGGACGAGCCGGCGCCGGAGCCGGTCGCGGCCTCCGTGGGAGCTGCCGCGGTGGGCCCGTCCCGCGCCGGCTCGGGCGACGGCCCCCGCCCCGAACTGGTGGCGGTGCGCCGCCGCGGAGCCGGGACGGACCTTCCGCCCAATGCCTGAGCGGCTCACCCCCGAGCGGCTGCTGGAGCTGGACCGGGAGCATGTGTGGCACCCCTACGGCCCGATGCCGGGCCGGAGCAGGCCGCTGGTCGTCGAGTCCGCGGCGGGGGTCCGGCTGCGCCTGGCCGAGCCCGTCGAAGGACAGGACGAGCTGGTCGACGGCATGTCCTCGTGGTGGTCGGCGATCCACGGCTACGCCCACCCGCGGCTGGACTCGGCGGTCCGCGATCAGCTCGGCCGGATGAGCCATGTGATGTTCGGCGGGCTCACACACGAGCCCGCCGTCCGGCTGGCCGCCAGGCTGGTGGAGATCACCCCCGAGCCGCTGCGCCATGTCTTCCTCGCCGACTCCGGCTCCGTGTCGGTCGAGGTCGCGGCGAAGATGTGCCTGCAGTACTGGCGTTCGCTGGGACGTCCGGGGAAGACCAGGCTGCTGACCTGGCGCGGCGGCTACCACGGGGACACCTGGACCCCGATGGCCGTGTGCGACCCGGACGGCGGGATGCACCACCTGTGGAGCGGTGTGCTGCCGCGGCAGGTCTTCGCCGACGCTCCGCCCGCCGGGTTCGGCGAGGAGCCCGACCCGCGGTACCTGCGGCATCTGGCGGAGCTCGTGGAGCGGCACGCCCACGAGGTGGCCGCCGTGATCGTCGAACCGGTGGTGCAGGGAGCGGGCGGGATGCGCTTCCACTCCCCCGCCTATCTGCGCGCCCTTCGCGAGCTGTGCGACGAGCACGACGTCCTGCTCGTCTTCGACGAGATCGCCACGGGCTTCGGGCGCACCGGGGAGCTGTTCGCGGCCGACCACGCCGGGGTGAGCCCGGATGTCATGTGCGTGGGCAAGTCGCTGACCGGCGGCTACCTCACGATGGCGGCGACGCTGTGCACTTCGCGGGTCGCGGACGGGATCTCCCGTGGGGAGGTCCCGGTGCTGGCCCACGGGCCGACCTTCATGGGCAATCCGCTGGCGGCCTCGGTCGCCAATGCCTCGATCGACCTGCTGCTCGGCCAGGACTGGCGGGCGGAGGTCTCCAGGATCGAGGAGGGCCTGGTGGCGGGTCTCGACCCCGCGGTGAAACTGCCGGGAGTCGCGGATGTGCGCGTGCTCGGCGCGATCGGCGTGGTCCAGCTGGACCACGAGGTCGACATGGAGGCCGCCACCCGGGCGGCGGTGCGGCACGGGGTCTGGCTCAGGCCCTTCCGGGACATGATCTACACGATGCCGCCGTACGTCACGGGTGACGACGACGTGGCCGGGATCGCCGCCGCCGTGGTGGCGGCGGCCGAGGTCGCCTGAGCGTCGGGCGGGCGGCGAAGGGCCGCCCGAGCGGTGAGGTGAAGGGTGGGAGTGCGGTGCGCGGTGAAGGGTGAGAGCGCTGTGGGCGTGCTGGTGGTCACGGGGACCGGGACCGAGATCGGCAAGACCGTCGTGACCGCGGCGGTGGCCGCGGCGGCGATGAGTGCCGGGCGCCGGGTCGCGGTGCTCAAGCCCGCGCAGACCGGGGTCGCCGTCGGCGAGCCCGGCGACGTCGCCGAGGTCGCGCGGCTCGCCGGGCAGGTCACGGGTGTGGAGCTGGCCCGCTTCCCCGAGCCCCTGGCCCCCAACACCGCCGCCCGCCGGGCGGGGCTGCGCCAGGTGCGGCCCGCGGACGTCGTGGTGGCCGCCGAGAAGCTGGCGGCCGAGCACGACCTGGTGCTCGTCGAGGGCGCGGGCGGACTGCTGGTGAACCTCGACGACGAGGGCGGGACGCTCGCGGACGCCGCCGTGGGTCTGGGGGCGCCCGTTCTCGTCGTCACCACCGCCGGGCTCGGCACGCTCAACATGACCGCCCTGACCACCGAGGCGCTGGAGCGCCGGGGCGTCTCCTGCCTCGGAACCGTGATCGGCAGCTGGCCGGACTCCCCCGGCCTCGCCGCCCGCTGCAACCTCGCCGATCTTCCCACGACGTCCCGCAGCGCGCTGCTCGGCGCGGTGCCGCAGGGGGTCGCGGCACTGGCCCCGCAGGCGTTCCGCACGGCGGCGCCGGGCTGGCTGGGCCCGGAGCTGTTCGGCACCTGGGACGCACGGGCGTTCACCGGCCTGCACCGCTGAGGCCACCGGGCGCCCCGACCGACCGGACGGCGAGCGCCGCCGAGCCCTTCGAGCCCGCCGAGCGCCGCCGAGCACCGTCGAGCCCGTCGAACCCGCTGGGCACGCGCCGCGCGCCGAGCTCGATGGAGCGCCGCGGTCGGCCCGTCCCGGCCCGGAGCACCTCGGTCCTGAGGCGTAGCCGATCACGCCACGCCTCACTCCGGGGTCGGATGTAATCCGGGTCACACTCCCGTACCCTCGGCTCCCGTACGGCTGAACCGATGTTGTCCTTCCCGGGGAGGCAGGATGTCCACACCCGCACAGGAGCAGGTCTTCGGACGGGCGCCGAGCGGTCCCACCGCCGCGCGCGCCGAGGGGCTGACCAAGGCCTACGGCTCGGGCGAGACGCAGGTGCTCGCGCTCGACTCCGTCGATGCCGAGATCGCCCGGGGCCGCTTCACCGCCATCATGGGGCCGTCCGGTTCGGGCAAATCGACGCTGATGCACTGCCTGGCCGGTCTGGACAATGTCACCCGGGGGCAGGTGTGGATCGGTGAGCACGAGATCACCTCGCTCAACGAGCGCGAGCTGACCCGGCTGCGCCGGGACAAGGTGGGATTCGTCTTCCAGTCGTTCAATCTGCTGCCCACGCTCACCGCGGGCGAGAACATCACCCTTCCCATGGACATCGCCGGCCGCAAGCCGGATCAGGAGTGGGTGGACACGGTCATCGACACCCTGGGGCTGCGCGACCGCCTGCGGCACCGGCCGGCGCAGCTGTCGGGCGGTCAGCAGCAACGGGTGGCCTGCGCCCGCGCCCTGGCCTCGCGGCCGGAGCTGATCTTCGCCGACGAGCCGACGGGGAATCTGGACTCGCGCTCCGGCGAGGAGGTCCTGGCGTTCCTGCGCCGGGCGGTGGACGAGCTCCACCAGACCGTCGTGATGGTCACGCACGACCCGGGCGCCGCCGCCCGCGCGGACCTGGTCCTCTTCCTCGCCGACGGCCGGATCGTGGACGAGATGCCGAATCCCACGGCGGAGGCTGTGCTGGACAGGATGAAGCGGTTCGACAGGATCAGGGAGACCTGACCGCCGTTTCGCTCCCCGAGGCAGGACCGCGATGCTCAAGGCCACGTTGCGCAGCTTCTTCGCCCACAAGGGCCGCATGGCCCTGTCCGCGCTCGCGGTACTGCTGTCGGTGGCGTTCGTCGCCGGCACGCTGATCTTCTCCGACACGCTCAGCCGCACCTTCGACCACCTGTTCTCCTCCACGTCGGCGGATGTGACGGTCGGTCCCCGGCGGGAGTTCGACGCCAACGACGAGCGCTACTCGGGAACCGTGGCGACGCTGCCCGCCTCCCTGGCGGCGAGGGCGGCGAAGGTCGACGGTGTTGCGGCCGCGCATGTGGACGTGGCCGTGGGGAACACCACCGTCGTCGACCGCCGCAACCGTCCGGTCGGCCCCACCACGGGCGCCCCCACCCTCGCCCTGAACTGGTACCGCAGCGACCGCAGCCCCGTGGAGATCACCTCCGGGCGGGCACCCGGGGGCCCCGGCGAAACGGTGATCGACGCCGACACCGCGCACCGCAGGCATGTGCGGATCGGTGACACCCTCCGGGTGGTGGCGGCTCCCGGGACCTTCCCCGCGAAGGTCGTCGGCATCGCCACGTTCACCACCACCAACCCCGGCGCCGCGCTGCTGTTCTTCGACACCCCCACGGCGCAGGCGAGACTGCTGGGAAGGACCGGTGCTGCCACCGCGATCAGCGTCGACGCTGCCCCGGGGGTCGGGAACACGCGGCTCAAGCAACGTCTGGCCGCCGACCTCGGGCCGGGGTACGAGATCCGGACGCAGGGCGAGCAGGCCAAGACCGCTGCCGAGCAACTGGGCAGCTTCCTCGACGTGCTCAAGTACGCCCTGCTCGGCTTCGCCGGGATCGCCGTGCTGGTCGGTGTCTTCCTGATCCTCAACACCTTCTCCATGCTGGTCGCCCAGCGCACCCGCGAACTGGGCCTGCTGCGCGCCGTCGGCGCCTCTCGCCGCCAGGTGAACCGCTCGGTGCTCGTGGAGGCGCTCCTGCTCGGCCTGGTCGGCTCCACCCTGGGCCTGGCCGCCGGATTCGGCCTGGCGCTGCTGCTGATGAGGCTCATCGGCAAGGCCGGGGTGAGCCTGAAGGCGAGCGAACTGGTCTTCAACTGGCCCACCCCCGTGGCGGCGTACACGGTGGGGGTGCTCGTCACCATGGTCTCGGCGTATCTGCCGGCGCGGCGGGCGGGGCGGACCACCCCGATGGCGGCGCTCGCGGAGGCGGGCGTGCCCCCGTCGAAATCGCTGCGGCTGAGGACGGCGGTGGGGGCGGTGGTCACGGCGGCGGGTGCGGCCGCCCTGGCCGCGGCGGCGACGGGCGGCAGGGCGGGGGACGCGGCGCTCATGCTCGGCGCGGGCGTGGTGCTGACGCTGATCGGCATGGTGGTCCTCGGTCCGCTGCTGGCCCGGCCGGTGGTGCGCACGGTCGGGGGCGCGTTCCCGGCCGTGTTCGGCGCGGTGGGGCGCATCAGCCAGCGCAACGCGCTGCGCAACCCCCGCCGTACCGGCGCCACGGCGGCGGCACTGATGATCGGTCTGGCGCTCGTGGGCGGCCTCACCGTCGTGGGCACCTCGATGGCGGGCTCCATCGACCAGGAGATCGACCAGACACTCGGGGCGGACTACACCGTGCAGAACGGTGTCGGCAGGCCGTTCCCGCCGCAGGTGACCGAGCGGGTCCGGTCCACGCCCGGCGTCGGCACCGTCATCCGCGAGCGTGTCGTGCCCGCGCGGATCGAGGCCGGCGGGCACAGCGAGAAGGTGCTCGTGATCGCCGCGGACCCCGAGCTCGACCAGGGGCTGCGGCCCAAGTACCGGGCGGGCAGCACGGCGCGGGGGCTGGCCCCCGGCCGGATCGTCGTCAACGGCGAGTACGCGGACAAGCGCGGCCTGGGCATCGGGGACAGCGTTTCGGTGCGCTTCTCGCGCACCCGCTCGCAGAAGCTGACCATCGGCGCCATCACCCCGTCGCAGAAGAACCAGGCCGTCGGCAACGGCACCAACCCCGTCATCGGCATGGACACCCTCGAGCGCAATGTGCCCGGCGTGCTCGACGCGGTCGTCATGGCCGACGCCGCACCGGGGACGGACAAGGCACACGTGCGCACCGCGCTGGAGAAGGCGCTCGCATCCTTCCCGCAGGTCCAGGTGCGCGACCAGGCGGACTACAAGGACCTCGTCCGCGGCCAGATCAACGTCCTGCTCGGCCTGGTCTACGGGCTGCTGGGCCTGGCGATCGTCATCGCCGTCCTGGGCGTCGTCAACACCCTGGCGCTGTCCGTCATCGAACGCACCCGGGAGATCGGGCTCCTGCGTGCCATCGGCCTCTCCCGCCGCCAGTTGCGGCGCATGATCCGGCTGGAGTCCGTCGTCATCGCCGTCTTCGGAGCCCTGCTCGGGCTCGCCCTCGGGCTCGGCTGGGGGGTCGCCGCCCAGCGCATCCTCGCGCTCAAGGGCATGAAGGTACTGGAGATCCCTTGGCCCACGATCCTCACGGTCATGGTCGGCTCCGTGGTGATCGGGCTCGTCGCCGCGCTGCTGCCCGCGCTGCGCGCCTCGCGGATGAACGTCCTGGCGGCCATTGCCCACGAATAGCGCCCGGCCGGTCCGCCGGAGGGTGGGACAGGCGCTGGATCAAGCCGCCCACCTCCTGACTTTGCGTCCGCTTTACCTCCCTTACCCTTGAGGCAATGACTGAAGTCCTGTTCCTCCTCCTGGCACTGGCCCTCACGCTCGCCTGCGCGGTCTTCGTCGCGGCGGAGTTCTCACTGACCACGGTCGAGCGCGCCGACCTCGAACAGGCGGCGCAGACCGGGGAGCGCGGCGCCCGCAGCGCCCTGCTGGCGGCACGCCGCCTGACCTTCCAGCTCTCCGGAGCGCAACTGGGCATCACGGTGACCGGGCTGGTCATCGGCATGCTCGCCGAACCCTCCCTGGGCAAGCTCCTCACCGGACCGCTGCGTGCCATGGGGCTCCCCACCTCGACGGCGGAAGGCCTCGCACTGGTCCTGGGCATGCTGGCCTCCACCGTCGTGCTGATGGTCCTGGGCGAGCTGGTCCCCAAGAACTGGGCCATCTCCCGCCCGCTCGCCGTCGCCAAGGCCGTCGCCGGGCCGCAGCGGGTCTTCAGCACCGCCTTCCGCCCCGTGATCGGCCATCTGAACAACACCGCCAACCGGGTGGTGCGCCGCCTGGGCTACGAGCCCGCCGAGGAGCTGGCGTCGGCCCGCACCCCGGAGGAGCTGGTCGCCCTGGCCCGGCACTCCGCCCGGCAGGGCGCGCTGGAGCGCGACACCGCGGAGCTGTTCATCCGCACGCTGCGGCTGTCCGAGCTGACCGCGCAGAACGTCATGACCCCCCGCGTCCGCGTCACGGCGCTGGAGGCGCGGTCCTTCGCCCAGGACGTGGCCGACACGACCCGTGCCACCGGCCTGTCCCGCTTCCCCGTCCACCGCGAGAGCCTCGACGAGGTCGTGGGCGTGGTGCACGTCAAGGACGTGCTCGCCCTGCCCGCCGAGCAGCGGCCCCACCGCCGGGTCACCGAGCTGATGAGGCCGCCCCTGCTCGTCCCGGAGTCCCTCCCCGCCGACCGGCTGCTCAACCGGCTCGTCACCGTCCCCGAGACCCTCGCGATCGCCGTGGTCATCGACGAGTACGGCGGCACCGCCGGAGTGGTCACGCTGGAGGACATCGTCGAGGAGGTGGTCGGCGAGGTCCGCGACGAGCACGATCCCCTCGAGACGCCCGAACTCGCCCCCTTGGGCACCGACGACGAGGGCCGGGCGATCTGGGAGGCCGACGGCGGCTGCCGCATGGACCAGCTCCCCGCGATCGGTCTGCGGGTGCCGGAGGGGCCGTTCGAGACGGTGGCCGGGCTGGTGGCCCAGCGGCTCGGCCGTATCCCGCGCACCGGTGACACCGTCGAGGTGGAGGGCTGGCAACTGACGGTCGCCGAGGCACGGGGCCACCGGGCCGCCCGGGTCCGGCTGCTCTCCCCCGTCCCCCGGGCCGGCCAGACCTCGGAGGACTCCCCGTGGTGATCTTCCTCCAGTTGCTGCTCGGCGCGCTCACCCTCGTGGTCAACGCCTTCTTCGTCGCCGCGGAGTTCGCGCTGATCTCCGTGCGGCGCAGCCAGATCGAGCCGCGGGCCCTCGAGGGCGACAAGCGCGCCCGCAAGGTCGTGTGGGGACTGGAGAACGTCTCCTCGCTCATGGCCACGGCCCAGCTCGGCATCGCCGTGTGCACCCTGGCCCTCGGCGCCGTCGCGGAGCCGGCCATCGCGCACCTGCTGGAGCCGCTGTTCAACGCGGTCGGCCTCCCCCATGGGCTGGTGCACCCGGTCTCGTTCGTGATCTCCCTGACACTGGCGACCTATCTGCACATGCTCATCGGTGAGATGGTGCCCAAGAACATCGCCCTCGCCGAGCCGGAGCGCACCGCGCTGGCGCTCGGTCCGGTCCTGGTGTCGCTGACCAGGGCGCTGCGGCCGTTCGTCCTCGCGGTCAACGCCTGCGCCAACAGCGTGCTCCGGCTCCTGCGGGTCGAACCCAAGGACGAGGTCTCCGCGGCGTTCACCGACGCGGAGCTGGCGAGGATCGTGCACGATTCGAGCGCCGCCGGGCTGCTGGACGAC
Organism: Wenjunlia tyrosinilytica; assembly: GCF_014646055.1. Lineage (GTDB taxonomy): Bacteria > Actinomycetota > Actinomycetes > Streptomycetales > Streptomycetaceae > Wenjunlia > Wenjunlia tyrosinilytica. Next base: position 91,333 of record NZ_BMMS01000005.1, read on the forward strand.
CCGGCCGCCGAGCGGCTGGAGGACGCCCTGGAGCTCGGCCGCCGCCCCGTGGCCGAGGTCGTCGTCCCGCCCGAGCGGGTGGTGTACGCGAGGCTGGGCGTGACCCCGGCCGAGCTGGAGCGGCTGGCCGCCTCGTCCGGGTTCTCCCGCTTCCCGGTCATCGACGACGAGGGAGCGGTCCTGGGCTATCTGCACGTCAAGGACGCCCTGTACGCGGACGCTCGCGACGAGCCCTTCCCTTTGAGCGCGCTGCACCCGATCAGCCGGGTGACGGCCGACACCCCGCTGGACGACGTCCTGGCGTCGATGCGCCGCAGCCGGGCGCACCTGGCGGCGGTCACCGACGCCGACGGCAGGAGGCTGGGCCTGGTGACCATGGCGGACATCCTCAGGGAGCTCGTGGGAGCCGCCCCGGAGGAAGGGAGCTGAACGAGGCGTTCTAGGATCGGCGAAGCCATGGACACATCATTAGAGTTCACCAGTTTCGTCGCGGTCGGAGACTCCTTCACCGAGGGCATGTCCGACGAACTCCCCGACGGCACCTACCGTGGCTGGGCCGACCTGGTCGCCGCCCGGCTGGCCGCGGACTCCCCCGGCTTCCTGTACGCCAACCTCGCCGTGCGCGGCAAACTCATCGGCCAGATCGCCGACGAGCAGGTCGACACCGCAGCGGCGATGAACGCCGACCTGGTCTCCCTGGCCGGCGGAATGAACGACGTCCTGCGGCCGAAGTGCGACGTCGACCTGGTCTGCGCGCGCCTGGAGGAGGCGGCGGCCAAGCTCGCGCCCTCCACCCGGCGGCTCCTGCTGTTCCGCCCGGTGGACTCCTCCCGCAGGCTGCGCGGCGGGACGCGGCTGATGCCCCGCATCCAGCGCCTGCTCGACTTGACCTCCGAGCTGGGCGAGCGGCACGGAGCCGTGGTCGTGGACCTGTTCGCCGTGCGTGCCTTCGACGACCCGAGGCTGTGGGCGGAGGACCGGCTGCACCTGAACGCCGAGGGGCACCGCAGGATCGCCGAGGCGGTGCTGTGCGCCCTGGGGGTGCCGCAGACATTCGACTGGACACAGCCGCTGCCGCCCGCTCCGGCCGTTGCCTGGGCGGCGCGGCGCCGCTCGGATCTGCGTTGGGCCCGCACGCACCTCGGGCCGTGGATCGGCCGCCGTCTGACCGGGCGGTCCTCGGGCGACGGGCGTCCGCCCAAGCGCGGCGACCTGTCCCCGTGGGGCTGACCTGCGGCGGCGGCCACTACACTTGGCGCACGTGACTTCCAAGCCCCGCATTCCGAACGTGTTGGCCGGCCGCTACGCCTCCCCCGAGCTGGCCACGCTGTGGTCCCCCGAGCACAAGGTGGTCCTGGAGCGCCGCCTGTGGCTGGCGGTGCTGCGGGCACAGGCCGACCTCGGCATCGACGTCCCCGAGCAGGCCGTCGCCGACTACGAGCGTGTCGTCGAGCAGGTGGACCTGGCCTCGATCGCGGAGCGCGAGAAGGTCACCCGGCACGACGTGAAGGCCCGGATCGAGGAGTTCAACGCCCTCGCCGGCCATGAGCACGTGCACAAGGGCATGACCTCGCGGGACCTGACGGAGAACGTCGAACAGCTCCAGATCCGTCTCTCGCTCGAGCTCGTCCGCGACCGGACCGTCGCCGTCCTGGCCCGTCTCGGCGGGCTCGCCGGGGAGTACGCGGAGCTGGTCATGGCGGGCCGCTCCCACAATGTGGCGGCGCAGGCCACCACGCTGGGCAAGCGCTTCGCGACGGGCGCCGACGAGCTGCTCGTGGCGTTCGAACGCCTCGAGGACCTCATCGGCCGCTACCCGCTGCGGGGGATCAAGGGCCCGGTCGGCACCGCTCAGGACATGCTCGACCTGCTGGGCGGGGACGCCGCCCGCCTCGCCGACCTCGAGGGGCGGGTCGCGGGGCACCTCGGCTTCGCCCGCACCTTCACCTCCGTGGGCCAGGTCTACCCCCGCTCCCTGGACTTCGACGTGCTCGGCGCGCTGGTGCAGCTGGCCGCCGCCCCCTCCAGCATCGCCAAGACGGTCCGCCTCATGGCCGGGCACGAGCTGGTCACCGAGGGCTTCAAGCCGGGCCAGGTCGGCTCCTCCGCGATGCCGCACAAGATGAACACACGCTCGTGCGAGCGGGTCAACGGCCTCGCGGTGATCCTGCGGGGCTACGCCTCGATGACCGCCGAACTCGCCGGCGACCAGTGGAACGAGGGCGACGTCTCCTGCTCGGTGGTGCGCCGGGTGGCGCTGCCGGACGCGTTCTTCGCCTTCGACGGGCTGCTGGAGACCTTCCTGACCGTTCTGGACGAGTTCGGCGCCTTCCCCGCCGTGGTCTCGCGGGAACTCGACCGCTACCTGCCCTTCCTGGCCACCACCAAGGTGCTCATGGGCGCGGTGCGGGCCGGTGTCGGCCGCGAGGTGGCGCACGAGGTCATCAAGGAGCACGCGGTGGCCTCGGCGCTGGCGATGCGCGAGAAGGGCGCCGAGCGCAATGAGCTGCTGGACCGGCTCGCGCAGGACGAGCGGATCCCGCTGGACCGGGCCGCCCTCGACGCCCTGATGGCCGACCGGCTGTCGTTCACCGGCGCCGCCTCGGCCCAGGTGGCCGCGGTCGTGGACCGGATCGCCGAGGTCACCGCGCGCTACCCGGAGGCGGCCGCGTACACCCCCGGCTCCATCCTCTGAGCCGGTGACGCCCGATCAGCCGGCCCCCGCCGCGGACCGGACCGTCCCCGATGTACTCGCCCCCGGTCTCCGGGTGCTGTTCTGCGGGATCGACCCCGGCCGGTTGTCGGCGGCACTTCGCCCGCCCCGGCAACCGGTTCTGGCCGACGCTGCAACCCTGGCGGCTCCACTGCCCGCCAACTGCGCCCGGACGAGCAGGAGAAACCACTGGAGCATGGCCGTGGTCCGACCAATGTCGCCCCCGAGCCACGGCTAGCGGTGGCCGGAATCTCGCCGAGGAACAGCCGCGCTACTACCTGCACCATGCGCTTGGGTTCCAGGTGCACGACGTGCGCCACCCGCACCGCGACCGCCGCCACGGTCGGGCGGAAATCGGTTGGAAGGAACCGAAGCAGGATGACTGAGTGGATGAGCGTGGACTACGTCGTGGTGGACGTGGAGGGCAACGGACAGCAGCCGCCCGACCTGGTGGAGTTGGCTGCCGTACCGATCGTCGGTGGGGTCATCGGGGAAGCGGTGAGCTGGTTGGTTCGGCCGGATCGACCGATCACGCCCATGGCCCGAAGGATTCACGGCATCACCAACGAGGCCGTTGCCGACGCGCCGGTGTTCGAGGACATCAGGTTGACGTGCTGCTGGCCTTGTCGCACCCGGCACTGGTGGCCCACAACGCCCACGTCGACGTTGATGTTCTTCGGCGCAAACTCACGGGGTGGGAGTGCCCCGAGGTATTCGACACGCTCAAGCTGTCGCGCCGCTTCGTTCCGAACCAGATGAGTCACAAGCTGGGCTCGTTGGTCGAGGCGTTCAAGCTCGCCGAGGGGCTGTCGCCGGAGCTGAGGCCCCACCGCGCCGCGTACGACGCGGTGGTCGCGGCACGGCTGTTCCAGGTGCTCGCCACCACCGACAGTGTTCCGCGGTCGCTGGATGAACTACGCGACCAACCGTCAGGGGGTGGCGGGGTTGAAGCTGCGACCCTTTTCCAGCTGTGAGCGAGGAGCGTTCGTCACGGTCGACGGCCCCAGCGGGGCCGGGAGCCCAACGCGCCCGTGATCGGAATGGCGCACACTTCCGGCTGACCGCACCACCGGTTGATTGATGGGCTATGCGACCTGGATGCGTCAACGCCGGCGTGAAGGAGGCGACTCATCGCAGGCCGGACAACCGCTTGACTCCTCCGACCAATCGCTCCTAGCGTGAGCAATCCGCCGTCATGAACTGTTCCCAGTCCACTCCCTTGGCTGTGTCCGAGGGCCCTTGGGGCTGCTCGGACCTGCATGGCGACGAGGTGATTCCTCTTGCGAACCACAAAGCTCCGGCTGGTCCTGACGGCCGTCCTGGGCCTGGTCGTGTTCACCCCCCAGTCCGTACCGGCGGCCCCGCGGCAGGCTCCCGTGCGCGCCGCCCACACGGCCGCCGTGTTCGATGTGAAGGACTACGGGGCAACGGGCAACGGGTCGAGCAATGACACACCGGGCATCAACAAGGCCATCACCGCTGCCAACAGCGCGGGCGGTGGCACCGTCCGATTCCGGTCCGGGACCTACAGGTCCAGCAACACCATCCACCTCAAGAGCGATGTCACCATCCAACTGGACTCCGGTTCCACGATCCTGGGATCGGGCTCGAACACCTACGACCCGCCCGAGCCGAACGAGTGGGACACGTACCAGGACTACGGCCACAGCCATTTCCACAATGCGATGATCCACGGTGACCGGCTGACCAATGTCGCCTTCACCGGTTCCGGGACGATCGACGGCGGCGACCACCTGATCACCGGCAACCCCGGCAGAGGCCAGGCGGACAAGATCATCTCGCTGACGCGCTGCGACGGGCTGACCTTCAACGGCATCACCCTCAAGCAGGGCGGCCACTTCGCCATCCTCATCAACGGGTGCAGGAACGTCACCTCCGACCACCTCACCATCGCCACCTCCGGTGACCGCGACGGCTGGAACGTCATCAGCGCCGAGAACGTCAGCATCACCAACGCGAACATCGCGGCCAACGACGACGCCCTGGTCTTCAAGAGCGACTACGCTCTCGGCGCCAAGCTCTCCAACGGCCATGTCCGGGTCAGCGATTCCAAGCTCTCCGCCAAGTGCTGCAACGCGCTGATGTTCGGCTCCGAGACCTGCGGCGACTTGACCGACTACGTCTTCCAGCGCATCGCGATCACCGGGGCGCAGAAGTCCGGCCTCGGCATGGTCTCCATGGACGGCGCCAGGATCACCGACGTCCACTACAAGGACATCACGATGAGCGGCACCCGCTCGCCCATCATGCAGAAGGTGGGCACGCGCAAGCGATGCGGCAACAATCCGGGCGTGGGCAGCATCAGCGGCATCACCTACGAGAACATCAAGGGCACCGGGGCGAGCCCGTCGTTCAGCCCCACGCTGTGGGGCGAGTCCGGCGGCGGCCGGATCAGCGATGTCGCCTTCTCCCACGTCGACCTGACCGTCCCCGGCGGCAACGGCACGATGGGCACCGGTGTGCCGAGCAACAACGCCACCGACTACAACCCCAGGAGCATCGGTACCCGCCCGGCGTACGGCTGGTATCTGCGCAACGTCAGCGGCGTCTCGTTCACGGACAGCTCCGTGCGGTTCGCCGCCGACGACGGACGGCCGGCGGTCATCGTCAACAACGGCGGCGATGTCTCCTTCGACCGCTTCACCGCTCAGCGCGGCGGCGGCAGCCCGCACGACGTCGGCTTCCAGACCGTCACCGGGTACTGCCTCGCCAACAGCCGTAACACCAGCGGCGGAGCGCTGCGGGTGAGCGCCACCGGTTCCACCTCTCCTTGCGGCGGCGCAGGCTCCGGCACCGTCTCCGGCCTCCACGTGGCCGACACCGCCAACTCGGGCGACTGGTCGCTCCAGAGCGGCCTGCGCGCCGGCGCCACGCAGTACGGGGACCGCACGATCACCCTGGCGTCGGTGCCGGCCGCCCTGATGGGCGCGCAGTGGATCCGCTCGGCCAATGACTCCAAGGGAGCAACCGCCGATCCCCTGGTCGGCTTCACCCTCAGCGATCAGGCCACGGTGTCGGTCGCGGTCGACACCCGTACCGGACGGCTGCCCTGGCTGGACTCGTCCTGGACCGACAGCGGGACACGGCTGGTGAACAGCGAGAGCACCCCCAAGAACTTCCAGGTCTTCCAGAAGTCCTTCCCCGCGGGACCGGTGCGCCTCGGTCCCAACGCCGGCACCGGCAGCATGTACACGGTCGTCGTGAACTGATCCCGAACAGGACATATGAGCCGGTCCGGGACGGGGCACATGAGCCGGTCCCGGACGGAAAACGGGGCGCGGGGCTCCTCTTTAGGGGCTTCGCGCCTCGCCGTGCCCCGGAGGCACTAGTAGGCTCCCCCTCATATCATCATCTGATCACTTCGGCGGCTCTGAGAGGGGCGAACGGTGGGACGGCTCACCGGTGGGGACCCCTCGCTGCTGCGGCGCATCAACTCCGCGGTGGTGCTGCACGCGCTGCGCGACGCGCACACTCCCAGCCTCACCGAACTCGTGGCCAGCACCGGCCTTTCGCGTCCCACCGTGGAGGGCGTCGTCGAGGGCCTGGTCGCCTCGGGCCTGGTGGTGGAGGCGGCCCACTGCCCCGACGAGACACGCAAGCAGGGCCGCCCGGCCCGCCGCTACCGCTTCCATGCCGAGTCGGGGCATCTGCTGGGCATCGAGATCGGCGTCCACCAAGTGCACTCGGTACTCACCGACCTCACCGGTGTCACCAAGTGCGCCCTCGGGCGGGAGGTCCCCGAGGCCGCGGACGCCGACGAACGCCTCGCGGCCATCCGCACGACCGTCGCCGAACTCCTGCGCAGGGCGGGCGTGGCCAGGAGCTCCCTGCGGGCGGTCGGCGTCGGCACTCCGGGGATCGTCGAGGCCGACGGGACGATCCGGCTGTGCACCGCGCTGCCGGGCTGGACCGGGCTGCCGCTCGGCGAACGGCTCCGACGCTCGTTCCGATGTCCGGTCCTCGTGGAGAACGACGCGAATGTGGCCGCGATCGCCGAGCACTGGAAGGGTGTCGCCGAGGGCTCGGACGACCTGGTCTTCGTCCTGGCCGGACTCAGTCCGGGGGCCGGCTCGCTGATCGGCGGGCGGCTGCACCGGGGGTTCGGCGGCGCGGCCGGGGAGATCGGCGCACTGCACCTGCTCGGGCACGAGGCGACCCCGGAGCTGCTGCTGTCCACCACGGGCAAGCCGCTGGACCCGCTGGACGAGAACGCGGTGGCCAGGGTCTTCCGGCTGGCCCGCGAGGGCGACCCGGTGGCACGTAACGCCATGGACCGCTTCATCCGGCGCCTGGTGCACGACGTGGCGGCCCTGGTGCTGGCCATCGACCCGGAGATCGTCGTCGTCGGAGGCTGGGCGGCGGGACTCGACGGAGTGCTCGACCCCCTGCGGTCCCAGCTGACCCGCTACTGCCTGCGCCCGCCGAAGGTGGCGCTGTCCGCGCTCGGCTCGCAGGCCATCGCCACGGGCGCGCTGCGGCTGGCCCTCGACCATGTCGAGGAGGAGCTCTTCACGGTGGACAGCGGCGCCCCGGCCCGCTGAGGACCGGGGCGGTCCGGGGCCGCGCGGCGAGGCCCGGCGTCAGCCGCAGGCCCGGATCAGGACGCCTGGCGCTCGGACCCGTACGGGGAGACATCGACCGAGCCGGAGTCGTCGAAGGTCAGGCGGCAGGTGTCCGCGCGGTAGGTCGAGACCGAGACCGCGGCCGTGGCGCCACCGCTGCGGTAGCGGGTGGAGACCACCAGGACCGGGGAGCCGGGCAGCCGCTCGAGCTGCTTGGCGTCCTCCGCGCCGGCCACTCCCAGCTCCACCGAGCGCGACTCGCCGTCGAGCTCGAGCGACTGGAGCTCGCGCAGCACCGCGCGGGCACGGCCGCCCGCGGCGAAGAAGCCGGGCACGCCGGGGACGGTCGCGCCGGGGATGTAGAGGATCTCGGTGCCGACCGGCTGGCCGTGCATCATCCTCAGGCGGCGCAGGGTGTGGACGGGCTCGTCGGCCGCGATGCCGAGTGCCTCGGCGACGGCGGCGGGCGCCGGCGCCTCCGCGCACTCGACGGTGCGCCAGGCGTCGGGGGCGGAGCCGGGCCAGCAGTGCTCGGGGCGGGCGACGGGGACACCCATGCGCGGTCCCGCTACCGTCGTCCCCACGCCGCGGCGGCGCTGGAGGCGCCCTTCGAGCTCGAGCTGGTCGAGGGCCTGACGCAGCGTCGCTCGGGCGACGCCGAAACGGGCCGCCAGCTCACGCTCGTTGGGCAGGATCTCGCCCACCGCGAAGTCGGAGTCGAGCGCGTCGTTGAGGATGGTCTTCAGGTGCCAGTACTTCGGCTCCTGCGCGGCCAGCTGCGTAGTACCCACCCTGTCCCCCTGGTCTTCGGATCGCCTCGACGGCGCACGTCCGGGCGCTGGTGATATCCGCGCCTTATTTATTAAAGGTTGTTGCACTACTAGGCGACAGTAGGGGGGCCCGGACCCTTGGTCAAGACCAATCCCCGATCCGGGCCGTGGCCTTCGGCGGGCCCCCTGGGGACGGGGACGGACCGCGGCGGTACATTCCGCCGGTGACCGGATCACCTCCCGCCGCGCCCGCCCGGCGGCTCGGCACCGCCGACGCCGTCGTCATCGGGCTCGGCTCGATGCTCGGCGCCGGGGTGTTCGCGGCCTTCGCCCCCGCCGCGAGGGCCGCCGGAGCAGGGCTGCTGATCGCGCTCGTCCTCGCCGCCGCCGTTGCCTACTGCAACGCCACCTCGTCCGCGAGACTGGCCGCGCTCCACCCGGAGTCCGGCGGCACCTATGTGTACGGCCGCCGTCGGCTCGGTGACTTCTACGGCTACCTGGCCGGGTGGGGCTTCGTCGTGGGCAAGACGGCGAGCTGCGCCGCGATGGCGCTGACCGTCGCCGCCTACGCGGCACCCGGCGCGGGCCGCGGGGTGCGCACAGTGGTGGCGGTGACCGCGGTCGCCGCCCTGACCGCCGCGAACTACCGCGGGATCCACAGGTCCGCCCTGGTGACCAGGGTTCTGGTGGCCGTCGCGCTGGTGGCCCTGGTCTGCGTCGTGGCCGCCTGCCTGCTGGGCGGGCAGGCCCGCGCCGAGCACTTCGCCCCGTTCCCCGGGACGGGGGTGCGCGGCGTGCTGGAGGCCGCCGGTCTGCTCTTCTTCGCCTTCGCCGGGTACGCGCGGATCGCCACCCTCGGGGAGGAGGTGCGCGACCCCCGCCGCACCATCCCCCGGGCGATCCCCGTCGCACTGGGCATCACCTTCGCGGTGTACGCCTCGGTGGCCCTCGCGACGCTCGCCGCGCTGGGCCCCGGGCGGCTGGCCTCGGCCACGGACCCGCTCGCCTTCGCCGTGGAGCGCGGCGGCTGGTCGGCACTGGCCCCCGTGGTACGGGTCGGCGCGGTGGCGGCGGCGCTCGGCTCGCTGCTGGCGCTGATCCTGGGGGTCTCGCGGACGGCGTTCGCGATGGCCAGGGACGGGCATCTGCCCGCCGCACTGGCCGCGTTGCACCCCCGCTTCCAGGTGCCGCACCGGGCGGAGCTCGCCGTCGGCGCGGTGGTCGCGGCTGTGGCGGCGAGCGTCGACCTCCGGGGGGCGATCGGCTTCTCGTCGTTCGCGGTCCTCGTGTACTACGCGATCGCCAACGCCAGCGCCCTGACCCTGCGGGCCGACGAGGGCCCGCCACCGCGTGCCGTCCCCGTGCTGGGACTGGTCGGCTGTGTCGTTCTGGCGGTGAGCCTGCCCCTCGCCTCGGTGCTCTCGGGGGCGGCGGTGCTGGCCGTGGGCGCCGCCGTGTGGGCGCTGCGGCGCGGCCGGAGGAACTGACATGCCGGCGCCCGCAGGCTTGGGTAGGGTCCGCGAGCATGAGTGGTCAAGCACGCCGGGTGACCGTGGTGACGGGCGGCAGCCGGGGCATCGGCGCTGCGGTGGCGCTTCGGCTGGCGGCGGCGGGACACGCCGTGGGCATCGGGTACGTCAGCGCGCGGGACGCCGCCCGGGAGGTGGCGGAGCGGGTCCGCGAAACGGGCGCCGGCTGCGTCGCCGTGCGGGCCGACACCAGCGTGGAGGCGCAGGTGGACCGCCTCTTCGACACGGTGCGGGACACCCTCGGGCCGATCACCGCTCTGGTGAACAACGCCGGGATCACCGGGCCGCTGGGCCGGTTCACCGAGACCTCGCCCGAGGTGATGCGCCGGGTGGTCGACGTCAATGTCACCGGCGCCCTGCTGTGCGCCCGCCGTGCCGCCCGGGAGATGGCGACCTCGCTCGGCGGCCGCGGCGGAGCGATCGTCAATGTCTCCTCCGGCGCGGCGACGCTCGGCAGCCCCGGAGAGTACGTGCACTACGCGGCGAGCAAAGCGGCGGTGGACGCCATGACCGTCGGCCTGTCCAAGGAGCTGGCCGCCGACGGCATCCGCGTCAACTCCGTCCAGCCGGGGCTGGTCATGACGGACATCCACGCCACGATGGGCGACCCGGACCGCCCGGCGAAGAAGAGCGCCGTCATCCCGATGGGGCGCGGCGCCGAGCCCGAGGAGATCGCGGGAGCCATCGCCTGGCTGCTCGGCGACGACGCCTCCTACACCACCGGAGCCGTGCTGCGGGTCGCCGGAGGCCTGTGACACCGATCCGCCCACGGCGAGGCGGCTTCCCCCACGGCCGACGGCGTCCCGCCCCCGCGCCACAGTTCCGCAACAAACGTTCACCATCCGGACAGGGCGCGGTCTCCCCTGGACAGCGGCGCTTTCGCGGTGCAAGTCTCCCGCCATGCCTGCCCATCGCGCCCGCAAGACCCGGCTCCTCGCCGCCGCCGCTGCCGCCCTCGCCCTTCTCGTTTCGGCGGCCTGCGCTCCCCAGGACGACGGGAGCGAAGACGGCGCGAAAGCACCTGCCTCGTCCGGCGCGCCGTCAGCGGACGCCTGCGCCAGGGGAGCGCTGAAGACGCGGAAGGCGCACACGCTGACCATCGGCACCGACAAGCCCGCCTACGCCCCCTGGTTCAGCGACGACGAGCCGTCCAACGGCAAGGGGTTCGAGTCCGCGGTCGCCTACGCCGTCGCGGACAAACTGGGCTACGCCAAGTCCCAGGTCACCTGGGCCACCGTGCCCTTCAACAGCGCCGTCGCCCCGGGCCCGAAGAGGTTCGACTTCGACATCAACCAGGTGAGCGTCAGCGACGAGCGCAGGAACGCGGTCGACTTCTCCTCCGGCTACTACGCGGTGCGCCAGGCCGTGATCGCGCTCAAGTCCTCCAGGATCGCGGGCGCCAAGAGCGTCGCCGACCTGAAGGACGCCAAGCTCGGCGCGCAGGTCGGCACCACCAGCCTCGACACGCTGACCGACGTCGTCAAGCCCGAGCGGGACCCGGCCGTCTTCCAGAAGAACGACCTCGCCAAGAGCGCGCTGAAGAACCACCAGGTGGACGGCATCGTCGTGGACCTGCCCACGGCCTTCTACATCACCTCGGCCGAGGTGACCGACGCCAAGGTGGTCGGTCAGTTCGAAGGAGGCGCCGAGGCCGAGCAGTTCGGCCTGGTGCTGGACAAGGGGAGCGCTCTGACCTCGTGCGTCACCCGTGCCGTGGACGCCCTGCGCGCGGAGGGGTCACTGGCGAAGATCGAGAAGCGGTGGCTGTCCGACGCGGTCGACGCACCCGTTCTGAAGTGAGCAACGACTCCGAAGTGAACGACTCCGAAGTGGACACCGACAACGCCGAGGCGATCGGCGACCGGGCCGGGGAGAGCGCGCGGGCGCCCTACCGGCCGTCGGCACGCAGGATCGAGCGGGAGCGCTACCGCAAGGCGCGCACCCGCCGGTCCGTCCTGATCGCGACGGCCAGCACACTGGTCACGGCGGTCGTGCTGTACCTGCTCGTCACCGGATCCCCCGGCTGGCCGCGCACCCGGGAGACGTTCTTCAACGCGCACTACGCGCGTGAGGCCCTGCCCGAGGTGCTCAAGGGGCTGTGGCTCAACATCCGGCTGCTGGTCGTCTGCGGAGCCCTGGTCCTGGTCCTCGGTCTGGTCCTGGCCGTGGCGCGGACGCTGCGCGGCCCCGTGTTCTTCCCCGTGCGCGCCCTCGCCACCGCCTATGTGGACTTCTTCCGCGGGCTGCCTCTGATCATCTGCCTGCTCGGGGTGATCTTCGGTGTGCCCGCGCTTCGGCTCACCGGTGTGACGAGCGACCCCGTCGTCCTCGGCGGCGCCGCCCTGGTGCTCACCTACTCGGCGTATGTGGCCGAGGTGTTCCGCGCCGGGATCGAGACCGTGCACCCCAGCCAGCGCGCGGCCGCCCGCTCGCTCGGCCTGACGAACGCCCAGGCGATGCGGTACGTGGTACTGCCGCAGGCCGTCCGCCGGGTGGTGCCGCCCCTGCTCAACGACCTGGTGTCCCTTCAGAAGGACACCGGGCTGGTGTCCATCGGCGGAGTGGTGGACGCCGTCTACGCGGCGCAGATCATCACCGGCAAATCGTTCAACTACACGCCCTACGTGGTCGCCGGACTGGTCTTCGTCGCCCTCACCATCCCCATGACCCGTCTCACCGACTGGGTGACCGCGCGCATGAACTCCAGGCAGGGCGCCATATGACGGAACCGGTGCTGCGGCTCGAAGCCGTGCGCAAGAGCTTCGGCGGCACACTCGTGCTGCGGGACGTGGACCTCGAGGTCGCCCCCCACACCGTCACCGCGCTGATCGGCGCCTCGGGGTCGGGAAAGTCGACACTGCTGCGGTGCGTCAACCTCCTGGAGGAGATCGACGACGGCGCCGTCTTCCTCGACGGCGACGAGATCACCGACCCCCGCACCGACGCCGACCTGGTGCGCCGCAGGATCGGAGTCGTCTTCCAGGCCTACAACCTCTTCCCGCACATGACGGTCCTGGAGAATGTCACCCTCGCCCCGCGCCGGGTCCACAGGGCCGGGAAGGAACGGGCGCGTGAGCGCGCGCTGGAGCTGCTGGCCAGACTGGGGCTCCAGGACAAGGCCGACGCCTACCCCGACCGTCTGTCGGGCGGTCAGCAGCAGCGGGTGGCGATCGTGCGGGCGCTGGCGGTGGAGCCGAGGCTGCTGCTCCTGGACGAGATCACGGCCGCGCTCGACCCCGAACTCGTCGGCGAGGTCCTCGCGGTGGTGCGGGACCTCAAGGATCAGGGCATGACGATGGTCATCGCTACCCACGAGATGGGATTCGCCCGGGAGGTGGCCGACCAGGTGTGCTTCCTCGACGGCGGGGCCGTGCTGGAGCGCGGCACGCCGGAAGAGGTGTTCGGCGAGCCCCGGCGGGCGCGCACACAGGCGTTTCTCGCCCGGGTCCTGGAGGCGGGCCGCCCGGTCGGCCGACCGACCGTCTGATCCGGCCTCTCGCGCGTAGGCTTCCCGCATGGCCGATGATCTCTCTCCCATGCCCGACGACTGGCAGCGCGCACTGGCCGTCGTCGCCCACCCCGACGACCTCGAGTACGGCGCCGCGGCCGCCATCGCGACGTGGACGGACGCCGGCCGAGAAATCGTCTACCTGCTCGCCACCCGCGGCGAGGCGGGCATCGACGGGATGCCCCCCGAGGAGGCGGCGCCGGTGCGCGAGCGCGAGCAGCGGGCCGGCGCCGAGGTCGTCGGGGTGTCCACCGTGGAGTTCCTGGACCACCGGGACGGCGTGATCGAGTACGGCACGGCGCTGCGGCGCGACATCGCGGCGGCCATCCGGCGTCACCGCCCGGAGCTGGTGATCACGCTCAACCACCGCGACACCTGGTTCGGCGTTGCCTGGAACACCCCCGACCATGTGGCCGTGGGCCGGGCCACGCTCGACGCCGCGGGCGACGCCGGGAACCGGTGGATCTTCACCGATCTCGTGGATGAGGGACTCGCCCCGTGGAACGGGGTGCGCTGGGTCGCCGTCGCCGGTTCGGAGCGGCCCACGCACGCGGTGGAGGTCTCGGCCGGAGTGGACCGCGCGGTGGCATCGCTCGCCGAGCACCGCGCCTACATCACGGCACTGTCGGACGACGATCCGGACGAGTACGCGCGGACCTTCGTCGAGCAGGCGGTGAGCGCCAACAAGGCCCGCTTCGGCGACCGCCAGTCGGTGGCGTTCGAGCTCTTCGGCCGCTGACCACGCGGTGGCACACTCCGCCGGGCGGTGGCACCGGCGGCCACACCGACGCCGACGAGGAGGCTGCCCGCGATCTGCCCGGCGCCGAAGCCGCCCGTGGCCACCAGCGGGGCGGCCATGCCCACATCAGGCGCGAGATCGAAGGGGGGCGCGGCGCTCGCCGACGCCCGCGTCCGCGGCCGCGCTACCCGGCGGCGGCCGGTTCCAGCGCGTTGAGGGCCGAGACGAGCGGGGCGAGCTCCGGCATCGCCCGTGCCTCGTCCAGGGCGTCGCGCAGCGCGGCGTCATGGGTGGGCCTGGCCCTGGCCAGCAGCTCCCGTCCGGCGTCGCTGACCTCGGTGTAGATGCCCCGGCGGTCGTCGGCGCACAGGTAGCGGGCGAGCAGGCCCTGGTCCTCGAGGCGGTTCACCAGCCGGGTGGTGGCGCTCTGGCTGAGCACGATGGCACCGGCCAGCTGGTTCATGCGCATGTGCCAGTCGTCCTGGCGGCTGAGGACGTCGAGCACGGAGTACTCGCTCACGCTCAGCCTGTGCTCGGCCTGGAGCGCCCGCTCGATACGGATCTCGATCCTGGCGTGCAGGGCCGCCAGGGCGCGCCAGCCCTGGGCCCGGGCTTCCGCCGCGTCGTCCGGCAGCGACATCTGCGCCTCCTGGGTCTGTGCCCTGTCCACCTACTCCCAGTATGCCGCAGCAAGGGCGCCCACAGCGGTTATGCGCTCCCGCGAGTTACCGGCGCGCGCAATGACCCGAGGCAGTAGCGTGCTGCGATGCGCAAGAGCGAACCGGACAGGATCAGGCCAGAGCTGGAAGGCGTCCCCGAGACCCTGCTGTGGACGCTGTACTACCGCGCCGTCGAGGCCCGCCGCCCCGACTCGGTGATCGACGACCCCAAGGCGGTCGAGCTCGTCGAGGCCCTCGACTATCCCTTCGAGGAGCGCTTCGGCGGGCCCAGCGCGTTCCTCGGACAGCTCCAGGCGCTGCGTGCCCTCAGCTTCGACAACGAGGTGAGACGATTCCTCGACCTGCACCCGGACGGCACCGTGGCAGCGCTGGGTGAGGGACTGGAGACGCAGTTCCGGCGCGTGGACAACGGCCGCGTCCACTGGGTCACCGTCGACCTGCCCGAGACGGTCGAGCTGCGCCGACGCCTGCTGCCCGAGCAGCCCCGGCAGCGGTTCGTGGCGGCGTCCGTGCTCGAGGAGGGCTGGACCGACGGGATCGACACCTCCCGGGGGCTGCTGATCACCGCTCAGGGCCTGCTCATGTATCTGCGGCCGCCCGAGGTCCGGGGTCTGCTGAGCGCCTGTGCCGAGCGCTTCCCCGGGGCGGGAATGGTCCTCGACGCCGTGCCCAGGTGGTTCAGCGCGGCCTCGAGGCGCGGTGTGCTGCGGACGGCCGGCTACACACCCCCGCGGATGCCCTGGGGCATCGACGCGGACGAGCGCCACCGGCTGCGCGAGGCGCATCCGCGGATCGCCGAGGTCAGGGACGTCGAACTGCCGCGCGGGCGGGGCCTGTTCTTCGGCACTGTCGCTCCCCTGCTCCTCCGCCTGCCGGTCGCGCGCTCCAAGCGGCCGTCCGTGACGGCGCTTCGCTTCGCTGCGTGAGGTCCGCCGGGTTCGCCAGGATCCGCTCCTTTTGAAATTTCTCCCAACGCGTTGAACACAGCGGCGGAGCGCGCCCGTACATAGGGCCGTCAGAGGCGCTCCGCACGGTGGCGCCGGAGCGTAAGCGGACAGCAGGAGTGGACATGAGGAACATGCGCAAGTGGCAGAGCGCCTCCCTGGCGGGTACGGCCGCGGTGCTCATGCTGACAGCGGCGTGCGGCACGGAGAAGCCCAACAACAACTCCGCTCCGGCCGGTGCGGTGCAGCCCGCTGCCGGCTCGGATTCGCAGGCCGGCGGCGGCTACGACTACGGCACCGGCTCCGGCAACGACAGCCAGTCCACCGGCAAGGCCCGCTCCGCCGGTGAGCTCGCGGTGTGGGAGAGCAAGAAGCTGGGACCGGTCGTCACCGACAGCGCGGGCTTCACCCTCTACCGCTTCGACAAGGACACCGCCAACCCGCCCAAGTCGAACTGCTCGGGAGCCTGCGCCAAGACCTGGCCCGCCGTTCCGGCCGGTGACGCCTCCGCCAGCGCCGCGATCGACTCCAGCCTGCTCGGCACGGTCAAGCGGGCCGACGGCACCGAGCAGCTGACCCTGGCCGGGTGGCCGCTGTACCGCTACGCCAAGGACACCGCGCCCAAGCAGGCCAACGGCCAGGGTGTGGGCGGGGTGTGGTTCGCCGCGGCCCCCAACGGCAAGAAGGCCAGCGTCCAGACCGGTGGCGGCGACCAGGCCGGCAACGACACCGCCGACCTCCCGGCGCTGTCGACCCGTCAGGACGACCAGCTCGGTGAGATCCTCCAGGACGGCAAGGGCAGGACCCTGTACCGCTTCGCCAAGGACGTCGCATGGCCGATGAAGATCGCGTGCGTCGGCGACTGCCTGACGACGTGGAAGCCGGCCAAGCCGATCGACAAGGCCGACATCAAGGGCATCAACCCCAAGCTGATCAGCACCATCACCCGCCCCGACGGCCTCAAGCAGCTGGCCATCGACTGCTGGCCGGTGTACTGGTTCACCGGTGACAAGAAGCCCGGCGACACCAATGGGCAAGGTGTCAAGAACCTGTGGTTCACCGTCACCAAGGAGGGCAAGAAGGTGCTCACCAAGAAGGCGGACTCCTCCGACTCGGGCAGCTCGTCGAGCGGCGGCGGCTACTCGAGCACCGGTGGCTCCTCCAGCAGCTCCGGTGGATACAGCTACTGAGGCCCGTCCGAGGTCCGCTCCTCCTGCTCCATCAGCCGCAGACAGCGCTCGACGCCGACCCGCCCGTCGGGGACGAATGGCCACTCCGGGTCGGCGAGCCGAGCGGTGAACTCGTCCCAGTCCATCCACCACCCCGCACTGACCTCCTCGGGCTGGTGGACGACAGGGCCGTGGACCGCGGGGTCGTAGAGCGCCTCGAAGGAATGGGCGAGGTAGCTGGTGTGCTCGTCCCGGTACCAGAACACTCCTCGATCGCGCAGCTCGCACCCGTGGACACCGAGCTCCTCGGTGAGCTCGCGGGAGGCCGCCTCGACCGGGTCCTCACCGGCCAGCACCACCCCGCCGGCCCATACGTCGTGCATACCGGGGTAGAGGTCCTTGGTCTCGGTGCGCCGGTGGACGTAGACCCGGCCCCGGGCGTCACGCAGCATCACGGCCGTCGCCGCGTGCGGCAGGTTCAGCGCTCGGACCCGGCTCCTCGGCGCGGACCCCGTGACCCGGCCGGTCAGGTCGCCCTCCTCGTACAGCGCGACTTCCTCGTCCATGGCGGCATCGTAGCGGGCGCGGATCCACGGACCGCCTACGGCGATACGGCACAGCCCGCGGCGCGTACGGAACGGCACGCGGGCGCGCACGGCAGGGCTCCCGGCGCGCACGGCGAGGCTCCCGGCGCCCTACGGCACGGCTCCCGGCGCGTACGGCGAGGTGGCGGCGCCGCGGCGCTGTTCACTGGGCGTTCGCGTGCTGGGCACGTCGGCCCGCTAGACACAGCCCGTCGGACGCGGCCGGTTGGGCCGGCCCTCCGGCACCAGGGTTGATCGTGCGAACGCCGGCTGATGCCGCAGGAGTCGAGGAGAACTGTCGATGCCACAGACCAATGGGGCCGCTCCGGGCCGCCGCGCGGTAGTACGCGGCGGCCTGGCCGCGTCCGGAGCACTGCTGGTGCCCGGTCTCGCCGGGACGGCCGCGGCCGCTCCGGCCTTTGTCCGCTCGGACCGCCCTCGTGCCGGATTCGGTACCCAGGTCGGCGACGTCACCGCCGACTCGGGTCTGGTCTGGGTGCGCTCGGACCGCCCGGCCCGGATGATCGTGGAGACCAGTGCCACGGAGTCGTTCCGGAAGGTGCGCCGATTCCTAGGACCCGTCCTGACCCCCGACACCGACCTGACCGGCACGACCGCCGTGCACGGCCTGCCGCCGGGCGAGCAGATCCACTACCGGGTCCTGCTCGCCGACCCCGACGACCCGCGCCGGGTGGGCCCCCCGGTGGAGGGGACGTTCCGGACCTCGCCGGTCCGCCGCCGCGACGGTGTCCGCTTCCTGTGGTCCGGCGACCTCGCCGGGCAGGGCTGGGGCATCAACCCCGACATCGGCGGCTACCGGATCTACCGGGCGATGCGCGACCTCAACCCCGACTTCTTCCTCTCCAGCGGTGACAACATCTACGCGGACGGGCCGCTCGCGGCCACCGCGGCCCTGCCCGGCGGACGCACCTGGCGCAACATCACCACGCCGGAGAAGTCCAAGGTCGCCGAGACCCTGGACGAGTTCCGGGGCAACTTCCGCTACAACCTCCTCGACGACAACCTCAAGGCGTTCAACGCCCAGGTGCCCGTGGTCATCCAGTGGGACGACCACGAGGTGCACAACAACTGGTATCCCGGCCAGATCCTCGACGACGCCCGCTACACCGAGAAGAACGCGGATGTGCTGGCGGCGCGGTCCCTGCGGGCGTTCAGCGAGTACTTCCCCGTGCGCACGCTGCGCCCCGGACGCCAGGGCCGGGTCCACCGGGTGCTGCGGCACGGCCCGCTGCTCGACGTCTTCGTCCTCGACATGCGCACGTTCCGCAACGCCAACTCCCCCGACCGCCAGACCGAGGACGAGCGGGGCATCCTCGGCCGCGAGCAGCTGGAATGGCTCAAGCGGGAGCTGGCGAGGTCGCGTGCCGTCTGGAAGGTCATCGCCTCCGACATGCCGCTGGGCCTGGTCGTCCCCGACGGTGCCACGGGCAACATCGAGGCCGTCGCCCAGGCAGACCCGGGAGCGCCGCTCGGCCGGGAGCTCCAGATCGCCGAACTGCTGCGCTTCATCAAGCACCGCCGGGTCACCGGAACGGTGTGGCTGACGGCGGACGTCCACCACACCTCCGCGCAGCACTACCAGCCGTCGCGTGCGGCCTTCACCGACTTCGAGCCGTTCTGGGAGTTCGTCTCGGGCCCGCTGAACGCCGGCGGGTTCCCCGCCAACCAGCTCGACCAGACGTTCGGTCCGGAGCGGGTGTTCGTCAAGGCCCCGGACGCCGCGCACGCCAACACGGCGCCGATCGACGGCTACCAGTTCTTCGGCGAGGTCGAGATCGACGGGCACTCGGGCGAGCTGACGGTACGCCTGCGGGAGCAGGACGGCACGGTCCTGCACACCACGCTGCTCCAGCCGGGGAGGGTTGGCCAGTAAGAGCCTGTGTGAAGGGGGCCATTCGGCCCGGAGGATTATCCGGCGGTCTCCGGGTCAACCGTCGGAGCGCGGCACGCGTCCTTAGGGTGTGTGCCGCGCTCCGGCACCTGCTGATCCGTGTCCGCTTCCGCTACCCCTCATCCCTAAGAAATGGGATCAATCACTATGAAGCTGCCTTTACTCAGTGGTCATACATCGTTCGTGATCACGCAACACCTGTGGGCGACGGTGGTGGCATGACAGATACTCACGCCCCCACGCAACGCCGCCGGCACCACTGGCGCAGGGACCTGGTCGAGCTCGCCGCGCTCTTCAGCGCCGTGGCCGCCGCCGACGCGATCGCCAATCTCGTGGTGCACGGTCCGGACGGGCCGGTGCTCCTGATCGCCTCCGCGGTGGCCCTGCTGGCCACGGCGGGCTTCCACGTGTGGTGGGCCCGGCGCCCCGGCCACGCCCCGCCCGGCGAGCCTTCCCATCCCGGGGGCGGCGAGACCGTGCTGTGGCGCATGCGCACGACGGTCGACGACGCCCCCGGCAGCCTGGCGGTCCTCTGCGCGGCCATGGCGGCGCTGCACGCCGACATCCTGACCCTCCAGACACACCCGCTCTCCGACGGGACCGTCGACGAGTTCCTGCTGCGCACGCCCGCCGAGCTCGAAGCGCAGCGGCTGACCGCCGCGGTCGCCGGTGCCGGAGGGCGGGAGACCTGGATCGAGCGGGCAGACACCCACGACCTGGTGGACACCCCGACGCGGGTGCTCACCCTCGCCACCAGGACCGCCCTGGACGCGGCCGAGCTCCCGCTCGCCCTGCGCCAGCTCTTCGGCCGGTGCACCATACGGTCGGTGCCCGCCGAGCAGGACCAGCGGCACAACGAGGACTCCCTGGACGGCACGACGATGCGCCTGTGCGACCCCTCGGGCGGCTCCATCACCGTCTCGCGCCCCTACCTGCCGTTCACGCCGACCGAGTTCGCGCGCGCCCGCGCCCTGGTCGAACTCGACGCCAGGCTGGGCCTGCGCCTGCCCGGCGGACGCGACGTCGTCACCCTCCCGGCGGGCCACGACCTGACGATCAGGCGCGC
This sequence comes from Wenjunlia tyrosinilytica, assembly GCF_014646055.1. Lineage (GTDB taxonomy): Bacteria > Actinomycetota > Actinomycetes > Streptomycetales > Streptomycetaceae > Wenjunlia > Wenjunlia tyrosinilytica. The sequence continues at coordinate 111,530 of NZ_BMMS01000005.1, forward strand.
CGGACCCGAGGACCTGAAGGCGGCGCTCGCCATGCACGAGCGGTGCTCCCCGCGAACGTTGCAGCGGCGCTACCACGGCCCGGTGCCGGACGCCGACCGCTACCTCACCCACCTGCTCAGCCCCCGGTACGGCCAGACGCTGGCCGTGGAGGCGGCCACCGGCCGCATCGTGGCGCTCGCCCACCTGCTCTGGGACGGGGAGGAGACCGAGGTGGCCCTGCTGATCGAGGACGGCTGGCAGCGCCGGGGCGTCGGCCAGGAGCTGCTGCGCCGCCTCGTCGGCATGGCGGCGGAGGCGGGCTGCGCGAGCGTCTACGCGATCACCCAGTCGGACAACACCGGGATGGTGGCCGCCATGCGTCACCTGGGGCTGCCGCTCGACTACCAGGTCGAGGACGGAACCCTGGTGATCACCGCCCGGCTGACTCCTTCCAGGCGCTTGTCGCCCTCCTCGCCCTCGCGCAACTGACCGCCGGGATAGGCTGCCTCCATGAGGGTGGCCCCGGTGACGTGCGGTGATTCACTCGCTGCGCGCCGTCCCGACCCGCTCGGGCGGAGCAGCCCCCTGGCGACCGACACCGAGGCGCAGCGGCCGGAGCGTGAACTCCCCGGCCGGCACGGGACGTTCCTGAGCCACGGAGACCGCGGGCAGCCCCACGGACGGTGCGGGCCCAGTCGGCCGACCGGCACACCACGCGGCGCCCGGCTCCCCACGGAGCCGGGCGCCCCGCCGTGCCGGGAGTCGGCCGACCCGCACGCGGCGCCCGGCTCCCCACGGAGCCGGGCGCCCCGCCGTGCCGGGAGTCGGCCGACCCGGCCCCGGCGCACAGCGGTGGACCGGCGGGAATCACTGCAGGCCCTGTTCAGGAGGCACCCCTTGATCACAGGATCCGACGTCCGAGAGGCAGGAGAGCGCATTGCCGGATGGGTGCGCCGCACCCCCGTGGTGGAGGTCGAGCCGGACGCCTTCGCACCCACCGCGGGCACCTGGCTGAAGCTCGAACTGCTCCAGCACACCGGTTCGTTCAAGGCGCGGGGAGCGTTCAACCGCGTACTGGCCGCGAGGGAGAGCGGAAACATGCCGGTCGCCGGCGTGGTCACCGCCTCCGGGGGCAACGCGGGACTGGCCTACGCCTACGCGGCCGCCGCCACGGGTGCGCGCGCCGAGGTGTTCGTGCCGCAGACCGCGCCCGCCGTGAAGGTGGCCAGGCTGTGTGCGCTCGGCGCCCATGTCGTGCAGGTGGGCACCAAGTACGCCGACGCCTACGAGGCCGCGGCCAAGCGGGCCGCCGACACCGGCGCCCTGTTCGGCCACGCCTACGACCAGCCCGAGGTGTGCGCCGGGCAGGGCACGATCGCCCTCGAACTGCTCAAGCAGACCGACGGCGACGTGGACACCGTGCTCGTCGCGACCGGCGGAGGCGGGCTGATGGCCGGTCTCGCCGCGGCGCTGGAGGGGCGGGTGTCCGTCGTCGCCGTCGAGCCGCGCAACGCTCCCACGCTGTACGAGGCGCTGCGGGCGGGCGCGCCTGTCGACGTCGCCGTGTCGGGGGTGGCCGCCGACGCGCTCGGGGCCACCCGGATCGGTGAGATCGCCTTCGACGTGGCGCGGCGCACGGGCGTCGAGTCGGTCCTGGTCGAGGATCACGACATCGTCGCCGTGCGCCGCGCGCTGTGGGACAAGTACCGCGTGGTCGCCGAGCACAGCTCCGCCGCGGCGGCGGCCGCACTCTCCTCGGGGGCCTACCGGCCGCAGCGGGACGAGCGGGTGGCCGTGCTGCTGTGCGGAGCCAACACCGACCCGTCGGACCTGGTCTGATCCGGCCCGCTCAGCCCGCGTGCGCCCTCTCGCGCCCGGTGGTGTGCGGCGCGGCGGCCAGGGCCGACCGCGTGCCCGTGTCCGACCGCTGACCGTTGTCCGGATCCGCCGCCATGGACGCGTCGAGCGCGGCCGCCAGGTCCGCCCACAGGTCGTCCACGTCCTCCAGGCCCACCGACATCCGCAGCAGCCGGTCTCCGACGCCGCACGAGCGGCGGCTGCCCTCCTCGACGATGCGGTGGCTGATGGACGCCGGGTGCTGGATGAGGGTGTCCACGCTGCCCAGGCTGACGGCCGGCGTGATCAGCCGGACCCCTCCGACGACCGCGTGCGGGTCGCCGTGGACCTCGAAGGCGACCATGGCGCCCCCGAGCCTCGGGTAGTGCACCCGGGCGACGGCGGGGTGGCCGGACAGCCGCTGGGCGAGAGCCGCCGCGCTCGCCGAGGCGGCACGGACGCGGACCGGGAGCGTGGACAGGCCCCTCAGCAGGAGGTAGCCGGACAGCGGGTGGAGCACCCCGCCGGTGGCGAACCTCAGCTGCCGCAGGGTCCTGGCGAACTCCTCGTCGCACGCCACGACCCCGCCGAGGACGTCGCCGTGGCCGCCGAGGTACTTGGTGGCGCTGTGCAGCACCATCCTGGCGCCGTGTTCGGCCGGCCGCTGGAGCACGGGAGTGGCGAAGGTGTTGTCGACCAGAAGCGGGACCTCGCCGCAGGCGTCGGCGATCGCCCGCAGGTCGGCCTCCCGCAGGGTCGGGTTGGCCGGCGTCTCGACCATCACCAGGCCGGTCTCGGGCCGGACGGCGGCGGCGACACCGCCGGGGTCCTCGGGGTCCGCCCAGGTGACCTCGCTGCCCAGAAGGCCCGAGGTCAGCAGGTGGTCACTGCACCCGTACAGCGGCCTGACGGCGACGACGTGCCGCAGGCCCGTGCCGGCTCGCGCCAGTAGGACGGCGCTGAGCGCGGCCATGCCGCTGGCGAAGGCGACCGCGCTCTCGCAGCCCTCCAGCCGGGCGAGCGCGGTCTCGAAGCGGGCGACCGTGGGGTTGCCCAGGCGGCCGTAGACCGGCGGCCCGGCCGGTTGCTCCCCGGTCGCGGCGAAGGCGTCGATCCTGGCGGCCTCCTCGCGGCTGTCCCGGGAGGGATAGGTCGTGGACAGGTCCAGGGGGACGGCATGCACACCGAGGTCGGCGAGGTCCTCACGGCCGGCGTGCACCGCCTCGGTGGCGAGCGATCTGCGGGCCTTCGCCGCGGTCGTCTGCGGGGCATTCATGGCGGCAACTGTGAACAGCTACCGGTCCGTACCGGTCTGCCTCCGTGCTACGTTCGGCCGATGGCTGAATCTGTTCCCCTGGATTCGGTGGACCTGCACATTCTGCGCCTGTTGCAGAACGACGCCCGGACCACCAATCGCGACCTCGCGGCGGCGGTGGGGATAGCCCCTTCCACATGCCTCGACCGGGTCGCGCGGCTGCGCCGCAGCGGAGTGATCGTCGGCCATGAGCTCCGGCTGGATCCCGCGCGGATCGGCCGCGCTCTGGAGGCGCTGCTGTCGGTGCAGGTGCGACCGCACCGGCGTGACCTGGTGGGACCGTTCATCGAGCACGTCAGGGCGCTGCCGGAGTCGAGGTCGCTGTTCCATCTCACCGGCCCCGACGACTTCCTGGTGCATGTGGCGGTCGCGGGGGCGGCCGATCTGCAGCGGCTGGTCCTCGACGAGTTCACCGCCCGGCAGGAGGTGGCCCGGGTGGACACACGGCTGATATTCCAGCAGTGGAGCTGCGGCCCGCTGATGCCTCCGGGCGCCCACTGACCGCCTACCGCTCCGCCGCGTCCGCCGTCCGGCGCTCGGTCGCCTCGGCCCGCTCCTGTTCCGCCGCCTCCGCCGCCTCGGCCGTCCGCCGCTGGGCCTCCTCGGCGTCGGCCGCCTCGGCGAGTGCGAGCAACTGCTCGTGGGTGATGCCCTCCGGCAGCGGCACGGGGGCGGGAGTGCGCAGGGGTGGGTTCCATCCCGTCCCGGGCGTGTAGCGGCGCACCACCTTGGCGGGGGCACCGGCCACCACGCTGTGGTCCGGGACGGTGCCGCGCACGACGGCTCCGGCGGCCACGACCACGTTCCTCCCGATCCTGGCGCCGGGCAGGACGACGGCGCCGGACCCCAGCCAGCTCCCGGAGCCGATCTCGACCGCCTCGCTGCGCGGCCACTGCTTGCCGACCGGCTGCTCGGGGTCGTCGTAGGAGTGGTTCTCGTCCGTGATGTAGACATACGGGCCGCAGTAGACATCGGGGCCGAGGACGATCGAGTGGTTGGCCACGAGGTGGCTGCCACGGCCGATCACGCAGCCGTCGCCGATGCGCATCCTGGCCTCGGGGCCGAGTTCGAGCCCGGGGAGCATGCCGGCCGACATGGTCACCTGCTCGCCTATCACGCAGTGCGCGCCGAGGTGGATGCACTGCTCGCCGAAGACGCTGCCGAGGGGGAACGCCAGGCGGGTGCCCTCTCCCATGCTGCCGAAGCGCAGCAGGCCGGGGCGCTGCGCGGTGACCGCGCCCATCCGCTGGAGCCGGCGCCAGGCCCGGTGCACCGAGCGGGACACGGCACGCCGCCGCCACGCGGTGAATGAGGAGAACGGGTTCCTGTTTTCTGGCACCAGCACACGGTACCCACCCACCGGTGGCGGCGGCCGGTCAGGCCACCGCTACGGTGCCTGCACGGCGCGGTGCCAGGAGAGGCACGGGGCCAGGAGAGGGGAGACAGGATGGCGGAGGCGTTGGTCGCGGAGGTCGGCGGTCTGAGGCCCGACATCGACCCGGAGGCGTTCATCGCCCCGACGGCCGTGGTGGTGGGGGCCGTGCGGCTGGGTCCGCGGGCGAACGTCTGGTACCACGCGGTGCTGCGCGGTGACGCCGAGACGATCGCCGTCGGAGCGCAGACCAACATCCAGGACAACTGCACCGTGCACGCCGATCCCGGCTTCCCGGCGGTCCTCGGCGAGCGGATCACCGTCGGCCACAACGCCGTCCTGCACGGCTGCACCATCGAGGACGACGTCCTGATCGGCATGGGCGCGACCGTCCTCAACGGCGCCCACATCGAGGCCGGCTCCCTGGTGGCGGCGGGCGCGGTCGTTCCCCAGGGGATGCGGGTGCCCGCCGGCTCCCTCGTGGCAGGCGTCCCGGCGAAGGTCCGCCGCCTGCTGACCGAGGAGGAACGCGCCTCCATCAAGGCCAACGGCGAGGGCTACCTCCTCCTCGCCGAAGCCCACACCACAGCCCACCCGATCCAGGGCTGACGCCCGCGCCGGGAGGCACCACCGCTGACGCCCCGCCGCCGGGTCGGCGCCCGCCGTCAACCCCGCGTGGGGGCGCGCCTGCTCCCAGGTGTCCGCGGCGAAGTGGAGGGTCATTCACCGATCAGCGCGGCGTCCTTGGGCGTGGCCGGGCGGACGGAGATCCCTGGTCTGTGCTCGTCCGCGGACATCCGACTACTGTCCGGGCGGCGTCTGCGGCCCGCAACCGGATTCCCGTCCCGCCAGGTGCCGGGCCAGGCCGCGGCGGCCGCCGCGCATCATCCAGGTGTGGTTGGCGACCAGCACCGGGCGGGCGAGCGGGGAGAGGCGGCGCAGGAGGGGCCTGCGGACGACGACGTCCTGGTCGAAGTCGACCCGGGTGCCGCGGCCGTCCGCCCGTACCGTCCAGCGGAACCAGCCCTCCAGGTCGCCGCCGAGGTTTGCCTGAAGGGTCCCGGCCTCCGCGTCCTCGACACCGCGTGTGGCGGTGATGAACAGGTCGTAGGGCAGGAACGAACGGGCCACCAGCTCCCCGGACTCCTCGTCCACGCGGCGGATCAGGCGGATCTGCGGCCACCAGCGGGCGTAGTCGTCGGGCTCGCGCAGGACCGCGTACACCCGCTCGCGCCGCGCCCCGAGACGCCAGTTCCCCGAGAACCGGTAGCGGTTGAGGTCCACGGCGGGCCACCGGCCTTCCGGCTTGGTCTGTGCCACGCCCCTATGCTGGCACGATGAGCGCTTCGCCGGGCGGACAGCACCTCGACCCGCCGTTCACCTACCCGGAGGTCGGTCGGACGCGCGAGGGGGAAGGGCTGCCGGACGGCTACGACCGTCTGCGGGTGACCGCACCGGTCGGGCACGGCCGTGCCCTCTTCGAGGCGGCGGGCGAGGCGGTGCTCGACTGGAGCATGCACCGCGCGGTCGGGGTGCGGATCGCGCCGCACACCCCTCGGGCGGCGCCCGGTGTCGAGGTGACGCCGGAGCTCGGGGTGGGGCCGCTGCGGGTGGCGGCGCCCTGCCGGGTGGTGTGGACGGTGGACGACGAGCGGCGGACGGGCTTCGCCTACGGGACCCTGCCCGGCCATCCCGAGCGCGGCGAGGAGGCGTTCGTCGTGGAGTTCGACGGCGACGCCGTGACCCTGACCGTGACGGCCTTCAGCCGTCCCGCGCGCTGGTACACCCGCGCCGCGGCTCGTCTGGTCCCGCTCTTCCAGCGTGCGTACGCCCGCCGCTGCGGTCGGATGCTGGCCCGGGAGGCCTCCCGCCGCACAAGGTGACCGCCAGGGCTCCCGTGCGGCACCCGGCGTCCAGCGCCTCCGCCAGATCCGCCCCGCCCAGCCGGGCGGCCAGGAAGCCCCCGGCGAAGGCGTCGCCGGCGCCTATCGTGTCCACGACCCGCGCGGGAGGCTCGGCGTTCCTCCTGGCGACGAGCCCGCCGTCCGCCGCCGCCATCGCTCCGCGCGCCCCCAGTTTGACGACCGCGGCCGCGTACCAGCCGCTCAGCCGTACGGCCGCCGCGTGCGGATCCTTCTCGGTGGTGAGCAGGGCCGCCTCGTCCTCGTTGGGCAGGAGCACCGAGCAGGCACGGGTGGCCTCGAGGAAGGTCCGCACACCGAAGCCGCGCAGGAAGCCCGACGACGCGGGGTCGACGCTGACGGGGACATCCGCCCGGCTCGCGGCCGCCAGTACCGTCTGGGCGAGGCGGCGGCCGGAGTCGGTGAAGAACGTGTAGCCCGACACATGGACCAGGCCGACGCCGTCCAGGAGGGCGTCGTCCCAGTCCTCCGGGGACAGCCGGCCGCCGGCCGCCCTGTCGGTGACCATGGTGCGCTCCCCTGTCGGATCGACCAGGGCGATGACGCGGGCGGTCGGACGGCAGGGGTCCACCGCCAGGCGCGGCTCGACGCCGCTGAGCGCGAGCTCGTCCTCGTGCCAGCGCGCGCTGTCGGCGCCGACCCGGCCCAGCATCCGGACCGCGGCCCCCGAGTGCGCGGCCCAGGCGGCGGTATTGGCACCTGAGCCACCCGGGCGTACCTCGATGGCGGCGGCCGTGTCGGTGCCGCGGGTCAGTGCGTGCTCCTGGTGGGCGACGACATCGGTGACGACGTCGCCCACGACGAGCAGGACCGGTGCGCTAGTCGGCATCGGCGGCCGCCCAGGCGGTGGCGACGGCGGCGGCCAGCCGCACATTGCCGCGCACGGCGGCCAGGTTGGCCTCGAGGGAGGCGCCGGCGGTGTGCCGCACGAGATGGTCGAGGAGGAACGGCGTCACGGCCTGGCCGCTGACGTTCTCTCGCTCGGCCGCCGCGAGCGCCTCGGCCAGCACGCGGTCGTGCACCCCGGGGTCGAGCTGCTCGGCTTCCGGGACCGGGTTCGCCACGATGAGCGCCGACCTGGGGCCGTCCAACTCGTCCTGTGCCCGCATCACTTCGGCGATCTCCCGCGGGGAGTCGAGCGACCAGTCGACGTGTTCCCCGGAGCGGCTGAGGTAGAAGCCGGGGAACTCGGTGGTGCGGTATCCGGCGACCGCCACGCCGAGGGTCTCCAGCCGCTGGAGGGTCGCGGGGACGTCGAGGATGGACTTCACGCCCGCGCACACCACGGTGATCCGGGTGCGGCTGAGCAGCGGCAGATCGGCCGACTCGTCCTGAACGGCGGTCCAGTCGCGGTGCACTCCCCCGAGGCCACCGGTGGCGAAGACCCTGATGCCCGCCCGCTCCGCGAGGAACGCGGTACCCGACACCGTCGTCGCCCCGCTGACCCCGGTGGCCAGCGCCACCGGCAGGTCGCGGGCGCCGAGCTTGCGCACGCTCGTGTCGTCGGCGATACGCCGCACCTGCTTGTCGTCCAGGCCGACGTGGGCGGTGCCGTCGAGCACGGCCACGGTGGCGGGAACGACACCCTGCTCCCGCAGCAGCCCCTCCAGCTCGACCGCGACCTCGTGATTGCGCGGCCGTGGCAGGCCGTGCGCGATGATCGTCGACTCCAGGGCAACGACGGGCGCCCCGTGCTCCAGCGCCTCACGGACTTCGTCGGACAGGTGGATCGGCAAGACGGACCTCCACTCGACGGGCAACGGGAGTAAGGGTCATACCCCGCCGCGCCCGCACTCGATCATGCGGCGCGCGACCCGATCACGGCGACGGACGCGGCCCCGCACGGTGGTCATGTGCTCTCAGCCCACCGCGGCGGCCGCGGCTCGTCCCGCGGCACGACCGGAGAACAGGCAGCCGCCCAGGAAGGTCCCCTCCAGGGCCCGGTAGCCGTGCATCCCGCCGCCCCCGAACCCGGCGACCTCACCGGCCGCGTAGACCCCGGGAAGCGGCTCGCCGCCCGTGCGCAGGACCCGACCCGACAGGTCGGTCTCCAGGCCGCCGAGGGTCTTGCGGGTGAGGATGTTCAGCCGCACCGCGATCAGCGGCCCCGCCTTGGGGTCCAGCAGGCGGTGCGGCGGGGCCACCCGGATCAGCTTGTCGCCGACGTATTTGCGGGCCCCGCGGATCGCGGTGATCTGGAGGTCCTTGGTGAAGGTGTTGCCGATCTCCCGGTCCCGCGCGGTGATCTCCCGGCGCAGTGCGGCCTCGTCGATCAGTGGCAGTTTGGTCAGGGCGTTCATACCGCGCACCAAAGCGGTGAGGTCGCGCTCGACGACGAAGTCGGCCCCGTGCTCCTTGAACGCCTCCACCGGTCCCGGAGCGCCCGGCAGCGCCCTTTTGAGGACGTCCCGCACGCTCCTGCCGGTCAGGTCGGGGTTCTGCTCGGACCCGGACAGGGCGAACTCGCGCTCGATGATCTTCTGTGTGAGGACGAACCAGGAGTAGTCGTGGCCCGTCCCCATGATGTGCTCGAGCGTGCCCAGGTTGTCGAAGCCGGGGAACAGCGGCACCGGCAGGCGGCGGCCGTGTGCGTCCAGCCACAGCGACGAGGGGCCGGGCAGGATCCGGATCCCGTGCTGTTTCCAGACGGGGTTCCAGTTCTCGATGCCCTCGGTGTAGTGCCACATGCGGTCGCGGTTGACCACCCGGCCCCCGGCCTCCTCGGTGACACCCAGCATGAGCCCGTCCACATGCTCGGGGACCCCGGAGAGCATCCGCTGCGGGGGGCGGCCCAGGCGCTCCGGCCAGTTGCGGCGGACGAGGTCGTGATTGCCGCCGATCCCACCCGAGGTGACGACGACGGCCTGCGCCCGCAGTCCGAAGGTCCCGGTCACATCGCGGCTGCTGGCCTCGCCCCGGGCCGCGCCACTGGGCGCCAGCACCTCCCCGTCCACGCCGTCGACGGCGCCCCCGCTGGTGCTGAGTGCGGTCACCCGGTGCCGGAACCTGCATGTCACCCGGCCCCGCGCCGCCGCCTCGCGCACCCGCCGCACGAAGGGCTCGATCACCCCCGGCCCGGTGCCCCACGTGATGTGGAAGCGCGGCACGGAGTTGCCGTGCCCGGTCGCCAGGTACCCACCGCGCTCGGCCCAGCCGACGACGGGGAAGAGCCGTATCCCCATGGAATGCAGCCAGCTGCGCTTCTCCCCCGCCGCGAAGTCCACGTACGCCTCGGCCCAACGGCGCGGCCAGTAGTCCTCGTCGCGGTCGAATCCGGCCGTGCCCAGCCAGTCCTGCATGGCCAGGCCGTGCGAGTCCCGTACCCTCATCCGGCGCTGCTCGGGCGAGTCCACGAGGAAGAGCCCGCCGAACGACCAGAACGCCTGTCCCCCCATCGAGGCCTCGGGCTCCTGGTCCACGAGGATCACTCTGCGCCCCGCGTCGGCCAGCTCCGCGGTGGCGACCAGCCCCGCAAGTCCCGCTCCGACGACGATGACGTCAGCGTCGAGTGCCATGGATTTTGTGTCCTTCCGGGAGCCTGCGCGGGGGCGGACGTGATGGTGGAGACGACCGGGTGCGTGAATCTTCGGCCCCCCGGATTCTTCAGACCCCCGGGCGCGCAGGTCAACGGCTCGTGACACACATTCGGTCCAGCGTCACACCGGCGGCTCGAAACGGACGTCGTGCCCGGTGGCGTCCCCGGCCGCGAAGGTGAGCAGGCGCCCGCCCTCCTCGGTCAGTGCTTCACGGTCCTTGGACGGCAACCTCACAAAGGGCTGGACGACGAGCGTGGCCGCGCCGCGGTCCCGGGTGATCCGCCACGTCCCGGCCACGAAGCCGTCGATGAGGATGGAGGCGCTGATGACGCCGTTGACACCGAACAGCTTCGCGCGGTCCTCCTCGGCGATGATCCGGGTGCGGTCGTCGTAGGACAGGAGCATGTTGTCGAACTCCGACAGGAACCTGACCGGTACCGGGGTGTCGGGGGCGGGGCGCGGCGCCTCGGGAAGGTCGAACAACTCCCTCCCGTGCTCGTCCCGGAAGGTGCGCAGCCGGGGACGCAAGTCCTCGAAGACGGAGCGAAGGCCGGTCAGCCCCGACCAGACCTGGGTGTCCTTGACGGTTGCCGGGCCGAAGGCGCCCAGATGGCGGAGCACCATCTCTCCGGCGGCCGGACTCTCCACGAGCGGGCGGCCGAGCCAGGACTCGGCCGTGGTGTGCAGGGCGCGGCCGCTCCGCCCCCACACCGCGCGGGGTGGCACCTGGACCAGCGGAACGAGCATGCGCACGGCGTTGGACAGGTCCGCGGGTGAGCGGTCCGGCCACCGCTCGCGCAGCACGGCTCCCACCTCCGCGGGCGTACGCGGCACTTCCTCGACCAGGGCACGCCCCGCGGCCTCGAGTTCGGCGAGGTCCACCCCCGCGAGTCCCCGGCCGAAACCGCCCCTCATGGCGCGGTCCAGGCACGGCTGGACGAGCGGACGCAGCTTCAGGCAGTCGTCGGCGGTGACGAGGTGGATGGTGCCTCGCATGAGCACGATGCGCACCGCCTGCCGCTCGGTCAGCAGCTTGGCCAGCTCGTCGGGGTGGAAGCCCTCGATCCTGGACCACAACGCGTAGTAGGCGCTCATGGGGGCCTGGGACTGCATTCCGACCAGGTGCTCGATCACGTCGGCGGCCGGCACCGGGCGCCGTTCCAGCAGCATCTGCCGCTCCAGCAGCGCCCTGTTGAGCGCCCGGCGGCCCAGCGTCTCGTCCTTGTTCGTCATGGGGGGACTCTAAAATCCTTCGCGGACAGTTTCGGTCCGCAAAGACCGGCAGACTGCGGAGCATGAAGGAAACCAGCGCATGGAAGCCGACACGTGAAGGAAGCCGACGCATGAAGGATGCCGGCACATGAAAGAGACTTCGGCGCGGCTGCTGCGACTGCTCTCGCTCCTCCAGACCCGCCGCGACTGGTCGGGCGAGGATCTCGCGGACCGGCTGGGGGTGACCACGCGCACGGTCCGCCGGGACGTCGACAAGCTGCGCGGGCTCGGCTACCCGGTCAACGCCACCCCCGGCGCGGCCGGAGGCTACCGGCTCGGCGCGGGCGCGGCCCTGCCGCCGCTCCTCCTGGACGACGACGAGGCCGTGGCCGTCGCCGTGGGGCTGCGCACCGCCGCGGGCGGCACGGTCTCCGGGATCGAGGAGACCTCGGTGCGTGCCCTGGCCAAGCTGGAGCAGGTGCTGCCGTCGCGGCTGCGCCACCGGGTCAACGCGCTGCAGTCCATCACCGTCCCCATGGCGACGGCGGCGCCCACCGTGGACGCGGACGTGCTGACCGCGATCGCCGCCGCGTGCCGCGACCACCAGCGGCTGCGGTTCGACTACCGCAGCCACGAGGGAACGGACAGTCTGCGCACGACCGAGCCGCACCGCCTGGTGCACACGGGCCGGTACTGGTACCTGGTGGCCTGGGACGCCGGGCGCGAGGACTGGCGGACCTTCCGGGTGGACCGGATCACCCCGAAGATCCCCACCGGACCCCGTTTCACTCCGCGCGAACCCCCGGACACAGACATCGCCGCCTACACCTCATGGGCGGTCTCCACCGGCGCCTACCGCTACCGGGCGCGGATCACGCTGCACGCGCCCATCGAGCGGATGGCGCTGAAGGTGCCGCCGACCACGGGGTTCCTGGAGGCGATCGACGACCGCACCTGCACCCTGCGGACGGGGTCCAACGCACTCGACGCCCTGGCCGTCTACATCGCGCTGATCGGGGTCGACTTCGTGGTCCATGAGCCACCGGAGCTGGTGGAACAGGTCAGGACGCTGGCGGGCCGGTTCTCCCGCGCCACCTGACGCTGCGGCGGACCTTCCCTCGGGCCGGTTCGCCCGCCACCGCCCGCGTGGGCGGGCGGGGTGCGCACGACGAGGGGCCGACACGCGGAGGTCCGCCGCGGCCATCTCGGGTTCGCCCGCGTTTTGCCGCCGGACTCTCCGACGCCGCCTGGCTCTCGTGGGTCCACGTACCGCCGAAGGGCGGGGCGGGGGCCGGTGACGCGGGTCGCGAACCGCGAGACTTCCTGTACAGCTGTCCATAACTTCCTGTACAGTCGTCCAGGAAGTCGGCGTGGAGTCGAGTGGAGAAGCCGGGTGAAGGAGTTGGCGGCCATGCAGGTGGCGGCGCAGGTGCTGGTGGGTGCGGTCGCGGTGATCCATACGTACTTCCTGATATTGGAGATGTTCCTCTGGGACACCCCGCGCGGCAGGAAGGTGTTCGCGACCACGCCGGAGTTCTCCCGCGAGAGCGCGCCGCTGGCCGCCAACCAGGGCCTCTACAACGGGTTTCTGGCCGCCGGCCTGGTCTGGGGCCTGGTGTCGGACGACCCCGTGGCGTTCGGGGCGCAGGTGTTCTTCCTGGTCTGCGTGATCGTCGCCGGGCTCTACGGCGCCGCCACGGTCAACAAGCGCATCCTCGCCGTCCAGGCGGTCCCGGCCGCGGTCGCCCTGGCGCTCGTCGTGGCGGCGGGGTGAGGCGATGGCCGCGAGTGGAGACCCCCGGGCGGCGAGGACCCGCGGGCGGTTGAGGCAGGCGCTGCTGGCGGCCTGCGAGGAACAGCCGCTGGAGGACGTCAGCGTCTTGGAGGTGGTCCGGCGCGCCGGAGTCGGCCGGGCCACGTTCTATCTGCACTACGAGGATCTGCACGGGCTGGCCGTGGACGCTTGCGCGGAGCTGGTGCGCACGGCGGTGGACGCCCTGCACGCGTGGGAGGCGCTGCCGGATCCGGCGAGCCCGCCGAGCGCCTTGAACGAACTCCTCGAGTCGGCGCGGGAGCGGGCGGCGCTGTACCGGAGCCTGTTGCGCCCGGGCGGCGGCGGGCCGCTGGGCGAACTGCTGCACAGGGAGCTGATGGAGCGCAGCCTCGCCGAGCGCGGACGCAGGCTGCCGGGAGGCAACGCCGACGAGGTGGCGGCGAGCGCGGTCGCCGCGGCGTTCACCGGGGTGCTCGCGGATTGGCTGCACGAGCGGATTCCGGGGAGCCCGGCCGAGCTGTCCGGCCGGGTGTGGCGACTGCTCGGCGCGATCCACGCGGCATTCCGCCCCTGACGTGCGAACCCCGCCCCTCCCGCTTCGACGGGGGAGGGATCACTCAGCGGCCGACCTGGAGCCCTCAGCCGTTCCCCGGGGCTCTCAGGCTGCCGTCCGGGGCTCTCAGGCTGCCGTCCGGGGCTCCCGGCTGCCGCCCGGGGCCGTCAGGAGTTGGGGCGCAGGGTCCAGACGACGGTCATCTCGCCGGTCGTCGCGCCGTCGTCACGGGTGATGGCGATGGCGACCGGGAACTCCGGCCGCAGGCCCGCGTCGAGTTCGGCGACGACCTCGGCGACCGGGCGGCCGAGGGTGGCCGTTGCGGTGACCGGGCCCATGGCCAGCTTCTTGTAGCCGATCTCGGCACGCACCGCGAGCGGAACGGCGCGCGAGAGCTGCTCGCCGAACGCGCTGAGCACGATCGCGCCGCTGGCGGACTCGGCGAGCGTGAACATCGCGCCCGCGTGCGGGCCGCCCACGTGGTTGTGGAAGTCGGGCTGGTCCGGAAGGCGCACGACGGCGCGTTCCGGCGTGGTCTCCACGAACTCCAGGTTCAGGGTGCGAGCCATGGGCACGGTGGCCGCGAGAAGCTCGCCGATCGACATCGTCGCATCGGTCATGAGCAGATGTTACCAGCAAGTAGCTTATGTTCGGCAAGGGCCCCTCGGTCGGTGGGAGGTCAGGAGGACCGGCGGGCCTTGCGATGGCGGCCCGGCAGCAGACGGTGCAGGGTCTCGATGCGATTCGTCGTGATGGCGTCGACGCCCATGCCGAGCATCCGCCGCATGTTCAGTCCGGTGTCCACCGTCCACACCCCGGCCAGCAGCCCCGCCGCGTGGATGCGCGACACCAGGCGCCGGTCGACCAGGCCGAACGGCATATTGATCCAGCGCGGGCGCACCTGGTCCATCAGATGGCGCGGCGGGATACCGGCCCGCTTCCACGTGAGCGCGATCTCCGCCTCCGGATCGCTGCGGCGCACGGCGGTCATCGGGGTCACGCCTCCGCAGTAGTACACCCGGTCGGCCGCCCCGGACCCATGGACCTCGGCGACGGCCGCCCGGGCGCTCTCGGCGTCCATGACATCGATCATCGCCCGGGCGCCGATCGCCGCCAGCGCCTCGCGCAACGTCGGAACGCCGAGGCCGCGGGCATGCTTCGACTCCGTCTCGGCGATCGGCCGCTCCACCTCCCACAGCCGTTCCAGGGTCCGGTCGTGGAGGAGGACCGGGACGCCGTCCCTGGTGGTCCGCACATCGATCTCCACGGCGTCGGCGCCCGCGAGCACCGCCGAGCGCAGGGAGGGCAGGGTGTTCTCCCGGTGCCGGTAGGGGTCACCTCGGTGCGCGATGGCAAGGGGCCTGGAGTTGCTCATGGCCCCATGATCGCCCGATGGGCCCGGAGGAATACACCTACGGGCCCACCTGTCCCCCGAAGGGGGCGGACGCCGGCCGGTCGGGGCGCCTTCCGTCGGGCCGTTGGTCAGGGCACGAGTGCGCGGACCGTTCCGGCGCCGACCGCGCGCCGCCTTCCCTCAAGCCCCCGTGGCCGCCGTCAGCCGACGGCGAACGCGCCCGCGGGTGGCTCGGGCGACTCGGCCGCGAAGGAGTCGTCGACCGGCTCGGCGCCGGCCGCGAACACCTCGATCCGGTCGTCGTGCTCGACCCGCGCCGGGAAGGGGTCGGCGGCCAGGCGCCGCACCAGTTCGGCGACGGGCAGATCGCGATGGGAGGCGAGCAGGACGACATTGCCGAATCTGCGGCCCCGCAGGACGGAGGCCTCGGCGAGCAGGCAGACCTGGGGGAACACCGCCCGCACCGTGGCCACTTGGGCCCGGGCGAAGGCCAACGGCGGCCCGTCCGCGAGGTTCGCCGCGTAGAGCCCGTCCGGCTTGATCAACTGGGCTGCCTCACGAACGAATTGAACGGACGTCAGATGAGCGGGCACCCGAGCCCCGCCGAAGACGTCGGCCACCACCAGGTCGGCCCCAGCGCGCGGCAGGTCCGCCAGCGCCGCCCGGGCGTCCTGTGCGCGGATGCGGATCCCCGTGCCGGCCCGCAGCGGCAGATGTTCCAGGACGAGCTCGATCAGCGCCTTGTCCGCCTCCACCACGTCCTGCCGGGACCCCGGCCGTGTCGCCGCCACGTACCGGGCGAGCGTGCACGCCCCACCGCCGAGGTGCACCACGTCCAAGGGCGCGCCCGAGGCGGCGGCGGTGTCCACGATGTGCCCCAGGCGCCGTACGTACTCGAACTCCAGATACTCCGGGTCGTCGAGATCCACATAGGACTGCGGAGCCCCGTTCACGGTCAGCAGCCAAGCACGGTCACGGTCCACATCCGGCAGGAGCCTGGCAAACCCGAACCCGACCCCCCTGCCCACCGGCACCGGCTCACCCCCGCCGCCCACGTCAGAGCTCACACGTCCATTGTCCGCCCCGGCCGCTACGGCAGGCGGTCGGTGACCCGGCCCGCGGTGAGTTCCAGGCGCCGGGTGGTGTGGACCGCCTCGAGCATGCGGCGGTCGTGGGTGACGAGCAGGAGCGTGCCGGGGTAGGAGGAGAGCGCCGACTCGAGCTGTTCGATCGCGGCCAGGTCGAGGTGGTTCGTCGGCTCGTCGAGGACGAGAAGGTTCACCCCGCGGGCCTGGAGCAGGGCCAGCGCCGCCCTGGTCCGCTCCCCCGGCGACAGCGAGGCGGCCGGGCGCAGGACATGGTCGGCACGCAGTCCGAACTTCGCCAGCAGGGTGCGCACCTCGGCCGGTGCCCACTCGGGGACGGCGGCCCCGAAGGCGTCCAGCAGGGCCTCGTCACCGAGGAACAGCCCGCGGGCCTGGTCCACCTCGCCGACGACGACGCCGGGGCCCAGCGCGCTGTGCCCCTCGTCCAGCGCCGCCCGCCCGAGCAGCGCCGCGAGCAGTGTCGTCTTCCCCGAGCCATTGGCGCCGGTGATCGCGATCCGCTCGGCCCAGCCGACCTCCAGGTTCACCGGGCCGAGGGTGAACGAGCCCCGCTTCACCACCGCTGCGCGCAGCGTCGCCACGACCGCGCCCGCCCGGGGCGCGGCGGCGATCTCCATCCGGAGCTCCCACTCCTTGCGGGGCTCCTCGACGGTCTCGAGGCGTTCGATCATCCGCTCCGTCTGGCGGGCCTTCGCCGCTTGCTTCTCACTCGCCTCGGACCGGAACTTCCGGCCGATCTTGTCGTTGTCGGGGGCCTTGCGGCGGGCGTTCTTGACGCCCTTGTCCATCCAGGCACGCTGCGTTCTGCCGCGCTCCTCCAACGAGGAGCGCCTGTCGGCGTACTCCTCGTACTCCTCCCTGGCGTGGCGGCGGGCGACCTCACGCTCGGCGAGGTAGGCCTCGTAGCCGCCCCCGTAGCCGCGCACCTGCTGCTGTGCCAGATCGAGCTCGAGCACCCGGTTGACCGTCCGGGCCAGGAACTCGCGGTCGTGGCTGACCAGCACCGTTCCCGCGCGCAGCCCGGTGACGAAGTCCTCCAGGCGGGCGAGTCCGTCGAGGTCGAGGTCGTTGGTGGGCTCGTCCAGGAGGAAGACGTCGTAGCGGCTGAGCAGGAGCGAGGCCAGTCCGGCGCGTGCGGCCTGCCCGCCGGAGAGCGAGGCCATGGGCTGTTCGAGGTCCACCGCCAGGCCGAGGTCCGCGGCGACCTCCTCGGAACGCTCCTCCAGGTCCGCGCCGCCGAGCGAGAGCCAGCGCTCCAGGCCCACGGCGTAGGCGTCGTCCGCGCCCGGCAGCCCTTCGACGAGTGCCTGAGTCGCCGCGTCGAGCTCGGTCTGCGCCGCCGCGACCCCGGTGCGCCGGGACAGGAACGCGCGGACGGTCTCGCCCTCGCGCCGCTCCGGCTCCTGCGGGAGGTGTCCGACGGTGGCGGTGGGCGGGCTGAGCCGGACCGTGCCCTGCTCGGGGGCGGCAAGCCCGGCGAGCAGGCGCAGGAGGGTGGACTTCCCGGCGCCGTTGACCCCGACGAGCCCGACGACGTCCCCGGGGGCGACGACGAGTTCGAGTCCGGAGAACAGCACGCGGTCGCCATGTCCGGCGGCGAGGTCCTTGGCGACGATCGTGGCACTCATATCGCTGGTCATGCTAGCGGGCCCGGGCGGCGGCCCGGCCGGTCCGCGGGCGCACGCGGTCGGCCACGTCCGGCCTCACGCTGTGCGCTCCCGCCAGGCGGTCTCGCGCCGCTGGAGCCGCGGCGCCGCCTCAAGCCGTGCCGTCCGCGAAACGCCCGCCGGTGTTCGCGGGGCGAGACCCCCACGTGGCGGGCGAAGTGCCGGCGCGGTGACACCGCGGAGCCGAAGCCGCACCGGCGGACGATCTCCTCCACCGTCAGATCACCGTCCTCCACCGGCCCTTGCGCGGCCAGGACCCGCTGTTCGATGAGCCGAGGCAGCGGATTGCTGCCGGTGGCATCGGTGAATCCGCGGGCGAAAGCCCGCCCCGGCATCGCCGCCTCACGGGCCGGCCGGGCCAGGGTCAGCGGCTGGTCCAGCTCGGGCGGTGCGCCCGCTGGCGCACCCGGGTGATCGGGTCGTCCTCGGCCCCCTTCTCGTACGGCACGGCCGCCGCGATGAACCGGAGCCGTTAGGCTCACGGGATGCTCGAACAACCGCTGGCGCCAACTCGGCCGACGGGACGGGGCGAACGCGCTTCCCGTGCGCTGCTCTCCCCTTGGGGCCGATGCTCCGTCCTCGTCGTGCTGCTGGCCGCCGCGGGATCGTGCGTGGTGGTCTGGGAGCCGCAGCGGCTGCTCTCCTCGGGGTGGCCCCAGCAGCTGACGGGGGCCGGGGCGGCGCTGGCCTTCCTCGCCGTCTTCGCGGCGTGCACGCTGGCGTTCGTCCCCAAGCCGCTGCTGAACGCCGCCGCCGGGGCCCTCTTCGGCATCCAGCAAGGACTCGTCCTGGCGGTGGCCGGCACCACGCTCGGCGCGGTGGCGGCGTTTTCGCTCGGCAGGGCACTGGGCCGCGACGCCCTGCGATCGCTGCTGCGGGCGAAGGCCCTCAACGCCATGGACCGCCGGCTCAGCGAGCACGGCTTCCGCAGTGTGCTGCTGATGCGGCTGGTGCCCGGGGTGCCGTTCGCGGTGGCGAACTACAGCGCCGCGATCTCCCGGATGCGTACCTCGCCGTTCGTCGCCGCCACGGCGCTGGGCGTCGTACCCAACACGGTGGCCTACGTCGTGGCGGGCAGCCGGGCCGCCGACCCGCACTCGCCGGTCCTCCTGATCGCCCTGGCCGCCATCGCCGCCATGGGAGCGCTGAGCGCCGCCGGAGCGGTACGGCGGGCCCGCGTCCGCAGGCGCGCCGCCACCGCGTGAGCGGGGCGGCGCCGGGTAATCCCCTTGGGCCGGGCAGCCGCCGCTGCCTACCCTGCGTCCATGGGCGAGAACAACGCGCGGCTGGTCGCGGTCCTCACCGGGGCCGGCGTCTCGACGGAGAGCGGCATTCCGGACTACCGCGGGCCGCAGGGCGTGTGGCGCAAGAACCCCGGCGCCGAGCGGCTGGTGACCTACCGGGCCTACATGGACGACCCCGAGGTGCGCCGCGAGTCCTGGCGGATGCGGATGACCAGCCCCGTGTGGCGCGCGGAGCCCAACGCCGGGCACCGCGCGCTGGTGGACCTGGAGCGCTCGGGGACGCCCATGCGGATCATCACGCAGAACATCGACGGACTGCACCAGAAGGCGGGATCCACCCCGCGCAAGGTCCTCGAGCTGCACGGCACGGCGTCCACGGTGGTGTGCACCGGCTGCGGTGACCGCGGCCCCATGGAGGGGGCGCTGGCCCGCGTCGAGGCCGGGGAGGCGGATCCACCGTGTCTGAGCTGCGGCGGGATCCTCAAGTCCGCGACCGTGATGTTCGGGCAGGCACTGGACAGCGGGACGATCCAGCAGGCGGCGAAGATCGCGCGGGTCTGCGATCTCTTCCTCGCCGTCGGCACCTCGCTCCAGGTGGAACCGGCGGCCTCGCTGTGCCGGGTCGCCGTCGAGTCGGGCGCCCGCCTGGTGATCGTGAACGCCGAGCCGACCCCTTACGACGCGCTGGCGGACCAACTGATCCGCGAGCCCATCGGCACCGCGCTGCCCGGACTCGTCTCGGAGATCACGGACAGCGCTTGAGGGGACGGGGAGCCGCGGGTGGCTCAGGACTTCTGGGCGTCCGGCCAGTCCGCGTAACGGATGCGGGAGATCTCCAGCACCTCGCCGAGCGTCCCCCACTCGTCCTTGCCGAGCCTGGTCAGGGGCCGCATCCTGTCCACCTCGGGATGCCCGTCCACCAGCACCGCGTCGGAGACGGCCGCGTGCACGACCTCCCCGAACACAACCGTGGAGTCCCCGAGCAGGACCGTGCTGTGCAGCCGGCACTCCAGCGCCACGGGCGAGGCGGCGACCCGCGGAGGCTTGACCCGCGTGCTGGGCTCACGTGCGATACCGACGGCATCGAACTCACTCAGCCGGTGCGGGAAGTCGGTGCCGGTGGCATTGATCTGCTCGAAGAGCTGCTCCGGCGCGAGATTGACGACGAACTCCCCGGTCGCCTCGACATTGCGCAGACTGTCCTTGCGCCCGACCGAGGTGAACTGCACCATCGGCGGACTCACACAGGCGACCGTGAAGAAGGAATGGGGCGCCAGGTTGTCCACGCCGTCGGCGGAGGTGGTGGAGACCCAGGCAATGGGCCGGGGCACCACGGAGGCGGTAAGCAGGCGGTAGAAGGTGTTCCGGTCGTGCTGGGCGGGATCCAGTTCGATGCGCATGCGGCCAGTATCCAGGTCGCCGACTCGGGGGGAGGGCCGACCGGTGCCCGTCCGGGGCGGCGAGCCGAGCCGGGGCGGCACCACCGCCCGGGTGATCGCACGGCAGTCGCCCTGCTCGGCACCCTTCCGGGCAGGGCAGTGAGGCTGCCGGGTCAGTCGACGCAGGCGCACCCGGCGGCGGCCTTGGCTTCCGCCGGGGTCCGGGTGGGGTCGAGGGCCTGTTCGTCGGGGGTGCAGCAGGCGGTGGTGCCGCAGCAGGCGTCGGGGGCGCCTTCGGCGGACTTGCCGAGCGTGCCGGCGTCGGCCTTGACCACGTACACCTCCCAGGGCTCCTTGCCCGGGCCGGTCACCCACACCTTGTCCTGCAGGGCGTAGCAGCAGGAGGTGTTGTTCTCCTCGAAGGTGGCAAGGCCCGCCTCCTTGAGGCGGTCGGTGGCGGCGGCGACCTGTTCGGTGGTGGTGACTTCGACGCCGAGGTGGTCCAGGCGGGTGTCCTCGTCGGCCTTGCCCTCGATGAGGACGAGCTTGAGGGGCGGTTCGGTGACGGCGAAGTTGGCGTAGCCGTCGCGGCGTTTGGCGGGGGCGGTGCCGAAGAGCTTGGAGTAGAAGGCGATGGAGCCTTCGAGGTCGGCGACGCGCAGGGCGAGCTGGACGCGGGACATGGCGGTCTCCTCCGGGATCGAGCTGCATCGACGTCTGTCGATACAGCCGAGGTTGCCACTCGGTTAGATGGATGTCAACATAGAGGAATGTCGAAACAAGGTGGTCTGCTGCCGGTGCTCGGCCCCGACTCCGCGTGCTGCGCGCCGATGGTCCGCGAGCCGCTGGGTGAGGAGGCGGCGGCCGAGCTGTCGCGGATGTTCAAGGCGCTGTCGGACCCGGTCCGGCTGCGGCTGCTGTCGCTGATCGCCTCCCACGAGGGCGGTGAGGCGTGCGTGTGCGACCTGATCGGCCCGTTCGAGGTGTCCCAGCCGACGATCTCCCACCATCTGAAGGTGCTGCGCGAGACCGGACTCGTCGGCTCGGAGCGGCGCGGGACCTGGGTGTACTACTGGGTACTCCCCGCCGCCCTGGAGAAGCTGTCCGCCCTGCTCCGGACCCCCACCGTTCCCGCGCAGGCCGGAGCGTGAGCGGGCAGGCGCCTGCGCGAGGCAGCCGAGGCCGCTGAGGCGGGCGTGAGCGGGCAGGCGCCTGACGAGGCTGTGCCGGCTGAGGCGGCTGAAGCTGCCGAGGCGGCCGGGCAGGCGGCGGTCATGGCCCACCCGGGCGTTTCACTCCCGCACGGGCTGTCGGACAGCATGCACGGCATCGCGCCGCGGCTGACCCTCCTGCCGCCCCCGCGGCAGCGCGCCCGTCCCGGTCGTCCTCACCGACGGCTGGACCATCGATCCGACGGATGAGCGCGCGCAGACGCGGCGCTGGATGCCGGTGGCACGCTCGGCCCCGCAGTGGCTACGCCCTGCGGGCCAGAACCAGTCGGCACCGCGGGCTGCCGTCCTCACGCCGCCCGTAGTCCTCCAGGGCCACCGTCGCCACGCCGAAGCCGACTGCCGCGAGGTCCGCGCGCACGGCCTCCAGCGGGAAAGTGCGGTAGTACATGACGAAGGGCGGCCGCCACACCGCGTTCCGCAGGCGCATCAGCGCATCGAATCCCGCAAGCCGCCAGTACCAGCGCGAGGTGACGCGCGGCGGCGCGGCGACCGGGAAGGCGAAGAGGCCGCCGGGCCGCAGCGCGCGGTGCACCCCCGCGAAGAACGTGGGCCGCTCGGCGGGAAGGAAATGCCCGAAGGCGCCGAAGCTCACGGCCAGGTCGAACTCCCCGACGAAGGGCAGCGCCCGCACATCGGCCCGTACCAACTCCGCATCCGGGTACGCCTCACGCGCCTCGTCCAGCATCCCGGCACTGAAGTCGACACCGGCGATCCGCCCTCGGCACAAGGGCTTGAGCACCCGCATCCCGGCGCCCGTGCCGCAGCACACATCGAGTCCGTCGCCGAAGGGCCCGTACGCGCGCAGCGCCTCGGCGGTCGCATCGAGGAGGCGGTCCGACGTGCGGTAGGGCGTGCGGTCGAACCTCGGGGCCAGCAGGTCGTACCCCCGCTCGACGGAGGACAGCACCTGAACGGCCAAGTCGCGAAGGGACGGACCCTCGGAAGAGCGCACGCCCCCAGCCTAGAGCCGTCCACTCCGGAGCCGCCGGCGCCGTTCCTCCCGAGAGGTCGGCGCCCATGGAGTCGGCGCGCGCGACGCACATGGAAGGGCACACAAGGGCACCCGCGGAAGGACACACGCGGAGGACACCCGTGGACGACACACATGGACGACACACATGGACGACGCACGTGGACCACACTCACGGACGACACACATCGAAACAGCCATGCACCTCGGGCATAGCGGAACGTTTCCGCAGCCGCCCGGGTTCGATGAAGCCACCTGATTGCACAGGAACAGGCCTGAAAAGGGCGCGTTCCGCGCCATACTGGTCGCCCCCACATACGACCGGCGTCCGGGTTCCGCTCACCCGTGCACGGGCGAGGCTGCCCCGACGGCGGACGGCAGGAGAGCACAGCGGTACGGGAGCGTGATGGCGCAGCGGTACATGTACATCAGGCGCAGGGACTGTGAGAAGGACACCGGCAACCCACCGAGGTCCTGGCAATGGATTCTCTCGGATGTCCCCGGTGGCCACGAAGAGGACGACTACGTGGAACTGCGCGCCGACGACCGGGCCTTCCACGATCTGTGGGAACTGGACCAGACGAAATGGCGCGACCTGGCAGCAAGCGGACCCGACGAGCTCGAGCGGTATCTGCGCCCGATCAGCAAGTGGCTGGCCTGCCGGGGCCTGCCGCACATAGCCGAGAGGCTCAGGCGGCAGGCCGTCCTGCAGCTGTCGGGGCCGGAGGACATGTGGAGGATGACCCAACTGCCCTGGATGCTGGCGGACCTGGGCGAGGGCCCCTTGGCCCTGCGCGGGATCACCTGCGTCCAGCGGCCGTTGCGGCCCCCGGAGCCGCGCCGAGTGAGGTCCGCTTCCTCCAAGGCCCTGCGCATCCTGGCCGTGTTCGCCCAGCCGGTCACGGCCGAGCCGCTGGACCTGCGCGCGGAGCGCATCATGATGGCGCGTCTGCCGGACCTCGGGGCCAGGCACGGCCGGTCGGTCGAGGTCCACACCCTCCAGTACGGAGTCACCCGCAGGGCGCTCAGGCAGGCCCTGAACCAGGGGGACGGCTGGGACGTGGTGCACTTCTCCGCCCATGGTGAGCCCGGGGCCCTCCACCTGGAGGACCCGGACGGCGGAGTCGACCCGATCGGCGCGCAGGATCTGACGGAACTGCTCGCGGATACCTACGACACCCTCAAACTCGTCACGCTCTCCTCGTGCTGGTCGGCGGCCGACTCCTCCGACTCCGCCGGGTCGCGGTCCGCCGTGGCGTCCGCCGCGGCCCCGGACGCGGGCTCCTTGGCCGCCGTGATCGCCCAGGAGCTGGGCTGCGACACCGTGGGCATGCGGTTTCCGATGGGCGACGCGTTCACCCGCACGTTCAACCTCGCGCTGTACCACTCGATGATCTCGGACGAGCAGGACGTGGGGAGGGCGGTGGGCTCCGCACTCACCGCCGTGATGGAGGACCCCGGGTTGCCCGAGCACCGGTACCCGCTCACCGTGGCAGGTGTCCACACCGTGATGTCCGCCTCGAGCGAGCCGGTCCGCCTGACGCCTCCCCCTTACCGGTGGATCGCACAGGACTCGGGTGAGATCGACCTGTTCGCCACCGCGCCCCCGGAGAGCGCCCACTTCGTGGGCCGCTGCGGTGAAATGGCCAAGGCCGCCCATGTGCTGGGCGAGGTCTCGCTTGGCCGCACCGGCGTGGTGCTTCACGGAGAGCCCGGCGTCGGCACCACCGCCTGCGCCAACGAACTCGCCCGCACCCGGCGCCGGTTCTTCCGGAACATTCTGTGGTTCGAGGTGCAGGACGACTCGCACTCGGTCCTGAGCCTGGCCGAAGCCATCAACGGGCTCGAACTGCGCGTGGAACTGCCGACGGCGCCGACCACCGCACCCGACGTCTGGGCGCGTGCCTGCGCGAGATTGAGGGAGGTGTGGAGCAGGAACTACGGACTGCTCGTACTCGACCGCCTCGACCGCCAGCTTCTGGAGCCGGGCCTGTGGCGCCACCCGTTCTGGGAGGCTCTGCTGTCCTCGCTGACCGACCACCAGGGCGACAGCCGGGTGCTGATCACGAGCCGGACCGACTTCGGCCCAGAGCCGTTGAGGAGGCTGCTGCCCATCCATGTCGAGCGCCTGACGGACAAGGAGTCCCTTCTCCTGGCCCGGCAGCTGCCGAATCTCACTCCGCTGCTGGACGACGCACAGGCCGACGAAGCGGACCACCGGCTGGCGGACGACGTACTGCGCCGGGCTGCGGGCCTGCCGGCGCTGCTCATGGAGGCCGAGGAAAGGGCAGCGGATCGCGAGGAACTGGCCCAGTGGCCCCGGGGGTGAGGTTCCTTCGCGAATCTCGCCCTGTGACCATTTGGATTCTGTCGGTCACCTGCACACCACCTCCACTTTTCCCTAGACTTCCCTTGCTCGGATTTTGCGCCCGCGCCGCCGTCAGTGCGGCGTGCGGCCCGCATACGCGAACCACCCATGGGGGGCAAGTGGTCGCGCACGATCATGCGGTGCTCAGCACCAAGGACTACCGGGACCAGGCCCACTGGAAATGGACGCTTCGCGTTCCGGGCGGCCCCGAAATCGAACACGATGTGGACCTGTCGGCGGACTGCGACCTTGTCTCCTCACTCGCAGCTCCCTATTCCCGTCTCGCCGCGGAGGGCACGGCACGGGGAACCCCCTCGTGGTCCGCTGCCGAGCGACAGCTGGGGCGGGAGATCGGCGAGCGGGTGCTGGGTGAGGCGATCTGCGAGCGGCTGCTGCAATGGGCGAGCAACCGCCCCAAGGACCGGGTTTCGCCCGTTCTGCTGGAACTGGCTCCGGACACGCGGGAGTTAGCCGGCTTACCGTTGTCCCTGGCCACGACCGGCCCCTCGCCGTCCGCTCCCGGCCGGTCCGAGCAGATGCTCGCGGATCGGCGGATCCGGTTCATCCACTGCCCTCCCCCGGTGGCCGGACCCTCGCAGGACCTGTCCGACGGTTCGGCCGCTGACGGGCAGGCCCTGCCCGTCTGCCTGGTGGGGGTGTTCTCCTCCGGCTCGCACGCCAGGGCGGACGCCGCGCAGCACGAGGAGTACATCCTTCGCCGGCGGCTCCTCGGGGTGGCCGTAGGCGACAGGATGAGGCTCACCCTGCGCAATCTCGTCCATGAGGTCGGCGAACCGGACTTCAGACGATCCCTCTCCCCCGCGGGTGCGCACTCCCCCACCGACCCCAGCGCCCTTGTGCTGCACATCGCGGGGCGGACCGCAGCGGGGCCGGGACCGCTCACCGACACCATCGGCGGCAAGCATCTGCTGGCCGCGGACAAGGTCGCCCAAGCGCTGGGACGCGGCCGCGACCGCCTCGGACTCGTCGTGCTGTCCTCTCCGCCCCCGGGAACCCCCGGCATGCGGGAGCGGCTGGCGCGGCTGGGCATCGAACCGGGCGGCCGCGACGTCGACGCGGACACCCCGGAGCCCGCCGCCGTGGATCTGCCCTGGCAGCTGGCCGAGACGCTGGAGTGCCCCGTCCTGTCCTTCCGCTACCCGATCCCTGAGGGGGTCATCGCGGAGATCTGCGGCGGCCTCTACACAACTCTCCTGACGGGCCAGGACTGCCTTCCCGACGCGCTGGAGCAAGTGCTCGACGGCCTGAAGCTGTCCGGTCTCGACCGCTGCTCACCGACCCTGTACCACCCCAAGGCCCTCGGCCTGCGCCTGCGGTGCGCGCGGGGGGACCACGGCGTCAGCGGCAGACTCGACTTCGTCAGCCATCCGGACGTCCTGCGTAAGGCGGGCGCGGTGCTCGACGCCGGTTCCCCCCACCGCGGCGTGCTGCTCCACGGAATCGAGAGCATCGGCAAACGCGCGTGTGTGCATGCCCTGCGCGATCGGTACGAGCACCTCTTCCATCTCTGTGTTCCCTTCGACGCCGCCCGCACGGCGATGGGCGTGCAATCGGCCCTCTTCGCGTTCTACGCGGGACTCAGCGAGAAATTCGGCCTCCTCCCGGAGTGGACGGCCACCAAGAAGCGCCTCGACTCCAGTCGTTCACTCCAGGATTTCGACCGCGAGCTCGACGTGTTCAACCGGATGCTCAACGTCCGCTGCGCCAACCGACGCGCACTCATCGCCCTGCTCAACGCGGACTGGCTGACGGACGGGTACAGAGCGGCGGGGCAGTGGCGCTATCCGCCGTGGGGGCGGCTCATCAGAGCCCTGGTCGACCACGAGGGGCTGTCCCGTCTGGTCATCACGAGCGCGCGCGCCATCGAATTCGCCGGGCGGCGGCCAGGTGAAACCCCTCGCGGCGACCGGATAAAGAGCGTCGCGGTGCACCCGTTGACCGCCGGCCAGTCCCTCACTCTGGCCGGGACCGAGAGCATGCGGAATCTGAGCGGTTTCGTGCTGCCGGGAGCGGCCGGGCATGTGCCGGGATGGCCGGACGAGGAGCGCAGGTCGCTGGTCAGACGGCTGATCGAGAGCGCCGACGGGCACCCAGGTCTGCTGCGGCTGGCGGAGAAGGAGGCGGGCTCCGCCGAGAGCCTCGACGCCTTCCTGAAGAGCGTCGGGCGCAACGGCGAGGATTCGCGCAAGCTGACGGAGTGGACGAAGGCGTTCACGGAGAATGCCCTGGGCGGACAGGTCGAGGCCGACGCGGCAAGACTCCTGCTCTGGCTCCTGTGCGCCCTGGAGGACAACGAGCGGTTCATTCCCGGCCCGAGCCGCTCCTCCGGCCGCGCCCCGGCGGCGGGCCCCGCACGGGGGTCGGGAACGGTGCTGGCACGGCTCTGGGCGGGGATCTGCACCGAACCGGTACCCCGGCTGCGACCACTCCTTTCGAACGGCGGATGGACGGTCCCCCCGGATCCACCCGGCGGCGAGGCGTCCGACGACTTCGCGCGCTGGCCCGAACTGGCCGTCCTCACCGTCGGCACCCCGCCCCTGGACTGGCTCCTGAACACGGCTCTGGTCAGATGCGCCGAGGACGCGCACGGCGGGACGCGGCTGACGATCCAGCGAACGGTCGCCGAGGCGGCTCTCGAGACGGCGCCCGAGGAGTACGTGAGGGAACTTCGCTCGCGAGCGGCGGCCGCGTTGACCTGGGCCCTTCAGGACGCCCTCAGAAGCGAGTCCTACGACGGACGCCAGACCGTCCTTCGGCACGCGCGGGCGCTGGTCCCCTACCTGGTCCACGGGAGTCGGTCGTCCGCACTCGTCGACGTCGCCGAGGTCATCCTCGAACGGGACCCGCGGATCCTCACCAACGAGACGGTCAGGCTCGCACTTCGGGACGCCTTTCCCGAGCAGATGCGGGAGATCGAGGAGGCCTCGGACGAAAGGCCCCCGCTGAGCCCGGGCCGCGGACCGACCGGACGGTGGCACAGGAACAGCGAGCGGATCACCTGGTTCGAGCGTCTGCGTGACCGACTGGAGATCCCACCGCGGAGCGAGGGCCAGGGATCGGCTCAGGGCGCCGACCTGATGGCCGCACACCGCATCGGTGAACTCCGCGCCCAGGGAGACCTCGCGGGTGCCCTGGCCGAGGCGGACCGATGTCTGGGGCAGGCCAGGGAGGGCGGCGCCGACACGTGGCGTCTGGCGTCCCTGCGCGCCCTGCGCGCCCGGGTAGGAATCGACGCCGGGGACTACAAGGCGGCCGCCGAGGAGGCCGAGGACGTGCTCTTGGACTCCCACAGCTGGGACGGCTCGGGACGCGGTGCCCGCACGACCGACTTCCTTCGCGCCGTACTTCGCGACGCGACCGCGCTGTGCGCGCGGTACTGCGACGACGCCGTCACGCGGCAGGACTGCGTCCACGACTGCCTCGACGTCTCCCGGCGCGCCGCCAAGAAACTGACCAAGCGCCTCGAATACCAGGACGCTTTGGAGTCGGAGCAGCTCAGGGCCTACGTCCACGGCTGCGCCGTGCTGATGGATCCGCCGTGCGACCAGTCGCGTCAGCATGTCCTGCGCCACATACAGGAGTGCTACGACCTCGCCGAGGGGGACGGCGACTGGGCATTGATGGGCCAGGCCCTGTCTGCCAAGGCCGAGGTGCTGCGCGGCCGGAATCCCGGCAGCGCCCTGACGAGCGAGTTGGGGGCACTGCGCTTCCACTACCTCGGCGGCACTCCCATGGACATCGCCCGATGCCACGAGAACATCGGGCGGGGGTTGGGCCCGGACGTGGCGGGGGACCAGGTGCGGCCGAGCGGGGCTCTCGTCCACCACCTCGCGGCAGCGCTGATCAGGAGGCTCACCGGCGACGGCCGTCTTCCGGACAGTCTGAGCAGCCTCGACGAACTGCTGCTGGCCTCGGCCCCGAGCCTTCCCCGCGCCGTCCGGGACCTGGAGGCGGCCATCGGGAAGTCCGCCACCGGTCCTGGGGAACTGGGACTGGAGGAGATGGTCACGTTCCTGGCGAAGGAGGAGTCGGCGGACGCCGCTCTCGCCGCACTGGTCGACGAACTGCTCCGGCGTCAGGAGGGGACCGATGATCCACCGGTGACATGACCGAAGGCACGCGGTCGCCACGACCCCGTGCTCAGCGACAAGCAGCAAGTAACAGAGAACGACGCGAGACCCCGTGGCCCGGCTGTCGAAGCCCGACCACCGCCCGAGCCGAGCGCACAGCGCCGCCTCGGCCGCGGGTTCTCGTCGGGGGAAGGTGGCATCAGCTGTGGGAGTGTTCAGCAAGGGCGACGGCCACGGGGACCACGGTCCCACGTCGGAGTCCGTCATCGTGCGGATCGGTGAGGGCCTGCGAGGGGAACGCAGCCATCCGATCACCGTGACCCGGCTGCGTCCGGGACGCGAGCCCGAGGAATACAGGAGTGGCAGAGCCTTCATCCCCCCGGACACCCCGGTCCCTTGGCACAGGGCCGAGGGCGCCACGGTCGCCGAGGCGGCGGCGTACGGAGACGAGCTCTTCCAGCGGATGGCGGCCTGCGGCCTCCCCGAGTGGTATGTGCCTTCCGACGCCGAGGGCCCGCTCATGGTCTATCTGCACCTGGAGGCACGGTCCCTGCGCGGACTCGCCTGGGAGGCGCTGCGGGTGCCCGCCGTGGAGCCGGGGCAGCCGCCCAACGAGCTGTTCCGGTCCCCGCTCTACCGGGCGGTGCGCGGCAGAGTGCCGCAACGGGGCTTCAGCGGAACCCGCCGCCTGCTCACTCCCCACCTTCCTCCGCGTGTGCTCTTACTGGGAGTGGACGCCCGGACACGCGACGACGAGTACACGGACGCCGCCGTCCACCTCGCGCTCTCGAAACCGTGCACGGGCTGGGAGGTGGAGATGCACCCGGACCCCGGAGGCTTCGAGGCCCTCTGCAAACTGGTGAAGTCCTGCAAGCCGACCGTGCTGCACCTGCTCAACGGGGCGGTGCGCCATCTGCTGGACGGGGGGGCCGACCGCCGCCTCGCGGTCAGGGAGTTCGACTCCAACGGGGTGGAGCTGGTCGTCCTCGGCTCCTCCCCGGCCAGCCCCCACAGCGAGGCCCACTGCCGCCCCCAGATCTCCGCCGATCTCGCCGACGTGGTCGTGGGGCCGGGAGTACCCGCGGTCGTCACCCTGTGCGTCTACGGCGGCCTCGCGGCGCTCGCCGACCAGAGCCGGCAGCTCTACGAAGGCCTCAGCGCGGGCCTGGCCGTGGACGAGGCGGTCCGGGCGATCAACGTGTCCGTGGCGGACGACGCGGACAGGGGCGAGCCGCCCGCGGACGGCGAGGCAAGGGGTGACACGACGGGCGTCGTGACGGGCGGCGCAGCGCCGGACGGAACCCGATCGGAACGGCCCTGGAGCTGGCGCAGCGTCACGGTGGCGGCGGAGCCCATCCGTTTCCCCATCAGCACCCCGGCCCCCGGTGAGAACGCGGCCCCGGCGGCAGTCGGCCGAGCGCCCGAGCAGGCAGCGGAGGAGGACGGCGCGGGAGACAGCGGTGAGGATGGCTGCGGGGAAGCCGTCGAGGACCGCGGTCTCGACGGTGCCCGGCGTGTCTCGGTCGACCGGGTGCAGCAACGGCGCCTGATCCAGGACTGGTTCCAGGCCTCCGAAGGCGCCAGTGGCGCCTACTTCCTTCGGGGGACGGGCAGGCCGGCCTCTCGTGTCCGTTCCGGGGGCCTGTCCGCCCCGGCCCATCAGGACGGGACCACGGATCTGCTGCTGTTCGCCCTGCGCAGTTGGGAGGCGCTCGGCAACACCGGACTCCATGTGGACTTCGGCAATCCTCCGGGCCCGGGATTCTCCGCCCGTCCCTTCGGGGTGCTCGAGGCCCTGCGGACCCTGGCGCACGCTCCCGTGCGGCGCCCGACAGCGCCGTCGGCGAGCGGCCGACCGGGCGGTGCCGTCCATCTGCGGGCCAAGTTCGACCAGTTGCTCGGCTCCGCGGAATCGGGCGAGTTGCTCGGTTCGACCGAGGCGCGGGACGGCACCTCTCCGGAGCGCAACAGCATAGTGGTCGGGAAAGCGACCGAGTTGTGCCTGGACATCCTCCTGGACCACTCCCAGTCCTCGGAGCGGCTGCTGCTCGCTCTCGATCACAGCGACAAGGCTCTCAAGGACGGTGTGATGGACGACTGGCTCGTTCGGCACGTCCTCCAGCCGCTGCTGGACAAAACGTCCTCGGTGGCCGTCGTGGTGGCCGTCGGGGGGGCCTCGGGGGACCGGAACTACGGCTTCACCCGAATCAGGGATTCAGTGGACGTGGAGCCCTGGCCGCTGGACTACGCTGCTCCGCTGCTGAGGGAGGTGGGCGCAAGGATGGGCGAATCGTTCAAGTCGTGTCCTGCCTGGAAACAGCAAGTTGTCCAGCTCGTCGACGACGCCAGGCTGCACCC
The DNA here is from genome assembly GCF_014646055.1 of Wenjunlia tyrosinilytica. GTDB lineage: Bacteria > Actinomycetota > Actinomycetes > Streptomycetales > Streptomycetaceae > Wenjunlia > Wenjunlia tyrosinilytica. The sequence continues at coordinate 142,799 of NZ_BMMS01000005.1, forward strand.
TAGGGTCGAGGACAGCACAGGGCTTCCCGCCTTCGGTCCGAGCCTGCTGGTCGACGCCCAGCGGTTGCTGGAGGCCCAACTCGGTCGTAGCAGGAACGGCGGTGGATCCCCGTGGAAGCAGCAGGTCTGACCGGCCCGACCGATCCGCCGGACGATGGTGCCCACGGCACCGGCGTACGGTCCGCGTCCTTCGAGACGCACGCGTTCGAGTACGTCGGGACGATGCCGGACGGACTTCGGGAGCTCGTTCAGCGGTGCGCCGTGCCCGGCTGGTTCACCGAGGACATCTACAACGCCGAGCTCGCCGGGACGGCTGCCGAGCAGTGGCCGCTCGCGACACTGGAGAGCTGGGGATGGGTCTCGCGCAACGTGGGTCCGGGAGCGGCACCGCCGGGCAGCTACCGGCTCACGGACACCCTGGTCCAGCGCGGCGGCTGGGCGGCGTGGTGGCTGCGTGAGGAGAAGCACCGCTCACCGGGCTCCCGGCCCGTTCCGGCCGATCTGAAGTTGTTCGCGCGGGGCCTGGCCGAGTGCTACCGGGCGCTGGACGGGGGTTCGGGCGTGACCCAGGCGCTGTCGCTGCTCGCCCTCTCCGACAGCGCGGACGCGGCTCTTGTCCTCTTCGACTCCCGTTACCGTTCGGCCGAGGCCCTCCGGGACCTGGACGAGTGCGCGGCTCTGGTCGGGGCGCTGGCGCCGGCCGCGCTCCACGCCCTCGTGCCGCAGCCCCTGCTGGACACGGCCGCCGCCTATCAGGAACGCCTCCATCTGCTCCGGGGACGCGGTCAGGACTGGAGCCAGCTGCGCCACTACCTTCCCCGGCCCAAGCTGCACGACGTGCTGGACCTGCTCCTGGCGCCGGACAGCGACGTCAGGGCCGTCCACCTCCACGCCGTGGGGGGCAGCGGGAAGACCATGCTGCTGAACTGGTTCCGCAACGACCACTGTGCCCGGCGCACACCCGCCGTGCGCTCGGCTCTGCAGGATCTCGCCATCCTCGCCCCCCACGCGGTGATCCGGCGTCCGTGGGCCCTTCTGCCGGGCATGGCCGAGGAACTGGCGGAGCAGTTCGGCTCGGGCGGCCCTTTGCGCTCGTTCGCCGACGAACACCGCGACCTGATCGCGGAGATCGCCAGGACCGACCCGCAGGCACGTACGATGGCCCGCACGCCCGGACGTGACGGTGAAGCGGTCGTCTCCGGATTCCTCAGGGCCCTGGCCGAGACCGTGCGGGAGCGGGAGGCCCCCGTTCTGCTGGCGGTCGACACCATGGAGGACCTGCTGGATGTCGGCATGAGCGACCTGTCGGACTTCTTCCAGCTCTTCGGGCGGCTGTTGCGGGAGAACCGCCACCTCAGACTCGCCCTGCTGTGCCGCACGGACCTGCGCCTGGTCGTCAACGAGGTCGACGCCTACTTTCCCGGAAGGGGCCTGCGCACCGAACAGGTGCCTCCGTTCTCCCACGACGAGGCGTTCGCCTACCTGGTCCGGCACCGGAATGTCCAGGAAGAGACCGCCCGGACGATCCTCAAGTCCGGTGACCACGACGTCGAGGAAGCCGCCGCCCACCGCATGCCCATCCACCTGGCCCTTGTGGCCGACGAGGCCCGTGAGCTGGACCCGCGGCAGATCACACTGAAGGGCGACCCCTGGCTCGTCGTGGCGATAAAGCGGGAGCTCGACAAAGTGGGCGGCTCCGCAGCCTGCAATCTGCTGTTCTGCTGCGCCGTCACCCGCAAGCCGTCCGAGCGGTTCGTCCTCGACGTGCTGGCTCCGCTGGCCAATCGGCACGACGGCGAACTGAGAACGATCATGGCCGGATCGCAGAAGTCCGTCCTGAAATCGGTCAACCTCGTCCAGGCCATGCAGGGGCGGCCCGTCGAAGAGTGGGGTGAGCGGGGCAGATCCAGCGCTGCCCTGTGGGAGTCCCTGTACCTCTACGCCCAGCGCACCGCGTGGATGAAGTGGAACAGCAACGCCCATCAGATCGAGATCCATCCCCATGTCCGGCGGGCCCTGGTCGACCGATTGCGCACAGCCGACGACCAGAGCGCCAGCGACCTGTGGAAGAACCTCCACCACGAGGCGTACACCTGGCATCGACGGCAGGCGGAGAAGGCGACGGAGGACCACCGAATCGGCTCGGCCCTCGAAGCCCTGGGACGGGCCTACTACCACCAGCTGCACATGATCGGATCCACCCCGCCGGTGAAGGGCGACACCGCCCGGACCGTCAGCGACAAGTGGTCCGCCGACGTGCACAACGCCTGGCACCAGGGCGGAGCCGCCCTCGCTTCGATCCTCGTCGACAACCTCCTGAGCACCGACTTCCTCGACAGCAGGAGCAGAAACCTGGACACGCGGGTCATGCCCGCCCGGCTCTGGTACCGAGTGCTCCTCGAGAAGGCCTCCGTGCTCCTCCACGAGTGCCTGTACCGACGTGACGAGAGCTGGGGGGAGCTGCGGCGGTTCCTGAGTATGAGCCAGTACCACGCGAAGCAGTACGAGCACTCCGTCGTGGTCGACACGGCGCGGACCGATCTGTTGCGGGCGGCGGAGATGATCGACCGGGCCCGGCATCTTCTCGGGGCGGCCTCTCCCGGAGCCGCGGCGGCGACCGAGCCGGGCAGGCCTGACCTCGCCATGACGGCGGCCCGGCTGCTGACCAACGCGTACCGGGTGCTCGAGGAGCAGACGAGCGGTCGGGCCCGGCGAGAGCCCACGCCGTGGAGCCGTGTCGCCCTGCTCCTGATGGGCCGCTGCCGGCTCATCGAGGGCCTCGGCAACGCCGATGAGCACTTCCGGCGCGCCTTCGACGAAGCCTCCCTCCCCGCCGCGCCCTCACCGGCCGCCAGGGCCGAGATCGCGCTGTTCGCCCTGTGGGAATGGGCTCGGGCCGGTCGCGCCGACAAGGTGCTCCAGTGGATGGACCGGTACGCCGAGGCCGGTACGCGGGCCGGCTCCTCCTCGGAGGACGGTGTGGAACGCGCGACGGCCGAGGAGGACGAGGACGAGGCAGCGCTCCTTGCCGCCCGTGCCGCGCTGGACCTGCGGGAGCCGGCGCGGGCCCTCGCCCTTCTGGATCGCGCCTCCTGGGCCAAGGCGTTGTGGCTGAAGGCGCTGGCCAACCGGCTGACCGGTGCGCACGAGACCGCTCTGCTCCAGCTCCGCGACATCGTCTCCCGCCCTGGATGGGAGAGCGGAGGGGGCCTGGACTACCGGGTGGAGATCGAACTCGCCTTCGTGGCGGTCTTCTCCGACCTGCGCGACGACGCCCTGGTGGACAAGCACACCCAAGCGGCCATGGCCGCGGCGTACAGCGACGAGGAACTGCTCGCCGTCCTCACCGCGCGGGTCCGCCATGAGCTGGTGAACACCGGAGATCTCTCGCGCGCGAGGGAATGGGTGGAGCTGGCACGGCCCCTCCACGCGGCGGGCGGCCGGTGGCGGACCGCCGGGGTCTGCGCCGAGGCGGCGGTCCTCCACCGGCTGGGCGGCCCGGGCCGGTCCGCGCGTCTGCTGGAGGAACTGGCGGCCGCGCACGCACTCGCCACCCAGCCCGACGGAGCGGTCTTCGCGCCGTCGGCCGAGGAACGGGCCATGGTGGCCCTGCACTTGGTCTACGCGGCGGAACCCGGGCAACAGCTCCCCCGCGCGCATGCCGCCGCCCGGCAGCTCGCCAGGGTGCCCGGCGCGGGCGCGCGGGCGGCGCTGCTGGCCCGGGAGAGCGCCTGCTATCCGGGCACTGTGCTGGGGGGCCGCATCTGCGCGGTACTCCTGCACGCGGCGACCTCCGGGGAGCAGACGCGGACGGGAAGCGAGGAGGGCACACCGACCGATCGGGCCGTGCGCCATCTGGCACTCGCCCTCGCGGCGGGTTCTCTCAGCGGTGACGCACGCGAGGGCGCCGCATGGCTCGCCCAGGCCGAACCAGTGCTCCAGAAGCTGACACCGGGTGCGGAGAACCCCCTGCTGCGCGGCGCCCGGCTGCGGTTGAACCGCTTGCCGGACGCGGCGGGCCACCTCACCGCGTCCACGGTCGGCCGGGAACGGATCCGCAATCGCCAGTTGGCCCTGCTCAGCCTGGGCCACTACAGCGGCCCGCTCGACGGGGCGGAGCACCCGCAGTGGACATCGTGCTGGCAGACGTACGCGGACGGCAGGTCCGCTGAGCACACCCACGCCGCTCTGCGGGAGGAACTGCCGGCCGTCGGTGAGGGAACCCGCGTGCACCGCGTCGGCGCATGGCTGCCCGCACTGCCCGGCCGAGGCACGGTTCCCCGGCTGCCCTCCATGGCACCCGAGGCGGCGGGAGCCGGGCCTTCGCTGGTCGACCTGCGAGTGACCGAGGACGCGTTGTCCGCCGCGGGAGCCCTCGTCGGCCTGGAACCCGGCCGCGTCGATGTGCTCCACCTGCGGGGAACCATGGAACGGCACGGCCGGCGGACCGCTCTGAGAGTGCCCGAAGGAGTCCGGGCCATCACCGCGCAGGACGTCGTCGCCGCTTTGGACGCACTGCCCCAGCCCGCGCGTCCCCTGGTGATCGTGGAGGTCACGGACGCCCGCTGGACCAGGGAGGTCGACGACCAGCAGCGGATGCGGGACCGCTTCGGCTATGACATCTTCCGGCTCGCCTCGGCGACGGTGCTGGCCACCGGACTGGTGGACACCAGGGAAAGGAGTGGGTGGGAACGGCACCTGGAGGAAGCGCTGCGCCCGTGCAGCACCGCGGCGGACATCCTTCGCCTGATCTCCCCCGAGGCCACGCAGATCGAACGGCAGGTGGCCGCGCGGCACGAGGAGACCGACCTCAGGAGGGCGAAGGACCGTCTCTACAGTCCGGTCCCCGAGGGGGAGATGCTGGGCGTGGGCGCGATGGCCGGGGAATGACCACCGGCCCACCGGTCAGGCGAAGTTGTTCAGGAACCACAGGATCACCACAACGAGCAGGGCCACGACGACGACGGCCACCAGGACGCCGCCGATCACCAGGAGGGCGGCGATGACGGGGTGCTGGTCCGTGGCGTCACGGGGCGGGGAAGAGCCTGGCTCCGGTGCCTCGCGCAGCTCCGGGGCGCCCGCCGCAGCGGGTAAGTCGATGCACCGCTGCTGACGAGCACGTTCCATCTCGTCGCGCAGCACCTGGTGGAGGTCCGGGTCCGTCGTGGCGAGTTCGGCCAGGAATCCGTCCCACGTACCCGCCACGCGCTCGTCCGCCAGGTGCGGCAGCACGACGCAGGCCCAGGCGCCGCGCAGACACTCCAGCAGGGGGTTGCCCTCGGTGCGCACGCCCTGGGCCCTCACACATGCCCGTTTGCCCGCGACGACCAGGTGCTCACACGTGGTCCTGGCGAATCCGGCGGATGCGCCGTCCATCCTGAGACCGAGTTCTTTGAGGGCGCGGACCTGCGTGGACCTGCTGTGGGGTTCCAGTGCGGAGTCCAGCAGTTGCTCCATCGTCAGCCGCCCGAGCAGGATCCTGAGGTCCCGCAGGTACAAGGCGTCCACCGTGCCTTGGCGCACGACGCTGTCGAACGTGTGCAGTCCGGAGCATCGGGCGAACTCGTCCGGGGCGGACCTCAGCAGCCTGCGACATGCGCGCCACGTCCGTCGAAGCCGCACGAAGGGGGTCCGGGGGCGCCCCGGCTGAACCTGGGGGGCCGGCTGTCCGGGTGGCTGTTCGGTCGGCGGCCGGTCCGGCGGCTGCGGTACCGCCGGTGGTGGTTGGAGGGGAGGCTCCGGTGGTTGAGGTCCCGGGCGGAGCTGCCCTGTCCCACCGGGTGGTTCGTCGTCCCGCGGACGGGGCCGCTCCGGCTCCGGCCGGGGTTTGGCGGGGGGCCTGGTCACGACCGTCGCACTGCCGTGCCCGCCCGAGGAGAACGGCTTCGGGGGACTGCTCGTCGGCGGTTCCGGCCGGTCGGCGGCCTGCTCCGCGCCCGGCGGGGGTGGGCCGGGGTCGCTGTTGGCCGGGGCGCCGCCAACGGGGACGAAGGTGTTGTTCGGCCCCACCTCGTATCCGCCGCGCACGAGTTCGCGCGACGTCCCCGCGCCTTCGATCGCGGTGCCGGCGTCGGTCACCGTCGAGGGCTCGGACATCCGGTCCTCGTGCGCGGCGCTCCGCTCCTCGGTCCCGGTCCAGGTCCCGAGCTCTGTCCCGGTCCCGGCCTCTGTCCCGGTCCCGGTCGCTGTCTCGGTCCCAGTCGCTGTCTCGGTCCCGGTCGCTGTCTCGGTCTCTGTCTCGGTCCAGGTCCCGGTTCCGGTCCCGGTCCCGGTCCCGGTCCCGGTCCAGGTCTCGGTCTCCGACAAGACGGAGTCCGCCCCCGCGGCTGAGGAGTCCGCGGGCACCTGGCACGCCCCGTCCCCATCCCCGTCCCCGCCCCCAGCCCCGGCCCCGTCCGCCGACGCTGTCGGGGAATGCGGCGCGAGGGAGGGCGCGTACGACGGAGGCGGGGGCGGTTCCTTGCCCGCGGGCACGGTGGCCGTCGTCCCGGCCTCGACCTGATCCGGTCCACCGGTGTTCCACACCTCGGCACCGGAGGAACTCGGGTCGTCGAATTCCGCGTCCGCGCCGACCGGCGGATCGATCTCCTCCTCGACGCGCCGCTTCCACGCGAAGCCGCCTGCCGTCGCCCGCTCGTTCGGGGGCGGGTCCCCCCACGGCTGCCCGGCCGCGGGCTCCACCGCCCACGGGGCCAGTCCGGGGAACAGCCTCGCCTGGAGCTCGGCCACACGCCGACCGCCCGGCAGGGCGGCCAACTCCGGCTGCCTGCCGACGAACTCCTTCCAGGTGAAGCGGTACTTGGAGTCTCTGATCCGCTCCAGCCCGTCCACCGTCCGGCGCATGTCCTCGTCCGGAGGCATCGCCTGGGAGATCCTGACCCGTCCGTGCTTGGACGATCCCGGCGCAGGCCACCCGGGGAGCAGCACCACCCGGTAGGGCATCGACTCCCGCGACTCCAGGGTCGAGAAGGTCATGGGCCCCGGCACCACACCGTCGAGAATGCGCACCAGTCGCAGGAGCATCGCCTCGGGCGGCCCTGCCACCTGCTCCTCCAGCAGCGAGATCCGCACCGGCTTGTCCGCCAGCAGAAGTGTCGCGGCCACGGTGAGGAACACATCCCGGGGCATCCGTACGCGGCTCAGCTCCTTGCGCCCCGCTTTCGCCGCGCGGTCGAGGGTGGAGTGCTCGATCCGCTCCAGCGTCTCACCCTGCTGGGCCTGCCTGGCGTCCATGGCTCCGGGCCAGTTCCACCGGTACAGCCCCAGGCCCAGCTCCGGAGTGAGCAGGCTCCTCGGCCCCCACAGAACGTGGCAGCGGACGTTGGGTCTGAGGAAGACGTCCGGTGCGGGCTCCCGGTGCAGGAGGGCGGCCTGGTCGCCCGGGAGGTGCAGCAGGGCCAGGGAGGACCGTCGGAACCTGCCCGAGCCGGCGGGGCGTGCCGCTCCCCCGACCAGACGGTGCAGGGCGACGGCGTCCCGTCTCCCGCACGAGTAGGCGATGGGCCCGAATCCGCTGTTGCCGGTCGGGTTCGAGGGGCTGTGGGCGAGGACCGCCTGATGGAGGAGGGAGCCGGTTCCCGGGGACGCCATCGTCACCACCCGCCCTCGGTGCCCGGCTCGGCGCTGTCGAGCAGGCCGCACATGGCCAGGAGCGACATGAGCGGATCCAGCACCCGCTGCGGGCGCACCCCGCCGGGGAACCATCCCCGGGCCTCGGCGGCCTCGACTCCGTGCGACCCCTCCCGGCGCGGCGGGGGCGGAGGCAGTGGCACCGGGGACGTGCCGGTGGCCGAGACGAAGTGCAGGGTGCAGCGGCGGGTCTTGGAGAACGGCCTCAGCGCGTGCTGTGCCCCGTGCCGGTACAGGAAGGCGTACACATCCCGGCTCTCCTCGTAGAGCTGCCGCGGGTCCAGCCGCCCGTTGGCGATGACGGAGGTGTCGCGCAGCCAGTAGTCCACCGGGGACTCGAACCGCAGCAGGTCGCACTTGTTCAGCACTACGGCCGCGGCGACGTCGAGTCTGCCGTCGCGGGGCGTGATCCGGTCCAGCACGGCGGAGAACGTCCGGTCGGGAATTCCGGGCTGCTTCCCCTCGCGTTTCAGCCGCTCCTGCTCCCGGATCAGGTGGGGCAGCTTGAGGGCCCTGACCGCGTCGACGACGAAGACGAAGGCGTCCACCCCGAGCAGGAATCGGGTCAGATCACCCATGTTCGAGTAGTCCTCGCCCTGGATGTCGAAGAAGGCCACCGGACGGGTGACGCCGTTGACACTGAACAGGAGGGCGTCGGTGAACTTGACGAACGTCTGGCTCTCCGTCCCCGATATCATCCGCCCCGCCTGGAAGGCCCTCACCGTGTCGGCCAGGAACTCCTCGTGGCGCTCGCTGTTCACCGGACGGCACAGCATGCCGAAGGTGTCGAGGGCCCCGTGGTCTATCCCGGAGATCATCGAGGCGAGCAGGTGCGTCTTGCCGGTGCCGCTCTCGCCGACGAACGCCACCGTGATCGGTGTCCCATTGGTGAGGTAGTTGGTGGACAGGAAGTGCTCCTCCACCGCCGGATCGGGGTTGGGGCAGCGCTGGAAGGCCCGCTGGATGAGGTCGCTGCGTCGCCTGGTGTTCGTCTCCTGACTCAGATCGAGGCGCTCCAGATCGTTGGACACCCCCCGGGGGATGTAGAGGTTGTTCTCGTCGTACCGCAGCTCCTCCAGGCACTCGGGGCAGCGGACGAGTCCGTATCCCTCCGGCTCGGGGCCCCATCGCGGCTCGCCTCCCGGTGCCTGGGACGCGCCCGCGCCGTAGGCGCCCCCGCCGTAGCCGCCCATGCCGTACCCGCTCGTCCCGAAGTCGGCGCTGCCGAAGTCCGTCACCCGCGTCCACCTTCTGTCCAGGGATCCTCGGCGTTGCGGCTGTCCGTCCCGCGGGCCCACCAGCGGCGCCTGGGGCTGTCGCCACCGCTGATCCGGGAACTCGCGCCTCCCGGGGTCGTCCAGCCGTCGGCCGCCTCGTAGCCGCCCCACGTCGCGCCCGCTCCCTCGCGCTCCCCCGGATCGCGCGGATAGCCGTTGGGACCGGTGCCGCGGTAGCCGTCGTCCGCAGGCCCCGCGCGTCCGTCCCTGGCCGCAGCGCGTCCCCACGCGTCGCCGCGGTCCTCCCCGCCCCGCCGACCCGACGCGGTGTCGGAACCGGGAAACGGCGGCCAGGCCCCCTGGCCCTTGCTGCGCAGCAGCCGGTCGAACATCGCCCGTCCCTCGGCGAGTTCGTCCGTGGGACGCAGGAGCTCGTCGCAGGGGTCGGGTGCCGAGATGCGGGCGAGGAGGGTACGGGCCTCGGGGCGCTGGTGCGCCCGGGGCTCGAAGACCCGCTCCAGCAGGTCCTCGAGGCCGCCGCCGAGGTCGTTCGTGTACCTGGGCGGGCCGGAGTCGCTGCCCGGCTGCGATGTGACGACGTGGTGGATGAGCTGTCCCACACTCCAGATGTCGTCGCGCGGATCGACCACGCCGACGGCTTCCCGCTGCTCGGGCGAGGCCCACGGGGCGCCTCCGACGCGGCGGCGGGGCCTTCCTACGACTTCGGCGTGGCCGAACGACGTCAGCTGGACCCGGTCACCGTTCCACAGCACCGTGCTCGGGTTGATCGCCCGGTGGACCAGTCCCGCCCAGCCGAGCAGCCGGACCGACCGGATCAGGCTGTGCTCGAACATCCGCTGCTCGGCGGTCAGCAGTTTTCCGACGACCCTCGACACCGGACGGTCGTTCTCCCCTCCCTGCTGGAGCAGCACGAACGGCTCGTCGGCCGCCAGGTCGTAGGCGGCCAGTCGGGCGAACTCGGGCGGATAGGAGTCCCGCCCGAAGGCACGCGCCAAGGCCAGTCCCACCCGCACCTCGTCCTCGAGCGTCTCCATGAGCTCGCGCTGGGACGCCCGCGAGGCGGGCAGCCGGCGCTGGAGGTACGGACGCCTGTCGGCGGACAGGCGCACGCCCCGCACCAGGAGGGGCGACCCGGGTACCGGTGGCGCGTCGGGGCCGTATTCGACCCGGTGGCTGGCCAACGCACCCGACGAGTCGAAGAACGTCAGCTCGTCAGCCATCGGTGGTCCTTCCGTGCATGTGGTGCCGTCGCATGGCGCGGGCCCTCATCCCTCCGGGGTCCGCGTACCACGGCGGCCGCCCTGGTCCGATCCCGGGCGGCGCTCGTGCGAGCCGGGGTCACGGCCGTTCCCGGCGGGGCCGTCCGGCTCCCCGACCCGGACGGCCCCGAGGGCCAGCGGTACCAGCCTGAGAAGGCCCGCGCAGCGTCCCGAGGCGGTCCACAGCGTACGGGTCCGCTCGCCCGGTCCCGGGCCGTCCGCCCCGGGACTGTCGGCGGCCAGGAACGACTTCTGCATCGCGTGCGGCACGAATCCGAACGTCCGGATCGCGGAGGGCTGGCGGTCCAGCATGCGCAGTTGGTCGACGGAGCACAGCTGGAGGGGTCCCTGGCTGTCCCTCAGCAGGTCCACGACGTGCCGGATGTCCGCCCCCACGAGCGTGGCCGGATCGGGCCGCCGCTCCGGTTCACGGGCGAACGGGGGCGGCGGCGCCGTTCCCGCATGCACCAGGTGCGCCTGGTAGGCGTCGACCAGCGCCTGGGTGCGCTCGGCCACCGGCAGGCGGGTGGCGGCGGCCGGGTCGGCGAAGATCACCGACCAGAAGGGACTCAGGACCTCGACGGCCAGGTCCTCCAAGTCGTCGAGCAGGGTCTCCCGCAGCGGGGTTCCCGCCTGTCCCACGAAGTGGACCACCGGCGAGAGCAGTTCGAGGTGGGAGTCGTCGACCCCGGTCACCGCCTCGCTGCTGAGCTCCAGCCGCTGGGAGAACGCCTGGAGAGTGTCCGCCACCTCGGTGAGCGCGGTCGCCAGGGCCCTGGCCCGGTCGGAGGCGGCAACCCGTGCGTCCGCCAGCAGCCAGTGCCCCACGACGCAGTCGTCCAGTAGTTCGCGCAGTCGCTCCGCGGCGGTCGAGGCGGCGTCGAGGGCCAGCACCGACCTCCAGGCGGCCACCCGGCGGCGCCACCCCACGGCCACCGTGCCGACCACCGTCGCGACGGCCACTGCCAGAGCCAGCGGGACCAGCAGGGTGGGCGCCCTGCCCAGGTCCGCCGCGACGGCGCCGAGGGCGGACCCGGCGCCGACACTGCCGAACAGCAGGGACAGCCGGGTCGCCGGGTGGTCGGCGAGCGGGTGGCCGGCGAGCCCGCCGGGCCGCTCCCGTCCCGGCCTTTCCCCCGCCGGGCCCATAAGGGTGCGCAGGCCGACCGCCAGAACGAACAGCAGCGCCACCACGCCCGTGATGACGCCGGGAACCGCCCACTGCGCCAGGGCGGACGCCGCGGCCGCGGCCGCGGCCACCGCTGAAGCGTTCGCGGTCACACGGGGAAACGGCGCCGGGCCGAGCAGCGACTCGACCAGCCTGGGCGGGCAGACGCTGTCGAGTCGCCTGCGGCTCGACAGACTTCCGGTCGGCTGGGTCCGGTCGGCGAACCCGCGCAGCCCGTCCGCCAGCGCGCGCAGGGACCGGCGACGGCTCGTGGCGGTGAGGACCTGTTCGCGCAGGGCCGCACCGATCTCTTCGGATCCCGTCCCCGGCAGGGCCGGGATGCGGATGCCGACGTCTCCCAGGGTGTCCCGCTGCGCCGCGTCCAGGCCCACCCGCCCGTCGACCGTGTCCAGGACATGGGCGAGCAGTTCGCGGTGGGCACCGAGCGCCAGCGCGGCCTGTCTGCGGTGGTCCACGATGTCCGCGACCAGGGCCGACGCGTCCCCGCGCAGCACCGTCGAGAACGCGGCCAGCTCCTCCAGCCGGTCGGCCGCCTCGTGAACGAGGTCGACGCACTTCCAGTACCCGGCCCGCAGTTGGCCGTCCTCGGCGACGCACGACGCCGCGGTGACATGCTCCGGAAGGTTGTCCGGGTCGAGCACGACCGGACCGGCGACGACATCGGCCGCGTGCTCGTCACGCTGCCCGGACAGCCACTTCATCACATCGATCTGCGTACGGATCAGCTGGTCGTCGGGAACCTCCTGGACCAGCAGGCGCAGTGCGGGCGAGGCCACCGCGGACGGCATGGACGACACCTCGCGCACGGTCTCGTCGTACACCTCGGGGATCCGCAGGGTCTCGATCAGCGGTTCGATCCCGCGGGTGTCGTCGGGCCGCAGGCCGTTGTCCGTCAGGCCGGCGGGACCGGTCTGTCCGGGGTCCCAGCGCACGCCGCGCACATCGCCCACCCACAGCGTCACGGCGTTGGGCGAATGGAGGCTGACCGGGCGCAGGAACACATGGGGGTCGTGGTACCGCTCACCGGTCTCGGTGCGGTGGACGAGGCCGAGCGCGGATCCCACGACGAGGCACAGCAGCGAGGACACACTGCGGTGGGAGTAGACGGCCCGGTGGATCGCGTGGTGACGCAGCAGTCCCTCGGGCGTGTCGAGCACGAGCACACGCGAGACGTCGGCGGAGCTGACCCCCGCCTCGCGCATGGCGGTGCGGCCGAGTTCCTCGAAGGGGAGGGCGGCGAATCCCTCGGCGCCGTTGCGCAGGTCGATCAGTACGACGATGCGCGGGTGCTCCTTGGGGGCGGTCACCGCTCGTCCTTCCATGCCTCGTCGTCCGCCACGGGGCCGCGGGATATCGCGCCCTCGTGCCACGGAGCGGGAGGACGTCCGCCGCGAGCCGGCCCCGTGCCGCGGCCCGCTTCGGCCCAGTTGTCGCGCTCGATGTCCCAGGTGGTGTCGTCGGCGCCCATGGGCGGCGGCGGTCCGGCGCGGGGCGGCTGCGGCTCCCCGGCCGATTCGGGCTCCCAGAAGGTCTCGTCCAGTTCCTTCAGGGTGTGCCGGACCGGGCGCCGCGCCCTGGGGAAGGGCAGTTCCAGGGCGGCGGGCAGGGTGCGGGTCCAGAAGTGCCGCAGCTGCACATGGCCGTCGTGCGCGCCGCCGCGGGCCTCGGCGTCGAGTTCCCGCAGTCGTCTGGCCTGGCGCGGCGCGATCTCGTGGACGAATCTGATGAACAGGCCCGAGGGCGGACGGGGGTTGCCGTCGACCCCGTTGGGGGCGGCGGACATCAACTGCTCGCAGAAGGCCCCCCGGATACCTCCGGCGTCGTCGACGAGTGTCCACTCCTCATAGGCGTGCAGCAGGCTCCCCCAGCTGGACAGGGTGGGCTCGTACGGCTCCAGGGCACAGATCATCGCCGCGGAGTCCCGGTCCTGGAGCCGGACCCTGATCTGCCGCGGCGAGCGGACGTCGCCGAGCACGTCGACCTGGTTGTTCCACATCGCGCACAGCAGCCGGTGCAGGATGTGCACCCGATCGCGCTCGGTGCTGGCCAGGGAGTCGAAGGCGTGGCCGAGGCGCTGCCGCCACATCAGGTAGTCCTCGGCCCGCTCGTCGATGAGGGCACCGGCCCACTGCGAGAGGGTCTCCCTCACCTCCGGAACCTCGATGAGGCTCATGGAGCTGCGGAAGAGCACCACCGTGACCGATTCGGTGGCCACGGGGCGGAATTCGATGCTGCGGTCGCTCTCGCGCGGAAGCGCCAGTTCCCGGGCGAGGAAGCGCCGCACCACCGGATCGGAGCTGGTCGCCGGGTAGACGATGAGGACCTTCAGCCGGCCGGTGCCCTCCGGGGAGAAGCCCGCGGGGATCATCGAGGCGAGCTTGTGCCGGTACTGCTCCACCGCCTCGTCCCCGACGGTGGTGCCCTGCCCCGAGGCCGCCTCCGAGAGCAGGGCTCCCAACGACGGGAGGAGGGGACGCTCGCCCACTCCGCCGCTCTCCACGAAGAGCTGCTTGATGCGCTGCTGGAGGTGCTCCTTGACCAGCCCGACAGCCGCCCGGGGGGTCGCGGAGCGGGCCGCCGCGAACGCCGCGCGCCACTGATCCGCCCCGATCAGGCGGGAGAGCAGCGCTGTCTCGCCGTCGGTGGGCCGAAGTCCCTCGGCCGCCAGGAGCCGCTGGACGACCGCGTCGTAGAACGCCAGGAGGTCGGTCTGCGGCGGAAGCAGGTAGGACACACCCGTCCTGGGCCGGTACAACTGACGGGTCCGCTGCGCGAACTGGGTCTCCTCCTCCACCGCGTACTCGCGGAACTCCTCGACCAGCGCGCCCAGTTCCGCCCGGAGCTGACTCATCCCGCGGTCCCAGCGCGGCGCCTGGTCGGCCCAGTGCCGGTGCCAGATCCGCCGCGCCTCCCAGGCGTACCACTCGTCCTGCTGCTGAAGGAAGGCGATCACCTCGGGGTCGGTCCACTTGGCCTTGACCAGACGGGCCATCCGGTCCCGGATGCCCTGCGGCTGCGGGGCCGAGGCCGGAAGACCCCCGGGGCGCTCGGGCTCGCGCCTGCGGCTCTCGAGCATTCCGGCGAAGCCGGCCCGCTCGACCCGGTCCTCGGCGCCCGGGTTCCCCACCACCACGCGGTTGACCTGGAACAGATCGCCGTGAGTGAGCAGTTCCCGCACTCCGCGCACCGGGTCGAACCCGGCCGCGAGCTCCGCCGCGAGCTGCCGCATCCCGCGGTCGAGGTCGCCGAGGGCGTCCTCCATGGCCTGCTGCCGGCCCGCCAGCGCGTCGACGATCTGGCGGGCACCGGTGGCGGGGCGGGGCTCGGCGAACTTCAGCGGCGTGCGGCTCCACAGGGGGTCCAGGTTGGACGCCCCGAAGAGCTCCTTCACCAGGGCGCGGGCGTCGCCGTTGCCGTTCCACCGCGGCTGCTCGTGGTCCTGCCGTACGGCCGCGGCCATCAGCCGGCCGGCCACGACCTCGGTCAGCTCGTCCACGGGGACCGTCATGGAGGCGACCAGGCTGGTGGACACCCCTCGGTGCCCTATGCCGCTGGGGGCGGCGGCGGCCCGGTGGACACCGTCGTTGATGAAGCTGTCCGCGAAGGACTGGAAGAGGTCGCCGGTGTCCCTGCGGCCGTCGTCGTCGGCGAGTTCGGTGCCCAGCAGGGAGAGCACGAGGGAGACGACGGAGCGGTGCAGGTCCTCCCGCTCGATCCCCGAGGTGCGGCTGAACAGGAACGCCGTCTGCATCGTCGAGGGCCGCATAGTGACGGTGCCGATGGTCGGGTAGCGCACCCCCACGCGCCCGCCGAGCCCGATGTCGTCCAGGTCGTCGTCGACATCGGGCACGTTCTGGTCGTCGACCAGGCGGAACAGGTCGATCAGGGCGCGTCCGGCGTTGAGCTGCGCGGCGCGCCCGCCACCGCGGTCCTCGTCGAAGGCGGACGGCATCAGCACCAGCGGATAGATCTTGACGCGGTAGCGGGCCTCCTCGAAGGCGTGCGCGATCAGATGCAGGTAGTCGTAGAAGATGCCCGCGCCGGTCCCGCCCGCCACGGAGAAGGCGACGAAGACATCGCAGGTGTCGTGCAGGGTCCCGCCCAGGGAGGCCAGGTCGCCACCGGACCGGCTGATCATGTCTATCGCCTCTTGCAGGGGCGCCAGGGCGGGGCTGAGCCCGCCCCGGAACGTCTCGAACAACGCCGCGCGGCCGACGGTCGGCAGTTGCCCCGCGCCGCGGATCAGCGGGGCGATACGCGGCTCACCGAGCCTGGGAGGAACCCAGGCCCGCATCTGGTCGGGCAGATTGGTGCGCAGGCTGCGGGCGACCTCCGGATAGGAGTCGTACCGCGGCAGCAGGTCGAAGGTCGCCCGCGAGGTGCGCCCGTACGCGGCCTTGAGCCGGCCTTCGGCCCTCAGGTAGGGCAACCGGTTGAGTTCGCTCTCGTTGAGGTCCGCGTAGACGAACTGGAGGCAATCCGGCAGTTGGAACGGCAGAAGCTGCCGGCCGCGCAGCACCGTGCCGAGGGAGGTGCCGTCGGGCCCGCACAGCGCGTCGCGCAGCCGTCGTTCGAGTTCGGCGCCTATCAGGCACCCGGTACCACCCAGTCCAACGAACACCATGGGCTGGTAGATCTTCACGGAAGGCCCCCTCGTTCCGGCGACGCCTGAAAGCGGCGCGCCGGGGCAGTTCAGAACGCATCGTCGTAGGACTGGTCGGCGGACGGATCGACCCGCGCCTGGGAAGGGGCCGTCCTCCGACCCGACCCGGCACTCCTGCCGGTGGTGGAGTCCCGGCCGCGTCCAGCGCGCCGTTCCTGCGGCCGACGGCCGGCGGTGCCGGGCGCACGCCGCGGTTTCGGACCCGGCTGAACGCCACGGGTGTCGGTGAAGGACAGTGCCAGCCCGCCGCCGAGGGGGACCGACCCATTGCGCGGGATGTACAGCGGCCTGCCCTCCGGCCGGCGGACCTCGATCCGCCCGTCGAGCAGTCTTCGCACACGGTGACGTGGGCCGCTGTCGGCGTTCACCAACTGGCTGCTCGAACCGCGGGAGGAGATGACCGCGAAGGAGAACTCACGGGACCTGCCGGGCGGCGCCCGCAACCGGCTCACCTCGGCGCCGTCCTGGTTCAGGACGAGGGTCAGGCCGGCGGTCTCCAGCTGCCTCGACCGGTCCCGGCGCCGGACGACCACGAGGAAGACGAGGAACGCCAGCGCCGCCACGCCCACCCCGATGGGCCAGGCGTACCGCTCCCACCACGGCGGTGGCGTGGTCAGCTTGACACCGAGGAAGGACTCGGTCACCACGGCACCCGCGTCGTCCCGCACCCTGATCCGGCCGGGCACCAGGCCCGTCGGGGCGTGCTCGCCGAAGGCCATGGTGAAGGTCAGCGAGGTCTGCGCTCCGGCGGCCACGCGAACCCGCTGAGGTGTGAGGACGAAGTGCGTGGCGAAGGGTACGTCGACGGCCGTCAGGTGCAGTGTCCGGGCCGCGCTGCCGGTGTTCGTGACCTGCACACTGCCCGTGATCGACTGGCCGGGGTGGGCCGCGCGCGACCCGAGCACGATCGACGCCTTGAGGGAGGGAGCGCCCTGCTGCACGCTGGTGGAGTACGGGCGGCGGTCGCCGACGACACCGGGGCTGGACATCGACCCGTACACACGCAGTTTGCCGGAAGCGTCCGCCGGGACGGCCATCCGGGCGGTGAACTCGCCGTCACCCGAGGTGCGGTCGCCTCCCCTTCCGTCGTCCCGGGCACCGACGATGACGTCGTTCCCGATACCGTCGCCGCTCATCCGGAACGAGGCCCGGACACCCGAGAGGTCTTTGGCGCCGAGCACGGTGCCCGCCCTCGTCATCAGCCTCATCCGGGCGACCACCCGCTGGCCGGGCCGCGGCGACGGCGGGTCGAGCACGAGGGCGGTGCGCAGCACCCCCTGCCACAGAGCGACGGCGCTGACCCGCTGAGAGCCCCTGGTGGTCTCCACATGGACGCGCCAGGTGCCGGGCAGGGGATCGCGGATGCGCAGTGACTCCACGCGCCCGCTCTGACCGGAGAGCTGGAACGACGTGCCCGCCGCCGCGCCCAGCCGGACCTCGTGGCCCTTGGGGTCGAAGTAGGTGACCCGCACGGACCGCGGGTCCTGCTTGACGACGGAGATGGAGCCGTCGGTCGCGATGGGGGGGATCGTCACCTCGAGATCGGCGTTGCCGTCCACCGTCTCGGTGACCATCTGCCCGACACGGGCGCAGCGCGCCCGCCCGAAGGCGAGGAGCAGGGCCTGGTTGACATCCTCGGCCGAGGAGACGGAGGCGAACGCGGGCGTGGTGGAGGAGTCCGCGCAGCCGCCCTGGAAGCCTCCGGCGGCGATGCGCTTCAACTGCGCCTGGTCCAGGGACTTGCCGAACCCCAGGGGCCACAGCTGCACGCCGTTGCGCCGTGCCGAGGCCAGCTCCTCCGTGAGCGCCCGTTCACTGGCACGCTTGCGCGACCCGGCGTCGGGCCCGTAGGCGACGTCGTCGGAGACGTCCAGCTTGCCGTCGGTCAGCAGGAAGACGAGTTTGGGCCGGTCGCCGTGCGCGGAGTTGAGCAGATCGACGGCCGAGGCGATGGCGGCGGGAAAGTCCGTCCCCTGCCCCTGCGCCTTCGTCCGCTTCGCCAGCCGGTCCGTGCAGCCGTCCACCGTGTCCCGGCCCGTGCCGTTCAGCTCCGTGAGCCCGCACACGACGTCCACGGGGCCGGCTCCTCCGGGCGCCGAGCTGCCGAACCCGACGACGGCGGCCCGGGAGTTGTCCGACACCTCGCCCAGGGCGAGCAGCGAGGCGGCCTCCTTCTCCCGCCGCACATCCTCGGTGGACAGACTGCCGGACTCGTCCACCAGGACCACGAAGTCGACGGGTCGAGGCGCCAGACCCCGGCCGGACGCCGTCTCGGCGACGGCGCCGGACAGGGCGGTGTCCGTCCTCACGGCGTGCTCGGAGGAGAACCCCGGCGTCGCGGCGAGCAGGACCGCGCATAACAGGGCGCACAGGCAGGCTCGAGGGACCAGTGCCCGTAAGAGAGCTGTCACGGCGTCCCGAACTGCGCCGGGATCCCGCCGCTGAGATCGTCGACGATCGGTCCGCATCGGACATCCCCCATCAATGTCCTCGGAGCCGAGCTGCCCCTTGGTTCTTTGTAGCACTTCGGCCATGTATCCGATGATGAAACAGGAAGATCGGCGCACAGTGAAGCCCTGCGGTCACCGCTGGTTCGTCGGCTGGTAGTCGGATGTGCCGACCGGCGCGATTCCGGCCGCGCCGGCGTCCTTGTCCCCCATGACGTCGCCGTACCCCTTCTTGCCGTGGGTGTACGAGTAGAGGCCCGCGTAGCCGGCAAGACCCGCGAGCAGGCCCATGCCGTACCACCCGAACGCGTCGGTCTCCTGCGGATCGAACAGCGCCGTCACCGTTGCGCCGCCCACGGCGGCGACGACGACCGCAAGGTCCGAGACGCCTCGGGACTCGGAACGCACCAGCGTCCGGTAGGTGATGAACCCGATCACCACACCGAAACAGAACGCCCCGGCACTCATCACCCATGGGTTCGAGCTCATCCGCCATCTCCTCCGGCTGTGGATCGCGCGGCCCGCACGGGCTCCGGCTCGAAGCCGGGCACCAGACCGCTGTGGCAATAGGGCGTGTAGGCGAGTCCCATGAGGTTGCCCATCCGCAGGAGCAGCCAGCGCATGGTGCGCACCGCCTCCACCACCGGCCGTCCGCGGGCGAGTTCACCGATCATCAGTTCCGCCGCCCGGCCGGCCACGGACTGCTCCAGGGCGATCTCCGTCGCGACACAGCCGGCGGCGCCCAGGTGCTGGAAGACCGTGACGAAGTCGACCAGCGTGTGCGGAGTCAGCTCGCCGGTGTGGCAGCCGTTCATGACCACGAGCGGCCGGTTGTCCCCCCAGTGCTCGCGGGGCCACGACTGCGCCCACGTGTACAGATCGTCCGGGGCGAACTCCTCGTCCCTGCCTATCTCGAGGGTCGGCTCCGGATAGCCGCTCCCGGGCAGCGGACGGCGGCGGCCATGGCAGTAGAAGTAGACGACGTCCCGGCTCGTCGAGGCGAGCGACGCACGCAGGCCCGGGATGGTCGGGCACTTCTCGACCGGGTCCAGCCGCCCGTTGAGCCGGTCCAGATGGCCTTGCCTCAGCGTGGCGTCGAGCGTGGTGCTGAACGCCACCACGGCGTCCGGGCGCCCGCCCCTCGCCCCGAACTCCAAGGCCCCGCTGGCCGTTGGCCCCCACACCGGCGCCGCCACCTCGTGGGCGAAGCCCCAGAAGCCGGACGGGCACAGTGTGTTCTCCGGGTGGGGGTGCGGGCAGGACGCGGGCGGCTTGTCGCCCAGCCGGCCCGCCAGCCAGTCGCCGAGCAGCGGGCAGTCCTGGAGCGCCGTTTCCCCTCCCGCGCAGGGGATGTCGTAGACGAGCTGCCACGGAAACGCGGCGAGCCTGGTCTCCTCGCCGGTGATCTGGATCCGCGCCGGCCGG
The DNA here is from genome assembly GCF_014646055.1 of Wenjunlia tyrosinilytica. Taxonomy (GTDB): domain Bacteria; phylum Actinomycetota; class Actinomycetes; order Streptomycetales; family Streptomycetaceae; genus Wenjunlia; species Wenjunlia tyrosinilytica. The sequence continues at coordinate 162,649 of NZ_BMMS01000005.1, forward strand.
CCGGTGACCCTGGCGGTGTCACGCAGCATCGCGTCGAGTTCCGCGCCGCGCCCGATGCTGAGGACCACCATGGTGTACAGCCGCCGTCCGAGGCGGGCGAGCCGGGCCAGATCGTCGCGGGCCGCGGCGGGCGGCAGCGCACCGGTCGGACCGTAGCGGCTGTGGACGCGGCCGTCGCGGGCGGTGGTGAAGTGCGCGGCGACGAGCGCGGTGCGCGCGATCTTGAGCGCCTCGAGGGCTCTGGCGTCGTTCAAGGACGCCGCGAACCGGTGCCCCGGTCCCCCGTAGACGGCTATCCGGTGCTCCCCGTCGCGGCCGATTCCGGAGTGGACGAGCACGTCGGTGCCGTGCGAGGGCCGCGCGGGGCCCAGGGGGTCGGCGCCGAGCGTGTGGCCGACGACGACGTGGTAGCCGTGGCCCTCGGCGCCCACACCGGCCCGCAGGACAGCGGCGACCAGGAGAGTGCGATCGGCGAACAGCCATAAGTGCAGCAGCGCCGAACGCGGCCCCACGGGTGTGCGGACGGGGATGCGCGCGGTGGCGCTCGGCCCCGACACCGGGATGTCGAGCGGCCACGGTTCGTCGGGAACGTCGAAGTCGTCGCTCAGCAGCAGGACATGCAGACGGGAGCCTGCCACGGAGGGGGTGTCGGGGAGGGGACTCTCCCGGGAGTTGAGCACGGCGCTGTCGTCCATGAGGGGACCGATGTTCAGGGCGAGTTCGTACGGCGTGCCGCACCGCAGAGGGGCGCTGCGGGCAACGCGTTCCGATGTGCCCGCCTCGCACAGCCAGGTGTTCAGGTGGCGCCTGTCCGCCGGCGGCTTTCCTCGGGAGTGGAACGCGTCGCGGTGGGCCCGCCAGACCTCGGCGAAGGGCCCGCTCGCTTCCGTGAGCCTTCGGCCGTAGCCCTCGCCGGGTTCGATCGCGCCGACCGTCGCCGGATGCGGCCGCGTCGCGTACGGGATCTCCGCCCGCTCCTGGTCGCGCTTGGGGGGCGCCGCTCTCGTGGTCCGCAGGCGCCTTTCGTACGCGGCCTGGAGACGCACCACAGCGCTGCCGTCGTGGAGCAGTTCCTCGATCACCTCCGGCGCGCGCCGGTCCCCTCGCCAGTCCGCTCGGCGGCCGAGCGCTCGCAGCGCGGCGACGCGCACCTGGGGCATGGGATCCCGCAGGGCGGCCTCCAGACGGACCGGCAGCGCGAGATCGGTGGCCGCGTCGGCGCACGCGTCCTCCGCCGCGGTCCTGACCCCGGCGTCCGGCCGGACGAGCGCGAACAGCAGCGCCTCATGGGCGAACGGGCTGCCGCAGGCCGCCAACGACGCCGCCGCGGCCCGGCGGACGGCGCTGTCGTCGTCGTCCAGCGCCACGGCGACCTCCTCGACCGCTTCCTCGGGCGCGGGGCACAGGCACAGCGCCGCGGTGAGCCTGCGTTCCGCGTCGGGGTGGCGCAGCAGTGCGGTCAGCGCGTTCAGCTCCGCGCCGGTCTCCCGTCCACTCCGCTCCCAGGCACCACACAGCAGTGCGGCTGCCCACTCCCACTCACCGGCCCCGCCGGCCACGGCTGTCACCGCGGCCCGGACCGCCTCCGGGGTGGCGCTGCCCCGAAGCCACAGCCCTCTGAACGCGGCGGCGCGGACGGTGGGTGCCGGGTCGGCGATCCCCGAGACCAGCGCCGCGTCGGCCACCGCCGCGGGCGCGTCGGGCGCGGAGCCCAGAGCGGCCATCGCCGCCGTCCGGAGTTCGACGCCGCCGTCCGTCGTGTCGGCCTCCGGGGCGGCCTCGGCGTCCGCGTCGAGTGCGCGGGCCAGTGCCGTCAGCACCCGCTGACGCGCGGGCGCCGCCCCGGACCCCGGGCACGCACGGGCGTCCTGGAAGTCCTCGGGGGTGGCGTGAAGATGCGGACCGAGCAGCCACACCAGCGTTTCGGCGGCGCCGCGGGCAGGCAGCCCGCCCCGCTCGAGGTGGTCGAGCAACCGCGGCAGCCTCGCCAGTGCGGCATGCCGCTCAAGGCCCTTGGCCGCACCCTCCCGCACCACCGGCTCGGCGTCGTCCGCCGCCGAGGCCAGCGCCTCGCCCGCTCCCTCGTTCCAACTCTGCGACAGTGCTTCGACAGCGGCCGCGCGGGTCTCGGTGTCGACGTCGGCCACCAATCGGCCCAGCCCGGCGACCGCGCCGTCGTGCGCGGTGCCCACCAGTGCCCGCGCCGCCGCGCGGCGCACCCCGGGCCGCCGATCGCGCAGGGCCTCGCTCAGGGCGGTGACGACGGCAGGCTCCACACACCCGCGCAGCGCGTCCGCCGCCGTGGCCCGCACCGCGGAAGTCCGATGGAGCAGTGCCGAGGCCAGGCGGCGGCGCCCCGGTGCCCCGCCGCTGTATCGCAGGATCAGCCCGGCCGTCAGCGCCACGGTCCGGTCGGAATCGAGCAGAGCCCCCTCCAGCACGGATAAGAGAGTCCGCTCGTCGGCCAGTGTCCGCACCAGATCGGCCCGGCGTCCCGCCAAAGCATCCGCCGCGCTCGCCCGCACCTGTGCGGAGGAATCGCCGACCATCCGCACCAGCGCACCGAGCACGGCTCGGTCACGGGACCGGGCCGCGACCCCGGCGGCAGCGCACCGCCGCTCCACACGTTCGCTTCCCAGGGCCGCGAGCAGTCCGGCCGCCGCGTCCGACGCGTCCGCACCCCGCCTGCCACGCTGCATACGGTGGCCCCCCAGCCCCATTGCGACGGTCCGAAATGTCGAGCGGACCCGTGCAAGGCCGCGATGTCAGTGCTTCGTTGTACCGCATCCGGGGACGGGGGAACGGCGTTTTGCCGGAAGCCGGGTGGCAAGGCCCCGGCCGACGCCATGAGGAGTCCCGGCCCGGCGGGCGGGGGACCGCAGCGGGCCGCAGGGAGACCGGGTCGTCGCCCGGCGGGGGGACCGCAGCCGGTCGCAGGGCTCGACCGGGTCGTCGTCCTCGCGCCGTCCTCGTCCTCGCGCCGTCCTCGCCGTCTCCCGATCCGGCGTGGGCTCAACGCGCCCGCGCTCCCGCAGACGACATCAGCGCCTCCAGCTTGTCGAGGCTCTGCGTCCAGCCTTCCTCGTGGAGAGCCTGGCGGCGCTGCGTGGCGAAGTCGCCCTGGGTCAGACGCAGTTCGGTCGACCGGCCGTCGATGTCGTGGAGCGACAGCGTCGCCACCGTCTCCCGGTCCTCCGGGTCGGGGGGCTCCCAGCGGAAGGTGCGGGACAGGCGTTCCGGAGGGGTCACCTCGACGTACTCCCCCACCAGGTGGAAGAGTTCGCCCTCCGGCGGCCGCATTGCGATCCGGTACGCGCCACCCGGCCGCAGGTCGCTTTCCACGCTCGCGGTGGTGAAGCCCTCGGGGCCCCACCACTTGACCAGTTCCCCCGGTTCGGTGAGGGCGCGGAAGACCACTGAGCGGGGTGCGCGCAGCACTCGCAGGAGGTGCAGTCTCAGCCCGGCGTCGTGAGTCATCACAAGCCTCCTCCGCGCTCCATTTTAGTCCGTGACCCGCGACCCCGGCGGCCAGGGCCGTCCGGCCCGCCTGAGCGCGCCCCGTCCCCCGCGCCGTCCGTCGCGCGCCACCGCCTATCGGCGGACGGGGACCTTGGCGGGAGGGGCCGTGGTGGCGGCCGGCTCGACGGGGCTCAGGCCGAGCCAGGCGGCGAAGGCGAAGAGCAGGACCACCTCCGCGATCACGGACACGGTGCCGTAGGGCGGCTCCCAGCCGACCTCCTGGTAGCCGCCGGGCAGTCCGACGGTGCGCGACAGCGTGAAGCCGACGATCATGCCGGCGCTGAGCAGGGCGCCGGCCACCCAGGCCGGTGCCGCGTTGCGCCGGAACAGGCCGAGGGCGACGAGGATCAGGGCCGCGCCGCCGATCAGGAACAGGACTCCGATGTAGGGCATCTCCTCCAGATGGGCCGGGACGAGCATCAGGTGGAGCACAGCGCTGGTGAGGGCGCACAGCGCACCGACTCCTACCAGCACGATCTCCTTCGCACGCGTGGTCATCAGCTCTCCAGAGGCACGTGGGGGCTATGGATCAGGTGTCTCCCAAGGGATACGGATCACGGCGCGATACGGCTTGTGATCGAGTCCACGGACTGAAACGGGGGACCAGGCAGTGGCCACTGCGGGACCGGTGGTCCCGGGCGCCGGGCGGTGCCGTGGTCACCCCCACCGGCGGATTCGGTGGGTGCGCGCCACGTCGTCACCGGTCGTTGCGCGCCGCGGGGGGCTGGGCGGCCTGTGCCGGGAGACGGTGATGGGCGGCGACCAGCTTCTCGGCCTTGGACCGGTCCCGGCCGCGGTTCCCGGCGACGCGGTTGACCTGTTCCCGCGCGTGGGCCTTCAGGACGCCTCCACGGCCGCCTTGATGCGGCGGGCGAAGGCGTCGGCGTCCTTGCGGGCCGCGCTCACGGCGAAGCCCGCGATGAGCTTGCCCAGGCCATGGCCCTCGAGGTCGTTGAAGACCCTCAGACGCGTCCTGCCCTCGGCGGTCGGCTCGAGGTCGTAGCCGCCCTCGCTCGCGGTCACCAGGTTCTTCGAGATCTCCGTCCAGCGGATCGTCGTGGGCGCCCGGAACTCGCTGATGCGGAACTCCCGGTTCGATTTCATCCCGGCGTCCTTGACCGTGCTCCTGTAGACGGTGCCCACCGCGGTCGGGCCGTCCGTCGTCTTCGCGATCTCCAGCACCCTGGGGCTGAACTTGGGATCGTTCTCCCCGTCGGCCAGGAAGGCGAACACCTCTTCAACAGGGCGGTCGATCTCGACCGTTGCCTCGAACCGACCGGCCATTGGTTCCTCCTCTGATCGCCCGCCGCTGCGGGGTGCGGGCATCAACGCTTATCACCCCGGGCGGGCGATTGCGGGGAGCCGCGCCCCGGCCGATCAGCGCGCTGCCTGCCGAGCGCGGCCCGCACCGGCACCTCACTCGGCGGTCCAGGCCGCCATCCAGGCCTCGTTCTGAATGGAGATCACATGCTCGCACTGCCCGACGAAAGCGTCCTCATCGGCAGGGCTGCCCGCCGTGGACCTTCCCAGGAGGAGACGGTCCAGCTCCTCAGCCGTGCGGGTGAACTCCAACTCCTGGTAGCCGTACTTCACCGCCGCGGCATGAGCGGTCACGGCGGCGGCGACGGTCGCGGCGACGGCCACCCACGCGCTCGCCTGCTCCACCCCGAAGACACCGGACACCGCGCCCAGGATCGCTCCGGTGATGCCGAGCACGGTCTCGATCCTCTGGACGACGGCGACCTTGCGGGCCATCTCCACGGCCTTGGGCCGGTAGTAGCCGTCGAGTTGTGCCTTGACACGCAGGTCGGCGTACGAGTCGACGTCGTACACGGCGGGCACCGCGCGCCGGACCGGGGCGATCCCCGCGAGGTAGCGGGTCAGATCCGACGCGGACGCACGGAGCCTGTCGATCCGGGCGACGAGTTCGGACTCGGCGTTCGGCCCCCGGTACGGTCCCGCCTGCGCGAGGAAGGTGTACGTCTCCTTCTTGACCGCCTCGCTCACCGAGCGAAGACGGGTCCAGTCGCGTGTCCGGCGCGGACCGGCACCCTTGGCCGCGATCGGCACGAGCCCGGCGGCGACGGCGGCGCCGAAGGCCAGGGCCTTGCCGGCCATTCCGTTCCAACTCATCACCTGGGACGAGGCGGTGCCCAGGACAGCCGCCGCGATCCCCAGCATCAGGGAGACCGTCCTGGCCCTGCCCATGGACGCCTTCAACCGGTTCGCCGCCTGCGACCAGACACTCTGCCGGTCCCACACGCCGGCCACGGCCGCACTACCCCCCACAACGCTCACCCCGCGATTCTGACGCTCTCTCCGATCCGCGCGCAACGCCCCGCGGTCGGCCGCGGCTGCGGCATTCTGGATCCGTCGTCGGAGGGGTGCGGGTGGAAGTCCTACTGATCACCGAGATCGTCCGAATCGCGATCGACGCCGCGCTCAACGCGCTCGACAAGCGGCGGGCGCGGTCTCGTTCCCAGCCGCTTCGGCTCTCGCAGCTGCTCCGGATGAGGGATGTGAACGCACCTGAGTGGGCTCGCCATCTCGTGACCCGGGCGGTCGCCAAAGGCCAGTACGGCCACACGGTGACCGACACCGAGGCGGACGCGGTCACCCAGGTGCTCACCGCGGCCCTGCTGACCCTCGGAACCCTGTCCGTGGCCGAAACCGACGCTGTCGACATGGGACCGCAGGAACTCAGCCGCCGTGTCGTGGAAGCCCTGCCGCCGGACACGCCGAACCTTTCCGACGAGGGCACCGCTTTGCTGGTCGCCCTGCTGGACCAGTTCTGCCTCCATGTCCTGCACGGCCTCGTCAACCGGTGGGAAGCCGTTCCCGACGGTCTGCGTCCGCAGGCCGAGCGCATCGCCCGGATGGTCTTCGAAGAGCAGTACCGGGACCACGTCGCCGAGGCGCACAACAGGATGGAGCTGTTCGGCCTCGACATCGTGCGCGACCCCATGGCACTGACCCTCGACACCGCCTACCTCGCCCCCATGGCCGAGATCGGCGGCGACAGCGGCCATGGGGTGCGCGCCGAGCAGGCGCTGACGGGGGAAGCGCGTCTTCTCGTACGCGGCTCCGCGGGATCGGGCAAGACGACGCTGCTCTCATGGCTCGCCGTGTCGGCGGCCCGCCGCTCCTTGGAGCTGTCGACGGGATTCGGCGACCCCGTCCCCTTTCTCCTGCCGGTTCGTACCATCGTCCGCCACGGGGAGCTGCCCGGCCCGGACGAGTTCCTGTCCTGCGTCGGCTCTCCGCTCGCCGACCGGGCTCCGGACCGCTGGGCGCACCATCTCCTGGCAGAGGGAAGCGGCCTGGTACTGCTCGACGGCATCGACGAGGTCCGGCCGACGGAGCGTGCCCGGGTGCGGCGCTGGCTGGAGGAGTTGCTCAGCGCGTACCCGCACTCGTCCTACGTGGTGACGTCCAGGCCGTCGGCGGTGCCCGAGGGATGGCTGCACCGCGCCGGGTTCGGCGAGCTGGCCCTGCTGCCGCTCGACCGCGCGGACATCGAGCGCTTTGTCTCCCTCTGGCACACGGCCGCCGGGGTCGCCCAGCCCACGGCGCACGACCAGGCTCGTCTGGGGGAGTACGAGAACGCGCTCCTGCACTCGATTCGCGCGAGGCGCGACCTCCAGGGGCTGATGAAGAACCCGCTGATGTGCGCCCTGATCTGCGCGCTGCACAGGGTGCGCGTCGGCCATCTTCCCACCCAGCGTGTCCAGTTGTACGACGCGGCCCTGTCGATGCTGCTCGGGCGGCGGGACCGCGAACGCTCGATCGCCGCTCCCGAGGGTGTGAGGCTCAGCGAGGAGGACCAGCGTTTCCTGCTGGGGCACATCGCCTACTGGATGCTGCGCAACGGCAGGGTGGAGGCAGCCGGCACGGAACTGCTCGCCGTGCTCTCCGACGCGCTTCGGGCACTGCCCCCCTTCTCGGCGGACTCGCGGGAGGTCTACCAGCACCTGCTGGCACGAAGCGGCCTGCTGAGGGAGACGGCCGTCACGAGAGTGGAGTTCGTCCACGGCCCGCTCATGCAGTACCTGGCGGCACAGCGGATCGTGGAGGCGGGCGACCTCGACCTCCTGGTGGACAACGCCCACGACGACTGGTGGCGCGAATGCGTCATCCTGGCCGTGGCCTACGCCCGTCCGTGGGAGGGGCGGAGGGTGCTGCTCGGTCTGCTCGAGCGTGCGCGGCGGGCCGTTGCGCACGCCGAGCATGTGCAACTGGTTCTGATCGCCGCCACGGCGATGGAGGAGTGCGCGGAGGCCGACCCCGAGGTCCGAGCGCGGGTGGAGGAGAAGGCGGCGGAGCTTGTCCCGCCGCAGCGGCCCGAGGACGTCCACCCGCTGGCCCAGGCGGGGGAGATGATCCTGCGGCTGTTTCCCCATCCGGCGTACGTGTCGGAGTCCGAGGCCGCTCTCATGGTCCGCACCGCCGAGTTGATCGGCGGAGACGTGGCCCAGGCCTTCATCCGCGACTTCGAACGGCAGCGTGCGGAGCTGGCCCGGCACACCAGCACCTGGAATCCCCAACGGCCCCCCGCTCAGCATCTGTTCGTCGCGTCCTGGACCGACGACGGGGCGAGCGGCGAGGCGGGGGCCGCCGTGCGCTCCGCGATGGAGGTGCGCAGCGACCCGGACCTCGCCCGGCTCGCGGGCGCCGCGCATGTCCACCAACTCACCTGCCGCGGCGGCATCACCGACTACGGTCCGCTGCGGCACCTGCCCGGCCTCAGGAAGCTCACGATCGCCGGAAATCCGGGCCTCACCGGCCTGGATGCCCTGTCCGGCTGCCGCAAGCTGCGCTTCCTCTCCGTGTCCGACTGCCCCCTCCTCGACGACCTGTCCGCGGTGGCCGGCACGGATGTCACCTTCCTGGAACTCGCGCCGCTGCCGTCCGCCGACCGGCTCGGCGGCCTGGCCGGTGCGCTGTGGCTGCGCGCTCTCCATCTGCCCACCGCCACGGGCGCATTCGACCTGGAGCCGCTGCGCCGTACGCTTCCCCGTGTGGAGATCGTTCCCGGCCCGGCGCCCTGGCACTGAGCCGGACCGCCGAAGTTCGCGAAGGCGGCCCGCGGCCCAACGGCCGCACGGTAGAAAGAAGACGACGAGGACACGGGCTCACAGGGCTCACCACGGGATACGCCGGAGGATGACGTGCTCCAGTACGACAAGGAGTTCGACCCCGACGCCCCCGGGGACGTGACCGCGGGCGGTCACGGCGACGGTACGGCCGAGCGGGACGGCTACGCCGCCGACGACGAGGTGTACGTCTTCGACGACGAACGGCTGGTGCTCGCCGTCAATGTCGCCCTCAAGACCGGTCGGCCCCTTCTCGTCTTCGGCCCACCGGGATCGGGCAAGTCGTCGCTCGCGCCCAATGTCGCGCGGATCCTGCGCTGGCGTACCCACACGCATGTCGTGACCGCCCGCACCGAGCCGGAGGACCTGCTGTGGCGGTTCGACGCGCTGCGGCGGCTCAACGACGCCCAGGCGCACAACCTCAACGAGGACATCTCGCACTACTACGCCCGCGGCCCGCTGTGGGAGGCGTTCGCCGACGCGAGCACGCACCGGTCCGTCGTGCTCATCGACGAGATCGACAAGGCCGACCCCGATCTGCCCAACAGCCTGCTGGGACCGCTGGGTTCGCACTCCTTCCGCCTGCCCTGGGGTGACATGGTGGAGGTCGCCGAGGAGGACGCCCCACTCGTCGTCATCACGACCAACGACGAGCGTGAACTGCCGCGCCCCTTCCTGCGGCGGTGCATCATCGTGGAACTCGACCCGCCCGGCAAGGAACACCTGATGAGCGTGGCGGCCACCCACCTGGGCGCCCACTACGACGGGGAGCTCGCCGCCCAGGTGGCGGACCATCTCATCGGTGTGCGGGACCGGCTGGAGGACAGCTCGGGGGGGCCGAGCACCGCCGAGTACCTCGACGCGCTGAAGGCGAGCCACCGCCTCGGCGTGGTACCGGGCACGGGCGAGTGGAAGGTCCTGGCGGACGTCACCTTGCGCAAGCGGCGTGAAGGGCTGGAGCACACGGCGTGAGCGCGCGGGGGGAGGTCTCCCTCGGAGACATGGTCCGGGCGCTGGCCGCCCTGCGTCCGACGGACCGGCGGACCGCGGCCGAGATCGCCCGGTTGCTCGGCCTCGACGTCACCGAGGCCCCGTCGCCCGGAATCGGTGCAGGCGCCGTTTTCTCCGGGCACCGCCTCCGCCACTCCCCCGCGCCGGACTCCGGGCCGCGGCCGACCGCCGTGGGCCGGCCCCGTGAGCCCGGTGGCCCGGGGGTGACCGCCACCACCGGTCCCGTCCCCACGAGGCCCTGGCCCGGCCGGCCGCGGGCGGCCCGCGGGGACCACGAGGGCGGTCGGCCCGACGAGTGGAGCGGGCACACGGCCGCGCGGGCCACCGGACCCGCGGAAGGGCCCTTGGGGTTCTCGCTGACCGTCGTCGCCCCCTCGACCCGGCCGGGCGCTCTCCCGCGGCTCGGGGCGGGATCGCGTTCGGGCCCACCGGAACTCCTCGACGACGGCGGGTCCGCCCCGCCCCCGCCGTACGTGCCGCCGTGGCGGCCCGACTGGGCGCGGGGGATCGTCTTCGGCGCGGTCTCCACCCCTGTCCGGGGGACCGAGTTGGACCAACGGGCACTGGTGCGCAAGGTTGCCGGACAGCACGTGGTGCGGACCGTGCCGCGGCGCAGTCGGCTCAGCACCAGGCATGGTGCCCAGCTCCTGCTGGACCACGGAGACGGCATGGCGCCCTTCCGCGCCGACCGCGGCTGGCTGGAGGAACTGGTGCGCAGCGTCACCGGACGGGACCGGGTCGAGGTGCTGCGGTTCCGCGGCTCCCCGCTGCGGGGGGTCGTCCGGAACACGCCGACTCGCCTCGAGATGTACGAGCCGCCGTCTCCGGGGACCCCCGTGGTGCTGGTCTCCGACCTCGGCCGCACTCGGCCTCCCTTCGGTGGGAACGCGGTGGCCGACCCCGCCGAGTGGGAGCTGTTCATCCGCGTGGTGCGGCACAACGGCTGCCCCGCGGTCTGCCTGACGCCGTACGCGGCCGGCGCGTATGCGCGGCGGTTGCGGGCCGACGTCGCCTTCATTCCGCTCGACCGGCGGATCTCCCTGAGACACGCCAGGGAAGCGACCCGCCGGATCCGGCGGCCACTGGGTCGGCCATGAGCCCGGGCACGGACGCGGGGACCGGCCGGGACATGGCCGCCCTGGTGGAGGCGCTCGCGCGGCGCAGCCATGACCTCGTCCGTCTCGCCGAGTGCGTTTCGCTGGCGGCGGCGGTGGAGCCGGCGTTCCTTCGCCGGGCCAGGCTGCGCTTCCTGCCCCGTTCGACGGCCGCGCTCGAAGCGGAGCTGTGGTTCTCGCCGCTGGTCGAGGCGGCCGGGGAGCACGCCCTGCTCCTGGACCCCGAGGCCTCGCGGGCCCTGTGGTCGCGGCTCGCCCGCCGCCCCGAGCACGCGGCCGCGGTCCGCCGGTTCACCCGGGAGGCGCACGCCCACGCTCCCCGGACCACCCGGCTCTACGAGGAACTGCTCTGGGCGCCGCTGGACCCCGACGGCGACCAGGGGAAAGCCGATCACGAACTGGGCCGCCTGCTGCGCGCCGTCGCCTCGGACGGCCGGGCGGCCGACGACCTGGGGCGCTGGGCACTGCACTACCTGCCCCGGCTGCCCGAGGCGCTGCGGGAGAAGGAGAACGCCTGGCGCGTGCGGGTGGCCTCGGCGGAACGTCTCGGCCTGCCCGTGCCGGAGGACACCGAGGCCCCGGACGGCGACGCGACCCACACGGCCCGTGCGCTGGTGCAGCGGAGCATCCCCTTCGGAGTGGCCGCCCAGGGCGACGGCATCGTCATCAGCCGACCGCCGGACGCGGAAGCCGCGGTCCTCAGGGCGGCGGGCGGCCGCAAGGTGCGGCTGGACCTGTCCAGCACGCTGAGCCACACCGGCGAGCCCGTACGGCTCGAACTGGAGGAAGGGCAGGTGCTGCACCTGCCGTTCACCGTCGTGCAGCGGCGCGCCCGCGACGGGACGCTCCTGGCGAGCACGGCGCATCCGGGAGAGGCGACGGACCTCGTCGCGGCGCCGGAGGCGGACGACCGCTCGATCGGCTGGGCCGTACTCCTGGCCGACGGCACGGTGGTGCTGCACGCGCTCGACGGACGGGAGACCGGCCGCGTCGCACCCGAGGAGGGCGGCCCGCCGCGGCGGCGCATCGCCCTGTCCTCCGGCGGCCACATCTGGCTGACCTTCCTCGAAGGGGACCGGGTGCGGCAGATCGTGCTGAGGTCGGGCGAGGAGCGGGCCGGGCCCAGCCTGTACCAGCGTGTGTCGGCGGATCCGAGGTGGGTGCAACTCGTCGGCGACCGTGGCTCGGACGTCTACTGGACCGATCGGGAGGGTGACTCGGCGCTGCTCCTCCGGGGGAACGCCACGGGACGTGTGCACCGTATGGCCGTGGCGGGCGGGCCCATCCGTGTGCTGTGGACCACCACCGGCTTCGCGGGCTCGGCGACCGTCGCGGCGATCGACGAGCACGGTGTGCTGAGGGTCTGGGAAGCGGCCGGCGACAGGCCCGCGCTCACTTTGGCGTCAGCGGCGACCGCGCTGACCGGTGATCCGGGCGGAGGCCTCGTGGCGTGGGCGGATCCGGACGGCGGGGTCTGGGGGTGGCGCAAGCCGGACGGCGGCGCCGCCTCGCCCCGCAGTTGGGAGGACTCCCGGCGCTTTCTCATCGGACAGGCGCCCTGGCCGGTGACGTCGCTCGCGCTCGGTCCCGACGGGCGGCTCGCGGCGGCGGGCGGCGACTCGCACATCCTGCTGTGGCCGACATCCGCGCCGGACCCCGACCGGTTGCCCCTCCGGATCCGGCTTCCCTTCCGCGCGAGCAAGGTCTGCGCGGTTCCCGACGGCACCTGGACGATCGCGGGTGTCGGCGGCCCCGTCGAAGTGCGCACGGAGGACGGCAGCCGCTACCTCATGACTCCGGACACGGAGCCGGCCTCCGACGTGGGGCGGCTTCCGACGTGGATCCGCGGATGCGTGCTGGCGTTGGCGGGACCCGCCGCGTTGGGAAGCGGTCCTGGCAGCGGCCTGCGGGGCTTCGCCGAACGGCTCGCAGGGATCGCGAACGCAGGCGTCACCTGCGTGGTCGTCGGCCCCGCCGATCCGATTCCGCGCTCGCACCGGCTCCACGCGCCGCCGCTCGGCGCGGAACCGATGCTGCCGTTGGGCTTCGAGCGGGACTTCGCACAGTTGATGACCGACGTTCGCCGCCACGGCATGCGCCTGGTCGTGGACCTCGATCTGTCGTCGGTGAGTGGGGCGGGCACCGGCTTTCCGGGCATCGAAGTGCTGGACTCGGTCCGGCGGTGGCTCGATGTGGGGGTCGACGGCATCCGGCTCGTGGGCGGCTTCGGCCCGGAGGACTCCCTGCTGACAGACCTGCGGCATCTCATCGACGGCTACGACGACCGCGCCCTGATCGGCACGACACGGCAGTTCGAGGCGGCGCACCGGCTCTTCGCTCCCCAGGGGTCGGGTGAACAGGGATGCCATGTCGTGGTGGTGAGCGGACTCGGTGGCGAACTCACGGGCCGTCCGAGCCCGCAGGGCCATGGGGAAGGCAGCGATGGGGAGGACGGCCATGGGGAGGACGGCCGGGCTGAGGGCGTTGGGACGGGGATTCAGTGGCTACCGCTGGGAGCGATCGGTCCGCAGTGGGGTGACTCACTGCCGGAAGGGCTCACTCCGGGTGCGAAGACGCTCCTCGCCGGTCTCCTCCTCTGCCTCCCGGGCTGCCCCGTGCTCCCGTTGCCGCTGATCCAGGGGGGGCAGGACCCGGCGGGTGTCCCTCTGCGGCGGATGGTCGAACAGCGACGCAATCAACTGGCCCTCACGCGAGGCGACTGCCGCTTCCTCCATGCCGGTCATGAATCCGTCCTGGCGGTCCTGCGCCGTCACGGCGGCGAAGTGGTGCTCTGCCTGGCGAACACGGCGGGTCAGGAGGTCGGCGTCGCCTTCACGGCCGAACAGCTCGGGTGGGCCGGGCCCCTGGGGCTGCTCGACCTGCTCGGTGGCGACGGCGTGAGGCACGACGGCGAGAGAGAGGTGGCATTCCGGCTCGCCCCCGGCGCCATGCGCTGGTTCCGGCTGCACGGTCCTCCCGGAACCGGCTGAACCACCCGCTCACCGCCGCTGCTTTCTCCAGGAGTGCCGCCCATGGCCAAGCCCCGCGTTTTCGTCAGCCACAGTTCCAACTCCTGTGACTGCGCGGGGAACCGGTGCGGCGACTACCGGGACGCCGTCGTCGAACTGGTCCGTGACTGCGGCTGCGTACCGGTCCACGACGGGCATCTGCTGGACGTCGGGGACGACTGGCACGCCAAGGTCATGGCGGAGCTGCTGGGCTGCGAGGGCGCGGCCATCGTCCTGTCTCCGCACGCTCTGAAGTCGCCCAATGTCATGGAGGAGGCCCTGGTCGCGATCGCGCTCCACGAGGCGACCGGGGGCAGGTTCCGTGTCATGGTCGTCACGCTCCCCTCCACGAGCCGCCGCGATCTGAAGGGATCCCTTCTCGAGAGACTGAACCTGCGCAGGTTCGACATGGCCGACTGGAAGCGGGATGCCGGGCCCGGCCGACCACCGCAGCGGCTGCGCAACCTCCTCGAGCCGCTGGCCGAGGAGTACGGTGCGCTGCCCTTCCCCCGTGTCACCGAATTCATCGCCGAGCTGATCAAGGGGCTGGCGCCACCCGTCCTGCTCGAGACCGCGCAGCTGCTGAAGGTGGCCGCACCCACCTCCATGAAGGAGCATCTGCGGTATGTGGTCTCAGCGGGACTGCTCAGCGAACGGCCCGTCGAGGGCCTGGGCGCGGAGTGTGCCCTCCGGGAGGCCCTGGGCCGTTTTCTGTACCTGCTCACCGAGCGCGAGCGCCGCCAGGAGATCGTCGACGTCGTCGTGCCCTTCGCCCGGGTGCCGACCGCGGCGGCCCGTCAGCTCCACGCCCTGGTGGAGGCGTCGCGCCCGCAGGGCCGGGTCGCGCTGCTGTCGGCGCAGTGGCCCGCCACCGCCGACATGTATGTCCGCCGGGCCAGTGAGATGCCGACGCGCTGGGTGATGCACAAGCCGGTGGCGCTGTCCGGGGCGCGTTTCACGGAGGAACTGGTCGAGGACATAGCGGGCTTCCTGTCGGACAAGCTCTGCCACGGGATGCCTTGCGGGGCCGAGGATCTGCGCCGAGTGATGGCCCGGCACGAGAAGGAGAAGGGGCCCATCACGATCGTCCTGCACCTCCAGCCGGATCCCGAGCTGCTGCGCACACTCGTGGCGGAGTTCCCCGGGCTGCTGTTCGTCTTCGTCCACAGCCGACTCGGTCCTGGCGAGGCGGCGACGGCGGCCACCCACCTCCAGTCGATGCCGCTCGGCCAGGAGCAGGACATGCTCATGACCCATCACGACTTCAGCGGATGACTTCGGGCTCCGGACCACCCGGACGTGGCGGGCGGCCGCGCGAAGCACACGGCCTTGTGCCCGGCGGACGGGGGTACCGCCGGGCACAAGGGCACCGAGGGCTGCCCACTTCTCGCGGGCCCTGATTGCACGGTGCGCGGACGCGCTCCGCTTTCGCGGATGCGTTCCGCTTCCCCGTGTCTTCGGCCTGTCCTCGGTGCCAGGTCCAGGACATCACCTCGGCGGGTGGGGCCATAGGGCCGACAGGCCGGTCATGGGGGCCGACCGGCCCTGGCGTCGGCGGACGGGCCCCTGTAGGCGCGCGCACTGTCCCGGCCCGGGGCGGGAGACGAGGTGATGACATGCCGCGTGCTGCCGCTCACCGAGGGGTCCCCGCGCTCTCGCGTGCGGCGCCCAACGCGCGGGCGGCTCAACGCGGTTCATCAGCGCAGTTCGTCGGCGATCATCCCCAGGAATCCGGCGAACTCGGCCTGGGCGAGGGGATCGGGCACCGCTTCCGGCAGCGCGCGCCCCGCCAGGACGATGTGCTCCCTGATCCGGTCCTCGAGCCAGGTCCGGCCGCCGCACTCCTCGATCAGACCCGCGATGCCTTCGAGTTGTTCGAGGCTCGACTCCGCGCAGTCGTCGTAGTAGGCGGCCAACTGGTCGCGGGCCGGTCCGCCCGACTGGAGGGCGAAGGCCACGAACGATCGGCTCTTGCGCCGTCGCAGGTCCGCGAAGGGATCCTCCAGCGACTCCCGCGAGGTGCCCCAGACACCCTCCCAGTCGTCGAAGTACGCCATCGCCATACCCGCGTGGTAGCCAAAGCTCTCCGCCGCCGCGATCTCCCTGTCCGTGGCGCCTCTCACCAGCGCGCCCGCCATGGCCACGCCCGCGGTGGGGAACGCGATGGTGCTCTCCAGCAGGTCCACCGACTCCTTGAGGTCGGCCCGCGAGGAGCCCTCGGACCGCAGGTCGCGGATCTGGCCCGAGCAGCATTCCCGGATCGCGTACGCCGCTCGGCGGCTCAGTTCGACCGCGACACGCGGCGGCTCCTCGGCCAGCAGTTCGAAGGCCAGGCAGTGGAGCGCGACTCCGACCTGTACGGCCGACGGCACTCCGAAGACGGTCCACACCGTCGCACGCCCCTTGCGGATCATCTCCTGGTCGACCACGTCGTCGTGCACGGTGCCCGCTGCCGACATCAGCGTCCCCGCCAGGGCCGCATTGCGCGCGCCGTCCCAGTCCTGCTTGCCACTGCCCGCGCACAGCAGCGTCACCAGCGCGGGCCGCCGCCGGAAGCCGACCGGCACGGAGGGCCGCCCGTCGGCGTCGACCCAGCCGAAGTGGTACTCCGCCATATGCCTGACGGGCTCGCTCAGCCTGGCGACCGCCTCGCGCAGCGCGGGCTCCATATAGGCGATGACCTCTTCGGTGACCTGCTGTGACGTACGTTCGGTCCGCAATGCGGCCTCCGGCAGTGTGAGGCGGGAACGAGTGGCGGACGCGGCCGGACGCCCGCTGAGCACGAGCAGCGGGGGGCCGCGTCGGCGCGGTCACACTCTGTTCCCCACGAGGGCGCCGTCCCAGTCCTGGATTCACCCATAGGGACGGCCCCGGACCGCCACGGGCCGCATCAGGGCGGCGGTGAGCGATAACCCATCCGAAGTAATCGCTCAGACGTTCGAGCAATCACGTATCCTGAAGGTCATGACCCTTCACCTTCAGGCTTCCCTCTTCGGCGGCGCCGAAGAGGCCGGCCTGGGTGGGCTTGATCACCTCCAGCGCAGGACACTCGCCGACGGCGCGTGGATCGACGTCCTTCCCGGCTGGCTGAGCGGCGCGGACACGCTGTTCGAGCAGCTGGCCAACGATGTGCCGTGGCATGCCGAGGAGCGCAGGATGTACGACCGCGTCGTGGCGGTGCCGCGGCTGCTGGCCTTCTACAAGGAGGACGACCCCCTGCCGCACCCGGTCCTGACCGACGCGCGCTCCATGCTGAGCGAGCACTACCGCGCCGAACTGGGAGAACCGTTTCGCACGGCGGGCCTGTGCCTCTACCGGGACGGCGGAGACAGCGTGGCCTGGCACGGCGACAGGATCGGCCGGGGCGACAAGGAGGACACGATGGTCGCCATCCTCTCCGTCGGAGAGCCACGTGTCCTGGCGCTGCGGCCGCGAGCGGGCGGCGGCCCGACGATCCGGCAGGCGCTCGGGCATGGCGATCTGATCGTGATGGGCGGATCGTGCCAGCGCACCTGGGACCATTCGATCCCCAAGACGGCCAAGCCCGTCGGCCCGCGCATCAGCGTCCAGTTCCGCCCCTCGGGCGTCGGCTGACGCGGCTCGCCCGGCGCTTCAGTCGGCCAGGGCGAAGGGCTCGGCGTACGCGAAGCGGCCGACCAATGAGGGCCTGTACGCGGTCAGCGGCCGGACCTGGAAGTACTCACCCCACGCGGGGTCCGGCGCGGTGATGCCGTACTCCGTGCTCGCCCGGAACCCGTACCGGCCGTAGTACGCGGGGCTGCCGAGAAGGGCCACCAGTGGCTCGTCCCGTGCGTCCGCCGCCCCCAGCACGGAGTGGACGAGCGCCAGGCCGACGCCGCGCCGCTGGTGGTCGGGGTGCACGCTGAGCGGGCCGAGCCCCAGGACCGGGGCACCGTCGATGTGCGCGCGGGTGCAGACCACATGCCCGACGACCTCACCATGCCCGACGGCGTCACCGTCGCCGCCCACGGCCACCATCGACAGCGAGGGCAGCCACCCGTCGCAGGTGCGCAGCGCGTCGAGGACGGCGACTTCGACGGGTACCGGAGTCCGCGGCCGGGCGAAGGCCGCCGCGGTGACGGCACGGACGGCGGGGACGTCGGCGGGGGCTTCACGTCGGATCAGCACCGGCACAGTCTTGGGCTGCGGACGGTGGCGCCGCAAAGGGATTTCGGCTCCGGCCACCCCCGGCACGCGCAGGTGTCCGCCCCCGATGGCTTCGGGGGCGGACACCTGCGTCAGATCGTCGCCGCGGGCACCGGATCGGCGCTCACGTCATCGCCGCGGGCAGCGGGGCGGCGTCAGCACGTCTTGTAGCCGTGGCCGTAGCGGTCCCAGCGGCACTCGTCCAGCCTGGAGCCGCGGTCGTTGCGCAGGACCACCTGACCGCGCTGGTTGTCGTACAGGTGCCGGTTGCTGCCCTGATAGACGTCACTGCGGTTGTCGCGTCCGGACCCGGTGTGGACCACGACCTCTTCGCCCGTGCGCAGCCGCAGCCGGTCGAAGGTGTACGTGTGTCCCTGGCGGTCGGTGATGGTGTAGTCCTCCAGTTGCACGGAGCGGCGGCCGTTGTTGACCAGGGAGACCCATTCGCCGTTCAGGCTCCGGTTGCGCTGCAGGTCGACTCCGCGGGCGTCGTACTGGATGGCCTCGAACACGACGGCGCCCCGCCTGCCGCGGCCCCAGCCGTCACCGCGGCCGCGGTCCCAGCCGTCGTCACGGGGGTCGCGGTCCCAGCCGTCGCCACGGCCGCGGTCCCAGCCGTCGTCACGGGGGTCGCGGTCCCAGCCGTCGTCACGGGGGTCGCGGCCCCGGCCGTCGTCACCGCGGTCCCGGCCGGCTTCGCCGCGGTCGCGCCCCCGGCTGTCGTCGCCGCGGTCGCGGTCGTGGTTCCAGGCGTGGCGGCCGCCCTCGCCGCGTTCGCGGCTGTGGTAGCCGTGGTCACGGCCGTCGGCGGTCGCGGGCAGCGCCGCGGCGCCGAGCAGGGCGCCGGCGGCCAGGAGGATGGCGCTGATTCGACGAGTACGGGACATAGTGGCCCCACTTTCTTCTCCGGGACACGGCGTTGCCGGGCCCCAAGGACTGGTACTCGCTTCCTCACCCGGAGGAAGCGGAATCAGGTCTATCGCTTCCGGATCGGGCGAATCACCCAACACCGCCCCCTGTTACCGAGTCAGGACATATCCACCACACGGCCACGCGGCGGCCGGACGGCCGAACGCCCTTCGCCGTTCGGCTCGATTCCGTCGGCGGATCCACCACGAGGACAGCGATGCGGGCCCGGTCAAGGGCCGTGCGGCCCCTGGATCCGCCGCGGGGAACCTTGGCCCGATCCTGCGGGTCGCACTTCCGCCAAGGGGCCGGTGGGGATGAACTGTGCAAGCCTGTGCTGCACACGGTGCACGACACATCACAATGAGTGAGGCCGCGCCACAAGCGCGGGCCATGACTCCCCGCCGGACCACTCGGACGCAGGCGACGCCCCCGTCGGTCACCACCGGCCACCGGGTTCTCCGGCACCCACACCCCCGTAAGGAGCAGGCATGCCCGTGCGCTATCTCCGGGTTCACAGCAAACACACCGTGATACCGGACGACGCGAGCCGTCCGGCCGCGAAGCGGCAACCGATCCCCGACCCCCCGGCGAAGGGTGTTCACGTCGACGGGGAACAGCGCATCGCCTGGGTGGCCGGCCGCCGGCTCACCCTGACCTTCCTCGAGTTCGAGCTCCTCGCCTATCTCGTCGCCCACCCCCGCCGGGTCCACACCCGTGCCCAGTTGATGGCCGCCGTGTGGGGCCAGCCCCCGGTGGGGGACATCCGCACCGTCGATGTGCATGTGGCCCGCCTGAGGCGCAAGCTCGGCCCCGACCATCGAGCCACGATCGCCACGGTCCGCCAGGTCGGCTACACCTTCGACCCGCGCCTGGCGAAGTCATGAGTTGCCCGGCTTTGATAAGGGTGCGGCGCCGGTTCTAGAGTCATGGCATGGCCACAGACGAGGGGACCGTCCGGATCGACAGCTGGATCTGGTCCGTGCGGCTCACGAAGACCCGCTCGATGGCCGCCTCGGCCTGCCGCGCGGGTCACGTGCGCGTCAACGGCGAACGCGTCAAGCCGGCCCACGCGGTCAGGACGGGCGACGAGGTACGGCTGCGCCACGCCGGACGCGACAGGATCGTGGTGGTCTCCCGCGTCGTGAGGAAGCGGGTCGGGGCGGCCGTCGCCGCGCAGTGCTTCGTCGACAACAGCCCGCCCCCGCCGGCGCCCGAGACCGTCGCCGCGGTCGGCCACCGCGACCGCGGCGCGGGGCGTCCGACGAAGCGCGACCGTCGGGAGATGGAGCGCCTGCGAGGCGTCTGAGCACGCGGCGAAAGGCGTCCGGAAACATCTGCCGAGAAAAGAGTTCAGCCGTTCTCCGCGTCCGTGCGGCGGCCCGAAGGTCCATGGGTGCGTTGGTACGGGTCGGGGCCATGCCGGAGTCGAGTGGACCGAGTACGGCGCTGAACGGCCCCGTGACCGCGGACGATGCCGAACTGGCCGTGCGGCTCGCGGTGACCACCCTGCATGCGGCGAGGGACGCGGACTGGAGCACTGCGCCGAGGGTCTCGGGCTGCCCTGGGAGCCGCCCGCCGATCCCTGCGGGCGGACACCGGCCCGCCTGTTCCCCGACGCGGCGCGGGACACCGACCGTTGGCGCACACTGCTGTGGGCCACGGACCGCACCGAACTGCCGGGCCACCCCCGGCTGATCTCCTGGCGCTGGTACGGCGCGCCCCGCGGCCCGGCGCCGCGCCGTAGGCGCGGAGTCCACCTCCGCGCGGGTCCGATCGTCCTGCGTCTTGAGGGATCGTCGTCAGGGACCGCCTTCACGAACCGCCTTTACCGACCGCCTCCACCGACCGCCTCCGCTGTGGGCGCATCGCCCGCGGAAATCCGCTCACTTCCCGGTCGTTGTTTGCGGTGCTGGGGTGACAGGGGACTATGCCTACAGGCACGATGGTGTATGACCGTGCGGCCTACGGTGCGTGAACGGGCAGTGTCCGTATGCCGCCGCCACCTTCGGGTTGAATACTGCGGTGCGGCAGGAGGAGGGCGCGGGCGATGGCAGTGGGAAAGGTACGCCGCCTGCCGGGACTGCCGTCGGCGGTCGGACGGCTCCGCGGCACCAGACGTGCCGCCGAACCGGACAAGGCGCTGTGGCACGCCGCGTGGGGGGCTCATGTGGAGCTTTCCTGCCGGCTTCCGCTCGCGGCACCCGAGGATCTGGCCTTCTACGCCGACACCGATCTCCACGAGGACGCCGAGGCGATCGCCCTGGCCGTCGCACGTCTGCTGACAGCGGGCACACCCGGTCCGGCCCTGAGGCACGCCGCCGAGCAGGCGCAGTCGGCCCTGCGCGCCCTGGCGTCCTGCAGCGGCTCGGCGCTGGTGGCCGCGATGACGTCCGCGGCGCCCGGCCTTCGAGCGCTGAACCAGCAACTGCGTGACCATGTCGGCTCCGACGTGATCATTCCCACCAGCCCCTGGAACAGCCCGGGCAGAACCCAGTCGTAGCCTCGCGGAACTCCCACCGCCCTGCCCGCCGGCGGCCGTTCACCCCTGCCCTCCCGGTTGTGCTGTGCGTCACCAAGTGAGCACAGTCGGCCCCGAAGCCGTAATCCTGTAGGAGCGCACGGCCGTGGTGGGGCCGTGCGCACGGCTCGCAGAGAGCACCGAGAACAGGGGGGCGGGAGCGTGACCGGTGATCCGGATTCCCGTGGTCGACGCGTCGTCGGGCTGCGTGGCCTACGGCTGGCACGGCGTCATGCCGGGGCTCTGACACTGCTGGTACTGCTGATCGTGTGTGCGGCGGCGGCCGTGTGGCCGCTGCTCTCGTTGATGTAGGGGTCCGGCGCGATGACGCAGCCGCATCGATGCGGGTCGTCGAGTGCCTCTGCCGCTCGAGGTCGAAGGAGCCGTACGTGGGCCTCCCGACCGGCTGGCAGGTGTTGAAGGCGCCTGTACCGGTACGCCTGTACCTGTACACCTGTACCGGTGGTGCTGCTGCCCGCGGGCCCTGAGCGCGGTCGGCAGGACCCCGTCGGCGAACAGGCGCTTCCCGCCGCCGAGTACGAGGTCCGGGCTTGCTTGCCGAGTGCCCTCTCGAGGGCCTTCTCGAGCCCCTCTCTCCGTCGGACTCCTTCGCGGCGTGGAACTCATCGGTCCTCGGAGCGTCGGCTCCCAAGGGGAATAATCTGAAGATTTTACGCATATCACCCATCCGCCTCCCCCTCTGATCCGTATTCCTTTGTAGTCGCCTTCAGGAAGGAGAAGATCATGGGGCTCTTCAGCCACGTGACTCCGGCACACCGGCGTCACCATGACAAGGGAACCTCGAAGACCTCGAAGAGCACGGTCACCAAGCGTCGTCGTCACCGTCGTCGCACGTCGTCGCATTCGCACGGCTGATGACGTCGGGGCCGACCCGATCCGGGGCCGGGGGCCCACTCCCGGCCCCGGTTGTCACCGCGCTCTGCCAGGACACGTGAGATGAAGCGCGTCGTGCGGTCCGCTCTGCGGCGGCTGCTGTACGTGGCCGAGGACCACAACGCCGTCGTCGCGGCGGCGCCGCCCATCTCCCTGCCGGACGTCTTCCGGCGGTTCTGGCCCTACACCCGCGGTGGCCGGCGCTGGATCGTGCTGATCATCGCCTTCAGCATGATCGGGCCGGTCATCGAGGCGGCCGAGATCTGGCTCTTCAAGATCGTCGTGGACGACATGCTCGTCCCGCACGACCTGGGGCTGTTCGTGCCGATCGCGGGCGCCTATCTCGGGCTGACCCTGCTCTCGGGCGTTTTCGCGTTCGGCGACGATGTGACATCCGGCTGGGTGAGCGAGCGCTTCCTGCTCACCCTGCGGTCGGATGTGTTCCGGCATGTCCAGGGCCTGTCGCTGGGCTTCTTCGAGCGGCGGCGGCTCGGTGACCTGCTCTCCCGCGTCACCGGGGACATCGACACGGTCGAGACCTTCCTGCTCTCCGGCATGTCGAACGCCATCTGGTACGGAACGCAACTCGCCGTCTTCCTCGGCCTGCTGTTCTACCTCCAGTGGGATCTGACGCTGCTCGCCCTCGTCATCGCGCCGATGTTCTGGTTCGCCGCACGGCGCTTCTCCCGCCTCATCAAGGCCGCCTCGCGTGAGCGCCGCCGCCGCAGCGGCTCGATCAGCGCGATCACCGAGGAGGTGCTCGGCAATGTCGCCCTGGTGCAGGCGTACAACCGTCAGGACTGGGAGCACGGACGGTTCGAGCGCGAGAACCGCGGCAGGTTCGAGGCCGCCATGGCCTCGACAAGGATCCGTGCCCTGTTCGGGCCGGTCATCGACCTCATCGAGATGATCGGCGCGCTGATCGTCATGGGCCTGGGCACATGGGAGCTGGCGCGGGGGCACCTCTCACTCGGTGGCCTGATGGTCTTCCTCGGACTGCTGAGCAGGCTGTACAGCCCGATCCGCGATCTGTCGCGCCTCAACAACACCTTCTACTCGGCGTCCGCCTCCGGGGAGCGGATCATCGAACTGCTCGACCAGCACCCGCAGGTCGTCGAGGCGGCCGACCCCGGGCTGCTGGGGCGCGCCCGCGGGGACGTGGAGTTCGACGCCGTCTCGTTCAGCTATCCGCAGACCGCGCAACCGGCGCTGCGGGGCGTCTCGTTCCGGGCGGCACCCGGTGAGACGCTCGCCGTGGTCGGGCCGAGCGGCGCCGGGAAGTCCACCGCCGCCAAGCTGCTCCTGCGCTTCTACGACCCGGACGCGGGTGCCGTACGGATCGACGGGATCGACCTGCGCGATCTGCGGCTCCGCGAACTGCGTGACAACGTCGCCGTGGTCCTCCAGGAGACCCTGGTCTTCCACGGCACGGTGCGGGACAACATCGCCTACGGCCGCCCGGACGCGAGTGAGGCGCAGATCCTCGCGGCGGCCCGCGCCGCGGACGCGGACGAGTTCATCGGCGAACTGCCGGAGGGCTACGACACGCTGGTGGGCCAGCGCGGGCGGCTGCTGTCCGGGGGGCAGCGTCAACGCCTGGCGATAGCCCGCGCCATGATCCGTGACGCGCCCGTCCTCATCCTGGACGAGCCGACGACCGGGCTCGACGCCGAGTCGGGGCGGCGGATCCTGGAGCCGCTGCGACGGTTGATGCACGGTCGGACGACGATCGTCATCTCGCACAACCTGCTGACCGTCCGCGACGCCACCCGGATCGTGGTGCTGGACCACGGCCGGGTGGCCGAGGACGGAACCCACGACGAACTGCTCGCCCACCGCGCGGCGTACGCGCGGCTGTACCGGCTGCACGGACCCGCGGACGGCGCGCCCACCCTCACGGTGCTGTCATGACCGAGACCAAGACCGGGACAAGGGCGGTTCAGCTGCCTCCTCTGCCCCCCGGGACGGCAGTGGCCCCCGGGTACGAGGTCCTGGCCCATCTGTCCAGGACCGGCTGGCTGGACCTGTACGACACCTGGAGCGAGGAGCGGATGTGCCGCTGCGTGGTGAAGGTGCTGCGCCCGGATCGCAGGGACGAGCCGAGGCTGCGCCGGCGCCTGGTGCGGGAGGGACGATGGCTCGAGGCGTTCGCGCACCCCCATCTGGTGCGGGCGTACGAGACGGTGGAGTCGCCGGAGCCGTTCGTCGTCCTGGAGACGCTCACCGGGGAGACCCTCTCGCATCTCGTCCACCGCCTGCGGCACCGGATGGCCGCCCGGGACGTGGCGTTCCTCGGCCTGCATCTGTGCTCCGCGACGCACTACCTGCACAGCCGGGGGCTGCTGCACCTGGACATCAAGCCGTCGAACGTCGTGGTGGACCGCCGCCTGGCGAAGGTGCTCGACCTGAGCGTCGCGCGGGCGCCGGGGCCGGCGCCTCCCGGGGTCGGCACCTTCTGCTATCTGGCTCCCGAGCAGGCACGCGGGGGGACGCTCTCCTGCGCGGCGGACGTCTGGGGAATCGGCGTGACGATGTACGAGGTCGCCACCGGTGAGGTCCCCTTCGACGAGGGCGAGACCTACGAGGTCGGCGGCGACGTGAGCGACGGGACGTCCCTCGGATCCGCGGCCGGGGTGCCTGCCGGCCGGTCGTGGCAGTCCGCGGTCGGCGGGGACGGCTGGTATCCGCAGCTCGAGGACCGCGCCCCGCCGGTCGGGTCCCGGCGCAACCTTCCGCGCGGACTCGCCGAGGCGATCGACCGCTGCCTCGAGCCCGGCCCCGGGGACCGGCCGACGGTCGGCGAACTGGCGCAGACCCTGGACGGGCTGCTGCCGTACGGCCGGCGCGATGTTCCCCAGGAGCCGGAGGCCGACTGAGGCGGGCAACCGTCGCGGTCACCGCTGACGTCTCCGGTGCGGGTCGTCCACGTCATCCGCGGCGGCCGGACGTCGCCGACGTGGTCACCGCGCCGGGCGGGGCTCCCCTCGTCAGGGCCCAGCCCGGCGCGGCGGGTTCACAGGCCCATCGATTTGGCGATGACGCTCTTCATGACCTCGCTGGTGCCTCCGTAGATCCGGAAGACCCGGTTGTCGGTGTAGAGGCGGGCGATGGGGTACTCCAGCATGTAGCCGTATCCGCCGTGCAGTTGCAGGCACTTGTCGATGACGCGACCGGCGGTCTCGGTGCAGAACAGCTTGACCTTGGCGGCGTCGGCCACGGTGAGCTCATCGGCCTCGGCCAGATCGAGCGCGCGGTCCACCATCGCCTCCGCGGCCTCGACCTCGGTGGCGCAGTCGGCGAGGACGAACTTGGTGTTCTGGAACTCCGCGACGGCCCTGCCGAAGACCTTGCGGTCCCTGACGTACGCCAGCGCGAACTCGACCGCCGCGGCCGCCGCGGCGTAGGCGCTGACGGCGATGCCGAGGCGCTCCTGGACGAGATTGCTGGTGAGGTACTCGAATGCCCGCCCCTCCTGGCCGAGCAGGTTCTCCACCGGCACCCGCACGTCGGAGAACGACAGTTCGGCGGTGTCGGAGCTGCGCAGGCCGATCTTGTCGAGCTTGCGGCCGACCGTGTAGCCGTCGCTCCTGGTGTCGACGCAGAGGATGGACAGCCCTTCGCGGCGGTTCTGTCCGGCGGGGCTGGTGCGGGCCACGACCAGGACGAGGTCGGCGAGCATACCGCCGGTGATGAAGGTCTTGGCCCCGTTGAGGACGTAGTGGGTGCCGTCCTCGGACAACGTGGCGCTGGTGCGGATCCCGGCGAGGTCGGAGCCGGTGCCGGGCTCGGTCATGGCTATCGCGGTCATCAGTTCTCCGCTGACGAAGCCGGGAAGCCAGCGCCGCTTCTGCTCCTCGGTCGCGTAGGAGAGGAGGTAGGGCAGGACGAGCCCGGTGTGCACCCCGGAACCGCCGAACGAGACTCCGGCGCGCATCAGTTCCTCGGTGATGACGGCCTGGTACTTGAAGCCGCCGATGCCGGCGCCGCCGTACTCCTCCGGGACCTCGATACCGAAGACGCCGAGCTCGCCGAGCTTGAGGTAGAACTCGCGCGGCGCGTGCCCGGCCTCTTCCCACTCGGGGTGGACGGGCACGACCTCCTTGGCGATGAAGTCCCGGACGGTCTCCCGGAACGCCTGGTGGTCCTCGTTGTAGACGCTGCGGCGCATGCCTGTTCCTCTTGTCGGAAAAGCCGCGCCTCCACCGGCGAAGCTCCCACAACTCAACCATCCGATGAGACAATTCAGCAATATGTCTCGCGTCACGTACCGCCCGCGGAGCCGGGCCATGGGAGACTTGGCCAGGAGTCTGGATGGCCAGAAAGGACGGGGTGGGGGACGCGATGAACACGCTCGCCCGGCATCTGTCACGCGGCGAGCCGGAGCGCCGCAGTACACCGCACGACCTGCTGAGACTCTCGCGCAGGCGGTTCCTCGACGGCGTCCCCCTCGACATGGGCGGGCTCGCGGAGGAGCTGGGCGTCGGCAGGGCCACGGTCTACCGGTGGGCAGGCAACAAGGAACAGCTCCTGGGCGAGGTGATCTGGTCGCTCACCGAGCCCAGCATCCAGTTGGCCCGCGACGAGGCGCAGGGCAAGGGAGTGCCCTACCTGGTGGACTTCTTCCAGCGGTTCCTCAAGGTCGTCGACGGATTCACACCGCTGCGCACCCTGCTCACCGCCGACCCCGAGGGCGCGCTGCGGATCCTCACCTCGCGGCACAGCGGGGTCCAGTCCCGGGTCGTGGCGGCCGTCCGGGACCTCCTGCGCGAGCAGGTCGACGCGGGCGAGCTCGACCCGCCGGTCGACCTCGACACACTCGCCTACACGACCGTCCGCATCTGCGAGTCGTTCCTCTACAGCGACACCATCACGGGCACCGAGCGGGAGGTCGGGCAGGCGGTCGAGATCCTGCGGCTGCTCTTCACCGCCTCGTCGACCGCCGGCGGCAGGGCCGACCGGGACCGATAGTACGAGACTCTACGCAAAAATATCTCGCAACGAGACTGTTGCAGAGAATGTCTCACGCGTGTCAGCCTGCTAGGGCCACGGAGCCCTCCGGCGCCCGGGCGTCGTACCTCGATGACATGATCACTCCATGACTTGATCAGCGGAGGAACAACCGATGACCCTGTCGCTCGCCTGTGTCCTGGCCGAGTCCGCGCGGCGCCGCCCCCACCACGTCGCCGTCGTCCAAGGTGAACAGTGGGTGACCTACCAGCAGTTGTGGCGCGATGCCCTGGCACACGCGGCCGCCCTGCGCGAACTCGGTGTCCGCCCCGGCGACCGGGTGGCGCTGATGGCACCCAACACGGTGGCGTTCCCCCGCGAGTACTTCGCCATCCTGGCCGCGGGCGCCGTCGTGGTCCCGGTGCATCTCCTGCTCACCCCCCGGGAGATCGCCTTCATGCTCAAGGACAGCGGCAGCACCGTCCTGGTCTGCGCCCAGGACTTCGCCGAGCCCGCCGCGCGGGCGGCGGGCCCGGCCGGGGTCACCGTCGCGGTCACCGGGATGTCCCCCACCGCTCCCGTGGACGGCGCCGTGGACCTCGACGCGTCGGCGGCCCAGGTCGAGCCGCTGGGCAGCTATGTGACACGGGACGCGGCCGACCCCGCCGTCGTGCTCTACACCAGCGGTACGACGGGCAGGCCCAAGGGCGCCGTCCTCACGCAGTTGAACCTGGTGATGAACGCGACCACCAACGCGTTCGACGTCGTCGACATGCACGCCGACGACGTCGCTCTCGGATGCCTGCCGCTGTTCCACTCCTTCGGCCAGTCCTCGGCGATGAACTCCGCGTTCAGGGCGGGCATCACCCTCGTCCTCCAGCCGCGCTTCGACGCCGCCGAGGCTTTGGAACTGATGGTCCTGCACCATGTCACGATCTTCCTCGGCGTGCCCACGATGTACTTCGCACTGCTGGAGGAGGAGCCGCACGTGACCAGCCTGCCCAGGCTGCGCATGTGCATCTCCGGCGGCGCCTCTCTTCCCGTGCCGGTCCTCGAGGGCTTCCAGAACGCGTTCTCCACAACGATCTACGAGGGCTACGGCCTCTCGGAGACCTCCCCCACCTCCGCGGTGAACCAGCCTCGGCTGGGCACCCGGGCGGGCACCGTCGGGCACGCGGTCTGGGGCGTCGAGGTCGAGATAGCCCACCCCGAACCCGGTCGCCGCATCGAACTCCTCCCGCCCGGATCGCTCGGGGAGGTCGTCGTCCGCGGACACAACGTCTTCAGCGGCTACCTGGGGATGTCCGAGCAGACGGCGGAGGTCCTGGTCGACGGATGGCTGCGCACCGGCGACCTGGGGACGAAGGACGCCGACGGCTTCATCACCATCGTGGACCGAGTCAAGGACATGATCATCCGCGGCGGGTTCAATGTCTACCCCACCGAGGTGGAGGAGGTCCTGATCCAGCACCCGGACATCGGCCAGGTCGCGGTGATCGGCCTTCCGGACCCCCGCCAGGGCGAGGAGGTGTGCGCCGTCGTCGTGCCCGGCGCGGCGGGCGGCGCGAGCGGCGCCGAAGGGGCCCTGGACGAGGGCGAGATCATCTCCTGGGCCAAGGAGCGGCTGGGCAAGCACAAGTACCCCCGGCGAGTCGAGTTCGTCGACTCCCTCCCGCTCGGGCCCAGCCACAAGGTGCTCAAGCGCGAACTGCGCAAGCGCTTCGCCACGCAGGGCGCCTCGGCCGGCTGAGCGCGCGCCGCACGGCGGCCTGCCGGGCCGCCGTCTCGCACACGACTCTTCGATTCGGCCCAAGATTCTTGGGTGCTGGGCCTTTCACGCCCGGCATCGGCAATCTGATGCCTCGTGGGCCTCCCTGGCCGGAACCGGCCATGCGATTCGGCCTTCGTGGTGCGGTGGGCTCGCCTCGCACCATCAGATCGGGCGTCGGCCGCCCCGCCCTCGCCGAGGTGGGCGTCGGCGGGGCCGGCTGGGCTACGGCGGACCCGCCGGCCCTCCCTCATCATCAATTTGAGCCGTGGAAAGCCCTTCGGAAGCACCTGGCGGCTCATTTTTCGATAAACGGCGTCACGAGCTCGGGCAATTCACCGAAAACGGCCGCCCGAACGAAGATCATATGCACCGAAAGCCGCTTGCGATCTCATTCACATAGGAACAAACTAATGGCAGGCGCCAGCTGGAACCCCATGGACGGACGTCTTGGGAATCGGTTCACAAGCCGTCCGCCCCCAACCCCCCGAGGGGAGATTTTCGTGAATTGCAACTTCCGAGTGGATGTCCGTGGCAGCCTGCCGCTGCGCCGGCTCCACATTCGGACGATCGCCATCGTGCTCATCGTGCTCGTACTGATCGTGCAGGGACGTCCGGACACGACCCTGCTCGAGGAACTGACCAGGTAGTCCGCGCTGCTCCGAGGGGCGCCCGGGAGTCTTCCGGGCGCCCCTTCGGGCTGCCCGCAACCGCCCGCGAATCCTCGGGAATGCGTTCCGTGGCTCAGCGTACCGCAAATGCGCATCCAGGAGAATGCCCGACATGCAATTCCTCATGAAACCGGCCGGTAGCGATCCCGATCACCGCGTGGGGTCCATGAATTTGAAGCAATCGAGGTCCATCCCGATCCGGCGTGACCGGTGTGATCCGCCTCGACGCAGGGACGGCACGGCGAAATATTCGGCGGCGGAATTGAAGACGGAGAGACCGCGAACGGGCGCCGCGACCATCGAATTGAATCCCGAGGGGGCTTCGTACTCCGCTCACATGGCGAAAACCTTGTGGAACGGTCCCCGTTCCAGATCGTCGGGGTGTACCGCCGGGCACCCGTCGACCTCGACCCAGGCATGGAAGCGGTAGGGGTCCTCGGCGCTGCCGAGGCACCAGTCCAGGCTGAGGCGGTCCAGGGCGAGCGCGAGGACCGTCCCGAGGGACAGTTCGAGGCAGGCGGCGCGCCCCGGATAGCGGTGCGCCGCCCGGTGAACGGCCACGATCGCCGACGCCGCCTGCTCCGGAGCGGCCGAGTGCCGGCACCACCGCCGCTTCAGCAGGGTGACGGCGCCGGTCGTGAGGCGGAAGGGAAGCCGCAGGAGGCACAGCGCGGCGACCAGTCCCACCAGGCCCGCCGCCCGGTGCCGCCACCGCGGCCGGGTGCCGCCGACGGCTTCGGGCCCCCGCTCGTGCGGCGCCCTCCGCTCGCGCGGCGCACTCGACCCGTGGAGGAGCAGCAGGCCCCGCTCGACGAGTGCTTCGGCCAGTTCCTCGGCGTCGGCGCGCACATGCTCGCTCCGCACATGGGGGAAGCGACGGGTCATCGCGTCCACCGCCGTGTCGAAGTCGCCGGTGCGGTTCCATTCGTGCCAGAGTTCACCGGCCGTCCGGTTCATGGCGTACCACTGCCCGGACCGGGCGTTGAGGAGCACCGTTCCGCCGTGCGGGGCGTCGCTGGCGTGGACGTGCTCGGGGATGCGGAAATCGCTCATGGAGCGTGGGTCCTCTCCGGCGTCAGTGCCATGCCGTGCTCCGAAGCCACACTTCGGCGCCCAGCAGCCGGTTCAACGCCGGGAAAGGGGTCCTCAGCCCCATCCGGGCCCGCTCCAGCGAAGCGGCCACGGCACCTGGCTCGACGACCCCCAGCTCGGCCAGGCGCGAGCCCTCCAGCAGTGCCCGCAGCGCACCCGATGCCGCACGGGCGCCCAGGTGGTCCTCGTCGCTGTAGTCGCCCTTGGTCCGGCGGGTGAGCACCTGCGCGGGAACCCTGCCCGACAGCGCCGGGACGAGCAGCGGCTTGAAGGCGGGCGGTGCGGCCCGGCGGTGCGGCGGCAGCGTGAGGCAGGCGCGAATGACATCGCCGTCCAGGAACGGCGCCTGCGGCCATACGCCGAACTCGCGGGCGGCATCGGACAGCTGCCGCTGCACGGTGCCGGAGGTGCGCAGTTCGCCCAGCGCGGCGTGGTGTCCGGGAGAAGTACGCGGCAGATCCTTCCGGGCATCGGCCAGGGAGCGGGCCAGCTCCGCCAACTCCCCCCGCATGGAAGGGGTCAGCCAGGTGACCTCGGGGCCGGGGCCGGGACACCACGAGACGGCGTCCAGCCAGTGGAGGTCGCGTGGCCGAGGGGACTCCAGCCGGTCGGCCAGGCGTCGCAGCGCCGTGGCCATGGTCGTCCGGGACAGCCCCGCCGCCCGCAGGGCGACGGCGAGCGGGGACTCATGGCGTGAGCGGGCCAGCGCCCGGCTGTCATGGCCCAGTCTGCGCAACCTCCCGGGCCGCGCCAGGTCGGCCAGGTACGCGGGAGGAGGTACGAGGAGCGCGTCCCCGCCCTCGCCCCCGAGATGGATCTCGCCGCCCAGTCCCGCGATGCCCCGCAGACGCAGCCGGGTACGCGCCGCCGATGCCGCTCCGGGGTCGGGTTCGGCGGTGGGGGCGGCCCGTTCCAGGCCCTGGAAGCTCAATGTCTCCCGCGTGCCCGTGATGACTTCCCGTCGCAGGCGCTCGTCCAGCCGGGCGTATCTCTCGGCGTACTCGAGGTCGTCGCACGTGGTCCCGCAGCGGTGATAGGTGAGGACGTCGAGGGGACCCGCCAGGTGACGCAGTGCCAGAAAGGCCAGGGAGGTCGAGTCCAGTCCGCCGCTGAAATCAGCGGTCAGCGCTCGCCCGGCGGTGGCGCGCAGCCGGACGGCCGTCTCCAGCGCTTCGCCCAGGGCCTCGGCGGCCTCGCCCACAGGCACCCGCTCGTCGGGAAGGAGCGGTTCATACGTCCAGCGGCTGAGGCTGCCGTCGGCCGTGACCCGCAGGGCGTCGCCGCCGCCGAGTCGTCGCACGCCTTCCACGCCGGACCCGTCCTGGATCAGTTCCGGCGCCGCGGGGCAGAAGATCCTGGCCGCGAGCACCCGTACGTCCGGTCGGCGCGCGACACCCGCCGCGTCCGCGACCGCGGTCGGCCGTGTGCCGAACCGCAGACACCCCTGGCCGTGCCGGTAGTAGAGGGGGTACTGACCAGCCAGGTCCACGTAAGCCGTCAGGTCGTTCTCGCGCAGGACCAGGCACAGATGGCTTCCGGGCCATCGCGTCAGCTCCTGCGTCCGGCCGGTCTCCAGTGCCCGGTGCACGTCCTGCCGCATCCGCTGATCACTGATCAGGCACTGGCCGATCGTGACGACCGTTCCCCCGCCACCGCTGACGCTGCGCAGCTCGCCCTCCCGCCACTGGCCGAGCGACCAGATGTCATGGCCGCCCGTGCCGAGACGAGCGGCCGACGGTGGTACGGATCCGCCCCTTCGAGGGAAGGAGCCGATGAGTTCGGGTACCTGGCTGTGCCCGGCGGAATCGAGTGGCACGGAATCCGGCGCGGCATGCCGTGGCACGGCGGTGTCCCGCGCCGCCGTCTCCCCTCCGTGGTGCACCCCGTGCCGCACCGGCCCGCCCTACCAGTAGTACTGGGAGTTGGCGTCGGCGCTGCCGCTGCTGGAGCTGCCGAGCGTCACTTCCCGCACATGGCCGAGGTCGACCACGACGGGCCGTTCGTACTCCGGCTCCTCGATGCCATCCGCCGCGGTGGTAACCGATGCGGGAGATCCTGAGGATCCGGCCGATGACGCCTCGGAATTTCGCGACAAGACCATGCTTCCACCTTGAGTCGGCGCCTTCGCGGGGCGCCCACGGTTTCCCGGCCGCACACTCCGCGACGGTGTCAAGTGGCACTCGACTCTGCCTGGAGCCGTACGGTCCCACGTGTCCAATACGGCCACGTGCGTGGCACACGATGGCAGGTCCCGACGAGGCTTGTCCAAGCAGACTTCAGGACATGACCGTATGCACGTCGGGGCTGGGCCGTCCGTTCATGGACGCTTTCGGCAGAACCCGCGATGGATTTGCCGGAACGTGCCCATCAACCTGAATTCCTGTGGCCGGTTGCCCCGGGGCGGGAGTTCAAGTCGAAGGCCGAAGTGCGGAGAACCACGGCATCTCCTTCACACGGCACCTCCTTCACACCGCGCTTCTTTCACACCGCGCTTCTTTCCCAGCGGGCAGCCTTCAGATCGGGCGGCCTTCACATCAGCGGTTCACACCGGGCGGCCTTCACGCCGCGGCGCCCTGCGCCTCGTCGTTGCGCTCATGCGCTCTGAGCCCGAGCACCAGCGCTCCCTGTGCCTCCGTCAACTGCCGCAGCGAACTGAGCTTCAGCTCGAACCCGCTGGAGGGATCCACCGCGCCGCGCAGCGCACAGCGTTCGAGGGACTCCCGGCAGGGGCGCAGGACGAGGTCCCTGGCCGCGGCGAGTTGGCCGCCCAGCACGATCAGATCCGGGTTCAGCAGGTTGCACAGCTGGGAGAGCGCCAGCCCCAGGGTCCGCCCCGCGTCCTGGACCACGCGCAGGCACACCGCGTCCCCGGCATGGGCCCGGTCGATCAGTGAGGCGAGGGAGTTGGGCACATCCACGGCGTTCCCGGTGAGGGCCTGGCGCACCTGGCGGACGAGGAAGTCCGCGCCGATGACCGTCTCCAGGCAGCCCCGTCCACCGCAGCGGCACACCGTTCCGTCCGGCTCCAGGGTGAGGTGCCCGATCTCCCCGGCGATCCCCCGGTGGCCGCGGATCAGGTTGTTCCCGATGATCAGACCGGCCCCGATGCCCGTGGATGCCTTGATGTACACCACGGTCTCGAAGTCGGAGTCGGTCGCGTACGTCTGCTCGGCCAGCGCACCGAGGTTGGCGTCGTTGTCCTGCACCGCGCGCACGCCGAGCCACCGTCCGAGCTCCTGCGCGGGGGCGTCCCCCTCGGTCCACGGGGGCAGGACCGGGCTGGTGAAGGTGCCCGACCGGGGGTCCACCATGCGGGGAACGGCCAGCCCCAGGGAGACCACGTCGTCCCGGCCGAGCCCGGTGTCGGCCACCGCGGCCTCGATCATCTGACGGACGACGGGCATCACTTCCGGCAGGCCCCTATTGGCACCGCCCTCCTCGCGCTGGACGGATATGTCCCCGTGGTCCCGGTCCACCCGCCGGGCCACCACCGTCGCGTGGTTGAAGCCGAGGTGGACACCGACCGCGACCCCCTTCGCCGGGAGCAGGCGGACCCTCGTTCCGCGCCCGCTCCCTCTGGACGGGGCGCCCTTCTCGCCCTGGACCAGGCCCTCGAGCTCCAGTTCCCGCACCGTGTTCGAAACGGTCCCCTGGGAAAGCAGTGTGCGCCGCGCCAATCCGGCCTGGGTATCCGCCTTGATCATGATGGCGAGCAGGATGCGTTTGCGGTTGAACTCGCGCGTTCCCGTCGCAGGGCCGAGATGGTCACGTAACTGAAGCATCGGTCCCCCACCGTATGGCGGCACGCTTCACCTTGCCGCCCAGAGCCCTCAGATTATCATGTTGATCTTCAATTTAAATGCGGCTTCTCTTCAATCGGGCAATCGAAAGCCCGGACGGCAACGGCCGAGAATTCTCGCCACACGGGGTGTAACGATCGTCGGCGCGCGAAGGACCGCACGATGAAGGACTGCACGATGTACGACTCCGTCGTCAGGAGCAGCCATGAGTACGATCCCGATCGCCGACTACGCGCTGGTCTCGGACCGCCACAGCGCCGCCCTGGTCAGCCGGGACGGCTCGGTCGACTGGCTGTGCTTCCCGCGGTTCGACAGCCCCTCGGTCTTCGCGCGGCTGCTCGACGACGAGGCGGGCCACTGGTCGATCCACCCCGCGGTCCCCCATCAGGCGTCGCGCCGCTATCTGGACCGGACGATGGTCCTGGAGACCACGTTCAGCACCGCGTCCGGGACCTTGGTGCTCACCGACGCGCTGCTCGTCGGGGCGGACAACGGCGGGCACCGCCTCGGTGTCGGGGTTCCTCGGCTGCTGGCCCGCCGGCTCGCCTGCACCGACGGGGAGGTGCCGGTGGAGACCGTGTACCGGCCGCGGCCCGAGTACGGGCTCATCGCCCCGATCCTGTCCGAGGTGCCGTCGGGGGTGACCTCGCGAGGGGGCGCCGAGTGGCTGGTGCTGACCACGCCGGTCCGCCTGTCTCTCGGTGAGGCCATCGGCCGGGGCACCTTCACGCTCCGGGCCGGGGAGACCGTGTACTTCGGGCTGCACCGCTCGACTCTCGAGGAGACCCCGGCGCGCGTCTGGGCGCAGGAGGAGCTGGCCTCCCGGCTGGAATCCACGATCGGCGCCTGGCGCTCGTGGTCGGATCTGCACCAGGCGTACAACGGGCCCTGGCGCGACCTGGTCCACCACTGCGGCCGTGTCCTCCAGGCCCTGTCGTTCCAGCCGAGCGGCGCCATCGTCGCCGCCGCGACCACCTCACTGCCCGAGGGGGTGGGAGGCGAGCGGAACTGGGACTACCGCTACACCTGGGTGCGCGACGCCAGCCTCACGATGGAGGCGCTGTGGGTGGCCGCCTGCCCGGACGAGGCGAACGACTTCTTCTCCTTCCTGACCACGGCCGCACCCTCACTGGACCGGAAGAAGTCGCTGCAGATCATGTTCGGCGTCGGCGGCGAGCACGACCTGTCCGAGCGCATCCTCCCGCACCTGCGCGGCTGGCGCGGAAGCCGGCCCGTGCGGGTGGGCAACGGGGCGTGGAACCAACAGCAGATCGACGTCTACGGCGAACTCCTCGACGCGGCCCACCGCCTCGCCGACCAGCTCGACGGGATCGACGACGACACCCGGCACTTCCTGGCGGCCTGCGCGGACACCGCGGCCGAGCGGTGGACGGAGAAGGACCAGGGAATCTGGGAGGTGCGCGGCGAGCCCCGCCACTTCCTCTACTCCAAGGTCATGTGCTGGACGGCGCTGGACCGGGCCATCGAACTCGCCGGCCTGCTGCGGGCCGAGGACCGCGTCAAGCAGTGGGCGCGGATCCGTGACGACATCCACCGCACGGTCCTGCGGGAAGGGTGGAACAGGGACGTGGGCGCGTTCACCCAGTACTTCGGCTCCTCCGCCCTGGACGCCTCCAATCTGATGATGCCGATCGTCGGCTTCCTGCCCGCCGACGACCCGCGCATGCTCGCCACGATCGACGCCGTCGAGGAGCGGCTGACCGACGAGGCCGGACTCGTCTACCGGTACCGCGCCGAGGGCGAGGTCGACGGGCTCGAGGGAGAGGAGGGCACCTTCCTGCTCTGCACGTTCTGGCTCGCCCATGCTCTGGCGCTCGCCGGTCAGGGCGTCCGCGCCCGGGCGGTGTTCGAACGGGCCGCGGGCTACGTCAACGACGTCGGCCTGCTCGCCGAGGAGGTCGATCCGGCGGGCGGCGAGCTGCTGGGGAACTTCCCCCAGGCCTTCAGCCACATCGGCCTGGTCAATGCCGCGTGGGCCATCAGCGAGGTCCGGCAGACCGTCGCGGCGTGAGCGCTCCGGCGGGCGGGCGCGGCCCTTCCCCGGAGCACCGGGCTCCGTACGCCAGGTCCCCATGAGCCCGTCCCCGTACACCGGGCCTCCGTACGCCGGGTCCCCGTACGCCGGGTCCCCGTACGCCAGGTCCCCGTACGCCAGGTCCCAAGCACGCCCGGTCCCCGCACGCCGGTGCTCCGGTCACCCCACTTCCATGGCGAGAGCACCGAAGTACCCCTCGACACGGCTTCGCAGCCCCGCCCGTGCCCGGTGCAGGAGCACCCGCTGATTGGCCTTCGAGACCCTGAGCATCCGGCAGGTCTCCTCCGCGGAGTAGCCGTAGAGGTCCCGCAGCTCGATCACCGCCCGCTGGCGGGGCGGCAGTCGCCCCAGCTCGGCCGCCAGCACTCGACGTGCCTCCGCGGCGAGCAGCTCACCCTCCGGGGTCGTCGGCCAGGGCAGCGGAAGGACCGCCCAGGGCTCGGGCCATGGGTCCTCACGACCGCCACCGCTTCGCCGAAGGCGGCGAGGATCGGGCACCGGTCCGCCGCCTTGGCCGTCGAGCGCCGCGGTGGGTACGGTCCTGTGCTCGCGAACACCGCAGCTCTTGGCCTTGTTGAGCAGGATGCGGAAGACCCAGGTGCGCAGGGACGACCGCCGCTCGAAGCGTTCCAGTCCGTGCAGCACCGCCAGCCACGTCTCCTGCACCGTGTCCTCGGCCGACTGCACGGTGTTCACGTGCATCCTCGCCAGGCGCAGCATCACCGGTGACCAGGAGTCCATCAGCGAGGTGAGCGCGTCCTCGTCCCCGTCCATCAACCGCCTGACGACCAGCGCCTCCCCGGCCGCGTCGATGCCCACTCGACCGCCTCCGCTCCATGCCCCGTCCGTGGCTCCCGTTCCGTGCCCCCGTCGGCGGCTGCCCCTCGACCG
The DNA here is from genome assembly GCF_014646055.1 of Wenjunlia tyrosinilytica. Taxonomy (GTDB): domain Bacteria; phylum Actinomycetota; class Actinomycetes; order Streptomycetales; family Streptomycetaceae; genus Wenjunlia; species Wenjunlia tyrosinilytica. Next base: position 200,108 of record NZ_BMMS01000005.1, read on the forward strand.
GCCACGGCACCTCCCCCGGGCTCCCGCAGAAACCACGCTACGCCCGGCAGGACACCCCCGCTCAGCCGCCGCGGAGCCCGCCCGGCAGCGAGCTGCGGCCAGAACGCGCTGGTGGGAGACTGGGCTCATCGGTCCCACCAGCGGATCTCCGGGCGGGCCGGACCGGGGGCGGCAGCCCGGCGGTTCCCACCCGCCAGGAGGCGCCCCATGGATCGCACCACGGCTGACCGCGCCGGATCAGGCGGGGCGGCGGAGGGCGGCACCGTCACGACCGTCTCGCCCCAGCAGGATGTCCGCCAGTGGACACCCCAGGAGAGAGCCGAGCGGGGAAAGGCCGCCCGGGCGCACAGCCCGCGGTCCGCGCACGGCGAGTTCGAGCCCTCGGCCCAGCGGCGGGATCCCGTGGACGTCATCGAGCGGCAGTCGGCGACGCGGGTCCCCGAGCTGGTACCGATCCGCTACGCGCGGATGACCGAGTCGCCGTTCCGCTTCTACCGGGGCGCCGCCGCCATCATGGCCGCCGACCTGGCGGGCACTCCCGACTCCGGGTTCAGGGCGCAGCTGTGCGGTGACGCCCACATGCTGAACTTCCGGCTGCTGGGCTCTCCGGAGCGGCGGCTGATGTTCGACATCAACGACTTCGACGAGACGCTTCCGGGGCCGTGGGAGTGGGACGTCAAACGGCTGTCCGCGAGCCTGGTCATCGCGGCGCGCGCCAACGGCTTCACCGATCAGGAGCGCGCGGACATCGTGCGGGCGGCCGTGCGGTCCTACCGCGAGCGGATGCGCATGCTCGCCGGGATGGACAACCTCTCGGTCTGGTACACCCGGATCGAAGCGGACCAGCTCCAGTTGTCGGCCGCTCCCCGGCTGGCGAAACGGGGCCGCAAGCGCCTGTCGCGGGCCATGGAGAAGGCCCGCTCCCGCGACAACCTCCAGGCGTTCGACAAGCTCACGGACCTGGTGGACGGGGAGCGTCGCATCGCCGCCGACCCGCCGCTGATCGTGCCGCTGACCGATCTGCTGCCGGGGGTGGAGCGCACCCTGCTCGAGGACAACATCCGAGCGCTGATCGAGCAGTACAGCCGCAGCCTGCAGTCCGACCGGGCGGCCCTGCTCAAGCAGTACCGGGTGGTGGATGTGGCGCGGAAGGTCGTGGGGGTGGGCAGCGTCGGCACGCGCTGCTGGATCGTCCTCCTCCTCGGCCGCGACGACCACGACCCGCTGCTCCTCCAGGCCAAGGAGGCGGACACCTCCGTGCTCGCCGAGTACGCCGGGGCGAGCGAGTACGACAACCAGGGCAGGCGTGTGGTGTCCGGGCAGCGGCTGATGCAGGCGGCCTCCGACATCTTCCTGGGCTGGCACAGGGGCCTGGGCATCGACGGCAGGCAGCGCGACTTCTATGTGCGCCAGCTGCACGACTGGAAGGGCATCGCCGTGCCGGAGGAGATGATCCCGAGCGGTATGCGGATGTTCGGCGAGGTGTGCGGAGCGACGCTGGCGCGCGCCCATGCCAGGTCGGGCGACCGCATCGCCATCGCGGCCTACCTGGGGGGCAGCGACAGCTTCGACCGTGCCCTGGCGCGGTTCGCCGAGAGCTACGCGGACCAGAACGAACGCGACCACCAGGCCCTGGTCGACGCCGTCGGCGCGGGCCGGGTCAAGGCCGAGGCGGCCTGAACACGTCCGCCCGAGATGCCAGAACCGCACAGGGGTGCCAGCCTGGAATCGGAGACCACCGTTCCGGCCGCCGGCCGGGGCGTGGCGCACTCTCACGAAGGAGCCAGACATGGCCAGTCATGTAGGCCACAGGCACGGCACCCAGAGCTGGAGCTCCGCCCACCCCATGGTGACCGGGTGGACGGTGGCCGCGGCGGTGCTGATGATCTTCGGTGGATTGATGGCGGTCTTCGAGGGGATCGCCGCGATCTCGAAGGACAGCGTGTTCGTCGCCACCCGTAACTACACGTACCAGTTCAGCCTGAACGGCTGGGGCTGGACCCATCTCATCCTGGGCATCGTCATCACTCTCGCCGGGTTCGCGCTGTTCAGCGGGGCGCTGTGGGCACGTGCCGTCGGTGTGGTCCTCGCGGGGCTGAGCATGCTCGCGAACTTCATGTGGCTGCCGTACAACCCGGTGTGGGCCATCGCGCTGATCGCTGTGGACGCGTTCATCATCTGGGCGCTGTGCGCTCCCCGCCGCGACAGGGCGGCGTGAGGGGCCGAGGGTTCGTCTGTGAGCCAGGGTTCCTCTGTGAGTCGCGGGTCGTCGGGGATGGCTGGGGCCGAGAAGGCGGGCAGGGCTGAGGCGCCGAATGCGACGTCCATGCGGTTGGCCCATCGGTGCGGTTGGCCCATCGGTGTGGAATAGCTGCCTCCGATGGGCCAGGGGCGCGCGCCCTTGCGGGCGGTCGCGCATCCGCGGTGCTTCGTTGATCCACGGGCCGGGGTACGACGCCCCGGCCCGTGGCGCGCTGACCGGGCTGCCTCGCCGCCGACGGATTCAGACCGCCTCCGCCGCGGCACCGAGAGGAAGTCATCAGTGGTCTCCAGCAGTGACGGGACCGCCCCCTTCGACTACCCGATCCTGAAGGGGCAGAAGGCCCTGGTGACCGGAGCCAACTCCGGCATCGGGAGGGCCACCGCGGTCGGGCTGGGGCGGGTGGGCGCCGACGTCGTGGTCAACTACGTCGCCGGCAAGGAGGACGCGGAAGCGGTCGTGCGGGAGATCCAGGGCCTCGGGGTGAACGCCTACGCGCACGAGGCGGATGTCTCCTCGCAGGACCAGGTCGCCGACATGGTCTCCCGCATGGTCCAGGAGTTCGGGACGATCGACATCATGGTCGCCAACGCCGGCCTGCAGCGGGACGCCGCCCTCACCGACATGACCCTCGACCAGTGGCGCAAGGTGCTGGACGTCAACCTCACGGGCCAGTTCCTGTGCGCCAGGGAGGCGACCAAGGAGTTCCTGCGCCGGGGTGTGGTGCCGAAGGTCTCCCGCTCCGCGGGAAAGATCATCTGTATGAGCTCGGTGCACCAGGTCATCCCCTGGGCCGGGCATGTGAACTACGCCGCCTCCAAGGGCGGGGTGCAGATGATGATGGAGACTCTGGCGCAGGAGCTGGCTCCTCACCGGATCCGGGTCAACGCGGTCGCGCCCGGCGCGATCCGCACCCCCATCAACCGCGACGCGTGGGCCACCCCGCAGGCCGAGGCCGAGCTGCTGAAGCTGATCCCCTACGACAGGGTCGGCGATCCGGAGGACATCGCCAACGCGGTGGCGGTCCTCGCCTCCGACTACTGCGACTACGTCGTGGGGACCACGCTCTACGTCGACGGCGGTATGACGCTCTTCCCGGGATTCGCCACAGGGGGCTGACGCGGTCCCGAGACGAGGCGCACATGATCAGCGGTATCGCCCTGCTGGGCGCCGCTCCCCCGCAACTGCTGCCCGCGCGGGAGCTCATGGCCTTCACCCTGGCCTCGCACATCCTTCTCGTCCCCTTCGGCGCGGCGCTTCCGTTCCTCACGCCCCTGATGCGCTACCGGGGCCTGCGGTTCATCGGCCCGGCGCTCGTCCTGCTGTACCGGCTGGACACCCGGGGGGATCTGGAACCGCTCACCGACACCGATCTGAGAGGGAGGGCGCGATGAGCGAATCAGGCGCAGGGGGCGACGGGGAGGAGCTCTCGGAGGGTGAGCGGGAGGAACTCGTCGAGCTGCGGCGCCGGGTGACGGCGCTGGAATCGGCCGTGCCGCACCGCGCGGGCCCCCGCCACTGGCCGCGGACGCTGGGTTCGACCGTCCTGGTCCTCATCGCTTCGGTGCTGGCCATGCTGTCGGTCCTGTCGGTGTGGATGTACGGCATCGTGGGCGACACGGACCGCTATGTCGAAACCGTCGCACCGCTGGCGAGCAACCACGACATCCAGGAAGCGGTCACCAACCGGGTCACCGGCGCGGTGCTGGCGCAGATCGATGTGAAGTCCCTGGTGAAGCAGCTGTCGGACGCGGCGAGCCAGCAGGGCGTCCCACCGCGGGCCTCCGCGCTGATCAACGATCTGAGCGGCCCCATCACCAGCGGCCTGACGGAGCTGGTCAAGAGCACCGTCACGAAGGTGGTCTCCAGCAGCGCCTTCGAGACCGTCTGGGTGGACGCCAACCGCCGGGTCCACACGGCGCTGGTCAAGGCCCTGACGGGCAAGGGCGGAAGCACGGTGTCGCTGAAGAACAACCAGGTCACCATCGACCTCGGACCCATCGTCGAGCAGGTCAAGGACGCTCTGGTCAAGGCCGGCTTCGCCCCGGCGGCGAAGATCCCGACCGTCCACACCGACTTCGTGGTCTTCGCCTCCAAGGACATCGGCAAGATCAAGACCTACTTCCGTCTGCTACAGGTCCTCGGCGTCTGGCTGCCCGTGGTCACCCTGCTGGTCGCCGCGGCGGGGGTGTTCCTGGCCGTCGACCGGCGCCGGGGGCTGATCGGGGCGGCACTGGGGATCGCGGCCGCCATGCTTCTGCTCGCCGTCGCCCTGACGGCCTTCCGGGCCGTCTACCTCGACCGGCTGCCCCCGGGAGCCTCGGAGGACGCCGCGGCCGCGGTGTACGACACGCTGGTCAGATTCCTGCGCGCCGGTGTCCTCGCGCTCGGCACACTGGCCCTGGTGACCGCGATCGGCGCCTTCCTCGTCGGTCCGTCCCGCGTCGCGGTCGCCACCCGCAAGGTCTTCCGCACCGGCATCGGCGCCCTGCGCGACACGGCCGTGTCGGCGGGCATGAAGCTGGGCCCGGTGGGCCCCTTCGTCCACCGCTACAAGCGCTGGATCGGCGGTGCCGTCCTGCTGGGCGCCGTGATCGTGCTGTTCACCTGGAGCTACCCGACCGCGCCGGTCGTGGTGTGGACCCTGGCGGTGGTACTGGCCTGCCTCGCCGTACGCGAGTTCCTCGACATCCCTCGGGACAACGGCGGCCGTCGACCGCCACCGAGCGGGGCCGACGGGGCCGCGGCGGGCGGCGGCTGAGGCCCGGCGCGATGAGAGTGCCGCACCGCGACTCCCCCCGGCGGCAGGGCCGGCGCCTGCTGCTGCGCTCGCTCCTGCGCTCGACCCTCATCGTGGTCCTGCTGGTCGTGATCTACTACGTGGCTCCCCTGGACCGGGAGCTCGACGCCCTCACGGCCGTCATCCTGGTGGTGGGGCTGCTGCTGTTCACGCTCCTGGTCGCCCGGCAGGTCAGGGCCATCACCCGGGCGGAGCATCCGCGGCTGCGCGCGGTCGAGGCCCTGGCGACCTCCGTGCCGCTTCTTCTGATCCTGTTCGCCGGCGCGTACTTCATCATCGAGAGGAACCGGCCGGGAGCGTTCTCCCAACGGCTGGACCGAACGGACTCCCTGTACTTCACGGTCACCGTGTTCGCCACCGTGGGCTTCGGCGACATCGTGCCCGTGACCTCGGGCGCGCGGATCGTGACCATGCTGCAGATGCTCTTCGACCTGGTGGCCGTCGGTCTGACCGCGAGGGTCATCCTGAGCGCGGTCCAGGTCGGTTTGCAGCGGCGGCCTGGGGGATCGGGGCCGAAAGATCCCGCCCCGCCCGGCGGAGACGGCGGACCGCCCTGACGGCGGGCATGCCGGGCGGCGGCCGGCCGTCCGGGCCGGGGCAGGGGGCGGTTGCGGCGCGTCGCACCGCAACCGCCCCTGCCGCCCTTCGTCGCCCCGCCGGCCGTTCAGCGGCCGATCAGGTGGCGCCGTTGCCCGCCGCGTGCCAGGCCTCCATGCCCGCCATGGAGGCGTGCTTGGCCTGCCGCAGCTTGGCGGCCGCGCGCTCGCTCGGATGCAGTTGCATCTCGCGGGTCCACCGCCGTCCGGCGCAGACCAGGGCGTAGCCGGCCATCGCCATGCCGGAGAACGCCAGCATCGCCCCGCCCGCCATCAGTACGGCTCCCGTGGTGACGAGCCGGGTGTTCATCTCGAACGCTCCAGAGGTCTTGTGGTGGTTCATACCTCCACCATGGAGCCGCTGCGCGGCCCCCGCATCCCGGGGAGGGCCGACCGTGGACGCGGTTGCCGTGCGGCGGCCCGGCACCTGTCGGATAGTGAGGACCAGTGAGGATCAGTGAGGACGTGGGGGCCCGACGACCCGGATGGGATGCTCATGGACCGCTACCCGCCCGTCGCCGACCATGGTCTCGTCGGCGACCTCCAGACCGCCGCCCTGGTCTCCTCCCAGGGAGTCGTCGACTGGTTCGCGGCGCCGCGCTTCGACTCACCGAGCATCTTCGCCGCCCTCCTCGACCACGACCGCGGAGGCTACTTCCTGCTCGGTCCGGAGAACGACGAGGCCACCTGCCGGCAGCTCTACTACCCGGACAGCGCCGTCCTGGTGACCCGGTTCATGTCTCCCGACGGCGTCGGTGAGGTGATCGACTGCATGCCGCCGGACCGCAAGCAGACGCCCACCGACCGGCACACCCTGATACGGATCGTGAGGGCCGTGCGCGGCGCCGTCCGGTTCAATCTGGAGTGCAGGCCGCGCTTCGACTACGGCCGCGCCCGCCATGAGCTCCATCTGCACCAGCACCAGCCTCAGCACCCCCGCCTCCAGGGCGCCACCTTCACCGGCCCCGGCATCACCGCGCACCTGCAGAGCACCTTCCCCCTGGAACGCGACGACCAGGACGTGCGGGGCACGGTGACGTTGAACGCCGGGGAACAGGCGGCAGCGGTGTTCACCGTCTGCGAGCCCGACGGCCCCATGCCCGAGCCCCTCACGGCCGACGGCATCACCCTCCAGCTGTGGGACATCGTGGAGTACTGGCAGCGCTGGGTGCGTACCTCCAACTACCGCGGCCGGTGGCCGGGGATGGTGCACCGCTCAGCCATCACCCTCAAGCTCCTCACCTACGCCCCGACGGGTGCTCCGATCGCGGCGGCGACCATGGGCCTGCCCGAGCAGGTCGGCGGCGAGCGCAACTGGGACTACCGGTACACCTGGGTCCGCGACGGCTCGCTGTCGGTACGGGCGCTGCTCGACCTGGGCTTCATCGAGGAGGCAACCCGGTTCACCCGCTGGCTGGGGGAACGGCTGCGCGACAGGATGGGGATGGACGGGGAGCGCCTGCAGATCATGTACCGGGTCGACGGAGACCCGCTTCTGACCGAGGAGATCCTCGACCACTTCGAGGGCTACCGCGGCTCGTCCCCGGTGCGTGCGGGCAACGCCGCCGCCGACCAGCTCCAGCTCGACATCTACGGCGAGGTCATGTACGCCCTGGCCGAGGGGCATGAGGTGGGAGTGCAGACGGGCTACCACGGCTGGAAGGGACTCGCCCGCACCCTGGACTGGCTGGCGGACTCCTGGGACCGGCCGGACGAGGGCATCTGGGAGACCCGCGGCGGCCGCAATGACTTCACCTACAGCCGGGTGATGTGCTGGGTCGCCTTCGACCGCGGCCTGCGCCTGGCCGCCGAGTTCAGCCGCCCGGCCGACACCGTCCGCTGGACGGCGGCCCGCGACGCCATCCTCGAGCAGGTCATGGACAAAGCCTGGAGCCAGAAGGAGCAGGCGCTCGTGCAGCACTACGGCGGTGACGTGCTCGACGCCTCGCTTCTCCTGCTCCCCCGGCTGCGGTTCCTGGCTCCCAAGAGCCCCGGGTGGCTGTCCACGCTGGACGCGATCGACCGCAAGCTCGTCTCCGACAGCCTCGTCTACCGCTACGACCCCGAGGCCTCCCCCGACGGCCTGCGAGGCTCCGAAGGCACCTTCAGCCTGTGCACGTTCCTCTACGTCGACGCCCTCGCCAAAGCGGGTCGGCTCCCCCAGGCGCGGTACACCTTCGAGAAGATGCACACCTACGCCAACCATGTCGGCCTGTTCGCCGAGGAGATCGGTCCCAGCGGCGAGCAACTGGGCAACTTCCCGCAGGCGTTCACCCATCTGTCGCTCATCATGGCCGCGGGTTCCCTCGACAACGCCCTGGACGCCGCCCTCGCCCGGGGGCGGGACTAGGGCCTACTCCCACCGGACGGAGGGCGGCTCCATGGCGCAGAACACGGGCACCCCGGGCAAGGGCACGGGTTCCTCGGGCACGGATTCCTCGCGCAATTCCTCGGGCACGGGCACGTCGCGGACGGGTACCGGCGCGGGGCCGCTGACCCTCGCCGAATTCCGCGCGCTCTACCGGCACTTGCGGAGCACCTGCGCCACCGCCACCGCGGACCGGGGCGCCCTCGAGACGATCACCGAGGATGTGGTGCGCGCGGCCGCCGGGCAGGTGCGCTCGGGGCGGACGGTCACCCTCGCCGCCCCCGTGGAGACCCGGCAGACGGCCGACAATCCCGAACCCGCCGGGCACCGGCTCGTCGCCCCCGCGAAGGACGAGGCGACGGCGAGAGGACTGCACTTCGCCCGGGACCGCTTCACGATGAATGTGCACGGTGACGCGGACAGCCACATCGACGCGCTGTGCCATGTCATCTACGACGGGACGATGCACAACGGCGTCCCCGTCGGCTCGCTGTCGGCGGACGGGGCCCACGCGCTGAACATCGACATGGCCCGCGACGGCATCGTGGGGCGCGGTGTCCTCCTCGACATCCCCGGACTGCGGGGGACGCGCTGGCTCGAACCCGGCGACCACGTGACGGCCGACGACCTCGCCGCCGCCGAGCGTCGGCAGGGGCTGCGCGTGGGCAAGGGCGATCTGCTCTTCGTACGGGTGGGGCACCGCCGGCGCCGCGATGAGCTCGGGCCCTGGGACGCTGCCGGCGCCCGCGCGGGACTGCACCCCACCGCGCTGGAGTTCCTGGCCGGACGCGAAGTGGCGGTGCTGGGCAGCGACGGCAACAATGACACCGCGCCGAGCACCACGGAGGGCGTCGCATTTCCGGTGCACGTGCTCGCCCTTCACGCGCTGGGCATCCACCTGCTGGACTATCTGCAGTTCGAGGACCTGCTGCCCCTGTGCGAGCAGGAGGGACGCTGGTCGTTCCTGTGCGTGATCGCCCCGCTGCGCCTGCCCGCGGCGACCGGCTCCCCGGTCAACCCCGTCGCCGTCCTCTGACGGCCGGCCCGCCATCGCGAGAGGGGCCGCGGGCGGACCGGATGGCGTCAGCCGAGCCGTTCGGTGATGTGGTCACCGACCCGCAGGGCATTGGCGATGGCGGTCAGGGACGGGTTGACCGCGCCGATGCTCGGGAAGAAGCTCGTGTCCACGACGTACAGGTTGTCCACGTCGTGGGCCCTGCAGTGCACATCGAGGGCCGAGCTCCGCGGATCGTCGCCGAAGCGCACGGTGCCCGCCTGGTGGGCGGTGGCACCGATGGGCATGTCCTTGTGCAGGTAGAGGGTGTGGGGCAGCAGATGGTGCTCATGCATCCCCAAGTGGCCGAGCATGCCCTCGAGTTTGCGCCGCAGGCGGGACAGCCCGGCGGTGTTGTTCTTCTCGTCGAGTGCGAGGTGCACCCTGCCGTCCCCGTCCAGGGTGACCCGGCTGTCGGCAAGCGGCAGGTCCTCCGAGCACAGCCAGAAGTCGACGCCGTGGTGGGCGAGGACTTCGAAGGGCATGTCGGGTGAGGCGAGACCGGCCCAGTGCGGCGCCTCGCCGTGGACCTGCTCGGCGTCGGACTTGCCGAGCATCTGGATCCCGCCCAGCGGGTAGTCCCAGTCGTCCGAGCCCAGGTACCAGTCGTGGAGCGCCAGGGTCTTCTGGAACTGCGTGTCGTTCGGCTCCTTGGACACGGCCATCAGCGCCGTGTTGTTGTGCCGCATGTAGTGCCGGCCCACGACGTCGGAGCTGTTGGCCAGCCCGCGCGGATGGTGCTCATTGGCCGAACTCAGCAGGAGAACGGCGGAGTTGACCGCACCGCAGGCCACCACCACGATGTCCGCGCTGAAACCGGCAGTGGAGCCGTCCCCGAGCTCGGTGACCACCTTGCTGACGGTACGTCCGGTGGGATCGGTCTCCAGGCGCCGCACATGGGCGTTGGTGAGGAGCTCCACGTTGGGGTGCCCTAGTGCGGGTTCGACGCAGATCACCTGCGCGTCGGACTTGCCGCGGACCAGGCAGGGGAAGCCGTCCACGCGGTTGCAGCGGATGCAGACGCTGGAGTGCGTGGCGCGTCCGTGCTCGTCCTGGGTGAGGTTGACCCCGATGGGCAGGTGGAAGGGGCGCAGTCCGCGTTTCTCCAGGTCGTCGTTGAGCTGCTGGATGCGCGGTTCGTGCTCCACCGGAGGGTAGGCGTACTGCCCGCTGACCGGGCCCTCGGTGAGGTCCTCACCGTGCCGACCGTGCACCAGGTAGAGGTGCTCGGCCTGCGTGTAGTAGGGCTCCAGGTCCTCGTAACGCAGCGGCCAGGCGGGCGAGATGCCGCCATGGTGCCTCAACTCGCCGAAGTCCTCGGGGCGCAGACGGAACAGCGCCGCGCCGTAGAACTTCGTGTTGCCGCCCACGTAGTAGTTGACCTCGGGCGGGAACTCCTTGCCGTTCTTGTCGTACCAGAACTCGGGGGCACGGTACTTGCCCTTGACGAACACGGCGGTGGACTCCCAGTTGTCGCGCTCGCGCGGGAGGTAGTCGCCGCGTTCGAGGATGAGCACCCGTTTTCCGGAGGGTGCCAGTCGGTGGGCGAGCGTGCCGCCGCCCGCACCGGTTCCAATGACGATGACGTCGTAGTGCTGTGTGTCGCCCACGCCCGGCCACCTTTCGTCCGGTCGTCGGGGTCGATTACCGTGATTCACCCCCTTTTCTCACGTTAACGGCAGTGTGTGGTCGCCGCGAGCGCTCGGACTCCGGAGTGGGCCGCGGCGGCGGCCACGGCGGCGCGGATGAGCCCGGGACGCGGCGCCACGACCACGCCCTCGACGACGGGTACCCACGGTCCGGGGAAAAACCGGGAGGACCCGGGGGAACGGGGTCGACCGCCCGCCGAGGGGAACCGCGGTGGGCCATGGGTGCCCGTTGCCCGGCGGCTCGACGCGGCACGGGTTCCCCGCTCGAGTGCGCCTGCCCGGCCGTTTGGCCGACTCCGGCCCGGGGAGGCTATCGGTGCTTCGTACCGCAGACGTGTCCGCAGGGGAGGTCCCGCGGGACCTGACGGCCTGTCCAGCGGGTCGGATGCCTTCACTGTCCCGGCGTCCTCACCTGTCCTGCTTCCGCGACCGCAGATGTGACGGGGGACGCATGGGAAGCACGGCAGGGATACCGGTCCGGCGGCAGCTCGCCTCCCGGCTCGGCGTTCTCGACGTGGGCTCGAACACCGTGCATCTGCTGATCTGCGACTCGGTCGGCGGGGTGCCGCTGCCGGTGCACCGGACCAAGGCACGGCTGCGGCTGTCCGAGCGGTTGGACGTCAGCGGGCGCCTCGACGAGGCATCGGTGCTCCGCCTGGTGAAAGCGGTGGCCAAGGCCCGGGCCACCGCCCGCAAGTGGGGAGTGGGCGAGCTCCTCCCCTATGCCACCGCGGTGGTGCGCGACGCCCCCAACCGCGAGGAGGTCCTCCGGGCGGTGCTCGAGGGCTCCGGGGTGGAGCTGGCGGTGCTGCCCGGCGTGCTGGAGGCGGAGCTGACGTTCCTGGCCGCGCGCCGCTGGATGGGGTGGCGCATCGGGTCCATGGTGGTGATCGACATCGGGGGCGGCTCGCTGGAGGTGGCCTTCGGCCGGGGCAGCCGCCCCGACTTCAGGGCATGCCTGCCGCTCGGCGCGGGCCGCCTGACGCGTGAGCACCTGGCCGCGCACGACCCGCCCCTGCCGCGTGAGGTGCGGGCGCTGCGCCGGCATGTGCGTGCCGAGCTCCAGGAGACGGCCGCGCGCATCCGCTGGGAGGGACCGTGCTCCGCCGTCGCCACCTCGCGCACCCTCCAGCAGCTCGCCCGGCTGTGCGGGGCGGCTCCGGCCCGCCATGGCCCCTTCGTCCCCCGCAGTCTGGCGCGCTCCGACCTGCGTCAGGCGCTGGAGCGGCTGAGCGCGCTGCCCGCCGCGGAGCGCTCCGCGCTGCCGGGCATCTCGTCGGCACGCGCACGGCAGGCGCCGGCGGGTGCGGTGGTCGCGGCCACGGCGATGAAGTCGATGGGCATCGAGGAGATGACCGTGTGCCCCTGGGCGTTGAGGGAGGGCGTCCTGCTGCGCCACATCGAGGGCGGCGGCCCGGCCTGGTGGGACGGCCTGCGGCGACTGCCCACCCGGTCGGCGGCGCAGGCGGATCCGGTGTCCGCCTGCTTCGGTGCGGGGCCCTGACCAGCGCCGTACCGGGCTATCGGGCGCTGCCGGGCAGGGCGGGGAGAAGGCTGCCGAGGGTGCCGGTGCCCGAGGTGGTGGCATGGGCATGGGCGCCGCCATTGTCAATGCGGGAGTCGATACGGGAGTCGGCGCGGGAGCCGGCGCTTGCGTCGATACGGGAGTCGGCGCGTGCGTCGCCGCGTGGATCGGCGCCGGAGTCGCTGTGGCCGCCGGGGCTGGTGGCGGCCGACGCGGGGGCGGCGGGGAGCGCGACGGCCACGGCGGCGACCGCGAGGCCCGCCGCGAAGCCGAGGGTGGTCCTGCGGATCATGGGCGGTGCCTCCGTGGTGCGCGCTCGACAGGGGTGTGCGTCTGCCCTTGCCAACGAGGCCGCGGCGCCGCAGTCACTCGCCCCACGTCACTCGGCCGCTCCCCCTTCGCGTCACTCGTGCAGTGGCGTCAGCCGGGCGGCGCGGCCCTCGAGATAGCGCCGCTCGGGCAGGCTTGTGGTGCGGCGCGCGGCCGTCCGGTAGGCGGACCGGGCGCCTTCGCGGTCCCCGGCCATCTCGAGCAGGTGTGCCCTGACCGCGTCGAGGCGGTGGTGCCGTGCCATCCGGGTGTCGGAGTCCAAGGTGGCCAGCAGGTCGAGTCCGGCCTTGGGCCCGGCGACCATCGCGAGGGCCACGGCGTGGTTGAGGGTGACCATCGGTCCCGGCGCGACGCGTTCGAGCAGCCGGTACAGGGCGAGGATCTGCGGCCAGTCGGTGTCCTCCGCCCGGGGTGCCTCGTCGTGGACCGCGGCTATCGCCGCCTGCAGCTGGTAGGGACCGATCGCTGCCCTGGGAAGGGTCCGGCTGATGATCGCCACGCCCTCCTCGACGGCCTCGCGGTCCCACAGTGCCCGATCCTGCTCGGCGAGCGGAACGAGCGCGCCGTCGGGCCGGGTGCGCGCGCGGCGGCGCGCGTCGGTGAGCAGCATCAGGGCGAGCAGCCCCGCGGCCTCGCCGTCCTCGGGCAGCAGGCGGTGGATCTCCCGCGCGAGCCGGATCGCCTCGGTGGCCAGCTCCACTCGTTGCAGGGCGGGGCCCGATGTCGCGGTGTAGCCCTCGTTGAAGATCAGGTACAGCACCTGGAGGACGGCACGCAGCCGGTCGGGGCGCTCGTTCTCGTCGGGCATGCGGAAAGGAACACCGGTCGACTTGACGCGTTGTTTGGCCCGGCTGATGCGCTGGGCCATGGTCGCCTCCGGGACCAGGAATGCGGAGGCGATCTGAGCCGTGGTCAGGCCCCCGACGGCCCGGAGCGTGAGCGCGACCTGGGAGGCGGCGGACAGCGCCGGGTGGCAGCACAGGAACAGCAGGGTCAGCGTGTCGTCCCGGTCCGCCGGGTGCTCGTCGCCGGGGCCGGGCGCGAGCAGCGTGCCGGGCGGTTCCTGCGCCGCGGCGGCGGTTTCCCTTTCCTGGCGCGCCCGGTCGCTGCGGAGCCGGTCGATCAGCCGCCGTGAGGCCACCGTGATCAGCCAGCCCCGGGGGCTCGCCGGTACGCCGTCGCGCGGCCACTGGACGGCAGCGGCCAGCAGGGCCTCCTGGACGGCGTCCTCGCACGCGTCGAAGTGGCCGTAGCGCCGCACGAGCGCGCCCAGGACCTGCGGCGCCGACTCACGCAGCAGGTCCTCCTCACGGGGCTCGCGGGTCACATCTCCAGCCCGGACTCGTCCATGACGGGCCGTACCTCGATCGCCGTGTAGCGGGCGTCCGGGATAAGGGCGGCCAGCTCCCGCGCGCGCTCGGGGGTCTCGGCGTCGATCGTGTAGAACCCCGCCAGGAACTCCTTGGCCTCCACGTAGGGACCGTCCGTCGAGGACGCGACGCCGTCCCGCACCCGCACCGTACTGGTGTTCGACGGGTCGGCCAGGGCGGCGAACCCGACCAGCTCTCCGGACTCCTTCAGCGCGGCCTGGAAGTCGTCGTGGGCCCGGAAGACCGCGTTGCGCTCCTCCTCGGAGAGGGTCTCCCAGACGGTGGGGTTCATATGGATCATCAGCAGGTACTTCATGGCTTGGCTCCTCGCGGTCCGGCGCCCGGCACGGGCACCTCTCGGCAGAGACGTCGGAGCGGGCGACCGGATCTCGACATCCGGGAGGAGATTCTTGCCGAAGCGATCGGCGAAGCCCTCCCGGACACCACGGCCGCCTCGGCACACCGCCGCCTGCCACCCCTTGGGCGCAGCGATGGTCGAGGTGGGGACCTACGGGGATAATCATGATGTGTGACGGACAGCGGTGGTTCCTCCCGGTCCGCCGGACGGACGCCCCGCCCCCCGGGCCGGGGCGACAACCCTCTCGACGGTGCCCCTCGCGGCAGTGCCTCCCGGGGCGGTACCTCCCCGAGCGGCGCTCCCCCGCCGGGGCGGCGCCCGGCACCGGTCGTCCGCGGGGCGCTGCGGAGAAAGGCCGGACGGCCCGTCGCCGCTGTCCGCCGCAGGGACCCCGGTCTGGTCACCGTGCGGCACGCGCTCCGGGTGACCGCGGTCGCCTGCCTCGCCTTCTACATCTGCCGGTATGCGCTGGACGACGGCATCATGGCGGTGTACGCGCTCTTCGCCGCCGTCGCCATGGGGGCGCTGTCCCGCATTCCCGCGCCGCCGCGACGGCAGGCCCGTATCTGCCTGACGGTTCTTCCCGTGGCCTGCCTGCTCGTCACGGTGGGCACGCTGCTCGCCGCCGTGCCCTGGGCGGCGGCCGTCGGGCTGGCGGTGGTGGGCTTCACGGTCGCCTACGCGGCCGTGCTGGGGCCCGCGCTGCGCGGCACCGCCAATGGGCTTCAGCTGTTCTACATCCTGCCGTGCTTCCCTCCGGAGGCCGTGGACACCCTCGACTCCCGGCTCATCGGCGTGGTCGCCGGCGTCTGCGGGCTCGCGGCGGCGGAGCTGTTCCTGTGGCCCGACCCACCACCGCCGCGGTACGAACAGCGGCTTGCGGACGCCGCCGGCGCGCTCGGCGAGCGGATGGCCGAGCTGTCGGCCTCGGGACCCTTCCCCGGCCGTGGTACCCCAGCGGCCGTTCACCGCGCGCTGGAGGATCTGCGCCTGTCGCGGCTGCCTGCCCTGGAACGCCCCGTCTCCCCCTGGCCCGGCGACAGCGCCCTGCGGCACGCGGCCGTGGCCCTGCGGCGCCTGGGCACCAACCTGGGATGGCTCGGCCGGTGCGAGCCCGTCGAACCCACGGCGGCCGGGAGGGCGCTGCTCCATGAGGCGCGGCGGTCCCTGCGGCGGACGGCGGACGCCCTCGCGGCGGGGGTGGAGCCGCCGGACTGCGGGGCGCTGCGCCAGGGCCTGGCCGCGTTCGCCCGGGAGCGGACCTTCGCCCTGGGTGCTTCCCCGGGCCTGTGGTCGCGCAGGGCTCCCTGGGACGTCTTCGTGCGCCACTGCGCCATTCACAGCCAGGTGTTCGTGGCCGCCGTGCGCAGCCGCACCCTCCCGCAGGGGGCCGAAGGCGTTCCGGCGGCGCTGTTTTTCTACACCCAGCAGTCCGTCGGCACCCTGCTGAGGCGGCGGCTGCGCGCGCACCTGTCACCGCGCTCGGTGTACTTCCAGGGCGCCGTCCGTACCGCCCTCGCGCTGTCGCTGGCCAGGCTCATCGTGGTGCCGCTGGACCTCTCGCACGGCTTCTGGGTGCTGCTGGCGACCCTGACGCTGATGCGCGGCACCGCGGCCGACACCCGTGTCTCGCTGCGCCAGGCCCTGACGGGGACGCTGTGCGGCGCCACCGTGGCCGCGGTGCTCCTCACCGTGGCGTCCGGGCACGACATCGTCTACGCGCTGGCGCTGCCGGTCGTCATGTCGGCCGCCTTCTGCGCGCCCCTGGTGGGGCTGGCGCTGACACAGGGCCTGTTCACCCTGGTCGTGTCGATGATCTTCGCCCAGCTCGCCCGCTCCACCTGGCATCTGGCCGAGACCCGGTTCATCGACGTCCTGGTCGGCGCGGTGGTCGGCACGCTCATCGGCACCCTGGCCTGGCCCCGTGGCAGCGGCAGGCAACTGCTGCGGCTGGCGAGGGAGTTCGTGGAGCGCTCGGGGACGGCCGTGGCGGGCGCCGTCGGAGTGGCCAGGGGAACCGTCCGCCCGGACGAGGCCGCGGGTCAGGGCGAGGCCGTCCGGCGGACCATGGGGCTCACCCTCGCCGCGTATGAGCTGTACCAGTGCGAACGCGCCGATCCCGCGCTGGCCGGGATGGACTGGCAGTCGGTCATCGGGGTGGCGCAGGAGATGGCCCTGGGCTCGCAGACCGTGGCCGCGCGGTATTCGGCGCGGGGGCTCGGCGCCCCACCCGCGGTGGGCTCCAGCCTGGACAGCGCCGTCCTGCGGACGAGGGCGGCCTGCGGCGAACTGGCGGGGCACCTGGCCGAGGGCTCCCCGGTGACCGAGGCCCCCCTCGCGGACGGGCAGGTCGACGGGCAGGTGGGTGCTCCGGAGGGCTTCTACGGCAACGGTGCCGTACCCCCGGCCCCTGCCGGGGCGCCGCCTCGCTCGGTGCTGGGTTCGACGGACATCGCGGTGTGGCTGCTCATGCTCACCGACGACCTGCGGCTGCTGGCGACCCGGAGGTGAAGCGCCGCCCCGGTCGGCCGGGGGCGTGGCCGAGGCGACCAACGCCGATCAGCGCCGATCAGCGCCGATCAACGCCCCCGCCGATCGACTCGGCTCGACTCGACTCGACTCGGCTCGGCTCGACTCGGCTCGGCTCGCATCAACGCAGCATCAACCGCACCGCCTGGTCGACCTCCGACTCCGACATCGACACCTCGCTGCGGTGGCCGTCGAGCGCGGCGTTCAGATCCACGGCGGTGTTGATCAGGGCGAGGTGGCTGAACGCCTGCGGGAAGTTGCCCAGTTGCTCGCCCGTCACCCCGATCTCCTCCGCGTACAGGCCCACATGGTTGGCGTAGGTGAACATCTTCTCCAACGTCAGCCGGGCGGCGTCCAGACGGTCCGTGCGCCGCAGCGCGTCCACGTACCAGAAGGTGCACATCGAGAAGGTGCCCTCGCTTCCGCGCAGGCCGTCCGGGGAGGCCGCCGGGTCGTAGCGGTGCACCAGGCTGTCCGTGACCAGGGACTCCTCGATGGCCCGCAAGGTGGTGAGCCAGCGGGGGTCGTGGGGGTCGACGAGGCCGATCGTCGGCATGAGAAGGAGGGAGGCGTCGAGCACCCTGTCCCCCGCGTGCTGGACGAACGCGCCCAGGTCCTCGTTCCAGCCGCGTTCCATGATCTGCTGGTAGACGGCGTCCCGGTACCGGGTCCAGCGCGCGACGTCGGCGGGCCAGCCGCGCGCCTGCGACATCCGTACCGCCCGGTCGAGCGCGCACCAGCACATCAGGCGTCCGTAGGTGAAGTCCTCCCGCCCGCCACGGGTCTCCCAGATGCCCTCGTCGGGTTGGTTCCAGTTGTCGCAGACCCAGTCGAGCACCGCGGTCAGCCCCGCCCAGTCCCGGTTGCTCAGCACTCCCCCGGACTTCTCCGCGTGGTACAGGCAGTTGACCGCCTCGCCGTAGATGTCGAGTTGCAGCTGCCGCGCCGCGCCATTGCCGATGCGCACCGGCCAGGAGCCGGCGTAGCCCTCCCAGTGCTCGAGGGTGGACTCCGCGAGGTCCCCCGAGCCGTCGATGCGGTACATCACCTGGAGGGGCCGGCCGTCGCCCGCCACGCCCTCGCGGACCCGGTCGCCCAGCCAGGAGGCGAAGCGCTGCGCCTCGTAGTGGAAGCCGAGCTTGAGCAGGGCCTGCACCGAGAACGCCGCGTCGCGGATCCAGGTGTAGCGGTAGTCCCAGTTGCGCTCCCCGCCGAGCTGCTCGGGCAGTCCGGCGCTGGGCGCCGCCACCAGGCCGCCCGTGGGCGCGTAGGTCAGCAGTTTGAGCGTCAGCGCCGATCGGGTGACCTGCTCGCGCCAGCGTCCCTGGTACGTCGATCCGGCCAGCCACCTGCGCCAGAACCGCCGGGTGGAGAACAGCAGCCGAAGCGCCTCCTCGGCGCTGACGGCACGCGGTGCCGTGTCCGCCTGCGACTCGAGGATCATGCACCGGGCCTGCCCGGAGTGCAGGGTGACATCGGCTCGTACGTCGTCGCCCTCCCGGCGCAGGTGGATTCCGCTGTGCAGCGTCAGGGCGAGCCGGCCACCGCGGAAGACCGCTCCGCCCTCGGTCAGTTCGAGGTCGTGCTCCACGCGGCCGTAGTCGAACCGCGGTGCGCACTCGAAGACGAAGCGCATCTGCCCCCGGACCACCCGCACCACCCGCACGACGCGGTGGTTGGCGGTGGGGACCTCCGGGTCCGGGACGGGCATGAAGTCCACGACCTCGCCGACGCCGTCGGGCGAGAGGAACCGGGTGAACAGGACCGCGGTCTCGGGCAGGTACAGCTGCCGGGTGACCGGGGCGTCGCCCTCCGGCGCGATACGGAAGCGGCCTCCTCGCTCTCGGTCGAGCAGGGACGCGAAGACGCTGGGCGAGTCGAACCTCGGACAGCAGAACCAGTCGATCTCTCCGCCGACGCTCACCAGCGCGGCCGTCTGCAGGTCGCCGATCAGTGCGTGGTCGGCGATCGCGGGATAGTCGCCCACGGCCTTCCCTCCGCGTTCCTTGACGCAGGAACGGGCGCAGGCGCAGCACCCGCACCTACAAATCTAGTTCGCCGGGAGGTGATCCGCTCGTCGGCCCGTCGGAGCGGGCCGAGCAGCCGGGCCGCGTTGTCGTGGCAGACGCCCCTGAGCCACTCGCTCCCGAGCTCCAGCCGGGCCAGGCCTCGAGCCGGCGCGGACAGGGTGGGGAATGCCGGGGAAGTCGCTGCCCAGCAGAATCCGGACGCCGAGCACGGCCGGGCGGGGCGGCTCGGCGGCCGGGAAGGGCGCGTTCCGCTCGATGGAGGCGGTGAGCGCCGTCGTGGCGTTCCACGGCCCGTCCGACCCCGGAAGGGGGGTGGGCGAAGCGGCTGTCGGTGACTGCCTCTAGCGTTCCGCTCATCGTCACGGCGAGAGCGGGATTCCCCGCTCGTCCGTGCTGAGTTCGTGCTGGTCGAGAGGCGGGGAGCCGGTGGGTTGGTTGACGGCGGGCGAGGGGTACGAAGTCGCCCTGGTGGAAGGGCGGGTGGCCGCGCGGGCCACCGTGGGACGTGCTGCGGGGCGGCAGTTGAAGTCGCTGCCGAAGGGGCTCAAGGACCACCCCGAGGTGGACCGGCTGCGCCGCCTGGCGCAGTGGCTGGACCGCCACGCGACGGCATGTGTGGCGCAGGTGGACTCCTGGATGGTGTCGTCCCTGCCCGTCCCGACGGAGCTGGTGGCGCGGGTCTGGCCGGACGAGGCCTGGCAGGCGGCGCTGCGCGACCTGGTGGTCGTCGGCGACGATCCCGACGAGGTGGGCTTCCTGCGCGACGCCACCGACGCCGGCGAACTGCGGGTGGTCAACCTCGACGGTGAGACGGTCCGGCTGTCCCCGTCCACGGTCACCCTCCCCCACCCGGTGCTCCTGCCGGACCTGGAGGACCTGCGGGAGTTCGCGGCCGAGCTGGGTGTGGTCCAGCGTGTCGAGCAGATCCACCGGGCCACCTGGACCAGGCCCACCGAGCAGGCGCCGAACGCCACGCAGGTGTCGGACTTCTCCGGGGGCAGGTTCGCCTCGCGGTTCGGCCTGGCGGCCAGGGCCACCGCGCTGGGCTACCGCGTGTCGGGGGGCTACGCCACCTGCCAGGTGCGCGACGGGGGGCTGATCACCGAGGCGTCGGTGTGGATCGGCGAGCCGTACTGGGACGGCGACACCGAGACGGGGGCGCTGAGCTTCAGCGGCCAGGACGGGCGGTCGCTGAGGCTGAGCGAGGTCGGCCCGGTGGCGTGGTCGGAGGGGATGCGGATGGCCGCGGCGCTGTACGCCGGTCGGCAGGTCGAGGAAGGCAGGAGCGCATGAGCGAGACCGTCGGCGAGGCCGAGCAGCTGCTGAAGGCGGGGGCGGTACTGCCGGTCGGGACGCAGGGCGCCGCAGACCGGGCGGTGCCGTTGACCGCCCGCGCCTACCGCCACCCCGGTGTCGAGGGACGGACCGTGGTGCGGCTCGTCGCCGAGGAGTTGGGTGCGGCCGAGGACCTGGCCGCGGGCTTCCTCGGCCTGGAGCCCGCCGCGGAGCCCGCCGTGGTGGGCCTCGGCCGGCGCCAGGCGCTGGGCTTCCCGGAGTGGGTGCTGGTGCACCACCCCGAGGACGGCCACCACGCGCTGGCCGTGGTGCCGGAGCTGGAGCGCACGGTCCGGCAGGCCAAGTCCAAGCCCAAGGCGGCCCTGGACGCCTACCAGGAGATCGCCGGCCGCCTGGCCGCCGCCGTACCGCACTTCCTGCCCACCTTCTACGAGCAGGCCGGGCGGACCTTCCTGGCCGTCGAGAACGCGGCGTACGCCTCGCAGATGTTCACCAGGGCCCGCAGGGCCGAGGCGGAGCACGGGCTGGCCATCGACGAGGAGCGGCTCGACGCGGTGTTCCTGGAGTTCGCCCTCGCCGGCGCGCTGCCGGTGAAGGTGCTGTCGGGGTACGCCAAGGAGCTGTCGGCACGGGTCGCGGCGCCGGAGGCGTTCCGCCGGTTCCGCAGGCTGTGCGTGCGGCGCACGGCGGGCGGTCTGCAGCCGTCCGCGCAGATGGCCGCGGACCTGCGCCGCCTGGCCAAGGCCGCGGGGGCGGACGTGGAGGCGGAGGAGCGGGCGTACGTCGCGGAGCTGCTGGCCCTGCCCGCCACTCTTCGCGTGGCGACGGGCTGGTGGAAGGCCCACCGCCCGGCGCTGGTGGCCCTGGCCCGGCGGGAGCCCGCGAAGCGCGGCATGCTGCTGAACCTGATGCCCGGCGGCGGCGAGGAGGACATGCCGCGGCTGTGGCTGGAGCTGCTGGAGGAGTCGGGCGCAACCGCCGGGCTCTGCGACGGCGCGCTGCCCGCCGAGGAGCGCCCCGAGGACGGCACCACGGGCTGGTTCGAGCGGTTCCTGGCGTTCCGGACCCCCGGGTGGCGGGGAATCACGAGGCTGCCCACGCTGTACCCGCTCGTCGAGCGGATGGCGGACCGGCTGCGCGCCGAACTCGCCGAGTCCGGCCGCGCGCTGCCGATCGTGACCTACGACGTGGACCTGCTGGACCTGCTGCTGTCCCTGGACGTGCCGGTCGCCGATCCCGACAAGAACACCGGGCTGCGCCTGGAGCAATGGGCGCAGGGCGAGCAACAACGCGACCTGTGCGCGCTCGAGGCCGACCCCCGTTTCCGGCCCGCCTTCGAACGCGGAGCGGACGGGCTGTCGAACGACCGGGACGGGCTGCGGGCCATCCGGATGCTGGCCGCCTCCCCCGGTGGACGCCCGATGCTCGCCGAGTGGATGCGCGAGGTCGCGCGGCGCTCCCTCGATGTGGGCCTGCCGCAGCTGCCCGACGCCCTGCGGAAGCTGTCCTGGCTGCCGGGCGAGGCCCTGGTCCTGGCCGAGGACGAGGCCCGCGCCGCCGCCGGGACCGATCTGGCCCCGCTGCTCGCCCGCACGCTCAAGGCCGGCCTCTTCGACGAGCTGAGCTGGCCCGCCTGGGAGGACGCGGCCGCGGACCTCGTGCAGAAGAAGGACGTCGACGAGCTCATCGTCGCGGAGGCCTGGCCCCATCTGATCGTCGGCCGCCCCGCGCAGGCCCGGGTGATCGGCGCCGAGGGCACCGTGCTCACCCACGACCTGCGGATACCCGCCGGTGACAGCTGGGGCGACCCCGGCTTCCACTACGTGGACGGAGAACTGCACGTCCACTGGAACTCCCGGGCGCACGACAACCGGCTGGTCGGGTACTGGCACACCCGTGCCGACCGCGTGCAGCCGGTCGAGGGCACCGGCAACACCCGCGGTACCCGCATGAACTGGTACCGCAACACGGGCCCGATCAGCCTTCCGCTGCCCGGCGGCGGCCGGACCACCGGCACCGCGGTGCTGCACGCCGGGGACACGGCGCTGCCCGAGGAGCGGTCGGTGATCACCGACGGAACGTCGTACTGGGTGTGGACGTGGGACGGTTCCGACCACGAGAGCACCGGATGGTACGAGTACGTCCCGGCCACCGGGGAGGTCGGGCGCAAGGGCATGCCGGGCTTCCTGGCCGACGCGCTGCGCGACGCCCCCGCGGGAAGCACGTTCCACGCGGGCTGGATGCTGCCCGCCCCGACGGCCGAGGCCTCCCCCGGTGGCTCTCCGCTGAACGGTCTGCTCGGCTGGAGGGCCGTGCAACTGCCCGACGGTTCACTGCGCGGCGAGGACCTGGCCGGACACACCGTCACCCTGCCGTCCGGGGCGGGACGGCCGTCGCGTGTCCTGCTCTTCCCCGGGGACGACCGGCCCCGGGCGGTGGTCCAGGGCAGTTACGACGTCAGCCTCGTCGACCCGGACGGTGTCGTCACCGCGGTTGCCAAGACGGACGACCCTCCGGGGACGTTCGGCGAGGGCACCTTGATCCTGCCGCCGCTGCGCTACTGGCACTGCCTCGAACCCCGGGACGTCCAGGGCTCCCTGGCCCTGCGCGCCATCAGCCACGACACCGCGGCGGGGCTGCTCAAGGCCGCCCATGCCCAGAGCGGGGAGGAACTGCCCGCCCTGGTCCGCGAGCTCCTGCCCGAGGTGGGCCATGACGCGCTGGTGGCGGGGATCGCCGCAGTGGTCCGGTTCGCCGCCGGGCAGCAGGCCACCCTGGACGCGGTGGCGGACCGGATCGACCAGGCGCTCGCGGGCGGGCACCACGAGGAGGGGCCGACCGGCCCCAGCGACAAGCTGCTCGCCACCGCCCTGAGCGGCCTCACCGGCTCCCGGCGCTACTGGTGGGGTGAGTCCCCCTCGGGGGTCTTCCGCCAGATCCGCTCGCTCGGCCAGGCGCTGGGCCACACCGACGAGCCCGCCACGGACACCCCAGCCGTCGCCCTCCACCTCGACGGGCCCGAGCTGGCCCACACCGAGCTGGAGTGGCAGCCGATGCTCGACCGGTGCGCGGCGGTGGCCTTTAGGGCCGCGGCGCCGACGACGGAGCAGGAGGACCGGGACGCCCTGCACGAACTCCTGCGGGAGATGGACGTGCTGGGCGCCGACGGTGTCCGCGAGCCCGCTCGCTGGCGGCGGTTCACCCTGCACGTCGACAAGAGCCGTCTGACCGGGGCCGACGGGCAGTGGCGGGCCGGAAGCTGGTGCGGGCTGCTGCCGCTGGGCGGCGGGGCGTTCCTCGCCTGCGTGGACAGGGAGGGAGCCGAGGACTCGGGCTGTGTGTTCACCGCGCTCTTCCACGACCCGGCCGGACGCTTCGAGGTGCCCGAGCCGTACACCGTCCGCGCCTCCTCGACGGTCGGGGAGAGCCGGGAGACGGGCTGGCTGGGGGCGTTCCTGACCGAGTTCGCCGCGCGCGGACCGGCGCCCTGGTTCCCGCAGGCCGCCGCGGAGTTCGCCCGGCTCACCGGGGTCACGGGGACTACGGCCCGGCTGGTGGTGGCCGGGATGCCGCGGGCCGACGCCTACGAGCGGAACTTCCTTCCCGCGCGGGCGCGCACCCTGCTGGGGGTGAAGGTCGCCGAGGCCGCCGTGGCCAGGGACGAGCTGCGCACGCTGAGCCATGAGGTCCGCCTCGCCGTCGTCGCCGCCCTCATGCCCGCGCAGCCCGCGCGGCTGTGGACGGAGGGTCCGGACGTGGCCGCTGCCGCGGAGGTCTGGACCAGAGCCGTGGGCAGGCGGGCCGCCGTACCCGAGGCGCTGCTCGCCGAGGCGGTCCGCGCCGTGAGGCCCGTCTTCTGGGCGCCGGCGCGTGCGCTGCCCGCCCTGCTCGACCCGGCCGCCGAGCCGCAGTTGAGCAAGGACCTCGCCTGGGCGGTCAAGGGCGACCGGGTGCACCCCGTCGACTCGGACGCCGAGGGGTTCACCGCGAGCACGCTGGTCGGCTCCGTCGCGACGACCGCGTGGCTCGCGCACCGGCTGCCCGCGGGCGACCCCCTGCGAGCCGCCCTGCCCGTGGCCCTGACCGCCGTGAGAGACCGGCTGGCCAACCCCGAGCTGATGCTCGACCTCGGCCGGTACGTCGGCCTTCCCGCGTTCCGGAAGGTGGCGGGTCCCCCGACCGAGGTCGGCGAGGGCTACGAGCGCTACGGTGCCGTCGTCATGGCCACCCATGACGACCAGCCGGCGCCGGGAATCCGTACGGCGCTGCTGGACGAGGCCGGACAGGACCCCTATCTGCCCGCGCTGCGGGGAGTCGACCAGCAGCCGTTCCCGGCCGAGGTCGCCCTGCGCCTCGCCCGCGATCCCCGCTTCGAGGCGCTCCTCGCCGACCCGGGCGACCCGGTGGCGGGTGAGCGGGGCAAGGACGGCACCTGGTGGCCGCAGGACCCCACCCGGTCCGTGCCCGGCCTGGTCACCGCGGCGGCCAAGGAGTACGGCATCGGCGAGGACGCCGCCGCGCTCTACCTGGCGCTGCTCGCCATGCCGGACCCCAGCGACCGCAACACCGCGCGCTGGACGGGCTGGAAGCCCGCCCGGCTGAAGGCGGCGCGTGCCGAACTGGCCGGCACCGAGCTGGTGGTCGAGGCCACCCGCACCCGGGCCGGGCGCTCGCTCTTCCTTCCCGGCGGCTGGACGGTGCAGCGGTCCCCGCACCTGCCACTGGAGCAGTGGAAGCTCTCCCTGCTGGGACTGGACGCCGCCGACGCCGCGCCGTTGGGGGTGATCGTGCCCCTGGAGCCCGCCGCCGACCTGTACCGCGGGGCCTGGCAGCGGGTGCTGGACGGTGACGGCCCCCGGTTCGAGGAGCTCAAGGTGAAGGGCGGCAGGCGCCGCTGAACCCGCTCGGGGGCGGGCGCGGTACCGTGCCCGCCCCCGGCGTGCGCACCATCCACCAGCCAGAACCCTCAGCCGGCCGCATCAGCCCCATCAGCCCCATCAGCCCCATCAGACCCATCGGGCAGCTGTGCCGGACAGGCAGCTGCATCGGAATCAGACAGATACGAGGAACCACTCCATGTCCCTGACCGACCAGGTGTCGGCCCCCGCGCCCCGGCAGATACTGCCCGCCGAAGAGCGGTACGCGACCGAACTCGCCTTCCTGGCCGCCCACGACGAGGGCCCCCGTCCGCCCGGGTGGGCGCTCACCCCGCGCGCCGTGGTCACCTTCGTCTGCGGCAGCGGCGGCGAGACCCTGGAGCTGCCCGAGGAACGACGTGCCGAGGCGGGCGACCGGCCCACGCGCCTCGCGGTGGCACCCAAGTTCGTGGGTGAACGCGCCCTGGTGGAACGGTGCGTGGTCACCCTCGCTGGAGAGCGCGGCCTTCTGCTCGTGGGTGAGCCCGGCACCGCGAAGTCGATGCTCTCCGAACTCCTCGCCGCCGCCGTCTGCGGCACCAGCGCCCTGACCGTCCAGGGCACCGCGGGCACCACCGAGGACGCCTTCCGCTACGGCTGGAACTACGCCCTCCTGCTGGCCCAGGGGCCGAGCAGCCAGGCGCTGGTGGACTCCCCCGTGCTCACCGCCATGCGCAGCGGACGGGTGGCCAGGATCGAGGAGATCACCCGCTGCCTGCCCGAGGTGCAGGACGCCCTGGTGTCGATCCTTTCCGACCGGCGCGTGAGCGTGCCCGAACTCAGCGGCACCGCCGACGCCCTGGTCTCGGCCGCTCCCGGTTTCACGGTCATCGCCACGGCCAACCTGCGCGACCGGGGTGTGTCGGAGATGTCGGCCGCCCTCAAGCGGCGGTTCAACTTCGAGACCGTCCAGCCCATCGCCGACGCCGACGCGGAGACCGCCCTGATCCGCCGTCAGGCGAGCGCCGCCGTCGAGCGGGCCGGGGCCTCGTTCGGTGTGGACGACGCCGTGCTGGACGCGCTGGTCACCGTCTTCCGTGATCTGCGCTCGGGACGCTCCGCCGAGGGCTGGGACGTCGAGCGGCCGGGCACGGTGCTGTCCACCGCGGAGGCGGTGCAGGTCGCCGCGTCGCTCGGCGTGGCCGCCGCCTACCTGCCGTCCGGGGATGTGCTGGACCTCGTTCCCGGCCATCTGCTGGGTGTGGTCCGCAAGGACGACCCGGCCGACCACGGGCGGCTGCTGGGCTACTGGGACGGGCCGGTACGCCGTCGCGCCGAGGACGGCTCGGCGATGTGGCGCCGCCTGTGGGACCTGCGCGGGACGCTGAATTGACCGGGCGTCGGGCGGCCGCTGCCGCCGAACCCGACAGTGAGCGGTCGGAGGCGGCCGTGCCGCCGAGCGCCGATCCCGGGGGCACCGGCCCCCGGAGCACCGATCCCCGGGCCGCCGTGGCCGATCTGGCATCCTCGCAGGAGCCCTACCTGCTCGGGGTGCGCCATCACAGCCCGGCGCTGGCCTGTGTCGTCCCGGCCCTGCTGGACGCCGCGGATGTCTCGGTGGTCTGCGTGGAACTGCCCGCCGACTTCCAGCACTGGCTGGTCCACCTGGGCGACCCGGCGACCGTCGCACCGGTGGCTCTCGCGGGGGCGGGCGCGGACGGCGGGCTGGGCTTCTACCCGTTCGCGGACTTCTCCCCCGAACTCGCCGCCATCCGCTGGGCGAGGGAACGGGGAGTCGAGGTCGTCGCGTGCGACCTGCCGCTCGACGACCCCGGCTGGTCCCTGACCGGCGGCGAGCACCGGAGTGAGCGGGGCGAGGCCCCGGCCGGGCCGTCGTTCGCCGACGCGCTGACCGCCGCGGGCACCGGCCGGGAGGGCGAGGACCTGTGGGACCGCTCCGTCGAGGTGCTGGCCCCCGGATGCCCGCCCGAGGCGGTCCGCCGGGCCGCCCTCGGCGTGGGCTGGGCCCTGCGCAAGGACAGCGCCGAGCGGGGCGGGATACCGGCCACGGACCTCGCCCGCGAGGCGCACATGCGCCGGGTCATCGCCGAAGCCGCCTGCGGCGGACGGCGGGTGGCGGCGGTGATCGGAGCCTTCCACGCCCCGGCGCTGGCCGGGCCGGACACCCCCGAGGCTGTCGGCGCGGTGCCGGGACAGGCGGTCCCACGTGCGGTCCGCTCCACCGCCACCGCCGAGCCGGCCGCGCGTGGCGAATCCCCGGTGACCACGTCGCTCGTCCCCTACGCCTTCGACCTGCTCGACTCCCGCTCCGGCTATCCCGCGGGAATCCGCGACCCGCGGTGGCAGCAGGCGGTCCATGCGGCGGGCGGTGACCCCGAGCGGGTCCGGCAGGCCGCTGCCCGGGCGGTGACGGACCTGTGCCGACGGATGCGGTCGGACGGGCACACCGCGGGCACGGGCGAAGCGGCGGAGACGCTGCGGCTCGCCTGCGATCTGGCGACCCTGCGCGCCCTGCCCGCGCCCGGGCGGGGCGAGCTGCTGGAGGCGGTGACCACCGTCCTGGGCCAGGGCGAGCCGCTCGGACGCGGACGGGCACTGGCCCGCGCGCTCCAGGCGGTTCTGGTCGGTTCCGACCGCGGCAGGATCGCTCCCGGGACACCGCGCTCCGGCCTCGGCCCGTCCGTCGAGGCCGAACTGGCCTCGCTGCGGCTGCCCTGCCCCGACTCCCCCGACCGGCGCGAGGTCCGCCTGGACCCGCTGCGCTCAGACCTGGACAGGCGCCGGGAGGTGCTGTTGCAGCGTCTGGCGGTCTGCGGCGTGGGCTACGGCGAGCGGACGGAGGTCGCCGGTACCGGCGACGGCACGGCGCTCAGCACCCGGTGGCAGCTCGCCTGGACGCCCGCCGTACCGGCCCTGCTGGACCTGGCGGGTGTGCGCGGGGTGACCGCGGCACAGGCCGCGGCGGGAAAGCTGAACGAGGTCGTCCGCCGCGAGCGCGCGGAGGGCGGCCCCACATGCGCCCAGCTCCTGGCGGGACTGCGTTCGGCCGCCGCCTGCGATCTGCCCGGCCCGGTGGCCGAACGGCTCGAGGAGGCCGCCACCGCACTGCCGTCGGCGGCCACGCTGTCCGAAGTCCTCGAAGCGGCGGACCTGTTGGAGGCGCTGCGCCGCGAGCACCTGCCCGGCACCACGCCCGCGACACGGCAGAGTGCGGCGGCGCTCGCGGACACCCTGCTGGAGTCCGCGGTCCGTTCCATCCCCGGAATGGCCGGGAGCGATCAGCCGCAGGACGCCGTCGCCCTGGTGGCGCTGGCCACCCGGGCCGGGGAGCATCACCTGGGACTGCGGCTCGACGACGCGCTGGCCGAGCTGGTGCGGACGGGCTCGCCGCTGATCCAGGGAGCCGCCCTGGCCGCGCGGGTCCTGCTGGACCTGGACGACTGCGAGGCGCTGGGCGCCAGGACCGCGGGATGGGTCGACACGGCGACCGGCCCCGAGAGCCGTGGCCGTCTGGCCAGGCACCTCACGGGCCTGCTGACGGCGGCCGGCCCCCTGCTGCAATCGGCTCCGGCGGCGCTCGACCCGCTGCTGGACCGCGTCGACGCCCTCACCGACCCGGCCTTCCTGGACCGCCTCCCCGCCCTGCGCGGCGGATTCGACACCCTGGCCCCGGCCGGGCGGGAGCGCCTGCTCCGCACCGTCTCCGAACGTCTGGGCGACCGCCTGGA
Organism: Wenjunlia tyrosinilytica; assembly: GCF_014646055.1. Classification (GTDB taxonomy): domain Bacteria; phylum Actinomycetota; class Actinomycetes; order Streptomycetales; family Streptomycetaceae; genus Wenjunlia; species Wenjunlia tyrosinilytica. The sequence continues at coordinate 228,878 of NZ_BMMS01000005.1, forward strand.
CCTGTCCTTGACCGCCTCCCCGGAGCTACTGGCCCTCTGGACGGCAGCGGACACGGCGGCGCTGACGGCCGTCGAGGCACTGGGCCTGCCGGTGCCGGGGCCGGAGAAGGCGCCGGAGCCGGGAGCCGCGACCGGGCCCGCATCCGTTCCTCCGGAGGCCGGGCCCGCATCCGTTCTGCCGGAGGCCGGTCGGCCGCAGGCCGGGCCCGGGGAACGGCCGGAGGCCGGGCACCCGGAAGGTGACTCGCGGGGGCGGCGGCTGGCGCCCGCCGATCGGTGGCGGTTGCTGCTCGGGCGGGAGAGCGAGCGGCTGCCGTCCGGAGCCCGGCGATACGCGCATGCCCTGGACGAGCTCTACGGGGCCGGACGAGGCGAGGGCGCCGGGGACTTCGGACACGGCGCGGACAACGGCGGCGGCCAGGAGTCGTCGTTCCCCACCGCCCGCGAGTGGGCCGAGGAGCTCGACTCCCTCTTCGGCACCGAGGTCCGCGAGGAGGTCTTGGCCCGCGCGGCCGACGCCGGGCGCACCGATGTGCTGGCCGAGATCGACCCCGCGTCGGTCCGCCCGTCCGTCGAGCTGCTGAGCTCGGTCCTCTCCTTGGCCGGCGGACTGCCGGAACAGCGACTGGCCCGGCTCCGCCCCCTCGTGCGCCGCCTGGTGGACGAGCTCACCAAGGAGCTGGCGACCCGGCTGCGACCCGCCCTCACCGGGCTGGCGACCCCCCGCCCGACCAGGCGCCCGGGAGGCGCGCTGGACCTGCCCCGGACGCTGAGGGCCAACCTGGCGCACACCCGCAGGTTCGAGGACGGCCGGACGGTCGTCGTTCCGGAACGGCCGGTGTTCCACACCCGTGCCCGCCGTGAGGCGGACTGGCGGCTCGTCCTCGTGGTGGACGTCTCGGCCTCGATGGAGGCGTCGGTGATCTGGTCGGCGCTGACCGCCGCGGTCCTGGGCGCAGTGCCCACGCTCTCCACCCACTTCCTCACCTTCTCGACCGAGGTGATCGACCTGTCCGACCGGGTCTGCGATCCGCTCTCGCTCCTGCTCGAGGTGAGGGTCGGCGGCGGCACCCACATCGCCGCCGGTCTCGCCCACGCCAGGTCCCTGGTGACCGTGCCGAGCCGCACGATCGTCGTGGTCGTCAGCGACTTCGAGGAGGGGTACCCGCTCGGCCGCCTGCTGGGCGAGGTCCGCTCGCTGGCCGGTTCGGGCGTGCACCTGCTCGGCTGCGCCGCGCTGGACGACAGCGGCACGCCGCGCTACTCGGTGCCCGTCGCCCAGCAGCTCGTGGCGGCCGGGATGCCGGTCGCCGCGCTCAGTCCCCTCGCCCTCGCCCGCTGGGTGGGCGAACGCCTTCGCGGAGACTCCCGTTGACCTCTTCCTCCTCTTCCTCGCAGCTGCCCCCGGTGGCACCGCAGGTGCTCGCGGCCGCCGTCGAGGAGCTCACCGCACGGCTGCGCAAGCGGCTCGACGCGGCGATCGAACGTGTTCCCGACCTGTCCATGACGACCGAGGGCGGTGCCCTGGCCATCGCGTTCGCCGAGGACGCGGTGGTCACCCTGGCGCCGGGGCCGAACGGCGCGGTCTCCTCGCCGGACGAGGCCCGGTGCGGTTGCCTTCTGGCGCCCCGCTGCCTGCACCGGGCCGCCGCCCTCGGCGCCTGCCCGATCGCCGACCCGGATCTCCTCGAGCCCCAAGGCGAAGACCCAGGAGCCGCCGGATGGGACAGCCCCGCGCCACTCGTTTCCGAAGCGGCCGCCGCGTCCGGATCCCGTGGACCAGGAACGCCTGGACCAGGAACGCCTGAATCCGAGGCAGGACCCCGGGTCGCCCCACCCACCGCCCCGGAAGCGGCGACCACTGGATCGGCGGCTTCCGCTGGTTCGGCAGCCTGCGCTTCCCGGGCTCCCGGATCCCCGGCCCATGGCCCCACGGCCCCGGGATCCCAAGTCGCGCAGACGTCACCCGGACCGGGCTCCGCCGCCGACGCGTCGTCCGCTCCCGCCACGGCCACCGTCCCCTCCGCCGCCCGCAGGGCCGCGGCCTGCGGGCTGTGGGCGGCCGCCGCCGCCGTGCTGGTCGCGGGCGCCCCGGGCGCCGGGGCGGTGCTCCAGGCCGAACTCCTGCGCGCCGCCCACACGGCGCGGCTCGCGGGACTCCTGCGCGCCGAGGCCTCGGCACTCCGGGTCGTCCGCGGACTGCGTGCCGCACGGGACCGGCATGACGGCCACCGGCTCGCCGACCTGGTGGCGGCGCTGCATGAGCTGCTGCTGACCACGGCCAGGCTCCGCGCCGCCGATCCCGACCCCTCGCTGATCGGCACCGCCCGCCGCGCCTACCAGCCCGGCGGCGCCCTGAAGGTCTACGGCATCTGCCGGGAGCCGGTCATCAGTGCCACCGGCTACGGCGGCGTTGTCACGCATCTCGTCACGGAGGACGGCCGCCGGTTCACGGTGTCCGACGTCAAGCCCGGGGGGCCCGCCCGCGCACGCGGGGCCGCCACGGCACCCGTCGCCCTCTGCACGGCGCTCGACCATTCCCAGCTCGCCCGCGGGGGCATGCTCGTCTCGGGTTCCACGGTCTCGCCGGACGGCCGTCTCGGCGCGGGCCGCGCGGTCCGCGCCAATCCCGTGCCCGGCCTGCCGTGGTCGTCGGGGCCGCTCGCCTCGCTCTTCGGCCGTCCTCTGGCCGAAGCGGTCGGCGCCCGCCTGGCGGGAGCGGGCGGCGGTGACCCGGAGCGGGCCGAGACGGAGCGTCAGGAACCCCTCGGCTGCGACCTCGTGGTCGTCGGACCCGCAGGGGACCACGTCCTCGCCCATGAGCTGACGCCGGACGCGCCCCTGATCAGGCTCGTTCCCGCCTCCTCGCATCCCGACCTGGCGCACACCGGGAATCTGCGCCTGCTCGCCTCCCGGCCCGGGATCCGGATCCGCGTGGTCGGACGCCCCGATCTCGACCGCACCGCGACCCTGCGCCCGCTGGCCGTGGGGCCGGTGCCCGGTGAGGAGGTGACGCTGCGCCTGCCCGAGGGCTGGCTGGGCCGCGCCGACCTCGGCTACGACCGGCTCCAGGGCTCGCATCTTCCGCCGCGTGACGCGGAGCCGGTGCACCAGCCACCCATCGGTCCGGGGCCGGACCCCCTGGCCGACTCACCGCTGTGGCGGGTGCGCCGGCTCGTGGAACTCGCCGTCACGGGCGGGCGTCGTGCGGTCGCGGAGGCCTCGAGGGGCGGGACCGCCTCCGGCGAGGGCACGGCGCTGCGCGGCGCCGGGTTCCGTTCCTCCGCGGTACTGGCGGGTGCCTTCACGGCCGAGGCCGACCGCCGCGGGCGCGATGCCTTCGGGCGGCTCACCGACCCCGATCCCGGCGACTACGCCAGGGCGTGGCTGGCCGTCACGACCCATCTCGCGGAGGCCGAACGAGCGCTCGTCCGCGCTTCCTGGACATCTTCCGCGACAGCTCTCGGGAGGGCTTCCGGAACACCCGGACCGGCCCTCGCCGCGACCTCCTGGGCCACGGAAGGAGTGGGCCGCTGAAACGAGCGCATAGGAGAAGGTGACGCCGGACGTACGCGGGTTCGGGACAACTTCCGTCCTCAACGGGCGGCGGCCGTCGCGGCGGCGGAGGATGGAGCTGTCGGTTCCGACTCCGTCTTCCTTGGGAGGCAGGTGTTATGAGCTTCTCCTCCGGCGAAACGTACACCGGCTCGCTGGGCGCCCTCGCGAACGCCGCTTGGCAGATGCTGCTGACGGCGGGCATCGCGGCGATCGCCCTGGGTGTCTGCGTCCTGGCCTGGCCCGGCGAGACCCTGCGGGTCGTCGGCATCCTGTTCGGTATCTATCTGCTGATCAGCGGTGTCTTCCAGTTGGTGGGCGCGTTCGGCCACCATGTGCCGACGGGTATGCGAGTGCTCCACTTCATCACCGGCGCGCTGTCGGTGCTGCTGGGGCTGATCTGCTTCCGCGGGGCCGCGGAGTCGCTGCTGCTGCTGGCGCTGTGGATCGGATTCGGCTGGCTGCTCCGAGGAATCGCCATGATCACCGTAGTGGTGTCCTCCGATGACGTTCCGGCCAGGGGATGGCAGGCGTTCTTCGGCGTCATCACCCTGATGGCGGGCATCGTGCTGATCGTCTCCCCGTTCACCTCGCTCGCGGCGCTCACCCTTGTGGCGGGCATCTGGCTGGTCGTCCTCGGCGTGGTGGAGGTGGTCCACGCCTTCCAGTTGCGCAAGCTCGGGACGAGCGCCGTGCCACCGGTCGGCACGGCGCGGGGCACAGGACGCACGCCCGGCACCGGACCGGCAACGGGCACCGGCCCCGCTTCGGCGCACTGACGGGATGGCACGGCGCTCCGCCGTCGCGGAGCGCCGTGCCGTGCCGTGCCGTGCCGTGCCGTGCCGTGCGGGTTGCATCGCGCACGTTGCACAAGGTGCGCCGGATTCAGCGGCTCTACCCGTCCCCCCGGTCGGTGATCTCGACGTGACGGGACTTCGCCTTCTCCACCTTGGGGACGGTGATGGTCAGCACGCCCTCGGACATGTCGGCCCTCACGTCCTCGGCGCGAACCTCTCCCGGAAGCACCACCCGGTACTCGAAGCGTCCGGTGCGGCGCGTACCGCGGCGCAGCACCCCCCTGCCCTCGCGCTCCTTGATCTCACCGGTCACGACGACCTCCTGGCCATTGACCTCGACGTCGACGTCCCTGCTCCCGACTCCGGCGAGTTCGACCTCGACCCGGTAGGCGTCATCCGTCTCGGTCACATCGGCCATCGGCGTCCAGGCGACGGCCGCGGCGCCGCTTTCGACCGTGGACTCGAGCAGTCCGCCGATCTGACCGAGCAGTTCATCGAATTCCGCGAGCGGATTGCGCGTCCAGACGACGCCGCTGGGCCTGCGCTGCATCGTTCCGGCCGACCGGACCCGTCTCACAGGAGTCCCCATCGCGACCACCCCAATCACTTCAAACATCCAGGTACATACAGGGCCATTTCCGGTTACCCGGCACTGGTGTCGCCACACCCACGCGGCGCGTTTTCCTTGGCCCGTGGAGTCGCACGCTCCCCGGTGAACACGCGGCCCGGCAGCCCCGTAACTACTGGGCAGGCGGACGCTCCGCCGCACGGGCCAGGGAGGTCTTCCACGGATGACTGTGCACCGCCACACCGCCGCCGCCACCGTCACCGCGATCACGCCGCTGCTGCTGACCGCCGTGGCGGCGGGCCCTGCCCTGGCCCATGGGGCTCCGACGGATCCGATGAGCCGGGCGGCGGCCTGCGGGCCGGTCGGGGGTGCGAAGGCCGGGTCGGCGGCCTGCCGGGCGTCCGTCGCGGCCAACGGCGGACGGACGTTTGCCGACTGGGACAATCTCAGGGTCGCCGGTGTCGCCGGCAGGGACCGCCAGGTGATCCCGGACGGCAAGCTGTGCAGCGCGGGCCTCGACGCCTACAAGGGGCTGGACATCGCGCGGGCGGACTGGCCCGCGACGACGCTGGGGGCGGGGCGCGCGTTCACTCTCTCGTATCGCACGACCATCCCGCACAAGGGAAGCTTCAGCCTCTACCTGACCAGGGACACCTATGACCCCACGAAGCCCCTCACATGGGCCGATCTGGAGTCACGGCCGTTCCTGACGGTGGCCGACCCGCCGCTCACCGGGGGCGCGTACCGCATCAAGGCGCGCATGCCGCAGGCGCGGGCGGGCCGCCATGTGCTGTACACGGTGTGGCACAACACCGAGACCCCGGACACCTATTACTCGTGCTCCGACATCGTGCTGTCCGGCGGCGCGGACGAGAACCCGGGCAGCACCGGTGCGGGCACCGACGGCAACGGCGGCTCCGACCGGAGCGGTTCGAGCAAGGACAGCACGGCCACGGGCGGCGCGGACACCGGCGGCGCGGGCGATGACGCGGCCGGAAAGGGCGCGTCCGACAACGGTGGCGCGCAGCCCGGCGACGCCGCTCCCCAACCGCCCTCCTCCCCTTCCGCATCGGACGGCTCAGCGGCCTCCCCCGCCGATCCCGTGCCACCCGCCGCCGCCCCGGCCGGCTCGGAGCGCGACTCCATGCCGATGGTCGCGGGGATCGCCGGAGCGCTCGCCCTCGCCGCGTTCGGCGTCTTCGCCGTCGTCCGGCGCCGGCGTTCCTGAGCGGTCCCGCTCACCCAAGTCAGGCCCTTGAACGGCAGTTTGGAGCGCGACCGGCGACTGCCGCGCCCCCGGAAGGAGTCCCGCCGTGTCCCACTCCATCGATACGGCCATGCTGCGCAGTGACGCGCACAGCCCGTCCTGGGCCGCGCTCAACCGCATGGCCCAGGGCGGTTCAGGGGAGGTGTACTCGCGTGTGGAGCCGCTGGAACGGCTGGACTTCTGCATCCCGTGCAACCCCTACTTCCCCACTCCCGAGATGTTCGAGCAGCTACGGGGATCGCTGGAGGGGATCCTCAAGTACTACCCGAGCGACGCCGACACGATCACCGCCGAGCTGTGCGCGCTCGTGGGGCTGAATCCGCAGACGGTCACGATGGGCAACGGCTCGACGGAGCTGATCACGTGGATCGACCGCCTGCTCGTGCACGAGAGTCTCGCGGTGCCGATCCCGACGTTCGGCCGGTGGACCGACCAGCCGCTGGAGACCGGCAAGCGCGTCGACATGTACCAGCTGCGTGAGGACCAGGACTTCGCACTGGACCCCCAGGCGTATGTGCGCTTCATCCGCCGCCGCGGCTCGAAGGTCGCCGTCGTGTGCAACCCCAACAACCCCGACGGCGGCTATCTCCAACGCCAGAAGGTGCTCTGGCTCCTGGACGAACTCTCCGACCTCGACCTGGTGGTGGTCGACGAGTCGTTCATCGACTTCGTCGACGAGGAGCCGGTCACCTCGGTCGCCGACCAGGCCGCCATCCGCCCCAATGTGATCGTGCTCAAGAGCCTGGGCAAGAACTTCGGCCTGCACGGCATCCGATTCGGCTACATGGTCGCCAATCCCGCTCTGGCGGGCACCGTCCGCCGGGCGCTGCCGAAATGGAATCTCAACTCGTTCGCCGAGACCGTGGTGTTCATGCTGAAGGAATACGCGGCGCAGTACCGGCAGAGTCTGACGCTGCTCGCGCGCGACCGCGCGAACATGTCGCTGGCCCTGACCGGGCTGCCGGGGCTGACCGTTTTCCTCTCCCAGGGCAATTTCATCCTGGTGAAGCTCCCCGATGGGGCGGACGGCGTCCGTCTGCGCGACTATCTGCTCGCCGAGCACGGGGTGTTCGTGCGCGAATGCGGCAACAAGCTAGGCAGCAGTAGCCAGTTCATGCGCCTGGTGGTCCGACCGTACGGCGATGTGGAACGCCTTCTGACCGGACTTCAGTACTACTTCTACGGAGCTCCGGCGCCCTCGCCCTACCAGCCGGTAGGCGCCTATCCTCCGCAGCAGGCGGCCCCCCAGGCCGCGGGGTGGATCTGAAGCACGGACGGGGCGGAGGACCGCCGGATCACGAAAAGGGAATTCCACCGGTCCCTTCCGGCGAAACCCATGCGAGAATGTATTGCCGGGCGACCGTCGGACGTTTGCCCGGAGCCGCCGATCCACTCACACACATCCCCGCACATACATCCACGACATGACCAGCACCGGTCCGTACGGGAACGCCGAGGGACCGCCGACGGATTCCGCCGCCCAGAGCGACTCCGCCGCCGCGGTGCTCTCTCTCGACGGCCGTGTCCGAGCTCTCAACGAGCGCATGGCCGCGGCACTGGGAGTCCGCGTCCACGAGAGCGAAGGACGGCTCTTCGGTGACCTGATGGCGTCGGACTTCCAGCGGACGACCGCGGAGTTCCTCGTCCACGCGGCCAGGGAGAGCAGCGACCCGTCCACGATGCGGGTGCTGGAGTTCCCGGGCGCGCACGGCACACCGCTCGCCTGCCTGGTCGAGGCCACCCGGATCACCCCTCCCGGCCAGGAGGCGTTCGTCCAGGTCAGAGAGGTCGACCTGCACGGGAGACTGGGCATGATGCTCGTCGCCTTCCGGCTCGTGGCCAAGCTCGCCGATGTGGCCCTGTGGGTGTACGCCGACAAGGAGCGGCGGCTGGAGTGGCTGGGAGGCTCCTTCACGCTCACCGCACTGGCCCCGGCGGCCGAGTTCTCCCTCAAGGAGATCCTGCGGCGGATCCACCCGGAGGACATCGCCGCGGTACGCGCAGTCATCCGCAGCTCGGAGGGGCAGTCGGACTGGACCCCGTTCCGCTTCCTCACCGACCGGGACGCCTGGCATCAGCTGGCCGTCCAGACCCACCGCGCGCGTCTGGGCCTGGACGGCCCGGAGCGGCTGGTCGGGGTCGTCCGCGACGACACCGAGCGGATCGCGCGCCAGAAGTCGCTCATGGACCAGCTGCGCATCGAACGCGAACGCGGTGAGCAGATCGCCGAGATCTCCTCCGCGCTGATCGGCGCCACCACCGAGGGCGAGCTGCGGCAGGTCGTGCTGGACCGGGTGGCGGCGGCTTTCGGCGGAACGGGCACCCTGCTGGCGTTCACCGACCACGACCGGCTGCGCGTCTCCTCCGGACCCGGCATCGACCCCCGGCTCGCCGCCGCCATGGACGGGATGCCGCTCAACGCGGAACGGCCTCTGACGTACGCCATCCGGACGGGAGAGCCGCAGTTCATCGCCGACCGGGCCGAGTACGCCGTCCGCTGGCCGCGGGCGCAGGAGATCCTGACGCTGACCGACGCCGCGGCCTACTCGATGATCCCGTTCGGCATCGGAGGGCGGCCGCTCGGCGGCTGGGTCGTGGCCTACAAGAACGAGCACCGCCCCTCGTCCGACGAGCGCGCGCTCATCCGGACCCTGGGCCAGCTGACCGGGCAGGCGCTGGAGCGTCTGAAGCTGCAGCAGGCCCGGATCGAGCTCGCCGCGGCGCTGCAGCGCAATATGCTGCCGCCCCCGCTGGACGTGATCCCCGGACTCCAGGTGGCCGCCCGCTACCAGCCCGCCCGCCACGGCCTGGACATCGGCGGCGACTGGTACGACGCGTTCCCCCTGCCCGACGGCACCGTGGCCCTGGTGATCGGCGACGCCGAGGGCCACGACGTGGACGCCGCCGCCTTCATGGGCCAGGTGCGCAGCGCCATCCGCGCCTTCGCCTCCCACGAGCCGGCGCCCGGAACGGTCCTCAGCAGGACCAATGAGTTGCTGCTCGCGATGGGCGCCCCGACGTTCGCCAGCTGCACCATCCTGCGCTTCGACCCCCGGGACGCCACCGTCACGGGAGCCTGCGCGGGCCATGTGCCCCTGCTGTGGACGCGGGCAGACGGCTCGCACGGGGACTTCGAGATCCATGGAGGGCCCGTCCTCGGAGTGCTGCACGGCGCCCACTACCCGGACGAGACCTTCTCGCTCGAGAGGGACACCACTTTGCTCCTGGTCACGGACGGGGTGCTGGAGGGCCCGGACCGCAGCCTCGACGACGGGCTCGAGATGGCCGCCGCACTGGCGGCGCAGGCCCAGCGGGAGGGGCTGGACCCCGAACGGACCGCGGACCGCGTGCTCGGTGCCGCCATCAGCATCGGCCATGTCGACGATGCCGCGGTGCTGGTGGCACGCAGGAGCCCGGCGGCCGTCTCCTAGTCCCGCGCGGGACAGGGACCGGGGACGCCCGGTCGGCCCTGTGCGGGCTCGTTCGTCCCGCGCAGTGGCTGTTCGGTCCAGATGACCTTGCCCTCGGCCGTGTACCTGGTGCCCCACCGCTCGGCGAACTGGGCGACGAGGAACAGCCCCCGTCCTCCCTCGTCCGTGCTGGTGGCCCGGCGCATGTGCGGGGAGGTGTTGCTGCTGTCGCAGACCTCGCAGATCAGCTTGTCGTCCCGCAGCAGGCGCACCCGGATCGGGCCGTCGGCGTAGCGGATGGCGTTGGTGATGAGCTCGCTCAGGATCAGCTCGGTGCTGAAGGCGGTCTCCTCGTCCACCTGCCACTCCTCCAGCCTGCCGGTGACGTCGGCGCGGACACGGCCGACGGCCGCCGGGTCGGAGGGCACCTCCCACTCGGCGATCCGGGACTCGTCCAGCACCCGGGTGCGGGCGACGAGCAGCACCACGTCGTCGCTGGAGCGGGCGGGCTCGAGTGCGTCGAGCACCGACCGGCAGGTCTCCTCCGGAGTGCGGCCGGGGTGGGCGAGCGCCTTGCGCAGGAGTTCGAGACCGGTGTCGATGTCCCGCTCGCGGTGTTCGAGCAGTCCATTCGTGTACAGGACCAGCCGGCTTCCCTCGGGCAGCCGCAGCTCGGCCGTCTCGAAGGGGAGACCGCCCAGCCCCAGGGGTGTGCCGACCGGCAGGTCGGGGAAGTCCACCGACCCGTCGGGGCGCACGAGCGCGGGCAGGGGATGGCCCGCCCTGGCGAAGGTGCAGATCCTCGAGACGGGATCGTAGATCGCGTACACGCAGGTGGCACCGGTGACCTCCACGCCGGTGTGGCCGGGGGCCTCCTCCTGGTCGATACCGGTGACGAGCTCATCGAGGTGGGCCAGGATCTCGTCGGGCGGCAGGTCGAGGGAGGAGAAGTTCTGCACGGCGGTGCGCAGACGCCCCATCGTGGCGGCGGCGTGCAGGCCGTGGCCGACGACATCGCCCACGACCAGGGCGACCCGGCGGCCGGAGAGCGGGATGACGTCGAACCAGTCCCCGCCCACGCCGGAGTGCGCGGGCAGATAGCGGTGGGCGACGTCGAGGGCGCTCTGCTCGGGCGTACCGCGGGGCAGCAGGCTGCGTTGCAGTGTCACCGCCATGCTGTGCTCGCGTGTGTAGCGGCGGGCGTTGTCGATGCACAGGGCCGCGCGGGCGACCAGTTCCTCGGCGAGCGAGAGATCGGCCTCGTCGAAGGGGCGGGGCTCCTGCGAGCGCCAGAAATTGGCCATGCCCAGCACGACGCCGCGGGCGGACAGCGGCACCGTGATCAGTGAGTGCAACCCGAATTCGACGATGCGCTTGGCCCGGTCGGGGTCCTGCTCCTGCCAGCCGGAGAACAGCGTCAGATCGGGCTCGAGCACGGCGCGCCCGCTGCCGAACCCGAACGCCTGAGGCGTGGAGGGCACAAACTTGATCAGCTCGCCCAGCGGGTACAGCGGCTGGTCCTGCCGGATGCCGCTGACCGCCGTGCGGCGCATCGAGGTGCCCGTCGCCGCGGTCGGCTCCCCGCCCTTGAGGACGGTGTCCACCAGGTCCACGGTGACGTAGTCGGCCAGGCGCGGGACGGCGACCGCCGTCAGTTCCTCGGCGGTCCGGACGACATCGAGGGTGCTGCCGATCCGCCCGCCCGCGTCGTACAGCAGCTTCAGCCGTCTGCGGGCCGCCTCCGCCCTGTCGGACAGGGCGCGCAGCTCGGTGGAGTCCCTGATCGTGGCCACGCTGCCCGGCGGGCCGCCGTTGCCGCTGGTCGGCCGGTGGTTCACGGCCAGCAGCCGGTCGCCCGAGGGCTGCACCTCGTCCGTGGCCTCGCGCCCCGAGGCCAGGAGACCGGCCAGGGATGGGGCGAGGCCGAGGTCGGTGACGCTGCGGCCCTCCGCATCCGGCGGCAGGTCGAGGAGCCTGCGCGCCTCGTCGTTGGCCAGCAGGAGGCGGCGCTCGTCCCCGACGATGAGCACGCCCTCGCGCACCGCGTGCAGGACGGCGTCGTGGTGCTCGTACATGCTGGTCATCTCGGCGGGGTCGAGGCCGTGCGTCTGGCGGCGCAGCCGCCGGGTGACCAGGGCCGCGCCTCCGGTGGCCAGGGCGAGGGCGGCCGCCGCGGCGCCGAGGACGACCGGCAGCTGCCGGACGACGACACCGCTCACCTTGTCGACCGTGATCCCGGCGGAGACCAGCCCGGCGACGGACCCATCGGGCCTGGTGACGGGGACCACCGCGCGCACGGACTTGCCGAGGGTCCCGGTGTAGGTCTCCGTGAACGAGCGCCCGGCGGCGGCCGGGGCGGTGGTGCCGAGGAAGTGCTTGCCGATCAGGGCGGGGTTGGGGTGGGTGTAGCGGATGCCGTCGGTGGTCATCGCGACGATGAAGTCGACGTCGGAGTGCCTGCGCGCCTCCTCGGCGCGCGGTTGCAGCACGACGGACGGCTCGGGGCGGTCCAAGGCGGCCACGATGCCCGGGGAGTGCGCGAATGTCTCCGCGACGGCGAGCGAGCGGTTGCGGGCCTCCTGCGTACTGTCGTGGCGGGACTCCAGGACGAGGGCCGCCACGGCGGCCACGACGAGCAGGACAACCACCACCGCCTGCAGGACGAACACCTGCCCGGCAACGCTCCGCACCCCCAGCCGCGCCCGCAGACCCTCCGGCCCACGCGGCACGGACGGCTCACGTCCCTGATGCCGGCCGCGGAGCGAGGGGGTTGGCACAGCCCGGAATCGGCCCACGGATCGGACCATAGGCCATGTCTAACACCGGGGGCCACCCCGAGTCGACCGCGACTGCGAGCCCCGAGCCTCGGTGCCCGGCGGGCGCGCCGGAGATCCCAAGCCGACGCCTCCGGCCGGGGGCATGGCGCCGGCGCCGTGCCCCGTCGACGGCGCAGGTCCGTCGCCGCCTGCGTGCGGGCGTGGCGGTGCCCACTCCCGGGGCACTGGGTGCCCCGGGAGTGGGCACCGTCGGTCAACGAGGTGTTACGCGGCCCATGGCCGCCTCCGCGGTGCGGAGGGGGATCCGTCGGATCAGACCCTGCGAAGGCGCGGTACGTCGTTCCCCGCTCGCGGTTCGCTGCCCGCGGCGATTCGGGAACTCGGGCTCAGCCCTGGCCCGCGCCGTTGTGGTCGGCCGAGCCGCCCGAGGCAGCCGCACCCGCGGCGTCAGCGCCGCCGTAATCCGCACCACCGGCGTCAGCGCCACCGTCATCCGCGCCACCGGCATCGGCACCGCCGACAGCCGCGCCACCGGCATCGGCACCGCCGACAGCCGCGCCACCCGCGTCAGCGCCACCGTCATCCGCACCACCAGCAGCCGCACCACCCACGTCAGCACCACCGGCAGCCGCACCACCGTCATCCGCGCCACCGGCAGCACCGCCAGCAGCCGCGCCACCGTCATCCGCACCACCGGCGTCGGCGCCACCGTCATCCGCACCACCGGCGTCGGCGCCACCGTCATCCGCGCCACCGGCGTCGGCGCCGCCGCCGTTGCCGTTGCCGATTTCGGCGCCCAGTGCCTGAAGCGCCGTGGTCACCGGCTGGAAGAACGTTACGCCGCCCTGCTTGCAGTCGCCGCTGCCGCCCGAGGTCAGGCCCACCGCCGACTTGCCGGAGAACATCGAGCCGCCGCTGTCGCCCGGCTCGGCGCACACATCGGTCTGGATGAGGCCGTTGACGATGTCTCCGTTGCCGTAGTTCACCGTCGCGTTGAGCCCGGTCACCGTGCCGTCGCGCAGCCCGGTCGTGCTGCCGCTGCGCTGGACCTTCATGCCCACGCTCGCCTCGGCGGCCTCGGTGATCTCCTGTGTGTTGCCGTCCTTGAGGTCGACCGTGCTGGACGCAGCGGTTTTGGCGTCGTCGTACTTCACGAGCGAGAAGTCGCTCACGGGGAACTTCGAGTCCACGACGCTGCCCAGCGCGGTGTTGCCCGCTTGGTCGGCGGTCCAGGTCTTCGCGGCGTTGCCGCAGTGGCCCGCCGTCAGGAAGCCCGGGGCCCCGTCGACCGTGACATTGAAGCCGAGCGAGCAGCGCACACCGCCACCGAAGATGGCGTCACCGCCGTCGACACCCGCGGCGTCGCCCGCCGCGAAGGGCTTGAACGCCCCCGCGACCTTTCTGACGGACACCATGCCGCTGAGGGGGTCGGTCGCCCTGTTCAGCCTGGCCATCTTCGCGCCGGTGACCGTGCTGTCGGCGACGACGGCGACCTTGTTCGTCCTGGGGTCGATCGACCAGGCCGTGCCCGGCACCGACGCCTTCGTGCTCAGCGTCCGGGTGACGCTCTTGAGCTCCGCCGTGCTGTTCTCGACGATTCTCGCGACTCCGCCGCGTTCGCGCACTTCCTGCGCGGCCTGCTTGTCCAGCACATTCACGACCAGTCGGTCCTCGGAGCCGTCGAAGTACCAGCCTGCGGCGTCCTCGCCCAGGTCCGTCGCGAGGGTCGACCCGAGCCGAGCGGCCTGCTGGAGGGTCATCGACCGTGGGCTCGGCGTTCTGTCGGAGCTCGCGTTGGCGTTGGGCAGCAGGATCGCCGCCGCCCCGAGCACGGCCACACTCGCTCCGGCTATCGCACCCGTTCGCTTGTTTACCCGTCGGTGACTCAACTCACTGACCTCCAGAGGGGGAAGGTTCGGCGGACGGGACGCGGGACGCGGTCCTGGGGCTCCCGCGTCCCATCCACCGACTCATACGCACCGCGAGCCCCAAGTGCCTCAACGCGTAAGCGTTTTTGTTGGACCGACGGCCGCCCGGACACCCAAGCGAGCACGGTCGCGACCCGGGCAAACCCGGTCGCACCGTCACCCGATTGGCCGCACTCCGCAGGCGAACGGGCACCCCTCTCGCACACGATTGGGGCTGGATGTGGCCTACCCGGTCGTCCGCAGGACCCTCGGGGATTCCGGAGGCGGGAAGCACATGGCTGAACAGACTCGAAAAGCACCTCGACGCTCAACGGGACTCATCCTCGAACTCTCCTCCGAGTTCGCCGGAACGATGGTCCTGATCCTCTTCGGCTGCGGCGTGGTGGCGCAGGTGGTCACCGGCGCGATCGACATCGCCCCCGGTGCGCTGGGCAACCACGACAGCATCGCCTGGGCATGGGGTCTCGGTGTCACGCTGGGCGTCTACACGGCGGCGCGACTGAGCGGCGCGCACATCAACCCGGCGGTCACGCTGTCCCTCGCCATCTTCAAGGGCTTCCCTTGGAGCAAGGTGGCCCCGTACGCCGTGGCACAGACAGCCGGCGCGTTCGTCGCGGCCCTGCTGGTGCGCTGGAACTACACGGAGGCGCTGGCCAAGGCCGACCCCACGCACACCATCAAGACCCAGGGAGTGTTCTCGACCCTCCCCGGCAACGGTGTACTGCCCGTCAGCCAGTGGGGCGCGCTGCGTGACCAGATCATCGGCACGGCGATCCTGGTCCTGCTGATCTTCGCCGTCACGGACCTGCTCAACACTCCGCCGGGTGCCAACCTCGCCCCGTTCATCATCGGTCTGATCGTCGTGGCGATCGGTATGGCGTGGGGCGCCGACGCGGGATACGCCATCAACCCGGCCCGTGACTTCGGGCCCCGCCTCGCCAGCTACTTCACCGGATACGGCGGAGCATGGCGAGATCAGTACGGCGACATCTACTTCTGGGTGCCCATCGTCGGCCCCCTGATCGGCGGCCCCGTCGGTGCGGCCTTCTACAAGATCTTCGTCGGCCGCCTGATCCCCATGGCCGGCGCGCCGGAGGTCGGACGCACCCCCGAGCCGGAGGCCGAGGCCTGATCCGGACCGCGGAGTCCGCAACCTCGAAGGCGCAAGCCCGCAGGCAACCCAGGAGAGGCGGCAGCGATGCCGGAATTCGTCGGAGCGGTGGACCAGGGCACCACCAGCACTCGCTTCATGATCTTCGACCACGACGGCAACGAAGTGGCGAAGGCCCAGCTCGAACACGCCCAGATCCTGCCGCGCTCCGGATGGGTCGAGCACGACCCGGTGGAGATCTGGGAACGCACCAACACCGTGATGCAGAACGCCGTCCGGGAAGGGGGCCTGTCGGCCTCCGACCTGACCGCGGTCGGCATCACCAACCAGCGGGAGACGACCGTCGTCTGGGACCCGCGTACCGGCCGTCCCTACTACAACGCGATCGTCTGGCAGGACACGAGGACGGACTCCATCGCGGCCGCCCTGGAACGCGAGGGCCATGGCGAGGTCATCCGCCGCAAGGCGGGCCTGCCTCCGGCCACGTACTTCTCCGGCGGCAAGATCAAGTGGATGCTGGAGAACGTCGACGGCCTGCGGGAGGCCGCCGAGCAGGGCCACGCGATCTTCGGCAACACCGACTGCTGGGTGCTGTGGAACCTCACCGGCGGCCCCGACGGCGGAATCCACGCCACCGACGTCACCAACGCCAGCCGCACGATGCTGATGAACCTCGAAACCCTCGACTGGGACGACGAGCTCCTCGGCATCTTCGGCATCCCACGCGCGATGCTGCCGACCATCAACCCCTCCTCCCACGCGGAGGCGTACGGTCAGGCACGCACCTCCCGACCACTGCGGTCCGCCGTCCCCATCACCGGGGTGCTCGGCGACCAGCAGGCGGCCACCGTGGGCCAGGTCTGCTTCGCGACCGGTGAGGCCAAGAACACCTACGGCACCGGTAACTTCCTGGTCCTCAACACCGGCACCGACCTGGTCCGGTCCGAGCACGGTCTGCTGACCACCGTGGCCTACCAGTTCGGAGACAGCCCGGCGATCTACGCCCTCGAGGGCTCGATGGCCGTCACGGGCTCCGCGGTGCAGTGGCTGCGCGACCAGCTGAAGATCATCACCACGGCGGCCGAGAGCGAACGGCTCGCGAGCACGGTCGAGGACAACGGCGGCATGTACTTCGTGCCCGCGTTCTCCGGCCTGTTCGCGCCGTACTGGCGCTCGGACGCCCGAGGGGCGATCGTGGGCCTGTCCCGCTTCCACACCAACGGCCACTTGGCGCGGGCGGCTCTGGAGGCCATCTGCTACCAGAGCCGGGACGTGGTGGAGGCCATGGAGCAGGACTCGGGTGTCCATCTGGACGTGCTCAAGGTGGACGGCGGTGTGACCGCCAACGACCTGTGCATGCAGATCCAGGCGGACGTCCTCGGCGTACCGGTCAGCCGTCCGGTCGTGGCCGAGACCACGGCGCTCGGCGCCGCCTACGCGGCCGGGCTCGCCACCGGCTTCTGGCGGGACACCGATGAACTGCGCTCCCACTGGCAGGAGTCCAGGCGCTGGGCGCCGCAGTGGAACGACGAGCAGCGCGACGAGGGTTACGCCGGCTGGAAGAAGGCCGTCGAACGGACCTTGGACTGGGTCACGGTCACCTGACCACGGCCTGCCGGCACCGGGCTTCTTGGACAGGAGGTTAGGCCGTGATCTTCGCCGACCGTCGGGAAGCCGGGCGCCAACTGGCCGGCCGGCTGCGGCACCTGCGGGACGAGGACGTGGTCGTGGTCGGCCTCCCCCGGGGCGGTGTCCCGGTGGCCGAACAGGTCGCACGAGCCTTGCGGGCCCCGCTGGACGTCAGCGTGGTCCGCAAGCTCGGCGTTCCCGTCCAGCCCGAGTTGGGCATGGGAGCCGTCGGAGAGGACGGCGTACGGGTGATCAACGACGAGGTGGTGCGCCTCGCCCATGTCTCCGATGCCGAGCTGGCCGAGGTCGAGGAGCGCGAACGCGCCGAACTCGACCGGCGGGCCGCCCGGTACCGGGGCGGGCGAGGCCCCACGCAGGTCCGGGGTCGGACCGTTGTCGTCGTCGACGACGGCATCGCCACGGGTTCGACGGCTCTGGCCGCCTGCCGGATCGCCCGGGAGCGGGGAGCGGCCCGGGTGGTGCTGGCGGTACCGGTGGCGCCGCCCAGATGGTCCGCCCGGCTCGGCCCGGCGGCGGACGAACTGGTGGTCCTGGAGACTCCGGCCGACTTCATCTCCGTCGGGCAGTTCTACGTCGACTTCGCGCAGACCACGGATCAGGACGTGCTCGCCTGCCTGGAACGGGCGGCGGCACGGGAGCGGGGATCCGGGCGCTCCGAGCCCACGTCGCGCGATCCCGGGGAGCCCCACCCGGCGGACGCCGGCACGGAGGATCCCACGCCGGAGGACATCGAGGTCGAGGTCCCGTTGGGCACCGTGCGCCTCGGCGGGCGCCTCACCGTGCCCCGAGAGGCAAGAGGCGTCGTGGTGTTCGCCCATGGCAGCGGCAGCAGCCGTCGCAGCACGCGCAACCGCTATGTCGCCGTCAAGCTGAACCGGGCCGGGCTGGCCACGCTGCTGTTCGACCTGCTCACCGAGGACGAGGCGCGTGAGCGGACCAATGTGTTCGACACCGAACTGCTGGCCGGCAGGCTGTCCGCGGCCACCGAGTGGGTCAGGGGGATGCCCGAATGCCTCGGCCTGCGCCTGGGCTGGTTCGGTGCCAGCACGGGGGCGGCGGCCGCTCTGTGGGCGGCCGCCGAGCCGAGCGCGGGTATCGTCGCGATCGTCTCCCGCGGCGGGCGCCCGGACCTGGCCGGTCCAAGGCTGCCCGAGGTGAGCACCCCCACCCTGCTGATCGTGGGCAGCCAGGACCAGGTGGTGCTCGATCTCAACCGCGAGGCACAGGCCCGACTGCGCTGCGAGAACCGTCTCGTCGTCGTCCCCGGCGCCTCGCACCTGTTCCAGGAGCCGGGCACGCTCGGCGCCGTCGCCGACCTGGCCCGCGACTGGTTCCTCGACCATATGACCTCTGACTGAACGACCTCTGACTGACACGCCCCGGTCCGGCGGCGGGCCGCACGCCTGCGGTCCATCCGCTGTCCATCCGCTGGTCCATCCGCTGCGCGACTTCGGCAACACTGTTGCTCAAGTCCCGGGTGACCGCACCCCGGACCGCCCCCGCGGGCCTGCCGGAGCGGGGCCTCGAGGCAGGCCCCGACAGCCGAGATCGACGACCAGGACAGGCCGCTGCGCCTGCGCGGCCTCCACTGCCGGTCACCGTGCGGCGAACAGCACCCAGACCGGCCCCCGGGCGAACGCCATCCGGTCCCCCGAGGCCGTGGTGAACTCGGTGCCCTCCTGCGCGCTCCCCCGCTTCCAGCGCACGTCGTAGCCCTTGCCGTCGCGCAGGACGAACGCCGTGCCCGATCCGACCGACTCCGTGTAGGGGGAGACGGCGCCCCACCGGTCGTGGAACCGCGAGGGGCGGACCTTGACGTACTGGACCACGACCGTCGCGGCGCCGAGCCGCCCTCCGTCCGTCGTCCGCGCGGCCTGCCCGTCCATGGACACCAGCCATCGGTGCTCGTCCTGCGACCAGGTGAAGCCGTAGCGCCCCACGGGGAAGCGCACGGTGCGCTCGGCGACCGGATGCCCGCCCTTGGGCATGTCGCCGAAGCGGAAGCCGATGTCCGGGGCATCGCTCGCCGAGGGCGGGACGGCCAGGACACGCCCGGTGTCCACATAGAGGTTGTGCGGCGCCGGGCGGCTGTTGTCCCGCGAGTACGCCGAGGGCACCTTCTCCGGGGGACGCGCGTGGAGCGGGGCCGCCTCCAGCAGCGGTTGCAGCTTGCTCTGCACTCCCGAGTACGCCAGGTCCGGCTCGCCGAACTGCCGCAGCAGTTCCAGATCCGACTCCCGCGCACTGCGGACGGGCCCGGCCTTCGCCGGCGTGTGCGAGGAGAAGACAGCCAGGATGCGGGTCTGCCCTGCCTCGACCTGCTCGACGTAGACGATGTCCGCCTTCCCGAGCCCGGTCTGCGGACGGGCCGACGGAACATTGTCGATCTTCACCGCGAGCACCGGGGCCGGACGGCCGGGAAGCCCGGTGAACGTGGACACCGACGAGGCCCGGCCGCTCGAGTCCTGGTTGCCGGAGCCGTCGCAGGCACCGAGACCGAGGGACAGGAGCGCGGCCGACGCCACCGCGACGAGCGCCCCGCGCCTGCGCGAGCGGCGCCCGAACCCGTTCAAGTCGCTCATACATCCCAGCTCACCACGGAAGCCGCCCCGGGAACAGGGGGCACGCCCCGCGCCGGACCCGGACGCCCGTCCCACGCCCGGCCCCTTCCCCGCCCTGTCCCGAATGGCACCGGCCAAGGCGGCACAAAAGGCGTCAATCCCCCTTCTCCGCAGCGCCATCCGGGCGACGGGGGCCATGGACGCGGCCGCCGGGGGAAGGCGCGCCATCGGGAAGGCCCCCCGTAGCTGACCGGAGGTGCAACCGCGATGTCGCCCCTACACCGTTCCGGCACGGCGTCCACCGACGTCGAGGAGCCGGGCTCCGACACCGGCCTCAACGAGCCCAGGACCCCGCAGCGCCACCCGTCCCGCTCACGTGCGCGTCTGACCCGTGTGCCGTGGTGGATCGGGCTGCCGGGCGCCGTCGCCGTTCTGGTGGCGCTGCTCCTGCTGGCAGGCCGGCTGAGCCTGCTGCCCGGCCTCGGCGACATCTTCGGCGAGAGGACCCACGACCGTTCCGGCCCGGCGCTGCTGAAGTCCATTCAGGACATGAGCCGCTACGAGGCCGCGTCCGGCAGCTTCCAGGTCGTGGTGGATCTGGACAAGGACGCCAGGTTCCTGCCCGATTCGGTGCGCGGCAGCCGCACCCTGTATGTGGGCGTGGGCAGCGTCAGCGCCGGCGTGGACCTCGGGAGCGTCGGCAAGAGTGCCGTGACCGTGAACGACGACCGCACCCGTGCCACCCTGCGCCTGCCCCATGCCTCGCTCGGCAGGCCCGCCCTGGACGCGGACCACTCCTACACGGTCTCCAAGCAGCGGGGACTCTTCGACCGGCTGGGCGACTTCTTCTCCGACAACCCCGCCGACGAGCACCAGGTGAACAAGCTGGCGGTCGAGCACATCGCGAAGGCGGCCAAGGAGAGCGGGCTGACGGCGCAGGCCGAGAAGAACACCACCAGCATGCTGCGGGGCCTGCTCCGGTCGCTCGGCTTCACCGATGTGACGGTTCACTACGGCGCGGCGGCGCGGTAGGCATCACCAACGCCGGGCACCGCACACGGCAGGCATTCCACACGGCAGGCCAGCGCGGCAGGGGCACACACGGCAGGGAGACGGCCCGGACGGGCCGGTCAGTCGGGCGGCCCGAGGAGCAGACCGATCCCGTAGTCCGCCCGCTCGGTGGCGACGGGCAGCGCCGCCAGGGAGTACTCGTACGGCAGGGCCAGCGCGATTCCGGGGTAGCGGCGGGCCATCGCACTTGAAAGTTACGGAATAGATAGCTAGATGAGTCAAAATCCACTGGATGAGCGCCATAGTTGCCTGATCACAACGGATTCCATCGCCTGGAGGGCCTTGACGCCACGTTCACGTCAAGGGTTTCATTCCGTCACCGGGATGCCGGTCTTCATTTGCCTGTGCCCCACACCTCAGAGGTGCTCCCACCAGAGGCGATACCCCTCCCGCAAGCCCGATCGGACCCTGCATGACCGACACGCTCCGCCCGCCCGGCATCGACACGCCCGGCGCCCAGTCCCCGGCCACAGATGGCTCCGCCCCCAAGCTCACCCGCTCCATCGGAGTGGTGGGCGGCACGCTCCTCACGCTGTCCTGCCTCACCCCGGCGTCCTCCCTGTTCGTGATCGTCCCGGACTCGTTCGGCGCGCTGGGCACGGGGACGGCCCTCACCATCGTCGTCGCCGCCCTGCTCTGCGTCGGCGTCGCCTTCACCTACTCCGAGCTGGGGACCCTGATCCCGAGCTCCGGTGGCGAGTACGCCATGGTGGGCACGCTCATGGGCCGACTGGCGGGCTGGCTGGTCTTCGTCCTGTCGCTGATCGTGGTCATGATCGTGCCACCGATCATCGCGCTCGGGACGGCCGACTACCTGGCCCCGATCATCCATCTCGATCCGCAGCTCACCGCCGCCGCGGTCATGCTCCTGGCCACCGCCATGGGCCTGCTGGACCTGAGGGCCAACGCCTGGATCACCGGCGTCTTCCTGGTGCTGGAGGTCGTGGCCTGCGCGGTCGTCGCGTTCCTCGGCTTCACCCACACCAGCCGCTCCGCCTCCGTACTGGTGCACCCGGTGATGGACGCGGGCCACGGGCACACCTCGGCGGTCACCGCCGGACTGGTCGTGACGGGACTGGCCACGGCCCTGTTCATCCTTCAGGGCTTCTCCACCGCCGTGTACCTGGCGGAGGAGATGGAGAACCCGCGCCGCAACGTCTCGCGCACCGTGCTGTGGACCCTCGCCATCGGCGCCGCCGTGGTCATCGTTCCGGTCGTCGCCATCACCCTGGGCGCGCCGGACCTGAAGACGCTGGCCGCGGGTGATGTTGCCGCGATGGTGACGGCCTGGAGCGACTCGGCCGTCGGGACCTTCGTGAGTCTGTGCATCGCGCTGGCGATCGTCAATGCCGCGATCGTCATGGTGATCCAGAACTCGCGGGTGGTCTTCGCCTCCGCCCGCGATGCCGCCTGGCCGGGGCCGGTCAACCGCGCCTTCTCCCACCTGGGCCGCCGCTTCGGCTCCCCATGGGTGGCCACGCTGGTGGTGGGTGTGCCCGGCGCCGCGCTGTGCTTCGTCAACCTGGACACGCTGAGCGAGGTCACCGGTGTCGCGGTCGCGGCGATGTACGTCTTCGTCGCCCTCGGAGCGCTGGTCTCGCGGCGCGGAGCCCACAAGCACCGCTCCGCCTGGCGGATGCCGCTGTGGCCGGTGGTCCCGGCCCTGCTGATCGGCGTCCTGGTCTGGGTGCTGTTCCAGCAGAGCACGCACAGCCTCGCCGTCACCGGCGGCATCGTCGCCGCCGCGGCCCTGTACTGGGCGGTCTACCTGCGGCCACGCCAGTCGACGCACTGGGTCATCGAGGTGCCCGAGGAGCGGGCGGCGACCGTCCCCGAGCAGGCCACGGTGCCTCAGCAGGCATGACGAATCGGCGCGCGTGACCGGTCGGGCGCCGCGTTCTTCACCTCGTCGGAGAGGGAGAGGGCGCGTCCCGCAGGCGCGGTCGACTGCTCGGCCATGCGCCGCTCCTGACGCTCTCGCCGCGGCCAATTCATCGTTTGTCCCCGCAGTCGTCGTGTGAGTTACCGTCCGCGGGAAAGACGCACCCGATCGGATGATGATCGCCCTCTGTGCAGGAAGCCGGGATTCCCTGACACTGGTGGCTCGCCGCGATGGGAGGAGCTCGATGACGCCAGGCATCGGCCTGTGGTCCGGGTGGAGGCGGCATGTGCTGACCTGCCTGTCGGGGGCGGTGCCGGCGCTCTCGTTCCCCGATCCGGCGCTGTGGTGGCTGGCGTACGTCGCTCTGGTGCCGTGGATCCTGCTGGTGCGCTCGTCGGCGGACGGCGCCGAGGCCGCGCGCTCGGGATGGATCGGCGGCGCCGGGTTCCTGCTGGCCGTCCACCACTGGCTCCTGCCCGACCTGCACGTCTTCATCGTTCTGCTGGCCGCGCTGCTGGGGCTGCTGTGGGCGCCGTGGGGCTGGCTGGTGTGGCGGCTGCTGCGGGATTCGCCGGGCCCCGGCCGGGCCCTGGCGGCGGTGGTCCTGCTGCCCTCCGGCTGGCTGATGATCGAACTGGTCCGGTCCTGGCAGGGGCTCGGCGGCCCCTGGGGACTGATGGGCGCCAGCCAGTGGCAGGTCCGGCCGGCCCTGGTGCTGGCCTCGGTGGGCGGGGTGTGGCTGGTCTCCGTGGTCGTGGTCGCCTTGAACGTCGCTGCGGCCCTGCTGGTGGCGGTGCCCGGGGCACGGGTGTCGGCGGTGGCGGCGCTGGCCACGGTCGCCGCGAGCGGCAGCGCGATATGGGAGTGGGCGCCGCAGCCGGGCCGTTCCGGGACGGTGCGCGTGGCCGTGGTGCAGCCGGGTGTGATCGACGGACAGCAGGCCCGTTTCGACCGCGGCGAGAAGCTGACGCGGACGCTGGTGGGCCGCAAGGACATCGACCTGGTCGTGTGGGGGGAGAGCAGCGTCGCGTTCGACCTGTCCGGCCGCACGGACCTCGCGGACCGCCTCGGCGCCCTGTCGCGCTCGCTCGGCAGCGACGTCCTGGTGAATGTGGACGCCCGACGGCTCGACGGCCACGGCATATACAAGACGTCCGTGCTCGTGGGTCCCCAGGGACCGACGGGGCAGCGCTACGACAAGACCCGCCTGGTCCCGTTCGGTGAGTACATCCCGGCGCGGCCGATGCTGCGGTGGGTGACGGGGGTCAGCGCGGCGGCCACGGAGAACCGGCGGCGAGGCAGCGGCCCGGTGGTCATGGAGGCGGGCGGGGTGCGGCTGGGGCCGCTGGTGTGCTTCGAGTCGGCGTTCCCCGACATGAGCAGGGCGCTGACCCGGCGGGGGGCGCGGCTGCTGGTCACGCAGTCGTCGACCTCGTCGTTCCAGCGCAGTTGGGCGCCCGAGCAGCACGCGACACTGGCCGCGCTGAGAGCGGCGGAGACGTGGCGGCCGGTCGTGCATGCCACGCTCACCGGGGTGAGCGCGGTCTACGACGCCCACGGGCACCGGGTGGGGCGGTGGCTGGGCACGGACGAGAGCACGGTCGGCGTCTACGACGTTCCGCTGGCCACGGGCACCAGCCCGTACACGCGCTACGGCGCCTGGGTGCCGTGGCTGGCCTTCGACATACTGGGGGTGGCGGCGCTGGGGCTGGGCGCGCGGGCCGTCAGAAGGCCTGCTCCAGCGCGGCGATGACGACGCGTTCGCACAACTGGTGGGTCAGCAGGGCGTCCTCGGCGGAGAGCACCTTGTCCGCGCGCACGGCGTCGAGGAAGGCGCGGGCGACCTGCTCGATGCCGCGCTGTCGGGCCACCGGCACCCAGTCGCCGCGGCGGCGCACCGACGGCTGGCCCTTGTGGTCGACGATCTCGGCGAGGTTGAGGATCTGCCGCTTGGTGTCCTCGCCCATCACCTCGAGGGTCTCCTCGGTGGAGCCGCTCATCCGGTTCATGATGCCGAGTGCGGTGAAACCGTCGCCCGACATCTGGAGAACCACGTGGTGGAGCAGGCCGCGGCGCAGCTTCGCGCGGATGTCCACGTGCTCGGCGGTGCCGGGCAGCAGGAAGCGCAGAGTGTCGACCACGTGGATGAAGTCGTCGTAGACGACCTCACGGGGGTCGGCGGCGAGGCCCACCCGGTTCTTCTGCATGACGATCAGATCGCGCGGGTGATCCAGGGCCTGGGCGTACCCGGGCGCGTAGCGGCGGTTGAAGCCGACCATGAGGGTGCGCCGGCGCTGCTCGGCGAGGCGGACGAGCCGCTCGGCGCCCTCGAGGTGGTAGGCGAGGGGCTTGTCGACATACACATGGATTCCGGCGTCGAGGAGCTGCTCGACGATGGGCACATGCTGGTCGGTGGGCGCGTGGACGAACGCGGCCCCGATCCCGCCGTCGTGGATCAGCCCGTCCAGGGTGGTGTGCCGGTGCGGGGTGCGGTACTGGTCGCCGACGCGGTCGAGCGTGGCGCGGGTCCTGGTGTACAGGTGCAGCTCGATCCCGGCTTCGCCCGCCAGCACGGGCAGATAGGCCTTCTGGGCGATGTCGCCGAGGCCGATGACGCCCACCCTCACAGTCATGTGCTTCCCCTCCACGCCGCTCACCTGCGGCTGTCAGCATACGGGGGCCGCCAGTCGGCCACTGCGCCCGGACCGCGCGGGGCCGTATCCGGGGCGAGTCAGCAGACGGCGGTGATGAGCAGGTCACGCACGGCCACGGCGGCCGCGAGGTTGGGGCGGTCGCCCCGGCGATCCGCTGGGAGCGGCGCACCAGGTCGGCGGGGCGGTACGGGCGGCGGGGCGGGGGTCATGGCGTGGGCGGCGTCGCCCAGCAGCGCGGTCCGTGCCCGGTGGAAGGCGGGCAGCGATCGGGCCCGGCCACTCACCCATTGAGACGCACCTGGTCAGCTTCGTGGACGCGACAGCACCCTTGAGGGGAATTCCCGGACCGGCGCCCGGGCGGCAGAGTGGCCAGGTGCGGCGGATGACAGCGACAACGATGACAGCCACGACGATGACAGCCACGACGATGACGGTGGCGGCGATGACGGTGGCGGCGATGGGATGCCTGTCGGGGTGCATGACCGTGGCCCCGCAGCAGGACGGGCACAGACCGTCCCGCCCGTCCCGGCCGTCCGCCTCGTTGGTCGAGCCCACCCGGGGTCCGGCGAACGACGCCCTGGCCTCGGTGGCGCCCGAGGGCGGCGGCAGGAAGGCCAGGCCGAAGAAGGCCGAGGCGCGGGAGGCCGAGTCCCACCCGAAGCCCTCCCACACCGGCGTGAGCGCCCCACGGCTGCTGCCGCCCCTGCCCGCACCTCCGGCGCCCCCCGGCGGCAAGGCCCAGGGCCGGCCGAGTGAACGCCCGGCCCTGCGGCCCACCGTGCGCTTCCCCAGTGGCTCCGGTGTGTGCGAGCTCGGCCGGGAGTTCGGGCACTGGCCCAAGGACAGCCCGGCCAACCGGCTCTGCGGCGCCGCCTACGGCAACTGAACCGGCTCGCGGCCGGCGGGCGAAGCGCCCCGCCGACTCGGCGCCGCGTGCTCCTGCACCTCGAGTTCGTCGGCCGTCGAACGCGAAGGACATCGGCCCCCGGTTCCGCAGCGGCGGGAGCGGGAGCGGGCAGAGAAGTCGGGCGGCGCGCCGGACCGGACTCGGCTCCGTCAGACCGCGAGGTCGGGGACGCGCCAGTCGATGGGGTCGTGGCCCTGCGCGGCCACGGCCTCGTTGATCCGGGTGAACGGGCGGCTGCCGAGGAACAGCCGCGCGGACAGCGGCGAGGGGTGCGCCCCCTGGACCACGGTGTGCCGCTCGGTGTCGATCAGGCGCAGCTTCTTCTTGGCGTAGTTCCCCCACAGGACGAACACCGCCGGATCCGACCGGTCGGCGACGGCCTTGATGACGGCGTCGGTGAACTTCTCCCAGCCCTTGCCCTTGTGGGAGTTGGGCTCGCTCTCACGGACGGTCAGCACCGCGTTGAGCAGGAGGACGCCCTGCTGGGCCCACGGCATCAGATAGCCGTTGTCCGGGACCGGGAGGCCGAGTTCGTCGTTGAGCTCCTTGTACATGTTCCGCAGGGAGGGCGGGGTCTTGACGCCGGGTCGCACGGAGAAGCAGAGCCCGTGTCCCTGGCCCTCGCCGTGATAGGGGTCCTGGCCGAGGAGAAGGACCTTCACCTGGTCGTACGGGGTCGCCTCGAGCGCGGCGAACACCTCGTCACGAGGCGGGAAGACCTTGTGCTCCTCACGCTCCTGCTCGACGAACTCCGTGAGCTCCTTGAAGTACGGCTTGGACACCTCCTCGCCGAGGACGGGCAGCCACGAATCGGGCAGGGTGTACGACACGGCACGGACCTCCGGTACGGCTGACAGGCGGGTGGGCCGGTGCGCTCCCCCGCTTCTGGGAAGAACGTACCGGCCCCCACCGACAGCGCGTTCAGCGCGTGGCGTCGAGCTGTTGCTGCACCCGGCCGAGACCGCGCAGCCACCGGTCCGTGTCGGTGGCCCGGTGCTGGTACATCTGCGCCGTCTCCGGGTGCGGCAGGATCAGGAACCGCCCGTCCGCGAGCGCCTCGACCACAGTTTCGGCCACCTGCGACGGCTCGATCGCGGTGGGCCGCAGCAGCAGGTCCCCGGCCGCTCCCGTGCCCCCGAGCATGTCCGTGCGCACGCCCTGCGGGCACAGCGCCTGCACGGTGATGCCCCGGTGCTG
This sequence comes from Wenjunlia tyrosinilytica, assembly GCF_014646055.1. Taxonomy (GTDB): domain Bacteria; phylum Actinomycetota; class Actinomycetes; order Streptomycetales; family Streptomycetaceae; genus Wenjunlia; species Wenjunlia tyrosinilytica. The sequence goes on from NZ_BMMS01000005.1 coordinate 256,213, forward strand.
GTAGGTGACGGCGAGCCATTCGGCGAACGCCAGCGCCGCGTGCTTGGTCACGGCGTACGGCGCCGCGTCCAGCATGGTCAGCAGGCCCGCCGCCGAGACGGTGCTGATCCAGTGCCCCCGCCCGCGCTCGAGCCAGGGGCCGGTGAGCATCCTCGAGGCCCGCACGTGCGACATGACGTTGACCTGCCAGGAACGCTCCCAGTCGGCGTCGGCCGCCTGTTCCGAACCGCCCACCGCTGTCCCGGCGTTGGCGCAGTACAGATCGATCTCGCCGAGCGCGGCGCGGGCGCCGGTGATCAGCGCCTCGACGCCGTCGGGGTCGGCGGCGTCACCGGGAAGCGCGCCTGCGCCGATCTCCTCGGCGACCGCCTCGGCCGCCTTCGCGTCGAGGTCGTTGACGACCACGCGCGCACCCGCGGCGGCGAAGCGGCGGGCCAGCGCCTCACCGATGCCGTGCCCGGCTCCGGTCACGACCACCCCCGCGCCTGCGAGTTCGAAGCCTCCGTTGCCGCTCATGACACCCCCGCGTTCAGCAGCAGCCCGCCGTCCACCACCAGCGTCTGGCCGGTGATCCACCCCGCCTGGTCGGACAGCAGGAACGCGGCGGCCCCGGCGACGTCCTCCGGGACCCCGAGGCGCCCCATCGGGTAGGAGGAGGCGGCCTCCTCCTCCCGGTCCTCGTACAGCGCCGCCGCGAACTTCGTCTTGACCACGGCCGGGGCGATCGCGTTGACCCGTACCTTCGGCGCCATCTCGTGCGCGAGCTGCGTCGTCAGATTGATCATCGCGGCCTTGCTGACGCCGTACAGTCCCACGAACGGGGAGGCGCCGAGACCGGCGATCGAGGCGATGTTGACCGTAGCGCCGCCGTTCTCCTTCTGCCAGACCCGGTGCACCTGCTGGGCGAAGCCGAGGGCGGAGACGACATTGGTCTCGAAGACCTTGCGGGCCACCCCCAGGTCCATCTCCGCGATCGGGCCGAAGACGGGGTTGGTGCCGGCGTTGTTCACCAGGTAGTCGATGCGGCCGAACGCCGCCATGGCGCGCTCGGCGGTCTCGGCCTGGTGCTCCTCGTTGGCCGCCTTGCCCGCGACGGCCAGCGCGCGGTCGGGGCCGCCGAGGCGCTCGACGGCCTCCTTGAGCGCGTCCTCGTTGCGACCGGTGATGCACACCCGGTCGCCGCGGGCGACGAGCGCCTCCGCGATGCTGTAACCGATGCCGCGGCTGGCCCCAGTGACGAGGGCTACCCGGCCGGTGTCCGTGGTCATGTGCTTGCTGCTCCAGAAGGTGAGGGAAGGAGGGGGAGGGACAGGCCCCGGGGCCGGGCCCTAGTCGAGCGGCCCGCCGGCGACGTAGACGACCTGGCCGGAGACGAAGCCCGCAGCGTCACCGCTGAGGAACGCGATGGTGTTGGCCACGTCCTCGGGCGTGCCGACGCGCGCCACGGGGATCTGCGACGCGGCCGCCTTCTGGAAGTCCTCGAAGCCCATGCCCACACGGGCGGCGGTGGCTGCGGTCATGTCGGTGGCGATGAAGCCGGGGGCGACGGCGTTGGCGGTGACGCCGAACTTGCCGAGCTCGATCGCGAGGGTCTTGGTCAGTCCCTGCATACCGGCCTTGGCGGCGGAGTAGTTGGCCTGGCCCCGGTTGCCGAGGGCGGAGCTGCTGGAGAGGTTGACGATCCGGCCGAACCCGGCGTCCAGCATGTGCTTCTGCACCGCGCGGGTCATCAGGAAGGCGCCCTTGAGGTGCACTCCGAGGACCGTGTCCCAGTCGCCCTCGCTCATCTTGAACAGCAGGTTGTCGCGCAGCACACCCGCGTTGTTGACCAGGATGGTGGGCGGGCCGAGCTCCTCGGCGACACGCGCGACGGCGGCCTCGACCTGAGCGGCGTCCGAGACGTCCGCGCCGACGGCGAGAGCCCGGCCGCCCGCCTTCGTGATCTTCTCGACGGTCTCCTTGCAGGCCGCCTCGTCGAGGTCGAGCACGGCCACCGCGCGGCCCTCCTCGGCCAGTCGCTGGGCGGTGGCCGCGCCGATCCCGCGGGCGCCCCCGGTGACGATCGCTACGCGCTGCTCGGTGGTGGACATCGTTGTGCCTCCTCGGTTCGGAAGATGACTCGGTGCTGTCGGCTCTGGCGGTGGTTCAGCGGTACTTCTTCAGTTCCTGGCGGGCCAGGGAGCGCCGGTGGACCTCGTCCGGGCCGTCCGCCAGGCGCAGTGTGCGGGCCTGCGCCCACAGCTGGGCGAGCGGGAAGTCCTGGGAGACTCCCCCTCCGCCGTATGCCTGAATCGACTTGTCGATGACCCATTCGGCCATCAAGGGGGTGATGATCTTGATGGCCTGGATCTCGCTGTGGGCGCCCTTGTTGCCGACGTTGTCCATCAGCCACGCGGTCTTGAGCACCAGCAGCCTGGCCTGCTCGATGCGCACCCGCGACTCGGCGATCCACTCCTGCACCACGCCCTGCTCGGCGAGCGGCTTGCCGAACGCCACCCGGTCCACAGCTCGGCGGCACATCAGCTCCAACGCGCGCTCGGCCATACCGATCAGCCGCATGCAGTGGTGGATCCGGCCGGGGCCGAGACGGGCCTGGGCGATGGCGAAACCGGTGCCCGGCTCGCCTATGAGGTTCCCGGCGGGAACCCGCACGTCCTGGAAGTCGACCTCGGCGTGGCCTCCGTGCGGTCCGTCGTCGTAGCCCATGACGGTCATCCCGCGGCGCACTGTGACCCCGGGGGTGTCACGGGGGACGAGGACCATGGACTGCTGGCGGTGCCGCTCGGCGCCGGGGTCGGTCTTGCCCATGACGATGAAGATCTCGCAGGCGGGGTCCATGGCACCGGAGGACCACCACTTGCGGCCGTTGACGACGTAGGAGTCGCCGTCGCGCTCGATGCGGGTGGTGATGTTCGTGGCGTCGGAGGAGGCGACGTCGGGCTCGGTCATGCAGAACGCCGAGCGGATCCGGCCCTCGAGCAGCGGGGTCAGCCAGCGCTCCTGCTGTTCCTGGTTGCCGAACTCGGCGAGCAGCTCCATATTGCCGGTGTCCGGGGCCGCGCAGTTGAGCGCCTCGGGGGCGAGCATCGGGCTGCGGCCGGTGATCTCGGCGAGCGGGGCGTACTGGAGGTTGGTCAGCCCCGCCCCGTGGCGCTTGTCGGGGAGGAAGAGGTTCCACAGCCCTCGGGCGCGTGCCTCCTCCTTCAGCTCCGCGGTGACGGGCGGGCGGGACCAGCCCTTTCCCGCGGAGTGCAGTCCCGCGACCTGCTCGGCGAAGACCGGCTCCGCCGGGTAGACGCGCTCGTCCATGAAGGCGAGCAGTTCCTTCGACAGCTCCTCGGTGCGAGCGTCGGGTGTGAAGTCCATGGCTGAACCTTTCACGACAAGCCCGAAAGGCCGCGGGAGGCGAGCGGTGCGACCATCGTCCCGATCTGGTCGAAGCCCTCCCCCACGGTCAGGCCCTGCAGATAACGGAAGTGGATGCCCTCGGCGATGACGGCGAGCTTGAGGCAGCCGAACGCCACGTACCAGGCGAGCGGCTCCAGATCGAGGCCGCTGCGCCGGGCGTACTGCTCGACCAGCTCGGCTCCCGGCGGGAAGCCCGCCTTGTCGCTGATGCCCTGGGCGACGGGGTTGTCCGGCAGCAGTTCGCGGATGACGTCCCAGTAGACGAGGAACAGACCGAGGTCGGCGAGCGGGTCGCCGAGCGTGGCCATCTCCCAGTCGAGGACGGCGGCGATCCGGCCGTCCTCGCCCACCACCGCGTTGTCCAGGCGGAAGTCGCCGTGGACGATCCCGGTGCGCTGAGTCGCGGGGACGCTGTCGAGAAGACGCTTGTGCAACGAGTCGAGTTCGGGCGTGTCGCGGCTGCGCGAGGCGGCGAGCTGCTTGCCCCAGCGCACGACCTGCCGGTTCAGATAGCCCTGCGGCCTGCCGAAGTCGGCGAGCCCGACCTCGGCGGGATCGACCGTGTGGAGGTCGGCCAGGACGTCCATCAGATGCCCGGACAGCTCCCGCGCCCGCTCCCGGCCCAGCCGCGCGGTCTGCCCGGCGCCGCGCAGCACCTGCCCCTCCACGTGCTGCATGACGTAGAACGGGGCGCCGAGAACCTCGGGGTCCTCGCACAGCAGGTGGGTGACGGGCACGGGCACGGGGGTGGGTGCCAGGGCGGAGATGACCCGGTACTCACGGGCCATGTCGTGCGCGGTGGCGAGCACATGGCCCAGCGGGGGCCGGCGCAGCACCCAGCGTCGGGCGCCGTCGGTGACGGTGTACGTGAGGTTGGAGCGCCCGCCCGCGATCAGCTCTCCGGTGAGCGGCCCCTGGGCGAACCCGGGATGCCGGGTGTCCAGCCAGTCGCGCAGCACGGCCAGGTCGAGACCCGGCAGAGCCGTCTCCGCAGTGCCCTCCATCGGTGTCCTCTCCATCGAGCTGACCGACCAACCGGTATGTCGGGGATCCCGAACTACCAGCGGGTAATGTGACGACACGCGAAACCGTAGGAGGAAGTCGGTCCGGTGTCAACGGCCGATGCACGCCATTCGGCTGTTCTTTCGGCCACTGTTCGGCGATGACCGACCAGCTGGTATGTTGTCCCCGCGTCCCAAGGTGGAGGAGGTCGACGAGATGGCGGACCAGGTCGCCCGGAAGGCCACCGCAACCGACCGCCCGGTGCCCGACCGGCTGCTCGCGGTGGCGACCAGGCTGTTCGCGGCCAGGGGCTTCGAGCGGACCTCCGTCCAGGAGATCGTCGACGCGGCCGGGGTCACCAAGGGGGCGATGTACCACTACTTCGACTCCAAGGACGACCTGCTCCACGAGATCTACCGCAGGCTCCTGAGCATGCAGACAAAGGCACTGGAGCGCATTGCCGACGGGCCGGGAACGGCGGTGGACCGGCTTCGTGAGGCCGCCGCCGACGTGGTGGTGAGCACACTCGCCCACCTCGACGACGCGGTCGTGCTGATGAATTCGCTGCACCTGCTCGCACCCCACACCAGGGCCCGGGTGCGAGCGGAGCGCAGGCGCTACCACGAGCGGTTCCGCGCGCTCGTCGACGAGGGCAGGCACGAGGGATCGGTGCGCTCCGACGTCTCGGCCGATCTGGCGACCCACCATTTCTTCGGCGCGGTGCACCACCTCGGGTCGTGGTACCGGGCCGAGGGGAGCCTGCGGCCGAGAGAGGTCGGCGAGGGGCTCGCGGAAATGTTCCTCACCGGAATCGCACGGACGGAAAAGGGCGCACAGCCGGACGCCGGGAAGAAATCACCGGCGGGTGCGGCGGGGACGTTCGGGAATTCGGGCACTTCTCCCGAGCCCGCATGAATTCCTTTTGAATTCCCGAGACCTTCCATGGCTCCCTGGGCTGCCCGGCGTCCCGCGCCCCTCCAACCTCTCCCGGCTACCCCCGGCTGCCCTGCCGGAGGGGTCCGGCAGGCGCTCGGCACATCAGGGGAAGCTCAGCGCACGAGCAGGTCGAGCAGCCGTTCGGTCTCGGCCAGCGGATCGCTCGTCAGACCGGTGTGCACCGGCCCCGGCTGGACGACGGTGCTGCGCGGCGCGGTCAGCCAGCGGAACCTGCGGCCGGGCTCGTCGCCCGCCGCCTGTCCGGCGCCGTCCCCACCGCCGCAGACACCCTCGACGGCACGCAGCGCGGCCCGCACGCCCTCGACATCCGCCTGCGGGTCCAGGCAGCGCAGCCGGGTCTCGTCCAGATGGGTCCTCGCCGCCACGAAGCCCTTGGCGCGGCAGTAGACCAGCACACCCGCGTTGATCAGCTCTCCGCGCTCGACGCGGGGGACGACACGCAGCACCGCGTACTCGAAGACATCGCGCCGCGCGCCGCCCGGCGGGTTCCCAGGTGCCGTCGTCATTTCGACTGCCGTCCCTTCAGCCAGGCCGGGGCGTTGCCGACGCCGGGCTTCTCGGGGCGCCGGTAGTCGGCGGGCACGCTCGGCCGCCAGGCGTCGGCGGCGCGGGCACGGGCGAGCAGTTGCCGTGTGTAGGCCGCCCGGACGGCTTCGGGACCGCCGAACCCCGGCTCGTCGGTGATCCACTCGTCCGGGACGAGAGCGACGACCTCACGCAGCAGTTCCTCGGTGACCTTGGGGGCGAGCTCCTCCCGCGCCGACGCGATGTCGGGGGTGAAGGGCGCCAGCGCGTGGTCGGAGGCGTCGTAGGGCTTGGTGACGGACCGGTCCGCGGTGGGCCAGTTGTGGTGCCAGATCATCGTGGCGCCATGGTCGATCAGCCACAGGTCGCCGTGCCAGAGGAGCATATTGGGATTGCGCCAGGAACGGTCCACATTCCCCACCAGGCCGTCGAACCAGACGACCCGCCCGGCTTCGCGCGGCTCCACCTCGAACGCCAGCGGGTCGAAACCCAGGGAGCCCGGAAGGTAGTCCATCCCGAGGTTGAGCCCACCGCTGGCCTTGAGCAGATCCTGGACCTCCTCGTCCGGCTCGCCGAGGCCGATCACCGGATCGAGTCGCACCCGCACCAGCACGGGGACGCGCAGACCGAGGCGCCGGGCGAGTTCACCGGCGACGACCTCGGCCACGAGGGTCTTGCGGCCCTGCCCCGCGCCGACGAACTTCGTCACATACGTCCCCAGGTCGTCCGCCTCGACGATTCCGGGCAGTGACCCGCCTTCACGCAGGGGTGTCACATAGCGGGTCGCTATCACCTCGGTCAGCACCGGCCCAGCCTAGCGGGGGTGTCACAGGCCCCCAGGCCAGCCGACGCGTGTCAGGCTGAACACTCACATCGCCGCCCGCGTATCACTACGGTGAGCGCAGTATTCCGTTGAACCGTTTCAGGAGTATGCAATGGCCGACACTGCAGGTATCCCCACCCGGCGCACCGTGGTCGCAGCGGCAGGAGCGGCGGGTCTCGTCGCCACCCTCGCGGCGTGCGGCGACGGCTCCAATGACAGCTCCAAGGACGCCGGCTCTCCCGGGGCCAGCGGGGGCGACCAGTCCCAGTCCAGCGGCGGGGACACCGGCGGGGACACCGGCGGGGACACCGGCGGCGGCACGGGCGGCAAGGACCTCGGGAGCGCCGCGGACATCCCCGTGGGCGGCGGGAAGGTCATTGACAAGAAGGTCGTGGTCACCCAGCCGACGAAGGGCGACTTCCGGGCCTTCTCGGCCATCTGTACCCACCAGGGCTGCCCGGTCTCCGCGGTGGAGGGCGGCACCATCAACTGCCCGTGCCACGGGAGCAAGTACAGCATCGAGGACGGCAGCGTGAAGGGCGGCCCGGCACCGAAGCCGCTGTCGAAGCTGAATGTGAAGGTGGAGGGCGGCTCGATCAAGCTGGCCTGATGAGGCAGGAGCAGGCGCGGACCCTCCTCGTCCCGCGGGCGGGAGGGGGTCCATGCCTTGCCGTGCCTTCGGTGCGCCTGCGCCCCTCTCGGGCCTGGGCGCCCGCCTCCCGTGCCCCCTTTCCGTGCCCGCCTGCCGTGCCCGCTTTCCGCGCCCCCCTTTCCGTGCCCGCCTTCCGCGCTCGCCTGCCGTGCCCGCCTTCTGCGCCCGACGGGCATGTCCAAGGGCCGCCGGCCCTTCAGGCTCCTTGCGGGCTCCTTCTGTGCCATCCGGCTCCTGTGCCCTCCAGCTCCTGGGCCCCAGTTCCTAGGCCGTCCAGCAGGACAGGATCTCGCCGGTGGTGGCGACGGTCGCGACCAGGGACAGGGTGTTCGCGACCATCGCACGCCTGTACTCGGCGGGGACGGACGCGATGGCGTCCTCGGGCACGACCGCCTCGTAGCCCAGGTTGACGGCGTCGAAGACGGCGTTGGGCACGGCGACGTTGGCGGACACGCCGGTCACGACGAGCGTGCGGCAGCCGAGGTTGCGCAGCACGGGATCGAGCCCCGTTCCCGCCAGCGGCGACAGACCGTGCAGGCGGCGGGCGTAAAGGTCGGTGTCCGCGACGGGGATCTCCTCGGCGACGTCGGCCATCGGCGAGCCGGTGAGCTGCTGGACGGGCAGACGGGCGGCGGCATGGAACAGGCGTGCGTTGCGGTTGGCGCCCCTGCCGTCCGAGCGCCGCTCGGCGATGGCGTGGACGACGGTCGCTCCCACCCCGTGGGCAGCCGCCACCAGCGCCGCGACATTCGCGAGTGCGCCTTCGGCGCGTACGGCCTCGGCGAGCTCCGGCAGGGCGCCGTCCCGGCCGATGACCCCGCGCTGGCATTCCACGGTGAGCACGGCGGTCGTGGCGGGGGCCAGCCGTGCGGCGAGGCGTTCCACCCGAGTCGTCATGACCGCCCGCCTCCCCATGATGCGCGGGTTCCGCGCTTGGACCCCGTTCCGGCGGGCACACTATCTGACAATGCGTCAGATCAATAGGATCCGGCAGCAGGGCCGGGCGGTGGGGGTGCGGGAGATGGCGAGCGGCGCACAGCGGCGGGGCCGCAGGATCATGATGACGGACGCCGAGGTCGACGCCTTCCTGGCCGGCGCACGCACATGCCGGGTGGCGACCGTGGGCGCGGACGGCGGACCGCATGTGAGCGCCCTGTGGTTCGCGTGGGACGGGACGTCGCTGTGGCTGTATTCGATCGTGCGCAGCCGCCGCTGGACGAACCTGCGCGACGATCCACGGATCAGCGTGCTCGTGGACGACGGGGACGGCTACGACGAGCTGCGCGGGGTGGAGCTCAGCGGTGTCGCCGTACCCGTGGGCGAGGCGCCCCGCACCGGCGAGCCGAATGACGAGCTGAACGCGGTTGAGCGGCTGTTCGCGGGGAAGAACTTCGGTCTGGACGCGATGCCGCACGATGGACGGCATGCCTGGCTGCGGCTGACGCCGGAGAGCGTCGTGTCCTGGGACTTCCGCAAGATGGCGGATGCTCAAGACCGCGCAAAGTGATGCTTTTTTGGCCATTCTCCTTAGAATCGGCCACGTGACTTCTCGAAGCCCCCGGCGGCTGGTGATCGCCGCGACCATGACCAGCGGCCTGCTGATGGCCGCCGGGCTGGCCGCCGCCTCCCATGTGCACTCCGAGGAGCTCGGATCCGATGGCTACCGGCGGCCCGGACAACTCGCCGAGGCCGAGCCACGCCGCCCCGCCTACCCGACGGCGGCACGTGTGCAGGGGGCACGCACCATCGGGGCCGTGCGCTACACGGCGCGGGACAGCGACCACTTCTGCACCGCGAGCGTCGTCGACAGCCCGCACCGCAATCTCCTGCTGACCGCGGCGCACTGCGTGTACGACAGCGAGGACGGGCCCGCGCGGGGTCTGGCCTTCACTCCCATGGCCGAGGACGGCAGGACTCCGCTCGGCGTGTGGAAGCTCGGCCGGGTCTTCGTCGCACAGGGGTGGAAGGATGCCGAGGACGAGGACGAGGACTTCGCCTTCGTCACCGTCGAGCCGCTGGGCGGCAGGAACGTCCAGGACGTCACGGGTGCCAACCGCGTCGCCGTCGATCCCGGCTACACCAATCAGGTGCGGGTGATCGGCTACCCCAACTCCTCCGACTCCCCCATCGGGTGCGATGTGACCGGCCGCAGGGCGATGCCCCACCAGATGCGGTTCGACTGCAACGGGTACTCCGAGGGCACCAGCGGGTCCCCCTGGCTGCGCGACTACGACGCCCGGTCGGGCTCGGGCACGGTGGTGGGCGTCCTCGGTGGCCACCAGGCCGGCGGTGACATCCACTGGACCTCGTACGGCGCCTATCCGGGCCGGGAGTTGGACAGGGTGTACAGCGAGGCCAAGCGGGGCTAGCGACAACTGGACGGCCATTGCCGAGGGAACGTTTCACCAGACCCCCGTCCGGGTGCGTTGCGGCCGGGGCTGCCGCTCAGGGTACGGAAGGCGTAGCAGGATCGCTGGTCGGGGGCCGGTCGCGGACCGCGACCGGCCGCAGCTCGGCACACTCCGGAGGCCCGGCCATGAGCACCATCCCGAACGACCGCAAGTACAGCAAGGACCACGAGTGGGTACTGCCGATGGGCAAGGAACGGGTGCGGGTGGGCATCACCGACCATGCGCAGCGGCAGTTGGGTGACGTCGTCTACGTGGAGCTTCCGAAGGCCGACGACCGGCTCGAGGCCATGGAGCCCTTCGGCAGTGTGGAGTCCGTCAAGGCGGTCTCCGAGGTGTACATGCCCGTCGCCGGCCGGATCACCGCCGTGAACGAGGCGCTGAACGACGATCCGGAGCAGGTCAACACCGACCCCTACGGCGACGGCTGGATGATCGAGATCGCCGTGCCCGACTCGGGGAAGCTCGACGGCCTGCTGTCCGCCAAGGAGTACGAGGACTACATCAAGGAGGAGGCGGCCGAATAGCCCGCGGCGGCAGCCGAGTGGTGGGCCCCGCCGACGCGGTCCGGTTTCCGGCCGGGCGGCGCCGTTCCCGGCCGGTTCGTCCTCCTCAGGCGTCACCGAGGGAGGCGGGCAGGGCCGCTCCGGCCGCCTGAAGGGCGCTGACGGCGGCGCGGATCGCCGGACGGCGGGCGGCGTCCGCCCGCCACACGGCGTAGATGTGCCGGGTGAGCGTCGACCTGACCGGCACCGCCCGCACTCCCTGGGGCATGGGGTCGCGGCCGAGCCGGGGCGCGACCGCCACCCCCAGCCCCGCCGCCACCAGCGCCAGTTGGGTGTGGTGCTCGGACGCCGTGTGGGAGATACGGGGCTCTATCCCCTGGGAGCGCAGGGTCAGCAGGAGCCACTCCCGGCAGAAGCCGCCGCTCGGCCAGCAGATCCACTCCTCTTCGGCGAGGTCGGTGAGGTCCACCGCCTCGGCCGCGGCCAGCGGATGGCCCTCGGGGACCACGACGTCGGCGGTGTCGTCGCACAGCGGCGCCTTCATCAACCCGCCGGGCAGCGCCAGCGGTGCGTTGAACCAGTCCAGGACCACGGCCATGTCCAGGTCGCCCCGGCCGACCCTGGGCAGGGACTCGACCGGCTCCATCTCGTACAGGCTCGCCGCCAGCAAGGGGTGGTCGGAGCGCAGTGAGGCGACGGCCTGCGGGCCGAGTCCTCGGGCGGCCGTGGGGAACGCGCCGATGGCCAGGTCGCCGACCACGGCCCCCCGGTGCGCCTCCAGCTCGGACTGCGCCTCCTCGACCTGGGACAGGATCCGCTCGGCATGCTTGACCAGCAGGTCGGCGGCGTCGGTGAGCCGCACCCCGCGGCCGCTGCGGGCGAGCAGCTGCTGGCCCGTCTCGCGCTCGAGCTTGCCCATCTGCTGGGAGATGGCGGACGTGGTCACGCGCAGGACGTCGGCGGCGGCGCTCACCGATCCATAGGTGGCGATGGCGTGCAGGATACGGAGCCGCTCCAGGTTCAACATGTAAGTGATGCTACGCCTTCTCGCTTACTTTTTATCGCTTGTGCTACGACTTCGTTTCGGTCACGCTGTGGCCATGAGCCCCTCCTCGTCCGCGCGATCCGCCGTCCCCATCGATGCCGCCCCCATCGATGCCGTCCCCATCGAGCCCATCCCCATCGGCGCCGCCCCCGACGATGCCGCCCCCGTCGATCCCGCCGCATCCCTGCCCTCGGGCGCGCCCGCCGTCGCCGATGCCCCGGTCCGCCGCCGAACAGCCTTCAACTGGCAGGACTGGCGGCTGAAGTTCGTGGCGCTGGGGCTCATCTGGGGCCTCAGCTTCCTGTTCATCAAGGTCGGCACCCAGGCGTTCGCTCCCTTGCAGGTCACTCTGGGGCGGATGGCGTTCGGCGCGGTGGTCCTGATCGGAGCGGCGGCTTTCAAGCGGGAGGGCCTGCCGCGCGACCTGCGCACCTGGGGACACCTGACGATCGCGGCGGTCCTGCTCAACGCCCTGCCGTTCTCCCTGTTCGCCTACTCCGAGCTGTACATCCCGTCGACGCTGGCGGGCATCTGCAACGCGACCACACCCCTGTTCAGCCTGCTGGTGGCCCTGGTGGCGCTCAGGGACGAGCGCCCCACCGGCCGCCGCACGTTCGGCATGGCACTGGGCTTCGCGGGAGTGCTCGTCGTCCTCGGCGCCTGGCAGGGCTTCGCCGGGGTGGACATGGGCGGCACGGCGATGGCGCTGATCGCCTCCGCGAGCTACGCGATCGGCTGGGCCTATGTGCGCCGCTTCCTGTCCGGGACGGGCCGCTCGAGCCTGTCGCTGTCGTCGGCTCAGCTCCTCATCGGTACCGCCCAGCTCGCCGTGCTGACCCCGCTGTTCACCAGCGCTCCCACCTCGTTCCCGCTGGACGCCACGCTGAGCGTCTTCGCCCTGGGCGCGCTCGGCACGGGGCTGGCGTTCCTGCTGCAGTACGGACTGGTGCGCGACGCGGGCGCGACCGTCGGCACGATGGTCACCTACCTGATCCCGATCGTGGCGACCGTCGCGGGAGTCGTCCTCCTCGACGAGCGGCTCACCTGGAACCTCCCGGTCGGCGCCGTCATCATCCTCTCCGGCGCCTTCCTGGCCCAGAACCGCAAGGTGTAGTCGCCGTGGCCCCGGCCGCGGTCACGCGTACCGGCGGGCGGCGGGCGGACGGACGGCCGCCGCCACATCGTCGGCCAGGGTCTCGACCTCCTCCTGCCGCAGCGGCGAGACGGTGATGCGCACGCCCTGCGGCGAGGACATGCGGAAGCAGGCGCCCGGGGCCACCGCCCATCCGGACTGGAGCAACCGGGTGACCGCGCCCGTCTCGTCCGGCACCGGCACCCACACATTGAAGCCGCTGCGCCCGTGCGCCTCGACCCCCCGCCGCCTCAGCCCCTTCACGAGCGCGTCGCGCCGGTCCGCGTATCCGGCGGCGATGTCGGCGGGGCGCACGGCCTCCGATTCCCACAGCAGCGCCACGGTGGTCTGCAGCAGATGGCTCACCCACCCGGGGCCCAGCCGGTGGCCCCCGAGCACCCGGTCCACGGTGACCGGGTCGCCGGTGAGGACGGCCAGGCGCAGATCGGGGCCGTAGGCCTTGGCGACCGAGCGGACGAGGGCCCAGTTCCTGGCCGCGGGCGCCAGCGGATGCAGCGGCAGGTCGACGATGCCGTGGCCGTGGTCGTCCTCGATCAGGAGCACCTCGGGGTGGGCGGCCAGGACCGAGCGCAATTGTGCCGCGCGCCGTGCGCCGACGGCTGCCCCCGTGGGGTTCTGGGCCCGATCAGTGACCACGAGGGCGCGCGCCCCCGACGTCAGCGCTCTGCCCACGCCGTCGGGGAGGGGGCCGTCGTCGTCCACGGCGACGGGCATCGCACGCAGCCCCAGCCCGGGAACGAGGTCGAGGAGGCTGCCCCAGCCGGGGTCCTCGACGGCGACGGCGTCACCGGCGCGCAGATGGGCGCGCAGCACCCTTTCGATGGCGTCCAGCGAACCCGAGGTCACCGCGATCGGGCCGGGCGGAACGCCGTCGGCGTCCAGCGCCCGGCGGGCCAGCCGCTCCAGCTCGGGATCGACCGCCGGGGCTCCGTAGAGGACCGGGCGTTCGGCGTTGCGGGCCGCGGTCGCGGCCAGAGCCGCCTCCAGCGAGGGCAGCAGGGAGGGGTCGGGGTTGCCGGTGGCCACATCGCGCACGCCGGCCGGGGCCTCGACCCGGATCTCCTCGCGCGAGGTGCTGGCCGGACGAGACCTCACCCTGCTGCCGCGGCGGCCCCCCGTCTCGATCACACCCCGGTCGCGCAGCAACCGGTAGGCCGCCGCGACGGTGTTCGGGTTGACACCCAACTCCCCCGCCAGCTCTCGCAGAGGGGGCAGCGCCTGCCCGGGTTCGAGCCTGCCGTCGCCCACGGCCCGTTCGACGTCGGCCGCGATTTCCGATGCGCCACGCCCGGTGATCCGATACTCTCCTAGCACAAACAATATTATGCACTAGTGCAATGGAGTTGTCCATGTCGACCGAGGCCATGTCCACCGAGGGCACGTCCACCGAAGCGACGTCCACCGAAGCCGCGCGGCCCGAGGACTCGCAGCCGTCCCCGTACCCGGCCACCGAGCGCACCGTCCCCACCCGCGCCCGCGAGCGCGCCTCGTACGACCGCGAACTCGTGCACTCGATACTCGACGAGGCGTTTGTCTGCCATCTCGGCTTCGTGGCCGACGGCGCGCCGGTGGTCCTGCCGACCCTCTACGCCCGCGTCGGCGAACGCCTCTATGTGCACGGCTCGACGGGCAGCCGCCCGCTGCGCGCCGCGGGCGGCGACCCGGGCCTTCCGGTGTGCCTGACCGTCACCCTCGTCGACGGCATCGTGCTGGCCCGCTCGGCCTTCCACCACTCCGTCAACTACCGCTCGGTGGTCGTCCACGGCACGGCCCACGACGTCACCGACCCCGAGGAGCGCGCCCTCGCGCTGGACGCCCTGGTCGACCACACCGTGCCGGGCCGCTCCGCCGACTCCCGCCGCGGCAACGCGAAGGAACTCGCCGCCACCGCCGTCGTCCGCCTCGATCTGCGCGAGGTCTCCGCGAAGGTGCGCACCGGCGGCCCCAACGACGAACCCGAGGACGTCTCGCTGCCGCACTGGTCCGGGGTCCTTCCCGTCACCACCGGATTCGGCACTCCCATACCCGCCGACGACCTGGACCCCTCGTTCGCCGTCCCCGGCTACCTCGGCTCCCGGCGCTGAGCGGAGGAGGCACCGATGCTCATCCACCCCTGGGACGCCGCTCTCGACGAGAAGGAGTGGCAGGACTGGCTGGACGCCCACGACTTCGGTGAACTCGCTGTCAACGGCCCTCCCGGCCAGGGACCGTTGGTCCAGCCGCTGCACTTCGCCTACGACCACGAGCGGCGCGAGGCCGTCACCCACCTCGCCCGCCCCAACCCCCTGTGGGCCGCCGTCGAGGCCGACCCGCGGGTGACCCTCAGCGTTGTCGGCGACCACGCCTTCATCCCCACGTACTGGACCGCCCCCGAGGGCGCCCACCCCGACCACGGCACCGCCACCAGCTACTACGCTGCGGTCCAGCTCTCCTGCCTGGCACATGTCGTGGACGACGCCCGGGAGAAGTCGGCGCTCCTGCACCGGCAGCTCGCCCACTTCCAGCCCGAGGGCCGCTATGCCCGGGTCGCTCCCGGGGAGGCTCCCTACGGCCGGATGCTCCCCGGCATCCGAGGGCTCCGTCTGGAAGTCACCGAGGTCAGGGCCAAGTTCAAGTTCGCCGGGAACAAGTCCGACGGGATCCGCGCCGGCCTCGCCGGACACCTCACGGAACGGTCGGGGCCCGGCGACAGCGAGGCGGCCGCGCACATGCTGCGCCGCCACCCGGTGGACGGCGGCGACTGACCCGTATGACCGCCGGTGGGCCGGGGCACCGCGACGGGGGTACGGCGCCCTGCCCCGCTGGGCCACGGCCGGACGGCGCTCGGGCCGGACCGCTCAGCGGTCGGCCAACTCCTCGGCCGACACGCGGTCCTGTGCCCGGTGGACGTCGGGATCGGCCTCGATGCCACCGGGCAGGCTCGCCACGGGGCCCTCCCGCTTGGCGGACTGGGCGACGAAAGCTCCCAGGAGCACGACGAATCCGCCCACCAGCTGAGGGCCGGACAGGTGCTCGCCGAGCAGGAACCAGGCCAGCACCGTGGCGATGACCGCCTCCAGGCAGGCGACCACACCGGCGATCTGGGGCGAGAGCCTGCGAACGGAGACCACACCGGTGAGGTAGGCGAGCACGGTCGCCACAAGCACGAGCCAGCCCAGGAGGAGCACCGCGGGCACCGCGTGGTCCCCCATGGCCACCTGCCGCCCCAGCGCACCCCATTCCATGCCCCACGGCCGGGCCACCACGGTGAGCACGGCGGCGCCGATCATCAGGCCGAAGGCGCTGACGCCGAGCGGGTCGGCCCGGTCGTCGCCCGAGCTGCCGTGGTCGGCGAGGATGAAGTACCCGGCCTGGCAGCAGGCCGCGCCCAGCCCCAGCAGGAGTCCGAGCACGTCGAAGGCAAGCCCGGACCAGATCTCCACCACGCAGGCGAGGCCGCTGACGGCCAGCACCACGCCGACGGCCGCGCTGCGGGAGATCGGCTTGTGCTGCACGAAGCGCACCCAGCCGAGCACGAGCGCCGGGCCGAGGTATTCAATCAGGAGGGCGACGCCCACGGGGATGCGGGATATCGCGGCGAAGTAGCAGGCCTGCACACCGGCCACGGCGAGGAGTCCGAACCCCAGCAGAAGGGCGGGGCGGCGCACGACCAGGTCCCGGTGGCGCCAGGCCAGCGGCAGCATCACCAGCGCCGCGCCCGCGGCCCTGAGCCAGACCACGTGCAGCGGGTCGAGCCCGGCCTCGATCAGCGGTTTGGCCGCCACCCCCGAACCACCGAACGCCAACGCCGATATCAGGGCCAGTGAAAGCCCCGCGCTCCTGCCGGTGACGCCGGCCTTCTCAACCTGGTGCATCCCGCCATCGTCGCACCTGGCCGCGACATTGTGTCCATCGGGGTTTCAGCAGGTGGTCGGCGCTCTCACACGCCGCGTTCGCCCGGCGGCCCGGCGCCGGGATCGGGGTCCGCGTCGAGGGCGGGACCGGGTCCGGGAACAGGGCCGGGTCCGGGAGCAGGGCCGGGTCCGGGAGCGGGGCCGGAACAGCGGGCGGGACGGGCCGGGCTCACCCCGGCCGAGCGCAGGACCTCCACGGCCCTGCTGTCCCCGTCCTCAGTCAGCGCGGCCAGCAGATCGGCGCCGTCCGCCTGCTCGCTCCCGCGGGCCCGCGCCAGTGCGACCGCCCGCCGCAGGGCAGTCGCGGCGGCCGGGCTCCAGCCGGGCTGGGTGCGTGTCCCGGCCTCACCGGCCGGCTCCGGGATGGCGCGGGCGCCGCCGGCCGCGGCCGACAGACCGCCCGAATCCTCCACCGAAGCCTGCCACTGGAGGCCGAAACCGATGCTGCGCTGCACCAGATAGCCGAGCAGCCGGGCGATCTGCATGCTGTCGAAGAGCTCCCGCACCCCGGGGTCGGCCTCGATGAGGGAGTGGAGCAGGTGAGCGGTGTCGACCTGCCGATCGGCGTCCCGGGCGGCACGCCTTCGGGCGCCCGCGACAGCGGACCGCAGCTCGCGGGTCAGCCTCGACTCCAGTTCGGCCGACGGCGGCGGATCGGCCGTCGCACGGGTATTGCTCTGCACATTCCCACCCCATCAGCCCCGCTCCGCGGCGGCGTCCGCGCGGCGGGCCATATGTGCATCAGCCCTCAGAAGGGGACAGATGCGCGTCTTCTCATCCTCTAGGAAGATACGGGCTGGAAAGCGCTTGCTCCAATCGGCGCTGGAAGCGAGCTCGGCCACCCCTGCCCGCACGAAGGCGAACCGCGCGCTCGAGCGGTCACCGGCGCTTCCCGATCGCCTTCGCAGTGACCACCGCCAGTGGCCGAGTCAGCAGTGCAGCACACTAAGGTCATGTCGTCAGCAATGGAGCTGAGGAGACCGCAGTGACCGACCCCGTGTACGTCATCGACACCGCTCGCACCCCGATAGGGCGGTTCAACGGCGCGCTGGCCCACGCCCGGCCGGACGACCTCGCCGCCGCGGCCCTGCGGGGCGTGGTCGACCGCAACCCGCAGATCACCGACGCCATCGACGACGTGATCCTCGGCAACGCCAACGGGGCGGGTGAGGAGAACCGCAACGTCGCCCGCATGGCCGTGCTCCTCGCGGGGCTGCCCCTGCGCACCCCGGGCACCACCGTCAACCGGCTGTGCGGTTCCGGGCTCGAGGCCGTCATCCAGGCGCGCCGCGCCATCGCGGTCGGTGACGCGGACCTGATCGTGGCGGGCGGTGTGGAGTCGATGACCCGCGCACCGCTGGTCATGCTCAAGCCGGACAGGGCATTCGCGCACCGCGACCAGACGCTGCACTCCACGAGCATCGGCTGGCGGATGGTCAACCCGGCGATGCCCGAGGAGCACACGGTCTCCATGGGCGAGGGAGCGGAGATCCTCGCCGAGCGCTACGGCATCGGCCGCGAGCGCCAGGACGCGTTCGCCCTCGCCAGCCACCGCAAGGCCCACGCGGCGTGGGAGAGCGGCCGCCTCGCCCGCGAGACCGTCGCCGGGCCGTGGGAACTCGAGCGCGACGAGTCGATCCGGCCGACGACCGACGAGGTCTCGCTGGGCAGGCTCGAGCCGGCCTTCCGCCGCGAGGGCGGCACCGTGACGGCGGGCAACTCCTCCCCCATCAACGACGGCGCCTCCTGCGTCCTGCTCGCGAGCGAGCGCGCGGTCCGCGCCCATGGCCTCGAACCGCTGGCCCGTGTCGTCGCCGGAGGCGTCAGCGCGCTGGAGCCGCGGCTGTTCGGCCTCGGGCCGGTCGAGGCGACCGCGTCCGCGCTCGACCGCATCGGCCGCTCGCTCGGGGACCTGGACGCGGTCGAGCTCAATGAGGCGTTCGCGGCCCAGGCGCTGGCGTGCCTCGACGAGTGGAAGGCCGTGGACCCGGAGATCGTCAACCCGCACGGAGGGGCCATCTCCATCGGCCACCCCCTCGGTGCCACCGGCTCACGGATGGTGGGGTCACTGGCTCTCACCCTGGCCGACCGGGGCAGCGGACTCGGCGTCGCCACTGCCTGCATCGGCGTGGGCCAGGGCCTCGCGGTCGTGCTGGAGCGCTGAGCGTTCCCCGCGGGGTGCCGGCCGCGACTGCGGCGAGCACCCCGCGGGTGGCCCTTCAGGGCCAGAGGAGTTCCTTTCGCCAGCCGTCCGCCGCCCCCTCGTCGACCCGCTCGTACCTGAGCCGGATGTGGCGGCGCTCCGGATCGCCCTGCCAGAACTCCACCTCGTCCGCCCACAGGGTGTACACGGTGAAGTCCGGCGGTACCGCCTCGGGATGGCCCCGAAGGAGCTCTCGCGCCTCGCGGTCCGCCGCGTCGAACTGAGCGAGGTCCGCCATGGGCGCGCTCTGCCGCCCGATCAGGCCCGCCAGCCGCGCGGGCTCGGGCCGTTGCAGAAACGCCCGTCTGCCGGTCTCCGGGTCGGCGGCCTCCACCCGGCCGCTCACCCGCACCTGACGCCCCTGCTCGGTCCAGTACATGGTCATCGCGGCCCAGGGGTTGCGCGACAGCTCGACGCCCTTGCGGCTGAGCGCGCTCGAGGCGAACACCCATCCCGCCCGCTCGGCGTCCACGTCCCGCAGCATGAGCACCCGCGACGACGGCCGCCCCCGCTCGTCCGCCGTGCTCAGCGTGACGACGTGCGGCTCGACGACGTCCTCCCGCACCGCCTGCGCCAGCCACTGGACGAACAACTCCCCCGGCCGCTCGGGCGCGCCCTCCACGTCGAATCGCGGAAACGGCCCCACCATCACCGCCAGCCCCCGCAACAACTCCGCCACCTCCATACCCACCTCCACCAGGATCGTGGCACACCGGCTGGCGACGTGGGCCGCCGCGGACGACCGGATGCGGGGTCAGTGGCGGGCCAGGTGGAAGATGGGGCCGGCTTCGGCCTCGAGGACGCAGCGGTTGGGGAAGAGCGCGCGGTAGTGGACCTGGCGGCCGCGCCATTCGCCCATGGCCTCGGCGATGACCGGGGCGTAGTTCTTGACGCAGAAGCGCTCGTCCGCGGGCAGGGTGGTGATGCGTCCGTCCACGGACCGCAGCGTGTCGCAGGCCGTCTCGGCGTGCGGGTGGGTGCCTCCGTCGGGGGAGCAGGTCAGCACCGCCCATTCACGGTCCGGGCCGTCGGCGTCCTCACCGCGGACGACGCTCAGCCACAGCCGTCCCTCCGGTGCCCCGAGCGCGGTGGGCCGCTCCCGTGCCGCGACCGGCGCCGAGGGCGCGGCCGCCGCTGCCGCCAGGGTTACGACCAGTGCCACCATCCGCGCCGCACGGGCGCCCCGGTTGCTTCGCATGCCGCGTACTCCTGATCCGGGCGGACCTGCGCCGCCCCCTTCCTCATATCGGCACGACGGCGCCCGGCAACATCCCCGACCACCCGATCGGACCATCAAGCCATAAAAACTGACGTTCCGTCAGTCTTGAATGTTCTCCCCGCCGTCGCTACGGTCCCCCGGACCGCCGCCGGGGCCTCCGCGCGGCGCCCGACGAAGGAGGACCGATGGCCGAGGTCCACGCTCAGGCGCACATCACGGCTCCGCCCGAGAGGGTCTGGGACCGGCTGACCGACTTCGAGTGCTACGGCCAGTGGAACGCCACGCACACCGGCTTTCCCAAGGGCGTTCCCGACGCCCCGGCGAAGGGGGAGTCGTTCCAGGAGAACATGAGGCTGATGGGCTTCCCCGCCGAGGTCACCTGGACCGTGGAGGAGTGCGAGGCACCGCGGGTGCTGTCGCTGTCCGGCAACGGCCCCATGGGCGTCGCGCTGAGGCAGGTGTACCGGCTGGTGCCCGGCGCGGACGGGGGCACGGACGTGGCGGTCCACAGCTCGTTCACCGGCGCCGCCGTCTCCCTGATGGCGAGCAAGCTCGAAAACGCGGGGACCTCCGCCCTGGCCCAGTCCCTGAGCCGGCTCGCGGATGTGGTGCGCGCGAGCGCTTGAGGGATCGTGCGGTCGCGCGACGGCGAGTACGGCGAGCCGGTGTGCGGGCGGTTGCAGCCGCCCGCACACCGGATGTCTCAACGGACCGTGAAGTCCGCGCTCTTCTCCCCCGCCGTCAGACGGTAGACACCGGCCTCGACCCGGGGCGTTCCGGCGCCGTCGAGGTCGCCCGGGGTGACGGCGAGCCGGGACAGCGGCACGGACAGTTCCACCTGCCTGGTCCGGCCCGCCTTGAGGGTCACCTTGGTGAACGCCGCCAGCCGCTTCGGCGCAGCGAGCACCGCGCTGCCGACCGGCCGGGAGGCGTAGACCGGTACGACGAGCCGGCCGTCGCGGCCGCCGGTGTTGGAGACGGTGACCTTCACCTTGACCGTGCCGTCCGGTCGGACCGAGTCGCCGGCCACGGTGACCGCGTCGAAGCTGTAGTCGGTGTAGGACAGTCCGGCTCCGAAGGCGAACAGCGGCTCGTAGCCGGAGCCCGGCCCGCCATTCGTCCCCGGCAACTGCTGGTAGTGGAACGGCTCGTTTCCGATCGCCTTCGGCCAGGAGACGGTCAGCCGCCCACCGGGGTTGGCCTTGCCGAACAGCACATCGGCGACCGCGTGCCCGCCCTCGGTGCCGGGCAGCCACGACATCAGCAGGCCCTGGGTGCCGTCGGCGTCGCCGAGGGCAAGGGGACGTCCGGCGATGACGACGGTGACCACGGGCTTGCCGCTCGCCTTGACCGTCTTGACCAGGGACTGCTGGTCGGCGGCGAGTTCGGGCCTCGGGCTGTCGGCCTCGCCCTCGGCCGCGGCCCGCTCCCCCACCACGGCCACGACGAGGTCGGCATCCGCCGCCTCGGCCGCCGCCTCCTCAGCGGTCCTGGCGTGGACGATCTCGGTGCCCTGCGGCGCCGCGTCCTTGAGCCCCTCGAGCACCGTGGTGCCCGGCAGTTCCACCCCGTCCGGGACCCGCTGCCAGCCGATCGTCCAGCCGCCCGCCTGGTCGTCGATGTTGTCGGCCTTGGGACCCGTTACGACGATCTTCTTGGCGGATTTGGCGATGGGCAGAACGTTGCCGTCGTTGCGCAGCAGCACCTGCGACGCGGTCGCCGCCTTCCTGGCGAGGTCGGCGTCGGCGCCGAGCACGGCCTCGTCCGCCTTGGAGGCGTCCACGTAGGGGTGTTCGAAGAGCCCGAGCTCGATCTTGAGCCGGAGCACCCGGCCCGCGGCCTGGTCGATGCGGCGCTTGGAGACCAGCTTGTTGTCGACGGCCTCACGCAGCGCCTCGGTGAACCCCTTGGCGCTGTAGGGCTCCATCGCCATGTCCAGACCGGCGTTGACGGCGAGCGCGACGGCGTGGGTGTAGTCGGGGGCGAGGTGGTAGCGGGTCTGGAGTGCGCGCACGTCCTCCCAGTCGCTGACGGTGACGCCGTCGAATCCCCACTTGTCCCGCAGGACCTTGGTGAGCAGGTACTTCGAGCCGGTGGCCGGTACCCCGTTGACCGCACCGGAGTTGATCATCACGGTCTTGGCACCCGCCTGGACCGCCCGGTGGTACGGCGGCAGCAGGGTGTCCTGGAGGTAGCGCATGGACACGTCGGCGGGCACCCGGTCGTGCCCGTTGGACGGCTCCGAGTAGCCGCCGAAGTGCTTGACGGTGGCGGCGACCTGCTTGGCGCCGTGCGCGTTCTCGATGCCCTTGACGCTCGCGGCGGCGAGCGTTCCCGTCAGCAGCGGGTCCTCGCCGTAGGTCTCGTAGTAGCGGCCCCAGCGCTGGTCGCGGGCGAGGTCGGCGACGGGGGCGAAGTTCCAGTCGATACCGGTGGCCGCCACCGCGGTGGCCGTCGAGGCGCCCGTCCTGCGCACCAGCGCCGGGTCCCAGGTCGCGCCCAGGCCGATCTGGTGCGGGAAGACGGTGGCGCCGAGAATGTTGTTGTGGCCGTGCACGGCGTCCACGCCGTACAGGATCGGGATGTGCAGCCGGGAGTTGTCGACGGCGTACTTCTGGACCGCGTTGACCATCTCGGCCCAGTCCTTGGGGGTGTTCTTCGACGGCCCCATGCCGCCGCCGGACAGGATCGAACCCGCGGCGTAGTCCTTGAGGACGGTCTTCATGCACGCGTCGTTGAGCGCGCCACCGCTCCATTCGCAGTCACCCTGAATCCGGGTGACCGCGATCTGGTCCATTTGTCCGATCTTCTCGTCCAGTGTCATCCGCCGCAGCAGGTCCTTTACCCGTTCGGCGGTGGGTGCCTTGGCGTCGCGGTACAGCGGCCCCTTGTGGGCCGCGGGCGGCACGGCCGCTACCGCGGCCACGCAGGCGATGACGGTCGCCACGGTCACGGCGCCTCTTCTTCGGCGACGGCCGGACGGCATGTGGGATGCGGAACCACGTGGGAGCGATCCGTGCGAGGCAAGCGGCATACGGGTGTCCCGTCCTCATCGAGCCCCTCGGGGGCCGGTGGCACCGGTGCGGGAGCAGCCCCGATGCCTGGCGCGGCAGATTCCGCAAACGTCCACGGCCAACTTTCCGTAAACGTTTACGGCACGTGCTCACGCCACTCGGGTCACGCCCGTACCGTCTGTTGGGCACGGAGTCTGTCCGTACGGTGACAGATCGTCAAGACTGTGCGCAGAAAGGTCCACGGCGCGTCTTCACGCGCTCCCGGTTCCCGAGGTGACAGGACGGTCCATGTGAACATCCGCGAACTCGCACGCCTGTCCGGCGTGTCCACGGCCACCGTCTCCCGTGCGCTCAACGGCCGCGGCGAGGTGAGCGAGGTCACGAGGCGACGGATAAGCGAGCTGGCCCGCGAGATGGGCTATGCGCCGAACGAGCCCGCCCGCACTCTGGTCAGACGGCGTTCGGACACGATCGGGCTGGTGTGGGACAGCGGGTACGAGCGCCGCGGCCTGCACCACCCGTTTCTTCAGGGCCTGCTGAGCGGGGTGCGCGCCGCCCTCCAGGACGCCGGCTACCACTTGATGCTCCTGACCACCGCCGGGGACAAGGACGACGACGACACCTATCTGCAGGCGGTGCGGCGGCACAACCTCGAGGCGGTGGTCGTCATGGGCGTCCAGTCCGACGACCGGGCGGTGCGTGCGCTGGCCGACTCTCCGGTGGTGTGCGTCGGGATCGACCTGGCGCTGTCGGGTCCCCATACCGCCCGGGTCACCTCGGACAACGAGGCGGGAGCGGCGGCAGCGGTCAGGCACCTGTTCGAGCTGGGCCACCGCCGGCTGGCCACGATCACCGGTCCGGTGCACATGCCTCCCGCCGCCGACCGGCTGAAGGGATTCCTCACCGCCTGCGCGGAACTGGGCGTTCCCGTGCCCGACAGCCATGTCCGCGAAGGAGACTTCTTCCTGGCCGGCGGCCAGCAGGCGATGGCGGAGCTGCTGGCGCTGCCCGAGCCGCCGACCGCGGTGTTCGCCGCCGGGGACCAGATGGCGATAGGCGCCCTGCACGCCGCCGCGCAGGCCGGGCGCGCGGTGCCCGCGGACGTGGCCGTCGTGGGCTTCGACGACATAGACGCCGCATCCCTGGTGCGGCCCGCGCTGACAACGGTCGCGCAGGACGAACGGGCACTGGGCGCCGCGGCCGTCGCCGCGTTGCGGAGGATGCTGGAGCGCAGACACGAAGGCGACGGCACCGCGGACGGCAGCGGCGCCGCCGACCCGGGTACGCATGTGGTGTCGACGCGGCTCGTGGTGCGTGAGTCGTCGGCACCTCGGTGACACTTCGCCAAAGACGAGCGAGGAAGTTGCGCTTGCGCGGCCCATGCCGGGCGGTCGGGCCGAACCGGGTGGCAGGCCACCCGAGGGGGACTCCCGGAAGGAGGAACGGTCATGGGACGCCACCACCGGACACGGCTGCCCGTCCGGGCCACCTCCGCGGTCGCCGCGCCGGCGGTCGGATGCGACTCGAACGAAGCGGGTGCGGACCGGCAGGGAGCGAAGGACACCGCGGCCACGGCGGCGCCGTCGCGCACAGCGCACACGGGGGCGCCGCACCCGACCCGCTCGGGTGCGGCGAAGGACACCCGGGGCACGGCCGACGTCAACGGCACCGCTGACGCGGACGGTACGAACGGCGGCACGCCCACGGCCGGTACCGGCGCGAAGGCGGCGCCGGGGTCGGGCGCCCCTGGCAATGATCCGCCGGCGGTTGCAGGCACGGCCCCGGAGGGGGCACCGGCCTCCGGTCCGGGGATCAGTCCTCTTCGGCGAGGATCAGATACAGCTTCTTGCGCGCCTCGTTGACCACGGCGACCGCCTTGGTCCGCTGCTCCTCACTGCCGCCGGCCATCACCTGGCCGAAGGCCGTGAACAGCCCGCTGGCGGCCTGCTTGACCTCACGCAGGGCCTCCCAGTCGACGTCCCTGCCCGCCTGCTCCCACGGAGCGTCAGGGCCGGAGTCGGCCTCGGTACGGCCTTCCTCGGTGAGGGTGAACAGGCGCTTGCCCCCGGACTCCTCGCTGGTGATCAGACCCTCGTCCTCCAGCAGTTGCAGGGTCGGGTAGACCGAGCCCGGGCTGGGCCGCCAGGCCCCTCCGCTGCGCTCGCCGATCTCCTGGATCATCTCGTATCCGTGCATGGGACGGTCCTTCAGCAGCGCCAGGATCGAGGCGCGCACATCGCCGCGCCGAGCCCTGCCGCGGTGCCCGCGCCCGCGCGGGCCTCCACCCCAGGGTCCACCGCCCCAAGGGCCTCCCCCGCCGGGTCCGGGGCCGAACGGCCCGAATGCCGCACGCCTCTCCCAGCGCCCTTCACCGTCACACGGTCCATGCCTGTGGGAACGCATCGTACGTTCTCCCTTCTCATGACTATCACGATGCCTCAACGATATATCGGAATCTGTCGCATGACAAGGCCCTCACGACAAGGCCCCGAAGAATCCGCGGCTCAAGCCCCGAGGGGCGCACCATCCACCCGTGGGCAAACCGTCCGCGCCGCGGGCACACCGTCCACGCCGCGCGCACACCAGGCCACCGTTGCCGGATTGGCCATGCCCAAGCGCCGGTTCCACCGCCTAGAGTCGGCGGCATGCGCATCAGAATCGTCGACGCCTTCAGCGACCGTCCGTTCGCCGGGAACCCCGCCGGTGTCGTCCTGCTCGACGGATCGGCCGGCTTCCCCGACGCGCCGTGGCTCCAGCAGGTGGCCGCCGAGGTGAACCTCTCCGAGACCGCGTTCGCCCATCCCGTCGCCGACGACCCCGACGCCGACTGGGCGCTGCGCTGGTTCACCCCCGCGACCGAGGTGAACCTGTGCGGCCACGCGACCCTCGCCACCGCGCACATCCTGCGCAGCACGGGGGCGGCCGAGGGTACGGTCCGCTTCCGCACCCGCGGCGGAATCCTCACCGTGCTTCCCGCGGCCGGTGGCGCGCTGACCCTGGACTTCCCGTCCGCGCCCGCCGACCCGGTGGCGACGCCGCCGGAACTCGTGCGGGCCCTGGGCGCCGAGCCGCTGTCCTCGTACGACACCGGGGCCCTCGGGGACCTGCTCGTGGAGGTCGCGGACGAGAAGACCCTGCGCGGCCTGGCCCCCGACCTCGCCGCCCTCGCCCGGCTCGAGCACCGGGGTGTCGTGGTCACCGCGCCCGCCGAGGTCCAGGACGCGGACTACCAGTACGTCTCCCGCTTCTTCGCCCCGGCCGTGGGTGTGGACGAGGACCCGGTGACCGGCAGCGCGCACACGGCCCTGGCTCCCTACTGGTCCGCCCGGCTCGGCCGCCCCGAGCTGGTGGGCTACCAGGCGTCGGCCCGCGGCGGCCTTGTGCGCACCAGGCTCGTGGGCGACCGGGTCCACATCACCGGCCGGGCCGTCACCGTGATCGACGGCGAGCTCCTGACCCAGCCCTGACTCAGCCCCCGGCGACGCTCACGCCGCCCACTGGCTCGCGGCTTCCGCGGCCCACCCACGAGCCCGGCTACCCGGTCGGCAGCCAGCTCACCTTGCCCGCCAGCAGGGCGTAGCCGACGAACGCGACGGTGTCGATCAGGGCGTGCGCCGCCACCAGCGGTCCCACCCGCCCCCATTTGCGGTAGAGCAGGCAGAAGATGACGCCCATCGCCATGTTCCCGACCATGCCGCCGAGCCCCTGGTAGAGGTGGTAGGTGCCGCGCAGCACGGAGCTGAAGGCCACGGCGGCGGGCCAGGACCACCCCAACCGGCCGAGTCTGCGCAGGACGTAGCCGACGACGATCACTTCCTCGAGCACCGCGTTCTGCACGGCGGAGAGGATCAGGACGGGAATCCTCCACCACACGTCGGGCAGCGACTCGGGGACGACCGTGAGGTTGAACCCCGCCGCCCTGGCCCCGAGGTACAGACCGAGCCCGGTTCCCCCGATGCACGCGGCGACCACGGCGCCCCAGCCGAGGTCGAACCAGCGTCTGCGCAGGTCGAAGCCGATCGTCCGCAGCGAGGCTCCCTCGCGCAGGAGCAGATGCGCGACCAGCGCCACCGGCACCAGCGCGGTCGCGATCCCGAACAGCTGCCACGCCAGGTCCAGCCACGGCCGCCCGGGGGCCTGCGAGCCCACCAGGGTCGCCGACTGGTTCTTCAGCCCGCCGGGCTTCGTCACCGACCCGGCGAAACTGATCACCGCCGCGACGGCCCTGGCCCCCAGCGACAGGGCCAGTACCAGCATGAGTTCGGAGCGCAGCATCCGCCGCGACAGCCCGGTTCCCTGAAGTCCCTCAACCGAAGTGCTTGTCACAGCCATCCCAACGCGGCACGGGCGCCCCAGGTGCCGCGCACGACCCACCGTCACCCTGAGCGCGGGTGCGATCACGGCGGGTTCGGGCGGCGCCCGACGCCGCGCTCAACGGCCCAGGGCCGCACCCGACGGCTCAGGATCGCACTCAGCGGCACCCAGGCCGTACTCAGCAGCCCCAGGCCGTTGCTCAGCGACTCGGCGCCCCGTACTCACCCGATGGGCCAGGTGTGCACCGGGTCGCCCTCGCGCATCAGTTCGCCGTAGCGCCGGGTCATCCCCGCGAGCGCCTCCGCCCGGCTGAGGTCTCCCTTGTCGCGCAGGTGGTGGAACATCCGCGTCTGCCACTCGGCGCCATTGACCTCCAGCCGGCAGCGGCCCTCGATGACCGACAGATAGTGATCGCGGTCCACCGGCTCCACGCCCCAGGCGTCCAGTCCCGCGCCGGCCAGAGGCAGCAGTTCGTCGAGAACCAGACGGGTCACCGGCACCTGCGTCAGGCCGCCGCGTCGGGGCCACCGGATCGTCGCGCCGATACCGTCGCGGGCGGCCGCGTGGAAGTTCTCGGCCGCCACCTCGAACGGGAGCCTGGACCACACCGGGCGCGCCTCCTCGGCGAGCGCGCGCACCAGCCCGTAGTAGAAGGCGGCATTCGCCAGGACGTCGGCCACGGTGGGTCCGGCGGGAAGCACCCGGTTCTCCACCCGCAGATGCGGCACCCCGTTGACGACCTCGTACACCGGCCGGTTCCAGCGGTAGATCGTGCCGTTGTGCAGGACCAGCTCACGCAGCGAGGGCACCTCCCCGGCGTCCAGGACGCGCTGGGGATCCTCGTCGTCGCAGATGGGCAGCAGCGACGGGAAGAACCGCACATTCTCCTCGAACAGGTCGAGCGCCGAGTCCACCCAGCGCTCACCGAACCACGCCAGCGGCCGCACGCCCTGGGCTTTGAGCTCCTCGGGGCGGGTGTCGGTGGCCTGCTCGAACAGCGGGGGCCGGGTCTCGCGCCACAGCTCCCGGCCGAACAGGAACGGCGAGTTCGCCCCGACGGCGACCTGCACGGCCGCCATCGCCTGAGCGGCGTTCCACACCTGCGCGAACCGGGCCGGGGTCACCTGGAGATGCATCTGCAACGAGGTGCAGGCGGCCTCGGGAGCGATGGTGCCCGAGGTCATCGCCAGTTCCTCGACGCCCCCGATGTTCAGGGTGAAGTCCTCCCCGCGCGCGGCGACGATCCGGTCGTTGAGCAGTTGGTAGCGCTGCGCGCGGGACAGACTGGAATGGACGAGGTCCCGCGCGCCGAGCGTCGGCAGGATGCCCACCATCACGATGCGGGCGTCCTCCTCCTGCGCCTTGCGGTCCGCGTAGGCGAGTCCGGTGCGCAGTTCCTCCGCCAGCTCGTCGAAGACACGTCCGCGAATCCGGTGCGGGGCGACGTTGACCTCGAGATTGAATTGCGCAAGCTCCGTCTGGAAATCCCGGCTCGCTATCCTCTCCAGCACCTCGTCGTTCACCATCCGCGGCAGTCCCGCGGAGTCCACGAGGTTCAGCTCTATCTCCAGCCCCATGAGGTTGCGAGGGCGGTCGAATCGCTTCTCTTCCAACAGCTGGGCCAAGGCCGACAGGCATCGCTGGAGTTTCTCCCGGTACCGCTGCCGGTCGGACAGGTCGAACCCGCTGACGGCGACCTTCTCCCCCATCGAAGCCCTCCCTCTCGTGTGGGCGTGCCCCGATGATGCCCAGTCGATAAGATCCATAACGCGCCTGGGGCGGCGCCGCGTCCCGGTACGCTGCTACCCATGGCGGTCCGGCACATTCCCCTGGCATAGGAGACTTTCGGCACACTGCCGACACGTGTGGTCGAAAACACCGACCGGAACTGGCCGTCCCATACATGTGGGAACCCGCAGGTCACCCCTTCGAGGCAACGGCCCGTCCTGGAAATATGTCACCGCACAACGGCCGGAAATGCCCTTGTGGGCAAAACCGGCGGGCGATAGCCAAAACAGTGGGTGAACAAATGTCGTATAAACTCGCTACACGGCAGAGAGCCCGCGATCCACCCCCCGCAAGCGCCCTCGGCGCCACGCAGCCAAGGGAAGGGATCCGCATGCCACCGCCACACGGCCCAGCAACCGCCGCCCCATGGGCGCTGCGGTCGGCCTGCCGCGCTCCGCTGCTCTGAACCACCGCACGCTCCCCCCGCACCGCCCATCTCCGAGCGAGAGGCGACCCTCCATGCCGCTGCACACCGTCCCAGCCCCCGCTCCCGCCCTCCAAGCGGTGCTGGCGGCCCTCAACTCCCCTTCCGCCACCCGTGGGGCGCCCACCCTGCACAACTCCCCCGGGCCGGTCACGACCACACTTGCGCACCCGGTCCATGTGCTCGACGTCCCCGACGAGGCGGTCGGCTCCCGCTGCGCCCTGACGTCGACCCGCTGCACGGGATGGAGGTTCCTGATCAACGCCGGCGAGACACCGATCGCCAGCGCCGAGACCGTCCGCACACCCGACGGCTGGGCCTTCTCCCATTTCAGCCAGGGCCCGTTCGTCACCTCCACCCATCTGGCGATGCGCCAGGCCCACACCCTTCCGACGCGGTACCAGCCCCGCCTGCTGTCGGTACCCGGCCTCTACATGCTCGCCCTGTGGCTACACAACGACTCGAGCGCGGACAGTGCCAACGACCTCCTCATACCGCTCGCCCCGGCACCGCTCGGCATCCCGGCCCACCACCCGCACAAGGCGACGGAGCTGCTGTCGGCGCTCACCCGCCGACTGACGCACCGGATCACGCCCTCCCCGGCCGTGCTCACCACGACCGCTCTGACCAGCACCGCCTGACCGCCCACCGCGGCGGCTGTCACCGAACGGCACCAGGGCCCGCCCCGGCCTATGCCCAGGGCGGGCCCTAGCCATGTCCGGCCATGCACAAATAGCCCGAACGGGTGGGGGTGTGACAAGCAACCGCCCGCCCGGGTAACGCGTCCTGATTGAGCAAGAACTCCTCATCAGAAATCCATGCGGAAACGAGCCGAGCGGGCAACACTGGGACTCGGCAGTACCACCGCTCAGCGGACACCGCAAGACCACATCGAACGGGGGAAGCGGCATGAACACACCGTCAAGCCGCTCGCAGACCACATCCCAGCGAAAGACACCATCCATGTGCCAGCACCAGCCGACGTGCCCCACCGCAGACTCTCCCGACCGGGAGGCCGCCCACACCGTGGCGCACCACCCGGAGCAGGGCTGGAGCCTGCTCTGCAACGGCGTCCTGCTCTTCGAGGACACCGGGGAACTCCTGCCCGACGGGCAGATCATCGCCCCGCACAGGCCGTTGAGCCATCGCCTGGTCACCGCGGCCTGAGCCCCGCCGCAGCACCCGAGCACGGCGAACACGAGTCCGGCGGCCCCCGCACGGCGGCCGAGCACGGCGGCCCCGGCGGAGCGGCCCTTCACCGAACGGCAGGGCCGTCATCGAACGGCAGGGCCTTCACCGAACGGCAGGGCCGTCACCGGACGGCAAGGAACGGCGCCACCGCACAGCGACAGAACGGGGCCGGATCGGCGTTTCACCGCCTCCCCGGCCCCGCCCCTCATTCGGTCCGCGTGATTCAGCCCTCGTACTCGTCCATCGGAGGGCAGGCGCACACGAGGTTGCGGTCACCGTACGCCCCGTCGATGCGACGCACCGGCGGCCAGTACTTGTCCGCCGCGGACACCCCGGCCGGGAACACGGCCTCCTCGCGCGAGTACGCGTGGTTCCACTCCCCGCCCAGCGCCGCCGCCGTGTGCGGCGCATTGCGCAGCGGGCTCTCCTCGGCGCTGACCTCGCCCGAGGCCACCCGGTCGATCTCACCGCGGATGGCGATCATCGCCTCGCAGAACCGGTCGATCTCGTGCAGGTCCTCGCTCTCCGTCGGCTCGATCATCAGCGTTCCCGCCACCGGGAACGACATCGTCGGCGCGTGGAAGCCGTAGTCGATCAGGCGCTTCGCCACATCGTCCACGGACACACCCGTGGCCTTGGTCAGCGGGCGCAGGTCGACGATGCACTCGTGCGCCACCAGCCCGCCGGGCCCGGTGTAGAGCACCGGGAAGTACGGGGCGAGCCGCTTGGCGATGTAGTTGGCACTGAGCACCGCCACCTGGGTGGCGCGCTTGAGCCCCTCACCGCCCATGAGCCGCACATACGCCCACGAGATCGGCAGGATGCCCGCCGAGCCCCAGGGAGCCGCCGAGACCGGGCCCACGCCCGTCTCGGGACCCGCCGCGGGCTGGAGGGGGTGGTTGGGCAGGTAGGGCGCCAGGTGGGCGCGCACCGACACCGGGCCGACACCCGGGCCACCGCCGCCGTGCGGGATGCAGAACGTCTTGTGCAGGTTCAGGTGGGAGACGTCCGCGCCGAACCTGCCCGGCTGGGCGAGCCCGACCAGCGCGTTGAGGTTGGCGCCGTCCACGTAGACCTGGCCGCCCGCGTCGTGGACCGCGGCGCACACATCGGTGATGTGCTCCTCGAAGACGCCGTGCGTCGAGGGGTAGGTCACCATCAGCACCGCCAGGGTGTCGCGGTGCGCCTCGATCTTGGCGTGCAGGTCGTCGACGTCCACGTCGCCGTCGTCGCGGGTCTTGACCACCACGACCTTCATGCCCGCCATGACCGCGCTGGCGGCGTTGGTGCCGTGCGCGGAGGAGGGGATCAGGCAGATCGTGCGCTGCTCGTCCCCGTTGGCCCGGTGGTACGCGCGCACCGCCAGCAGACCGGCGAGCTCGCCCTGGGAGCCCGCGTTGGGCTGGAGGCTGACCTTGTCGTATCCGGTGACCGCCTCGAGCTGCTCCTCCAGGGCGCGGATCAGGCTCAGGTAGCCCTCGGCCTGCTCGGTGGGCACGAACGGGTGCAGCGCGCCGAACTCGGGCCAGGTCACCGGCTCCATCTCGGTGGTGGCGTTGAGCTTCATCGTGCAGGAGCCGAGCGGGATCATGCCCCGGTCCAGCGCGTAGTCGCGGTCGGCCAGGCGCCGCAGGTAGCGCAGCATCGCCGTCTCGGAGCGGTGCTGGTGGAAGACCGGGTGGGTGAGCACCTCGCCGCGGCGGGCCAGCTCGGCCGGGAGGGCGTCCTCGGTGGCGGCGTCGAGCGCGTCGATGTCACCGGTGACCCCGAAGGCGTCCCAGACCGCCGCGACCTGCGCACGGGCCGTGGTCTCGTCGCAGGCGACGCCGACGAGGTCGGCGTCGACCTCGCGCAGGTTGATGCCGGCGTCACGGGCCGCGGCGACGACCTCGGCGGCGCGGCCGGGCACCCGGGCGGTGACGGTGTCGAAGAAGGAGTCGTGCACGATCTCGACGCCGCCGGCCCGCAGGCCCGCGGCCAGGACCGCGGCGTAGCGGTGCGTGCGGTCCGCGATGGCCCGCAGCCCCTCGGGACCGTGGTAGACGGCGTACATCCCGGCCATCACGGCGAGCAGGACCTGGGCGGTGCAGATGTTGCTGGTGGCCTTCTCCCGGCGGATGTGCTGCTCGCGGGTCTGGAGGGCCAGACGGTAGGCGCGATTGCCGTCGACGTCGACGGAGACGCCGACGAGGCGGCCGGGCAGGTTGCGGGCGAACTTGTCGTGCACGGCCATGAAGCCGGCGTGCGGGCCGCCGAAGCCCATGGGCACACCGAAGCGCTGGCTGGAGCCGACGGCGATGTCGGCGCCCATCTCACCCGGCGGCTTCAGCAGGGTCAGGGCGAGCAGGTCGGCGGCGACGGTGGCCACGGCGCCGAGACCGTGGGCCTGCTCGATGACCGGGGTGAGGTCGCGCACGGCGCCCCCGGCGCCCGGGTACTGGAGCAGGACCCCGAACAGGCCACGCTCGGCCAGACCCTCGGGCAGACCGTCGGACAGGTCGGCGACCAGGACCTCTATGCCCTGTGGTTCCGCCCGGGTCCGCACCACGGCGATGGTCTGCGGCAGGCAGTCGGCGTCCACCAGGAACAGGCCCTGCGAGCCCCGCGGCGCCCTGGCCTTGCACACGCGGCGCGCCAGCGCCATCGCCTCTGCGGCGGCCGTGCCCTCGTCCAGCAGGGAGGCGCCGGAGGTGGGCAGGCCCGTCAGATCGGCGACGACGGTCTGGAAGTTCAGCAGCGCCTCGAGGCGGCCCTGGGAGATCTCCGGCTGGTACGGGGTGTACGCGGTGTACCAGGCCGGGTTCTCCATGACATTGCGCAGGATCACCGGCGGGGTGAACGTGCCGTAGTAGCCGAGCCCGATCATCGGGTGGAGCACCTGGTTGCGGTCCGCGAGGGAACGCAGTTCGGCGAGCACCTCGGCCTCGCTGCGGCCCTCGGGCAGACCGAGGACCGCGGCGCTCTTGATCACGTCGGGGACGGCGGCCGCGGTCAGCTCCTCCAGCGAGCCGAAGCCGACATGCGCCAGCATCTTCGCCTGGGCGCCATGGTCGGGGCCGATGTGGCGCTGCTCGAACGGCGTGTCCCGCTCGAGTTCGGTGAGCGGGGTGCGCTGCGAACCGCTGTTCGGTGTGGCAGTCATCTTGCGGAGGCCTCCTGGTCGTCTGCGACCTTCGAGGGGCACCACGGCGCGTGTGCCCGGACGGCCTCCCCCTCTGTCATCTCAACCTGAGAGCTTCGCCGGGATGCTCGCGGGGCTTTCCGCGGACACCGGCTTTCACCGTCGGTGAGGGAGGGGGTCCGGAGGTCCTGCGCCCTTAACCCGCCCTGCTTTCCAGAGTGACCTCGTCCGTGCGGTACGGGTGCCTGAGAGATTCCGGGGAGGAGTTGCTCCTTCGGCGCCTCCGCCGCTGGGACGGAGGACTCTCCCGCATGGGGTCTACAGCCGTCTCAAGACTATCAGCGCCCTCCCTCGAGCGATCCTTCCGGCTGCCTCGACTCGACACGGCACGGTTTGTGCATTTTGGTGTGATTATCACTAATGTCGTCCCCAAGTGCCGCTCCACGAGTGAGTGGCACTCGTAAGCGCTGGAGGAACCGTGCAGACCGACATCGATCCACGGACTCTGATCGGCCGCAAAGCCTTCGACCGCAACGGCACCAAGATCGGCACCGTCGACGAGGTCTACCTCGACGACGCGACGGGTGAGCCCGAGTGGGCGGCGGTGCGCACCGGACTCTTCGGCCGGGACGCCTTCGTCCCGCTCGAGCCCAGCGAGGTCGTCGGCAACGAGCTCCGTGTCCCGTACGACAAGGCGCTGATCAAGGACGCGCCCGACTTCGGCGTGGGACGCCATCTGTCCCCCGAGCAGGAACTCCAGCTCTACCGCCACTACGGCCTCGACGTCGATGACAGCGGCCCCACTCCCCCGGACCGCGATTTCGGCAACCTCGCTCCCGACAGCGACTGAGCCCCTCCAGGACCTCCCGCCCCGGCCTCAGCCCACCAGGGGCAACGGCGGGGCCGGCTCGAGCTCCGGGTCGTCGGCGGCGAAGGTCCTCACCCGTCCGGGCGCAGCGCCCGGCACCTCGAAGCGCACCGTCACCCGGCCCAGACCGCTGCCCTGCACCCAGCCGGGCCCCAGCGAGGCATGGCGGACATCCTGCCCCGGCAGCCACCGCCGCGAGACGGGCACCGCCTCGGACTGTCCGGGGCCGGGCTCCCCGGGCCCCGCTTCCCCACCGTGCCCGTCCGTGCCCTGCTCGCTCCCGCCCGCCTCCCCAGCCCCGGCCGCAGCCTGCGGGGCCGCAGCCTCCAGAGCCGCGTCCGCCGCCGCCTGCGCGAACAGGTCCTCCTGGGTGAAGTCGGCCAGCCCGGAGACGCCCACGCCGAGCAGCCTCACTCCTCCGGTCGTATCCACCTGCTCCATCAGGCGCTGCGCGATCTCCCGCACCACCGCGGGGTCGTCCGTGGGCGCCCGCAGCGTATCCGACCGCGTGAGGGTGGAGAAGTCGTAGCGGCGGACCTTGATCACCACGGTGCGCCCGGACCGGCCGGCCTCCCGCAGCCGCCGCACACACCGCTCGGACAGCCGGTCGATCTCCTCACGGACCCGCCCCCGGTCGGCCAGGTCCACCTCGAAGGTGTCCTCGACCGACACCGACTTCGCCTCCCGCTCGGCCACCACGGGCCGGTCGTCGTGCCCTACGGCCATCGCGTGGAGCCCGGCTCCGTGCGCCTTCCCCAGCAGGCGCACCAGCTCCGCCTCGCCCGCGGCCGCGACATCCGCCACCGAGGTCATCCCGGCCCGGCGCAGATGCTCTGCGGTGGCGGGCCCCACACCCGGCAGGGTGCGCACCGGCATGGGTCCGAGGAGCTCACGCTCCGTACCCGGCGCTATGACCATCAGGCCGTCCGGCTTGGCCTCCTCGGACGCGATCTTGGCGAGCATCTTGGACCCGGCGAGCCCGACCGATCCGGTCAAGGATGTGGCCGCCTTGATGTCGCCGCGCAGATCCTGCGCGATGGCCCGCGCCGTCTCGGTGACGGCCTCGGAATCCTCCGTTCGGAGCAATGACCCGTGCGGACCCGCCTCCAGATCCACGAAGGCCTCGTCCAGGCTCAGCGGCTCCACGAGCGGGGACAGCTCCCGCAGCAGTCCCATGACCGTCTCGCTGATATCCCGGTAGACGGCGAAGCGCGGCACCAGATAGGCCGCGTGGGGGCAGAGCCTGCGGGCATGGGCCATGGCCATCGCGGAGTGCACACCGAAGCGCCGGGCCTCGTACGAGGCCGTGGCCACCACCCCGCGCGGGCCGATACCGCCGACGATCACCGGCTTGCCCCGCAGGCTGGGCTTCGCCGCCTGCTCCACGGACGCGTAGAACGCGTCCATGTCCAGGTGGAGGATGGTCGGCACACTTCTCACCAGTCGATCGTGCCGCACCCCACCGACAGTGGA
Source organism: Wenjunlia tyrosinilytica (assembly GCF_014646055.1). Taxonomy (GTDB): domain Bacteria; phylum Actinomycetota; class Actinomycetes; order Streptomycetales; family Streptomycetaceae; genus Wenjunlia; species Wenjunlia tyrosinilytica. Next base: position 292,200 of record NZ_BMMS01000005.1, read on the forward strand.
CCTCGAACGCGCTACCGACTCGCCGAGAGCGCTTTGTCGACACTGTGCTCACGCGGCCCGAGGAAGCGCGGCGCGGGCCGCACGGAGGCGTCCCAGGCCGCCTTCGCGGCGGCCACCACCTCACGGGCCCCGCCGTACCACCAGGTGGCGTCGTGCTCGTTCTCCACGGCCACGCCGTGGACGTCGATCCCCGCGGCCCGGCACAGGGCCACCGCCCGGCGTATGTGAAAGCTCTGGCTGACCAGCAGCGCCTTGTCGACGCCGAAGATCCTCTTGGCCCTGGTGCACGAGTCCCAGGTGTCGAAGCCCGCGTAGTCGTCGGCGATCCGGTCGCGCGGCACCCCGCGGCGCACCAGGTAGGAGCGCATCGCGGTCGGCTCGTCGTAGTCGGTGCGGCTGTTGTCACCGGTGACCAGTACCGCCTGGACGGTGCCCTTGCGGTACAGCTTCGCGGCGGCGTTGAGGCGCCCGGCCAGATAGGGGCTGGGTTTGCCCCCGGCATACAGGCCCGCGCCGAAGACGACCGCGACGGGCGCCGACGGAGCGTCCTCGACGTCGGTGACCAGTGAGTCGGCGGACACGAACAACCAGGTGATCGGCAGCAGGGCCGCCACCGTGACCAGGGTCAGCACCTGAAAGGCACGCCGCTGCCCCCGGCGCCCGGCCAGTGCCCGCGAGAAGCCCTCGACCCACCGAGCCGCGCGCCCCACTCAGCACCCCTGTCCTCGCTCGGCACCCCATCGGTGCCGCTCACGGGGACAGACGCCCGATCACCCCGCCCGGTTGCGCCTGCGGGCCAGCTCGTCGGCCGGGTTGTGGCCGATCAGGGTCTCGCCGGTGTCCACCCGCTCACCGTGCAGCTGCGCCAGCGCGCCCTCGACCTCGCGCCACACCACGCCGACCGCGATGCCGAAGACACCCTGCCCGCCCTGGAGCAGGTCCACGACCTCGTCGGGAGACGTGCACTCGTACACGGTCGCGCCGTCGCACATCAGGGTCATACGGGCGAGGTCGGACAGTTCACGGGAGCGCAGGTGCTGCACGGCCGTTCGGATGTTCTGCAGCGACACACCGGTGTCCAGCAGCCGCTTGACGATCTTCAGGACGGCGACGTCGCGAAAGCTGTACAGGCGCTGGGTCCCCGAGCCGCCGGCCGCCCGGACACTGGGCTCGACCAGGCCGGTACGGGCCCAGTAGTCCAACTGGCGGTAGGTGATCCCGGCCGCGGCGCACGCCGTGGGACCGCGGTAGCCGATGAGAGCGGGCTCCGGCTCCGGAACCGCCTGGACGGCCTCGTCCGCGGGCAGCCGGGGAGAGCTCTGCGCCAGGGGACCCCGGATCGGAAAAGCGCTTCCCGCGGCTGTGCCTTCGCCGGTGCTTCTCACGCCGACCTCCGTCCGATCGAGTCCCCGAACGATCCTCTGGGGAACCCCCGCCCGCCCCCGTGGAGCGCCTCTGGCAGATGCTTCCGGGACCTTCCCTGACGACGGTAGGCAGTCACTACGGGTGCGTCAACGATCGCCACACTCGGCACGCCGTGTGATATCCACCCCACGAGTGGTTTCACGTGACCACTCAACGGGTAAAGAGAGCCGGATGAGCGCCCGACCTCACTGGTTGCTGGTGCCGAAGTCCTCCGGCGAGATCTGGTCCAGGAACTCGCGGAACTTCTCCACCTCGTCCTCCTGCTCGTCCGGAATCGCGATCCCCGCGTCGTCGAGCACACCGTCGCTGCCGAAGATCGGCGTATTGGTGCGCAGGGCGAGCGCTATCGCGTCGGACGGCCGGGCGCTGACCTCGACACCGCTGGCGAACACCAGCTCCGCGTAGAAGACGCCCTCCCGCAGGTCGGTGATCCGGACCTCGGTGAGCTGCTGGCCGACCGCCTCCAGCACGTCCTTGAACAGGTCGTGCGTCAGGGGCCTGGCAGGGGTCATCCCCTGCTGGGCGAAGGCGATGGCGGTGGCCTCTCCGGGTCCGATCCAGATGGGCAGGTACCGATCGCCCCCCACTTCACGCAGGAGCACGATCGGCTGGTTGGAGGGCATCTCGACCCGGACGCCCACGACGTCGAGCTCGTTCACACAGCAACCCTAGGCCGTGCCCGACGGGTTTGGGTAGTCGGGCCCTCGCCTTCGAGCCCTCCCACCGGTGCGGACACAGGGCCGGAGCGGGTTCAGAGCATCCGTGCCCGCAGGCCCGATTGGACCAATGCGGCGTGCAGCCGGACCGACAGTGCGGCCAGATCGCGGGCCGTCGACTCCGCGTGAGCCCGGGTCTGGGGGTTGCGGTGGCGGCGCAGCGGGGCCACCACCTGCTCGACCAGGCCGACCTCCCGGTCGGCGCCGGCCTTGACCGCACGCAGGTGCCGCGGCTCCAGACCGAACCTGCCGAGGTCGGCGATGATCTTCGCCACATTGAGCGCGTCGGCGTCGTACCCGCCGTCGGAGCCCGGCGCCAGCAAGCCGTAGGACTCCCACTCCTCGAGGTCCTGCTCGCCGACCCCGACGGCGGCGACGAGCTCCGCGCGCCCCAGCCTGATCGGCCGGCCGCCCGCGTCGGCGGCGGGGTCGATCAGCTCCAGGCGCGCCTCGTCCACGGGCGAGCAGGACCGCCGGTCCGCGGGGGCGGGCAGCGGCACCGACTCCCCGCGGTCCAGCGCGTCCAGATGCTCGCGGATCACCTTGAGCGGGAGGTAGTGGTCGCGCTGCATCCGCAGCACGTAGGCGAGCCGGTCCACGTCCCTGGCGCTGAACTTGCGGTAGCCGGAGGGAGTGCGCTGCGGTTCGACGAGCCCCTCCGCCTCCAGGAACCTGATCTTGGAGATCGTGACCTCGGGGAACTCGTCACGCATCAGATTGAGCACCGCTCCGATGCTCAACAGCTGACGGTCCGCGGTCGCGGCGCCCTGTACGGCACCGCCTGCCGGTGTACGAAGCATGCCCGTCCCAGTCCTCTCACGCTCCACCCGCCGAGCACCGCCCGCCGCCGCAGTCCCCGGGCGCCGCCGCTACGCGGCTCCCCAGTGGCTGGCGTAGAAGACCAGCCGGTACTTGCCGATCTGGACCTCGTCGCCGTTGACCAGGGGCGTCGAGTCGATGCGCTCACGGTTGACATACGTGCCGTTGAGGCTGCCGACGTCGGTCACCGTGAAGCCCTGGTCGCTGCGCCGGAACTCCACATGCCGGCGCGAGACCGTGACGTCGTCGAGGAAGATGTCGCTCTCAGGGTGGCGGCCCGCCGTGGTGACGTCGCCGTCCAGCAGGAACCGGCTGCCGGAGTTGGGACCGCGGCGCACGATCAGCAACGCGGAGCCCTGCGGGAGCGCGTCCACTGCGGCCTGGGCCTCCGGGGACAGCGACGGCAGCCCCTGGCCCTCGCCCTCGTGGGCCTCGAGCCCCGAGATCGAGATCGTCGAGGTCGTCTCCGAGGGGCGCTCGGAGGGGGTCCCCGGCCGCAGAGGAGCGCCGCAGTTGGAGCAGAAGCGGCTCGCCTGCGGATTGCGGTGGCCGCACCTGGTACAGACCGGCATGGATTCGGCCTCCTGCCGCGACTGGCCCGCGTGGGACGCATGCGGGTCGGAGGCAAACCCTCCACCCGTAGTTGAGCTTGATGGTTCTTCGAAACCTATGCGTCCGGCACCGGCAGGGTCAACAGAACCCGCGCCGGGCCCGGCGGAAAAGTCACCACCTGGAGCAGTCGGCGGCTCACGGAAGAGCGGACGGCCCTCGCAGCCGTCCGAATCGCCTTCCGGAGCGCCCCGCATCCCGGGCACGGAGCCACCCTGCCCCCTGCCCGCCCGGTGCCGCGCGGAGCGGTCGTCATCGGACTGCCGGGACTTGCCGAACAACTTCGCAAACAACTTCACGGGCGATTCCCCTTGAAAGAAACAGACCCGCCCGTGGGGCAGGACGAACCCTCTTGGCCGGTCCACCGGCCAGTCACCAACGCCCGTCCCCGCGGGACGGGACCCCTCCGCGTACCGGGCACTGCCCCGGCCGGCGCCTTTTCGCCCAGCTCCACCCGATACCTCATTCCGGTGCCGAGCGAGCGTAGTCAGGCTTCTTCGCCTGCCGCAAGGCGCTCACGACGATCTTCTCACTGCGCGCAACCTCTACGGAGGCCTGCTCCTTCTCCATGCTCTGGACCACGCCGCCGGGGATGTTGAGAGCCGGCTCGAGGTCCTGCGGATTGCCGATCACCTTGAAGCGGTAAGGCTGCGAGACCCTGCGTCCGTCGATCTCGACGCCGCCGGACTTGAGGTCGTCGGAGAAGAAGGTGTCCGCCACGACGCGCACGTCGTTGATCTGAATCGCCTCCGCCCCTGCGGCCCGCAGCTCCTGCAACGTGTCGAGAAGCATATCGGCACGAACGTGACCACCCGCATCGTTGATCGTCAAAGTGATGCCCGGTCCCTGCGCCGCCACACTTCCGGCGAGCACACCGAGTTCGTTCGCCTTCTTCTGCGACTGCTTGCGGGCCGCGGCGGCCTGGTTGGAGCTGTTCTCCAGCTCCGTGCGCTGGCTCTCCAGATCGCGCTTGTCCTCGCCGAGCCGCTGGTTCCTGCTGTCGAGCTCGTCGAGGATGCGGACGAGGTCCTCCTGGCGGGCGCCGCGCAGCCGGCTCTGATCGCTGGTGGTGCGCACCTGGATGGCGAGGCCGAGGCCGAGGGCGAAGAGCAGCAGGGCGACGATGAACTGCGCCCGTGAAAGCCGCGGCGGCCACAGCGCCGCGGCGAGCCGCTGCCGCCCGGTGCGCTGGGGCGCGGGGGCGGCCGCGCGGGTGGGTGCGGTCGCGGGGGCGGGAGCGGCGGCGGCGGGCGGAACACGGTCCTCGGAGGGCCCGGCTCCGGAGGCAGCGGCCGCAGAGGCGGCCCGCCCGGAGACACCGGTCTTGGGAGGTGCGGTCCGGGGAGTCCGGGCCCCGGGGGCGCCGACGTCCGAAGCGGGCGCGCCGGGGGCCGGCGTCCCAGGGGTACGGCTTCGAGGAGTGGAGGGCCGACTGGGCCGGGGACCCCGGTCCCCGCGCTCCTCGGATCGGGCCGAGGGGTTCTGACGCTGCCCACTCGCGCCCTCGCGGCGCGCCGCCTCGCCCGGCCGCGGCCGGTCGGGGGACGGCCCGGTGACGGGAGTGCCACGGTCCGGAGCGGCTGGGCCCGGGCGTTCGGCGTTCACGCCCTCGCGGCCTGCCGGTCCGGACGGTCGGGGGTCGGCCGAGGGCTCGGGCCGGGCCGGGCCGGTCCCGAGAAAGCCGGTCCCCGAGGCCGTGGACCCGGAAGCCGCGGACCCCGAGGCCGCAGACCCGGGGGCCGTAGACCCGGGGGCCGTGGGCCGGGCGGGACCAGGACCGGGAGTCCCCGTTCCCGCCGCCTTCGGCCCGCGCTCCTCGGCCTGCGACGCCACGTCCGGTCGGTCCTCGCTCGCATCCTCGCGGCGCGGCTGGTCCGGGCTCGGCGGGAGCGACGGGTTCTGTGCGTTTTCGTCGGTCATGCGCTCACGCCCGGAACACGTGGCGGCGGATCGCGGCCGCGTTGGAGAAGATGCGGATACCCAGGACGACGACCACGCCCGTCGACAGCTGCGAGCCGACGCCCAGCTTGTCGCCGAGGTACACGATCAGCGCGGCCACGACCACGTTGGACAGGAACGAGACCACGAAGACCTTGTCGTCGAAGATGCCGTCCAGCATCGCGCGCACACCGCCGAACACGGCGTCGAGCGCGGCCACCACGGCGATGGGCAGGTAGGGCTCGAAGGCATCCGGCACCACAGGCCGGACGACCAGTCCCACCACGACTCCCACGACGAGGCCCAGTACGGCGATCACGATGTGCCCTTTCCTGTCCCTGGTTCACTTGCTCCCGCGGCCCCGGCCTTGGGCGGCGGTGACGCCGAGCGCACGACGAGGCTCGGCGCGGCGGGCAGACGCAGCTCGCCCTGCGCCGAGATGCTCCACCGGATTTCGAAGTTCTCGTGCAGCGCCCGCAGATACCTGCCGTCGACACTGTCCTGGAACACGGTGCTCAGCCGCTGCCCGTCCCCGACCGCCAGCACCGTGTAGGGAGGCGGCAGCGGCTTGTTGTCGACGAGTATGGCGTCGCCCGCCGCGCGGATCGCGGACAGGGCGGTCAGCCGCTGCCCGTTGATCGCGACGGCCTCCGCGCCGGACTGCCACAGGCCGTTCACGATCCGCTGAAGATCACGGTCGCGCAGCCGCCCGGTGTCCGAGAAACTGGAGTTCTGCCGGGGACCGCCGCCCTGGCCCTGCTCGGCATCCTTGGCGTCGTCGAGGACGAGCTTCACACCCGGCCCGGTCACCGGGGTGGCTCCCGAGAGCAGCGACATCAGCTTGGTCTCGCTGTCCCCGCCGTGCGCCTTGAGAGCCCGGCTGCGGGACGTGTCCAGCCGCTTGCGCAGGCTCTGTACCTCACGCTGTGTGCGGTCCGCCTCCGCGGACGCCTTCTCGATGCGCTTGATCAGCGCTCCGCGCTCCTTGGCGAGCGTGGGAGCGGACTCCTGGGCCTGTGCGGCACCAAGGGTCACCACCAGCGCCGCGAGTATGAGCCCGCCGGCGAGACCGAGCTTGCCCCGCACTGTCCGCGGCAGCCGTGCAGTCCCCGTCTCCCCGCGCCTGGCGGCCGCCTCCGCGTAACCGTCGTCAAGGCTGTGGTCCATGACGTTGTTCAGCAGCGACATGGAGGCATCGGGACGCGACGGTCGCGACGGGGTGCTCCGGACGGGGTGCTGCTGCGGCATGCCGCACATCGTTGCACGTGGGCCGCAGTGCCCTCGAACGGGCCCTGCCGCAACCGTGGTTAGGGACCGGATCGTGACAATGGCAGCACCACGCTCCGGCACCGTCCGGTGCCGGAGCGTGGTGACGAGCCGTTCTCCGCTTCCACCGAGCTCCCGCGACCCGGGGCAATCAGCGGGAGTTGATCAACGTCCCGCGTCAACGTCCCGCGCTGTCGACCACCGTCGCCCACTCGTCGAGCAGCGTCTGCGCGGAGGCATCGTCCGGGCCCTCGGCCCACAGATGTGTCACGGCCTCGGCCGGGTCCGGCAGGACCATGATCCAGCGCCCGTCGGCCTCCACGACCCGGACGCCGTCCGTGGTGTCCACGGAGCGGTCACCGGCCGCCTCCACCACCCGCCGCATCACCAGACCCTTGACCGCCCACGGGGTGGCCAGGTCACGGCGGTGCACATGCGCCCTCGGAATCCGGGCATCGATCTGACTGAGCGTCAACTGAGTACGTGACACCAGGCCGATCAGCCTCACGAACGCAGCCGTGCCGTCGAAGACGCTGCTGAACTCGGGAACGATGAAGCCACCGCGCCCGTCGCCGCCGAAGATCGTGCCCTCTTCCTCCCCCACCCGGGTGAGGTCGTCGGGCGAGGTCGTCGTCCACTGCACCTGCGTACCGTGGTACGCCGCGACCTGCTCGGCGATACGCGTCGTGGTCACCGGCAGTGCCACCCTGCCGCTGCGGCGCTCGGCCGCGACCAGGTCGAGCAGGACCAGCAGCGCCCTGTCGTCCTCGACGATGCGGCCGCGCTCGTCCACGAGGGAGATCCGCTCGCCCACGGGGTCGAAGCGCACTCCGAAGGACGCCCGCGCCGACGACACCATCTCCCCGAGCCGGATCAGCGCCGAGCGGCGCTCGTCGCGGGTCTCGGTCGGCTTGGCCTCGTCGAGACCGGGATTGATCACGAGGGCGTCGACGCCGAGACGACCGAGAAGGCTGGGCAGGACAAGCCCGGCGCTGCCGTGCGCCGCGTCGATGACGACCTTCAGTCCCGCCTCGGCGACCCCGGAGGTGTCAACCGCCCGCAGCACCGCGCCGGCGTAGGAGTCGAACACGCTGGAGGGGAAGGTCAGGTCGCCGATCTCGCCCGGGAACGCGCGCCGGTACTCCTGGCGTGCGTAGACCCGGTCGAGCTTGCGCTGACCGGCCTGGGACAGATCCGCGCCGCGCTGGTCGAAGAACATGATGTCGACCGAGTCCGGGACGCCCGGAGTGGTGCGGATCATGATGCCGCCCGCACTGCCTCGCGCCGTCTGCTGGCGGGCGACGGGCATCGGGACGTTCTCCAGGTCGCGTACATCGATCGCACTCGCCTGGAGAGCGGAGATCACGGCACGCTTGAGCGCACGCGCACCACGGGAGTGGTCACGGGCGGTGGTGACCGTCGAGCCCTTCTTCAACGTCGTGGCGTAGGCGCCGGCCAGTCGCACGGCGAGTTCCGGGGTGATCTCGACATTGAGGATTCCAGAGACCCCTCGGGCACCGAAGAGGTGCTCCTGGCCACGGGACTCCCAGATCACCGAGGTATTGACGAAGGCTCCGGCCTCGATGGTCTTGAACGGGTAGACCCGGACATTGGCCGCGATGATCGACTCCTCGCCGATCAGGCACTCGTCGCCGATGACCGCGCCGTCCTCGATCCGGGCGGCCCGCATCACGTCGGTGTTCTTGCCGATGACGCAGCCGCGCAGATTGCTGTGCTGGCCGACGTAGACGTTGTCGTGCACCACCGCCTTGTGCAGGAACGCACCGGACTTGACCACGACATTGCTGCCGAGGACGGTGTGCTCGCGGATCTCGACGCCCGCTTCCACCTTGGCGTAGTCACCGATGTACAGGGGTCCGCGCAGCACCGCCTCGGGGTCGACCTCAGCCCCCTCGGCGACCCATACACCGGGCGAGATCTCGAAGCCGTCGACGTCGACGTCGACCTTGCCCTCGAGCACGTCGGCCTGCGCCTTCACATAGCTCTCGTGCGTGCCCACGTCCTCCCAGTAGCCCTCGGCGATATAGCCGTAGATGGGCTTGCCTTCCTTCATCAGCTGCGGGAAGACGTCACCGGACCAGTCCACGGACTCGTCGGCGGCCACGTAGTCGAAGACCTCGGGCTCCATCACATAGATGCCGGTGTTCACCGTGTCCGAGAAGACCTGGCCCCAGGTCGGCTTCTCCAGGAAGCGCTCCACCTTTCCTTCCTCGTCGACAATGGTGATGCCGAATTCCAAGGGATTGGGGACACGGGTGAGGCACACCGTGACCAGTCCGCCCTTTTCCCGGTGGAACCGGATCAGGTCGGTCAGGTCGAAATCGGTGAGGGCGTCACCGGAGATGACCAGGAAGGAGTCGTCCTTGAGCGCCTCTTCCGCGTTCTTGACACTGCCGGCGGTGCCCAGGGGCTTTTCCTCGTTGGCATAGGTGAGGTCCATCCCCAATTCCTCACCGTCGCCGAAGTAATTGCGTACGAGTGAGGCGAGGAACTGCACGGTGACCACGGTCTCGGTCAGCCCATGCCTTTTGAGCAGCCGTAGGACATGCTCCATGATCGGCCGGTTGGCGACCGGAAGAAGCGGCTTGGGCATACTCGAGGTCATCGGGCGAAGGCGGGTGCCTTCGCCTCCGGCCATCACGACGGCCTTCATGTCGGAAGCGTCCTCCTTGAAGAGACGGCTGGCTGGCCGACCTTGTCCGTTACGGACGGGCCCGGTGAGGTGATCCACTCACGGGCACCCGGCACGCTTCCGTCGGGGGGACGGGCTCGCCGGGAGCGGGCTCAGTCGGCCGCGGCATCCGCGCGAGAGATTCGGCGGACCTGCACCACGTAAAGGATCCCTGCCCACCAGTACAGAGTTGTACCCCATCCGGCGAACGCCCATCCGAAAATCGCAGCCAGTTCGGCCGGCCAACCGGATCCGTCGCTGAGAAGGAGTAGAGGGAAGGCGTACATGAGGTTGAAGGTGGCCGCCTTGCCGATGAAGTTCACCTGCAACGGTCCGTAACCGTGGCGCGACAGGATCACCAGCATGACGCCGAGGAGGAGCTCGCGGGCCAGGAGGAGAGCGGTGATCCACCACGGCAGGATCTCGCGCCAGGTGAGGCCCACGAGGGTCGAGAGGATGTAGAGGCGGTCGGCGGCCGGATCCAGGACCCGGCCGAGGTTGCTCACCTGGTTCCACCGGCGGGCGAGCTTGCCGTCCAGGTAGTCGCTGATCCCGCTCAGTGCCAGGACCAGCAGCGCCCAGCCGTCGCAGTTGGGCCCGCCGAACTCCGGACGGAGGATGAGCCACAGGAACAGCGGCACCCCGAGGAGACGCGCCATGCTGAGAACGTTGGGGATGGTGAGGACACGGTCGGTCTGCACCCGTGTCTCCTGAACCTCCACCCGAGGGGCCTCCTGTTACAACGGGCTGACGATGCCCCCTGACCCTACCCGACGGGCAAAAACACAAAGAGGCTGGGTACTCGCCCGAAGACGAGTACCCAGCCTCTGTCAAATTTTGTTCGGCGGCGTCCTACTCTCCCACAGGGTCCCCCCTGCAGTACCATCGGCGCTGTAAGGCTTAGCTTCCGGGTTCGGAA
>NZ_BMMS01000006.1 GCF_014646055.1 Wenjunlia tyrosinilytica
CCGGCGAGGCTGGTGTCGGTGGTGGTGCCGATGCCGGGGGTGACGGCGGCGTATCCGGCGACGGTGCGCGAGCCCTCGGCGACGCCGCCGAGGATCTTGCCGCTGGGCCCGTCGAAGCCGCCGCTGGCCGCGGTCTCGGACGGGCGCCTGCCGTGGAGCTGGCGCACCGCCTCGACGGCGAGGCTCTTGGCCGCCTTGGCGCCGGCGCCGGGTCCGTCGGCGGCGAGGACGTGGCCCTTGGGGTCGATGACCTGGAGGGTGCGGTCCTGGCCGGTGGTGATGCTGGGCACCTGGAGGCTGTCGGAGGCGATGAGCAGCTGCTGCGGCTTGCCGGTCCAGGACAGGATCGCGAAGACCAGCAGGCGGGTCTCACCGGACTTGATCTTGACCAGGCGCGGCGGCAGGCCGTCGGGCAGATTGCTCAGGTCGATGGCGTCGAGGGGGACGTTCTCGCCGCGCGCGGCGCGCAGGCCGCCGGTGGCCAGGTCGACGACGGCGGTGCCGCGCCACTTGCGGTAGACCTTGGTGAGGCTGCTGAGGACGACATCGGGCTCGACGGGCTTGGCCGCGTTGAGCATCGCGGCGGCGCGGCGCAGGTCGGTGGTGCTCTCGTCGAGCGAGGCGCGCAGCGCGGTGGCGCCGTCCTCGGCGACGTGCTGCTGGGAGGTGAGAACGGCCTTGGGGACGTCCCGGTTGTCCTGTTGGCCCAGGCACAGCGCGGTGGCCCCGGCCACGAGCAGGAGCAGGGCCAGCAGCGCCGCCACGGGCGGGCGTATGCCGCCCAGCAGCGGCATGTCGGCCCGACGTCGCAGTTTCCGCGAGCGAGGAGTCTGGTTCTGGCGCTGTGCCGTGGCCAAGAGTCTTCCTTTCCGGTGCGCAGCGCGCAGGGGACCGATCCAAGTCATTGGACCAGTGTCCGGCTCACACGGTTGTGCCGGGGTGCGGTCAAAGTACATAACACGTTGGACACCTGGGATTTGTTCACGAAACCACCATGATGTGTTGGCGTTTCAGCCGTTGCCGATCCCCTGAAGAGGCTTCAGGCCGTCGGAGTTGCCGCCGCGGTTGAGGACGATGCCCTCGGTGCGGTGGAACGCCAGACGGAACCGGGCCCTCTTGTTCTTCGGCAGGGAGGGGTCCTTCAGGGCCGAGGCCACGTCGTAGACGCGGATGTCCTTGCTCAGGTCGACGAAGGTCGGGATGAAGTCGGCCTGCTTGACCTGCCACTTTCCGTTGATCCGCGCGAAGCGGAACCAGGCGAGCACGCCCTCCTCGGTGGTCCCGATCGGCTTGTCGTGCTTGGCGACGGCGTTGCCGAGGCCGTAGGCGACCCAGGTGCCGTTGATCTTCTCGAAGGGCTGCACGACGTGCGCGTGGTGGCCGAGGATCAGGCTGATGTCCTTGTCGCGGGACAGTTTCCGGGCCAGGTCCAGCTGCATACGGGTGGGCTCGTTGTGCTGCTCGCGGCCCCAGTGGAGGCTGGTGATCACCACGTCGGCGCCCAGTCGGCGGGCGCGGTGGGCATCCGCCTCGATGCGCTTCTCGTCGATCTGGTTGACCAGCCACGGCTTGTCCTTGGGCAGCGTGGTGTCGTTGAAGCCGTAGGCGTAGCTGAGGTGGGCGACCTTCACACCGCGCACGGTCATGATGTTGATCTTCTTCGCCTCTTCGGCGGAGCGGGCCGAGCCGGTGTGCCGCACCCCGGCCGCGTCCAGGGCGTCGAGGGTGCGCTTGATGCCTTCGGGGCCGTGGTCGAGTGTGTGGTTCGAGGCGGTCGAGCAGGTGTCGTACCCGATGTGCTTGAGCGTGGTCGTGATCTGCGGTGGGACGGCGAACTTGCGGTAGCCGAGGAACGGACCCTTCGGCCCCGGCGCCGTCACCGTCTCGAAGTGGCAGATCGCCAGGTCCGCCTGCTTGATCACGGGCGCCACCCCGGCCATCAGCGGATCGAAGTCCATGTCGGGCTTGCCCTCGGCCTTCGCGTCCTTCTGCGCCTGAGCGGTCAGCTCGGGGTGGATGAGGATGTCACCGCCCGCCACGATGCTGAAGGATGGCGCGTCGCGCTGCCGTTCCTCGCCGGAGACGGTCCTGGCGACGGCGACGGCGCCGCCCATGCAGACGACGGCGACAACAGCGGCGGATATGCGGCGGAAGCGTTTGGACACGTCCGTATGGTCTCTGACGTGTCAAATTCCCAGGACAAAACGGATATTAGGCCGCCGTGCCGCCATCGGTCCGCCAAGGGGCAGGCGAGTAGCCTCGCCGCCATGCATGCGATCACGATTCCCGAACCAGGCGGTCCCGACGCGCTCGTATGGGCCGAGGTCCCCGACCCGGAGCCCCGCGAGGCGGAGGTGCTCGTCGAGGTCGCGGCCGCCGCCGTGAACAGGGCGGATCTGCTCCAGCGCCAGGGCTTCTACGACCCGCCGCCCGGGGCCTCCCGCTACCCCGGGCTGGAGTGCTCGGGCACGATCGCCGCGCTCGGCCCCGACGTCTCCGGCTGGGCCGTCGGCGACCAGGTGTGCGCCCTGCTCTCCGGCGGCGGCTATGCCGAGAAGGCGGCCGTCCCGGCGGGGCAGCTGCTGCCGGTGCCCAGGGGTGTGGATCTCGTCACAGCCGCCGCCCTGCCGGAGGCCGCGTGCACGGTCTGGTCGACGGTGTTCATGATGGCCCGTCTGCGGCCCGCGGAGATGCTGCTCGTGCACGGCGGCTCCAGCGGCATCGGCACGATGGCGATCCAGCTGGCGAAGGCGGTCGGGGCGAGGGTCGCGGTGACCGCGGGGAGCCCGGAGAAGCTGGCCCGCTGCGCGGAGCTGGGGGCGGATGTCGGGGTCGACTACCGCGAGGAGGATTTTGTCGAACGTGTGCGCGAGGCCACGCGGGGCGCCGGGGCCGATGTGATCCTCGACATCATCGGCGCCAAGTACCTCGGGCGGAATGTCGAGACGCTCGCCGTCGACGGGCGGCTGGTCGTCATCGGCCTGCAGGGCGGGACCAGGGGCGAGCTCGACCTCGGCCGGCTGCTGACCAAGCGGGCGAGCGTGGCCGCGACCACGCTGCGCGGACGGCCGCCGCGGGAGAAGGCGGCGATCGTGGCGGAGGTGCGCGAGCACGTCTGGCCGCTCGTCGAGGCCGGGCGGGTGCGGCCGGTGGTGGACCGGATCCTCCGTTTGGAGGACGCCGCCGAGGCCCACCAGGTGCTCGAATCCAGCGCCCACATCGGAAAGGTGCTGCTGACGCCCTGACAGCCCCTCCTCGCCCGAAATGCCCCTTTCGTATAGCTGTGCCAGCCTGAAACCGGACACTCGGCCACGCCCCTGACGGGGCGCCTTACGAGGAGATGGGGGAACGGTTGTGGCCGCAGTACGCGCACCGCGCACCCTTCGCTGGTCGGCAGGCGTCCTTCTGGCCGTCGCCCTGCTGGCGCCGGCGTCCCCCGCGTGGGCCGCCGACGCCGTTCCCCCCGCTCCCGGCGGCGGGACGGCCTCTGCGGAGCCGAAACGCAAGCCGGCCGGACCTCCCCGGCACACGCCGAAGTCCGCGCATCCGGGCGACAAGCGCCGGCCCGCCCCGTCGGGCGCGGCGAAGCGGCCCGCCAAGAAGGCGGAGAAGGCCGGGAGGAGTCATCGCAAGAGCTCCTCCGAGGATGCGGCGCCCAAGCGGCGGCACTCCGGACCGGCCGGGGCCGCCCCCGCCGCGCAGACGCGTGAACGGGCGCCGCAGCGCTCGCAGTTGGAGCGGACCGCGCCCGAGTGGCAAAGCGGCGCCGACGGTGTCGAGCCGCGCAACACGGCCACGGCCCCCTTCCCGGCGGGAACCGCCGATGGCCTGCTCCCGCTGGGGACGGGCCTGACCCTGATCGGCCTGGGCTCCGCCCTGCTGGGTGTGCGGCTGCGCCGGCCGTAGGCACTCCTTCGGCCCCGGGGCTCGCGCGCCCGGGTCGCGCCGCGGCCGGGTCCGCGTCGCGGGGCCTACGAGCCCCGTCCCTCACTCGGCCGTATGCCACGGCTGGCCAGGAATGCTTGTCGAGGCGGTGCATACTCGGTATACATACTGAGTATGTCCATCCGCCACGGGCTCCTTGCCCTGCTCGAACACGGCCCTCGCTACGGCTACCAGCTGCGTACCGAGTTCGAGTCCCGCACCGGTTCCACCTGGCCGCTCAACGTCGGCCAGGTCTACACCACCCTTGGCCGCCTCGAGCGGGACGGGCTCGTCGAGCCCTCCGGCGAGGACGACGCCGGGCACGCGCTCTACGCCATCACCGATCAGGGACGCGAGGAACTGCGCTCCTGGTTCTCCACCCCCGTCGACCGCGCCAATCCGCCGCGCAACGAGCTCGCGATCAAGCTCGCCATGGCCGTCGGCGCACCGGGGGTCGACATCCGCGAGGTCATCCAGGCCCAGCGGCACCACACCGTCCAGGCACTCCAGGACTACACACGCCTCAAGGCCCGTGCCCTGGCCGAGATGCCCGGCGGCGGCTACGGGGAGGGGGCGGGCCGCGACGAGGTCGCGTGGCTCCTCGTCCTCGAACAGCTCATCTTCCAGACCGAGGCCGAGGCCCGCTGGCTGGATCACTGCGAGACACGTCTGGCCCGGCTCGCCGCCGACCGGTCCAACCGGCCCGCCCAGGGGCCCGAGGGACCGGTAGCACCGCCCTCCGCCGCCCGCACCACCGTCCGAGGGGGGACACGACCATGACCGAGAACAATCAGCACAGCCCCGTCCTGGCCCTGGAGGGCCTCACCCGCGTCCATGGCACCGGGGCCGCCGAGGTCCATGCCCTGCGCGGTATCGACATGTCCGTCCTCCCCGGCGAACTCGTCGCCGTGATGGGCCCCTCCGGCTCCGGCAAGTCCACCCTGCTGACCCTCGCGGGCGGCCTCGACACCCCCACCTCGGGCCGTGTCCTCGTCGAGGGCATCGACATCGCCGCCATCGGCCGCAAGGGCGCCGCCGCCCTGCGCCGCCGCAGCATCGGCTACGTCTTCCAGGACTACAACCTCATCCCGGCCCTGACCGCCGCCGAGAACATAGCCCTGCCCCTCGAACTCGACGGCACCTCGGCCCGCAAGGCCCGCCGCCACTGCCTCGCGGCCCTCGAGGAGCTCGGCCTCACCGAACTCGCCGACCGCTTCCCCGACGAGATGTCCGGCGGACAGCAGCAGCGCGTGGCCATCGCCCGCGCGCTCGTCGGCGGCCGCCGCCTCGTCCTCGCCGACGAGCCCACCGGCGCCCTGGACTCCGAGACCGGTGAGACCGTCCTCGCCCTGCTGCGCGCCCGCTGCGACGCGGGCGCCGCCGGTGTCCTGGTCACCCATGAGCCGCGGTTCGCCGCCTGGGCCGACCGGGTGGTCTTCCTGCGCGACGGCTCGATGGTCGATCAGACGGTGCGCTCCCGGGCCGAGACGCTCCTGTCGGGCGGGGCCGCCCGGTGACCGGCCTGCTCCACTCCTGGCGGGCGGCGATCCGCATCGCCCGCCGCGACGCCTGGCGCTCCAAAGGGCGCAGCCTGCTCGTCCTGCTCATGATCGCCCTGCCGATCGTCGGCGTCAGCGCCGCCGACATCACCATCCGCAGCGGCCAGATCAGCGAGGCCCAGAAGCTGGAGCGCCGGCTCGGGGCGGCGGACGCCCGCTACGAGTCCGCGGACACCGGTGGCGCGCCGATCATGCAGGAGCCCAAGGGCGACTACGGCTTCAGCGTGGCCGAGCGCTACGAGGAGGACCCCCGGGTCCTCAGCGGCAAGCACAGCAATGTGATCAAGGCCCTGCCCAAGGGCGCCAAATGGATCACCGAGGGCAGCGGGCGGGCCCTGGCCCGCACCCGGCACGGACTGCTCGACATCTCCGTCCGCGAACTCGACGCCGGCCACCCCCTCGCCGCCGGGATCTTCACCCTCCTGCGCGGTGACCTGCCCGCACGGCCCAACGAGGTCGCGGCCACCGAGGCATTCCTCAAGAGCAGCGGTCTGCACGTGGGTTCGCACACGACCCTGCGCGGAATGGGCGGCGCCCTGCTCACGATCGTCGGCGCGGTCGAGGCTCCCGACGAGCTCGAGCGCGAGGAACTGCTGGCCAGGCCCGGCGCGGTGCTGCCCGTGCTGGACAGGGCCGCCGCGAAGCACGGGGAGTCGACGGCGACGACCAACTACCTCGTCTCCGTCGGCGGGCGGGTCACCTGGGACATGGCCAAGGAGGCCAACGCCAAGGGCGTCATGGTCATGTCCAAGGACGTCGTCCTCAATCCCCCGGCCGACCAGGACGTCCCGCTGTACACGCAGGGCGACTACCAGCGGTCCGGAGACCTCGGCACCGACCAGACCATGGTCGTCATGGCGGCCACCGTCGTCGGGATGGCGATGCTGGAGATCTGCCTGCTGGCGGGGCCCGCGTTCGCCGTCGGGGCGCGCCGCTCGCGCCGCCAGCTCGGACTGGTCGGGGCCAACGGCGGCGACCGGCGCCACATCCGAGCCATCGTCCTGTCCGGCGGCCTGGTGATCGGCACGGCGGCGGCCGTGATCGGCGTGGCGCTCGGCTTCGGACTCACGCTCGCGCTGCGCCCGATCCTGGAGGACTACGTCGGCGCGCGGTTCGGCGCCATCCAGTTGCGCCCGCTCGAACTGACCGGCATCGCCGCCGTCGGCCTGGTCACCGGAGTGCTGGCGGCGATCGTCCCGGCGTTCGTCGCCTCCCGGCAGAGCGTCCTCGAATCGCTGACCGGACGCCGCGGGGTGCGCCACTCGTCGAGGGTGCTGCCGTTGGTGGGGCTCGGCGCGGTGCTGCTGGGTGTGGGCATCGCCCTGGTCGGCTCGCTGTCCTATGACAATGTCCTGGGGGTCGCCGCCGGCTCCGGTATCGCGGAGTTGGGGATTGTCGCCCTGACACCGGCGCTGGTGGGGCTGTTCGGCCGCCTGGGGCGGTGGATGCCGCTGTCCCCCCGCCTCGCCCTGCGCGACGCCGTCCGCAACCGCGGCCGCACGGCGCCCGCTGTCGCCGCGGTCCTCGCCGCCGTCGCGGGCACCGTCGGAGTCGCGACCTACGCGGCCAGCGCGGACCAGCAGCACCGGCAGGAGTACCGCAGATCGCTGCCGGAGCACCGGGCCGCGCTCTCCGTCGACGCCGATGAGAAGGGCCAGCTCGGGCAGATCCGCGCGACCGTCGCCAAGACCCTGCCGGTCGCCGAGCGCGCGGACGTCGACCGGATCTGGGTGGGCGGGAAGGACTGCGGCCCGTACAGCGGTTCCAACGGCTGCGGCTCCATCGAGCTGGTCGTGCCGGAGCGGAACACCTGCCCGCTGGAGAAGGAGGACACCGGCGCGCATTTCACCGCTGCCCAGCGGCGCGGGCTGCGGAAGGACTGGCGCTGCGAGCAGCACTACGAAAACGGCTGGGGCGCCTACATGATGCGCTCCGGAAGTGACACGCTGGTCGGCGGCCCGCAGGTGCTGGCCGCCCTCGGCATCCACGACCCGTCCGCGGAGCGGGCGCTGCGCCGCGGCGAGACCGTCGTGTTCGACCGCAAGTACGTCAAGGACGGCCGGATCACGCTGAAGGTGATCGACAGGGTCGTCGAGAGCGATCAGGAGCAGAAGGGCCGGCCGGTCCCGGTCAAGGCGCACCTGGCCCAGCACAACGCGTACGGCCTCGTCGCGCTCATGCCGCGAACGGCCGCGGCCGAGGCCGACTTCAAGACGGCGCCGTTCGGCTCGTACTACACGCTCTCCCACGGGGTCTCCACCGAGCAGCGGCAGGAGCTGAAGGGGGCGCTGGCCAAGCTCAACGTCCGGGCGGATCCGTACATCGAGCGGGGCTACCAGGCCGACAGCAGCCTCGTCCTGATGGCGCTGTCCGTCTTCGCGGGCCTGGTGACCATCGGCGCCGCCGGTATCGCCACCGGTCTGTCCCAGGCGGACGCCGAGGCCGACCTCAACACCCTCGCCGCCATCGGCGCGGCGCCCCGGGTGCGCAGGACCCTGTCCGGCTTCCAGTGCGGGGTCGTCGCGGCGATGGGCGTGGCCCTCGGGGCGGCGGCGGGTGTGGTCCCCGCGATCGGTCTGCGCAAGGCCCAGGAGCGCCAGGCGGTGGCGCAGTACGAGGAGGCGGTGAGGCTGGGGCGCTCGATCGGGACGACCTCGGTGCACATGCCGATCGTCGTGCCGTGGACGACGCTGCTCGAACTGCTGGTGGCGGTGCCGCTGGGCGCGGCGCTGCTGGCAGCGCTGTTCACCCGCTCCCGTACGGCGCCGGCCCGCAGGGCGGCGCAGTGACCGCTGCGGCGCGGGGCCGGTGGGCGAGGTCCCGCTGAGCGAGGGTCCCGCTGAGCGAGGGGGCCGGGACGTGCGTGGCGCGTCCCGGCCCTGTTTTCGTACGGAATTCGCTTACTTTCCGTCATCAGTTCGTGCCCATGCGTGTTCGAGTGTCATGCGGGGGGCACACCAAAGACAACCACCCCTGTGTTAGAGAATGGCCTCATGGATATGCCGAGCAACGAACGGTCTCAGCAGAACCCGCACGTGCTGGTCGTCGGCCCCGACGGCATGGCGCTCGGTGGTGGGTCGCAGCCCGTCGGTAGCGACGAGGGCCGAGAGACCCCCGTGACCGAGATGGTGGAGCAGCCGGCGAAGGTCATGCGGATCGGCAGCATGATCAAGCAGCTTCTGGAGGAGGTGCGCGCCGCGCCTTTGGACGAGGCGAGCCGCCAGCGGCTGAAGGCGATCCACGCGAGTTCGGTGAAGGAGCTGGAGCAGGGCCTCGCGCCCGCGCTCGTCGAGGAGTTGGAGCGCCTCTCGCTCCCGTTCATGGACGACTCCGTCCCCAGCGAGGCGGAACTGCGTATCGCCCAGGCCCAGCTGGTCGGCTGGCTGGAGGGCCTCTTCCACGGCATCCAGACCGCCCTGTTCGCCCAGCAGATGGCCGCCCGGGCCCAGCTGGAACAGATGCGCCGCGCCCTCCCCCCGGGCGTGGGCGGCCACGACCCCGACGAAGAGGGCCAACACCACCGCTCGGGCCCGTACTTGTAGACCCGGACGACCGAGTGGGCGGGCGCCGACCGGCACCCGCCCACTCGTGTTCCCGCCTTGGCGCGCCGTGTCTTCGCGCCGCTGGTTCGGGACCGGCACGATCACTCGTGGCCGGTGGAGACCCACACCGTGATTTCGAGGTTCTTCGGGTCGACGTACTCGATGTGGGGGGACTGGTCGACGACGATGCCCTGGCCGTACAGGGTCTCGTTCTCCTTCTTCTCGATCAGCTTCCAGCCTGCGGCCTCGGCGCAGTCGCGGGCGTCCTCGATCTTGCCGAGCTTGAAACTGGGCACCAGGACCTCGCCCTTGGAGTCCTTGTAGGCCTGTGTGCACGCCGACGCCTTGATGTTGTTGTACGACGTGCCCGGCTTGATGCTCTGCTCGGCCGACGGGGTGTCCGAGGGTTCGGTCGAGGAGCCGCCGGTGGCGCCCGCCGTTGTGGAGGGTGTGTACGTCGAGGAGCTGACCGGGTCGGGGTCGGCCTTCTTGTCGTTGGAGTTGACCGCCGCCACGACGATGATCGCCACCACCAGCGCGATCACACCGAGGACAACGCCCACCACGATCATCGCCGTCGAGCAGCCGCCGCCGTTGCTGGTCTGCGGGCGCATGCCCGGACCCGGCTGCGGGCTGATGTTGAACGGGGCCGGGGTCGCCTGTCCCGGGGGCGGCGGCGGGGTCTGCATCCCGTGCGGGGCGCCCATGTTCATCTGGTTCGGGATCGGGGTGCGGTGCGGCATGGGGCCGGGGTTCGGCGGCGGGGTCTGCGGGCCGAACGCCGGTGGCGGGGTGGGCGGCTGGTAGGGCGTCTGGAGGTTGCCGTGCGCGCCGGGCAGGCTTCCGGGCACCGGCGGGAACACCGCGTTGGCGACCGCGCTGCTGTTGGCGCGGGGGCCTTCGCTGATGATCAGCGGGGTGTTGCCGGTGTTCTCGTTGCGGTTGACCCGCACGGCCTCGTCGCGCATCGACTCGGCGGTGGGGAAACGCTCCGCCGGGTTCTTCTTCAGCGCCCGTGCCACCAGCGCGTCCACCGCGGGCGGCACGGCCTGGTTGATCGTGGAGGGAGCCACCGGCTCCTCCTGGACGTGCTGGTACGCGATCGACAGCGGCGAGTCGCCCTCGAACGGCAGGCGCCCGGTGAGGAGTTCGAAGAGCATGCAGCCGACCGAGTAGAGGTCGGAGCGCGCGTCCACCCCGCGGCCCAGGGCCTGCTCGGGGGAGAGGTACTGCGGGGTGCCCACGACCATGCCGGTCTGCGTCATCGATGTGACACCCGACTGGAGGGCGCGGGCTATGCCGAAGTCCATGACCTTGACGACGCCCCGCTGGGTCACCATCACATTGCCGGGCTTGATGTCGCGGTGGACCAGGCCCATCTCGTGGCTGGCCTCGAGCGCCGCCAGCACATCGGCGGTGATCTTGAGTGCCTTCTCGGCGGGCATCGCGCCGTGCGCGGCCACGTCCTCGTCGAGCACGTCGCGCAGCGGCTTGCCCTCGACGTACTCCATGACGATGTAGGGGACGGCGGCGCCTTCGGCCACGTCCTCACCGGAGTCGAAGACGGAGACGATGTTGGTGTGGTTGAGCTTGGCGACGGCCTGCGCCTCGCGGCGGAAGCGCTCGCGGAAGGACTGCTCCCTGCCGAGCTCGGTGTGCAGGGTCTTCACCGCCACCCGGCGGTCCAGGACCGTGTCGTACGCCAGGTGCACGGAAGCCATGCCGCCCTGGCCGAGGAGGTGTTGCAGTTCGTACCGGCCGTTGCCGACCGAGCGCCCTTTGACGTCTCCGCCCTGTGCGCCGTCCCCGCTCATGTGATGGTTCCCCCTCGGCGCACCGCCATGCACCTCGCGCTCGCGTCTGTATTCTGCCCGCCAAGTCTGCCTGAGCGCCCTGACACGTCAAGTTGCTTGACCGTTCCGTCACCGGATGCCCAATACCCTGCGACCTTGGTTATCGGATCGCTATCGTCCCGTGGCCCCCGAGCGTGCCCTCACGGGGGCGGGCTCGTTGGGGTAGAGGGGCTCTGCGTCTCGGAGTCCCGGGGTCCAACGGCCGTGGGATCCGATGATTTTGTTGGCATGAGGGATGGTTTGTTCGCTTTGCGAGTCCCGATGCCATCCCCCGAAGCGGTAGCGTGCTGAAGGAGAGACGACCGTGTACGAGCCGATGAGCGACGGCGAGGACTGATGGCACCGACGCAAGCCGATGGGGACCCCGGGCCCGGTCGGGCCGCCGGTGGCGAGAGCCAGCCGGATGCCCCCGAGCAGTGGGGCAGCGACGGCATGGTCGGCGACGGCCGATACCGTCTGACCCACCGACTCGGCCGTGGAGGCATGGCCGAGGTGTTCGCGGCCGAGGACGTGCGACTCGGCCGCACGGTCGCGGTGAAGCTGCTGCGCGCGGATCTCGCCGCCGACTCGGTGGCCAAGGCCCGCTTCACCCGCGAGGCCCAGGCCGTCGCCGGGCTGAACCACCACGCCGTCGTCGCCGTCTACGACTCCGGCGAGGACCTGCTGGCCAACGGTGACACGGTCCCGTTCATCGTCATGGAGATCGTCAACGGACGGACGATCCGCGACCTGCTGGTCAACACCGAGGCACCGCCGGTCGACCAGGCGCTCATCATCGTCTCCGGTGTGCTGGAGGCGCTCGCCTACAGCCATCAGCACGGCATCGTGCACCGCGACATCAAGCCCGCCAACGTCATCATCACCAACAGCGGCGCCGTGAAGGTGATGGACTTCGGCATCGCCCGCGCCCTGCACGGCGCGGCCAGCACCATGACCCAGACCGGCATGGTCATGGGCACTCCGCAGTACCTCTCCCCCGAGCAGGCGCTCGGCAAGGCCGTGGACGCGCGCTCCGACCTGTACGCGACCGGCTGCCTGCTCTACGAACTGCTCGCGCTGCGTCCCCCGTTCACCGGCGAGACCCCGCTGTCGGTGGTCTACCAGCACGTCCAGGACGATCCCAAGATCCCCTCGGAGATCTCCGACCGGGTGCCGCCGGAGCTCGACGGGCTCGTGCTGCGCGCCCTCGCCAAGGAGCCGGACGACCGGTACCAGAGCGCGGAGGAGATGCGCGGCGAGGTCCAGTACGCGCTGCGGATGCTCCAGCAGGAGGGCGGCAACACCGGCACCTGGGGCACCGGCCACCTCGGCGCCACCCCGCCCCGCGGCATGGGCGCGGCGACCGCGGTGCACACCCCCGCCCACGGCACGGCCGCCCACACCCCGCCGCACGGCACCGGGGCCACCGACCGGCTGCCTCCGCCCGTCCTGATCGGCCCTTCCGGAGCCGACGGCTTCGGTGAGCCGAGGCGGCGCCGCGGCTTCCGCAAGGCCGCGCTGATCGTGGCCGCGTCGATACTCGCCGTGGGCACGGGCGCCTTCGCCGCCTGGAACGGCAACCTCAACAACGGCGGCGGCGGCGGCGACACCAAGCAGACCCACCAGCCGCGACCGCAGGACCACAAGAACGACAGCACCACGCCCGGCGGCGACGACCAGAGCCAGACCGCCCCCGGCGACGGGGGCCAGCAGTCCTGGACGCCGTCGGACACCAATGGAGGCGGCACGGGAGGGGCGAGCGCCACGCCGTCCCACTCCAATCCGCCGTCCGACCACCCGACCCCCAGCACGAGCCCGCCCGCGAGCTCCGACCCCGGCACCAGCACGACGACCGACGGTGGCACCGACGACGGCGGTGCCACCACGGACGGCGGGACCGGCGGCGACCCCGCCGACGGCGGCACCGACGACGGTGGGACGGCCGACGGCGGGACCACCGCGGGCACGGACAGCGGAGCGGCGGAGGGCACAACCGCCGGGGCGCAGGGCGCGGACGGCGGCGGCACGGCGGCCACCACGGCGGGCGGCTGAGCGGACCGGTCCGGCCGTCCCCGGCGGCCCGCCCGGTCCCTTCCTCGCGGTCCCTTCCTCGCGGTCCGCCGGCCCGGCCGTCCGCCGCGGTGCGGAGGCGGTCATCCGGTGAACGCCTCCAGTACCGCCTCGTACTCTCGTGTCCACCACACGACGAGCGCCGCCGCCGCGGGGAAGAGCGGGTCGGCCCTGCGGTCGTGCTCCTGGTAGCGCCACTGGAGCATCCAGAAGTCGTTGAGCCGCTCCCACCACACCCGGTGCACGGCCGCGCCCAGCTCCTCCACCGGCACCCCGGCCGCCTGCCGGTACGCCCGCGCGTAGCGGCGCACCTTCACCAGGTCCAGCGCCCCGTACTCGGGCCCCAGGAAGAAGATCGCGGCGGCCCGTACCGCCTCCTCGGCCCTCGGCTTCACCCCGAGCCGGTCCCAGTCCAGGATCGCGACGGGCTCCGGCCCCCGGTAGAGCAGGTTCAGCGGGTGGAAGTCCCCGTGCACCCAGCCGGGCTCCGGCTCGGAGCCCGCCTCGGGCCTGCGGTGGGCCCAGCGGTCGAGAAGGGCGTGCCGTTCCACCAGCCGCCGCTCGGCCAGCTCGTCGAACGCGTCGTACGACGCCTGCCCGCGCACCAGCCCCAGCAGTTCGTCGATGAGCCGGTGGGTGTGCTCGGGGTCGGCGGCATCGTGGGCGGCGGTGGTGTCGGGGCGCTGCTGGGGGAGTTTCTGCACCTCGGCCAGCGTGGTGTGCACCAGACCGAGCAGGGCGCCGAGCCGCGCGGACTGGCCCGCGCTGAGCTCCGTTCCCTCGCGGTGGCGGCCCTCCACCCAGGGGTAGAGCCCGAAACAGCGGCCGTCCTCCAGAACGGTGACGGTGCGGCCCTGGCCGTCGGCCACGGGAGAGGCTACGGGCAGGCCCAGCTCGTCGAGGCGGACCGTCGCCCGGTGCTGACGGGCGATGACGTCCTCGTCGCCGTCGAGGTAGTGCTTGAGGAAGAACTCGCCCCGGGTGGTGGAGAGGCGGTAGCCCCGGTTGAGCAGCCCCTTGGCGACGGGTACGCAGGACAGCGGGTCGCCGACGCCGTACCGGTGCAGGAGCGCACCGAGTAAGCCGCCGGTAGGCGCCGTTGCCTGACCGAGTGTCACGGCGCAGATGTTAATTCAGGCTGGGGCGCACAACCGGCGCGAATCACATGTCGTCGGGTGCCCGTCGCGCGCCGGGTACCGCGCTGGTGCGGCCGGTGACGATCCTCGGCTCGATCCTGACGTGCACGGGATCGTAGGGCTCGCCGTCTATCGAGGCGGGCGCGCCGCCGAACAGGGCGCGCTCCTCCCGCGAGGGATCGACGACCCTCGCGGGGCCGATCACCTGGACCGTCCAGGCGGCCTCATGGGCGGCGGGGTCGAAATGGCCGGCTTCGAACGCGACCACCGCGCCGTCGCAGGCGGTGTGGTGGCCCCACGGGCGGTGGGTGCGCAGCAGGACCGTTCCGCCGCTGACGACATGGCGCATCGGCACGATCGACGGCAGCGCCCTTCGGCTGGCCCCCAGGCGCCCGTAGCGGGCGCGGGAGAGCAGCGAGAGGCCGGTTTCCGCGTCGAGCGGTCGGGTGACAGTGCGCGCATCGGTCCACATTCCCACCAGGCTGCCCGCCCGCGGGCGGCCGTGAGCAGGGGCGGCCGCCCCGGATTCGCGGGGGCGTTGGTCCTGAAACGGGATCTTTGGCTGTGCCGGCGGTCACACCGGGCGCCGAGCCCGCCCTTCGAGCCCCGCCGAGCCCGCGCAGGCCCTGTGCCGTACCGCGCCCGCCCCCCGGCCCCGTACCGCCGGGCGCGCCCTACTCCTCCCGGCGGGGACGGTGCTCGTCCGCCCGCATCCGGGCGACGTACGCGGCCGCCTGGGTGCGCCGCTCCATCCCGAGCTTGGACAGCAGGCTGGAGACGTAGTTCTTCACCGTCTTCTCCGCGAGATGCAGCCGGTCGCCGATCTGGCGGTTGGTGAGCCCCTCGCCGATGAGGTCCAGGATCTTGCGCTCCTGATCGGTCAGGGCCGACAGCCGCTCGTCCTGCTCCTTGCTCTCGCCGCCGCGCAGCCGCTCCAGCACGCGGGCGGTGGCGTCGGGGTCGAGCAGGGACCTTCCGGCGGCCACGTCCCGCACGGCGGTCAGCAGATCCGTGCCGCGGATCGCCTTGAGCACATATCCAGCGGCTCCGGCCATGATCGCGTCGAAGAGCGCCTCGTCGTCGGAGAAGGAGGTGAGCATCAGGCACTTGATGTCGGGGTGGTTGGAGCGGATCTCCCGGCACACCTCGACGCCGCTGCCGTCGGGCAGGCGCACATCGAGCACCGCGACGTCGGGATCCGTCGCGGGAATGCGCACCAGGGCGTCGGCCGCGGTACCCGCCTCACCGACGACATCGATGTCGGGCTCCACGGACAGCAACTCGTGGACGCCCCGCCGTACCACTTCGTGATCATCGAGCAGGAAAACTCTGATTTGTCCATTTTCGGGCACGGAATCAGGGTCGCACACAATCACCGCCCGAAGCCTCTTACGCCAGTCCGATCGGCGGGATAGCGTGCCCCGTGTCCCGGTGGCCTGCGGGAACGGAACGTGAATGGAACGGGACCGGGAACAACTCGGAAACCCTAGTAATTCGCCATCAACGGGGCGCTACGCACAAGCGCGCCGGTACTGGGTAACGTTCCCCTTGCAGGCTTGTCACCGGGGCACCTGTCACCACCCGGAGCCTCCCTCCAGCCCGCCATCGGCGCGGGAGGGTCCCAGCCGCACCCACCCCGTGCGACTCGGCGGCGCCGGGTGAACCGGACACGGCCGTCGGAAGACCCCGGGGGCCGGACAGACCGAGGAGTGAACGTGACCGTCGACAGCACGGCGGGCGCCGGCAAGGCGCCGCGTGCCGCCAAGAAGGCCGCGCCGCGCACGCGCGCGAAGGCCAAGGCGCCCCGCACCGCGACAACCGCGGCCGCCCCCGAACTCGTCCAGTTGCTGACCCCCGAGGGCGAGCGCGTCGAGCACCCGGACTACTCCATCGACCTGAGCCCGCAGGAGCTGCGCGGGCTGTACCGGGACATGGTGCTGACACGGCGCTTCGACGGCGAGGCCGCGGCGCTCCAGCGCCAGGGCGAGCTGGGCCTGTGGGCCTCGCTGCTCGGCCAGGAGGCCGCGCAGATCGGCTCCGGCCGGGCGCTGCGCGACGACGACTACGTCTTCCCCACCTACCGTGAGCACGGCGTGGCCTGGTGCCGGGGTGTGGACCCGCTGAACCTGCTGGGGATGTTCCGCGGTGTGAACCACGGCGGCTGGGACCCCAACCAGAACAACTTCCACCTCTACACCATCGTCATCGGCTCCCAGACCCTGCACGCCACCGGCTACGCCATGGGCGCGCAGATGGACGGGACGGACTCGGCGGTCATCGCCTACTTCGGCGACGGCGCCTCCAGCCAGGGCGATGTGAACGAGGCCTTCACCTTCGCGGCGGTCTACAACGCTCCGGTGATCTTCTTCTGCCAGAACAACCAGTGGGCGATCTCGGAGCCCACCGAGAAGCAGACCCGGGTGCCGCTGTACCAGCGCGCCGCGGGCTTCGGCTTCCCGGGGGTACGGGTCGACGGCAACGACGTGCTCGCCGTCATGGCCGTCACCCGTGCAGCCCTGGAGCGGGCGCGCACCGGCCAGGGCCCGATGCTGATCGAGGCGTTCACCTACCGCATGGGCGCCCACACCACCTCGGACGACCCCACGCGCTACCGCCACGACGACGAGCGGGAGGCCTGGGCGCTCAAGGACCCCATCTCCCGGCTGAGGACCTACCTGGCGGACAACGGCCTGGCCGACGAGGAGTTCCTCGCCGACATCGACGCCGAGAGCGACCGGATGGCCAAGCGCGTGCGCGAGGGCGTGCGCAACATGCCCGACCCCGAGACCCTGGCGATCTTCGACAACGTCTACGCCGACGGCCACGCCCTCGTGGACGAGGAGCGCGCGGCCTTCGCCGAATACCAGGCCTCCTTCGCGGACGCCGCAGCCGGAGAGGGGCACTGACATGACCCGGATGCCAATCGTCAAGGCCCTCAACACCTCCCTGCGCAAGGCGCTCGAGACGGACCCCAAGGTCCTGATCATGGGCGAGGACGTGGGCAAGCTCGGTGGCGTCTTCCGCGTCACCGACGGGCTGCAGAAGGACTTCGGCGAGGACCGGGTGATCGACACCCCCCTCGCCGAGTCCGGCATCGTCGGCACCGCGATCGGCTTGGCGCTGCGCGGCTACCGGCCGGTGGTGGAGATCCAGTTCGACGGGTTCGTCTACCCCGCCTACGACCAGATCGTCACACAGCTCGCCAAGATGCACGCCCGCGCGCTGGGCAAGGTCAAGCTGCCGGTCGTCATCCGCATCCCCTACGCGGGCGGCATCGGCGCGGTGGAGCACCACAGCGAGTCCCCGGAGGCGTACTTCGCGCACACCGCGGGCCTGAAGGTGGTCACCCCGGCCAATGCCTCCGACGCCTACTGGATGCTCCAGCAGGCCATCGCCACCGACGACCCGGTGATCTTCTTCGAGCCGAAGGCCCGGTACTACGACAAGGGCGAGGTCAGCACCGAGGCGATCCCGGACCCGCTGCACAAGGCCCGAGTGGTGGCCGAGGGCACCGACCTGACGCTCGCCGCCTACGGCCCCATGGTGCGCGTGGCCCTAGAGGTCGCCGCCGCCGCGGCCGAGGACGGCCGCGGCATCGAGGTCGTGGACCTGCGCTCGCTCTCCCCGGTCGACTTCGACACGCTGCAGGCGTCGGTCGAGAAGACCGGGCGCCTGGTGGTGACCCATGAGGCTCCCGTGTTCCTGGGGATGGGCTCCGAGATCGCGGCCCGGATCAGCGAGCGATGCTTCTACCATCTGGAGGCTCCGGTGCTGCGTGTGGGCGGTTTCCACGCGCCGTACCCGCCGTCCAGACTGGAGGACGAGTACCTGCCCGACCTCGATCGCGTGCTCGACGCAGTCGACCGCGCGCTCGCGTTCTGAGGGGTGTCGTGACCGTGACTACAGCGACCACCGGACAGCGCTTCCGTGAGTTCAGGATGCCGGACGTCGGCGAGGGACTCACCGAGGCCGAGATCCTCACCTGGCACGTCGCCCCCGGCGACAAGGTCAGCGACGGCCAGATGGTCTGCGAGGTGGAGACCGCCAAGGCCGCCGTCGAGCTGCCGATCCCGTTCGACGGAGTGGTGCACGAGCTGCGCTTCGGCGAGGGGACGACGGTCGACGTCGGAGAGGTGATCATCACCGTCGACACCGACCCGGACGCCGGGGACGCCGAGGTGCCCGCGGGCCGGCCGCAGGCCCCCGAGCCCGTGGCCGAGGCCGCTCCCGTGGAGGAGGAGAAGCAGGAGCGCCAGGCGGTCCTGGTGGGCTACGGCCCGCGGACCGGCACCGCCAAGCGCCGCCCGCGCAAGGCGCCCGCCGCGCCCGCCGCACCGGCCGCTTCGGGGACCGCCACCACGGCGACCGCCGCCGCCTTCGCCCCCGCGGTGGAGCCGGCACCGGCGCCCGAGCCCGTGGCCGCGCCCCAGCCGACCGGCGGCAAGGCCCTCGCCAAGCCCCCCGTCCGCAAGCTCGCCAAGGACATGGGCATCGATCTGGCCGAGGTGGCGGCCACCGGGCCCGGCGGCAGCGTCACCCGCGAGGATCTGCACGCGTTCGCCGCCGCCCGCACCGAGCAGGCCGCGCCCGCGGCGGCCGAACCGGCCCCGCAGGCTCCCCCGGCCCCCGCGGTGGCGCCCGCCGTGACCGCCGCGCCCGGCGAGCGCGAGACCCGGGTGCCGGTCAAGGGCGTACGCAAGGCCACCGCCCAGGCGATGGTCTCCAGTGCCTTCACCGCGCCGCACGTCACCGAGTTCATCACGGTCGACGTCACCCGCACGATGAAGCTGGTCCGCGACCTCAAGGAGGACCCGGACATGGCGGGGGTGCGGGTGAACCCGCTGCTCATCGTGGCCAAGGCCTTCCTCGTCGCGATCAAGCGCAACCCGGAGGTCAACGCCGCCTGGGACGAGGCGAACCAGGAGATCGTGTACAAGCACTACGTCAACCTGGGCATCGCCGCGGCCACTCCCCGTGGGCTGATCGTCCCGAACATCAAGGACGCGCACGCCAAGACCCTGCCGGAGCTGGCCACCTCCCTGGGCGAACTCGTCGCCACCGCCCGCGAGGGCAGGACGAGTCCGCTCGACATGCAGGGCGGCACCGTGACCATCACCAACGTGGGCGTCTTCGGCATCGACACCGGCACCCCGATCCTCAATCCCGGGGAGTCCGCGATCCTCGCCTTCGGCGCGGTCAAGCCGCAGCCGTGGGTCCACAAGGGCAAGGTCGTCCCGCGCGACGTGACGACGCTGGCGCTGTCCTTCGACCACCGCCTGGTCGACGGCGAGCTGGGCTCCAGGGTCCTCGCCGACATCGCGGCGATCCTGGAGCGCCCCAAGAGGCTCATCACCTGGGCGTGAACCGGCGTTCGGCCCGGCGTGCGTCGACCGGCGAACAAATCGGTCATGGCGTTGTCGGTCATGGCGTTGTCGGTCACCGCGTCATCGGCCAGGGCGCAGCCGGTCCACGGCGGCCCCGGGCGGAGATCTCCGCCCGGGGCCGCCGTGTTCGGGCCTGCCGCCGTGTTCGGGGCCGCCGGTCGCGCTCGTCGGCCGCCGGGCGGGCTTCAAGCCGTCGCCGACGCACTGGAAGCCGTCGCCGGTCGCGGCGGTCACGCCGCACAGCGCTTCGTCCGCATCGCGGAACGCCCTCGTGACGCATCCCTGTTGTATCTATGATGCATTCATCATGCCTGCCGCAGCCCCCACCCCCACCGCCGCCACTTCCCGCGTCCCCGCCGCCGACCGGGTGTACGCCCACGTCAAACAGGCCGTGCTCGACCGCAGTTACGAGGGCGGGACGCTGCTGACCGAGGGAGACCTCGCCTCGGTCCTCGGGGTCTCGCGCACCCCCGTGCGCGAGGCGCTGCTGCGCCTGGAGGCCGAGGGACTGCTCAAGCTCTACCCGAAGAAGGGCGCCCTCGTGCTGCCCGTCTCGGCCCAGGAGATCGCCGACGTCGTCGAGACCCGGCGCCTCATCGAGGAGCACTCCGTCCGCAAGGCCGTGCCCGCCCCGGCGCGCCTGATCGAGCGCCTGGAGGAACTGCTCGTCCTCCAGAGCGAACTGGCCGCCTCGGGCGACCTCTCCGGATTCGCCGCCGCCGACCGCGCCTTCCACGCCGCCATCGTCGCGACGGCCGGCAACCGCATCCTCGAGCAGCTCTACGACCAGCTGCGCGACCGCCAGTTGCGGATGGGTGTGGCCGTGATGAACGCCGAGCCCGACCGGGTCAACAAGAACATCGCCGAGCACACCGAGATCCTCGAGGCCCTGCGCGGAGGCTGCCCCGACAAGGCCGCGGCCCTGGTCCACCGGCACGTCAGCTGGGTGCAGGCACTGGTGAGGGGGATATGAGCTCCGCGCACCTCCGGATGCCCAACGACCCGCCGGGCGGCCGCAGGGCCGCCCTCGTCTGGGGCATCGGCGTCCTCGTCTACGTCATCGCGGTCGTCCACCGCAGCAGCCTCGGCGTCGCCGGGATCGACGCGGCCGACCGCTTCGGCGTGGGCGCCTCCGCGCTCTCCTCCTTCTCCATCCTCCAGGTGCTCGTCTACGCCGGAATGCAGATCCCGGTCGGGCTCCTGGTGGACCGCCTCGGCACCAAGCGGGTGCTGAGCCTGGGCATCGTGCTGTTCACCGCGGGACAGCTCGGCTTCGCCCTCTCCCACGCCTTCGCCCCCGCCCTGGTCTCCCGGGCGGTGCTCGGCTGCGGTGACGCCATGACGTTCGTCAGCGTCCTGCGGCTGGGCGCGCACTGGTTCCCCGCCCGCCGCGGCCCCCTGATCGCCCAGTGCGCGGCGCTGTTCGGCATGGCGGGCAACCTCGTCAGCACGCTGCTGCTCGCCCGCATGCTGCACACCGCGGGCTGGACGCCGACGTTCACCGGAACCGCCGCGGGCGGCGCGCTGGCGCTGATACTCGTCGTGCTGTTCCTCAAGGACCGGCCCGACGCAGGTCCGCGGCGGGCCCCGGCCGAGAAGACGTCACCCGCGCGGCTGCGCGAGCAGATCGCCAGCGCCTGGCGTGAGCCCGGCACCCGCCTCGGCCTGTGGACCCACTTCACCACCCAGTTCTCCGCGATGGCGTTCCTGCTGCTGTGGGGCATGCCGTTCCTGGTGGAGGCCGAGGGGCTCAGCCGGGAGACGGCCGGTGAACTGCTCACGCTCGTGGTGGTGTCGAACATGGTCCTGGGCATCGTCTTCGGCCAGGTCATCGCCCGCCACAACGGCGCCCGGATGCCGCTCACCCTCGCCGTCGTCGCCACGACCGCGCTCGCCTGGGTGGCGGTGCTGGCCTGGCCCGGCGAGCACGCGCCGATCGGGCTGCTGGTGGCGCACGCCGCCGTGCTGGGGGCGTGCGGACCGGCGTCGATGATCGGTTTCGACTTCGCCCGGCCCGCGAACCCGCCGGAGCGGCTCGGCACCGCCTCCGGCATCGTCAACATGGGCGGCTTCGTCGCCACCATGATCACCCTGTTGGCCGTAGGAGTGATCCTGGACGCGGTGGACGGCGGCCGCGGTGGCACGCCGTACAGCGCGCACGCCTACCACATCGCGTTCTGCTCGGTCTTCGTCCTCCAGGCGATCGGCCTCACCCAGATCCTGCGGCTGCGCCGCCGGGCGGCCATGCTGGAACGGGAGCGGATCACCGTGAGCCGCGTCGAGACGGTCCACGTCCCGGCCAAGGCCGCCTGAGGGCGGCGACGACCGCGCGGGACCGACCGCGCGGGACCGACTGCGCGACAACGACCGGGCGAGGGCCGGTCCGGTCGCGTCGGCCGCGTCGGCGCCGGGGATCGGCGCCAGGGAGGGGTCGCTCGCGTCAGGGAGTGACGGCCAGGTTCTCCAGCACCCGGCGGCCGAGCTCCTCGTCGCCCTCGAGCTTGACCTGCGCAACGTGCGCGCGGATCCGCCCGCACTGCAGCAGGACGTACATCTCCCAGTCCATCGACAGGGTGACGGCCGGGCCCAGCGAGACACTGGCGTCGACGCTGCCCCGTCCCTCGGCGTTCACCCGCACGGTGCGCATGAACTCCACGGCACCGTGCACGTCGAAGACCACCGCCGAGTTCGGCGGAGCGCCCGCGCCCTTGGCCACGGCCTTGGGGAGCGACTGGATGAGGAAGTCCCGTGTGACGATGGCGCCGGGCGAGTCGAGGTTGCCCGGTCGGCCGAGGGCGCGGCGGACGTCCTGCTCGTGCACCCACACATCGAACGCCCGGCTGATGAGCTGGGCCTCCAGGGTCTCCTCCTTGCCCGTCACACCGCGCACGGTCGCGTCGGGCTCACGGGTCTCGTTCCGCAGCTGGCGGCTGCGCCGGATGATCGTGTACTCCAGCTCGCCCGTCATCTCCGGCCCCGTGTGGCAGCGCCGCACGTCGACCGGCACCTCCATGTAGCGCGAGGTCTCGTCCACGACATGGCGCAGATCTCGCGGCAGCGAGTGGATGGGACGCGGATCGCCGAGGATCTCCGACTCGATCGCGATGACATGGGAGACCACGTCGCGCACCGACCAGCCGGGGCACGAGGTCGCACGGTTCCACTCCCCCTCGGAGAGCGGAGCGCACAACTCGGATATCGCTTCGATGGAGTGGGTCCAGGCGTCGACATAGGGCTGGAGATTCTGATGGACGGTCACGTGACCCCTCGAACGTTTCGGAGCGCGCTGGTCTGAGTCGCTAAGTTACGCTGCCCACGGGCACCGTGGCAGTGCTTTCGAATGACGATGGTAGGGCCGAACGCAGGGTCCGGACTCATGGGCGGTGGTACTGTGCGCGCTGCGCTGATGCAGATCGACGTACATCCGGACGAGAGTGTCGATTCACGGCGATCCCGGGTGGCCGACCTGGTCCGCGCGCAATCCGGGGCGGATCTGGTGGTCCTGCCGGAGCTGTGGCCCACGGGTGCCTTCGCGTACGACCTCTGGGAGGACACCGCCGAGCCCCTGGACGGCCCGACGGCCACGGCGATGTCCGGCGCCGCCCGTGACGCGGGGGTGTGGCTGCATGCGGGCAGCATCGTGGAGCGCGAGGCCACCGGCCCCGGCTCCGCCGAGGGACCGGGGCGGCCGGGGCGGATGTTCAACACCTCGCTGGTCTTCGGCCCCGACGGCGAGCTGCGCCGGACCTACCGCAAGATCCACCGCTTCGGCTTCGACGAGGGCGAGGCCGTCGTCATGGGCGGCGGCGAGCAGATCGCCACCGCCGCCACCGCACACGGCACCTTGGGCCTGGCCACCTGCTACGACCTGCGCTTCCCCGAGCAGTTCCGGCTGCTGGTGGACGCGGGCGCGGAACTGCTGGTGATCCCCGCGGGATGGCCCGCCCGCCGCCGTGAACACTGGCTCCTGCTGGCCCGCGCCCGCGCCGTGGAGTCCCAGGCGTTCGTCCTGGCGTGCTGCTCGGCCGGAACCCACGCCGGGGTGGAGCAGGCGGGGCACAGCCTCGTCGTCGATCCGTGGGGCGAGGTGCTGGCCGAGGGCGGCACGGACGAGGAGGTCCTCGTCGTGGACATCGACCCCGGTCAGGTGGCCAAGGTCCGCGCCGACTTCCCCGTCCTGCGCGACCGCCTGCTGGGCCTGCCGGTTCCCCCGCGTCGCTAGTCGCTCCCGCGTCGCTAGCCGGTCCCGCGTCGCTAGCCGCTCCTCGCGCTCCTGGCCGCTTCTCCTGGCCCGGCCGTTTCCCGCCCCTGGCTGTTTCCCCGCGCCCATGGCTGTTTCCCCGCGCTCCTGGCCGTTTCCCCCAGGCCCGGGCCCCGGGCCCGCCCCGCGTCCGCCCGAGTGGCGGCACCGGCTCTGAGCCATCAGGGTGACTAGGAGACGCACAGTCCACAGGGAGGCACTCCATGCCCGAGGTCATCGCCCCCTACCCGCCCGGAACCCCGTGCTGGGTGGACCTGATCGTCCCCGACCAGCCGGCGGCCCTCGACTTCTACCACCAGCTCTTCGGCTGGACGGGTGAGATCGGTCCGCCCGAGTACGGCGGCTACGCGGTCTGCTCGCTCAAGGGCAAGCCCGTCGCCGGCATCATGGCCCGCCCGCAGGCCCCCGAGGACCAGGCCGTACCGACGGCCGCGTGGACCACCTACCTGGCCTCCGCCGACGCCGACGGGACCGCCCGCTCCGTGACCGACAACGGCGGAGTCGTGCTGATGCCGCCGACCGAGGTCCCCGCGATGGGCCGCATGCTGATCGCCGCCGACCCCGCCGGAGCCGCGTTCGGTGTGTGGCAGGCGCTGGAGTTCTTCGGGTCCCGCGTCGTCAACGAGCCCGGCTCCCTCGTCTGGAGCGAGCTCAACACCACCGACCCCGAGGCCGCAGCCGCCTTCTACCCCCGCGCCATCGGCATCGGCGTCGCTCCGATGGAGGGCATCCCCGGCTACCACGGCCTCGATGTGAACGGCCGCGTGGTCGGCGGTATGCAGCAGATCGGCGACGACTTCCCACCCGGGACCCCGCCGCACTGGCTGCCCTACTTCTCGGTCGGCGGCACCGACGCCACCGTGGACACGCTGGTCAAGGCAGGCGGCGGCACGATCAGACCCGCTTTCGACATGCCCGCGGGCCGTATGGCCGTCGTCCACGACCAGCAGGGCGCCGTCTTCGCCATCATCGACGCCACCGGCCCCGAACCCGACTGGGGCTAGCCCTCCGGGCTTGCGCGGCCGGTCCCCGGTGGCCCCGCCCTGCCTCCCGCCGGACGGGGGCCACCAGGCATGCTGGTAGCCATGAGCAACCAGGAGAAGGCGCCCCGGCGCGCCCGCGTGCGCGCTCCGGAGCTGCTCGGCAAGGGCGGATGGATCAACACCGGAGGCCGCGGTCTGCGGCTGGCCGACTTTCGGGGATCCGTCGTGATCCTCGACTTCTGGACCTTCTGCTGCATCAACTGCCTCCACGTCCTCGACGAGCTGCGGGAGCTGGAGGAGAAGCACCGGGACACCGTGGTGATCGTCGGGGTGCACTCGCCCAAGTTCGTTCATGAGGCCGACCACCAGGCGGTGCTCGATGCCGTCGAGCGGTACGAGGTGCGTCACCCCGTGCTCGACGATCCCGAGCTCGCCACCTGGAAGCAGTACGCCGTCCGGGCCTGGCCGACGCTGGTGGTCATCGATCCCGAGGGGTACGTCGTCGCCCAGCACGCGGGTGAGGGGCATGCGCACGCCCTGGAGACGCTGGTCAGCGAGTTGGAGGCCGAGCACGCCGCCAAGGGGACGCTGCGCCGGGGCGAGGGACCCTATGTGCCGCCGGAGCCCGCCGCCACCGATCTGCGCTTCCCCGGGAAGGCGCTGCTGCTGCCCTCGGGAAACCTCCTGGTCTCCGACTCCACCCGGCACGCCCTGGTCGAGCTGGCCGAGGACGGGGAGACGGTCGTGCGCCGGATCGGCGACGGCACCCGCGGCTTCCGGGACGGACCGGCCGAGAGCGCGCGCTTCAGCGAGCCCCAGGGCCTGGCCCTCCTGCCCGACGGCGGTGTGGCCGTCGCCGACGCCGTCAACCACGCGCTGCGCCGCTTCGACCCCGCCACCGGTGAGGTGGCCACCCTCGCCGGCACCGGCAGGCAGTGGTGGCAGGGCTCGGCGACGAGCGGCCCGGCCCTCGCGGTGGATCTGTCGTCGCCGTGGGACGTGGCCTGGTTCGCGGACCGGCTGTGGATCGCCATGGCCGGGGTCCACCAGCTGTGGAGCTACGACCCCGGGGACGGCACGGTGGCGGCGGCGGCCGGTACGACCAACGAGGGCCTGGTCGACGGGCCCGCGGCCGAGGCGTGGTTCGCTCAGCCGTCAGGGCTGGCCGCGGCGACGGACGACGCCCCCGGCGGGGCCAGGCTGTGGATCGCCGACTCGGAGACCTCAGCGCTGCGGTATGTGGTCCAGGACGCCGACGGTTTCACCGTGCACACCGCCGTCGGCACCGGGCTGTTCGACTTCGGGCACCGGGACGGGGCCGCCGAGCAGGCCCTTCTCCAGCATCCGCTGGGCGTCACCGTCCTCCCTGACGGCTCGGTCGCCGTCAGCGACACCTACAACCACGCGCTGCGCCGCTACGACCCCGCGACCGGCGAGGTGACGACGCTCGCCACGGATGTGCGTGAGCCGTCCGATGCCGTGCTGGTGGGGGAGGACATCGTGGTGGTGGAGTCGGCCCGCCACCGGCTGACCCGGCTGCGGCTGCCCGAGGACGCGGTGCGGGTGGAGGCCGCCGCCCACCGCACGCAGCGCCCGGCGACCGAGGTCGCCGCGGGGCCGTTCCGCCTCGATGTGGTCTTCTCCGCGCCCGCTGGGCAGAAGCTGGACGAGCGCTACGGCCCCTCGACGCGCCTGCTGGTCGGCTCGACCCCGCCGGAGCTGCTGGCCGAAGGGGCGGGCGCGGGCACGGATCTGAGCCGCGAGGTCGTCATCGCCGGGGACGGTCCGGTCGAGGGGGTGCTGCATGTCTCCGCCATGGCCGCCTCGTGCGACGACGATGCGGACATCGAGTACCCGGCCTGCCATGTCCACCAGCAGGACTGGGGAGTTCCGGTGCGGATCGTGCCCGGTGGCGCCGGACGCCTTCCGCTGGTCCTGGCGGGCATGGACGCCTGAACGGCTCCCCGCGCCCCGGGGCCATTACCTGTGACGTCATCGACGGTCCCCGCGCCCGATGGGAGATTGAAGGCGTTCCGCGAGCTCGCGGAACGCCGACTCCCGTCGAGGCAAAGGGGATCCGCCATGAGTGACATCGACTTCGACCAGCTCGTCGACCGCTACATCGCCGTCTGGAACGAGAGCGACACCGCCCGCCGAGCCGATGCGGTGGCCGCGGTCTTCGCCGAGGACGGCACCTTCACCGATCCGCTCTCGGACGTGCGCGGCCATGAGGGCCTGGAAGCCGTGATCGCGGGCGTTCAGAAGCAGTTTCCCGGCTTTGTCCTGCGGCGGGGCGGCCCGGTGGACGGCCACCACGGCATCGCCCGGTTCACCTGGGAGCTGGCGCCCGAGGCCGGTGGCGAGGCGCTCGTCGTCGGCTTCGACACCGTCGTCGTGGGTGAGGACGGGCGGATCGCCACCGTGCTCGGCTTCTTCGACAAGGTGCCCGCGGCCTGAGCGGGCGTCACGCGCCTGGAGCGGGCGTCAGTCGTAGTACCTGTGCTCCTCCACCACGGGAGCGGCGGGGGACGGCGGCTGCATACGCCGCCGCTTGAAGATGCTGACGTAGGCCGCGATTCCGATGACGCCGACGCCCATCAGGATGAGTCCGATCAGGTCGACGTTCGCGCCGGCCAGGTGCCAGTTCACCCCGAAGGTGAGGATGGCGCCCACGGCGATGAGTGCGATGCAGCCGCCGATACCCATGGGGAGTGTCTCCTTGTCTCTCGGGTGTTCACCCGGTCTGGGGCTGCGCCTACCCGCACTCGGCGGCGGTATGTTTCCCGGCCCGTGAGCCGCGGTCGCGAAGGAACCCGACGCGCAGGGGCGGCGGCGGTGTTGTCCACCGCCGCCGCCCCTTGGCACTCCAACGCTCCATGCCGTCCCGGTCACCGCTCAACGGCCGCCCCGGCCAGGGCTCGAGGGCCGCCCCGGTCACCGTTCGACGGCCGCCGGGATGCGCGTTCACTCCTCCACGAACGACTTGAGCGCGCTCGCCAGCAGGAATGGGTCGTCGGCGCCGCACAGTTCGCGCGAGGAGTGCATCGACAGGGCGGCCACCCCCACGTCCACCGTGTGAATGCCCAGGCGGGCGGCGGTGATCGGGCCGATGGTGGTGCCGCACGGCATCGAGTTGTTGGAGACGAACGCCTGCCACGGCACCGCCGCCCGCTCGCAGGCACGGGCGAAGACCGCGCGTCCCACCCCGTCGGTGGCGTAGCGCTGGTTGACGTTCACCTTCAGGATGGGGCCGCCGTTGGGCAGCGGGTGGTGGCCCGGCTCATGGCGGTCGCTGTAGTTGGGGTGCACGGCGTGGCCCATGTCGGAGGACAGGCACACGGTGCCGGCGAAGGCACGGGCGCGGTCCTCGAGCGAGCCGCCCCGGGCGGCGATTGAGCGCTCCAGGACATTGCCGAGCAGCGGCCCCTGGGCGCCGGTGTCGGATTGGCTGCCGTTCTCCTCGTGGTCGAAAGCGGCCAGGACGGGGATGTGGCGCGGGTCGCTGTCGGTGACCGAGGTGAGGGCCGCGGCGCCCGCGTGGACGGAGAGCAGGTTGTCCAGGCGGGGGGCGGCGAGCAGTTCACCGTCCCGGCCGAGGTAGGCGGGCGGCTGGATGTCGTGGACCATCAGGTCCCACCCGGCGATGTCGTCGGCGTCGACGTCCGCCTCCTCGGCGACGAAGGCGATGAGCGCGCCCTCCTCGACCCGGCCGAGTCCCCAGACCGGGGTGAGGTGGCGCTGCTTGTCCAGCGTCAGGCCCTCGTTGGCGGAGCGGTCGAGGTGGATGGCGAGCTGGGGGACGCGCAGGAGCGGGCGGTCGATGTGGACCAGGCGGGTGGAGCCGTCGCGCAGGGCCAGGCGCCCGGACAGGCCGAGGTCGCGGTCGAGCCAGGTGTTGTGCAGCGTGCCGCCGTAGAGCTCGACGGCGATCTGCCGCCAGCCCGCGGAGCCGGTGTCCGGGATGGGCTTGACGCGCAGGTTGGGCGAGTCGGTGTGCGCGCCGATGATGCGGAACGGGGTGGCGGCGGTGGCGCTTTCGGGGACGTACCAGGCGATCAGCGCGCCTGCGCGGATCACGTACCGGCCGCCGGCGGAACCGCTCCACGCCTCCGTCTCCGACAGCTGCCGGTACCCCGCCTTCTCCAGGCGTTCGGCCGCGCTCGCGACCGCGTGATAGGGGGACGGGCTCGCGCTGAGGTAGGCGATCAGGTCGTCGGTGTGGGTCCGGTCGAAGGCCGTGGCCATGGTCTGCCTGCTTTCTGGAGCGTTTCCTCGCTGTGTCCTCGCAGTGCCAATCTACAAAGTCGTAGTACAAAACGTCCCCCGCACCGGGAGCCACCGGTGCGGGGGACTTCTGGGCCTTCTGGGTCCGCTCCCCGTCCGTTTCGCGGGCGGCTCGCGGGCGGGGAGGGGACCGTCGGGCGGACTAGAACGCCTCTTCGGGCAGCTCCATGATCTCGTTGTCGATGGACTCGGCGAGCGAGCGCTGGGTGGCGACGAGCGGCAGGACGTTGCGCGCGAAGAACTTCGCGGCGGCGACCTTGCCGGTGTAGAAGGACTTGTCCTTCGCCGACGCGGTCGGGAGCTTGTCCAGTGCCACGCAGGCCTGGCGCAGCAGCAGGTAGCCGATGACGACGTCGCCGCTGGCCATGAGCAGGCGGGTGGTGTTCTGGCCCACCTTGTAGATGTTCTTGACGTCCTGCTCGGTGGCCGCGAGGTCGGTCAGCATGGTGCCGACGATCGCCTCGAGGTCGACGGCGGCCTGGGCGAGCAGGGCGCGCTC
Organism: Wenjunlia tyrosinilytica; assembly: GCF_014646055.1. GTDB lineage: Bacteria > Actinomycetota > Actinomycetes > Streptomycetales > Streptomycetaceae > Wenjunlia > Wenjunlia tyrosinilytica. The sequence goes on from NZ_BMMS01000006.1 coordinate 29,475, forward strand.
GGCCGCGAGCTCCTCGCCGCCGGTCTCCGTTCCGAGGAACTTCTTGATCTCCTCGGACAGGGTGGTGAGCGCCTGGCCCTGGTCGCGGACGATCTTGCGGAAGAAGAAGTCCTGGCCCTGGATCGCCGTGGTGCCTTCGTAGAGGGTGTCGATCTTGGCGTCCCGGATGTACTGCTCGATCGGGTACTCCTGGAGGTACCCGGAGCCACCGAGGGTCTGGAGGGACTGGGCGAGCTGCTCGTAGGACTTCTCCGAGCCGTAGCCCTTGACGATGGGCAGGAGCAGGTCGTTGAGACGGTGCGAGACGGAGGCGTCCTCGCCGGCGGCCTCGGCGGCCTGGATGTCGTCCTGGACGGAGGCGGTGTAGAGCACGAGGGCGCGCATGCCCTCGGCGTACGCCTTCTGCGTCATGAGCGAGCGGCGCACGTCCGGGTGGTGGGTGATGGTGACGCGCGGCGCGGTCTTGTCGGTGAACTTCGCCAGGTCGGCGCCCTGCACCCGCTCCTTGGCGTACTCGAGGGCGTTGAGGTAGCCGGTGGAGAGGGTGGCTATGGCCTTCGTGCCGACCATCATCCGGGCGAACTCGATGATCTTGAACATCTGGCGGATGCCGTCGTGCTTCTCGCCGAGCAGCCAGCCCTTGGCCGGGTGGTTGGCGCCGAAGGTGATCTCGCAGGTGTTGGAGACCTTCAGGCCCATCTTCTTCTCGACGTTGGTGGCGTAGGCGCCGTTGCGTTCGCCGAGCTCGCCGGTCTCCCAGTCGAAGTCGTACTTCGGCACGATGAACAGGGACAGGCCTTTCGTGCCGGGGCCGTGTCCCTCGGGGCGGGCGAGCACGAAGTGGATGATGTTCTCGGACATGTCGTGCTCACCGGAGGTGATGAAGCGCTTCACGCCCTCGATGTGCCAGGTGCCGTCCTCCTGCTCGACCGCCTTGGCACGGCCGGCGCCCACGTCGGAGCCCGCGTCGGGCTCGGTGAGCACCATGGTGGAGCCCCACTGCTGGTCCACCATCAGCTTGGCGATGCGCTGCTGCTCCTCGGTGCCCTCCTCGAAGAGGACGCCCGCGAAGGCGGGGCCGGAGGAGTACATCCACACGGCGGGGTTGGAGCCCAGCACCATCTCGGCGTAAGCCCAGGTCAGGGAGCGGGGCGCGTTGGTGCCGCCGATCTCCTCCGGGATGCCCAGGCGCCACCACTCGGCGTCCATGAACGCCTTGTAGGAGTTCTTGAACGACTCCGGTACGGTGGCCGTGCTGGTGTGCGGGTCGAACACCGGGGGGTTCCGGTCGGCATCGGCGAACGACTCGGCCAGCTCGTTGCTGGCGAGGCGCTCTATCTCGCTCAGGACGCTGCGTGCGGTGTCCACGTCCATCTCGGCGAACGGTCCGGTGCCGTAGAGCTTGTCGCGGCCGAGTACCTCGAAGAGGTTGAACTCCAGGTCGCGGAGATTTGACTTGTAGTGGCCCATAGCAACAGCTCTCCGTTTTCCCAGGGCGGTAGTCTGCTTACCAATCGGTAGCACCCCACTATGCTACTGGTGAGTAACACAAATCAACCGGTTCACCGAAGTACCTCGTGAGGCGCATGTCACCCGGCCCCGCTCCAGGGGCGCTCGCGACTGGCTACGCTGTACCGCGTGTACGGCTACGACCAGAGTGTGAGCGGTGGACCGGGCCCTGACTACCAGCAGGCGCCGCCGGCTCCTGACGGGTACGGCGGCCAGCCGCTGTACCCGGAGCCGTCCAGCCCGTCACTGGCCGACGCGGTACGCGCGTTCACCACGGGTTCGATGTCGGCCGAGGACTTCCAGTCCATATTCGCCTCGTCCCGTGTGTACTGCCCCCGCGGTGAGCGGCCCGGCTTCCTGGCCCTGCACAACACCCAGCAACCGGTGATCCCGATGTTCACCACGCTCAAGGAGCTGCGCCGGTACGCGGGCAAGGAGTCCAAGTACTTCGTGATCACCGGGGCCGAGGTGCTGGACCTGCTGCCGACCGGCTACGGCTTCGTGCTCGACATGGAGGGCGAGCACCGGATGGTGTTCGACGCCAAGGCCGTCGAGCAGATGGTCGACTTCACCATGCGCCGGATGTACGGCTGACCGGCTCGCTCGGGCACCCGCCTGTACGCGCGGACGCGCCTCCGCCTCCCTCCGGCCTCCCGGGTCGCTCCCGCCTTCGCCGAAAATCGCCCACGGGCCTGATCGGGAATGAAGCACTCCTTGCGGGTTGTTCGAAATTCAACTAACTTGAACGTTGAACACCAAGGAGGCCGTCATGCCCGCAGTGACTGTGGACAACCCCCTGACCCTGCCGCGCGTCACCACGCCCGTCCCCGGCGTGGCGACCGCGCGCCCCGTGCTCTCCGTCACGTCTGATCGACGGAAGCTTCGTGCACAGCGACTCCACCGGTGGTGGAGGGGTTCTGGGCGGCGGCGACACCCAGTGGATGACCGCCGGCGGCGGCATCCTGCACATCGAGGCTCCTCCGGAGGAGCTGGTGATGAGCGGCGGCCTCTTCCACGGCCTCCAGCTCTGGGTGAACCTTCCGCGCGAGCAGAAGATGATGAACCCCAAGTACCAGGACATCGGCGGCGGCCAGGTCAAGCTGCTGACCACCCCGGACGGCGGCTCCCTGCTGCGGCTGATCGCGGGCGGGCTCGACGGCCACAGCGGCCCGGGAGTCACCCAGACCCCCATCACGCTGATCCACGCCACCATCAGCCCCGGCGCCGAGATCACCCTGCCCTGGCGCCCCGACTTCAACGCCCTCGTCTACGCCCTGGCGGGCCGCGGCACGGCGGGCGCCGAGGGGCGGCCGTTCGAGACGGGGCAGGCCGTGGCCTTCGGGCGCGGTGACTCGGTGACCCTTCGGGCCGCCGAGACCCAGGAGTCGCGCAGCCCCGATCTGGAGGTCGTCCTCCTCGGTGGGCGGCCGATCCGCGAGCCGATGGTGCAGTACGGGCCGTTCGTGATGAACAGCCAGGTGGAGCTCGCCCAGGCCTTCGAGGACTTCAAGGCGGGCCGCCTGGGACAGATACCGGCGGAGCACGTCTGATCCCGGACACCGGCAGGCTCATACGCTCGGGCCCGGCCACGCGCACGCGGTGGCCGGGCCCGAGCGTAGTCCACGGTTTCGGGTGCGCCGGTCGGGGAGCCCCGTACGGGGCTCCCCGCGCTCTCCGGAAGGCCGGCCGCACGACCCAGCCGGCTCGGCTCAGCAGTCGGTGCCGATGCAGGTGGTGTTGAAAACGATCTTGGAGCCCGCCGTGCCGACGAACTTGACGCCGGTGATCCTCGCGTTCTTCCCCACCTCCGCCTGAGCGTTCTTGTCGACCGAGCCGTTCAGCGTCACCGGTTCGTTCTTGGTGGTGACGCCGGTGCAGTTCACCTCGTAGGCGCTGTCGCCCTGGGAAGTGCTCTTGCACGACAGCTCACCCTGGATGGGGTACCCCGCGTTCTTGAACGCCGCGGCGCCCGCCTGAGAGGTGGCGGTGCGCACGATCGAGCCGCCGAGCTGCTGAGTCGTGTCCGAGCAGGCTACGGACGCGAGCGTCACCGCTGCGACAGCCCCCAGGACCGATACGAATCGCCTCATACGTCACCATAGACACCGTCCCGGCGCGGCCGCAGCCGGAGAGCGGCCCCGGACGGGTGAGTCCCCCGTGTGTCGCACGGTCGGCGACATTCGTTCCACCACCGGGGTAATAGGTGTAGGGGCCATGCCCTCCACCGCCGTCGCCCTGTTCACCTCCGACCTGCGCCTGCACGACAACCCCGTGCTGCGTGCCGCCCTCGCCGAGGCCGACGAGGTGGTTCCGCTGTTCGTGCTCGACGACGGTGTGCGCTCGGCGGGCTTCGCCACCGCGAACCGGTCCGCCTTCCTCGCCGACTGCCTCACCGACCTCGACTCGGGGCTGCGCGAGCGCGGTGGGCGGCTGGTGCTGCGCGCGGGAGACGCCGTCGAGCAGGTGTGCCGGGTGGCGCACGAGACCGGCGCCGGACAGGTGCACCTCGCGGCAGGCGCCAGCCGCTACGCCGTGCGCCGCGAGGAACGGCTGCGTACGGCGCTCGCGGGAGGCCGCTCCACGGGGGGACACTGCACTCTGCGGGTCCATGACGCGGTGGTGACCGCGGTCGCCCCCGGTGCGCAGACCCCCGCGGGCAAGGACCACTTCGCGGTGTTCACGCCCTACTTCCGCCAGTGGGAGCGGGCCGAGACGCGTGATCCGCTGGCCGCTCCCCGTGGGGTCCGGGTGCCGGAGGACATCGGTTCGCTTCCCCTGCCCGAGCGGCCGGGCGGCATCTCGCCGGGCCTGGCCCGGGGAGGGGAGAGCGAGGCGAGGCGGCGGTTCGCCGCATGGGAGAGGGCGGGGCTCGACGAGTACGCGGACCGGCACGACGACCTCGCCGGCGACGCCACCTCCCGCATGTCGCCCTTCTTCCACTTCGGCTGCCTCTCACCGGTGGAGGCCGTGCGGAGGGCGCGCAGGCGCGGCGGCGAGGGCGCCCAGGCGTACGTGCGCCAGCTGGCCTGGCGCGACTTCCACCACCAGGTGCTCCATGCCCGCCCCGACGCGGCCACCGCGGACTACCGGACCAAGGGCGACCGCTGGCGCGCCGACGAGAAGGAGATCGCCGCCTGGAAGGAGGGGCGCACCGGCTACCCCGTCGTGGACGCGGGGATGCGGCAGCTCGCGCACGAGGGCTGGATGCACAACCGGGCGAGGCTGCTGACCGCGAGCTTTCTCGCCAAGACCCTCTACACGGACTGGAGGGTGGGCGCCCGGCACTTCCTCGACCTGCTCGTCGACGGCGATGTGGCGAACAACCAGCTCAACTGGCAGTGGGTGGCGGGCACGGGCACCGACACCCGCCCGAACCGGATCCTCAATCCGCTCGCCCAGGCCAAGCGCTTCGATCCGAACGGCGAGTATGTGCGCCGCTGGGTCCCCGAGCTCGCCGGCGTCGAGGGCCCGGCCGTGCACCGGCCCTGGAGGCAGGCCGAGCTCCCCGGTGACTATCCCGCGCCGATCGTGGACCTCGACGAGGGCGCTGCGCGCATGCGGGCGGCACGGGGCCGGGACCGGTGAGTGAAGGGGAGGAGAACGGGGACCTGGAGGGGAGGCGGGGAAGAGGGGAAGGCGGGGAAGGCGGGGAAGAAGGGGAGGCGGGGAAGGGGCGACGGGCAGGGGAGACTTGGGAAGGGGCGGGATAACGGTTCGACAGGCCGGTCGGGGCGGGCGAGTATCCCCGTCATGACGTCACCTGAGCGCACCGACATCCCCGCATCGTGGGACGAGCGCACGATGCTCACCACGTTCCTCGACTACACCCGCGCCACCGTGCACGAGAAGTGCGCCGGCCTGTCACAGGAAGGGGCGAGCGCCGCCCCGCTGCCGACCTCGCCGCTGATGACCGTGGGTGGACTGGTCAGCCATCTGTACTGGGTGGAGCAGCACTGGTTCGAGGCAGTGCTGCTCGGCCAGGAGATCCACGGCCCCTGGACCGAGGACGACCCGGACCGGGAGATGCGCCTCGGCGCCGAGACACCGCTGGCCGAACTCCTGGCGCGGTACGAGGACCAGAGCGCCCGCTACCGGGAACTCGTCGCCACGCTGGACCTCGACACCCCCTCCAAGCGGAATCGGGGGAGCTCGGGGGAGCCGGTGACGCTGCGCTGGATCCTGTTCCACCTCATCGAGGAGACCGCCCGGCACAACGGGCACCTGGACATCCTCCGTGAGATGGCCGACGGGGTCACCGGGGACTGAGGGCCGGGTCGGCAGCGCCGCCCGCGCGAATGGTCCGCGGGCTCAAGCCTGTCCGCCGACCAGGCGCGACCGGCGGACAGGCTGCTCGTTCGGGCCGTGGGCCCCAGGGCCTGCTAGTGGCGGTGGCCCTCGGCGCTCTTGCGGCGCAGGGCCCAGGTGCCACCGATCGCGGCGGCGGCCAGGAGCGCGGCACCGCCGGCGGCCTGACCGGTGTTCATACCGGCGATCGTGCCGCCTTCACCGCCGAGCACGCCCCGGGTGGGCTGCACCGTCGGACGGTGGGTGGGCCTCTCCGTCGGCCGGTGCGTCGGCTCGTGGGTCGGCTTGTGAGTCGGCTCGTGGGTCGGCTTGTGAGTCGGCTTGTGAGTCGGCTTGTGAGTCGGCTCGTGGGTCGGCTTGTGGGTGGGCTCGTGGGTCGGCTTCTCCGTCGCCTTGTCGCTCGGCTTGCTCGAGGGCCACGAGTGGTTCGAGCCGGACGTCTGCGCCGGGGACGGGTCCACGGCGAAGGCGGCGGGGGTCGCGACACCGAGTGCGGCGACCGTGAGCGCCGAGGCTGCCATGAGGCTGGCTATTCGCATGTGAATCTCCATCAGCGAGGATGCGGAGCTGGTGTCTCCGCGGCGAGTCCACGCCTTGATTGCATGCAAACCCGGACAAACGACGTCCGCATGCCGATGCATGCCGGACGGGTGACAGCGTCGAGCGGACGGGTGACAGCGGCGCCGCCGAAGTCGGCGGGGGCCTCAGATGGAGGAGGCGGGCAGGAGCGAGGTGTCGAGGTGCTCGCCGACGTGGCCGAGCACCTGCTCGCGGTCGATGCCCGGCAGGCCCACCACCAGATAGGTGCCGAACCCGTCCAGAAGGGCCCGCGTGCGCACGGCGAACCGGTCCGCGTCCACCGCGCGGAACTCCCCGCGTGAGATCCCCTCGGCCAGGAGCGCCACCAGGTCCCGGTGCCAGGCCAGCTCCAGCTCCCGCTGCCTGACCCGGGTCTCGTCGTCGGCGGTGGTCGAGCGGTTCCACACCTCCAGCCAGAGCGTCCACCGGGGATCCCGGTGACCGTCCGGCAGGTAGAGGTCCACGAAGGCGTCGAGGCGCTCGCGGGCGGGCACCTGCCGCGACAGCACGGATCTGCGCTCGGCGCCGAGCTGCGGTGCGGGTCGTGGGTCGCAGGCGCGCGAAGTGGGGCGCCGGACATGCCGCAGCCCCGGCTGGTTGCCCGTGCCGGGGCTGCCGTGCTCGTGGTCGTGCCGTGTTCAGTCGAGGGCCGGGAAGTCCCCCAGCTTCACACCCGCCACAAACGCGGTCCACGCTTCGTCAGGAAATGTCAGGGCCGGGCCGTGGGGGTCCTTGCTGTCCCGGACGGGCACGACGCCGGGGATACCGGGGGCCACCTCGATGCAGTCGCCGCCGTTGTCGCCGCTGTAGCTGCTCTTGCGCCACATCGCCGCCACCTCGATGCAGTTGCCGCCGTTGGCGCCGCTGTAGCTGCTCTTCCGCCACGTCGCCGCGCTCGGATCGTGGGTGTTCATGATCGCCGTAACCCTCCATCACTTCGCTGATCAGAGCGGCTGATTCAGGGGCCGAGAGTGCGTCCGCCCTGAGCACATCATAGGTCCGTGCGTGCCGGGCGAAGACGGCTGGATCGTCGCTGAAATGGCCGCGGTCCAGCGATTCCGAGTAGACCCACTCATGCCCGTCGGGCAACGTGATCAGCGACATGGACGTGTTCGGCGGGATCAAGGCCGCGACGCCGAACGGTGCCACCTGGATCCGGATGTTCCGCTGCCTGCCCAGGGCCAGCAGATGGGCGCACTGCCCCCGCATCACAGCCGGACCGCCGACCACGCGCCGGATCGAACCCTCCTCCAGCACCACCACGAGGAGCGGCCCGTCAGGGCTCAGGAAGCGCCGCTGGCGGCTCAATCGGGCCGAGACGCGCTCCTCGACCAGATCGGCGTCGTCCTTGGTGGCCACCCGTGAGAACAGCGTCCGCGCGTACTCCTCGGTCTGCAACAGACCGGGAATGACCTGGGTTTGATAGACGCGGAGCCCAACGGTCTCGGCGTCCATGGCCGCACGGCGCCGGAACCAGTCGGGATGCTCGACCGCCGGGTACCAGTCGATGCGGGACCACAGCCGAGCCAGTATCCCGCCGGTGTCCAACAGCTCGTCGCAGGTGGCCACAAATGACTGTTGAGGCACCCGCGTTCCGGACTCGATACGCGCGACCAACGACCGATCGCACGGGATCCGGCTCGCCAACTTCTCCTGGGACAGCCCTGCCCCGTCGCGCAAATCCCGCAAAACCTCCCCGAACAGTGCGGCTGACGTGGCCGCGGGCCCCGGCTTGCCGTTACGTCGGCTCATGGCATCCCCCTGTGACAGCCCCTGGCTGGAACGTGTTTTGGCCTTTTGATCGTAGCGCCGGAGAGCGACGCTATGTGTACCCAACGTCATGGCCCGTTGCGACGGTTTGATCAGCGAGCGGACAACGCGCAAGGGGTGGCCCGGCCATGTCCGGCCGCGTCCGGCCGCGTCCGGGCGGCTCCACGACGTGGGAACGGCAGACCCCGGCGACCGCGCGACCGGCCCCGGGGCATGGCCACCAGCCAGAAGGAGCTGATGACATGACGGACTTTATCGCCCGTTTCGTCGATGGCGTGAGGGCGGCTTTCGGCCCGCGCACCCCCGGGAGGCGCCGGGCTCGCGGGGGGTTACCTGTTCCGGGGTGCCTGCCGTGCCCACCGCCGCGGGCACGGCAGGCACCCCGGACACCCGTCGAGCCGTTGGACGGCGAGGCCCACGACCTTGTGCGCCCCTACCTGCTCGATCGCGAGGAGTGGCGACGGCGGCGTCGCCGCCGGACGCTCCTGGTGACGGCCGCGCTGGACCTGGCCGCGCTGGACCTGGCGGCGCTGGACCTGGCGGCGCTGGACCTGGCGGCGCCCCGGTGAGCGCGCCCGATGGGCTGTGGCCCGCCGCCAGGCAGTCGAGTATGACGATGCGCGTCTACAGCGTGGACCCGGCCACCGGCGAGCGGCGCATCCGGCGCGCGGTCGCTGTCACCGCGTCGGCGACGACCGGACTCGCCCTCGACCAGCGGTTCCCACCGTGCCGTTGCCCACGCTGCCGCAACGGCCTGCGCCCCGACGCGACGGCGCAGGCCCCTTTGGGGGCGGAGTGATCGGCGAAGGCCCGGCGCAACCTTCCGAAGCGCTGAGGTACTTCGGAGAGGTGGCCCGCCACTTCCGCATCCGTGCGCGGCTGACCCACCAGGAACTGGGAGAGAAGCTGCACTACTCCGCGGGGCTCGTCGGCCATGTCGAGACCGCCACGCGCGTGGCCTCGGACGAGTACGTGCTACGGCTGGAGGAGGCACTGGGCGCGGGCGGACTCCTGGCCGCGGCGCTGCCGATGCTGGAGGAGGAACGGCACCGGGGCATGCCGGGCCGGGTGCAGGTCTTCGTCGTCGATGCGACCGCGGAAGAGCTGCCGCCACCGGAGGCGGCCAAACTCCTCAGACGCCTGGCAACCAGCGCAACCCCGCCCCCGGGCATACGCCGCTGAGCGTGCGCTGGTCACCAAGAAGGACGGGCACGGCGTCGCTCTCGGCCCGGTCGGCGGCGCACGCATCCAGGCGCTCACGAGCCGAGCCGATCAGCCGCGGCCATCAGAACGCGTAATGCCGCTAGCCGGTCGTCCGGTCCGGCGCGCCCAGCGCGGTGGAGACCTCGTCCGCTGTGGAGCGGACCTGGGCTGCCAGGGATTCCACGTCCGCGGGCCACGGGTCGAGGCTGATCGTGGCGACGCTCACCGCGCCGATGACCGCGCCCGTGTGGCCCTGCACCGCGGCGGCGATGCACAGGATGCCGGGCTCGTTCTCCTCGTCGTCGTAGGCCCAGCCGCGGGAGCGGACCTCGTCGAGCCGGCGGCGCAGCTCCGTCGGATCGGTGACGGTGTTCGGGGTGCGGGCCTCCAGACCCGTTCTCGCCATGATCGCGTCCGCCTCGGAGGGCGGCAGCGCCGCCAGGATCGACTTGCCTATGGCGGTGGAGTGCAGGCGGATGCCGAGCCCCACCCGCGACGGCATCCGGTAGGGCTTTGCGCCCTCCAGCTTGGCGGCGTAGACCGCCTGGTCGGCGTCGAGCAGGGCGAAGTGGACCGTGCAGCCGGTCTCCTGGCAGAGCCCGCGCAGCGCCGCGTCCGCGTGCTGGGCGGGGTTGAAGCGGCCCATGACCTTCCCGGCGAGCGAGAGGATGCGCGGGCCGCCGATGTAGCTGCCGCTGCCGGTCGGGATGGCGAACTGCCGGTCGACCAGCGACTGCAGGATGCGGTGCACGGTGGACTTGGCGAGCCCGGTGGCGCCGGCGATGTCGGTGACCCGCTCGTGCTCGGGCAGCGCCTCCAGCACGGCCAGCACCTTCTCGATCGCGTTGCCGCCGCCCGGGTTGCTCCTCATATGCCCACCGTATCCGCGACCGCCCCGCCCCAGCGCCCCATCCACCTCCCGTCCACGACCGGCCCACCTCCCGTCCACGACCGGCACATGCCCGTTGGCGAAGTCGGACGCGCCCTGGGCGAGGAAGACGGCCACCCTCCGCGGGCATCGTGCCTCACCCGTTCTGTTCGGGGCCGCCAACACCGCGGGCGGGGGTCCGGGCGAAAATGATTTCTCCGCGGAACCCGGCCGGAGCGGCTCCCGTGGGCGGCGTCGGATCGGAAGGGCAGTTGTTCAGGAAGGTGTTCGGCCGACGCCTCGGGCTGCTCGCCCTGCTGTGCCCGCCGGCCTATCTCCCAGTCCGCGCGGGTTCTTGACTGGATGGTGGTCGGATGATTTCTCAGAGTTAATAACGGGCGCCTTCGATTACACGTGGTGAGTGGTCGTGCACGCGCAATCGCCCATGCGAATGCACGTGCACACCGCTATCATCTGAGGTACAGCACGGCACCCGGGAGACTCAGATGCGCCCCACGTACAACGGCATGGCCGCCACTGACCTGCGGGGGGTCGTCTGGCAGAAGAGCCGGCGCAGTAACTCGCAGGGGAATTGCGTGGAGTTTGCGAAGCTGCCGGACGGCGATGTGGCGGTGCGGAATTCTCGTCACCCCGACGGGCCCGCACTCATCTACACTCGCGCCGAGATCGAGGCACTCATCCTGGGTGCCAAGGACGGCGATTTCGACGGCCTGGTCCAGTAAGCGGCGCCGGCGCCGACGGTAAGCCCATGCCGAGCACGGGCTGAAGTTCGCCCTGAGCAGGGCGAGGGACGGCCGGTGCGGCAGTCGGCGGTGGTACTCGGCGGTGGCACAGTGCTGGGCCGCACTCCCCACGCGCGAGCCCGCGCGCACCCAAGGGCACGCCTCCCCGATTCGCGAACTCCGCGCCCATCGCCGGTGCCGGCCACGTGGGGCTCCGCGCTCATGAATGGGGAGGTGTGCGTTCCTTGGGTTACACCGCCACCTGGGTGGTCGGACCGGACAGGTCGTCGTCGCCCGAGTGGAACAGCGCCCAGACGATCTTCCCGGCTCCCGCGAGCGGGTGCCAGCCCCAGGTGTCACTGAACGAGTCGACGAGGTGCAGTCCGCGTCCCGACTCCGATATGTAGTCGGGCTCCTTCGACACCGGTCCCTGGTCGCTGGGGTCGCGCACGGCGCAGACCACCCGCGACGCCTTGCGTATGAGACACAGTTGTATAGGGGCCCCCGGGTGCGAGGGCCCCTGCGACATGCCGTGCCGCAGGGCGTTGGTGACCAGCTCGGAGGCCACGAGGGCCACCGAGTCGAAGAGCTCGGCGAGGTTCCAGCGTCGCAACGTCGTCATCGCGAAGTCCCTCGCGTCCTTGACCGCTTCGAACCGCGGCGGGAGCTCGAACTCACAGGAGATGGAGACGGCGCCCGGCGCCTCGAACTCCGCGGACGCGAGCAGTTCTTGCCATAACGGCTCGAGAACTACAGAGCCTCCAGTCCCCATGTGCAGCACCCCGTGTGATCGCAAGTGATCGTGCAAGTGCACGTGCACCATCCTCCCCAACGCGCACAGCAGATGCAAGAGCGGATTCCCGTGCATGAGGCGCCAAGGCAAATGCACGTGCATTTGCATGTGCACTGGTAATCTTTGTGTGGCCGGACCCGCACTCTTCGCAGCACCGGGGTGGCACACTGTGCCTGATGGCTTGAGGACGCAGGGGGAGGAGGTTCACGAGGATGAGCACAGTGCAGCCCGGCGGCGGGTCGATGGTGCGCCGTATCCTTCTCGGCTCCCAACTGCGGCGATTGCGTGAATCCAAGGGCATCACACGCGAGGAGGCCGGGTACTCCATCCGCGGCTCCGAGTCGAAGATCAGTCGTATGGAGCTCGGGCGGGTGAGCTTCAAAGAGCGCGACGTGGCCGATCTCCTCACCCTCTACGGTGTGACGGACGACACAGAGCGCTCAGCCCTGCTTGGACTCGCGCGCGAGGCGAACGCGGCCGGCTGGTGGCACAGCTACGGCGATGTCCTGCCGAGCTGGTTCCAGACCTACGTGGGTCTGGAGGAGGCCGCCTCGCTCATCCGCACCTACGAGGTCCAGTTCGTCCCCGGCCTGCTGCAGACCGAGGACTACGCGCGTACCGTCACCATGCTCGGCCAGCCCGCCGCACCCTCGGAGGAGATAGAGCGCCGGGTCGCCCTGCGGATGCAGCGGCAGAAGCTGCTCGTCTCCGAGCGCGCCCCGAAGCTGTGGGCGGTCATCGACGAGGCCGCGCTGCGCCGTCCGCTCGGCGGGCGCAAGGTGATGCGCGCTCAGGTCGAGCGGCTCGTGGAGCTCACCGACCAGGCGGGAGTCACGATCCAGGTGATGCCGTTCCAGTTCGGCGGGCACGCGGCCGAGGGCGGCGCGTTCTCGATCCTGCGCTTCCCCGAGCAGGACTTGCCGGACGTGGTCTACCTCGAACAGCTCACCAGCGCCCTGTATCTCGACAAGCGTGACGACGTGGACCAGTACAGCCAGGCCATGGAGCGGCTGTGCGTGGACAGCCTCGCCCCCGACCGGACGGTCTCCCTGCTGAGCCGGATCGCCAAGGAGTTCTAGCCCCGGTCCCCTCCCGAGGCAGGCGCGGCGGCCTCTTCGGGGGATTCGGGCTTTCGGGGGAGATCGGCGCACAACACATCCTCCATGCCGTCAATCCGACTACCGGTGTGGCACGCTCCAGCCATCCCCTTCTGGAAAGGGCGGCGCCGGGCTCAGCGGTCGCCGCGTCAGCCGGAACGTTTCCTCCCCCAGGCCGTGACCATGAACACCGGCACATAGGAAGACTCGGGACGCTCCATCAGAGCGATCGCCTCGTCCACCTCCGCGTCGTTGAGGATTCCCGTGCCCACCAGCCTGGGGCGCAGGTGCTGGAGCGTCAGCGGCATGAAGGAGTCGCCACCCGGGATGACCGGCGAGTGCACATCCGCGCCGATCTCCTCGAGCCCCGCCTCGGCGAGCAGCCCCGTCAACCGCCGTCCGATGCCCGGGTCGACCCCGAGACCGGCGAACTGCGCCTCCATCGCTCTGCCGACCCTCTCCCCCAACTGCCGGTGCTCCGGCGGGTAGTAGCGGGCGGCGGCGGTCGCCATGGGACCGGCGATGTCGAAGTCCTCGACGACCATCCAGCCGCCGGGCCGGGTGGCGGCCGCCATCCGCTCCATGGCCTCCTTCTCCCGCCCCGGCTGGTGCCCGACGACGGCCCGTGCGTGGACCATGTCGAAGGCGGCGTCCGGGAGGGGATCGCCGAGCAGGTCGTGCTCGCGAACCTCGAGCTGCCGCAGCCCGTGCCCGACGGCGAACCTGGTGTCGATGTCGACGGCGAGCACATGTCCCGCCGGGCCCGCCCGTTCGGCCATCCACCGGGCCATACTGCCCGCGCCCGCGCCCACTTCGAGGCAGTGCGCACCCTCGCCGAGGCCGAGCAGATCCAGCCGTGTGCGCGACTGCGGATCGTAGACATTCTCCAGGGCCCGCAGTCGCTCGAGCTCACGTTCCCACGATTGGTTGAAGACGTAAGCGCTTTCCACCGTAGACTCCCCACCCCGGCGATCATTCGGTCAGCTTGCGACGGTACCTGACCAGGTCTGGACCTGCCCGAACCTGTGTGCGGGGATGGCCGTTTCGGTCCTTTCGAGGGTGCCGCCATGCACGCTCAGGCGCCAGGTGGTGGCAGACTGCGACCGGCGCACAGGGCGGAGGGCGGGATGGGCAGCGTGCAATCGAGCGGTAGTTCGACGGTTCGCCGTATCCTCCTCGGGTCCCAACTGCGGCGGCTTCGCGAGGCCAAGGGCATCACGCGCGAGGACGCCGGCTACTCGATCCGCGCCTCCGAGTCCAAGATCAGCCGTATGGAGCTGGGCCGCGTGGGCTTCAAGGAGCGGGACGTCGCAGACCTGTTGAGTCTCTACGGCGTCCACGACGACACCGAGCGCAGGGCGCTCATCGGCCTGGCCCGCGAGGCCAGCAGCGCGGGCTGGTGGCACTCGTACACCGATGTCCTGCCGCACTGGTTCCAGACGTATGTGGGTCTGGAGGAGGCCGCCGGCCTCATCCGAACGTATGAAGTCCAGTACGTTCCCGGGCTTCTCCAGACCGCCGACTACGCCCGCGCGGTGATCTCCCTCGGCCAGCCCGACGCCACCGCCGAGGAAGTGGAGCGCCGGGTCTCCCTGCGGATGCAGCGGCAGAAGCTGCTCCTGTCGGAGCGGGCGCCGCGGTACCACGCGGTGATCGACGAGGCCGCGCTGCGCCGTCCGATCGGCGGGGAGAACGTGATGTGCGGCCAGGTCGAACGCCTCGTCGACATGGCCCGGCATCCCCATGTCACCATCCAGGTGATGCCGTTCTCCTTCGGCGGCCACTCCGGCGAGTGCGGTGCCTTCACCGTCCTCAGCTTCCCTCAGGACGACCTCCCGGACATCGCCTATCTCGAGCAGCTCACCGGGGCGATGTATCTGGACAAGCCGGAGGACGTGAACCAGTACTCCAGGGCGATGGAGCGGCTGCGCGCGCAGAGCGAGACCCGCGAGCAGACGCTCGAGGCGCTCGCCAAGATCGTACAACTTCCTTGATCCCTCACTAGGATGAGTGATCGTCAGGCATAGAACAGCGCCCGACAGCTGTCCCTCAGAGCCGAGGGGCGCATCCTGCCCTCACCGGTGGACGGCAAGGAGAACCGGCTGTACCGGCTGCCGGTGGGCGTCGTCGGGGTCATCAGCCCGTTCAACTTCCCGCTGTTCCTCGCTCAAGTCCGTGGCCCCGGCGCTGGCGCTGGGCAACGGTGTCGTGCTCAAGCCCCACCAGAACACGCCGATCGCCGGCGGCGCCCTGATCGCCCGGCTCTTCGAGGAGGCGGGGCTGCCTCCCGGCCTGCTGAACGTGGTGGTCACCGACATCGCGGAGATCGGTGACGCGCTGATCGAGCACCCGGTGCCGAAGGTCATCTCCTTCACCGGATCGGACAAGGTCGGCCGCCATGTCGCCCGGGTCGCGGCCGGGCACTTCAAGCGCTCGGTGCTCGAACTCGGCGGCAACAGCGCGCTGATCGTCCTCGACGACGCGGATCTGGACTACGCGGTCGACGCCGCGGTGTTCAGCCGCTTCGCGCATCAGGGGCAGGTCTGCATGGCCGCCAACCGCGTCCTGGTCGACCGTGCGGTGGAGGCGGAGTTCACCGAGAAGTTCGTCGCCAAGGTCAGGACGCTTCGGGTGGGCGACCCCAGCGACCCGGGCACCCATCTCGGACCGCTGATCAACTCCGCCCAGGCCGAGATCGTCACCGCCCAGGTCGAGCAGGCATTGGAGGAAGGGGCGACGGCCCTGCTGCACGGCACGACCGAGGGCACGCTGATGGCGCCCTCCGTGCTGACCGGTATCGCTGAGGGCTCGGCGATCCTGCGCCGGGAGCTGTTCGGCCCCGTGGTGCTGATCGTTCCCTTCGACGGCGAGGACGAGGCGGTGCGGCTGGCCAATGACACCGAGTTCGGGCTCAGCGGAGCCGTGCACACCGCGGACGTGGAGCGCGGGGTGAGGGTCGCCCGCCGGATCGACACCGGCATGATCCACGTCAACGACGGCACCATCCACGACGAGCCGATCGTGCCCTTCGGCGGTGAGAAGCACTCCGGAGTGGGGCGGCTCAACGGCGAGTCGACCGTCGAGGCGTTCACCACGCAGAAGTGGATCTCCATCCAGCACGGGCGCAGCCGGTTCCCCTTCTAGCGCCCAGGGCGTGCGCCGTTCACCTGCCTCGCGCAGACGCGCGGGGTCCGGGGCGGGTTGGCGGCGAGGATTCCGGATCAGGCGGTGAGATACGCCTTCCAGCCACCGGTCGGCTCCTCGCCGACGCCGATGCCGCAGAGCTTGCTCAGCACCTTGGGGTCCTGGGCTTCGAGCCAGTCGGTGAACTGCCGGAAGGAGACCAGGCGGACGTCCTTCTTCTCCGACATCCTCTTCAGCGCCTCCTCGACGGCGTCCATGTAGATGCCGCCGTTCCACTGCTCGAAGTGGTTGCCGATGAACATCGGTGCCCGGTTGGTGTCGTAGGCGCGCTGGAAGCCCGCGAGGTAGGCGTCACGTGCTTGCTGACGCCAGCCCGGGTAGTTGGCGGGGTCGCTCTTGGTCGCGTTCTGGGACTGGTTGGCCAGCATGTTGTAGTCCATCGAGAGCACCTGGAAGCTGTGCCCGGGGAACGGTATGGACTGGAGGGGGAAGTTCCACACGCCCATCTTCTTGTGCGGCCAGGTCTGCAGGCCGCCGGGCGAGCTGGCGTCGTACCGCCAGCCCAGCTGCTTGGCCACGGGCAGGAGGTTGTCCTGGCCCAGCAGGCAGGGGGTGCGGCCGCCGATGAGCTCCTTGCGGTAGTCGAAGGGCAGCGGCTCCATGTCCTTGAAGCCGGTGTTGGTCTTCCACTTGGTCACGAAGCCGACGGCCTGGTCGATCTCGCTGCGCCAGTCCGCGCTCGTCCAGTTGGCGACGGAGCCGGAGCCACCGCAGAAGTGGCCGTTGAAGTGGGTGCCTATCTCATGCCCCTCCAGCCAGGCCAGCCGCACCTGCTCGATGGTGGCCCGGACGTGGTCGTCGGTGAGGTAGCCGATGTCGGAGGCTCCCACCGGGTTCTTCGGCGGCTGGTACAGGCTCTTCTTCGACTCGGGCAGGCAGTAGATGCCCGACAGGAAGAACGTCATGGCCGCGTTGTGGTCCTTGGCGATCTTGCGGAAGCGGGAGAACAGGCCGTTGTCCAGCTCCCCGGCGCCGTCCCAGGAGAAGACGACGAACTGCGGCGGGATCTGCCCCGGCTCCAGGCGCTCGGGCTTGGGCTGGTGGGGCTGAGGGCCGCTGTCGGAGGTGGAGCCGTCTCCTATGAGTTTCACGTGCGGCTTGTCGTTCCCGTGGCGCTTGCGCCTGTGCGACCCGGAGTCCGAGCCGAGGACATCGCTGGTGCCGCATCCGGCCACACCCAGCGCTGCACCCGCGGTGAGGGTGAGCATGCTTCTACGTGTCAATGCGCTCACAAGAACACCTTTCGGATCAAATACGCCAGGTCTGCACCGAACTGGTCGTACGCTATGACCGCAGTCAGACCGAAAGGGTTCCTTCCATATAACCGAAGTATTGCAACAGGACTGCAACAGCAGGACCGTCACAGTGGCCGAAATGGCACGGTGGCGCGGCCGGGAGGGCAGGGCGGTCGGACGGGCGGAGCGACCGAAAGAGCACACGCGCCGGAGCGACTCACCGAACGCACTGAAGAGAAAAAGGAGTTGGGCAGCCAACGCGGTTCACCGGGACCGTGCGCCTCTCGCACGGTCCCGGTGAGGGCGTGACCGCTGGGTGCTACCTGGTTCCGGCGCCCTCCATCGGGTCCGGGCGCGCGGTGCGGACCGCGGTGGCGAGGGCGTCGAGCACCTCGTCCGCCGAGATCCGCAGCAGCCGCTCGTCCGGCCGGTCCCCGTGCGCGTCGCCCGGCCGCACCTCGTCCGGTGCGCCGCCGTAGTGCCACAGGGCCTGGTGGCGTGGGTCGTCGGGCGGGCCCCACAGACGGGGCGAGACCGGGCCGAACAGCACCACCGAGGGGGTGCCGAGCGCGCTGGCGAGGTGGGCGAGCCCGGTGTCCCCGGCCACCACGGCCCGCGCCTCGGCCACGAGCGCCGCCAGGACGGGGAACGGCACATCGGCGTCACCCCCGAGGACGCGGCTCGCGGGCAGCCCCGCGAGTTCGGCGATCCGGTGCGCCAGGGGGGCCTCGCCCGCACCCGCGGTGACCACCACAGGGGTCCGCAGGCCCCGGATGACGGCGGCGAACCGTGTCGCGGGCCAGCGGCGGGATCCCGCGTCCGCTCCGGGGTGGACGACCGTCGCACCGCGGGCGGGTGAGGGGACATCGGGCGGAGCGATGCGCAGGTCGCCGGGATCGGCCGGGATGCCGTACCAGTGCAGCAGGCGGCACCAGCGGTCCCGCTCGTGCTCGTCGGTGCGCCACACGGGCCCGGCGATGTGCGGCGTCCGCGGGTGGGCGTAGGCCAGCAGAGCACCGGGCCGTACGCCCTGAAGGAGCAGATGGCTCGGCGGTCCGTTGCCGTGGAGGTCGACGGCGACCTCGGGGGCCGGGCCGAGCCAGTCGATCCGCGCGGGCACCGACCGGGCGGGTGCCGACACGGGAAGGAGCCGGTCGACGGCTCCCGTGGCGGCGGCGGCCTCGGCCAGCCGTGCGGGGGCGGCGAGCACGATCTCGTGCCCGGGCCAGTGGCGGCGCAGGGCGCGCAGCGCGGGCACCGCGGTCAGCAGATCGCCCAGCCCGAGCGCCCGCAGCACGAGCAGCTTGGGCCTCACCGCGGCCTCACAGCCGCGGCGGTGGCCGCTCTGCGGGCCAGCGCCGTGGTCGAACGCCCCTCCAGATACGGCAGAACGAGGGCCTGGCCGCCCCACGAGCGCACGGCCTGCGCCTCCGGCAGGGCGTCCGCGGTGTAGTCGCCGCCCTTGACCCAGACATCGGGGCGCAGCTTGCGCAGGAGCGCTTCCGGGGTGTCCTCGTCGAAGACCGCGACCGCGTCCACGCACGCGAGGCCGGCCAGCACCCTGAGCCGGTCCTCCAGCGGGGTCAGGGGACGGCCGGGGCCCTTGAGCCGGGTCACCGAAATGTCGGAGTTCAGACACACGATGAGGCAGTCGCCGACCCGCCGGGCGGACTCCAGCATCCCCACATGGCCGGCGTGGACGAGGTCGAAGCACCCTCCCGTGGCGACGACCGTGCCGCCCCGCGAGCGCACCGCGTCGGCCAGGGCGAACGCGTCGTGCGCCGGTACGGGCAAGGGGTCGGCCTCGCCCCACAGGGCCGGGTCCCCGGCGCCTCCTCGGGAGACGAAGTCCGTGGCGGCGGCCACCGCGCGCTGGACCGCCTCCTCGGGCAGGGCGCCGTCGGCCAGGGCGGCGGCAGCGGCGGCGGCGAAGCAGTCACCCGCCCCGCAGGGGTCGCCTGGCGCGCGGTGCGGGGCGGGCAGCAGCATGGGGCTCTCGGCGCCGCGGCTGAGCAGGGCGCCGCGTTCGCCGAGGGTGATGCAGACCGCGGCGGCGCGCCAATGGCGGGACAAGGCGGCGCCACGTTCGGCGGCGGCCCGCAGGCCCCGTGCGCCGTCGCCCGCGCCCAGCGGCTCGGCGAACAGACGGGCCTCGGCCGCGTTCGGCGTGGCCAGGCGGACTCCGGGCACGGGGGGCCCGCCGCACGGATGCGGGTCCCACACCAGCGGCGCTCGGTGGGCGGCGGCCTCCAGCAGCGGGCGCAGGGCGTCGGCGGTGCCCCGCCCGTAGTCGGAGACCAGGACCACGCCCGCGGCGGCGATGGCCTCGGTGACGGCGTCGCCGGGCCGGCCGGGGGCGCCGCCGCCCCGGTCGATCCGCACCAGCGGGCGGCCTCCGGCGCGGATCCGGGTCTTGACGGCGACGGTGCCGTCCAGCGGGAACTCGGCGACGCGCACCCGGCCGCGCAGGCGGGAGCGCACCTCGTCGTCGTCCGCGCCGCCGCCGAGAGGGGTGACCAGGACGACCTCGCGGCCGTCGCGGGCGGCGAGGGCGGCGGCGAGGGCGGCGCCCCCGGGGCGGGTGTGCTCGCGGTGGACCTCGACCACGGGGGCGGGCGCGTCCGGGCTGAGCCGGGTGGCCTCACCGTCGATGTCACGGTCGAGCAGAGCGTCCCCGACGACGACGAGGGGGCGGGTCATCGGCTTTCCCTCCTCGGACGTGGGCCCGGATGACGCGGCCCCGGACGGCGCGCGCCGAGGTGGAGCACCCCGGTGGTGGACGACGTCCGGCCGTCGCCCCCGCGCCGCGCCAGCGCCGCGTCGAGGGCCTCGCACATCAGGTGCAGCGCCACCAGGTGGGCCTCCTGGACGGTGGCGCCCCGGTCGGCGTCCACGCACAGCGCCTCGTCGGCGTCCTGCGCGAGGGGGTTGGGGCGCGGTCCCGTCATGCCCCACACCCGCATCCCGAGGGTCCGCGCGGCCGATGCCGCCCGCAGCAGGTTGGGGCTGCGGCCCGAGGTGGACATGAGCACCAGCACATCGCCGGACCGGCCGTGGGCGGCCACCTGGCGCGCGTACAGCTCGTCGAAGCCGTAGTCGTTGCCTATGGCGGTCACGCTGGAGGTCTCGGCGTGCAGGGAGATCGCCGAGAAGGCGGGGCGCTCCTCGAAGTAGCGGCCGACGAGTTCGGCGGTGAGGTGCTGGGCCTGGGCGGCGCTTCCGCCGTTGCCCGCGGCGAGCAGCCGCCCGCCGCCGGGCAGCAGTTCCGCGAGGACCTCCCCCCAGCCGGTGAGCAGGGGGAGCTGACGGGTGCGCAGGCGGGCAAGGGCCGCCTCCAGCACCAGGCAGTGCTCGGTCGCCTCGTCGAGGACGCGCTCCCGCGGGACGTCCGGCCGCGCGGTCATCCGGCCGCTCCCGTCGTCGTTCCGGTGCCCGACCCGTTGCCCGGGGCAGTCCCCTTGCCCGGGGCCCGGTTCCCGCCGGGCGCTGCCCCTCTCGCCGCCGAGGTCCGCGCGCCCCGCAGGCCGAACGCGTACGCGGCCAGCTCCTCGTAGACCCGCTCGGTCGCGGCGGCCACCTGGTGCCAGCCGTAGCGGGCGAGGACCCGGCGGCGCCCCGCGGCGCCGTAGTGCTCCCGCAGATGGGGGGCGGCGAGCAGTTCATTGACCGCGGCGGCGAGTGCCTGCGCGTTGCCCGCGGGGAACAGCCGCCCGGTGGTGCGGTCGGCCACGGTGTCCAAGTGGCCACCGACGGAGCTGGCGACCACCGGCACCCCGCAGGCCATGGCCTCCAGCGGAACGATCCCGAACGGCTCGTAGCGCGCCGGGCACACCACCAGGTCGGCGCTGCGCAGCAGGGCGGGCATCGCCTCGCGGGGGACGCCGCCGAGGAGCACCAGCCGGTGGCCGACACCGTTGCGCTGGGCGAGCGCGGCCAGTCGTCGGACCTCCGGGTCGGCCTCGAACCGGTCGTCGGCCGGGCCGCCCGCGATCACCAGTTCGGCGCCGGGGATCGAGGCCAGGGCGGATATCGCGGTGTCGGCGCCCTTGCGGGGGACGAGGCGGCCTATCTGGACGAGCCGGGGCCTGCCGTTGCGTGGTGCGGCGGGGCCACGGGGGGTGAACAGTTCCGTGTCGACGCCGCAGGGCACCACGCGGGTCTTGGAGAACGGCAGCCCCATGGAGCACAGTTCCTCGACCTCGTCGTGGCAGGTGGCGATGATGCGGTGGCAGGTGCGGCCGAGCGCGGTCTCGGCGGCGATGCGCCGCGGGGGGCTGGTGTCGGCCGGGCCCTGATGGCGGCGTTTGACCTTGCCGAGGGCGTGGAAGGTCTGCACGACCGGTATGTCCAGGCCACGGGTGCCGCGCAGAGCGGCCAGCCCGGACATCCAGTAGTGGCCGTGGACGATGTCGGGCGGGTCGTCGGCCCAGCGGGCGGCCAGGTATGCGCCGAAGGCGCCCATGTGCGGCAGCAGGTCGTCCTTGGACATCTCCCGGGCGGGGCCGGCGGGCACGTGGTGGACGATCACTCCCTGGCGCAGGGGGACCTCGACGGCCAGGCCCATGGCATCGCGGCGGGTGTAGACGGTCACGCGGTGGCCGAGGCCGCCGAGTGCGTCGGCGAGGGCCGCGACATGCACGTTCTGGCCGCCGGCGTCGACACCGCCGAGCACGGCGAGCGGGCTGGCGTGCTCGGACACCAGGGCGATCTTCAGGGGCGTGGTCAACGGGTCACCTCTTCGATCAGGCGGTCCCAGTCGGACAGGAACCGTTTGAGTCCGTAGCGCTCCAGCGCGGCCTGACGCGCCCGAAGCCCGTCGGCGGCGGCCGCGCCCTGGTCGGCCAGGTAGTGACGGGCCGCCTCGGCGAGCACCTCGGGCCGGGTGGAGACCACCCCGGCGCCGGGGGGTACGGCCCGGACGACCTCGGTCGTGGCGAGGGCGACCACCGGCATGCCCAGGTGCATGGCCTCCAGCAGCGACAGGCCCAGGGAGGTCCAGCGCACCGGGTGCACATACAGCCGCCGTTCGGCGAGCTCGCCGTGCAGGAGCGCCTGGGGGAGCTCCTGGGTGCGCAGGCGGGTGGAGGGCAGTCCGACGTGCTCGGCCAGGCCCTCGGTGCCCATGCCGAAGACATCGAGCGGCACGGCCTCGGCGAACTGCGGCAGCAGGTCGGTCCCGGTGGTCCTGCCGCGGCGGACGGGCTCGTTGACCACGACGGCGGCGCGTGCGAGGCGCCCGGTGTAGAGGTGGCCGGGGTCGACGATCCCGTGCTCGATCACTTCGGCACGGGTGGCCCCGTTGTCCCAGAACAGCCGGTTGAAGTGGGTGACGTGGACGAGGGTCAGATCGTCCCGGTCGGCCATCGGGTGCCGGGTGTCGGGCACTTCGCCGTGCGGGGCGTTGTGCTCCAGGTAGACCACCGGGACGTCGCGGCCGGGGCGGCGGCCGAGCCACTCCTCGGCCAGCCGGGCCTCGTGCGGGCGTTGGAGGACGACCAGGTCGACATGGGTGTGCCGCAGCCGCTGCGGGGGCATCTCGAGGACGGAGTCGGGCCAGGGGAAGGTACGGGCGCGGCCGAGGCCGTCGGGCCCGCGGTCGGGGGTGACGGGGACGAGGTAGGTGTGGGCCCCCTGGACGAAGGCGGTCGTCCAGGATCCGTGCACGTGCCAGAGCAGGATGTTCATGCCGTCACCTCCTCGGCGGGGCGGCGCTGGTTCGGCCCCTGGGCCGGTCCCTGCGCCTGTCCCTCGTTCGGTCCCTGCCTCCGTCCCCGGGCCGGTCCCCGCCTGCGTGCCCGCGTCTTTCCCCTGGCCGCGCCGGTCCCGGCGAGGGCGGTGACGGCGGCGGTGACCTCCGCGGGGCCGACGGAGTCCAGGCAGGGATGCCCGGGTACGGGGCACAGGCGGGCGCGGCTGCCCGCGCACTCCGCGTCCTGACGGCCCAGCAGGATGTGCGGCACCCGGAAGGGGCGCCAGCGCTCGGCCGGGACCACGGGGGCGAACAGGCAGACCACGGGTGTGCCGACCGCCGCCGCCAGATGGGCGGGCCCGGTGTTGCCGACGACCACGGCCGACGCCCCGGCGAGCACCCCGGCCAGGTCGGGCAGCTCCGTGCGCCCGCCCAGGTCCACCGCGTGCCCGTCGGCGACGGCGGCCGTCAGCGCCTTCTCCCCGGGGCCTCCGGTGACGACCACCCGGTGCCCCTCGTCGGTCAGGGCGCGCACCGCGGCCGCCATCCACGGCGCGCTCGGGGTGCGGGCGGGCACGGCGGCGCCGGGGTGGACGACCACGTACGGTCCGCCGCCGGTGAGCGGGCGGGTGTCGGGCGCGGGCAGCACCCGCAGCGATCCGTCGTCGCCGGGCGGCAGGGCGAACCCGTCCGCCAACGCCAGGTCGAGCGCGGCCTCCGCCTCGTGGCGCCCGGGACGGCGGTGGTGGCGCAGGTCGAGCAGGGAGCCCGGGTAGTCCTCGCTGTCGGCGCAGATGCGGCCGATACCGGCCATGCGCAGCACCAGCGCGGCGGGCAGCGGGCTCTGATGGAACGAGGTCAGTACCAGCGCGCGGTCGAGGCAGCGGGCGGCGAGACGGTGGATCAGGTCCTGGACGTCGTGCGCCCGCACCGGCGGGGGATCGAACCCGGCCCAGGGCGCGTCCCATTCCAGGACCTCGTCCACCCCCGGCAGCAGGCGCGCGGCGGCCGCTCCCTGCCGCCCGCACAGCAGGGTGACCGCGTCGGAGCCCGCCGCGGCGGCCCGCACGGCGGGTCCCGCCAGCAGCACGTCCCCGGCGCTGTCGAGGCGCACGACGAGGGTTCTCACCGCGCGGGCCCGCCGTCCGCGCCGGAAGGGTCCGGGCGGTCGCCGCGCAGGAGGCGGCGCACGGCGCCGAGGAGGTTCGGCTCGACCTCCAGGGCGTCCGCGACCTCCTCGAGCCGGGTGTACGGGTTGGGCACGAGCACCCCGCGCGCCCCGGCGGCGCGGGCCGCCTCGACGTCCGAGCCGACGTCCCCGATCACCGCGACCCGGCTCGGGTGGACGTCCAGGCACTCGGCGGCGGTCAGGACCAGACCGGGCGCGGGCTTGCGGCAGCCGCAGCCGTCACCCGTGCCGTGCGGGCAGACCACCCAGACGTCGAACGGGCCGAGGAACTGCTCGATCCGCCGCTGCACGGCCTCCACCTGCTGACGGGTCAGCAGGCCGCGGGCGACTCCCGACTGGTTGCTCACCACCCCGACCGGGATCCCGCGGGCGCGCAGCGCCCCGAGCGCGTCGAGGGCCCATGGCATGGGGCGCACCAGCGCGGGGTCGCCGTTGTAGGGGACGTCCTCCACCAGCGTGCCGTCCCGGTCGAACAGCACCGCGAGGGGCAACCCCTCGGGAACGGGTGCGCGGGCGGGGTCGAGGGGCCGCTGGAAGACCCACGGGGGCGCCGCGTCCACCGTTGCCTCCGACTCCCGCCCGACCGGGCGGGTACTGGGGTCGGCTACGTACACCATGTGTCTCGGGTCTCCCATCGCTGCTCTCGATCGCCGGTTCTCGCCTGTCCTGCCACTCGTCCGTTCTGCCGCCCGTCCGTTCTGTGTCGCCTGTCCCGCCTCTGCGTCGCCCGTCCGTTCTGTGTCGCCCGTCCGTTCTGTGTCGCCCGTCCGTTCTCAGCCGCTCGTCCCCGTCAGCCGACGGTCCTCAGCCGTCCGTGGCCGTCCGTCATCAGGGGACGGAGCCCACCGGGTCCGCGCCGTGGCCCGGCAGGACACGGTCGAGCGAAGGCTGCGGGGAGCCCGGCGGATGCCAGGGACCCGCGTCGTGGTGCCGGATCAGCCCCCTGACCCGGTGCCAGCAGGCGACGGGCGGGATGGCGGCACTGGTCAGGACCATCGCCGTGATCTCCTGGCGCGTCCGCGGACCGGGCATGATCCGCGCGAGCGCGAACTCCGCCGTGCCGCCGAGCCATGCCCCGGCCAACACCGCCGCCGCCCCGCGCCGTCCCGCCGCGGCGCAGACCAGCGCCCCGGCCGCCGCCGCGGTCACGGCCATGTGCGAGGGCAGGCGGCCGCGCGGTGCCTCGGCCCGTGCCCACCAGCCGCGTCCGTGCAGGCGGCCCATCAGTACGTCGTCGGCGTTGCCGGCCTGGGCGCGCACCGACACCCAGCGGTCGGCGGGCCGCACCGGATGCGCCGTCGTACGGCGGCCGGTCTCCAGGCGCCAGCCCGCGTCGAGGACGCGCAGGGCCAGATCGGCGTCCTCACGGAAGGCCCTGCGGAAGCGCTCGTCGAAGCCGCCGACCGTCTCCAGCACCTCCCGCCGGTACGCCATGTCCGCGGTGATCCAGCGGGCGGCGGCCAGCCCGGCCGTCCCCCGCTCCCAGTCGGTCGGGGGACGGCCGTCGGGCAGCGGAACGTGGATCCGGCCCTGCACCGCCCCGGTGTCCGGCGCCGCCCGGGCCAGGTCGGAGGCGAGGTCCTGGGCCCAGGTGGACCCCGGCAGCGTGTCGTCGTCGAGGAACGCCACCCAGGGCTCGGACACCGCCCGCCAGCCCGCGTTGCGCGCGGCGGCCGGACCGTTCCCGCACCCGGCGACCACGTGCAGCCGGTCGCGCAGCGGCCGGGGGACCTCGATGTGCAGCGGGGCGCGGTCGCTCAGCGGCCGGTCGTCCACCACGACGACCCGGCGGGGCGGCGGACCGGAACTGTGCGCCAGCGCGTCCAGGCAGTCGTCGAGGCTGGGGCGGCCCAGCGTGGGCACCACCACCGCGTAGGACAGGTCGTGACTGGTCATCGCTGGGCCTCCCCGCCGGTTCCGTGGTGGTCGAACATCCGGCCGCGCCGCACCACGAAGGAGCCGATGGCCAGCAGGTCGACCGGCGAGGAGCCGAAGCACTCCAGGGCGTCGCGCGGATCGTCGACCATGGGGCGGCCGGCCGTGTTCAGGCTGGTGTTGACGACGACGGGCAGGCCGGTGCGCCGCTCGAACGCCTGGAGCATGCGGGCGACGAGCGGTTCGGCGGCCGCGTCCACGGTCTGGATCCGGGCGGTCCCGTCGACGTGCACGACGGCGGGGATGCGCTCGCGCCACCGCGGTGCCACGTCGTGGACGAACAGCATGTACGGGCTCGGCAGCGGTCCGTCGAAGATGGCCCCGGCCCGCTCCGCCAGCACCATCGGCGCGACCGGCCGGAAGTGCTCGCGGCCCTTGACGTCGTTGAGCCGCTCCAGATTCCCGCTGTGGCCGGGGTGGGCGAGCAGAGACCGGTGGCCGAGCGCCCGGGGCCCGTACTCGGCCCGCCCCTGGAACCAGGCCACGATCGCGTTGTCCGCCAGGGCCTCGGCCACCGCCTCGGCGACGTCGGCGGGCCGCTCGTGGGGCACTCCGGCGGTCTTCAGCCAGGCCTCCAGCTCGGCGTCCGACCAGCCCCGCCCCAGGTCCGCGCCGCCCATGGGCGCCACCGGGTCCCCGCCGTCGGCGGCCAGGCGCAGCGCGGCGCCCAGCGCCGTGCCCGCGTCACCGGCGGCGGGCTGCACCCACACCCGGTCGAACGGCCCCTCGCGGGCGATACGGGAGTTGGCCACGCAGTTGAGCGCGACCCCGCCCGCCATGGTCAGCAGGCGGTCGTGGGTGCGCCCGTGCAGCCAGCTGACGAGGTCGAGCAGGACCTCCTCCAGGACGGTCTGGGCGGAGGAGGCCAGATCGGCGTGGTCCTGGCTCCATGCCTCGTCGGGCCGCCTGGCACCGGTGAACTGCGCCCAGGGGACCCCGGAGCCGTGGAAGCCGCCGTCGCCGGTCGCGTGGACGTACCGCCGCAGCTCCGCGAGCATGCGCGGCCTGCCGTGGGAGGCCAGCGCCATCACCTTGTACTCGTCCGAGGACCGCAGGAATCCCAGATGCTCCGTCAGCTCCTCGTAGACCAGGCCGAGGGAGTGGGGCAGGCCCTGGCCCGCGAGGGGTTCGAGCGTCGCGCCGACCCGGCGGGCGGCCAGGTGCGAGGTGGCCTCGCCGCGTCCGTCCAGCACCAGGACGGACGAGGGGTCCGCCTCGCCGTCCACGGCGTACGCGGCGGAGGCGGCGTGGGCGATGTGATGGGGAACGAAGCGGACCGTGCCCGCCTCCAGTCCCGGCAGTGCCTCGGCCAGGAACTGGGGCGCCTGCCGGGCGTACAGCTGCCGCAGCCGGTCCCAGGGGTCGGCGATGCCGAGCTCGTCCACGGGCCGGGCCAGCGCCGGATCGTAGGAGTAGCCGACCGCGTCCAGGTCCTGGGGCCGCAGTCCCGCCTGGGCCAGGCACCAGGCGGCGGCGCGCTCGGGCAGCTCCCACGCAGAGAAGGGCACGGGCCGTTTGCCGTGCTTGCGGCGGGAGAAGCGCTCTTCCTCGGCCGCTGCGACGACCTGCCCGTCGACGACGAGGGCCGCGGCGGGATCGTGGAAGAGGGCGTTGATGCCCAGGATGCGCATGACCGGTGCCTTTCGTGGGGCTGGGTCCTTCGTGGCGGGGACCTTTCGTGGGGTTCTCGGGGGTCGGTTCTCGGGGGTCGCAGGTCTCGGGTTCTCCGTCCCGGGGTCCTCAGATCTCGGGGTTTCGCAGGTCTCGGGGTTTCGCAGGTCTCGGGGTTCTCAGTTCTCGGGGTTCTCGCGGAACCACGCGATGGTCCGGGTCAGCCCCTCGACAGCCGGGGTACGCGGCTCCCACTGGAGCTTGTCCCTGGCCAGGCCGATGTCCGGGCACCGCACGCTCGGGTCGTCCGTCGGGCGCTCGACGAACTCGATCCCGGAGCCGGAGCCGGTCAGTTCGACGACCAGCCGGGCGAGTTGGAGGACCGTCATCTCAGCGGGGTTGCCGATGTTCACCGGTTGGGCGAGGTCGGAGGCCGCCACCGCCAGCACACCCTCGACCGTGTCGTCCACATAGGTGATGGAACGGGTCTGGCCGCCGTCGCCGGTCACCGTCAGCGGCTCCCCGGCCAGGGCCTGCCGGATGAAGGTCGGAACGGCCCGGCCGTCGTGCGCCCTCATACGGGAGCCGTAGGTGTTGAACAGCCGCACGATCGCCCCGTTCAGGCCATGGGCGTTGATCTCGGCGGTGGTCAGGGCCTCGGCGTAGCGCTTGGCCTCGTCGTAGACGCTGCGTGGGCCGACCGGATTGACATGGCCCCAGTAGCGCTCGTTCTGCGGGTGCTGCTGAGGATCGCCGTACACCTCCGAGGTGGAGGCGAGCACGAAACGGGCCCCGTGGCTGCGGGCGAGGGCTATCGCGTTGCGGGTGCCGAGGCTTCCCGACTCGAGGGTGTGCACCGGCAGCCGCAGATAGTCCCCGGGGGACGCGGGGGAGGCGAAGTGCAGCACCAGGTCGACGGGACGGTCGACGCCGAAGGGGCGGGTGACGTCCGCGCGCAGCAGGGAGAATCCGTCGCGGTCGGCGAGATGGGCCACGTTGTCGGGCGAGCCCGTGCAGAAGTCGTCCACGCACACGACGGCCGTGCCGCTGTCTATCAAGGTCGTGCACAGGTGAGAACCGACGAAGCCGGCTCCTCCTGTGACCACCGCCCTGCGCCAGCGCGGGGTGGATACCGGCATGGGTCCTCCAGACGGTCGGTGGAGGGCGACCGTGCGCCTGCGGGCCCGCGGTCGCCTTCTCCGGACTCCCACGGTGCGCGACCGGTGGTCACCCCGCGACCTCAGCCGGGAGCGGTTTGCGCCGCGCCCCCGCTGCCGTCCGGGGTCCGCCGCGGCCTCCGTCGCCCGATCGGCCGTCACCCGGCCGGAGGCCGGGACCCTTTGGCGGGGGGCGCGTGAGAGCCGTTTCTACCCAGGAGTACGGTGCCGCTCATATTCGGTGCGGCCCTCCCCCGCGCCGTACCCCCACCTCGTTTGGAGGACCCATGAGCGTTGCCGGTGGAAGACGGACGCGAGCAGGCGCGATAGGCGTGGTCGGCCTCACCGCCCTGCTGGCCACCGGGGTGATGGCCACCCCGGCGTCGGCTCACACACCGGTGTGGACGGTCGACTGCTCGAAGGTGACCGTCGACCTGACCGCGTACAACCCCCGTGTCACCAACAAGGTGACCATCACGGCCGACGGCAAGGACCTGTTGCCCACGCGGACGTTCGGCCGCGAGTTCCACAAGGTGGTGGACATCCCCACCCACCACGCGAAGGTGAGCATCCGTCTGGTCGTCGAGGCCGGTGACGGAGCGCAGTTCTCGAAGGACGACACCAAGGTCTCGCCGGTGTGCGAGGGCCAGGACACCCCCCAGTCCCCCTCGCCGCGCCCCACGCCGAGCAAGCCCGCCCCGAGCAAGCCCGCCCCGACGCCGAGCAGCACGCCGTCGTCCGCGGCGCCGTCGGCCCCGGCCCACACCCCCGACGCGGGCTCCAGCACGCCGGGCGACCTCGCCGAGACCGGTGCGTCCAGCAGCACCCCGATCATCGCCGGGGTCGCCGGTGCGGCGCTCCTGGCGGGCGCCGGGCTGGTCGTCGTGGCCACGCGCAAGCGCCGCACGAGCGGTCGGTGACGGGGGTCACCGGCGCCCGTCGCTGACGCACCGCACAACCGAGCCCGACGACCGCGGCGGCGGTCGTCGGGCTCGGTGCTCGTGCGGGGTTTGTCTTCGGGTCCGCTCAGTACGGGTCGGGATCGTTCAGGTCTGGACCACGCAGTTGGTCCCGTCGTGGCCATCGGCGCGGTCGTCGTCGAACCAGTGGTCGCCCTCACCGAGGTAGCGGAAGCCGAAACGCTGCTTGGCCGGGAGCGCGACCGTCACCGCGCGGCTGCCGTCGGGGCGCTCGGTGAGCGGGTGGGCGCCCGGCTGCCAGTCGTTGAAGTCTCCGACGACACTGACCTGTCCGCACGGGTAGTCCTTGGGCACCACGAATGTGACCTCGCAGCGGTTCTTGCGCAGAGTGCGCTCCAACATGGCGGCAGCTCCTTCGTGCTGATCCGGGATCCGGGGCGTTGGAGCAGATCCTGAGCCCCCGGCCCCCGCGTACCCGTCCTGGCGGGGCCACCGCGCCCCACCGTTCACCCGGACGGCTCCCACGTCGACGCGGCCGGGGTGGATTTGGGGTGTATGAGGCGAACGTTTGTTTTCGCGCCATATGAGATCTACTGTCTAGTTCTAGGTGTACGCCGCTGATCGCCGATGCCGACAGTGGAGGATCGGCCATGTCGACCACCTCTCACTCTCCGGCGGCGACCGGCAAGCGCAACGGCGTGGCGCTTGCGGTCATCGCCTCGTGCCAGCTGATGGTGGTCCTGGACATCACCATCGTGAACATCGCGCTCCCGCACATCCAGAACGCGCTCCACTTCTCCACCACCAGCCTGTCCTGGGTGGTCAACGCGTACACGCTCACTTTCGGCGGCCTGCTGCTCCTCGGTGGCCGCACCGGTGACATCCTCGGCCGCAGGCGGGTCTTCATCTTCGGTGTCCTGCTGTTCGTCCTGGCCTCGCTCCTCGGAGGCCTCGCCCAGAACTCCGGCCAGCTCCTCGCGGCCCGCTCGCTCCAGGGGGTGGGCGGCGCCATCGCCTCCCCAACGGCGCTGGCGCTGATCACCACGACGTTCCCGGAAGGGCCGGCCCGCAACCGGGCCTTCGGCGTGTTCGCCTCCGTCTCCGCGGGCGGAAGCGCCATCGGCCTGCTCCTCGGCGGGATCCTCGTCGAGTGGCTCGACTGGCGGTGGGTCTTCTTCGTCAATGTCCCCATCGGCCTGGCCATCGCCCTCGCCACACCCCGGGTCGTCAACGAGTCCGAGCGCCGTCCGGGGCAGTTCGACTTCACCGGAGCGATCACCTCGACGCTCGGCATGGTCTCGCTCGTCTACGGATTCATCAGAGCCGCGCAGGAGGGCTGGCGCGACCCGCTGACCCTCGGCGCGTTCGCTGCGGCCGTGGTCCTGCTGTCGCTGTTCATCGCGGTGGAAAGGCGTTCCAGGCAGCCGATCACCCCGCTGAAGATGTTCGCCGACCGCAACCGGGCGGGCACCTACGGGATCATGCTCAGCCTCGCCGCGGCGATCTTCGGCATGTTCTTCTTCCTGACCCTGTTCGTGCAGGACATCCTGCACTTCAGCCCCCTGCGCGCCGGTCTGGCGTTCCTGCCGGTGAGCGCCGTCGTCGTCATGGGCGCCGGGATCTGCTCCAGGCAGCTGCCCAGGTTCGGGCCCAAGCCGATGATGGTGATCGGCGCGCTGCTGGCCGCGGCCGGACTGATCTGGCTGACGAGGATCAACGTCGACAGCACCTACATCGGAAGCATCCTCGGGCCGATGCTGCTGTTCGGCACGGGCATGGGCCTGCAGTTCGTCTCCCTGACGCTGACGGCGGTCTCCGGAGTGGCCCCGCACGAGGCCGGCGCCGCCTCCGGCCTGCTCAACGCCACCCAGCAGGTCGGCGGTTCCCTGGGCCTGTCCATCCTGGTCACCGTCTTCGGCACGGCCAGCCGGAACGAGGCCAAGGACCAGGTGCCGCAGTTCCTCTCGCAGGCGAATCCGCTGCAACGCGCCCAGTTCCAGCGCACGGGGGTGCTCCCACCGCCCTGGGCCGACCGGATACTGGCCCACGGCATCAGCACCGCGTTCGTGGCCTCGGCGGTGTTCACGGTGGTGGGGCTCCTCGTAGCCCTGTTCGTCATCCAAGTGCGCGCCGCCGACCTGGAGCGGCTGCAGGGCGCGGTGCCGGGAATGGCGTCCGCCGACGGCGCGGCGCCGGCCGCGCAGGACGGGGCCGCGCGGGGCGGGATGCCTCGGGGTGGAGTCCCTCAGGACGGCGCCGGTCCGGCGGACGCCGGGGACATTTCCGGAACCGGCCCGACTGCGGCAGACTCGACCCGGGCGGATCCCTCCGCGCGGCCTCCGCCCGAGGTGCCCGACCACCCCTCCGACCGGCCCTCCGACCGGCCCTGACAGTCCCTGCCCCGGCATCCCGCGCACCCTACGTGGTGTAGGGTGCGCGGAGGACTGCAGGCTCCTTGCGGACCCTGCCCCACGACGCCGCAAGGATGGGTCAATTGAGCGCGATCGGTCTCGGGCAAGCCGTGGTTCTCGGAATCGTCGAAGGGGTGACCGAGTTCCTACCGGTCTCCTCCACCGGGCACCTCAAGATCACCGAGGGGCTGATGGACATCCCGGTCGACGACAACGCCGTCGTCGGCTTCACGGCGGTGATCCAGGTCGGGGCGATCGCCGCGGTCCTCGTCTACTTCTTCAGCGACATCCGGCGCTTCGTCTCCGCGTGGTTCCAGGGCATCCGCAACCCGGAGCTGCGCGACCGGCACGACTACAAGTTCGCCTGGTGGGTGGTCTACGCCACCCTCCCGATCGTGGCCGTCGGCCTGGCGGCCAAGAAGCTCATCGACGGCCCGCTGGGGTCGCTCTGGGTGGTCGCGGGCTCCCTGATCGTCGGCAGCGCCGTGATGTGGGCGGCGGACCAGATGGGCCGCCACAAGCGCGGTGAGGACGACATCGACTTCAAGGACGCCATGATCGTCGGCTCCTCGCAGATCCTCGCCCTGCTCTTCCCCGGCTTCTCCCGCTCCGGCGCCACGATGTCCACCGCGCTCATCCGCGACCTGGACCGGGTGGCCGCCACGCGTCTGTCGTTCTTCCTGTCCATCCCGGCCCTCACCGGCGCCGGCCTGTACGAGCTGAAGGACGCCACCGGCGGCGGGGTGGGGCTCGGCCCGCTGGCGGTCGGCACGGTGGTCTCGTTCGTCGTCGCCTACGCCTCGATCGCCTGGCTGCTGAAGTTCGTCGCCAAGCACTCGTTCAACGCCTTCGTGGTGTACCGGATCATCATCGGCGTCCTGCTCTTCGGGCTCCTGGGCGCGAACGTCATCAGCGCCTGATCGGCGGCCCCGCGGCGGCGTTGTGGCGGCCCCGCGGCGGGGTCGCGGCGACCCGGCGGCGGGGTCGCGGCGGCTTGCGACGGGGGTGCGGCGCCCCCGGAGGGGCACGGCGAGTGATCCGCCGCTTGGGACCCTACGCGCTGTAAGGTGCAGACATGGCAGGCACCGGACCCATGGACACCGGACCCATGGACGCAGGCACCGGACCCATGGGCACGTCGGCGAGGCGGGGCCCGGGAGAGCTGGAGAGCGAGGTCCTGGCCGCGCTCTGGGCCACCGACCGCCCCCTCACCCCGGCCGAGATACAGGCCGAGCTGGGCGGGGACCTGGCCTACAACACCGTCCACACCATCCTCAAGCGCCTGTACGACAAGGCCCTCGTCATCCGTGACGCCGAGGGCCGCAAGGGCGCCTACCGCCCGGCGAAGAACGCCGCACAGCTCTCCGCCGAGGCGATGCACAAGGCGCTCGAGCGCGGGCCGGACCCCATCGCCACCCTCCAGCAGTTCGTCTCCGGGCTCGGCCCCGACGAGGAGGCGGCCCTGCGCGCCTTCCTCGCCGCCGAGGACCGTGCGCGGCGGACGGCGGAGGAGCGGGACGAGCGGTCTCCCGAACAGGCCCCCGCGAGGGCTCCGGCCGAGGGGTAGGGCGCCGTGCGCTTCGACGTCCATGTGCCGCCGGCGCTCTCACTCCGGCCGTACATTCCGCGGCCCGTCCCGCCCCCCGCCCCCGCCCGCCGCCTGGCGGTGGCCGCCGTCCTGGCTCCGGGCCTGGCCCCCGTCCTCGTGCCGCCGAGGCGACCGGTGACTTCCTCCACCTCCTGGACCGCCTCCTGATCCTGGCTTCCCACGGACGCCCGCGGCGCCGACCGCTCCTCCCCCTCCTTCCCGCGTGGCCGGACCACCGCCCCCGTAGGGGCCGGCGGGGCGCGCGAGTGAAAGTTTCTTTCGGGGGCGGGAACCGTTTCCGCCGGAACAGGCGTCAATGCGAGTGACACATGCAGAGAGCACCTTTCATAGGGCTCTACCCGGAATGTCACCGAGCCGGGGGAAGAGGGGACACATACATGAGCAAGCGCCGTATCACCCGCAAGGCCGTCGTGGCCACCGGCGTCGCCGCCGTCCTGCTGCCGCTCACCGCCGTCGCCACGGCGCAGGCCGCGGGCACGCAGCACGGTGCCGCGACCCACACGCGGTCTGCGGCTGCGGCACCCACCGCGTCGGGCACTCCGGACTCCGCCCTGACCCGGATCAACGACTTCTACGGCGCCTACATCGACGCCGGCTCGGAGGAGGGCGGCGGCAAGCTCGCCACCGAACTGCGCAAGTTCTACCTGACCAAGGGCCTGCAGAAGAAGCTCGCCAAGTGGGAGGACAAGAACCACGCGGACGGTGTGCTGCGCGCCCAGAGCATCCCCTCCAAGTGGAGCGTCACCTCCGACGGCAGCGGCGCGGGCCACACCTGGGCCACCGTCAAGCTGACCTGGGGCGGCGGCGTGGTCACCAAGATCCACGTCCAGGCCGACCTGGCCACGAAGAAGATCTCCGACATCAAGTAGTCCGGCACCACCGCACTTCGGCAGGGCCCGGTCCATCACCACACCACCAGGACCGGGCCCTGTCGGCATGCCCGCGCTCCCCAGCCGGGGCGCCGGCTCAAGCCAGCCTTAAGGGAACTTAAAATCCACGCCATCGGGATGGCTCGCGCCCGCGCGCCTCTGCTGGGATGGCGGCCGGTGGTCTGACCACTGCCGGCCGTCCGCCAACCCCCCACATCTGTAGGAGATCTCAGTGGCACATCCCCAACTGCGCGGCGGAACCGCAAAGCGCAGGGCCGTCATCCTCGCGGGGTCGGCCGTGGCCGTCTCGGCGATAGCCGTGGCCGGTACTCACGCCATGGCTTCCGTCAACGCGCCTGCCGCCGCCCCGACGTGGAAGCCGATGTGGCAGCCGGGTCCGGCCAAGGACGGACTCGGCGCCTTCGAGGGCGTCGAGGACGACCGCGCGGGCTCCCACGCGGGCGTCAAGCACATCTACGTCAAGGGCGGCGCCTACCGCTTCGACATGCATCTTCGCGACCGCGACAGCTCCACCGACCGGCAGCGCAACGAGGTCAAGGGCATGCACGCGGGCGGCAAAAACCTGGAGATCCTTCAGGGCCAGACCTGGCGGTTCACGTACTCGATGTTCATCCCCGACACGCTGCGGGCCACCAAGAGCTTTACCCACATCATGCAATTCAAGGAGCCGGGCAATGGCACCGCTCCGATCATGACGCTCTCTCTGCGCCTGAGCGGGGGAAAGCCGACCATCGAACTGAACTCCGAGTCCTCCGGAAAGATCGTGGCGCGCACCGATCTCGCCCCGCTGTGGAACCACTGGATCACCAACCAACTCGACGTCACCTTCAAGGACGGCACGGCGGGCAAAGTCCACTGGACCGTCAAAAAGGGTGCGTCGAAGGCGATCGACGTCACCAAGGGCGGCCTGGACACCTGGCTCGGACCCGACCGTGCCCGCCCGAAGTGGGGGATCTACCGGTCCCTCAACGACAAGGACGGCCTCCGGGACACATATCTGCTGCTCAAGGACTTCAAGGCCTTCAAGCGGACCTGAGTGGGCGTGAACGATCCGCTCCACAAGCGAAACGAATAACTCCACACCCCTTGGCGCCTGCTTCCGGCAGTGCTTCAATA
Source organism: Wenjunlia tyrosinilytica (assembly GCF_014646055.1). Lineage (GTDB taxonomy): Bacteria > Actinomycetota > Actinomycetes > Streptomycetales > Streptomycetaceae > Wenjunlia > Wenjunlia tyrosinilytica. The sequence continues at coordinate 65,308 of NZ_BMMS01000006.1, forward strand.
TGGCCCACATCCGACAGGAAACTTTCCTAACAGATGCTGCCGTGAACCCTTTCCGAAAACGGAGAACAACGTGGAGCAAACCCACGAGAACCGACCCCGCGTACGTCGCAGGGTCGTCCTGGCGACCGGCCTCGTCGCCGCGGTGTCCGTGCCGCTGGCGATGATGACGGTGAGCAACGCCGCCGAGCCGTCGAAGACCCACACCACCACCACCGTCGTCGCGAAGGCGGCGGGCAGCGGCCTCGACGACCCGCAGAAGAAGGACATCGCGATGCAGCTGGTGTCCAGCGCCGAGAACTCCTCGCTGGACTGGAAGGCCCAGTACAAGTACATCGAGGACATCGGCGACGAACGCGGCTACACGGCCGGGATCATCGGATTCTGTTCCGGGACCGGCGACATGCTCGACCTCGTGGAGCTGTACACCGACCGCAAGCCGGGCAACGTCCTCGCCAAGTACCTCCCGGCGCTGCGCAAGGTCAACGGCTCGGACTCGCACTCGGGTCTGGACCCGAACTTCACCAGGGACTGGGAGAAGGCCGCCTCCGACTCGGCCTTCAAGAAGGCCCAGGACGACGAACGCGACCGCGTCTACTTCAACCCGGCCGTCAGCCAGGCCAAGAAGGACGGCCTGCGGGCCCTGGGCCAGTTCGCGTACTACGACGCCATCGTCATGCACGGTGACGACGGCGACCGCGACAGCTTCGGCTCGATCCGCAAGAACGCCCTGAAGAAGGCCAAGCCGCCGTCCCAGGGCGGCGACGAGAAGACCTACCTCAACGCCTTCCTCGACGCCCGCAAGGTCGCGATGAAGCACGAGGAGGCCCACGCCGACACCAGCCGGGTCGACACCGAGCAGCGCGTCTTCCTCAACAAGGGCAACTTCGACCTGAACACGCCGCTGAAGTGGAAGGTGTACGGCGACTCGTACGAGATCGACAGCTAGCAACCGCCGTGGCGTCGTGGCGCCTCGCGCGTCCGCGGCGTCGCAGCACCCGGTCCCGGCTGTTCCTCATGCGGCCGGGATCGGGCGCGGTCTCAACCCCGCCTGTCCTAAGCCGGTCCTGGGAAGAACAAAACAGCTTTTGGCGCTGAGTGACGATCTTGAGCAAGGAGGCCCTGGAGGTCCCTCTTTGCCGGCGGGGTCAGTCGCGACGTGGAGCAGGTCCGTCCGGACCTGCCCGCATTGTTCGTAGCGCGTTCAGTCGATCGCCGGTGCGCCCAAGCGCCGCCGGAGTGTGAGCGCGCTCCTCCCCTGACCAAATCCCTGAAAAGAGGACCGGCCATCATGGGTAAGCACTTAAGAAGACGAGCCCACATCACCACCGTTGCCCTGCCCCTCCTCGCCGTTGGCCTGACCCTGCTCGCCCTCGGAGAGTTCGACGCTCCGGCCTCGGCGCAGTATCGGTCCACGGTGCGGATCAACGAGATCGAGTCGGGCGGCGGCAGCCCCGGCGGCTGGGTCGAGCTCGTCAACACGGGAACCGCCGCGGTCGATGTGTCCGGGTGGATCGTGAAGGACGACGACGACTCCCACTCCTACAAGATCGGCAAGAACGAGTCGATCGCTCCCGGCGCGTTCCTGGCGCTGAACGTCGAGCCGTCGTTAGATCTGGGCAGTTCGGACGCGGCGCGGCTGTTCCGGGCGGACGGCTCCACCTTGGTGGACTCCCACACCTGGACCAACCAGGCCACCACCACTCTCGGGCGGTGCGCGGACGGTAAGGGCGCGTTCACCAAGACCACCGCCTCGACCAAGGGCGCGGCCAACGCCTGCGGCGGCGGGGGCGGTGACCCGACTTCCCGCACCACGCTGCCCGGCGGCGCGTCGGTAAGCGTCGCCGACGACTCGAACGTGTTCGGGGAGAACCTCAGCGGTCTGTCCTTCGAGAACGCGGACGTGCTGTGGGCGGTGCAGAACAGCCCGAGCAAGCTCTACCGGCTTGTGCCCAAAGGCGCGAACTGGCGTCCCGACAAGGCCGGCGGCTTTGGATCCGGCAAGACTCTGCGCTACGCGAACGGCAAGGGCGAGCCCGACGCCGAGGGCGTGGTTTTCACTCCCGACGGCCTGTTCGTCGCCACCGAGCGCGACGGCGACGGTTCCAGCCTGCCGAAGGTCCTGCGCTTCGATGCCTCCTCCAAGGCGTCCTCGCTGAAGGCGACCGCCGAGTGGGACCTCACCTCCGACCTGCCCGACCTGCCGGACAACGACGGACCCGAGGCCATCTCGTTCATCCCGGACTCGTTCCTGACCGCGCAGGGCTTCCGCGACGAGCGCACCGGCGCCGCCTACGACCCGGCCACCTACCCCGGCCACGGCAGCGGCTTGGTCTTCGTCGGCGTTGAGGACGACGGCAGCGTCCACGCCTACGCCCTCGACCAGTCCGGCGACGACTTCACCCCCGTCGCCACCATCACCAGCGGCTTTCCCGCCGTGATGGACCTGGAGTTCGAGCCCGCCACCGGACACCTGTGGGTGGCCTGCGACGACACCTGCCAGGGCCAGACCAAGACCTTCGACATCAACGCCAAGGGCAAGTTCGCCCTCACCCACACCTTCAACCGACCCGCCGGCATGCCCAACCTGAACAACGAGGGCCTCGCCTTCGCCCCCGAGACGGCATGCACGTCCGGCCGCAAGGAGGCCGTCTGGTCCGACGACGGCAACGACGGCGGCCACGCACTGCGCGCCGGCACCTTGAACTGCATCCCCTGACACCAGCAGGGCGGGGCGGCCTCCAGCCGCCCCGCCCTGGGTGCCGCAGGGACGTCGAAAGCCGTGGTCCGCGAGGACCACGGCCTTCGACCGTATCGACGCGCCCGGCCGGGGGCCGGGCCACCGCGACCCCACCGTCGCCGACTCGCCGCTGCACCTCGGCGTGCCGGGGGGCCTCCGGCCGGAGCCGTTCGTCTGTCGCCCGTGCCCGCCGTCCGCGTCCGGTGCGGCTCAACCGCTCTGCGCGGCCTCAACCGCCCAGCGCCAGGACCGTGTCCACGGAGTCGGCCTCCGCCGCCGTCTTGTCCTCCCTGTAGCGCAGGACTCGTGCGAAGCGCAGCGTCACCCCCGCCGGGTAGCGGGTGGAGCGCTGCAGTCCGTCGAAGGCCACCTCCACCACCAGCTCCGGCCGCACCCGGACCACCCAGCCGTCGTCGCTGACGGCGAGTTGGCGCAGGCGGTCGGTCTGCCAGGCCAGGAGCACGTCGGTGAGGCCCTTGAAGGTCTTGCCGAGCATGATGAAAGTGCCGTCCTCGGCCCGCGCGCCCAGATGGAGGTTGGACAGCTTCCCCGTGCGCCGCCCGTGGCCCCACTCCGCGGCCAGCACCACCAGGTCGAGGGTGTGCACGGGCTTGACCTTCAGCCAGGACGCCCCGCGGCGGCCCGCGCTGTAGGGCGCGTCCAGGGCCTTGACCATGACGCCCTCGTGGCCGCGCTCGAGGACGTCCGCGGCGAAGCTCCTCGCCGCCTCCCGGGTCCCCGGGTCCGCCGGATCCTGCGCCACGAGCCTGCGCACCCGGCGGGGATCGGGCGCCACCCGGGCCAGTTCGGCCCACCGCTCCTGGGTCGACAGCTCCAGCAGGTCTCGCCCGTCCACGGCGAGCAGGTCGAAGAAGACGGGCGACAGCGGCATGGACGCCCGGGCCTCCTCGACGCCTCGCCGTGAACCGACGCGGGAGGAGGTCTCCTGGAACGGCCGGGGCCGTCCCTGATCGTCCAGCGTGATGACCTCGCCGTCGAGGACGGCCCGGTCGACCGACAGCTCCCTGGCCGCGGCGACCACCTCCGGCAGGCGGCCGGTGATCTCGTCGAGGGTGCGGGTGTAGACGCGCACCTCGTCCCCGACGCGGTGCACCTGCACCCGGATGCCGTCGAGCTTCTCCTCGACGACGCAGGGTCCGAGCCGGTCCAGCGCCTCGTCCACGTCCTTCGCCGTCTGGGCGAGCATCGGCAGCACGGGCCTGCCGACCTCCAGCCGGAAGTCCGCAAGCGCCTCCGGGCCCCGGTCGAGCAGTGCCTCGGCCACCGCGCCCAGCGAACCGCCCAGCATCACCGCCCTGCGGACGTCCGCGGGAGCCGCGCCGACCGCCGCGGCCACGCCCTCCACGGCGAGCGCGTCCAGCGCGCCCTGGCGCAGTTCCCCGCCGATCAGCCGGAGCAGGAAGTCCTGCTCCTCCTCGGTGGCGGCGGACATCAGCTCCCCCACGAGCCGCCTGCGCTCGGCGGTGGCGCCTTTTCCGGACACGGCGGCGATGCGGCTCAGGGCCTCATGCACCTCCAGCACCGCCAGCCGCGGCTCGTCGGCGGGGGCCGGCCGCTCGCGCAGAGTGCTCCACCCGACCCCGGTCCGGCGCTGCGGCAGCCTTCCGGAGAGGTAGGTGATGACGACGGGAGCCTCCTCGGGCTCCACCTGCCGAAACAGCTCTGCGAGCAGGCCCGCCTTCTCCGACCGGGCAGAGGTGGCGGCCACCGCACGGGAGGTCCTGGCGAGCTCGGCAAGCAACATGCCCCCATCGTCCCCCACCGGCTCCGCCCCCGCCCGAAACCGCTCCCGCCCGTGACCGGCTCCGCCCGAAACCGCTCCCGCCCGAAACCGGCTCCGCCGGGGCTGGGCGGGTTGCCGTCGGGGGCTTCGACCCCGCCGGGAGTGGGACTTCCCGCCGCCTTTCCCGCCGGTTCGTCGCCCCGGACAGAGCTGCCGCTCGTACCGGGCGGACGCGTCCGTCCGGAGGAAAAAGCCGCGGCTCCCTCCCGAGCGGGAGCGGCATCCGCGACTCGGCCCACGGCCCGTCAGTTCCGGTTTCCGGGGCTGCTGGTAGCGCTGCGTCCGGTGCTCCCGACGCCCGCTCCCGCCACCCGCTCCGGAGCAGATGGTTGCTTATTGTGATCTTATCTCACCGTACGTGACCACTGTCCCCTGCGAAAGGCGCGCCGTCCCCGCGCGCCGTATCGCTGTGCCCCCGTGTCCCCACTCATGAGGAGCAGCACCATGTCCCGCGGAAGACTCTCCGCGGTGATCTCGGCATGCGCCGTGATCTCCGCGCTCACCACGACCACCCTCGTCTGCGCCACCCCCTCCTCCGCCCACGACCACGCCGGTCAGGAGGCCGCGACCCCGGCGGCCGGTCACCGTCCCGGCCATGCCGAGCCCGACGAGGCCGCCGTGCTCGGCAAGGAGCACGCCGAGGCGCACGCCAGGACCCGTGAGCAGGCCCAGGCCCTCGCCGACTACCCGCAGCCGACCCGTACCGCCCGCCTCAAGGCGCTCACCGAGTCCCAGGCCACCACCAACAAGAATTTCAACCCCAAGGACTCCGGCCAGTTCAGGGAGTACTTCCCCTCCCCGGACTTCGGGGCCCACATCGCCCAGCTGCCCACCGGCAAGGTCCTGCTGTTCTCCTTCGAGCGTGTCGAGACCGACCCCACCAAGGAGCCCGCCCCCACCAATGTGATCGGCCCCGAGAACGCCGGCCGCGCCTACCTGTGGGACCCGTCGAAGGGCACCGGCACGGCGGCGTTCACCAAGGTCACCCCGCCCTCCGTCGTGATGCCGGACGGCACCGGCACCGCGCGCCCCGCCCCCTTCTTCTGCGCCGGGCACGCCTTCCTGCCCAATGGGATGCTCGGCGTCTTCGGCGGCAACCTCGGCGGCAACGGCGGCACCGGCGCCAAGCTCTCGCTCGTCTTCGACCCGTGGACCGAGACCTGGTCGATGAACGAGGACATGTCCGTCGGGCGCTGGTACCCCTCCGTCGTCACCGGCGCCGACGGACGTCAGCTGATCATGTCGGGCCAGTCCGAGCTCGGCTGGGGCACCCCCACCCCCGTCGTCGAACGCTTCCCCGCGCTCAACCGCCCGGTCCCGACGAGCCCGACCGACACCCCGCGGTTCGTTCCCGTGGACCGCTTCAAGGTGGACGCCCCGTTCAAGACCGACTACCCGCACCTGTTCTCCCTGCGTGACGGGAAGATCTACGGGCTCGGCCGCGACTTCGACCAGCAGTGGCTCTTCGACCCGGTCAACGAGACCCGCGCCGACCTGCCCCCGCGCATCGACGGCACCAACCGCACCTATGGCTCCGCCGTGCCGCTGCCCGGCGGCTTCAGGGGCCCGGACTCCGTCCTCGTCCTCGGCGGCGACCGCAACGACCCGAACACCTACCAGCTCGTCTCGGGCAACAAGTGGAAGACCCAGGAGCCGAGGGCGTTCGGCCGCACCCAGGACGACACCCTCCTCATGCCCGACGGCAACCTTCTGACGGTCAATGGCGCCTTCGACATCCGCGACTACGGCAACGGCCCCTACAACCCCAACGCGGACCTGAAGTACCGCCAGATCGAGACCCGCGACGCCCAGGGCGACTGGAAGCTCGGCCCGGTCCAGCGCCTGCCCCGCGGCTACCACTCCAACGCCGTCGTGATGCCGGACGGACGGGTCATGATCACCGGAGACGAGCTCCAGCAGATCGCCAACGACCCGGACATCAAGGACGACATGAACGGCAGCATCGAGATCTACGAGCCCGCCTACCTGCACAACGGGGCCCGTCCCGACCTCGGCGCGGTGCCCATGGGGCCCCTCGCCCACGACGAGCGGTTCACCGTGTCCACCTCCTCCGCCCGGGACGTCAAACGGGCCGTCCTGCTGGCGCCCACGACCGCCACCCACTCGGTCAACACCAGCCAGCGGCACATCGAGCTGCGGATCAAGAACGTCGGCAGCGGGCAGCTGGAGCTCCAGGCCCCGCCCTCGTCCGCCGCGGCCCCTCCCGGCTACTACATGCTCTTCCTGCTCAACGAGGAGGGCGTGCCCAGCGTCGCCAAGTGGCTCTCCTTCGGCCCGGCGAGGAGCTAGCGCCATGGCGGGAGCGACCACCACGACGACAACCGGTCTGCCCCTGCGCGAGAGCAGGGAGATCCAGGGCGATGTGCTGGCCGGGTTCAAGAAGGACAACGTCCAGCTACTCCTGCTGAAGTTCGAGGACGAGCAGCGGGCGCGCACCTGGCTTCGCAGGCTCCGGCCCAGGATCGCCACGACCCGGCAGGTGGCGACCTTCAACGCCGCCTTCAGCGAGGCGCGCAAGCACTCCGGAGGCGACGACCCCAAGGCACTGAACGCGTTGTGGCGCAGCGTCAGCTTCACCTACGAGGGTCTGAGGATCCTGGCGGGCAAGGACCCGTTGCCCAATCCCCCCGGGGCGAGCACCCAGGAGGCATTCGTCCAGGGCCCTGCCCATCGGGCGGGAACGCTCGGTGACACGGGCGAGAACTCCCCGGAGAACTGGCTGTTCGGCAATGGCAAGGGACAGGTCGTCCACGCGGTGCTGACCATCGCCGCCGACCAGGCCAAGGACATGCGGGCGGCGCTGAGCCAGGAGCGCCAGGAGGCCGCCACGCACAAGATCGTGATCGTCTTCGAGCAGGACGGCACGACCCTGGAGGGAAGCCGCAGGGGCAAGGAGCACTTCGGCTTCAAGGACGGCATCAGCGAGCCGGCCGTGTTCGGCTTCGACGAGCCGGACCCGGACAACCCGGAGTACGAGAAGGGCAAGCCCGGCACCCGGCTCATCCCGCCGGGGGAGTTCGTCGTCGGCCTCGAACGGGTCGGCAACCGCCCCTCCGGCATGCCGCGGTGGGCGGAGAACGGCTCCTTCCAGGTGGTGCGCCGGCTCGCCCAGGACGTCCCGGGCTGGTGGGCGCAGGTCGGTGCGCGGCTCAAAGAGCTGAAGAACGCCAAGGCCGTGCCGCCGGAGGCCACGACCGAGTGGCTGGCCGCCCGCTTGGTCGGCCGCTGGCGCTCGGGCACTCCGGTGGCCAAGTGCCCGCACGCGGACATGCCCAGCGACGCGGAGGCGTGGTCGGACAACGACATCAGCTACCGCGACGACCCCGAGGGGGAGATCACTCCGCTGTTCTCCCACCTGCGCAAGACCAGCCCCAGGGACGGTCTGGTGCTCAAGCCCGGCGGGCCGTTCGTGCCGGAGAAGGGCGAGCTCGACGGCAGGCGGATCATGCGGCGCGGCATCCCCTACGGCCAGCCGTTCGACCCGGCGGCAGCGGACGCCAACGGCCCGGACGCGCCCCGCGGCCTGGTCTTCGTCTCCTACCAGTCCGACCTGGTCCGGCAGTTCGAGTTCATGCAGAAGGACTGGATCAACGACCCCGACTTCCCCCGGCGCGTCCCCTCGGTCGGCTCCGACCCCATGGTCGGCATCCCGACCGACGTGGACTTCAAGGGCAGGAAGCTGCGTTTCGAGCAGTTCGTGCGGACCGAGGGGGCGGTGTACGCGTTCACGCCGTCGCTGTCCACGCTCGACATGCTCGCCGACGGCAGGCTGGAGGAGGGCGGACCGGCGGGAGACCAGGTCGTCACCGCCCCGTTCACCCTCTGGGCAGCCGGTTCCGGCGGTTCGGGGGGCTCGGGCGGCGGGTACGGCTCCGGCTCCGCGCCGACCGACTCGATCGACGCGGGCAAGGCCAAGCTCGTCATGCGGCAGGACGGTGACCTCGTCGTCCTGGACGAGCGCGGGCAGGTCCGCTGGTCCTCCAACACCAAAGGGTCCGGCGGTGTCCGTGCCACCTTGCAGGAGGACGGCGACCTGGTCATCTTCAACAAGAGCGACGCTCCGCTGTGGAAGTCCCGCACCCATGGCAACCCGGGCGCCCGGCTGGTCGTCCAGACCGACGGCAATGTCGCGATCTACACCAGCGACGGCAATCTGATCTGGCAGACCGGCACGGCCCACTGACCCGGCCTGGCCCCGGGCTCCGGAGCGACCGCCCGCCGACGGGAGAGCCGTCGGCGGGCGGTCGCCTTCGTCGGACCGTCCTCAACCGTCCCGGTCGTTGACCACGAGGTCGAGCAGGCCCGGGAAGCGCCGGTCGAACTCCGGGCGGCGCAGCCGGTTGGTGCGCTTGCGGCCGATGTCCCGCTGCTCGACCACACCAGCGTCCCGCAGCACCGCGAAGTGATGGCTGAGCGCTGCCTTTCCCACCGGCACGTCGAACGAGCCGCAGGTGCGTTCCCACTCGTCCGAGGCGGCCAACTCGCGTACCAGCCGCAGCCGTACCGGGTCGGCGAGGGCGGCCAGCGCCGCTGTCAGCGCGACCTCGTCGGGGTGGGTGTGCGAGGGGGCGGCCCGGTGGCTCGGTCTGGTGGCGGCCGTCTCGGCCATGGCGCTCGCCTGCCTTCCCTGTGTCGCTGATCCGCTTGCGGACTGTTCGATGATATCCATACACTCTAATTGTTCGACGCTGATTGAACATACTCGGTGGAGGAGCCGCTATGCGTGCCGTTGTGATGGAGGACTTCGGTGACCCGGATGTGCTGAGGGTGGTGGAGATCGAGGCGCCCGAGCCGGATGCCGGAGAGGTGGCCATCGACGTCGACTACGCGGGCATCAGCTTCGCCGAGGTCAAGGCCCGTGCCAGGGGCGGCTACGGTGCACGCCCCTTCCACGTCCCCGGCTTCGAGGTGGGCGGACGGGTGCGCGCGATCGGCCGGGGCGCCGAGGGGCTGACGGTCGGCCAGCCCGTCGCGGCCTTCCTTCCGGGCGGCGGCTACTCCGAGGTCGCCCTGGCCTCCGCGGCCACCGTCTTCCCCCTGCCGGAAGGGGTCTCCACCCGCACGGGTGCCACCTTGCCGACGGTGCTGCCGACCGCTCACGCCCTCGTCCACGAGGTCGGCAGGCTCAGCCGGGGCGAGAGCGTGCTGGTGCAGGGCGCGGCCGGGGGTGTCGGCACGGCGGTCGCGCAGGTCGCCAAGGCGGCGGGCGCGGGAGCGGTGTACGGCGTGGTCTCCCGGGCCGACAAGGTCGACCACGCCCTCAAGCACGGCTACGACGAGGTGTTCGTCGGCGACCGCTTCTTCGAGGAGGTACGGCGGGTGACCCGCGGGCGGGGCGTCGACCTCGCCCTCGACCCCGTCGGTGGTCAGACCTTCTACCGCACCCTGGAGTCGGTGTCCCTGTACGGGCGGGTCGTCACCTACGGCAATGCCAGCTTCGCCGGACCCCTCCAGGTCGGACAGGCGGAGCTGTACCCGGGCGGCAGCCGGGCCGTCGCGGGATTCTCGATGATCGCGCTGGCCGCCACCCACCCCGCGGCCCTGCGGGAGCTCGCCGCCGCGTCGTTCCAACTGGTCGCGGACGGCGAGGTCTGCCTCCCGGTCACGGCGGAGTTCTCCCTGGAGGACGCCCCGCGCGCCCACCGGCTCATGGAGAGCCGCACTTCCACGGGCAAGCTCCTCCTGCGCGTCGCCGAGAGCTGACCCCGCCCTCCCGCGCATGGCACCGCGTGCCGCCGAGCGGCCCCCGATACCGAAGGTGAAGTATGGGGCAAGACCCAGTATCTCCTCGGTGTCCGGCGCGAACTGAGCATGGCTCAGCAGGCCCGGCGGCAGCGGTGATCCCTCGAGGGCACCGCGTGCCCGTCCACTGCCGCCCTGACCCGCCTCCCCTCGACGCAAATGAGTTGTCCCAGGTCAGGGCTGGAATGAACGGCTTCTCCGCCGTCGTTCCGAGCACCCCGGATCCCCCCGCCGAAGGCCGACGGGGGGGTGGTACAAGGCGCGCACAACAGGGGCTCGCGCTCGGCTCGTAAGGCGCGTGGGTGGCGCTTAGGCGCTGTTGTGGCCGGACATATGCGGGGGGAAGATGCCCCGGAGCCGGGAGCGCCGACCCGGTGCCTCGGGGGAGCAGAAAGAGGGGACAACGATGCCTCAGGGAACCGAACTCCACATACCTTTCCCACCCGGGATCAGTCCCGACCACGACGCCGCCCGCGAGCGCAATATCGCCTGGGTCCGTGACATGGGACTCGTCGGCAGTGACGAATCCATGGAGCGCTACCGCTCATGGAGGGTGGCGGAACTCGCCGCCCGCACCAACCCCCGTGCCACGGGGGACGACCTCGACCTCATCTGCGGGGTGCTGTCCCTCGCCTTCCTCTTCGACGACCAGTTCGACGGCCCTCTGGGGTGGCAGCCCGACCGCGCCTCCGGTGTGTGCGGCGCGATGATCTCCGTCATCGACGGTTCCCCCATCGCTCCCGAGTACGAGGGCACCCCGCTGGTGCGCTCCTGGAAGGACCTGTGGCAGCGGACCGTCCCCGGCATGTCGGACGACTGGCGCTCGCGCGCCGGCAGGAACTTCGCGGCCAACTACTCGGTCTACGTGCAGGAGGCCGAGAACCGCCACGGAGGCACCCCTCCGCCTCTCGATGTCTACCTGGACATGCGCCAAAAATCCGTCGACATGCACCCGCTGCTCGACATGGTCGAGCGAGTGGGGCACTTCGAGCTGACACCGGCCGAGTACTACAGCCCCCATGTCCAGGAGGTCCGGCGGATCGCCGCCGACGTGATCGCGTTCAACAACGACATCTCCTCCCTCGAGAAGGAGTCGATGCGCGGTGACCCGCACAATCTCGTCCTCGTGCTCATGCGTGAGATGCGGTGCTCGCAGCAGGACGCCATCCAGGAGATCAGCGCCATGGTCAGGACCCGGATCGAGCGGCTGAGGGTCCTGGAGTCCCAGTTCCAGCGGTCGCCCGCCGGAACCGGCCGTGCCGCCCTCCAACGCGATCACCGGGAGCTCTTCCTCGACGGCGTCCATGCCTGGATCCGCGGATGCTACGACTGGGAGGCCACCACGGACCGCTACGCCGTCCACACCGCCACCTCCGCCCATGAGCCCGGCTTCAGCGAGGACCTGATCAGTCCCCGCTGCCAGGTTCGTCGCTGAACCACCGCGCGACGGCCTTCCACCACGGCCTGCGCCGGGACGGAGGCCGGGACGGACGCGGGGACGGCATGCCGGCCGGCCCCGCCGGGGGCCCGCCCGGCGACCCGGGGACCGCAGTGGCGGTCACCAGCGGCGGCATCTGCGGCATGGACGCACGCATGGAACGCGGGGACCGCACCGGTGGCGCCTGCTCGGGAACGGGCATCGGGGACCGGGGCCCGAACTTCACCGGCAGCGCCGCCAGATGGCGGGTCCAAGTAGAAGAGCGCCAGGCCAGCTCGGACTCCGGGACCGCCAGCTCGACGTCCGGCAGCCGCGTCAGCAGGATGTCCACGGCCGTGTCGGTGATGGCCCGTGCCACATCCTGACCGGGGCACTCGTGGGGCCCTCCGCTGAACGACAGGTGGGCGCGGTTGCCGTGCATCGAGGCGCCGAGGTCCGGGCGGATGAGGGGGTCGACGTTCCCGGCGGCGAGGCCGAGCAGGAGCATGTCCCCGGACCTGATGTGCCGTCCGGCCAGTTCGCTGTCACCCGTGGCCCACCGCGCGGGGAGCACGACGGTCGGCGGCTCGTCCCACAGCACCTGCTCGACCGCGTCCTCGAGCGTCATCCGGACGCCCGCGAGCGACGCGCGGAAGCGGTGGTCGGTCAGCACCATCCGCACGGTGTTGGCGATCAGGCTGGTGGTGTTCTCGTTCGCGGCCAGCATCACGAGCCACAGGTGGTTGAGCACCTCGTCGTCGGAGAGCCCCGCGCGGTGCTCCATCAGCCACGACGCCAGATCGGCGCCGGGCTCCTCGTGCCTGCGGGCCACGAGCTGCCGCAGCGTGCTCCTGATGTACTCGTTGCCCTCGACCGCCTTCTCCGAGCCCTTGATCAGCTCGAGGGCGGCCTCCACGATCCGCGGCCCGTACTCCTCGGGCATCCCCAGCAGCTCGGTCAGCACGATCATGGGCAGCTGCTGGGCGTACTGGGTCAGCAGGTCGGCCCGGCCGTCCTCGCAGAAGCCGTCGATGATCTGGTTGGCGAAGCGGGTGACATGGCGCCGGATGCCCCGGCGGTCGAAGCGCCCGAGGCTGTCGATGACCGCCTCGCGCAGCCGCCGGTGCTCGTCCCCGTCCGCGGACACGCAGTCGGGACGCCAGCCGATCACCGGCAGGAGGGGCGAATCCTGGGGGACCCTGCCCTCACGCAGCTCGCGCCACCTGCGCGAGTCACGGGAGAACCGGGTGGGGGTGCGGACGACCTCGAGGATCTCCCGGTAGCCGAGGACCAGCCACGCCGGGATGTCCCCGGTGAGCAGGACCGGGGCCACTTCGCCGTGCTGGGCGCGCAGCCGGGCGTAGACGCCCATCGCATCGCTCTCGTGCTGCGGTCCGAACAACCGCACGGGTGCCTTGCCGTCGGTGTCCCACTGGTGGGCCGGGCAGCCGGGAGGGGGGCCGGCGGACAGCGGGCCGGGATGCGCCGCGGCGCCGCGCTGGGTGTGAAGGCGGATGTCGTCGGGGGGCAGGGCGTTCACTTCGGCTCCGGGGTGACGGCGAGGGAGTAGAGGTAGCGCATCAGCGTCATGAGCACGTCCCGGCTCGACGTCCTCTTGCGGGCGTCGCAGTCGAGCATGGGCACGGACTCGGGCAGGTCCAGGGCCGCCCTCAACTCCTCCATCGAGTGCACGGGGGCGCCGGGGAAGGTGTTGACGGCGACCACGAACGGGACACCGCGCTCCTCGAGGCGCCCGATCACGTCGAAGCTGACCTCCAGGCGGCGGGTGTCGACCAGGACCACGGCGCCCAGGGCTCCCTGGAACAGCCCGTTCCACAGGAACCAGAAGCGCTCCTGGCCGGGAGTGCCGAACAGGTACAGCACCAGCTGGTCGTTGATGCTGATCCGGCCGAAGTCCATGGCCACGGTGGTCGAGGTCTTGCGCTCCACACCGGCGGTGTCGTCGACGCCGACACCCGCCTGCGTCATCGTCTCCTCGGTGGTCAGCGGTCTGATCTCGCTCACCGAGCCGACCATCGTTGTCTTGCCGACCCCGAAGCCGCCGACGACCACTATCTTGACCGCGGCGGTGACCGAGGCGGGCAGGGTGTCCTCGCGGCTCGGACCCGTGTGCCGGTCAGAGCTTTTGCAGTCCATGCATCACCGCTTCCAATAGCTCGACGTCGGGCAGCGACGCGGGAGTGACGGGCGCGCGGGCCTCGACCCGCCCGTCCCCCAACAGGTCGGCGAGCAGCACCTTGACGACGCTGACCGGCAGGGCCAGGTATGCCGAGATCTCGGCGAGGGACAAGGGGTACTGGCACATCCGCACGATGGCGGAGTGCTCGGGCAGCATGTCCGGCTGCGGGGCGGACCGGGACACGATCAGCGAGACAAGGTCGAGCGGTGCCTGCTCGCTCGCGTCGCTGCGGCCGCCGGTGATGATGTACAGCCGCTCGGGCTGTTCTCCTTCGGACTTGTCCTCCGGTCCGCTCACGTGACCCGCCCGTCCACTCGCGGCGGGCTGTTGAGGTGGCCGCCGAGCCTGGCCACGAGATCTCGCATGCGCTGGCCCATCAGGCCCGCGTCCACTCCCTCGTCGGCCAGCACCGCCAGGTAGGCGCCCGTGCCGGCCGCCATCAGATAGAAGAAGCCGCCGCTCATCTCGATCACGACCAGGCGCATCCGCCCGTCACCGTGCGGGAGTTCGGACGCCACCGCCACCGAGAGGCTCTGCAGCCCGGCGCACGCGGCGGCGAGCCGGTCGGCGACGTCCTCGTCCGTTCCGTACTTCGCGATGCGCAGGCCGTCCGCGGACAGCACCACTACGTGACGGGTCTGGGGAACGCTCGTCGCGAGGTCCTTGAGCATCCAGTCCATGTCGGGCCGCTGTGTCACGGTTACTCACTCTCATCCAGTGGCCCGTCGCCATTGCGGCGGACGGGCCCGTCCGTCGGCGCCTCACCGGAAACACCGCTGTGGAAGGCGGCCAGCCAGATACCCGGCTGGACGGGAGGGTCGGCCGGTGCCGGCGTCTCGGGAGCGGTGACAGGGACGGCGGTGGGCGCGGGTGCGGAGCCCGCGCGGGCGGGGCGGGGCAGCGGAGCCGCGTTGCGGCGGCGGCGCCGCTGGGGCAGACCGTTGGCGGTGCGGCCGGCGATGACCGGCTCGTCCTCCTCCTGGTTCGCCACCGTGACCGACGCCGGTACGGGCATCGACACGAGTCCGGCTCCCGGGTAGGTGTCGGGCATGGGGGCCGTGGTGATCACGTCCCGGGGGACGACGAGCACGGCGCGGACGCCTCCGTAGGCGGAGGGCCGCAGCGACACCTGGAAGCGGTTCGACCGCACCAGGCGGCCGACCACGGCCAGACCGAGCCGGGGCGCCTCACCGAGGTCGGTCAGGTCCAGCCCGATCGAGGCCTGGGCCAGCACGCGTTCGGCCCGGTTCAGGGCCTCCTCGGTCAGGCCGACGCCGGCGTCCTCGATCTCCACGGCGATGCC
Organism: Wenjunlia tyrosinilytica; assembly: GCF_014646055.1. GTDB lineage: Bacteria > Actinomycetota > Actinomycetes > Streptomycetales > Streptomycetaceae > Wenjunlia > Wenjunlia tyrosinilytica. The sequence goes on from NZ_BMMS01000006.1 coordinate 80,532, forward strand.
GGACTGCACCTCGGTGGCCGTCAGATGCACACGGGTGTGCGGCGGCGAGTACCGGGTGGCGTTGTCCAGCAGCTCGGCGAGGGCGTGGATGAGCGGCTCGACGGTGGGACCGAGCACGGCGACGTTCGCGACCGAGTGCAGGTCCACCCGGCGGTAGTCGAGGATCCTCGACATCGCTCCGCGCAGCACGCTGAACAGGGTCACATTCTTCAGCCACTGCCGACCCGGCCGGGCGCCGCCGAGGACCGCGATGCTGTCCGCGAGGCGGCCGATCAGCGAGTTGCCGTGGTCGACGTGCAGGAGGTCGCCGAAGACCGCGGCGTCGTTGCCGTGCCGGTGCTGCATCTCCCGCAGGTCCTGGGCCTGCTGGTGGACGATGGCCTGCACACGGCGGGCGATGTTGACGAACGCCCGCTGCGCGGAGTCCCGGAGCTCCTCCTCCGCGACCACGGCATCCACGAAGGTGCGCACCACCCGCTGGTGCGCCGCCTGGAACTGCGAGTCGACCTCGAGCTCGGAGCAAGAGGCGCGCAGCACCTGCTCGGGGTGCTCTCCCCGCTGCAGCCGGGCCACCGCGTCCGGCAGCACGACCTCGGCCAGCCGGGCGGTCTCCGCCGCCTGGTTGGCGAGCAGGCGCCTGAACTCGGCCTCCTGCGCGGCACATCGGTGACGCAGAGCGGCATTGGTCCGGCCCCGGCGCACGGCCTCGGCCGACACGGCGGCCAGCAGCGCGACGGCCACCGCCCCGCACCAGGCGACGGGAGCGCGCGCCCCGGCGGAGACGACGGGCACGGCGAAGGCGGTGAAGACCGCCATGACGGCAGGGGGGAGCAGCCATATGCGAGCGGAAGCGGGCCGTTGGACTCCGGGTGACGATCCAGCGCGAACCATCTGCACCCTCAGAACAGTTGAATGGATGGAAGGACATGCGGGCTGCGGCGGCATCGGCGGGCCACCGGGCAGATACGTCGACCGCCCGGCCGCACCCGCGGGACCCCGTGTCGTAGCGGATGCGGGCAGCGTCGCGCGCCCGCGGACCCGAAGGCCGCGGACCACCGGGACCTGTGGACCCGCCCGGTCTGCGGCACCGGCCACAGCGAGCATGCGCATGGCGTAATCGCGTCAAGGCGCTGCGCCACAAGCCAGGAGCATAGACCGTTCCGCTTCGACCAAGAGGCCCGTCTCTCTGAATGATCGTTTTTTCAGGTGGAACGACTAGTAGAAAGATCATGTGTGCGAATTTCTAGTCGTTTCCCTGGTGTTGATGACCGCATCGATGACCGATGGTGTCGGGTGGTGGTCGGGAGGGGATATGACTTGATCATGTTCCGGCGTCAGGGGAGGGGGCGGCGATCATCCTCGAACTGCGCGCCGGTTGTGGATCGGTGTGGGCGCCGTCCGCAGACCGGTCTTCGGACGGCGCCCACGCTCGCTCTTCCGACGGTCAGCCCCGGGCGGGCAACTGCTGCACCGCCCAGGCGTTGCCGTCCGGGTCGCTGAAGAAGACGAACGAGCCCCAGGGGAACTCCTGGACCTCGCTGACCTCCACACCCCGCCCGGCGAGTTCCGCCCGTGCCGCCTCGATGTCCGCGACCACCAGCTGCAGGCCCTTGACCGAGCCGGGCGCGCTGTCGACGATCCCGGTCCCGAGCGCGATCGAGCAGGCGGAGCCGGACGGTGTGAGCTGCACGAAGCGGATCTCGTCGCTGACCTTGTGGTCGTGGTCGGCGTTGAAGCCCACCTTCTCCGTGTAGAAGGCCTTCGCCCTGTCCACATCGGAGACCGGCACCGCCACCAGCTCGAGCTTCCAGTCCATGACGCCTCTTCCCTTCCTCCGCCGCCGATCTCGCGAGATGGGCGCTGAGATCCGCTGACTTTCGCCGACTGAATTATTGGGTTCGCTGAGGAAGAGACTACGAGGCATTGCGGACAGCTCCGGTCCGCAATGCCGTCCGGCGAGGTGCGGCCGGTGCCGTCCGGTGCCGGGGCGAACCGGGAACCGGCCGCCTGGCTGGGGCGCGAGCCGATGGGCGGGTGAACGCGGGGGATCCCGGGTGGGCGGTCCAGGGGGCCGGGGTGCCACGGGGCCGGGGTGCCGTTGGAACCGCCCGCCCGGCGGAACCGTTCCCCTGGGGGGACGGCGACGAGGGGGCGGGGATGGTCGAGCTGGTTCCAGGCGCCAACAGGCCGATGCCGGAGGGCGCCGTCTCAATCCGGGTGCGGGGCCCGTTCGACGTGTCCGTCCTCATCACCGGTGACGACGGGAAGGTGGCGGGCGACGGCGACTTCGTCTTCTACAACCAGCCGTCCGCCCCCGGCGCCCGGCTGAGCGGAGACACGGTGACCGTGGACCCCCGGCGGCTGCGTCCGGGGGCCGGGCGGGTGACCGTGGTCGTCGCCGCCGCAGCCACCGGCACCCCGCTCGGTCGACTGCCCGCCCCGGCCATGGTGGTCACCGGTGGCGGTGGGACGGTCCTGGCCCGGTTCACCCCGCCGCGCCCGACAGTTGAGAGGGTCCTGCTCGTCGCCGAGCTCTACCGGCGCGCAGACCAGTGGAAGCTGCGGGCCCTCGGACACGGCTATGCGGAGGGCCTGGCCGCCCTCGCCCGTGACTTCGGCGTCGACGTCGAGGAAGAGGCCGAGCCCGAGCGCGAGGCCGAGCCCGAGCGGTACGGCGGGCAGCCGGGAGCGGGGCACGGCTGGCAGTCGGCCGTGGGGTACGGCGGGCAGCCGGGCGGGGCGGCCGACGGCCCGGACGGCTTCCTCCACCTCGTCAACGCCGAACGCTCCCGGGTGGGCGCCCCACCGGTGACCGTCGACCCGAGGCTGGCCACCGCGGCCCGTACCCACGCGTCGGCCATGGCCGCCCAGGGCCTCCTCGCCATCGAGGGCCCCGACGGGACGTCGGTCTTCCACCGCGTGGCCGCCGGCGGCTACGCCTACCTCTCCATCGCCGAGCAGATCGTCTCCGGGCCGCGTACCCCGGGCGAGTTCGTGTCCTACTGCCTGGGCGAGGGGAAGTACACCGGCACCTTCCACGACCGGGCGTTCACGCAGGTGGGGATCGGCAGCGCCGTGGGCGGCCGGTCCGGGGACGTCTACTGGACCGCGCTGTGGGCCCGGCCGTTCACCGCGGCGGGCCTGGCCGATGTGGCACGGGAGGTGATCGCGCTCACCAACGCCGAACGGGCGGGTGCCGGGCTGGCGCCGCTGGCCCCCGACATGCGCCTGACCGCGGCGGCGCAGGGCCACAGCGACGACATGGTCACCCGTGACTTCTACTCCCACACCACGCCGGAGGGCCGTGAACCGTGGGACCGGGCCGCCTCCGCCGGATGCGCCCACCGCGGCATCGGCGAGAACATCGCCTGCGGCCAGCGCACCCCCGCCGAAGTGGTCCTGGGGTGGATGAACAGCCCGGGCCACCGCGCCAACATCCTCAAACCCGACTTCACGCACATCGGCATCGGGTACGCCACCGGCAGCCGTGCGGGCACCTACTGGACCCAGCTGTTCGGCATGGCCCGCTGACCCGGCCCGCCGACGGTTCCCCGCCGGCAGCCGGGCCGCGGTTGCGGTTGCTCCGAGGCCCCTGAATCCCCCCGGCCGTCGCGCCCACGGGCACCCGCGTGGAGATCCCCCTCGTCGACGGACAGGGCGGCGGACCGCGAGGCACCCTGGAACGTCTGCGCCCGGAACCCGGGGACATGCTCCCGAGGGACGGTGTCCCTATCACCGGCTTTCGCCTGTCCCTCTTCAAGGGGATGGGCAGTACCCGCGGCAACGCGGAAACGAGCTTCATCCGCAGCGTGGACAACGCCGTGGACCGCTTTCACGCGGGGGTCGTGGCTCAGTTGGATCCCGTGCCCGCGCGCCGCGTTCAGGCCGCCGAGCCGGTGGCCACCGGGTGAACTCCGCGTCGGCCTGGGCTGCTTGACTGGACTCCGCAAGGGCCGGTGCGGGTGAAGGGGCGGGCATGGAGGAGTTGGGGGCGGACGATCCCGGGGAGGTCGGCGGGTACCGGGTGCGGGGGCGGCTGGGGATGGGCGGGATGGGGGCGGTCTATCTCGCCTACACCCGTGGTGGCCAGGCCGTCGCCCTGAAGGTGATCCGGCGGGAGTTCGCCCAGGACCTGGAGTTCCGTCGGCGGTTCACCCGTGAGGCCGAGGCGGCCCGGCGTGTGCAGGGGCCCTACACCGCGGCCGTGGTGGACAGCAATACGGAGGGGCCGCAGCCGTGGCTCGCCAGCGCCTATGTGCCCGGGCCCTCGCTCAGCGCCGCCGTGCGCCGGCATGGACCGCTGCCCCTGCCGACGGTGTTCCAGCTGACGGCCGGAGTGGCCGAGGCGCTCCAGTCCATCCACAGGGTGGGGGTGGTCCACCGGGATCTGAAGCCCTCCAATGTGCTGCTGGCCTCGGACGGGCCCCGCGTCATCGACTTCGGCATCGCCCGGGCGGCGGACGCCACGGCGTTGACCGGATCGGACGCCCGACTGGGCACGCCCGCCTATATGGCGCCGGAACAGATCTCCGGCGGTGATGTGGGCCCAGCGCTGGATGTCTTCGCGCTGGGCCTGCTGACGTACTTCGCCGCCACCGCGGGCCATCCGTTCGGTGAGGGGAGCGGGCATGCGCTGCTGTACCGGATCGTGGCCGAGCAGCCGGACCTGAGCGCCTGCCCGGCCGAGCTGCGGGATCTGGTCACCGCCTGCCTGGCGAAGCAACCGCACGAGCGGCCCACTCCCTCCGAAGTGATCGACCTCTGCGCCGAACGGGCGGGTGAGGGGGTACTGGAGAGGGTGTCGCATGGGTGGCTCCCACCGGCGGTGGCCGGGCAGGTGCCGCGGCGGGAGCCGACGCCCCATCCCAGCCCCGTGCCGGCGGATGTTCCGCCGGTGGCCCCTGCGGTCCTCCCACCGGTTGCCCCTCTGGTTGTCGCCCCGCCGCCCTCTGCTGCCCCGCCGCCCTCTCCTGCCCAGGCGGCCGACCCACCCACGCGGCCCCCGCTGTCCCCGGCCCCGGTCCCCACCCCCTCGCCCGAGCGGAGCGGGCGAAGGTCCCCGGCACGGATCGCCGGTGCGCTGCTTGCGGCTCTGGTCGTCATCGGCGGGGCGACATTCGCCGTCGTTCAGCTCACCGGGGACGGCAAGGGCGAGGGCAGCGGTGGCAACCCCGCGGCGGGAGGGAAGCCCCTGGGCGACATCGTCGTCGCCGGGAAGCCTGTCACCGGGTCACGGCGCCTGGATGACAAGGGGACAACCGTGCCCTACCAGCGCACCTACACCGCGGGCGAGTTGTACTCCTCCGTCACCGGCTTCCGTTCGCGTGCCTACGGGTCCAGCCAGCTCGAGGCGATGTTCCAGTCCGTCCTCGACGGCACGGACGGACGGCTGAGCAAGTCGTCCGGACCGGGCAACGTGGTGACGACGATCGACCCTTCCGTCCAGAAGGCGGCCTTCGAGGCGCTGGGCGACAAGAAGGGCGCGGCCGTGGCGATCGACCCGTCCAACGGGGCCATCCTCGGGCTGGTCAGCACGCCCTCGTACGACCCGTCGGTCTTCAGCGGGAACAGCACGTCGGACAAGGCCAGTTGGACGAAGCTCAACGGGGACGCCACCGGTCCGCTGCGCAACCGCGCCCTGCGCGAGACCTATCCCCCCGGCGCCACCTTCCAACTGGTGGCGGCAGCGGCGGCGTTGGAGAGCGGCCTGTACCGGTCGGTCGACGACAGGACCGACAGCCCGGATCCCTATGTCCTTCCCCGGACCAGCACCCAGGTCACGAGCGGCGACACCTCGGGCGCCTGCGCGAACGCCAGCCTGCGCACCGCGCTCGTCCTCTCCTGCTCCAACGTCTTCGCGAAGGCGGCCGCCACGCTCGGGGAGGACAAGGTGAGGGCGACCGCGGAGAAGTTCGGCTTCAACACCGAGAAGCCGAAGGTGCCCGTGGCGGCCGCGCAGAGCGTCTTCCCGGAGGGGATGCGGTCGGCGGAGGTGGCGCTGTCGGGCCTCGGGCAGTTTGAGGTGCGGGCGACGCCGCTCCAAATGGCCATGGTCTCCTCGGCGCTGGCGAACGGCGGCAAGCTGTTCTCACCGCACATGGTGGCGCGGCTGACCGACTCACGCGGCAGGACGCTGCGGACGTACGGAGGCTCCAAGCCCTCGCAGGTGGTCAGCGCGAACACGGCGAGCGAGCTGCGCAAGGCGATGGTCGACGTCGTCATGGACGGCACGGGCGGGGGCGTCCGCCTCCACGACACCCTGGTCGGCGGCAAGCCCGGCATCACCCAGACCTCCGAGGGAGGCCGACAGGCGCGGTACACCTGGTTCACCTCCTACGCCCAACGCGGCACGAACGGCAAGGAAGTGGCCGTGGCGGTGGTCGTGGAGGACCCGTCACCCACCTCCGCCGCCGACGGCGGCCTGGCCGCCCGGATCACCAAACGAACGATTTCGGCGGCCTTCGACTGAGCCTGCCATTCGGCCGAGCCCTGCCTTCGACCGAGCCCGGACCGAGGGCGTCGTACAGCACGGCGGTCATCGTGTGATCGCCGCCTTTCGCTCGATGCGGTGGGCCGGCAGTGCGGCCGGGATCGTGATGGCGAGGTAGAGCACACCGGTGGTGAGCAGGATCGCGATCACCGCGACGACGTCCTGGACGGCTTCTTCCCCTAGGCGGCCGGCCAGTTCGACGGCCTGCGCCACCGCCGCCACCACGGACACGGCTTCTACAACGGCACCCCGGACGCCGAGATCGCCGAGGGCAGCCCGGCGCTGGGCATCCAGCGCTGGGCCGAACGCGGCATCGTCACCCGAGGGCTCGTCCTCGATGTGAGCCGGTTCCGGCGGGAGACGGGGCGGCCGATCGACCACGAGCGCGCAGAGCACCTGGACGCGGAGTCGCTGAGCGCCACCGCGCGAGCCCAGGCCGTCCACCCCCGCCCGGGTGACGCCCTCCTCCCGCACACCGACTGGCGCAGTGGTAGCTCGGCCTCGACTCGGCAGCGCAGCGGCGGGTCCGCGAGCCCCGCCGATTCACCGGCGTCGACCAGGACCATGACGTCCTCGCCTGGCTGTGGGACCACCGTTTCGCCGTGATCGCCGCCGACACCTTCGCCTTCGAGGCACTCCCCGCCCGGACCGGCTCCCCCTTCGGCGGCGGGACCGACAGCGGCATGATGCACCAGCGCCTCATCGCCCTCCTGGGCTTCGCGATCGGCGAGCTGTGGCGCCTGACCCCCCGGCCGAAGCCTGCGCGAGCGACCACCGCTGGACCTGCCAACTCGTAGCCGCGCCTTTGAACCTCCCGGGCGCCGCGGGCTCCCCCGCCAACGCCACCGCGATCCGCTGACCCGGACCGCTGACCCGGACCGCTGCGCCGGACCGCTGCGCCGGACCGCTGCGCCGGGTTGATGCGGCCCGTCCCGGCGGTACGGGCGCGTGAGCTGCCCGCCGCCTCACACCCACCCGCGTTCGCGGGCGAGGCGGGCGGCGGTGTGGCGGTTTTCGGCGTGCAGTTTGGCGGTGGCGGAGGAGAGGTAGTTGCGGACGGTGCCGGGGGAGAGGGATGCCCTGCGGGCGATCTCGGCGATCGGGGCGCCGTCCGCGGCCAGTTCCAGGACCTCGGCCTCACGGGCCGTCAGCGGGGAGTCCCCCGCGCTGATGGCGTCGGCGGCCAGGTCGGGGTCGATGTAGCGGCCTCCGCTGTGCACGCTCCGGATGATCTCGGCGAGCCGTTGCGCCGACACCGTCTTCGGCACAAAGCCGCGCACCCCTGCGGCGAGGGCACGCTTGAGGTGACCCGGCCGGCCGTGGCCGGTGACGATCATCGTCCGGCACTCGGGCAGCCCGGTCCTCAGCGCCGTCGCGACCGCCACGCCGTCCTTCCCGCCCGGCATCTGCAGATCCAGTACGGCGACGTCCGGCCGGTGTGCCATGGCCATGGCGACCGCCTCCGGCCCGGAAGCCGCTTCCGCCACGACCAGCAGGTCGTCCTCGTACGACAGCAGCGCCGCCACCGCGCCGCGGATCAGATGCTCGTCGTCCGCGAGCAGCACCCTTATGCGCTCGGCTCGCATACCGCGTCGCCCCCCTTCGGCGGCGCGAGGGGCGAGGACCGGACCGGGGACCCTGCCGGCGCGGCGCCGGGGTCGCGTGGCAGGGGGACTCCCACCGTCAGACGGAAGACTCCCGCCTTCGACTCGGCGGCCAGCGTGCCCCCGAGCGCGTCGAGTCGTTCCCGCAGCCCGGCCAGCCCCGAGCCGGCCGTTCCGCGTTCGGCGGAACCCCCGGCGGGCTCGGGCACACCGTCGTTCTCCACCGTCAGCACCACCGAGGCGCCCAACGCCAGGTGGATCGTGCAGCGCCGTGCCTCGCTGTGCCGCAGCACATTCGTCGTGGCCTCCCGGATCACCCAGCCCAGCGCCGTCTGGATCTGTGGCGGCAGCGAGCCTCCGCGGTCCCCCTCGGCCCGCCCGTCGACGCCCGCCGCGCCCAGGACGGACAGCGCACCGGCCAGTTCGACCGCCAGATCGGCCTTGCGGTAGCCGCGCACGACCTCGCGGACCTCGCGCTGCGACTCCTGGGCGATGCGCTGGATCTCGATCATCTGCTCCACCACCTCGGGCCTGCCCCGCCGTGCCAGATGCACGGCGAGCTCGCTCTTGAGCGCGATCACCGCCAGATTCCGTCCCATCACATCGTGGAGGTCCCGCCCGAAGCGCAAACGCTCCTCGGCGACCGCCAGTTGCGACTGCACCTCGCGGGCGGCGTCCAGTTCCCACACCGCGCTCAGCAGCCAGGCCGAGCAGCCGCTGGTGATCACCCACCCGAATCCCGCGAGGAGCACGGCGACGGCGATGACCAGGGCCTCGTCACCGAGCCCCAGCACCGCCGCCACCGCGGCCGTCCCGGCCGCCGTGCCGAACACGGTGCAGAGCATCCGGCGCGTCCCCCGGATGGCGAGCACCAGAGCGCCGAGACCGAACGCGGTGAAGACGACGACGGGCGCCGGTACATCCGCAGCGTTCGAGATGGTCCCGGTCGCCCGCGCCACCAGCGTCGCGACCGCGCCGAGGCCGGAGAGCACGACGACGGCGACGAACAGCCGGTTCGGCCGGTCGCGGCGCCCCAGCGCCCAGTCCAGGGCCCTGGACGACAGCATCGCGCACAGCAGGGCGTGCAGGGCGACGAGCGCCGACAGCCCCGCGGCCAGCCATTCCGGGAGGTCCCCCTGCCCGACGGTGAGGCCGATCAGGCCCAATTCGAGGAGCGCGAAGGAGTGGAACGACCCCCGTGTGTACAACTCGATCCGGGCGGGGTCGCTCCGCCGGTCCCACCAGCCCGTCAGTCTCGACATCGTCTCTCCGGTGGGTCGGCGGATTTCCGGGTGGTGAGCGGGATTTCCGGTCGGCGGATTTCCCGTGGTCAGCGGCGCGGTTCCCAGCGGAACCATCGGCGTACAGCAAACACGGCCAGGCCCGTCCAGACCAGTGCCGTGGCCAGCGCCCCGAGCACATCATGGGCCCCGACGCCGCCGACCCACCCGGCCCGGACGAGTTCCAGTACCGGGGTCATCGGCAGCAGGCGGCACACATTCGCCAGCGCGTCCGGCATCGTCTCCAGGGGGATGATGAGTCCGGAGCCCACCAGCGACAGGAACAGCAGCGGCGTCGTGGTGATCTGGGCCATCTCCACGGTCCGCGTGATGACCGTGGACGCGGCGGCCAGCGCCGTCAGCAGGACCAGTCCCAGGGCGACTGCGGCCACCAGGAGTTCCGCTCGCTCGGGCATGTCGAGATCGAGCAGTGCCGTCCCCGCTGCGATCAGCACCAGGCACTGCACGAGCGCCACCGCCACCGCCGGGAGGGCCGTGCCGACCAGGATCTCCAGGTCGCTCGCCTCGCCCGTGCGCAGCCGCTTGAGCACCAGCTCCTCACGCCGCGCCACATACACGGTCACGAGGTTGTAGTAGACGACGAAGAGCAGGACGAAGCCGACGCCGCCGCTCATCGACACGGCGTTCACATCCAGCCCGGTCTTCTCGAGGTCCATCTGCGCGATCGTCGGGCGCATGACGGCGACCATGCCGACGGGCAACAGCAACGCGGTGAGCATCGCCAGGGTGTTCCGTGACAGCAGGGTGAGTTCGGCCCGCCCGAGCGCGGTCACGCGGCCCATGGGGGTGGTCGTGGTGGTGATGGTCGCCGTCATGCCGCACCTTCCGTCCTGTTGCCCGCGATCACGAGGAACGCCTCCTCCAGCGACGCCGAGCGGGCGTCCAGCCGGTCCAGCCGCACATTCCGCTCCTCCGCCCAGCGCAGCAGGACGGTGAGCGACTTCTGGAGCCGCTCGGTCCGCAGGGTGACGCGCCCGTCCCGCACCTCGTGCCCGAGCACGTCCAGTCCTGGCAGGGGCGGCAGGTCACCCAGGAGCAGGCCGTCCGGCAGGCCGAAGGAGATATGGGCCGGACGGGCGGCCGTGACCTGCGCGGGAGTACCGGAGGCGACGATCCGGCCCTCCCGCATGATGGCCAGCCGGTCGGCGAGGGTCTCCGCCTCCTCCAGGTGGTGCGTGGTCAGGAGCACGGTCGTGCCGCCGGCCTTCAGCTCCCGCACCAGCTCCCATGTGTCGCGACGCGCCTCGGTGTCGAGCCCGGCCGTCGGCTCGTCCAGGAACAGCACCTCCGGCTGCCCCAGCAACGCCAGTGCCAGGTCCAGGCGCCGCCGTTCACCGCCGGACAGCTGCTTGGTCCGCACCCTGGCCCGCGCGCTCAGCCCGACCATGCCCAGGACCTGGTCCACCGGCCGCGCGCCGCTGACGCAGCCCGCCCACATCCGGGCGGTCTCGGTCACCGTGAGGTCGGAGGGGAAGCCCCCTTCCTGGAGCATCATGCCGACCCTCGGCCGGATCCGGGCCCTTTCCGCGCGGGGGTCGTGGCCCAGGACGCGGACCGCCCCGCCGCTCGGCCGGGCCAGTCCCTCCAACAGCTCGATCATGGAGGTTTTCCCGGCCCCGTTGGTCCCCAGCAGCGCGAACAGCTCACCGCGCGCCACCTCGAACGACACTCCCCGTACGGCCTCGAAGCCGCCCCCGTACCGGCGGCACACCTCGGCGGCCTCGATCACGCTCTCCTCGATGTTCATGCCATCAGCGTCCGGCCTCGCGACCGCCCGGAGCGGTGCGCACTGTCATCAACTGAGATGACGTATGTCATGGGCGGCCGTCAGGAGCGCGCGTCGCGCCGCACCTGGGCGGCGGCGGGAGGTGCTCGGGCAGGAGCGCGCCACCTGTCGGGACATCGCGGATCGTCCTATGATCGTTACTCCGTGTGCGAGGGGGGCGAACATGGCGGCAGGCGGTTCGGCGTCACGGCGGGCGCAGGAAGCACGGCGGCAGGAGCGGCTGTTACGCGAGCAGTGGCGGGCGGCCGGCCGTCGGGCCCGCCGCTGGGAGGCGGCCGGCGAGGGGGAGCGGCGGGTCGCCGCTCAGTTGCTGGTGCTGACCGAGCGGGGGTGGCGGCTCCTCGTGGACCGGCGGTGGCCGGGTACGCGCGAGGCCAATGTGGACATGCTCCTCGTCGGTCCGGGCGGCGTCTTCGTCATCGACGTCAAGAACTGGCGGGCCGCTCCCGAGCCTTCGGACGGCCGGCTGTGGGCCGGTGGTGAGTCACGTGACGATCACGCGCGCAAGCTCATCCGGATGACCAAGACCGCCGAGGGCGCGGTGGCGGCGCTGGGAATGTCCCCCGTGGCCGTTCAGCCGCTCATGGTCTTCGCGGGGCAGCGCGTCGACGCCGAACTGGGCAGGATCCGGCTGCTGGGCGAGTACGAGGTCGGGCCCGCGCTGCTGTCGCAGAGCCGTCGTCTGCGGGCGGATTCGGTCCGCGTCATCGCCGACCAACTCGAGCGCGTCTTCCCCGACTACGAGGGATCGGACCTCACGGAAGCCGCCCCGGGAACACCTGAGACGCCCGAGGGACCCGACGTGCCCGCGAAGCCCCGGAACGACGACGGCTCCGACGGCCTCTTCGACCTCGAGGGCCTGCGCGAGGCCGCCCTCGACGAGGCACGGCGGGCCCCCATCGAGCAGTGGATGACGTTCCTCCACCCCGACCAGGTCGCGCTGGTCCGCCGCAACTGGGAGGGCCCCGCGCGCATCACCGGCCCGGCCGGCACCGGAAAGACCGTCGTCGGCCTGCACCGCGCGGCCTACCTCGCCCAGCGCACCACCGGCCGGATCCTGTACGTCACCTTCGCCAACAACCTGCCCCGCGTCCAGGGCACCTTCCTCAAGACCATGTCGCCCGCCGTGGCGGACCGGGTCGACTTCCGCAGCCTCCACTCCTGGGCGCAGGAGTTCCTCCATGGCCGCGGTGTGCCCGTCCGCCTGCACGGGGACAAGGCGGAGACGGCGTTCAGCCTCGCCTGGAAGCACGTCGGACGCGAGAGCTGCCTCGCCGAGATCGACCCGGCGCCGGGCTACTGGCGCGAGGAGATCGACTACGTCATCAAGGGCCGCGGCATCACCTCCTTCGAGGAGTACGCCGCCGTGCCCCGGCGCCGCCGCCGGGCGACCCTGCGACGGCCGCACCGGCAGGCGGTCTGGGCGCTGTACGAGGCCTACGAGTCCGGGCGCGTCGAGCGCGGGGTGCACGACTTCAACGACGTCCTCTCCCTGGCACTGGCCGAGGCGGGCAACGCCGCCAAGTCCCCCTACGCCGCCGTGATCGTGGACGAGGTCCAGGACCTGACGCTCGTCGGCGTCAGGCTGCTCCACGCCCTGGTCGGCGATGTCCCCAACGGCCTGCTCCTGGTCGGGGACGGACAACAGGCCGTCTATCCCGGAGGGTTCCGGCTGTCCGACGCGGGTATCGACATCCGCGGTGGACGGGGGCAGGTGCTGCGCACCAACTACCGCAACAGCAAGGAGATCCTGGACGCCGCCCTCGAACTCGTCGCCAAGGACGACTTCGAGGACATCGACGGCCTGCGCACCCCCGGTCGGCGCGACATCGACCTGACGTACTACGACGGCCGGGTGCACCGCGTTGTGACGCCAACGGTCGCCGTGCACGACCAGGCCCTTCTCGACTCCCTGCTCGCCCTGCCGTCGTCCGAGCGCGCCGACGCCGCCGTGCTGTGCCCCTCGATGCGGGCCATCGGCCACTACCGGCGCCTGCTGGCGCAGGCGGGCATCGAGGTGCGCCTGCTGGAGCACTACGACGGCCGGCCCGTCGAGGCCGTGAAGCTCGGCAGCTACCGCCGCGCCAAGGGCCTGGAGTTCAAGCGCGTCTATCTGCCCCAGCACGATGCCGCGTCGACGCACGAGTCCGCGGCGTCCGAGACCGCGCGTGAGCGTGAGGAACTCGCCCGCAGCCGGCTGTTCGTGGCCATGACGCGAGCCCGGGATGTGCTGTGGCTGGGCAGCGTCCGGCCGGATCGCTGATGTCCCTGGCCACTGACCGTGCGGTACGCCCCGGATGTCACCGCTCCCCGGATGTCCCCTCCCCGCATGTCACCGCTCGGCGGTCGCGCGCAGGACCGGCTTCACATCGAGAACGGGAGTGCCGTCGATCGCTTCGAGACCGCTGACGGTGATCGCGTCGCCGTCGTCCTCGACATCGGTGATGGTCACCGTGTGCAGCCCGATCGGGTTGGGGCGGTCCGGTGACCGGGTCGAGAACACGCCCTGGCGAGGCCGGTCGGTGTTGCCGCGAGGGTGGACGGACAGCACATCGCGAGAGCCCTGGTGGAGCCAGGTCAGGAGGACCACCTCCTCGCCCACCCGCAGATCGGCCGCCGCCTCCCGCAGCTCGGGCCGGAAGACGATTCGCGCGGCCGGTGCTCCTTCGTCGCCCTGCTTGGGCGCGCCGGCGCGGTCGGTCAGCGGTGATTCCACCCGGCCGACCGGGCGCACGGGGTACTCCGGCTCGCTCGGTCCCGCCTCCCGACCTTCCGCTCCTTCCGTGTCAGGTACCACCCACGTCCCGTCGCGCATGAGGTCGCGGTCGGTGAGTTCGTTGGCCTCCCGCCAGGCCTGCAACCGCTGCGGCTCGATGCGGAAGTAGAGATAGGAGGTGGTGAGCTCACGCGGGTCGAAGCCCGTCTTGGCGGCGAACGCGTCGCCGAGTCCGCCGGTGAGCTCGGTGGCCGCGAGCGGGCGCACCGTACCCTCGATGAGGACGAGATCGCGGGTCGGGCCGATGCCGAGGCGGACCTTGCCGGTGCCCCGCAGATTGCGGCCGGTGGGGCTGGAGGCCGGGGTGGAGACCAGCAGGGTGCCGCCGTCCCACAGGAACGACAACGGGATGAGGTAGGGGGTCCCTCCTTCCTCGTCGGCCGTGGCCACCCAGGCGTCGACGTCGTGCTCGAGCCGGTTCAGCGCGTCCTGCCTGCGCTGCTGAGGGGTGCGGGGCGGCGGGGTCATGGTGGGCGGGTCTCCTCATCGCTGATCGGATCAATCAGGCGGGCAGGACACGGGTGGCGGGAACGGGGCAGGGACGCGGGTGGCGCGAAAGGCCGGCCGCGGCCCCGGCACCATGTGACCGGGACGATCGGGGTGATCAAAGGAATCATGCCCCGCCCTGCGCCCGTTCGCCGTGGTGCCGGGTGTACTCAGGCGGGCTGGACGAGTCCGATGACATTGCCGTCCGCGTCCTTCACGGTGGCGATCAGCTTGCCCTCGCCGACGTCGCCGATCTCCTGCTGCGCCTGCGCGCCCGCGTCCAGGAGCGCCTGCACACTGCTCTTGATGTCGTCCACCTGCCAGTAGGTGACCGGGCCGGTCATGCCCTTGCGGTGGCCGTGGGGATCGAGGCCCACATCCAGGCCGTCGACGTCGTAGCCGACGTAGTAGGCCTCGTCCATGATCGGCTCGACGCCCAGAAGCGCGCCGAACACGGCCTTCGCCTTCGCCAGGTCCTGCACGGGGTAGATGATCGTCTTGATGCCGTTGGCCATGGTGTACTCCTGATTCGTGATGCCGTGATGCCGTGATGCCGTGGTGTCGTTCGCTCGTCGGATCGACCGGATCGTGTCCGTCACTCCTATGACAGACCGCGACGGAGGAATGTGACGGATGGAAGAGCACGAGTTTCTGGCGGAGCGCTTCGAGGCGCACCGCCCCCACCTTCGGGCCGTCGCCTACCGAATGCTCGGCTCGTCCAGCGATGCCGAAGACGCTGTTCAGGAGGCATGGCTGCGGGTCAGCCGCTCCGACACCGGCGATGTGGAGAACCTGGGCGGATGGCTGACGACGATCGTGGCGCGCGTCTCGCTGAACATGCTCCAGTCCCGGAAGTCACGGCGTGAGGATCCACTGGACGCCGGCCTGGCCGAGCCGCCCGCGCCGCGCGAGGAAGGCGTCGATCCCGAGTACGAGGCACTGCGGGCCGACGCCGTCGGGCGGGGGCTGCTCGTCGTGCTCGACACCCTGACGCCCGCCGAACGCCTCGCGTTCGTGCTGCACGACATGTTCGCCGTGCCGTTCGACGAGATCGCCCCCATCGTCGAGCGCTCGCCCGCCGCCGCGCGGCAGCTCGCGAGCCGCGCCCGCCGCCGGGTGCAGGATTCGGACGCCGGCTGCGGCGCCGATCCGGTACGCCAGGGGGAGGTCGTGGACGCCTTCCTCGCGGCGTCACGCGAGGGTGACTTCGACGCGCTGCTCGCCCTGCTCGACCCGGATGTCGTCGTGCGCGCCGACAGCGCGGCCGTGGCCGCGGGCGCGGCGAGCGAGGTCCGCGGCGCGTCGGCCGTGGTCAGCACCTTCCTGGGCCGCGCCCGGGCCGCGCAGTCGGCACTCGTCGACGGAGCGGCGGCGGCCGTGTGGGCCCCGGGCGGGCGGCCCCGTGTCGTGTTCGGCTTCACGATCACGCCCGCGGGCAGGATCACAGCGATCGAACTGCTCGCCGACCCCGCGCACCTGGGCCGACTGGATGTGAAGATCCTGGAGGTCTGACGGCCGGCGCGCCCGGTGGCCGGGCGGACCTCGGGGCCGCCGGCTCCTCGGGTTGAGGCTTCCCGCGTTCGGCGTAGCGTGGGATGAGGCGGCTCCGCAAGAGCACGTGGAGCGCGGGGAGCGCGTGGTCCACGTGGACCACGTGGAGCACGGAGAGCACGTCCGGCACGAGGAGCGGGTGGCGTCCATGGGCAAGCCCTCGATCAACCAGCTGCGGGAACGCGTGCATGGAGCGGTGGTCACTCCGGACAGCGGCACATATGACGAGGCGCGCACGGTCTACAACGCGATGGTCGACCGGCGCCCGGCCGCCGTTGTGCGGTGCGCCAACGCCGGTGACGTCATGGCCGCGGTGGAGTTCGCGCGCGAGAACGACGCCGATCTGGCCGTGCGCGGCGGTTCGCACAGCGTGCCGGGCTTCGGTACGTGCGACGACGGAGTGGTCGCCGACTTGTCCGGGATGCGAGGTGTCCGCGTCGATCCGACACGGGGGACGGCCCGTGCGGAGGGCGGGGCGACATGGGGCGACTTCAACGCCGCGACATACCCGTTCGGCATGGGCACAACCGGCGGCATCATCTCCACGACCGGCGTCGGCGGCCTCACCCTCGGCGGCGGCATCGGGCACCTGTCACGACGACTGGGCCTGAGCTGCGACAACCTCGTCTCGGCCGATGTGGTGACCGCGGACGGCCAGTTCCTCGTGGCGAGCGAGAAGGAGCACGACGACCTGTTCTGGGCCCTGCGCGGCGGCAGCGGCAACTTCGGGGCGGTCACCTCGTTCGAGTTCAGGCTCAGCCCCGTCAAGGACATCTACGGCGGCTTGATGCTCTTCGAGATGGAGGACGCCGGGGCGATACTGCGTACATTCCGCGAGGTCATCGCCGACGCGCCGGAGGAACTCGGCGCGTTCCCGGCCTTCCAGATCGCCCCGCCGCTGCCCTTCATCCCGCAGGACCGGCACGGTGACACCTTCGTTTTGATCGTGGCGTGCTGGACGGGCCCGCTGGAGGAGGGGGAGAGCGCGCTCCGGCCGTTCCGCGACGCGGCCCCGGTGGTCGCCGAGCACATCGGCCCGATGCCCTATCCCGCGCTGAACAGCGCGTTCGACGCACTGGTGCCGCCCGGGCTGCAGCACTACTGGAAGGCCAACTTCGTCACCGAGCTGACCGACGCGGCGATCACGGCGCATCTCGAGCACGCACCGGGGCTGCCCGCCGTGAACTCGACGGTCCACATCTACCCGATCAACGGGGCCTGCCACCGGGTGCCGCAGGAGGCCACGGCCTTCTCCCACCGGGACGCCTCGTTCGCCACCGTGATCGCCGGAATGTGGCCCGACCCGGCTGCCAACGAGGCGAACACCGCCTGGGTGCGCGACTACTACGAGGCGACGGCGCCCCACTCCGAGGCGGGCGGCTACGTCAACTTCATGGCCGAGGACGACCAGCCCCGGGTCAGGTCCAACTACGGCGCCAACTACGACCGCCTGACGGAAGTGAAACGCGCCTACGACCCGGGCAACCTCTTCCACCTGAACCAGAACATCAAGCCGTAGCCGCCGGGACGGGGTCAGCGCAGCCCCCGCCACGATGCTCCGGTGGGCTCGGCCTTCGCGGACCCGTACGAGCTTTCGTTCCAGCTGAGGGACGCCCGTTTCCAGCTGAGGGACGTCCGTTCCAGCTGAGAAACGTCCGTTTCTAGATGAGGGACGTCAGTGAGGAGGCGAAGTCCCTGATCTTGACGTTCTCGTTGTCGGTGCGCCAGCTGACCACGGCCCTCGCCGGCGGCAGGCCGGTCAGGGGCACGAACACCACCTCGGGGTGGCGGTAGTACTGCGTCAGCGCGGTGGAGGTCGCGCAGACCTCGTTGCTCGTCGCGACCCGGCTGAGCATCTCGTGCTGAGTATTGACCACCCGTCCCCTGGGGATGGGCAGGCCATTGGGCGTGGTGTGCGGCAGGAACCCCTTGCGGACCTCGCTGGGCGTCGCCCGCGGCAGCTCCACCATCGTGTGCTCGGCGAGTTCCTCGGCGCAGACCGACGATCTGGCCGCGAGTGGATTGTCACTGGCGACGGCGAGCACGCGGGGATACTCCGCGATCACCGGGCCGCTCGTCAGGTCGGGCTCCTGAACGGGCCAGATGGTGACCTGCATATCCACCTCCGCCCGGCGCAGCGGGCCGAAGTAGTCGGACCAGCGGGTCTCGGTCATGCTGACCGACCAATCCGGATGCGCACGGCGGAAGTCGGCCACGGACGAGTTCACCGCACCGGCGAACGGGCCGAGGAATCCGATGCGCAGTTCGCGCGCGAAGGCCCGGGTCTCCTCGATGGAGCGCTGGAGTCCGTCGAAGTTCGGCTTCACCCGTTCCAGCAGGAAGCGACCGGTCGGGGTGAGAGTCACCCTGCGGCTTGTGCGGTCGAACAGCTTGCCGCCGATGCGGCGTTCGAGCGACTGGATGAGCTGGCTCACCCGCGGCCGGGACAGCCCCAGCCGGTCCGCCGCTCTGGCGAAGTGGAGTTCCTCGGCGAGGACCAGGAACGCCTCGATCTCTCCGAGTTCGGTAAATGCCACTTACCGATCGTACAGAAGATGGGCCTTGATGGGTTGTTGACGCTTCGCGACGATGGGATCACTCCGACGTAGGCCCTTCCCGCGGGGGAGGAAGGGCCTACCGACGGGAGAGTCGTCCTCCCTGCCCGGCCCGCCACATCCGGCGTGCGACGGTGGCCGCCCTGCGCCGGGTCGTGGGCCGAACGTCGGCCGCCCGCTCTGCCATGAGCGAATCTGCTGCCGGCAGGATTCCCGATCGAGCCTCGAAATCCGTCCCACAGTGGAGCCACCGCGGCAACTCCGGCCGCGCCACGACAAGGAGGACCGATGGCTCCACTCATCACCGGCCGCGACCCAGCTCTCAACCCCCGAGCCTCCGAAGGCGATACACCCGCCACACGGTTCGACGACCATCTGGCCGCCCAACTCCTCACGCAGCGGATCGTCCTCCTCGGCACAGAGGTCGACGAGGTCTCCGCCAACCGCGTCTGCGCGCAACTCCTCCTGCTCTCGGCGGAGGACCCGCGCACCGACATCAGCCTCTACATCAACAGCCCGGGCGGTTCGGTGACGGCGGGCCTGGCGATCTACGACACGATGCGCCTGATCCCGAACGACGTCTCCACGCTCGCCATGGGGTTCGCCGCGAGCATGGGGCAGTTCCTTCTCACCGTCGGGGCGAAGGGGAAGCGCTGCGCGCTGCCGAACGCGCGGATCATGATGCACCAGCCGTCGGCCGGCATCGGTGGGACCGCGGCCGATGTGGCGATCCAGGCCGAGAACCTCCAGTTCATGAAGAAGGCCATCGAGCGGATCACCGCGGAGCACACCGGCCAGAGCGAGGAGGCGATCTCGCGCGACGGTGACCGCGACCGGTGGTTCACGGCCGAGCAGGCGAAGGAGTACGGCATGGTCGATCGCGTCGTCGACTCGCTCGACGACGTCCGCCCGGCCGGTTCGAGGCGACGGGTGGGGCTGTAGACATGAGTCAGTACACCATCCCGACCGTCGTCGAGCGCACCCCGCAGGGGGAGCGGGCCTACGACATCTACAGCCGACTGCTGTCCGAGCGGATCATCTTCCTCGGCACGGAGATCGACGACGGCGTGGCCAACGTCGTCATCGCGCAACTGCTCCACCTCGAGTCGTCGAGCCCGGAGCGCGAGATCGCGATCTACATCAACTCGCCCGGTGGCTCGTTCACCTCACTCATGGCGATCTACGACACGATGACGTTCGTCGGTGCGCCGATCTCGACGTTCTGCGTCGGACAGGCTGCCTCGACGGCGGCGGTGCTCCTGGCCGGGGGTGACTCCGGGCGGCGGTACGTGCTCGAACACGCCCGGGTCCTGCTGGGGCAGCCGTCGAGCGGCGGACGGCAGGGAACGGTCTCGGACCTCGGCCTCCAGGCCCAGGAGATGCTGCGGATCCGCTCCCAGGTGGAGGAGGTCCTGTCCCGGCACACGCCCCATGAGGTGGCGACGCTGCGCGCGGACATGGACCGCGACAAGGTGTTCACCGCGCACGAGGCGGTGGCATACGGCCTGGCGGACGAGGTGCTGAGCCGACGGATCGCGGCTGCCTGAGGCCCGGGTGGGCCCTCGCGGCAACCGCGATTCCGGGAGCCGGCAACCGTCAGGCGGCCAGACGCACTTCGCCCTGGCGCGAGGCCACCGGGGCACCGCCGAGCCGGGTGCTCAGCCGGGTGACCGAGGCGGGGGAGGTGCGCTTCCTCACGACCGACCGTGTTGACGGTGCCGACCTCGCCGACCTGGCCTCGTCGAGGCGGGCGAGCTCGCCCTGGGCCAGGGCGAGCAGGTCGGCCAGGCCGAGACCGAGGGCGTGGGCGGCGGCCGCGAGGACTTCGGACGAAGCCTCCTTGCGGCCGCGCTCGAGCTCGGAGAGATAGGGCATCGAGATCCGCCCGGCCTCGGCGACGTCCTTGAGCGTGCGTTCCTGCGCGAGGCGTTCGCGGCGCAGGACGTCACCGACGATGTGCCGCCACAGGGGCTCCTTCGCGGCGGGTGCGGCCGCGGGTGCCGGGGAGGCCGCGGCCGGGACCGCGGCCGGGACCGGGGGGCGAGCCGGTGCCTGAGCCGGTGCCGGTGGTGTGACGCGGGTCTGGTTCGGCGTGTGGTTGCTCACCTCCCCAGGGTAGGAGCGCCGCGCTCGCCGGGGAGCCAGGCGGCGTTCAGCCCTCGGCGGACAGGGAGCCCGCGTGGACAGGGAGCTCGCGTGGACAGGAAGCCTGCGCGGAACCCGCCCGAATCGTGAAGCGCGCGGGCTGTCGCCGATGAGTTCCGGTGCCCGCTCCGGTCTTATGGGTGGGAAGAAAGGAAGTGCACCCATGACCGACGTGACGGGATCCGGCACACCCATGATCGATCTGGAACCGGCCGCGCGCCGTATCGCCCTGCTCGCCGAAGGCGTCACCAACGACCAGCTCACCGCGCCCACACCCTGCCCGGGGTGCGCGGTGCGCAACATGCTCGGGCATCTGATCGGCCTGAGCGTCGCCTTCCGCGACGCCGGGCGCAAGGAGCTCGGCGAGACGACCGGCACTCCCCCGAACGCCGTCGTGCCCGACATCGAGGACGGCGAGAGCTGGCGCACCGAGCTCCCCCAGCGGCTCGACGAGCTCACCGCCACCTGGCGCGACCCCGAAGCGTGGGAGGGCATGACCCAGGCCGGCGGCCTCACCTTCCCGGCCGCCGAAGCGGGCCGTGTCGCCCTGAACGAACTCCTCATCCACGGCTGGGACCTCGCCCGCGCGACCGGCCAGCCGTACGACCCGGACACCCTGTCCCTGGAAGCGTCGTACGCGATGCTCGCCCCTACGGCGAACGAACGGCCCCCGGGCGGACCGTTCGGCCCGGCGGTCGAAATTCCGGCCGACGCCCCGCTCCTCGACCGGGTCATCGGCCTGAGCGGCCGAGACCCGTCGTGGAAGCCGTGACGAGCGTGCGGGGCGCCGAGTCGGTGCGGATGCCGGTGCCGGTGCCGGTGCCGGTGCGGGTGCGGGGGCCGGAGCCCATACCGATGTGGGTGCGGGTGCCGGTCGGGTGCCGGGTCAGCAGTTGTACCTGGACCCGACCCGCAGCCCCGCGCCTGCGGGCAGCCCGAGCGCGGTCGCGCCGACATGGCGCGAGCCGGTGACGGTGGTGCCGGAAGAAGTCCCCCGGAAGCTCCAGAGGGCGCCGTTCTCCGTGCCGTCCAGGGCGCCGACGAGGACCTCCGCGCGCCCGTCGCCATTGGTGTCGACGACCTTCAGCCCGATGCCGAAGTCTCCCTGCGCCTTGGCGGTGCCGGGCACACCGGAGGTGCTCGAGGTGAAGGCCTTGGCGCCGGTGCCGCTCAGCCCGCCCTTGCGGCCCGGCAGCACAGTGACCTTCCCGGCGTTCTCCAGGCCGCCGTAGTCCTCGTTGGGGGCACCGACGGCGACGTCAGGGTAGCCGTCACCGTTGACGTCGCCCACCGACACCGCGCTGCCGAAGTCGTCCGTGCCGTCGTCGGAGTCGGGCACTCCCGGTATGTCCTGCGTGAACACCACGGGCTTGCGCCCGGGGTCTCCACTATCTCTTCCCGCCCTGTGCGGCGCCCACGGCGCCATGACCGGGACTCGCTCTCAGGGATTGCGGCCGATGAAGGCCAGCAGGCGGGTCTGGACGTCGGCGCTCGCGGGGACCTCGACACGGGTGCCGTACTGCCCGCTGTTGCGGAGGACGTCGTCCAGCGGCAGCATCCCGTCGAGCAGTTCGGCGCATTTGCCGGGATCGAGGCTCTCGTCCTGGCCGGTGGCCCGGGCCAGGTCCCAGGTGTGCATGAAGACGTCGGCCGTGTAGAAGCGGGCGACCGCCTGGTCGAGGGGGACCTCGCCGATGTGCGGGTTCGACAGCACCTGCCCCGCCGTGGCGGGATCGTCGAGGAGGGCCTGCACCCCGTCGCTGTGCACCGTCCAGGCCGCCAGGGGGTCGTCGTCCACCGACGGTCCCTTGGGCAGCTCCACTCCGGCGCCGGCCTTCAGGAAGTCCGGGAACCATTCGACGAGATGACGCACCACGTCCCGTGCGACCCATCCCTCGCACGGCGCCGGGTTGTCCCATGCCTCCGGACGCACCCCGCGGACGCGATCGGTGAACCCACCCGCGATGACGCGGTGTTCTTCGGCTGCGCTTGTCACGATCTCAAGCCTCCGGCTCGCTGCGTCGGTCGGCGTCGGCGCGGACGCCGTGGTCGTCGCTGTCGCCGCTCTCGTTTCTGCCGTCTCTGTCGTCTCTGCCGTCTCTGTTCAGCAGTTCGTCGAGCCGTTCGTACCCTTCCCGCACGCCATGTTCCATGCCGCTCGCGAGCGCCGCGTCGCGGGTCTCCAGGGACTCCATCAGCGATCTGGTGGTGACCCGGGTGCGGCCACCGAGGTCCTCGAAGACGGCCGTCTCCAGGCTGACGCCGTCCGGGAAGTCCTCGAAGGTGAAGGTCTGCACGATGCGGTCATGGGGGCGCACCTCGTGGAACACGCCGTGGAAGCCGTACTCGGTCCCGTCCTCGTCTCGGTGCACATAGCGGTACGACCCCCCGCTGCGGGCGTCGTACTGGTCGATCCGCATGGCGAGCCGGCGCGGTCCGAGCCACTGGACGACCAGGTCGGGCTCGGTGTACGCGCGGAACACGCGCTCCGGCGGAGCGTCGAACTCCCGGGTGATCAAGATGGTGGGCAGGGCCGGGTCGGCCGCTATCCGCGTCTCGTGACGATGGTTCGTGTTGGTGGTGCTCATGATGCTTCTTCCTTCGTCGACTTGCCCGTCACCGGCTGCTCGTCCGCCCGCCCGTCCATCTGCTCGAGGACGGCGTCGAGACGGCGGAAACGGTCCTCCGCCTCACGCCGGTAACGCTCTATCCATTTCGTCATCAGGTCGAACACCTCTGCCTCGAGGTGGCAGGGCCGCCGCTGAGCGTCCCTGCTGCGACTGACCAGTCCGGCGTCCTCCAGGACCTTGATGTGCTTGGACACGGCCTGGACGGTGACGTTGTACGGCTCGGCCAGTTCATTGACCGTGGCGTCCCCCGCGGCGAGCCGGGCCACGATGTCGCGCCGGGTCGGGTCGGCCAGTGCGGAGAGCACCCTGGACAGCTGGTCGTCGGCCACCTCATACCTCGCATATTCAACCGCTTGGTTAAATTCAACGTACGCCGGGAGCTGTGTGTTGTCAACCAAACGATTGAATAGCCCCGTGGGGCGGACGGCGAGCGCCGAGTCGGGCGATCCGGCGCGTCGGAAGCCGGGGGCGGCTGTCGCAGGGCGGACGATCAAGCGAGACGTCATCCAGATACAGGAGGATTCATCGTGGCCACCACGCGCACCGCCCACACCGAGTGGGAAGGCGAACTCATCAAGGGCTTCGGAGAGGTCACGCTCGACTCCTCGGGAGTCGGCAACTTCCCCGTGACCTGGGCCTCCCGAGCCGAGGAGCCCCATGGCAGGACCAGCCCGGAGGAACTGATCGCCGCCGCCCACTCCAGTTGTTTCTCCATGGCCCTGTCCAACACGCTCACCAAGGCCGGAACCCCGCCGACGCGCCTCACCACGAAGGCAGCGGTCACCTTCGAGCCGGGCACGGGGATCACGGGAATCCATCTCACCGTGGAGGGCCAGGTGCCGGGTATCGAGGAGGCCGCGTTCAAGGCGGCGGCCGAGGACGCGAAGGTCAACTGCCCGGTGAGCCAGGCCCTGACGGGCACAACGATCGGACTGACCTCAACGCTGCTGTGACCAGGCGCGGCTCACGCGTCGCGCAGCCGGAACGCCGCCCCGCCCGCCGGCCGCGCTCGCGCCACCGCTCGTCGCCAGGGGTGCCGCGCGGATGCCTCTGCCCGGGAGCGATCTGCGAAGTCCGATCTCGCCGTGTCGATCCAGGCCACGCCCGGCCCGGCCGTCAGACTGACCGCTAGGAGGCCGGTGAGCACGCAGCGGAACACGTCGGACCTGCTTCAGGATCTTCTGGCGGTCATGCGGACACTCTGCGGCGAACCCGGCGAGCCCATAAACGGCATCCCTGTCCGGGCATTCGAGTCGACTTCCCAGCATGTTCACGGGCATCACAGCGGCGTGGCGATCGATAGCGAGGCAACCCGGGCGATGGTGACCGCAGTTCCAGGAATCGGTCACTGCCGGCTAGATGTGCGCCACGAGGGCTTCGGCAAGGGCCGCCTGCTGGCGGATGTCCGTACCTCCGGCCCTATCTCGGTGGAAGAGTTGCTCCGCGCGTTGCATGCAAGGCAGCCGTGGTTCGCTGGCTCTGTCGTGCCTGACGAGATCCTGATCAACCCATCGTAATGGGCCCCGCCCCGGCCGTATGGCCGGGGCGGGGCCCCTAAACGCTGTCGTCGCGGTAGAGTTCGGCGCGCTCGATCACTCGTCGCATGACATCCACCACCTGGACAGGGTGTTGCCCGAACCCCGTCTCGCCAGCCAGAACCAGAGCATCGGCCCCGTCCAACACCGCGTTCGCTATGTCGGACACCTCGGCTCGAGTGGGACGCGCGTTGTGCCGCATGGAGTGGAGCAGCTGGGTGGCGACCATCGAGAGCCTCCCCCTGCTGGCGCATTCGGCGACGATTCTTTTCTGCACGATGGGCACGTCTTCGAACGGGATCTCCAGCGCCAGGTCGCCTCGTGCAACCATCAGACCGTCAAACGCGTCCGCCATGGCTGGGATCTCGTTGACGGCGTCCGGATGCTCCTCCTTGCCGATGATCGCCAGACCTTTGGCGAGTGCGCGCAGTTCCGCGTGGTCCTCCTTGGAGGCGAACGACAGGGCGACCATGTCGACCCCCAACCTCCGCGCGAAGTGCAGGTCGTCGATGTCCCGCTCTACAAGGCCAGCGGAACATCTTGCTACGTTTGGCATGGTCACCCCACGGCCGTCGGTGACCGGCCCGCCGTCGATGACCTCGCACAGCAGCTCTTCGGGTCCCGCCTCCACGACGACGAGGAGGACGGCTCCGTCGTCGATTAGTACCTTGTTACCGGGCGACACCCCGTCGGAAGGCCATGGGTGAGAGACCCAGGTGGAGTGTGAAGTACTGCTCGCAGGCCGAGTGGTCAGGACGACCGTGTCCCCCACCGCCCACTCGGCGCGCCCTCCGGGAAGGGCGCCCAGGCGGTTTTTCCGACCCTGTAAGTCCGCCAGGAGACGGACTTTGCGACCGTGTTCCGCGGACACCTCCCGGACGATGCGGGCGGTGTTGACGTGCCGTTCCCTGGTCCCGTTGCACATGCTGAGTCGCACGATGTCCACGCCCGCCAGAATGAGGCCCTCGATGCACGCACGCTTCTCGCTTGCCGAGCCGATCGTCGCGACAATCGCCGTGCGCCTCGCCACTGTGCTGTTCATCGCGCCCCTACCGATCCGTCGAGGTTGATGTGGGTCCTCCTTGACGCTGCACCGGTGGTACTCCCGGATGAAGTTGTCCGGATCGGCGACCACCACCGGCGTGACTCCGTGCAGGATCCCGGCGCCGGGCATGTTATTGACGAAGATCACCTGGTCGGGACCGGGAGCGCCCAGGTCGATCCCGCACTCGGCCAGGGCAGCGTCCTGATGGCGGGCGCTGAGGACGGGCTTGCTCCCCGGAGTGGGTTCCGCCGACCACTCGAACACGTCATCGAATCGCAGCTTGTGTCGGTGCATGTACGAGCGGATGTCCACCAGGTGTAACGCGCCGCCGGTGAACCCGGATACGGGCCCGTACAGGTGCGAGAAGAGCAGGGCCTCCCGGTCGATGTGGAGCTTCTTGAAGCTCCAGTTACTTCCGTACAGTTCAGGCGGTATGGCCCCGTCCGTGAGGGTTTTGGTCTTGATTCGGCAGCAAATTGCCCGATCGACGTCGGAGGATCGAGTCATGAATTCGGCCCAAACTTCGCGAAACAGCGCCTCGTGGAAGGTGTGCGCTTTGCCCAGCCCTGGCTGCCGGGGGAGATCGATCACCCGGGCGGCGCCTGGGCCTGAGCTCTTTCCATCTCTGATCAGCAACTCCGCTATGGAGTGGATCAGCGTTCGGGGCATCTTGGCCGACTCGTAGTCGACGCTGTGCTCTGCCAGGCTCACGTCGATGCCGGCGAAGGGCCGGGGGGCGGGGTGCGCTCCCGACGGAGCGGCCATCCGGTCGAGAGCGGACCGTCGCTTCATCATCATGTCAACTGCTGGATTCGGCATTCCACCATCCTTTTACGAGACATTCGGACTGCCGGCTGTCCGTTCAACTACTCAAACGCTCCGCAAGACAGGATCAGCCGATCGACGGCACTTCCGCACCACCGGTTGCTGCGCTGTCAAGAACGCTGAGCATCCACTCAGAAAGGCTGCAATCCGCCCGTTGTGCGGCTCCCTCCCAAAGTTTTCGCCGGTGCTGGGCGATCTCGAGCCGGATGGAGGCAGGCTCTCCCAGGGAGGTCGAATCGGGATCACCGGGCAAGCCCTTCAGCCTGCGGCGCAGTTCATTTCTCGACCAGCAAAACTCCGCGGCCTGGCTCAGCCACATGTCCTGCTCGGCTTCCGGGAGACGCGCGACTTCGGCATGGTGCTGCACACTCAGGCTGTCTCGCCGGCGAGACACGGGGAACTTCCTGGCCAGCCACGCATAGTTGCGCAGCGTCTGGTAATCGAGTGAGGTTTCCGCTATCGCCCTTCGATAGCGTTCCCGGAACCTGTTCTGGCCGTACACCAGGCAATCGCCCAGCCACCAAGCGGACGAGACCGCGATGGCGGCCAGCCTGTCACCGACCGACTTCCACTCACTAATGGACAGCCGGTCAGGCAATGACAACGATGTCCGTCTCGTCAGTACCTGGTGTCCTAAGTCGGATTTGCGCGTTCCAACCGCTCGATCACGACTCTCACTCCGCACGCAGCGAGCCCCCTTGGAGATCAACGATGTTGTCAGCATCCTGAGTCGCGCTGTTGAGTCGCGCAAGACGGAATCATCGTCCACGGGCCCGTCATCTGCTGTATAGCCGCAGGGCGTCGGCGTGACGAACTCCGGCTCGGAGATCGTACTTGCCGTAACCAACTTGGCCGTTTCCTAGCGGTTGGCCGGTTCCCGGCTAGGGTCGGAAACGCGCTGGTGCGGACGGCGCGCTTCCTGAAGCGCCAACGGTTCAAGGAGGGCCGATGTCACTGTATGGTCGGTCGCTGTGTTGGTCTCACTGCTGCGTTCGCACCTGGCCCCATACAGGCGATCCATCGCGTTGCTGGTAGCACTGCAATTAGTGCAAGCTACGACGGCGCTCTCCCTGCCGACTCTGAGCGCCGACATCATCAACAAAGGGGTCGTGAGAGGCGATACCCATCACATCATGTACACCGGTGCCGCAATGGGACTTCTGGCGGTGCTCGAACTCTTCTCTGTGATCGGCACGGTTTTTCTTGGGGTTCGTACGGCCGCAGCGGTCGGCAAGGATATCCGAGCCTCGGTGTTCCAGCGAGTGCAGAGCTTCTCTGCGCGTGAGGTCTCAAAGTTCGGTGCACCTTCGCTGATCACCCGAACGATCAACGACGTCCTGCAGGTGCAGATGTTCCTGATGATGACCTTCACCTCGATAGTGACGGCACCGGTGATGCTTGTCGGCGCCATAGCCATGGCGTGCAGCCAGGACATCCCTCTCGCTGTGTTGCTACTGACGATCGTGCCGGTTTTGACCCTTCAGGCGAGCTCGATCTTCCGCCGATCGCGTCCACTGTTCCGCGTGATCCAGCGTCGCATCGACATATTGAATCAGGTACTGCGAGAACAGCTGGATGGCGTTCGAGTCATTCGCGCCTTCGTGCGGGACGAGCATGAGCAGCGGCGTTTCGAACGCGCCAACGATGCACTGACTGACGTCTCACTGCGGGCCGGCCGACTGACTACATTGCTGTATCCGTTGATGTTCACCACGATCAATGCGTTCAGCGTACTGGTGGCATGGTATGCGGCACGCAGGATTGACAGCGCGGGCACCGAGATCGGAGTCCTGACCGCCTTCTTGGGCTACCTCATGCTCATCCTGACATCCGTCGCGACCGCGACGTCCGTGTTCATGATGGTCCCCCGCGCATCAGTGAGCGCCGAACGCATCCAGGAAGTCTTGCACACCGAATCCAGCGTCGTGCCGCCGCTGCATCCCGCACGGCGGCGGCAGCGTCGCGGCGTCGTGGAGATGCGCGGGGCCAGTTTCAGATTTCCGGGAGCCGAGGCAGCGGTGCTGCGTGACATCGGTATGGTGGCCCGTCCCGGTGAGACCACGGCGGTCATCGGATCCACCGGGGTTGGCAAGACGACGTTGCTCAGACTGATCTGCCGACTCCTCGACGTCACGAGCGGGCAGGTGTTGGTGGACGGTGAGGACGTGCGGAACATAGATCAGGCCGCGCTTACGGACCTCATCGGCCTCGTCACTCAGCGGCCGTACTTTTTCTCCGGGACCGTGGCGTCAAATCTGCGACACGGTCGGCCCAATGTGACGGACGAGGAGCTGTGGCGGGCACTGGACGTGGCGCAGGCGCGAGGATTCGTGGAACGGCTGAATGGCAGCCTGCACTCGCCGATTGCGCAGGGCGGCACCAACCTGTCCGGCGGGCAGAGGCAACGGTTGGCTATAGCCCGGGTGCTCGTCCGGCGGCCCCGCATCTACCTGCTCGACGATTCCTTCTCGGCACTGGACTACACGACCGAGGCCGCGCTGCGCGCGGCGCTGGCACGGGAGACGGCCGATGCCACCCGGGTGATCGTTGCCCAACGTGTCGGCAGCATCCGGGACGCCGACCGGATCGTGGTGCTGGACAGCGGCATCGTCGTCGGAACCGGCACCCACAACGAACTGATGGCAGGCACCCCGACATACCGGGAGCTTGCGCTTTCCCAGCAGCTGTCCCAGGAGGGGGCCAGGTGACCACGCAGCGGTCCGCGTCCCGACAGGCTCCCGGCCCGATCCCGCCGCCGGGCCCCGCTCGGCTGGGCAGCCCGACTGCCCAGCCGTCGACGAACTTCAAGGTGACAGCTGGACGGCTGCTCGCGCTGATGCGTTCCCAGCGGTCGCTGCTGCTCTGGATGCTGGCGCTCGGGCTCACCAGCATCGTCTTGAACGTAGTCGGCCCGATGATTCTGGGTCATGCCACCGACCTGATCTTCTCCGGCTTCATCGGACATCACATGCCTGCCGGGGCCACCCGGGTGGAGGTCATCGATCACTACCGGCAGCAGGGCGACGGGACACTCGCCGACATGCTTCGGTCGACAGACTTCACACCCGGACGCGGTATCGATTTCACGATGGTGCACATCACGCTGATCGCGGCGCTTGCGGCAAGCGTGGGGAACGGAGCATGCTGGATCATCCAGGGCAGGGTCACCACGAAGATCGTTCAACGGACGGCATTCCAACTCCGCGGCGATATCGAGGCCAAGCTGGCGCGGTTGCCTCTGTCGTACTTCGACCGGCAGCCGCGTGGCGAGGTACTCAGCCGTGCCACGAATGACATCGACAACATCGTGCAGACCCTTCAGCAGACGGTGAGCTCGGTCACCAACTCGCTGCTGCTGATCGTCGGTGTGCTGGCCATGATGTTTTGGATCTCGCCCCTCCTGGCTCTGGTTGCTCTGGTGATCGTTCCGATCTCGGTGTTCCTCACCTCGGTCCTGCGCAGACGGGCGGCGCCGCAGTTCGCACGGCAGTGGAAGACGACAGGCGAACTCAACGCGCATATCGAGGAGGTATACACCGCTCATGACCTGGTCAGGGCGCACGGCCTGCAAGCCGACTGCGACACGGCGTTCCGTCGGCTGAACGACTCGCTTTCCCAGTCGGTCTCCAGAGCCCAGTCGGCCGGCGGGATCGTCCAGCCCGCCTTGACGTTCCTCACCAATGCAAGCTACGTACTGGTGGCTGTCATTGGTGGTCTCCAGGTCGCCATGGGAGGCCTGTCGGTCGGTGCGGTCCAGGCGTTCATCCAGTACTCGCGCCTGTTCAGTGGGCCACTGACGCAGTTGATGAGCCTGGTGAGCGTGGTCCAGTCGGGCGTGGCCTCGGCGGAGCGCGTGTTCGAGCTGCTGGACGCCACAGAGCAGAGCGGGGAACCCGAGCTTCTGGTCGGACAGAAGCCACGGCAGGGGTATGTCCGCTTCGAGGATGTCTTCTTCCGGTACGAGCCGGACAAGCCGCTGATCGAAGGCCTGTCGCTGTCGGTCGAGCCGGGACAGACGGTGGCCATCGTCGGCGCCACAGGAGCCGGCAAGACCACCCTCGTCAATCTGCTTCTGCGGTTTTACGAAATCGATAGCGGTCGAATCACCGTGGACGGGGTCGATGCCAGCGCCATGTCACGGGACGATCTCCGCTCTGGCATAGGCATGGTCATGCAGGACGTGTGGCTCTTCAGCGGCACCATTGCCGAGAACATCGCCTTTGGAACGGACGGCGCCACGCGCGAGGCGATTGAGGAAGCTGCGCGCGCCGCTCTTGCCGACCGCTTCATCCGAACGCTCCCGCAGGGATACGACACGTTGATCGGTGTCGAGGGGACGGAGCTGAGTATCGGGGAGAAGCAGCTCCTGACCATCGCCCGGGTGTTCCTCGTCGACCCTGTGATCCATGTACTGGACGAGGCGACTAGTTCGGTCGACACCCGTACGGAAGTGCTAGTCCAGCGGGCGATGGCGCGGCTGAGCCAAGGGCGCACCAGCTTTGTCATCGCGCACCGACTCTCCACGATTCGGGAGGCGGACGTGATCCTCGTACTGGAGGACGGCACCATCGTCGAGCAGGGCAAGCATGCTCAGTTGCTCGCTACAGGAGGCACCTACGCGCGACTGCACGCAGCCCAGTTCATGCATTCGGCCGAGAATGCCGAATGAATCGGCTCAGTGAGTTGCCGACAGTCGGACGCTGTCACCATCTCACATTCTTGTCATCTCAGTACCGGAAGGCACCTCATGGGCATCAGTGATCCAGCTCGCGATGCGTCGGCTCTCGGATGGCGCTACTGCGATGAGCCGTTCTCTCCCCACCCACTGCATCTCGACGCCAGCAATGACTGGCTCGACGCAAACTGCTACACGGACTTGTGGATCGAACTGCTGCACGGACTGGGCCTTGATCCGACGCCCATGTTGTCGTTCACCCTGGGAATCGATTTCGAGGGGGACCAATGGACGTTCTTCAAGCCCCCGGCTCAGGACCTCTGGTCGTTGTACGGTATCGACCTCATCGAGCTGATGGTCTATGAGCCACTGGACCGGCACGCGGCAACACAGCTTGCGATGGGCAGGATACCGATCATGGAGGTCGACGCGTACTTTCTGCCGGACGTCCCGAGGACGTACCACTGCGAGCACGCCAAGACGACGATCGCCGTCGTAGCTGTCGACCCGTCGACCGGTGTCGCCCGTTACCTGCACAACGCCGGATGCTTCCAGTTGCAACGCGACGACTACGCCGGAGCCTTCCGAGTCGGCGCACACGCAGTCGACAGCACCCAGCTCGCTCCGTATGTCGAAGCGGCGAAGGTGACTGGCGCACCCGCACGCAGGCGCGCCCGGGCCGACCTCGTTGCGATCGCCATGGACAACGCGGCCCGCCACGTGGCGCGCCGTGGTGGTGGGGACGCTATGGAGACCTTCCTGGACCGTTTTTTCTCCGACGTCACACGGATGACGGAGGAGGACCCGGGGGGGGCGACGGCTATGCGTTCGCAACTCTGCGGCAGCTCGGAGCCGCCTCGGCCATGGCGGCCCGCTTCGCCCGCTGGCTGGCCCACGCCGGAGCTGTGGACAGATTCGACGAGGCAGCGGACTCGCTGGACGCCGTGTCCCAGTCCGCCAAACGGCTGATCCTTAAGGCCGCCCGCGCCGTGGCGACCGGACGCCCGCTGACCGCCGACGCCACCTTTGCGGGAATGTCGGCCGCCTGGCACCGCGCGGGCAGGCAGCTAGCCCAGGCGCTATGAGTGCTTTCTGCTGATGCCGCACAATCATGATTGGAGCCCAGCGATGGAGATCGTCTACTCATGCCAGCCGATGTCCGGAGCCGTCAACGAGGACTTTGTGCTCGGCACCGAAGACTTCGTCATTGTCATGGACGGCTGCACTTCGCTGACGGAGTCGACCGGCTGCATCCATGATGTGCCCTGGCTTGTTCGCCGCCTCGGCGGCCATCTGTTCAGAGCTTTGACAGCCGAAGAGGGCGTACCACTGAGGAACGCGCTGGCCGACGCCATCAACTCTGTATGCGCCGACCATGCCAGCACCTGCGATCTGAGCAATCCCGATAGCCCGTCGACTACCGTGGCCATCGTTCGCCGAGCTGGCGGCTGGCTGGACTGCCTGGTGCTGGCAGACTCGCCGGTCGTTGTGGAGATGCGTGACGGATCGGTGGCAACAGTCCGTGACACCCAGAATGCGCCCCTGCCGGGCAACAACCGCGACCTGCGCAATACCGACGCGGGGTTCTGGGTCGCGAGCACCAAGCCCGAGGCTGCCGCCAAGTGCGTCACCGACCGCTGGCCTCTTGACCGGCTCCGCCGGGTCGCCGTCCTCACCGATGGCGTGACTCGTCTGGTCGAACGCTATGGGTGGACCTACGAGAAGCTCATGCACGAACTCGATCAGTCTGGGCCGGCCGCCCTCATCAGGACCGTCCGCGAGGCGGAACTCGCGACCGAACGCGGCCGGTTCCGGGGCAAGCACCACGATGACGCGACCGCGGTGCTGTGTGCGTTTCAAAGCTGACGATGAGGCGGTCCGCTGCTGTATACCCCCGATTTCGGTGTGCGTGTTCTCCGCGCCCGACGAAGGAAGCACCGAATATTACCTCCAGACCGCAAGGGAGGTCGGTGAACTGCTGGCCTCCCGCCGGTGCAGACTGATCCGCCTTCCGTTTCTACGACCTACGGCATACCGGAAACACTCTGGCGGCCGACACTGGGGCGAAGATGAAGGACCTCATGGTCCGGGCCGGCCAGTCCTCGCAGAAGGCTCAGCTGATCTACCAGCACACCACGCTGGAGCACCAACACCGGATCGCCGAGGACATCGACGCCGAGGTCCGTGGCCGCCGCAGCAAGACCGCCCAGGGCACGGAACCCGAACCCCCGGCGGCCCCGGAGGTGGAAAACAGGCGCGAGGCCTGATCGCTGGGGCCTGCGTGTCGGCCCGGGCCGGGATCTCTCGGCCCGGGCCGACATGTGGTTGGACACTCAGGGATGCGGGCCGTTTTTCCTGGGCGCCGATGACGTTCGTTCCCGCCGCCGAGGCTTGGCATCAGGGCGCCGGTCGGGGAGCCCGTAACGGCGTCATTCGGACCCTGTGAGCCTTTCTGGCACGGATCTGGCACGGCCATCACGGCCTTCGTCGAACCCGGTCAGCGAAGCATCAAAATGCCTCAACCGAACCTGTTCACCCACGCATTTCACCCCGGAATAGGTCAAGATCGGCGCTTTTCTGTGGCGTAGATCACTTAAAATGCGTCTCACTATATGGGCACTAACGGTCTCTCAGGGGTACTGGCGGTCAAAGAGTGACTTCGGAGGCTGGTTTTCCGCGCGTTCTGGCACGGATCTGGCACGACGACCCCGAAGAGGTCTAGGCAACAAGTAAGCCCCAGGCTTCTGACCTGGGGCTTTGTGTGGAGCGGGTGACGGGAATCGAACCCGCGCTCTGAGCTTGGGAAGCTCATGTTCTACCATTAAACTACACCCGCGTAGTTCGCCTAAGGGGCAACCAACGTCGCATACTCTACCTCATCGCAAGCTCCCGGTGCCCACGTGCCTCGGGGGCTTGTTTTGCTGTGTGGGGGTACGGGTGTTGGAGGGTTGGGCGTACCGTGGGTGTGCGGTCGTGGCGTGTGCGGTTTGTCCGGTAGATCCCCTAATGTGGCGTTCGCTGTTTGAGTGTGGGGAACGTTCAGGGGAGTGACCGATGGAGCGCACCGTCGTCCGTTGTGCCGAAGGGCATCTGTTCAGCACCAGTGCCTTCCCGATGCAGAATCTCGGGCCCGACCGGCTCGGTCCCGGGCGGTTGCTGCGGTGCCCTCGGTGCGCGCGGTTGCGCAGCGCCGTGCGCGCGGATCTCGCGGGGCTCACCGGGGAGCAGATCGAGCGTGCCCGCAGGCTCGACGCCGACGCGATCGTCTGACGGGGCCGAGAGGCAGCACGAGGCAGGTCGCACGCGCCCCGGCCCGATTGGGCCCGGCGCGTGTGGCCGCGTACGCTCGGTCCCGTGCTTCTCTCAGACAAGGACATCCGCACCGAGATCGACGCAGGTCGGGTGAGGATCGATCCGTACGACCCGCAGATGGTGCAGCCGTCGAGTATCGACGTCAGGCTCGACCGCTATTTCAGGGTGTTCGAGAACCACAAGTACCCTCACATCGATCCCGCGGTCGAGCAGCCTGATCTGACCAGGCTGGTGGAGCCGGAGGGCGACGAGCCGTTCATCCTGCACCCCGGGGAGTTCGTGCTCGCGTCCACCTACGAGGTCGTGTCGCTGCCCGAGGACGTAGCCTCGCGGCTGGAGGGCAAGAGCTCGCTGGGGCGTCTGGGGCTGCTGACGCACTCCACGGCAGGGTTCATCGACCCCGGCTTCTCCGGGCATGTGACCTTGGAACTCTCGAACGTCGCCACGCTTCCGATCAAGCTGTGGCCCGGGATGAAAATCGGCCAGCTGTGCATGTTCCGGCTGAGCTCGGCCGCCGAATTCCCCTACGGTTCCAAGCGCTACGGCTCGCGGTACCAGGGGCAGCGGGGGCCGACGCCTTCGCGTTCGTTCATGAACTTTCACCGGACCCAGGTCTGAGGGGTCGCACGGATGGGCGACGAACGCGAGAAGCTCAGCTACCCGCTCTTCGGTGAGGCCGTGCGCGAGCTCGCGCAGACCATCGCCGACGACGGCTACGAGCCCGACATAATCCTCTCCATCGCCCGGGGCGGACTCTTCGTCGCCGGCGGCCTCGGGTACGCCCTCGGGGTCAAGAACCTGCACGTCATGAACGTCGTTTTCTATGAGGGCGTCGGCAAGACCCTCGACATGCCGGTCATGCTGCCGCCCGTGCCCAACGTGGTCGACTTTTCGGAGAAGAAGATCCTCGTGGCGGACGACGTGGCCGACACCGGCAAGACGCTCAAGCTCGTGCACGACTTCTGCGCGGGCAATGTCGCCGAGGTGCGGTGCGCAGTGATATACGAGAAGCCGCAGTCGCTCGTGAAGTGCGAATACGTGTGGAAGCACACCGACAAGTGGATCAACTTCCCCTGGAGCGTTGAACCGACTGTCGTGCGTCGTGAGGGGCAGGTCCTGGACGCCTGATCGGGCTGTTTCCGGTGGCGCGCGCGCCGGACAATAACTCCGCCCGTCCGGGCCTCGGGGGAGGGGCGCCGAAGGGCGGAGGATTGGGCACGCATGCGCCCTACTGGCTGCGTAGGACCTCGCCGAGCTCGGGCAGCTGCTGGCTCGGGAGGTGGAGCCATGCAGCTTCGCCGAGACCGTTCGGCTCCAAGGGCACGTTCATGCGTCACGTCGACTCCTCGGTCGGGCAGTGGGGCGCCGATGGGCCCACGCGCAACAGGCACCAGACGGATTTGGTTGTGCGTGCTGGCACCCCGACGCCCCAGTCGTCGGCAAGGAGACTGAGCAGCAGCAGGCCACGCCCGCTTTCGTCTCTCGCGGATGGACGGCGGCGCAGGGGGATCGTCGTGGAGTCGTCGTCACCAACGGCGATGAACACCTCGCCGGGCAAGGTCCGTACGGTGACCGTGACGCTTGCGCCGCGGGAATGTTCAACGGCGTTGGTCACAAGCTCACTGGTCAGCAGCCGTGCGTCCTCGGTGCGCTCGGTGAGACCTGCGCGGCGCAGGGCGTGCACGACGTCGGTGCGCGCCGTGCGGACCATGGCGGGGACGCGTTCGTACGTGGTCTGCATCAGCAGCGTGTCGCGGTTTGCACAGGGCCGGCCCGCGGGGAGTAGAGACAGGCGGCCGGTGTGTCTCGCAGTGCTGCCGATCGGTGGTCGTTCCCAATGGGTCGCGCTGATGTTGTCCGTCTCCATTGCCCGTGCCCCTCGTCGATGACGGCCGGTTTCCTTGGCGGCAACATCAAGGGAACCGCGATGAGTTGGAACACTCCACGGCATCCATGCGGCAGTCTTGACGCACGTTCGATGCACGGGCGCACCGCCTGGGTGCGGGCAGGTTGGGGCGTGGAAGGGGACCGTCATGGGCCTTGCCGAACGGCGGAAAGTCCTGGGCTACAGTCAGGAAGGGCTCGCTCATGCGCTCGGCGTGGACCGTACAACGGTTGGGCGTTGGGAGAGTGGACGGTCCGAGCCACAGCCGCCATTACGGCCGAAGTTGGCCGAGGCACTGCAAGTCGACCTTGTTGAACTCGACGCCCTGGTGGCTCGGTCACCAACTTCACCCCAGGAGTCAGCAGGGTTGCCGTCCAGCAACCACCATGGCTCAGGGGACATCGACGACATGATCCGACGCGGGTTTCTGCGTGTTATTGCCGTAACCGGGGCTCTTGCCGCCCTGCCTGCCGATGAAGCCGGGGCTATCGTCGAGGGAACAGAGCGGGGGCGCTCCGCCGACTTCCTGCGTATGAACGGTCACTTATGGCAGGTGTACCAACTTGCCCGTTCCAAGAGGTCTGTTTATCCGATCGTGTGGGAACAGCTCATGTCGTTGAACAAGACGCTGAGCGGCCGATCCGACTCAGAAGCCCGCGCATTGTGCCGCGCCGCGGGCGATCTCTTCCAGCTTGCCGGTGAACTGGCATTTGATGGGAACCGCTACACGGACGCGGCTGCGTCTTACACTCTCGCCGCGTCCGCGAGTAGGGACGCGGGATCGTTCGACCTGTGGGCCTGTGCCTTGGTCCGGCATGCGTACGTCGACCTGTGTGAGCGCCAGTTCGCCGAGGCTGTACGCACGCTCTCGGCCGCTGAGGGAGTCGCGAAGCGAGGGGACAGCACGCTGTCGACCCGCTATTGGGTCGCCTCGGTGCTGGCCGAGGCGTACGCCGGTCTCGGTGACCTGAGCGCGTGCGAGCGTTCCCTTGATCGCGCCGAAGAGGTGTTGCACCTCGATGGCTTCGCGCACAACGGCGGATGGCTCCGCTTCGACGGTTCCCGACTGGCCGAGGAACGCGGCGCGCGGTACGTCCAACTCGGCCGCCTCGACCTTGCCGAGACTGCGCTCACCAGTGCGTTGGATCAGGGCGCCCTCGCCCAAGGACAGTCGTTCCGGCGTCGCGGCGTCACGCTTGCCGACCTTGCCGCAATTGGAGCGAAGCGGCGTGATCCCGAGCAAGTTCTCAGGTTCGGTCGTGAGGCTGTGCAGCTTGCTCACGAGTCCTCTTCCGGCTACGTCGCTCGTAGACTCCAGGGGCTGCGCCGCGAACTTGGCCCCGTGGCGCGTGACGCCCGTGTGGCTGAGCTCGGGGCCGAGATCGCCGCTTTGAGCACGACGTGACGAGAGGGGTTGGCATGTCGCAGACGGAGGGCGCGCGACTGTTCCGCGAGGCATGGATCGCGGGCGTACGCGAGCACTTTCCGGGCGAGCCGAAGCCGGGCTACGTGACCCCTTGGGAGGACACCCCGGATTGGGAGCGGCAAGCCGCGGGCGCCGTGTACGAGCAGGTGCACCAGTTCCTCATCGTGAGCGACGGTCACGCCTCGCGATTGACGCGTGAGCAGAAGGGCCGATTCGTCGCAACGTGCTGGACGGCACAGATGTTCAAGCACTTCGAGGACCCAAAACCTGGCTACGTGGCTGACTGGCCGGACCTGCCTGACTGGCAGAAGGAAGCCGACTCGGACATCTTCGAGGCGATCGAGAAGTCGCTGAACTGAAGGAACTCCTTGCTCCGACCAGCCACCGCCGAGTGCGCCGGCCCTCCGGCGCGCGCCAACGTGCCAACGTGCCGGCCCGTCGGCGGGCGCTGGGTCATGCGCGTTCGGCGGTGGTCACCGCCGTCAGCTCCGTTCCGTCCTCGTTCAGCGACAGCACCGTCGTGAGCGACGAGAGTTCGGCGAGGCTGTGCGGGTGGGTGCCGCCGCAGGAGAGGGACGCGGTGGTCTCGGGTAGGGCGCAGGTCCACTTGCGGTGGGCGGTCAGCTCCGGACCGGGGACCTCGATGGACACCGGCGCCTCGGCCGCGAGCCAGCCGGACAGACGGGCGTTGACGGCCTCGGTGATCGCGGGAAGGTCGTCGGCCAGGCCCTCGGTGGTGAAGCCCTTCTTGCGCAGCGACTTGCCGAGGCGGTAGACGTCCGTGCTGGCGCCCTCCGCGATACGGGAGGAGGCCATGGCGAGGGAGTCGAAGTCCGGGCTTCCCAGGGCATCGGTGCGGGCGTCCTTGCGCCACCGCCCGGCGAGGGCCTCGTTGAGCGCCAGGGCCAGCAGGTGGCAGCCGGTGTGCGCGGTGGACAACGCGGCCCGGCGGTCGGCGTCGACGTGCAGGGCGGCCTCGGTGCCGACGAGCGCCGACGGGTCCTCGTCGACGATGTGCAGGGCCAGCCAGGTCCACTCCTCGTCACCGCGGCGGACGGGGATGTCCTCGCCGATGAACAGCTCGCCGCCCTCCGTGGCATTCGTGGCGGCGGTGAGGACATCGACGACCTTGAGATCGGCCAGGGTGCCGGTGTCGGCCGGCTGGTCGGGCCAGGTGTGGTCCAGCGGGTGGAACGGGGTCTCCTCCGTCACCACGCCGTAGCGGCCGTCGGGAAGCGGGTGCACCGCGAGGACGGTGGAGCGTCCCTCCACGGAGCCGCTGGGGAAGGTGACCTTGGTGGTGGGGAGGGGGAGGGGCATTAGTCGTTCTTTCGTTCTTTCGTTGGGTGTTTTCCGCGTGTGGCGGCCGGTCCGGGCGCCGGCGCCCGACCACCGGCGGCCGACTGCCGAGGCCATCTTCCGGCGGCCGTCTGCCAGCGGCTATGCACCGGCGGCTGTCTCCGGACGGTCAGCTGCCGATCGTCGGGAGTTTGAGCAGGACCAGCAGCGCGATCAGCTGGATGGAGCACGCGCCCAGCGCCCGCGGCCACGGCAGGTCGTGCGACTTGCCGACCATGGACGTCAGCAGGGCTCCGCCCATCAGCCAGGTGGCCCAGCCGAGGACCTGCACGAGGGTGTTGCCGGACGGGAGGAAGATCGCGAACAGCAGGCGGGGCGCGTCGGTCATCGAGGTGATCAGCATCGACAGCCCGATGGTCGGCGCCCATGCGCCGTCGCCGCCGAGCTGGCGGGCGAGGGCATTCGTGACGGCGCCCAGCATCACCATGCTGATGATCACGGCCACGGCGCTCATCAGCACCCAAGGCACACTCGTGGACGTCGAGGCCTTCAGGATGTCGTGGCGCGCCTGCTCGAAGCCGAAGACGGCCAGGATTCCGTAGATGAACGTGACGACGAGGGCGGGGCCCCACACCTGGTAGTCGCGCATCTGCCAGAACGTGGACTGCGGGCGCAGCATGAGGCCGCTCAGCAGTTGCTTCCAATGCAGCCGAGGGCCCGACGGCGGGCCGTTGGTCTGGCCGGCCCGGTAGGTGGCCACGTACCCGTCGTCGTAACCGCCGGGGTTGTAGCCGTCCTGGTCGCCGTACCCGCTGTAGTAGGGGTCGGACTGGCCGTCCGGGCCCTCACCGATGGTGAAGGCGCGGGTGTGGCCGGCGCCGTCGTTGTATCCGCCCGGACCGTGACCGCCCGGACCGTGGCTTCCGGGACCGTATCCACCTGAGCCGTGGCCTCCCGGACCGTATCCTCCCGGGCCGTACCCCTGGCCCGGCGCGCCTCCGGGGCCGTGGCCCGACGGCCCGTTGCCGTACTGGGAGCCGAAGTACTCCGGCTCGTCCGGCGAGCCACTGGAGGGACCCGGCGCACCGGGCTGACCCGAGGGGCCCGGCGGCCCCCAGGGGCGGGCATGCGGATCGTTGCCCGGGTACGGCGGAAGGACCGGCCCGGAGCCGGGTTGCGCTTGCGCGGGACGATTGTCCCTTCCTCGTCCCATCCTGAATCCAGCCACGTCATCGAACGTACCCGCTTCATCACGCTCCGGCCTCCACCACAGGGACTATTCCGGGGCATTGCTGCGAAGCTGTGACAAGCCCTAGGGGAACCCCGAGGGGGTGGCCCTACCATCGCCGGATGGGGCCCGAGCAGCTGCGCAGCGCCAGGTGGGACATCACTCTCGTCTTCTTCGTCCATGGCGCCGTCTACGCCAACTGGGTGCCGCGCATCCCCTTGATCAAACGGGAGCTCGGCCTCGGCGACGGCTCGCTCGGGCTGGCCCTGCTGGGGGCGCCCGTCGGGGTGGTCCTGGCGGTGCGGGCGGCCTCGTGGACGACGGCCCGCTGGGGCAGCCGGGCGGTGACGCGGGGCGCCTCGCTGGCGACGTGTGCCTCGCTGGTGCCGATCGGCGTCGCCTGGAACCTGGGCTCGCTGATGGCGGCGCTGCTGGTGATGGGCGCCTCGCTGGGGCTGATGGACGTGGCCATGAACGCGCAGGGCGTCGTGGTCGAGCGCGGCTACAAGCGTCCGATCATGTCGAGCCTGCACGGTTCCTACAGCGTTGGGGCGCTCGTCGGCGCGTTGGCGGGGTCGGGCGCCGCGCACTTCGCTGTACGGCCGGTGGCGCACTTCGCGGTCGCCTCGGCCGTGCTCGGGACGGTGGTGTGGTTCGGCTCGCGCAGGCTCCTGCGGGACGACGGCGAGCTGTCCCAGGACCAGCCGAGCGGTGGGGGCGGGCGGCTCTTTCGCGGGTACGCGGCCGTCATGCTGCTCGGGGTGGTGGGTCTGTGCTCGTTCGTCGGTGAGGGCGCTGTGGCCGACTGGAGCGCGGTCTATCTGAGGGAGGACCTGTCGGTCTCGGCGGGCCAGGCCGGGCTCGGATACGCCGGATGCGCGATCGCGATGGCGGTGGGGCGGCTGAGCGGGGACCGCCTGGTGGCGCGGTTCGGGCCGGTGACGGTGCTGAGGGTGGGCGCGCTGGTGGCGGGGCTGGGCCTCGGACTGGGGCTGCTGGCCAGGAACCAGCCGGTGGCCATAGCTGGGTTCACCCTCTTCGGACTGGGCATCGCCCCGGTCGCCCCGATCACCTTCAGCGCTGCCGGGAACCTGCCCGATGTGCCCTCCGCGACGGCCATCTCTCGGGTGACGGGGATCGGCTATCTCGGCTTCCTCGCCGGGCCCCCGCTCATCGGGTTGGTGGCCGAAGTGGCCGGGCTGGGCTGGGCGTTGGTGATTCCCGCCGGGCTCGCGGCGGTGATGGTGCTACTCGCGGGCGCGACCGCCCCGGCCCGCGCGGGCAGCGAGGACGGGGCCGGGGAGGCCGCGTGCGAGCGGTGACTTCTCAGAAGTGACATTTCGGAAGTGACGCCTCAGAAGTGACGCCTCAGAAGTGACGCCTCAGAAGTGACGCCTCAGAAGTGACGCCTCAGAAGTGACGCCTCAGAAGTGACGCCTCAGAAGTGACGCCTCAGAAGTGACGCCTCAGAAGTGACGCCTCAGAAGTGACGCCTCAGAAGTGACGCCTCAGAAGTGACGCCTCAGAAGTGACGCCTCAGAAGTGACGCCTCAGAAGTGACGCCTCAGAAGTGACGCCTCAGAAGTGACGCCTCAGAAGTGACGCCTCAGAAGTGACGCCTCAGAAGTGACGCCTCAGAAGTGACGCCTCAGAAGTGACGCCTCAGAAGTGACGCCTCAGAAGTGACGCCTCAGAAGTGACGCCTCAGAAGTGACGCCTCAGAAGTGACGCCTCAGAAGTGACGTCTCAGAAGTGACGTCACAGAAGTGACGCCTCAAAAGAGTGCCGTCAGCCGGTCAGGGCGGTGCCGAGACCCGCCTCGTGGCGGCCGTCGGGCACGCCGAGCGTGTCGGCGGTGAGCCGCACGGAGCCCTTCGTGGTGA
Organism: Wenjunlia tyrosinilytica; assembly: GCF_014646055.1. Classification (GTDB taxonomy): domain Bacteria; phylum Actinomycetota; class Actinomycetes; order Streptomycetales; family Streptomycetaceae; genus Wenjunlia; species Wenjunlia tyrosinilytica. The sequence continues at coordinate 122,969 of NZ_BMMS01000006.1, forward strand.
TGCCGTCCTTGGAACCCTTGAGGTTCCACAGCGCGCCCTTCTCCTTCTGCGACATGGGCGCACCGACCGTCAGGTCCGCGTAGCCGTCGTTGTCGATGTCGGAGAGGAGGACGGAGAAGCCGAACTGGTCGTAGGAGGCGGCCTTGCCGGGTATGCCCGGGGTGTCGACGTTGAAGGCCTTCGAGCCCTTCGCGGTCAGCCCGGTCGGGGAGCCCTTGAGGACGGTGACCGCACCGCCGTACCAGAGCTCGTCCGTCGGGTCCTCGTGGGGCACTCCGATCGCCAGGTCCGCGCGACCGTCCTTGTCGGTGTCGGCGGCGGACAGCCGCCAGCCGAACATGTCGTCGGTCTCGGACTTGTCCGGCACACCAGGGGTGTTCTGGTCGATGACCTGGGCGGGGCGGTTCGGGTCGAGCCCGTTCGCACCGCCGTAGCGGATGGTGACCTTGCCGCCCTGGACGGAGTCGGGGGTGCCGTTGTCGGAGTTGTCCCACTGGTTGCCGACGACGAGGTCCCCGTAGTGGTCGCCGTCGAAGTCGGCGATGGCCGTGATCAGGCCGCGGGGGAGGGGGTCGGCGCCCTTGAGGCCGGAGGGGGAGCCCAGGTAGAGGCGGTTGGAGTTGTTGTCGTCGTCGTTGCTGATGCCGTTGACGACGAGGTCGGCGGCGGCGTCGCCGTTGACGTTGCCCGAGGTGAGGACGAACGCGCCCGCGTTGTCGCCCCAGATCGGCGCGGTGATGGAGAACGTGCCGCCGTTGCCGCCGCTCTTGGTGAATCCGCCCTTGTAGATCCATACGGTCGCGGCCGTGGCGCCGATGGCGAGGTCGGTCTTGCCGTCGCCGTTGTAGTCGCCCGCGGCGACGGACTGGCCGAACGCGTCGTGCTTGCCGGGCGCGGGGTCGGCCACGGTGGTGCCGCCGCTCAGTCCGGAGGCGGAGCCCCAGATGATGGTGACCGTGCCGCCGTCCTTGTCCTTGCCCACGTCCTCGCCGGGCGTGCCGACGGCGAGGTCCGCGTAGCCGTCCGCGTTGAAGTCACCGGTGTGGACGGTGGTGCCGAACGCGTCGCCCGTCTCGGCGGTACCGGGCACACCCGGGCTGTTCTGGGTGATGATCTTCTTCTTCGAGGTGAGGCCGTTCTTGGAGCCGTAGGCGACCGCGACCGCGCCCGCCATGCGCTTGCCGCCGACATGGGCGGCGGGAGCGGTGGCGGCGACATCGCGGTAGCCGTCACCGTTGAAGTCGCCCTGGAGCTTGGACGGCGTGGCGGCGCCGGCCGGGCCGGCCACGGCGACGAGGGCGGAGGTGACGAGAACGGCGGTGGTGGCGCAGGCCGCGACGCGCGAAGCGCGTGTGCGCATGGAGGTCTCCTGATGCTGCGATCGGTGGATCGGCGTATATCGGCTTATGGAAGTCCTGTTGATGGCGACGGCTGCCAGGCGGGCCGGGTTGGCTCCGTGGCGGAGATCCGCCAACGCCCCCGCTCAGCCCCGTGAACGACCCCCGTGAACGACCCCCGCGAACGGGCCCGGGGAACGACCCCGCGAACGGCCCCGTGAACGGGCCCGGGGAACCGCCCCCGGGAACGGGCTCACTCGGCCGCGCCGCCAAAGGGCTCCCCGTCAACCGCGGCTCAGTGGTTCAGCGCCGACCCGAACCGCTTGCCCTTGCTCTCCAGGCCGAAGGTGTCCGGGTCGAACGCCCTCGCCCCCGTCGTCGTCAGCCCCGTCGCCGACCCGTGCAGCACCCAGAACGCCCCGTCGAGCGCGTTCTCGTACGGCGCGGTGGCCGCCAGTTCCGCCTGGCCCTCCCGCGTCGTGTCGTACAGCCGCACCGCCCAGCCGAAGCGGTCACCGTTCTCCGCCGTCCCCGGCACGCCCGCCGTGTCCTGGTCGATGACCTGCGCCCCGCTGCCCGTCAGCCCTGTGGGCCCGCCCTTCAGCAGCACCACGGAGCCGGCGTCGGTCAGCTTGCCCACGTCCTCGCCGGGGGCGCCGACCACCACGTCGGCGTACGAGTCGCCGTAGGCGTCCCACCCCGTCGCATCGCCGACGCTCACCGAGCGGCCGAACCGGTCGCCCTTCTCATTCGTCCCCGGTACTCCGGCGGTGCTCTGAGTGAACGTCACCGACTCGCGCTCGCCGCCGGGACCGCGCCGGCTGCCGTACCAGAGCCTCACGTAGCCGGAGCCCGCGCTGGGATCGGTCCCGGCCTGGGGCGAGGCGAGCCCCGTCACGAGATCGTCGTAGCCGTCGTGGTCGACGTCCCCGATGTCGCCGGTGTCCCCGCTCTTGAGGTCCTTGCTCCAGGTGAGCCCGTGGGCGCCGCCGAGGAGCACACCGGTGAACGGCAGGCGGGTGGTCCTGGACATGCCGAAGACCACGAGGTCGTCGTGGCCGTTGTCGTCGAGGTCGCCGGAGGCCGCGTCGTTGATGGTCGCGGCCTCGAACGGCGGGAGGCCGTGCGGGCCCGGTCCCGGCACGGAGACGGGCTTGCCGACGGGGCCGTTGCGGGTGAAGCCCTTGGAGTAGACCCACAGGCGGGAGTTGGTCAGGACCGCGATGTCGGCCCTGGAGTCGTTGTCGAAGTCGCCGGTGGCCAGACCCCGGCCGAACATGGCCCCGGACACCGCCCCCGGCTCCACCAGCGACGAGCCGCCGCTCAGGCCCTCGGAGCCGCCCCGGACGACCGTGACCGATCCCTGGTCCGAGCCCGTGGACAGGTTCTCTCCGTAGGAGCCGATGACGAGGTCGGCGTACCCGTCGTTGTCGAGGTCCGCGCTGGTGACGCTCTCGCCGAAGTGGTCGCCGGTCTCCGCGCTGTCCGGGACACCGGGGGTGTCCTGCGTGAGGACGGTGCGGCGGCCGGGCTCGGCGCCCTTGACGGTGCCGTAGGCGACCACGACGGCACCGGCTCCCGTGTGCCCGCCGACGGTGGCGTCGGGGGTCGCGACGACGAGGTCCTGGAGGCCGTCGCCGTTGAAGTCGTCGCTCACCGGGGCCGAGACGGCGTCGGCGTGCGTCCAGGGCACGGTGACGAGGGCCGTCAGAGCGGCGGCGGCGACCGCGCCGATGGTGAGCAGGTGACTTCTACGAGTGCGCATGGAACGGCATCCTCCCAGGCTCCGACGTGCCTTCGCGACCGAGGTGCACCCCATGGCGGCGGTGCACCTCCATGACGGCCGGGGAGGACGAGACGGCCGGGGAGGACGAAGGGTTGCGCTGCTCCGCCGGGGCCCGCCCTACTCGGCGAGGGTGGCGCCGAAGCGGGCGTCCGCCGACGGGGCGTTCAGCGAGCCGCCGCCGAAGGTCCACGAGCCCTTGGCGGTCAGGCCGCTCGCGGTGCCGTTGAACAGCCAGGCGACGCCGTCGTCGGTGTTCTCGCCGGGGGCGGCGGCGATCAGGCCCGCCTTCCCGTCGCGGTTGGCGTCGATGAGCCGGACCTGGCCGCCGAAGCGGTCGGACTTCTCGGCGGTGCCGGGGACGTCGGCGCTGTTCTGGTCGAACGACTGGGCGCCGGTGGCCGTCAGTCCCTGGGCCGAGCCGCGCAGCAGCCACACCGCTCCCGCGTCGGCGACGGAGCCGATGTCCTCGCCGTCGGCGCCGATCGCGACATCGGGGAACTGGTCGCCGTTGACGTCACCGATCGACAGATCGGAGCCCCACCGGTCGCCGGCCTCCGCGGTGCCGGGTACGCCGGGCGATTCCTGCGTCCACACCCTGGGGTCGTCCGGGCCGGTCTGCCCGACCGGGCCGTCGGCGCTGCCGCGCCACACCTTGATCTGGCCGCTGCTGCCCTTCTGCGCGGGGTAGGCGGTGACCAGGTCGTCGTACCCGTCGCCGTCGATGTCGCCGCTGGCGCCGACCGTGCCGCCCGCGAAGTCACGGCCGAGGGTGAGTTCTCCGGTGGCGGTGCCGAACCAGGACTGCGCCCATCCCACGGTGTCGGTGCCGTCGCTCGCGGTGCCGAGCACGATCAGGTCGTCGTGGTGGTCGCGGTTGTAGTCCCCGGCGGTCAGGCCGACGGCGTTCACCGTGGCATCGGCCGCCTTGCCGCCGCCGGGGCTGTGCGCGCCGACCCGCCGGCTGTGCGCGCGAACGGCCCTGGGCGCCGCCGAGGGGCCGGACGCCTCGAACCGGTAGTACACGAAGTCCTGGCCGGTCAGCGTCGCCAGCTCCGCCCTGCCCGCCTCGTCGAAGTCGCCCGTGGCCACGGCGCGGCCGTAAGCGTTTCCGGCCGCGGGGATGTCGTCCTCGAGCCACAGGCTGTCGCCGGTCAGACCCCGGGCCGAGCCCCACAGGACCGTGATGGCGCCCGCGTCGGTGACCGTGCCGATGTCCTCGCCGGGCATGCCCACGGCGAGGTCGGGGAAGCCGTCGCCGTCGAAGTCGCCGGACGCGGTGGCCCGGCCGAACCGGTCGCCGGTCTCGGCGCTGCCCGGTACCCCGGCGGTGTTCTGGCTGATCACCGTGCGTTTCGACGTGCTGATGCCACTGGCCCCGCCGTACAGGACGGCGATGTAGCCGGCCTTGGTGTGCCCGCCGATCGTGGCGTCCGGGGCGGAGACGACGAGGTCCGGGTAGCCGTCGCCGTTGAAGTCGTCGTGCGTGGCGGGCGGAGGCAGCGGACCCGCGGCGGCGGGTGATCCGGCGGCCGTGATCGCGGCGCCGCCGAGCAGAAGGAGTGAGGCCGCCACGGCGGCCGTGCGGTGCTTGCCCACGACAGGCTCCTTGAAGTGAAGGGCCGGGCGTTCGCGGGGGTCACAGCAGAGGGCCCGTTCCCCTGCTGTCTTCGGTTCAGACAGGGGAACGGGCCATGGGGTTGTACGGCGCGAGCAGGCCCCGTTCAGGAGGAGCTGGCCGCCTCGGCGGGCTCGTCCTCCTCGGTCACCGCGACGGGGGTCTTCACGGACTGCAGCAGGAGCTGCGCCACGTCGACCACCTGGAGGTTCTCCTTCACCTGGACGGCCCCTTCACCGTCGGCGGCGGCCTTCTTGCCGTTGACCGAGTCCGACAGCATGACGAGGCAGAACGGGCAGGCGGTGGAGACGATGTCGGGGTTGAGCGAGAGCGCCTCGTCCACACGCTCGTTGTTGATGCGCTTGCCGATGCGCTCCTCCATCCACATCCGCGCGCCGCCGGCGCCGCAGCAGAAGCCGCGCTCGGAGTGGCGGTGCATCTCCTCGTTGCGCAGGCCCGGCACCTTGGCGATGATCTCGCGCGGCGGTGTGTAGACCTTGTTGTGGCGGCCGAGGTAGCACGGGTCGTGGTAGGTGATCAGGCCCTCGACGGGCGTGACAGGCACCAGCTTGCCCTCGTCGATCAGGTGCTGGAGCAGCTGCGTGTGGTGGATGACCTCGAAGTGCCCGCCGAGCTGCGGGTACTCATTGGCGATCGTGTTGAAGCAGTGGGGGCAGGTCGCGACGATCTTCTTCTTCTCCTTGGGGACCGTGATCCCCTCCTCGGCGTCCTCGCCGAAGACCATGTTGAGCATCTCGACGTTCTGCTGGCCGAGCATCTGGAAGAGGAACTCGTTGCCGAGGCGGCGGGCCGAGTCACCGGTGCACGCCTCCTCGCCGCCGAGGATCGCGAACTTCACGCCCGCCGTGTGCAGGAGCTCGGCGAACGCCTTGGTGGTCTTCTTCGCCCGGTCCTCCAGGGCGCCCGCGCAGCCGACCCAGTACAGGTAGTCGATCTCGGTGGCGTCCTCGACGGTCTTGCCGACGATCGGGACCTCGAAGTCGACCTCCTTGGTCCACTCCAGGCGTGCCTTGGCGTTCATGCCCCACGGGTTGCCCTTGTTCTCCAGGTTCTTGAGCATCGTGCCCGCCTCGGAGGGGAACGACGACTCGATCATCACCTGGTAGCGGCGCATGTCGACGATGTGGTCGATGTGCTCGATGTCCACCGGGCACTGCTCGACGCAGGCGCCGCAGGTGGTGCACGACCACAGGACGTCCGGGTCGATGACGCCGCCCAGACCATGGGGAGCGTCCTCGGCGGTGCCGATCAGCGGGCGCTCGGCCTCGGCGAGCGCCGCGGCGGGAACGTCCTTGAGCTGCTCCTCGCCGGCCTTCTCCTCGCCTTCCGCGTCCTTGCCGCCGCCCGCCAGCAGATACGGCGCCTTGGCGTAGGCGTGGTCGCGCAGGCTCATGATCAGCAGCTTGGGGGACAGCGGCTTGCCGGTGTTCCAGGCAGGGCACTGCGACTGGCAGCGGCCGCACTCGGTGCAGGTGGAGAAGTCAAGCAGGCCCTTCCACGAGAAGTGCTCGACCTGGGAGACGCCGAACTGGTCGTCCTCGCCCGGGTCCTCGAAGTCGATCGGCTTGCCTGCGCTGGTCATCGGCTGGAGCGCGCCGAGGGAGACGGCGCCGTCGGCCTCGCGCTTGAACCAGATGTTGAAGAAGGCCAGGAAGCGGTGCCACGCGACGCCCATGTTGGCGTTGAGGCCGAGCGTGATCGCCCAGACCATCGTGACGCCGAGCTTGATCATCGCGAAGAGGTAGACCATGTCCTGCAGGCCGGTCTCGCTCAGCCCGTCGAACAGCTTGATCAGCGGGTACGAGGCGAAGTAGGCGGCCTCGTAGGTGTGGACACCGTCGAAGACGCCCTCGAGGGCCCGCAGCGCCAGGATGCACACGCCGATGGTGAGGATGACGTACTCGACGAAGTACGCCTGCCACATCTTCGAGCCCGTGAAGCGCGACTTGCGGCCGGCGCGCGAGGGCAGGTTCAGCAGGCGGATAGCGATCAGCGTGACGATGCCCAGCGTGGTGGCCAGCGCGATGAACTCGGTGTACACCTCGTACGGCAGCCAGTGGCCGACCACGGGCAGCACCCAGTCGGCCTTGAACAGCTGCCCGTAGGCGTTGACGATCGTCAGGCCGAGCGTGAGGAAGCCGACCGCGACGAACCAGTGGGCCACGCCGACGATGCCCCATCGGTTCATCCGTGTGTGGCCCAGGAACTCCTTCGCCAGCGTCACGGTGCGCTGCGCCGGCTCGTTGGTGCGGGTGCTGTCCGGCTGCCCCAGCCGGATGAAGCGGTAGATGTACCCGACCGTACGAGAGATGAGCGCAACGCCGACCGCGGTGAGTACCAGCGAGACGACGATGGCTGCGAGTTGCATGGACGGCTCCTCGGCCTGCGGTTTCCGGTGACGGTTCCAATGGCTACCTATGGGTAACTTCCTGGGTGTGCTGCTGAGATTACCCAGGAAACGGCGCACTCAGAAGCCGATCGGGCGGTGATCTGCGTCGCCACCCGCAGTCTCGCAGGTCAGGGGCGGGGTGTGGGCCTTGTGCGGGGCGCGGGGGTGCCCGTCCGCGAGGGCCGCCCACGAGGCCGCCCACGAGGTCGGCCCATGAGGTCGGCCCATGAGGTCCGACCGTGAGGTCCGTCCGAGCTCCGACCGGAGATCCGTGCGCGAGATCCGTTCGAGCGTCACTGGTCAGTGAATCGGTAAATATCAGACTACTTTGGACAGATCTTTTCGGGTGTGCACGGGCAGCACGTGTCCGGAGCGTGTCCGAAGGAGGTGGTATGGCCCGTCGCCGCGTCACCGTCGTCGAGCCGCACCTGCCGCACTACCGGGTGCCGTTCTTCGAGCGGCTGGCGACCGAGCTCGACACCCGGGGGATCGCGCTCACGGTCGCGCACGGGACGCCTCCCGCCTCTCCCGCTTCTCCCGGCTCTCCCGCCTCTCCCGGCCCTGGACTGCCGGACGCGGTCGCCCTGCCGCATCACGGCCGTGAGCTGCCGGGCGCGGTCGCGCTGCCGCAGCGCTCGCTGAGGCTGGGGGCCCGTGAGGTGCAGTGGCGCCGACTCGGAGAGCTGGGCCGGGCCTGCGACGCGCTGGTCTTCCACCACGGCCCGGGGCATCTCGACCCCTATCCCCGGCTGGCGCTCACCCGCCCCTTCCGCGGTCCCCCGGTCGCGCTGTGGGGGTGGGGGGACCGCGGCGGGCTCGGCGGCTCCGGCGCGCGGACCGTACGGGGCTTGCTCACCCGCCGCGCCGACTGGTTCTTTGCCTACACCGACGAGGGCGCTCGGAACGTCGCCGCCTCCGGCTTCCCCGCCCATCGCGTCACCGTCGTGCGCAACTCGACCGACACCGCCGCGCTCCTGGCCGCGCGTCGGCGGGTCACGGCCGAGCAGGTGGCGGCCTTCCGCGCCTGCCACGGCCTGCGGCCCGGCCGCACCGCCTGGTACGTCGGCGGGCTGGAGGCCCGCAAGCGCATCCCGTTCCTGCTGGCCGCCGCCGACCTCACGGCGCGCCGCCTGCCGGGCTTCCGGCTGCTGGTGGCGGGCGACGGCAGCGGGCGGCCGCTCGTGGAGTCGGCGGCGGGCGGCGCGGTCACCTATCTGGGCCCGCTCTCGTGCGAGGCGAAGGCGCTGGTGGGGGCGGCCTCCGATGTCCTGCTGATGCCGGGGGCGGTGGGGCTGGCGGCCGTGGACGCACTGGCACTGGGGACTCCGGTGGTCACGGTGCCGGGCTCGCACGGTCCCGAGTTCGGTTACCTCAGACACGGGCGCAGCGCGCTGGTGGTGCGCGGCGCCGGGCGGGAGTTCGCGGACGCCGTCGTGGACCTGCTCTCCAGCCCCGAGCGGCTGGAGCGGATGCGGCGGTGGTGCCGCCAGGACGCCTCCCAGTACTCGGTGGAGTGGATGAGCGCGCGCTTCGCGGACGGCGTCGAGCGGCTGCTGGAGGGCGGGTGACGGAGGGCGGGTGACGGAGGGCGGGTGACGGAGCGGCTGGAGCGCACATGACAAAGAGCTGACACGTTCGCTGAGAGAAGACTTGAGTCGGCTGGACTCAGGTCTGTTGACAGCGAACCGGCGGTCATGCACCCTTGAGTCTGTTCCACTCAAGGCATCTGGAGGATCAGCAATGGCTCGTGCGGTCGGCATCGACCTGGGTACGACGAACTCCGTCGTCAGTGTTCTCGAAGGCGGTGAGCCCGCCGTCATCACCAACGCCGAGGGTGCCAGGACCACGCCGTCCGTCGTCGCCTTCGCCAAGAACGGCGAGGTCCTCGTCGGCGAGGTCGCCAAGCGCCAGGCGGTCACCAACGTCGACCGGACCATCCGCTCGGTCAAGCGTCACATGGGCACCGACTGGAAGGTCGGGATCGACGGCAAGGACTTCACGCCGCAGCAGATCTCCGCGTTCATCCTGCAGAAGCTCAAGCGGGATGCCGAGTCGTATCTGGGCGAGAAGGTCACCGACGCGGTGATCACCGTTCCGGCGTACTTCAACGACTCCGAGCGCCAGGCCACCAAGGAGGCCGGTGAGATCGCCGGTCTGAACGTCCTGCGGATCGTGAACGAGCCGACCGCGGCGGCGCTCGCCTACGGCCTGGACAAGGACGACCAGACCATCCTCGTCTTCGACCTCGGCGGCGGCACGTTCGACGTGTCCCTGCTGGAGATCGGTGACGGCGTCGTGGAGGTCAAGGCCACCAACGGCGACAACCACCTCGGTGGTGACGACTGGGACCAGCGCGTCGTGGACTACCTGGTCAAGCAGTTCCACAACGGCCACGGCGTGGACCTGTCCAAGGACAAGATGGCCCTCCAGCGCCTCCGCGAGGCCGCGGAGAAGGCCAAGATCGAGCTGTCCTCGTCCACCGAGACCACGATCAACCTGCCCTACATCACGGCGTCCGCCGAGGGCCCGCTGCACCTGGACGAGAAGCTCAGCCGCGCCCAGTTCCAGCAGCTGACCGCGGACCTGCTCGAGCGCTGCAAGACCCCGTTCCACAACGTGATCAAGGACGCGGGCATCTCGCTGTCCGAGATCGACCACGTGGTCCTGGTCGGCGGCTCGACCCGTATGCCGGCCGTCGCCGAGCTCGTCAAGGAGCTGACCGGCGGCAAGGACGCCAACAAGGGCGTCAACCCGGACGAGGTCGTCGCCATCGGCGCCGCCCTTCAGGCCGGTGTCCTCAAGGGTGAGGTCAAGGACGTCCTGCTCCTCGACGTCACCCCGCTGTCCCTCGGCATCGAGACCAAGGGCGGCATCATGACCAAGCTCATCGAGCGCAACACCACGATCCCGACCAAGCGCTCCGAGATCTTCACGACGGCCGAGGACAACCAGCCGTCGGTGCAGATCCAGGTCTACCAGGGCGAGCGCGAGATCGCGGCGTACAACAAGAAGCTCGGCATGTTCGAGCTGACCGGCCTTCCCCCGGCCCCCCGCGGCGTCCCGCAGATCGAGGTCACCTTCGACATCGACGCCAACGGCATCATGCACGTCGGCGCCAAGGACCTCGGCACCGGCAAGGAGCAGCGGATGACCGTCACCGGCGGCTCGGCGCTGCCGAAGGACGACATCGAGCGCATGATGCGCGAGGCCGAGCAGTACGCGGAGGAGGACCACAAGCGCCGCGAGGCCGCGGAGACCCGCAACCAGGCCGAGCAGCTCGTGTACACCACCGAGAAGTTCCTCAAGGACAACGCGGACAAGGTGCCCGGTGAGATCAAGACCGAGGTCGAGGCCGCTGTCGAGGACCTCAAGGAGAAGCTGAAGGGCGAGGACGCCGCGGCGATCCGCGAGGCGACCGAGAAGGTGGCGGCCACCAGCCAGAAGCTGGGCCAGGCGATGTACGCCAACGCCCAGGAGGCCGCGGCCGGCGCCGAGGCCCCGGGTGGCGGTGCCACCGGCACGGAGGCCAAGCCCGAGGAGGACGTCGTCGACGCCGAGATCGTGGACGACGAGAAGCGTGAAGGTGGTGCCGCGTGACGGAGGAGACTCAGGGCCAGGGCTTCGGCCAGGAGCCTGACGTCCCCTCCGACGCGACCGCCGACGAGGCAGCGCGGGTTCCCGGTTCCGCCGATCAGGCGGAACCGGGGGCCGGCGGGGCGCAGGCTCGCGAAGCCGCGGAAGCGCAGCTCGCGGACGCCCGCCGCCAACTGGCGGAGCGCACGGGCGATCTGCAGCGCCTTCAGGCCGAGTACGCGAACTACCGCAAGCGGGTGGAGCGGGACCGGATCGCGGTGAAGGAAGCCGCCATCGCCAACGCGCTCACCGAACTCCTCCCGGTCATCGACGACATCGGCCGGGCCCGGGAGCACGGAGAGCTCGTCGGGGGCTTCAAGTCCGTCGCCGAGTCACTGGAGACGGTGGCGGCGAAGATGGGACTGCAGCAGTTCGGCAAGGAGGGCGAGGCCTTCGACCCGCTGGTGCACGAGGCGCTGATGCACAGCTACTCGCCCGACGTCACGGAGACGACGTGCGTGCAGATCCTGCAGCCTGGGTACCGCATCGGTGACCGGACGATCCGTCCGGCGCGGGTCGCGGTCGCCGAGCCGCAGCCCGGTGTGCAGCACTCCTCCTCGGACGAGGCGGAGGGTTCCGAAGAGGAGAACGGTGGCCCGGAGCAGGGCTGACGGCCTGAACTGGCGGAAGGAGGGACGCCGATGAGCACGAGAGACTTCGTCGAGAAGGACTACTACAAGATCCTCGGCGTCCCGAAGGATGCCACCGAGGCCGAGATCAAGAAGGCGTACCGCAAGCTCGCCCGCGAGTTCCACCCGGACGCCAACAAGGGGGACGTCGCGGCCGAGGAGCGCTTCAAGGAGGTCTCCGAGGCCAACGACGTACTCAGCGACCCCAAGCGGCGCAAGGAGTACGACGAGGCTCGCACCCTGTTCGGGAACGGCGGCTACCGCGCGGGCGGTGCCGCCGGGCCCGGCGGGTTCTCCTTCGACCTCGGCGACCTGTTCGGCGGGGCGCCCGGCGGCCCGCAGGGCGGTGCCGGGGGCGGCTTCGGCGGCGGACTCGGGGATGTCTTCGGCGGTCTGTTCAACCGCGGCGGTACGGCGGGCCCCCGTACGCAGGCGCCCCGCCGGGGCGCCGACATCGAGTCCGATGTCACGCTCAGCTTCATGGAGGCCGTGGAGGGCGCGACTGTGCCCCTGCGGATGAGCAGCAAGGCCCCCTGCAAGGCGTGCGCCGGGACGGGCGACAAGAACGGCACCCCGAGGGTCTGCCCGACCTGCGTGGGCACCGGCCAGGTCTCCCGTTCCCAGGGGGGCAGCTTCGCGCTGTCCGACCCCTGCCGCGACTGCAAGGGCCGCGGCCTGATCGCGCAGGACCCCTGCGACGTCTGCCGCGGCAGCGGCCGGGCGACGAGCTCGCGCACCATGCAGGTGCGCATCCCCGCCGGCGTCAACGACGGCCAGCGGATCCGCCTGCGCGGCAAGGGCGCCCCCGGTGAGACCGGGGGACCCGCGGGCGACCTCTACGTGGTCGTGCATGTCTCGACCCACGCCGTCTTCGGCCGCAAGGGCGACAACCTCACGGTGACCGTACCGGTGACATTCCCCGAAGCGGCGCTCGGCGGCGAGGTCCGGGTCCCGACCCTCGGCGGCCCCCCGGTCACGCTTAAGCTGCCCCCGGGCACACCGAACGGCCGTACGATGCGCGCCCGGGGCAAGGGAGCCGTCCGCAAGGACGGCACCCGCGGAGACCTGCTGGTGACCATCGAGGTCGCCGTGCCCAAGGAAGTCGACGGCAAGGCACTGGACGCGCTGGAGTCGTATCGCGAGGCGACGGCGGACGAGGATCCGCGGGCCGAGCTGTTCAAGGCCGCGAAGGGAGCATGAGCATGGAAGGACGGCTGCCCGGCGGGGGACTGCCCGGTACTCCAGGACCCGGTAACCCCGGACTGCCGGGACGTGGCGCACGCCCGCGAAGCGCCAACCCCTACCAGCTGACCGAGGAGAGCCCGGTCTATGTGATCTCGGTCGCGGCCCAGCTCTCCGGCCTCCATCCGCAGACGCTGCGCCAGTACGACCGCCTGGGTCTGGTCTCCCCCGACCGCACCCCGGGCCGGGGACGGCGCTACTCCGCCCGTGACATCGAGCAGTTGCGCGAGGTGCAGCGGCTGTCGCAGGACGAGGGCATCAACCTCGCCGGGATCAAGCGCATCATCGAACTGGAGAACACGGTCGACGCGCTCCAGTCGCGCCTTGTGGAGATGCAGGCGGCCCTCGAGGACGCGGCCGCGACCCTGGCCCAGCGCGAGGCGGCCGTCCACGCCTCGTACCGGCGCGACCTGGTCCCGTACCAGGAGGTGCAGCAGTCGAGCGCGCTGGTGGTGTGGCGCCCGAAGAAACGGTCTTCCGACTGACGGGTCCACTCCCCGTGCGGGTCCAGCGGTTGAGCCCCGGAGCGCGATGCGCTCCGGGGCTCGGTGCTCTGCGCGGGCGTTCGCGGTGTCCTTCGCAGCGTCCTTCTCGGTGTCCTTCGCGGTATCCCCGGGGTCCCCTTCGGCCTGGCGGCCGAGTGAGGAGATCTTGTCGGGAAGATGTAACGACCAGGTCTCGGCATCCTGCGGAGGCGGGAGTTCCCGCTTTACTGAGGCGCCACAGACACCGGGGCACTCGGGCTGGGACTATTCGGAGGCACGTCGCATGGGCAGGCATGGCAGACCCGACCGGGTGAGCCGGGCGCGTTCCACCGCGTTCAGGGCCGCGGCCACGGTGGGGGCGGCCGGAGCCGTGGGTGCCTTCGCTCTCGCCTACCACGCGGCGGGCAGCGGTGAGGTCCACGCGCAGGCGCAGTCCCACTCCCGGTACCTCCCGGCGAACGACACCTCCGCGTCGTCCGACCAGGCCGACGAGTCCGGCCGCGCGGGGATGGGCCCCACCTCCTCCGCCCCGCCGAAGGCCGTGCGTGGCGTCGGCAGCCCCGAGGACCGGGCATCTCGTTCGGACAGCCGCCCCGCCCAGGTGCCGCACGAGGCGTCCTCCAGCCCGGCGGGCACCTTCACCCCCACCGCACCGGCCGGGAAGACGCACGGCAACGGGCACGGCAACGGCCCCTCCAAGCCGTCGGACCAGCCGACGCCCGGTTCGACCGGTCCGGCCCAGCCGACCGCCGCCCCCTCGCATCCCCAGCAGGGCGATTCGCAGCACCACGACCCGGTCACCGACACCGTCGGCGGTGTGCTCGACGGTGTCGGCGGGGCCCTCGGCGGGCTGCTCGGCTGACTGACGGGCCGTCGGGCGGTCGAGCCGTATCGAACCGTCGAGCCGTATCGGGCGGTCGAGCCGTATCGGGCGGTCGGCTTGGCCGGTCCGACGGCCGACCGGCCGTCAGTTCCTCAGGGGCGGCCCAGGGCCCGTTCCACGGTGATCTCGATGACCACGCGCTCCGGGTTGGGGCGCGGCTCGCGGTAGCGCTCGGCGTAGCGGCGCTCCGCGTCGGCGACCGACTCGGGATCCGTGCGGACGACGGCCGTGCCCTCCAGCGTGGACCAGCGGGCCCGGTCCACCTGGCACACGGCGACCACGGCCTTGCCCGCCGCGGCGACATTGCGGGCCTTGGCGGAGGTGCGGCTGGTGATGACCCGGGCGATGCCGGTCGCCGGGTCGAACGTGGCGCCCACGGGGACGACGTGCGGGGTGCCGTCCGGGCGCAGCGTGGTGAGGGTGCACAGGTGCCGCTCGCGCCAGAAGGAGAGGAAGGCGTCGCCGGGAGCCCGCAGATCAATGGCCATGCGGGCACCGTACACAGGCGGTGTCCGATTCCTTCAAGACGGCCGGACGCCCCCCGCCTACGGTGCCGGTATGACTCCTCGTTTCTCCGTCGTCGGGCTGGTCGTGGAGGACATGGCCGCCGCTCTCGCGTTCTACCGCCGCCTCGGGCTGGACATCCCCGAGGACGCCGACACCCAGCCGCATGTCGAGGCCCCGCTGCCGGGCGGGCTGAAGCTGGTCTGGGACACCGTGGACACCATCCGCTCCTTCGATCCCGAGTGGACGGCACCGAAGGGAGACCACCGGGTCGCCCTGGCGTTCGCCTGCGACAGTCCCGCGGATGTGGACACGGTCTACGCCGAGCTGGTGCGGGCCGGGTACCAGGGGCACAAGGAGCCCTGGGACGCGTTCTGGGGGATGCGCTACGCGGTCGTCCAGGACCCGGACGGCAATGCCGTGGACCTCTTCGCGCAGCTCAGCGGATCAGCAGGGCAGTGATCGGCAGTCCCGCGAGGTCCTTGACGTCACGGGCCAGGTGCGCCTGGTCCGCGTAGCCGGTCTGCGCGGCCACGGTCGCCAAGGGCGTTCCGGCGCGGGCGGACTCCAGCGCGCGCTGCATCCGCAGGACCCTCAGAAGGGTCTTCGGGCCGTAGCCGAACGCGTCCAGGCACCGCCGATGGAGCTGCCGTTCGCTCAGGCCGACGGCACGGGCGACCCCGGCGACGGGCTCGCCGCGCTCCAGCGCGTCGACGACGAGGGGCGGCAGAGGCACAGGTGTGCGGTGCGCGGCCGAGGCCCGGGCGGCCACGGCTTCCAGGGCACGGCCGCGGTCCGAGGCCGCCGCGACCTGCTCGGTCAGTTCCCTGACCTCGCGGTCCGGCCGGAGCGCCGAGAGCGGAACCCGCTGGTCGCGCAGCTCATGGGCGGGAACGCCGAGGACGAGCGGCCCGGTGCCGGGTCCGAACCGGACCCCGGTGTAGGCGGTTCCCGGGCCCTCCACGACGACGTGGGCGTGGGTGTCGGGGCCCGCCACGAGCAGGCCGTCGCTCCAGATGAGGTCCATGCACCCGTCGGGCAGCACACGGGCCTGCTGGACGGAGGGCGTCGGCGTCCGCGACCACACCACCGCCCGCGCGAGACGCGACGGGCGTTCCTCGTACATGTCTCCAGGATCCCCCCTCGGACTGACGACCGTCCGCCCGAGGGCTGGGCGGCGGTGTCAGTCCGAGCGGTGGGCGGCGGTCCGGTAGTGGGCGGGGTACTCCGTCAGCAGGGCGTCGGTGGGCTCCGCGCCCAACTGGCGAGCCGCCGGCTCGTCGCCGTTCGCGTGGCGTGGCGTGGCTGGGCTGGCTGGGCCTGAGCCTGAGCCGTCCGCTGCGCGCGGTCTGGCGGGCGGGGCAGCGGCCCGTCGGCCCGCCCATGACCTGCTCTCGCTGACGAAACAGGGTTGAGTGTTATAGACTCAAGTTTGCTGACAGAGTGCGTCGAGTTGCTCGGCGGTGGCTGAGTGCCCGGTGAAGGCAGTGGCCCGGAGAGGACCGGGAAAAGACCGGGAAAGGACCCGGAAAAGACCGGGAAAAGACGTGGCATGGCTTGGTGGAACAGGAGGTTCAGTAACCCGTGGACGCAGAGCTGACCAACAAGAGCCGGGAGGCTCTGAACATCGCGACGTCGCGCGCGGTCTCCGCGGGGCACCCGGACCTCGCCCCCGTGCACGTCCTGCTCGCCCTGCTCGAACAGGGTGACAACGAGAACGTGCTCGACCTGCTCGCCGACGCGGGCGCCGACCCCGCCGACGTGCGCTCCGGCGCCGAGCGTGTCCTGGCCGGGCTGCCGAGCGCCCAGGGCTCGACCGTCGGCCCCCCGCAGGCCTCCCGCGAGCTGCTCGCGGTGATCGCCGAGGCCGGGAAGCGGGCCAAGGACCTGGGCGACCAGTACCTGTCCACCGAGCACCTGCTGATCGCGCTCGCCGCCAAGGGCGGCCGGACCGCCGATCTGCTCGAGGAGCACGGTGCCACGGCCAAGAAGCTCGGGGCCGCGTTCGAGGAGCGCAGGGGTGGCAGCAGGATCAGCAGCGCCGACCCCGAGACGACCTACAAGGCGCTCGAGAAGTACGGCACCGACTTCACCGCCGCGGCCCGCAAGGGCAAGCTCGACCCGGTCATCGGCCGCGACCACGAGATCCGCCGCGTCGTGCAGGTGCTCTCGCGCCGCACCAAGAACAACCCCGTCCTCATCGGCGAGCCCGGCGTCGGCAAGACCGCCGTCGTCGAAGGGCTCGCCCAGCGGATCGTCAAGGGCGACGTCCCCGAGTCGCTGCGCAACAAGCGCCTGGTCGCCCTCGATCTCGGCGCGATGGTCGCGGGAGCGAAGTACCGGGGCGAGTTCGAGGAGCGGCTGAAGGCGGTCCTCAACGAGATCAAGGCCAGCGACGGCCGCATCATCACCTTCATCGACGAGCTCCACACCGTGGTCGGCGCGGGCGCCGGCGGCGACTCCGCCATGGACGCGGGCAATATGCTCAAACCCATGCTCGCCCGCGGTGAGCTGCGGATGGTCGGCGCGACCACCCTCGACGAGTACCGCGAGCACATCGAGAAGGACCCCGCCCTCGAGCGGCGCTTCCAGCAGGTGCTCGTGGCCGAGCCCAGCGTCGAGGACACCGTCGCCATCCTGCGCGGGCTCAAGGGGCGCTACGAGGCGCACCACAAGGTGCAGATCGCGGACGCCGCGCTGGTCGCCGCGTCCACCCTGTCCAACCGCTACATCACCTCCCGTTTCCTGCCCGACAAGGCCATCGACCTGATCGACGAGGCCGCCTCCCGGCTGCGGATGGAGATCGACTCCTCCCCGGTCGAGATCGACGAGCTGCAGCGCTCCGTCGACCGGCTGCGGATGGAGGAGATGGCGCTCACCAATGAGTCGGACGCCGCCTCCCTGGAGCGGCTGGAGCGGCTGCGCAAGGACCTCGCCGACAAGGAGGAGGAGCTGCGCGGCCTGACCGCCCGCTGGGAGCAGGAGAAGGCCGGGCTCAACCGGGTCGGCGCGGTCAAGGAGCGCCTGGACGAGCTGAGGGTTCAGCTGGAGCTGGCGGAGGACTCCGGGAATCTGGAGGAGGCCTCCCGTCTGCGCTACGCCGAGATCCCGGCCGCCGAGCGCGAGCTCGAAGAGGCCTCCAAGGTCGAGGAGAAGCGCTCGACGATGGTGAAGGAGGAGGTCGGCCCCGACGACATCGCCGACGTGGTCGCCTCCTGGACCGGCATTCCCGCGGGGCGGCTGCTGGAGGGCGAGAGCGCCAAGCTGCTGCGCATGGAGGAGGAGATCGGCAAGCGCCTGATCGGGCAGACGGAGGCGGTGCGCGCGGTCTCCGACGCCGTGCGCCGCTCCCGCGCCGGTGTCGCCGACCCCGACCGGCCCACCGGCTCGTTCCTCTTCCTCGGCCCGACCGGCGTCGGCAAGACCGAACTGGCCAAGGCCCTCGCCGACTTCCTCTTCGACGACGAGCGGGCGATGGTCCGCATCGACATGAGCGAGTACGGCGAGAAGCACAGCGTGGCTCGGCTCGTCGGCGCTCCCCCCGGCTACGTCGGGTACGAGGAGGGCGGCCAGCTCACCGAGTCCGTGCGGCGCAGGCCGTACAGCGTGGTGCTGCTGGACGAGGTGGAGAAGGCCCACCCCGAGGTGTTCGACATCCTTCTCCAGGTGCTGGACGACGGACGGTTGACGGACGGCCAGGGACGCACGGTCGACTTCCGCAACACGATCCTCATCCTCACCTCGAACCTCGGCTCCCAGTACCTGGTGGATCTGACGCTGAGCGACGAGGAGAAGCGCGAGGAGGTGCTGGAGGCCGTCCGCACGTCGTTCAAGCCGGAGTTCCTCAACCGGCTCGATGACATCGTGGTCTTCTCGGCCCTCGGCAAGGACCAGCTGGCGCACATCGCACAGCTTCAGATCGCCCGCCTCGCCGAGCGGCTGAGGGAGCGGCGCCTGACCCTCGACATCACCCCCGGCGCCCTGGAGTGGCTTGCCGACGAGGGCAACGACCCGGCGTACGGCGCCCGCCCGCTGCGCCGCCTGGTGCAGAGCGCGATCGGCGACGAACTGGCCAAGGAGATCCTGTCCGGCCGGGTGCGCGACGGTGACAGCGTGGTGGTCGAGCGCTCCTCCGAGGGACTGGCCATCCGTACCGGCGGGGCCGCCCCGGACCTCACGAAGGCGGAGACGGCCTGATGAGGGACGGGGAGGCGGCACCCGCCGGAGCATGCCGGAGCCGATCGTCGGCGAGGAGTCCACAATGGGAATGAGGCAATAACGAAGCCACGTCCGGGATGGCTTGCATCCTGGGGGTCGTCATGGGGGAGGATGGCCGGGATCAATACGAAGGGAACTCCGCGGTGAGCATTGACCCGTCCTCGATTCCGAACTTCGGCGGCCAGCCGAACCCGCAGCAGGGCTCCGGCGGCTCGCCGGTTGTCCAGCCCGATCAGGACCTGGTCAAGCAGCTGCTCGACCAGATGGAACTCAAGTACGTCGTCGATGACGACGGCGACCTGGCAGCCCCGTGGGAGGGCTTCCGCGTCTACTTCATGTTCCGGGGTGACAACAACGAACTGTTCGCGGTACGCACCTTCTACGACCGTGCCTACACCCTGGACACCAAGGTGAGCATCCTCGAGGTCATCGACGAGTGGAACCGGGACACCCTGTGGCCGAAGGTGTACACGCACACGCACGATGACGGTGTGGTGCGCCTGATCGGTGAGTCGCAGATGATCCTGACCGGCGGTGTGAACCTGGAGCACTTCGTCTCCAGCACCGCCAGCTGGGTGCAGGCGGCCATCGGCTTCGACACCTGGCTGACCGAGCGTCTGGGCCTGGAGGACGAGAAGAAGCCCGAGGACGGCGCCGACGGCGGCCCCGAGGGCGACGGCGAGGTGCCGGGCGGCGACGCCTGACCCGCGAACGCCTTTGACGCACGGCCCCGGGGGAGTCCTGACCCGGGCCGTGCGCCGTTGCCGCTCTGGGTTTTTGCTCCATGTGTTCCTGATGTTCTCGGCGTTCCCGATGTTCTTGGCCCTGGGTCTGTGACCTGGGTCTGTGACCTGGGTTCCTACAGGGCCCAGCGCGAGACGGTCAGCAGGTATGTGCCGTAGAAGGCCGACAGCAGGGTGAGGCCGCCCAGAACGACGGCGAGCGTGCGCGGTCTGGCACGGGCCAGGGAGACCGCCACCGGGACCAGGAGCGCGAACGCGGGCAGCAGGAAACGCGGTTTGCACTGGAAGTAGTTGGTGCCGCCCACGGTGATCACCAGCAGGACCGCGCTGTAGACGACGAGCGCCACGGGCTGCCGGTCGGCGAGGGAGTGCACGAGCAGGAGCACCGCCACCAGGACGAGCGCCAGCGACATATAGCTCACCAGCCAGGACCGGCTGGTGACCAGGAACCGTACGAAGTGGGCGGTGTTCACCCCGAAGTCGAACTCCGAGCCCCATCTGCTCTGCACCCGGAAGTAGCCGTCGAGGCGCCCGTTGCGCCACCCCACCAAGAGCACATACCCCAGCCAGCCGCAGGGCGCCAGCGCGGCCCCGGCCCACGGCCGCCACCCGCAGGCGCCCCGGCTCCGGTGCAGCGCCACCAGTGCCGCCGACCCCACGGCCGCGGCGACCGCGACCCCGTTCGGCCTGGTCAGGCCGGCCGCGATGGCCAGCGCCCCGGCCCACAGCCAGCGCCCGGTCAGTGCCGCGTACAGCGACCAGGCGGCGAACGCGGTCAGGAGCGACTCGGTGTACGCCATGGACTCGACGACGGCGTGCGGCAGGATCCCCCACAGCACGGCGAGCAGCGTCCCCACGCGCGGCCCGTGCAGCCGCTCGCCGACCATGTAGATGCCCCAGGCGGCAACCGCCGCCGCACTCCACGACACCAGCAGGGCCGCGTTGAGCGTGCCGACGGGCAGGAGGGTGCCGACGGACCGGATCAGCCCCGGGTAGAGAGGGAAGAACGCCTGGTCGTCGTAGATCACACCGTGCCGGAACGGGGAGGGGATGACCGTTCCATAGCCGTAGTCGGCGATGCGCGAGTACCACTGCCCGTCCCAGCTTCGGCCGAGGCGGGCCCGGGGACGCAGCCCGATGTGCCACGACCACAGGGCCACGCACGCCGTGCACAGCAGCCGGACGGCGGCATAGGCGGCGATGGCGGGAGCGGCCCTGCGCAACGCGGAGCGGAGGGGCAACGCGACTGCCGCACCGTCGGCCGAGGCGGGCCGATCGGTCGTCGGGTCGGCCGTGTACACAGTTCCGCTCCTCGAGGAGTCCGCAGGACGACTGTGTACCTATTGCCCGCAATCCCCATCCCCCGGAGCCCCCGTCAAACCTTCCACCCACTCGGCCGACCCCGAACGGCCCAGCCCGACGACGTCGGGATGAGGCGGAGCGGTCTAGAGCCGCTTCAGACGGGAGACCGCTTCGTCGAGGACGTCCGTCTTCTTGCAGAAGGCGAAGCGGACGAACGGGGAGCCGGCTTCCGCGTGGTCGTAGAAGACGACGTTCGGGACGGCCACCACGCCGCAGCGCTCCGGGAGGGAGCGGCAGAATTCGAGGCCGTCCTTGTGGCCCAGGGGGCGGATGTCCGTGGTGATGAAGTACGTGCCCTGCGGGCGGAAGACCTCGAAACCCGCCGCCGTCAGTCCGGAGGCCAGGAGGTCGCGTTTGGCGCGGAGGTCGTCGCGCAGGGACGTGTAGTACTCGTCCGGCAGGGCCAGGGCCTCGGCCACCGCGTACTGGAAGGGGCCGCTGCTCACGTAGGTCAGGAACTGCTTGGCCGAGCGGACCGCGGTGACCATGTCCGGGGTGCCGGTCACCCAGCCGACCTTCCAGCCGGTGAAGGAGAAGGTCTTGCCCGCCGACCCGATCGTCAGGGTGCGCTCGCCCATGCCCGGCAGGGAGGCGATGGGGAGGTGGCCGCCCTCGAACACCAGGTGCTCGTACACCTCGTCGGTCACGACGAGGAGGTCGCGCTCCACGGCCAGCTCCGCGATCGCGGTCAGTTCAGCCGGGGTCAGCACGGTGCCGGTGGGGTTGTGGGGGGTGTTGAGCAGGATGAGGCGGGTGCGGTCGGTGACGGCTGCCCTCAGCTCGTCCAGGTCCAGGCCGAAGACATCGCCGTCGGGCCGCAGCGTGACCGGGACCCTGGTGCCGCCCGCCATGGCGATGCAGGCCGCGTACGAGTCGTAGTAGGGCTCGAGGGCGATCACCTCGTCGCCCGCCTCGACCAGCGCGAGCAGGGCGGCGGCGATGGCCTCCGTGGCGCCGGCCGTCACCAGGACCTCGGTGTCGGGATCGACGCCGAGCCCGTACCAGCGCTTGTGGTGCTCGGCGACGGCTGTGCGCAGCTCGGGGACGCCGGGGCCGGGCGGGTACTGGTTGCCGCGGCCCTCGCGCAGGGCGCGGACGGCGGCCTCGCGCACCGCCTCGGGGCCGTCGGTGTCGGGGAAGCCCTGGCCGAGGTTGATCGAACCGGTCCTCACCGCCAGCGCGGACATCTCCGCGAAGATCGTGGTGCCGAATCCGGCAAGTCGGCGGTTGAGCAGCGGCCGGTCCATACCGTGTCTCCCTCGGTTCATCGTCGGGTGTCCTGCCGGGTCGGGCTGGGCGAACGTGTCAGGGCGAATATGTCGGGTTGAACGCCTTGGGTCGATCGTCTTGGGTCGAACGTGTTGGGTCGAACGTGTTGGTTCGAGCGCCATCCTGCGCCCAACCTCTGGAGTTGCTCAACTGTGCTTTGGCGCGGTTGGGCGCGGGGCATCACCGTCGCACGCATCGGTAGCACGGTCCCGCTTCGGGGGAATGCACGGATAGAAAGCAGGTGGGGGGATGGGCTTTCTCATCGGGGCCGTGGCCCTGGTCTTCTTGGTGATGCTGTTCGTCGCCGTCCGTTCGAGCAACGGGAACGGGGCCGCGAAGCGGCGTCGGCGCTCCGGGTACGGCTCGGCCGGCGGTTCGGGCAGCAGCTGGTGGGCGGACGGGGGCGGCAGCTCCGGAAGCCACCACGGCGGTGGCCACCACTCGTGCGGTGGGGGGCACTCCTCCTGTGGCGGTGGGTCCTCCTGCGGAGGCGGTTCCTCGTGCGGAGGCGGTTCCTCCTGCGGTGGCGGTGGCTGACGCACTCGCACATGTGTCACTCGCACACGCGGTGCCACTCGCACATGTGGTCCCAACTGCCCTTCGGCATATGACCGAACGGCACACAAAATGGAACACGCGCCCGGTGGAATGCCTCCACCGGGCGCATGTGTGCGGGGGTTGTAGTCAGTAGGTATGGAAACCAGGCGAACTTGGGTAAAAACCCTATGCCGTTGGCTTGCCTCATGATTCCGTGTCCACTGGGCCCCTCGCGGGCACGCGATTACTGAACGCTCTCGCAGGTCCCCCCAACCCCTGAGGGGCGGGCCGGCCCACCATCCACTTTGTGCTGCACCTCACTTCGTGCTTGCGGAGCCGACCCATGCTCACGACATTGCAAACCTCGTACACGGACACCCGGGCCGGGGACCTGGCCTGGTGCCTCGGCAAGGCGCCACTTCCCGCGCTCGCCGTCGCCGATCTCGGCATGGAGGGCGGCGAGGTCCAGATGAGGCTGCTCGGCGCCTCCCACCAGGTGATCCTTGAAACGGACGAAGGGGTCTGCTCGGAGACCGTGGCCTGCCTGCCCGGGCGCACGACTCCGCTGCCCGTCGGCGTGGCCGAACGCCTCGGCGGCTGGGAGTACGAGTTCGCCGCCCGCGTCGAGTCGCTGCCGTCGTCGGCGTTCGGCAGCCGGGCACAGGAACTCCTCGACCTGGTGGCGGAACACCCGAACGGTCTCGCAGGCACCTTCCCCGGCGACCCGAACGCGTTTACGGCGATGCTCGTCCAGGTCGGCGAAGGGGCCGTCAACTGGCGTACGTGGCACGCCTATCCGCAGGAAGGGCGACTGGTGGTCACAAGGTCGCGGGTGCAGTTGGCCGCCGAAACCCGTCAACTGCGCTCATGTGGGTGATTCATGCGTAGTCGAAGTGTGACGTAGCGTGCACGCATGAGCGTGCGCGAGGGGCGGCAGCGCCAAGTGCGGCAGGGCGATGCCCCCGCCCTGCCCGTCCCCATGGGGCTCGGGCGTGGACTGGTGCTCGCCGCCGTCTTCGTGTGCGCCGCGTGCGGGCTCGTCTACGAGCTCGAACTCGTCGCCCTCGCCAGCTATCTCGTCGGCGACTCGGTCACCCAGGCGTCCGTGGTGCTGTCCGTCATGGTCTTCGCCATGGGCGTCGGGTCGCTGCTGGCGAAACGTTGGTGCGGGCGGGCCGCCGCGGGCTTCGGCGCCGTCGAGGTCCTGCTCGCGCTCGTCGGCGGGCTGTCGGCGCTGGCGCTGTACGCGAGCTTCGCCTGGCTGGGGGAGTCCCGCTCGGTGCTGGTCGGCTTCTCGCTCGGCATCGGCGTCCTGATCGGCGCGGAGATCCCCCTGTTGATGATGCTCATTCAGCGGATCCGACGGCAGGACCCCGGCGGGGCGGTCGCCGACCTCTTCGCCGCGGACTACGTGGGCGCGCTCGTCGGCGGACTGGCCTTCCCCTTCCTCCTCCTTCCGCTGCTCGGCCAGCTCGACGCCGCCCTCCTGACCGGGGCGGTCAACGCGGTCGCCGGGGGCGCGGTCGTGCTGTGGCTCTTCCGCGGCGATCTGAGCGCCCGCTGCCGGATGGCGCTCTGCACGGCGAACGCGTGCGTGCTCGCCCTCCTCCTGCTGGCGGCCGTGCTCACCGGGCCGTTCGAGGTGGCGGCGCAGCGCGCCATCTACGGCTCGGCGGTGCGCCACACCGAGCGCACGGCGGTGCAGGAGGTGGTCCTCACCGGCAACGGCCCCAAGTCGCTGCGGATCTTCCTCGACGGGCGCCTGCGGGTGAGCGGTGCGAACGAGTACCGCTACCACGAGGCGCTGGCGCACCCGGCGATGGCCGGACGACACAGGCGGGTGCTCGTGCTCGGGGGCGGTGACGGGCTCGCGCTGAGGGAGGTGCTGCGCTACCGCTCGGTCCGGGCGGTGACGCTCGTGGACTACGACCCCGGCCTCGTACGGCTGGCCCGCACCGACCCGCATCTGGTGGCGCTCAACCATGGCTCGCAGCGGGATCCGCGGGTGCGCGTGGTGGTCGGCGACGCCTTCCAGTGGCTGCGGACGCGAGCGGGGGTGGGGCGGTACGACGTGGTGCTGTGCGATCTGCCCGACCCGGGCATCTCCAGGAGCGCGAAGCTGTACTCGAGGGAGTTCTACGGCCTGGCGGCGATGGCGCTGGCCCCGGACGGACGGCTGGCCGTGCACGCGGGGGACCCGGAGAGCCGGCCGGAGGCGTTCTGGGCGGTGGACGCCTCCGTGCGGGCGGCGGGGTTGCGGGCGGTGGAGTACCGGGTGAGGGGGAACTGGGGGTTCGTCCTGGCGTCGAGGCGGGAGCCGCGGCTGCGTTTGGACGCGCGGGCGCCCAAGCTGCGCTCGCTGACGGCGGCCTCCCTGCGCAGGGCCGGGGCTCTGCGGGCGGACCGGCAGCGGCACCGCGAACCGCCGTCCACCTTGATGCACCCCCGGTACTTGAGCGCATCGCTGCCATAGACAACGGCCCGGTGGGTAGGCTCCGAGACCATGGAGCATCAGGTGAACGTCCCGTTTCCGGTTGTCGAGGTGCGCAGAGCGCTCGTCGATCCCGCCCGGCTGCGCCGCTGCGTTCCCGGGCTCCAGGTCGAGGCGGGCGAGGGCGGCGGTGACAGCGGTGACGAGGTATCAGGCCGCCTCAAGCTGCGCATCGGCAACACCACCATCACCTATCGCGGTGCGCTGCGGGTGACGGACCAGGGCGACGACCTGCGGGTGGAGGCCGAGGGCAGCGAGACCAGGGGCGACGGCGGGGCGAAGGCGACGCTGGTCGTGACGCTGGAGTCGGCGCCGGATGGTGGAACGAATCTGCTGGTGACGGGCTCGGTCCAGGCGGACGGCCGCTTGGCGGAGGCCACGCCGACGGCGACCGAGTCGTCGGCCCGCCGCCTCCTGGACCGCTTCGCGGAGGAACTGGCGGAGGAATTGGGACGGGGCGGCATCGCGCGAGTGACCGGCGACGCGAAGACCGGTGACGCTGAGGCTTCGGATGCGAAGACCGGTGATGCGAAGGGTTCGGATGCCAAGCCCGCCGGGGCTAACGCCTCGGATGCGAAGCCGGGCGACGCGAAGACCGGTGATGCGAACGCCCGTGATGCGAAGGCTGCGGATGCGAAGCTCGGTGACGCCAAGACTTCGGAGCCGAAAGCCACGGGCGCCAAGGCCGGAGACGCGGAGGCTTCGGACGCGAAGACCGGTGATGCGAAGGCTTCGGATGCCAAGCCCGCCGGGGCTAACGCCTCGGACACGAAGCCGGGCGACGCGAAGACCGGTGATGCGAACGCCCGTGATGCGAAGGCTGCGGATGCGAAGCTCGGTGACGCCAAGACTTCGGAGCCGAAAGCCACGGGCGCCAAGGCCGGAGATGCGAAGGGTTCGGACGCCAAGCCCGCCGGGGCTAACGCCTCGGATGCGAAGGGCGGTGACGCTGAGGCTTCGGATGCCGAGCCCGCCGACGCCAAGCCCGCTGACGCGGCCGCCTCGGATGCCAAGGCTGCTGACAAGAAGGCCAACGGCACCGCCGGTGCCAAGGCCACCGACGCCGACATCGCCGATGCCGACGCCGCAGGCGCAGATGCCGACGCCGCAGGCGCAGATGCCGACGACATCGACGCCGACGCCGACCGGCCCGCCGCCAGTGGGCGGCGGACCATGATCGGGCGGTCCGCCGAAGAGGTGGATCACGCCCCGCCACGCGGCCGCTACGCGCCGGTGCCCGCCCCCGAGACCGTCGGCGCGGGGGCCGCCCTGCGCTGGGCGGCTCCCGCCGCGGCCGCCCTCGTTGCCTCCGCCGTCGTCGTCAGCCGAGTCCTTCGGCGCCGCAAGTGAGGATCCGATCGAGGACCCGATCGAGGACCCGATCGAGGACTCGATCGAGGAAGGGCCGCCCGTGCTGACCGAGCCCGTGACCCTCGCCGTCGGCGGGGCCGAGCTGACCGTGCTGCCGGAGGACGGCTGCCGGATCGGCTCGCTGCGCGTGGACGGCACCGAGCTGCTGCGCACCAGCTCCGAGCGCCCGCACGGCTACGGCAGCTTCCCCATGGTGCCGTGGGCCGGGCGCACCGCCCAAGGCCGGTTCCGCAACGGCGGCATCGTCCAGCAGCTCCCCGTGAACTCACCCCCGCACGCCATCCACGGCACCGGCGCCCACACCGCCTGGCAGCGGGCGAACGCCGCGGACACCGACACCTCGGTCACCTACACCTACGACCTCGGCGACCCCTGGCCGTACGAGGGACTGGTCACCCAGGTCTTCGAGCTGGCCCCGGACTCGCTCACTGTCACCCTCGCCGTGGAGACGACCTCCGAGTCGTTCCCCGCGCAGGCGGGCTGGCACCCGTGGTTTCTGCGGCGGCTGAGCGAGGACGGCGAGGAGGCGGTGCTGGCCTTTGACCCCGCCTGGCAGGAGGAACGCGGCGAGGACCGGCTACCGACCGGCCGCCGCGTCGACCCGCGCCCCGGCCCCTGGGACGACTGTTTCGGCATGCCCGACGGGGTGGACGCCACCCTCACTTGGCCGGGTGAGATGGAGCTACGGATCACCAGCCCCGTCGAGTGGGTGGTCATCTACGACCAGCAGGCCGATGCCCTGTGCGTGGAGCCCCAGACCGGTCCTCCGAACGGCCTGAACACCGCTCCGCGCCTGGTCACCCTCATCGACCCGCTGGAAGCCTCGACCACGTGGAGCTGGCGTAGGCTCCAGGTTCCATGAGCAATGACCGTGACGCCCTGCTGGCGCAGATCAAGGACAAGGCCGTCGTGCACGGCAAGGTCACCCTTTCCTCCGGCATCGAGGCCGACTATTACGTGGACCTGCGCCGGATCACCCTGGACGGCGAGGCCGCCCCGCTCGTCGGCGACGTCATGCTGGACCTCACCGCGGACTTGGACTACGAGGCTGTCGGCGGCCTGACCCTCGGCGCCGACCCGGTCGCCACGGCGATGCTGCACGCCGCCGCCCGCCGGGGCCGCCCGCTGGACGCGTTCGTGGTCCGGAAGGCGGACAAGGCCCATGGCCTCCAGCGCCGGATCGAGGGCCCCGACGTCACCGGCCGCCGGGTCCTGGCGGTCGAGGACACCTCCACGACCGGCGGCTCCGTGCTCACCGCCGTCGAGGCGCTGCGCGCCGCGGGCGCCGAGGTCGTCGGCGTTGCCGTGATCGTCGAGCGCGGCGCCGCTCCGGCGATCGAGAAGGCCGGGCTGCCCTACTACCAGGCCTACTCCCTCGAGGACCTCGACCTCGGCTGAGGCGCCCCGTCGCCCCAGCGCCGCCCCAGCGTCCCGACGGCCGCCCCGACGGCCCCAGCGTCCCGACGGCCGCCCCGACGCCCCGACGGCCCTCTGGCGCGGCCCGGACACGGCCGCCGGGCCTGCCGGGACACGGCCCCCGACACGCCTCGGGCCCGCCTCGGGCACCGCCCCCAACCCCCTCTCCGACCTCAACTTCCGCGCCTGTCACGGCATCCGGCGGCCGTCCCCGTGTTTCACGTGAAACACGAGGACGGCCTCCTTTCCGCAGCTCGGCCCCCGGTTAAACACCGGCGGTGAATCTGGGAAGATGTGGACAGTGCGCTCGGTCCGCGGACAGTGAGGTTCGGCCGGTGCCGCGGCGCCACAGCCGCATCCCGCATACCCCGCACACCACAAGGAGCGGACAGCATGCCCATCGCAACTCCCGAGGTCTACGCCGAGATGCTGGACCGGGCGAAGGCCGGCAGGTTCGCCTACCCGGCGATCAACGTGACCTCTTCACAGACGCTGCACGCCGCCCTGCGCGGCTTCGCGGAGGCGGAGAGCGACGGCATCGTGCAGGTCTCCACTGGTGGCGCGGAGTTCCTGGGCGGCCAGTACAGCAAGGACATGGTGACCGGTGCCGTCGCGCTGGCGGAGTTCGCGCACGTCGTGGCCGACAAGTACTCGGTCAACGTGGCGCTGCACACCGACCACTGCCCCAAGGACAAGCTGGACGGCTACGTCCGCCCGCTGGTCAAGATCTCGCAGGAGCGCGTGGCCAAGGGCCTGAACCCGCTCTTCCAGTCCCACATGTGGGACGGCTCGGCGGAGACCCTCGCGGACAACCTCGAGATCGCCAAGGAGCTCCTCGCCGAGACCGCCAAGGCCAAGATCATCCTCGAGATGGAGATCACCCCCACGGGTGGCGAGGAGGACGGCGTCAGCCACGAGATCAACGACGAGCTGTACACCACCGTCGAGGACGCACTGCGCACCGCCGAGGCCGTCGGCCTGGGTGAGAAGGGCCGCTACCTGCTGGCCGCCTCGTTCGGCAATGTGCACGGTGTGTACAAGCCGGGCAACGTCGTCCTGCGCCCGGAGCTCCTGCGTGACCTCCAGGACGCGGTGGGCGCCAAGTACGGCAAGCAGGACCCGTTCTACTTCGTCTTCCACGGCGGTTCGGGCTCCACCAAGGAGGAGATCGCCACCGCGCTGGAGAACGGCGTCGTGAAGATGAACCTCGACACCGACACGCAGTACGCCTTCACCCGCCCCGTCGCGGACCACATGTTCAAGAACTACGACGGTGTGCTCAAGATCGACGGCGAGGTCGGCAGCAAGAAGCACTACGACCCGCGTTCGTGGGGCAAGTCCGCCGAGGCCGGGATGGCCGCCCGTGTCACCCGGGCGTGCGAGGACCTCCGCTCGACCGGTACGAAGCTCAAGTAGCGCTCGCTTCTCAGCAAGCCCCTCAACAAGCTTCTCAGCAAGCTCTTCAGCAAGCTCTTCAGCAAGCCGGCAAGCCCGGGCCCGGTGCCTTCCCAGCGAAGGCGCCGGGCCTTCGTGCGTGCGCAGCCCCCGCGGCGCGGCAGACTGTAGCCATGACTCTTCACGAGAACCTGCTCGGCGGTCCGCCCCCCACCCATCTGCCCGACGACCCCGAGCCGCGCGAACTCCTGGCCTCCGGCACCGCCCCCGCCGATGTGGCCGCGAAGTACCCCACCTCCTCCCTGGCCTGGGCGCAGCTCGCCGACGACGCCTACGAGAACGGCCGTGTCGTCGAGTCCTACGCGTACGCCAGGACCGGCTACCACCGCGGCCTCGACGCTCTGCGCCGCAACGGCTGGAAGGGCCACGGCCCGATCCCGTTCGAGCACGAGCCGAACCGCGGCTTCCTTCGGGCCCTGCACGCCCTCGCCAGGGCCGCCGACTCCATCGGTGAGAAGGACGAGGCCGAGCGCTGCTCGACCTTCCTGCGCGACAGCTCGCAGACCGCGGCGGACACGCTCACCTGACGGCCCCGAGCGGCCTCAGCGGACCCCAGCAGGACCCGAGCGGCCTCAGCGGCTTCAGCGGACCTGAAGGGGACCCGAGCGGCCTCAGCGGCTTCAGCGGACCTGAAGGGGACCCGAGCGGCCTCAGCGGCTTCAGCGGACCGGAGCGGGGCCCGAGCGGGACCCGAGCGGCCTCAGCGGACCGGAGCGGGACCCGAGCGGCTTCAGCGGACCGGAGCGGGACCCGAGCGGGACCCGAGCGGGACCCGAGCGGCCTCAGCGGCCTCAGCGGACCCGAGCGGGACCCGAGCGGCCCCAGCGGCCTCAGCGGACCCGAGCGGGACCCGAGCGGCCCCAGCGGCCTCGGTGGACCTGAACGGGACCCGAGCGGCCTCACTCGGGACCCGAGCGGGGCCCGAGTGGCCTCAGCGGCCTCAGCGGCCTCGGCGGACCCGTGCGGACCTGAGCGCACCCGACCCACGAGACGGAGGTTCCGGGGCCGGTCGGCCCTTGCGGCCGGCCCCGTGTCCTGCCGATGATCCTCAAGCCGAGCCCGGTGATCCCGGGCGGTCGAGTCGAGGAGATGGCGATGTCGAACACCGAGCAGCCATCGAACCCGGAGCCGGAGACCCCGAATCTGGAGTTCGAGGGGACGACCCCCTACGAGGACTACGTACGGGCGTCGGTCCTCACCAGCCTGCAGCACCCCTTGTCCGACGAGCCGGGCGAGATGGTCTTCCTGGTGACCACCCAGGTCATGGAGCTGTGGTTCACCGTCCTCGTCCACGAGTGGAGCACCGCCGCCCGGGCCGTGCGCCAGGACGACCTGCCCACCGCGATGGCCGCCCTGCGGCGCAGCGTGCCGGAGCTGGAGGCGCTCAACGCCTCCTGGAAGCCGATCGCGAACCTCACCCCCGGCCAGTTCAACGCCTACCGCTCCGCCCTGGGCGAGGGCTCGGGCTTCCAGTCCGCGATGTACCGGCGCCTGGAGTTCCTGCTCGGCGACAAGAACCCTTCCATGATCATTCCGCACCGCGGGGTTCCCGCGCAGTACGAGGAGCTGGAGAAGGCGCTGTACGAGCCGAGCCTGTACGACGAGGTGCTCCAGCTCCTGCGCCGCCGCGGCTACGACGTCCCCGACGAGGTGCTGGACCGGGACCTCGGCAAGCGCTACGCGCCGGACGAACGGATCGAACGGATCTGGCAGGAGATCTACTCCGGCCCGCAGGACACCGAACTGGTCAGGCTCGGGGAGGCGCTGACGGACGTGGCGGAGATGGTGTGGCGCTGGCGCAACGACCACCTCATGGCGACCCGAAGGGCGATGGGGTCCAAACAGGGCACGGGCGGGTCGGCGGGAGTCGCCTGGCTGGAGCGCCGAGCCCAGAACAATGTCTTCCCCGAGCTGTGGACGGCGCGCAGCCATGTCTGACGTGACGGCCCCGGGCGGCACCGCGTCCGGCTCTCCCGACTCGGCGGAGCTGGTGATGCGGGCCGAGAAGCTGGACGGCGAGGACGAGCTCGCCGCGGTCCGCGCCCGCTTCGCGCTGGACGACGACGTCGTCTACCTCGACGGGAACTCCCTCGGAGCGCTGCCGCACCACGTCCCCACCCGGATCGCGGATGTGATCGAACGCGAATGGGGGCGGCTGCGCATCCGCTCGTGGGAGGAGAGCGGCTGGTGGAGCGCGCCCGAGAGGATCGGGGACCGCGTCGGCGCCCTGGTCGGCGCGTCCCCCGGGCAGGTCGTCGTGGGTGACTCGACGAGCGTCAATGTCTTCAAGGCCCTCGTCGGGGCCGTCCGCATGGCCCAGGCCGAGGATCCTCGGCGGATCGAGGTGCTGGTGGACGCGGCGACGTTCCCCACCGACGGCTATCTGGCCGAGTCGGCGGCCCGGATGACCGGCTGCGCGCTCCACCCGGTTGCGGCCGCCGACATGCCGGCCGAGATCGACCACCGCACGGCCGCCGTGCTGGTCAACCATGTCGACTACCGCACCGGACGGCTCAACGACCTGGCGGTGACGACCCGGGCCGCGCACCACTGGGGCGCCCATGCGGTCTGGGACCTGTGCCACAGCGCGGGCGCGCTGCCCGTGGAGCTGGACCGCCACCGCGTGGACTTCGCGGTCGGCTGCACATACAAGTACCTCAACGGCGGGCCGGGCGCGCCCGCCTATCTCTACATCCGCTCCGATCTTCAGGAGCGGTTCGACTCCCCGCTTCCGGGCTGGAATTCCCACGCCGAACCGTTCGCCATGGAGCCCGCCTACCGGCCGGGCGAGGGCATCACGAAGGCCAGGGTCGGCACCCCGGAGATCCTTTCGCTGCTCGCGCTGGAGGCGGCGCTCGAGGTGTGGGACGACCCGGCCGTCACGATCGAGCGGGTGCGGGCCAAGAGCCTGGCGCTGACCGACTTCTTCCTCGAATGCGTGGGCGCGCTGGTCCCCGAGGGCGTGGTGGAGTCGGCCACCCCGCTGGACCACGGGCGGCGCGGCAGCCAGGTGTCGCTGCGCTGTGCCGGTGCGGCCGGGGTGATGGAGGAACTGATCGCCCGCGGTGTCGTGGGTGATTTCCGGGAGCCGGACGTGCTGCGCTTCGGCTTCACACCGCTGTACACGCGTTTCTCGGACGCGCTCAGGGCCGCGCGGGTGCTGGCGGAGGTGATCGGGTGACCACGGCGGGAGCGGGAGCGGGAGCGGGAGCGGGGGCGCAGGCGGAGGCGGACCGGGTGCTGGGGCTCGCCGATTGCGCCCCGGACGGGACGCTGCGATACGGCTCGCATCCGGACCAGGTCATTGACCTGTGGTGGCCGCGAGGTCTGGACGGCGAGGGGAGCGGGCTGCCGTTCGTCGTCCTCGTCCATGGCGGATTCTGGCGCGAGGCGTACGACCGGCGGCACATCTCCCCGCTCGCCGCGCATCTGGCGCGGCGGGGGCACCGGGTGGCGTCGGTGGAGTACCGCAGGGTGGGCGGTGCCGGTGGCCACTCGACGACGCTGGAGGACGTGGAACGGGCGCTGGAGGCCGTCAGGCGGACGCAGGCGGCGCAGTTCCGGGTCGTGGGGCATTCGGCGGGCGGGCATCTGGCGCTGTGGGCGGCGTCCCGCCCGGACAGCGGCATCACCAAGGTGGTCGCCCTGGCCCCCGTCGCCGATCTGGCCCGTGCGGACGAACTCGGCCTCGGCGGCGGCGCTGTGCTCGATCTGTTCGGCGGTGATCTGTCGGACATCGCCCTCGCCGACCCCGTGGCGCTGTTGCCGACGGGTGTGCCGACGACACTGATCCATGGCCGGGACGATCCGGATGTGCCGATCGAGCTGTCCGAGCGCTTCGTGGCGGCGGCGCGGTCGGCGGGGGACGAGCCCCGGCTGATCGCCCTGGAGGGCACCGGGCACTTCGCCGTCGTGGAACCGGGGTCGGACGCCTGCGACATCCTGCTGCGGGAGCTGCGGGAGCCGCAGGAGCCGCGGGAGCCGTGAGGACCTTCGCAGAGGGACTAGAGCGTCCACTGCCATTCGGCGCCGTCCGGGGCGCGGTAGGAGATCCACTGCCGCTGCGCGGTCACCCGGATCTCGAACCACTCGCGGCGCGGGCGGCGCAGGGCCATCCACAGGGTGTGGGCGCGCTCGACCGCCGACCACAGGTCGCGCTGGCCGGTCACGGTCACGGTGTGGCCGACGACGCTGGCCTGGGAGCCGTCGGTGGCGGTGAGGGTGTGCCCGGTGTGCCCGTCGGCCTCATGGGCCGCGGTGTCGGGAAGGTGGAGCCGGGCGAAGAAGGCGAACGCCCGGTCGTCCAGCACCTGGGCGGGCAGTTCCGTCCTTCGCTCGATACCCGGCCAGTCGCACGGCGAAGGGGTCGCCACGTGCGGCCGGAGCGGTAAGGGCTCATGGAGCAGGCGCCCGGCCGCGGTGCCGTCCCCGGCCACCTCGAGCCGCGCGAGCGCCCCGGCGACAGGTACGACGAGCAATGCCCCCGGGGCGCTCTGGGCGAGCCAGGCGGCGGGCACGCGGGGGACGGCGAGGTTGGAGACGATCCGGTCGAAGGGCGCCCGCCGGGGACAGCCCTCGGCGGGCTCGGCCACGTCGAGCACCGGGCGGTAGCCCACGCATCCCAGGCGCTCGCGGGCGGGCTCCACGGTTTCGGCGTCGGTGCCGGTGACGCCGCCCGGCCCCGCCAGCCTGCACAGCAGCGCGGTGCCGTAGCCGGAGCCGGTGCCGACCTCGAGGATCCGCAGTCCGGGACGCACATCGAGGGCGTCGAGCATCTCGGCCTCGGCCAGGGGCGGTTCACCGGACTCGAGGGCCTCCCTCCACGGCATGAAGGGATGCCGGGGAACGGCGAGGAAGGCTGCGGCGACCCGGGGGGACAGCAGAGGCATCCGTGCGCACAGTCGCTCGTGGTACGCGATCCTGGCCTCCGCCAGCCGTGCCGCGTCAGCGGCCGCCTCTCGCATCCCGTGTCCTCCAGATCGGCCGAGTGCCGGTTCGGGCGTCCACGCTAAGAGCCCGCCCCTGAAGCGGCAACCAGCCTGGAACGAGCCGATCCGCGGCGGCCGGGTGGGCCACGCCCAAGGCGCCGACCCGGCCCCGGTGCGAGGTCAGGGGCCCAGGTCAGAACACGGACCGGCTGCCCTTCCAGCGGCTCGGGTGGGCGGTCGCGACGACCGCCACGTCAGGGCGCTCCGGCGTCGCATCGGCCGCATGCCGGGTGTGGGCGATCGGCCATGCGGTGTCCCGTGCCACCGCTGAAGCGGCGGGCAGGCCCAGCGCGAGGATGGTGACGCCGGGAAGGGCGGCAATTACCGCGTCAGGATACGGGTACGCACCCGTACCCGTGGGCGTGTGCTCGACAACCGGGCGCGGCGTCCCGCGTGGCGCCCGGTCAGTCCCCCAGGGCCGTGTAGGCGGCCACGATCAGACCGAGAGCGCGCTCGTCTCCCATCGTGCCGCCGGACATTCGGTTCATCACGTAGGCCACCGTCATCCGGGCGTCCACGTCGACATTCACGAACGAACCGCCCCAGCCGCCCCAGAAGCAGACCCGCGGGTTGACCGGGTAGGGCAGATCCAGGGGATTGAGGGCGTAGCCGATGCCGAACCGGATCGGCATCCCGAGCACGAGGTCCTTGCCGTTGGACTGCTCCTCGAAGACCCGGTTGCAGCCCGCCTCGGAGAGCAGCCGCACGCCGCGCGCCTCTCCTGCGCAGGCCAGCACCGACTGGACGGCGGCCACGGAACGGGCGTTGCCGTGCCCGTTGGCGGCGGGGATCTCGGCACGCCGCCACTCGGGGGTCCAGGACTGCTCCGCCCCCATCACCGTTTTGCCCAGCCGCCGCGCGAGCCAGCCGCCGAATCGGCCGCCGGGGCTGATGACCGGGGCGACCCGGTGGTCGTCCTCCGGTGGGAGGCCGATGTGGAAGTCGGCGCCGAGCGGCCGGGCCAGCTCCTCGGCGAAGAACGTGCCGAGGGTTCGCCCCGTGACACGCCGTACGACCTCGCCGACCAGGTAGCCGAAGGTGAGGGCGTGATACCCGGACCGGGTGCCGGGCTCCCAGGCGGGGGCCTGGCGAGCGAGCAGGGAAGTGACCTTGTCCCAGTCGTACAGGTCGGCAACGGATATGCGTTTTTCCCAGTTCGGGAGCCCGGCGGTGTGCGACAGCAGATGGCGGACCTTGACGGACTCCTTGCCCGCGGCGGCGAACTCCGGCCAGTAGCGGTACACCGGTGCGTCCAGGTCCAGGTCACCACGGTCGGCGAGCACCAGCGCCGCGAGCGCGGTCATCGTCTTGGTGGTGGACCAGACGTTGGTGATGGTGTCCCGCTCCCATGGTCGGGTGCGCTGGACGTCCAGGTGACCGCCCCACAGGTCGACGACCGGCTCGCCGTCGAGGTAGACCGCCACCGAGGCGCCGATGTCCGCGCCGCTCTCCAGGTTCTTGGCGAACAGTTCCCTTAACCCCGAGAACCGGTCGCTGCACATGCCCTCGATCCGCGTCCCGTCCATGGCCGGACGGTAGCGGGGCGAGAGGGCCCCGGAGAACAGCGGCCCGGGGATTCTAGGGATGGTCGCGACATCCGTGGTGTCAGTAGCCTCCCCCGTATGGAGTTCGACCCGTGGTCGCCCGCGTTCGTCGCCGACCCCTATGGTGCCTACGCCCGGCTGCGCGAGAGCGGCAGGGCGATCCCGTTCGAGCCGAGCCGGCAGTGGCTTGTGCCGCACCACGAGGACGTCTCGGCGCTCCTGCGCGACCGGCGGCTCGGGCGGACGTATCTGCACCGCTTCACCCACGAGGAGTTCGGCCGCACCCCGCCCCCGCCCGAGCACGAGCCGTTCCACACGCTCAACGGGCAGGGGATGCTCGACCTCGAGGCACCCGACCACACCCGGATCCGGCGACTGGTCTCCAAGGCGTTCACGCCGAGGACGGTGGAACAGCTCGCCCCGACGGTGCGGCGCCTCGCCGCCGAACTCGTGGACGGGTTCGTGGCCGACGGCGGCGGGGACCTGATCTCCCGCGTCGCGGAGCCCCTGCCGGTCACCGTCATCGCCGAGATGCTCGGTATCCCCGAGTCCGACCGGCAACTGCTGCGCCCATGGTCGGCTGACATCTGCGGAATGTACGAGCTCAACCCCTCCGAGGAGGCGGCGGCAAAGGCCGTCCGCGCGTCCGTGGAGTTCTCGGACTATCTGCGCGTCCTCATCGCCGAGCGGCGCAAGGCCCCCGGAGACGATCTGATCAGCGCGCTGATCGCCGCCCACGACGAGGAGGACCGCCTCACCGAGCAGGAGATGATCTCGACCTGCGTGCTGCTGCTCAACGCGGGCCACGAGGCCACCGTCAACACCACGGGCAACGGCTGGTGGACACTGCTGCGCCACCCCGAGCAGTTGGCGCGTCTGCGCGAGGACCGGTCGCTGCTGCCGACCGCGATCGAGGAAGTGCTGCGCTACGACACCCCGTTGCAGCTGTTCGAGCGCTGGGTCCTGGACGACATCGAGATCGGCGGAACGAAGATCCCGCGCGGCTCGGAGGTGGCCCTTCTCTTCGGCTCCGCCAACCGCGACAAGAATCGCTTCCCCGACCCCGACCGCTTCGACATCACCCGCGAGGACAACCCCCACGTCAGTTTCGGCGCGGGCATCCACTACTGCCTGGGCGCCCCCCTGGCCCGCGTCGAGCTCGCCGCGTCCTTCGGGGCACTGCTGGACCGGGCCCCCGGCCTGCGACTGGTCCAGGACCCGGAATGGAACCCGGGCTTCGTCATCCGCGGCCTGCGCGAACTGGTGGTGGAGGTCACCGGGCGCACACCATGAGGGTGCCGACGTCGTCGGGATCCGGGGCTTCGAGGACGCGGGCTTCGATGTCGTGGAAGCCATGCCGCTTCAGCAGGTCCGCCCATGCCTCGGGGGAGTAGGACCAGCGCCGCACGGTGAGCTTCCTGCCCGTGAAACCATTGCCGTACAGGCCCTCGAAGCCGTGGAAGCCCTCCAGCGGCTCGGCCTGGGAGAAGGCGAACACACCGCCCGGGTTGAGTCGTTGGGCGACGAGCGGGAACAGCCGCTCGGGGTCGGTGAACCAGGCGGCGCCCCAGATCGAGTAGATCGCGTCGTAGGTTGACCGCGTGGTGGCGAGGTACTGGCACGCGTCCGCCTCCACGAACGACAGTCCGGGCGTGTCACCCCACCAGCGGCGAGCCCGGGCGACCTGCACTGGGGAGAAGTCGAGCGCGATTACCTCAACGCCCTTGCGCGCGAGGTAAACCGCCTCCTTGCCCTCCCCGCACCCCAGATCCAGGGCGGAGCGCGGCTGCTGGAGGATGCCCTCGCCCTCCCCGTGCCCCGGGTACTGCGTCCACTCGAAGGAATCGACGGCCGGAGCCGGGCTGTCACTGTCCTTGTCCGGCTTGTAGGAGTCCCAGTAACCGGGCAGGGTCCGTGACGAACGGGACATACGGCTCCTCGGGAGAGTACGGCGCAGCGTGGTCCATCGGACTGGCCACCGTAGCCGCGCCGTTCACCCCGAGATCGGTGAACGCGACGATTTCATCCGCCCGAGAGGCGCCAGGCCCGAGGGCAAGGTGCTCTCGGGCCCAACGTACCGCCTGTCAGTGGCAGTTTTCGCCCGGCCTGCACGGGCCGCACTTGGCGTAGTCCCGCTCCCACAGGGGCCAGTCGACCGCGAAGCCGTTGTCGGCGATGATGCGAGCCGTACGCTCCACGGAGCCGTCATATTTGAACTCGATCTCGGGAATGTGCTCGAGGAACTTCCCGCCGAAGTGCCTTTCGCATAACAGGCGGTAGTTCCGGGTGTCCAAGATGAACGCGTGCACCGCCATGTCCACCAGGCGGCCACAGCACATCTCCAGGTTCTGTCCCCACTTCTCCATCGCAGTGAACAGGTACGCGACCGCCTGATCGAACAGTGGTCGCCATCACCGTGTCGAAGGGGTTGTCCCTTACCAGGAGCGCGATCTCACGCTCCCATACGGTCGGAGACACATGGTCCCGCGGATCACGGGTGCGGGTCTTCAGAGATGTTGCCACGAGGTCCTCCTTCGTGCTTTGACTGCCGCCCTGCGGTGGGCCGCGCTTCGAGGAGACCACTCGGAGGACACCCGTGGAGATCGGTTGTTGTGACGTGCAAGCGACTTGCAGAAGCTGCACGCACGATCGACGTGACTTCACTCTCTGCCTACCGTGAGTAGGTCTGAACTCCCCTGGCCAGTGGGAGGCGCGATGCGCACCATCGACCCGCTGTGGGACTCCACCAAGGCTCGAACGCTTGTCGCGCATGGTGATGCCGGAGCACTCATCCGGCTTGGTCGTATGGGCCGAGGGTGGCGGCAGACCGACCTGGGAAGACGGCTGGGATGTTCGGCCTCCACGATCTCCCGGATGGAGCAACGCGGGCACAGAGCCGACCTCCATCTGCTCCGTCGGGCCGCTCAGGAGGTGGGCTTACCGGCAAATATCCTGGGAGCGGCACTCGGGTTGAGTCCTGGGTCGGCCACTAGAGTTGCGGCGGATGGTCCGCATTACGCCGAGGAGGACCCAATGCGCCGCCGCACACTAATGGCAGCCGCCGGGCTGGCGGCACCCGTCCAACTCCTCACCGGTGTGGACGAGGCCTTGGCTCACATGCCTGCATCGACGGGCTCGACCATCCCACTCGACACTCGCTTACTGCGGGCTCGCGCGCTCTTCGACACCGGAAAGCACGCCGACCTGCTCAAGACCTTTCCTGGACTGCTCGCCGACGCTCACGCCGCTGCCCAATCCCGCACCGAGACGGCACATGCCCGCCTGTCGGACTGCTACGCCCTGACCTCCGAAGTGCTCACTAAGATCGGACGGTATGACCGCGCGAGGCTGACTGCCGACCGCGCCATCGTCTACGCGGACCTCTCCGGCTCCCCGCTGGTAGCCGCTGCTGCTGCTCGGCAACTGACCATCGTTCTGCGTCACCAGGGCCACTCTGCCGCTGCCCAGCGTCTTCTCCTTGACGCTGCTGCCAAGGTCGAGGCCTCGGGCCTGACCACACCTGCCCAAGCTGAAGCCTACGCACAGATGCTGTGTACTGGCTCGTACACTGCGGCGCGGGCTGGAGACCGCGACCAGGCCCTGGCCATGATGTCGGAGGCCTCACACGCCGCACGCCGCCTTCCGGGCCGGGTGCCACGGAGCAGGCCGTTCTCCATCACCCCCGCAGGTGTCACTCTCTACGAAGTCGGCGTCCATTGGGCCCTCGGCGATGCCGGCGCAGCTCTGCAGGCGGGTCGTGGGCTGCGAGCGGCGCAGTTCCCGACTGCGGAGCGCCGCGGGCGCATGCATACCGATCTCGGCCGCGCGTGGTGGCAGTGGGGCAAGCCCGAGCAGACCGCGCACGAACTGCTCTGTGCGTTGCGCGTCTCGCCCGGCGAAGTGCGGGATCGCCCGGCCATCCGCCAGATCGTTGCCGACCTGGCGTCAAGGCACCGGCATGTGGTGGGTGTGCGAGAACTCGTCGCCGCGACCGGGGTGCACCCCTGATCGCACCGCTTCGGGAGAGCTCGGACGGAATCGGGGGAATTTTCGCTTCTTTCCGCAAGAGCGAAATCGGGCGACTACGCTGAGTGGCTACGTGTAAGCGCAACGCTGCGCGGTGTTGGTGATGCCGCGTGGCAAGGGGGTAGTGCGTGGCCAACACCCGAGAACTCGACCCCGGGGCCTCCCCACTCAACTACTACGGCTTTGAGCTCCGCCGGTTAAGGGAAGCGGCGGGGCTCAATCAGAAGGAACTCGGCTCGATCATCTACTGCACGGGCTCGCTGATCGGCCAGATCGAGACCGCGCGCAAGTGCCCGACCAAGCAGTTCAGCGAACGGGTCGACGCGGCGCTTGTCACTGACGGCGCATTCGTCAGGCTGTTGAGACTGGTGCTCCGCAGCCAACTCCCCACCTGGTTTCAGCCGTACGCCGACATGGAGGCGACGGCGTCCCACATCTACACGTTCCAGGCGCAGTTGGTGCATGGCCTGCTCCAAGGTGAGGCTTATGCCCGCGCCGTGCTGGGCGCCGACGACGAGGACCGGCTTGATGAGCGGGTGGCGGCTCGAATGGAGCGCCAGCGCATCCTGGAGCGGGAGAATCCGCCCCTGCTGTGGGTGGTTCTCAGCGAGGCGGTGCTCCATCAGGAAATCGGCGCGTCGGAGGTTATGCGGCGGCAGTTGAAGCACCTGTTGGGCTTCCGGGACAGCAAGTGGGTCAACGTCCAGGTACTTCCGTTCACGGCCGGCGCCCACGCTGGATTGTTGGGTTCGTTCACTGTCCTACGCTTCGACGATCACCCGGACATCGCCTACACCGAGGACTACGAGCGCGGCCATATGACGGCCAATCCGCAGGACGTCAAGGACCGTTCACTCCGTTACGCTCGCCTACAGGCCGCCGCGCTGTCGGTCGAGGACTCGACGCAGTTGATCGCCCGTGTGATGGAGGAGCGCTATGGGGACAGTTCATAATCTGACCGCAGCTCAGTGGCGTAAGTCGAGCTACAGCGGCCCCAACGGCGGCGAGTGCATCGAGGTCGCCGCCCTCTCCGGGGCCCAGTGGCGCAAGTCCAGCCACAGCGGTCCCGACGGCGGCGACTGCGTAGAGGTCGCCGCCGTTCAAGGCGTGGTCGCCGTCCGCGACTCCAAGGACCCCGATGGGCCCGCGCTCGCCTTCTCGCCGGAGGCGTTCGCCGCCTTTGTCACCGCTGCCGCCTCCGGCGCTCTCCGCGCCTGACGGACACTCAGCCGGGCACCGTCAGACGCCAGGCGCCCGGCTGAACCGTCCATGTCCGCTTCCTCACCGGACCGGTGAGTTCCGCGTCGGCCGCGTAGCTGAAGTCGCGGCCCGAGACCGTCACCGCCCTCGCGCACACCCGCACCGGGCCGTAGCCGGAGGCGCGGCGGACGACGACCTCCACGAGGCCGTCGTCCGGGTGGCCGTCGGTGCCGCCCGGTGAGCTGTCGCAGGCGTTGGACACCGCTACGCGCTGGACGGGGCGGTCGAGGTCGGCCAGTACGACACCGTCCGCCTCCACTCTCAGCCTTGGGAGCTGACTCGTCGTCAGGGGAACTCTCAGGCTGCGCGCCAGGGAGATCGCCCCGCGTCCGACGTACTCCCACCACCCGCCCCCCGCCGAGGAACCGTCCGTGGACGCTCCCGGAGAACCGTTCACTCGGGTGCCGTTGGTCCTGCCCCCGCCCCCCAGGTGGCATGAGCCGATCTCCACCGCGCCCAGCACCACTCCGCCCCGGTCGTCCACCAGCAGGTCAAGGCTGCGCTCCGCGCCCGACATCGCCGCACGGGCGGCCGGAGCGGCTTGCATCGGCAGGCCCAGGGCCCTGGCCATCGGGACGGAGTCGAGGGGGCCCACGGGGACGAGCGAGACGGCGGCCGTGGAGAGCTCCCGCCGCTCGTGCAGTGCCTGCACCACGCGGTGCAGCGCCCGGTCGTCGCCGATCACCACCGGCCTGCGCCGGCCGCGGTGGGCCAGGGCCCGGTCCAGCTCCTGCGTGCTCTCGGGAAGGGCGATCTTCACCGGCGCGCAGGCCGACAGGACGTCCTTCGCGACACGGACCGATTCACCGTCCGCGGCGCGGGCGGCAGGGTCGATGACCAGCAGCAGTGGATCACCGGACGGTGGCTGAGCCGACACGTCGGTCCTTCCTCAGGTAATCTCTCGGTGCAAGAGCCCCTTGCGCTATTGCGCCAGGGGCTTCGTCTATCCGGGGCCCGGGTTCGACGGCTCTCTGCCGTTGGACATGCCCCGCCCGGAAGGGGTGTACGCCTGTGCCCGCGCTCGTGCTGCTCGGTGCTCAGTGGGGTGACGAAGGCAAGGGAAAGGCCACCGACCTCCTCGGTGGCTCCGTCGACTACGTCGTCCGTTACCAGGGCGGTAACAATGCTGGACACACCGTAGTCGTCGGTGACCAGAAGTACGCCCTCCACCTTCTCCCGTCCGGCATCCTCAGCCCCGGATGCACCCCTGTCATCGGCAATGGCGTCGTCGTCGACCCCGCGGTCCTGCTCTCCGAGCTCCAGGGACTCAACGAACGCGGCGTCGACACGTCCAAGCTCCTGATCTCGGGGAACGCCCACCTGATCACGCCGTACCACCAGACTCTCGACAAGGTCACCGAGAGGTTCCTCGGCAAGCGCCGCATCGGGACCACCGGCCGCGGCATCGGACCGACCTACGCCGACAAGATCAACCGCGTCGGCATCCGGGTGCAGGACCTCTTCGACGAGTCGATCCTGCGGCAGAAGGTCGAGGCAGCACTCCACGACAAGAACCAGGTGCTCGTCAAGCTCTACAACCGCCGCGCGATCAGTGTGGACGAGGTCGTCGAGGAGTACCTGGGCTACGCGGCGCGGATCAAGGACTACGTCGCCGACACCACGCTGGTGCTGAACAAGGCGCTCGAGGAGGGCAAGGTCGTCCTGCTCGAGGGCGGTCAGGGCACCCTGCTCGACGTCGACCACGGTACGTATCCGTTCGTCACGTCGTCCAACCCCACGGCGGGCGGCGCCTGTACCGGCTCCGGTATCGGTCCCACGAAGATCAGCCGGGTCATCGGCATCCTCAAGGCGTACACCACGCGCGTCGGCTCGGGTCCGTTCCCGACCGAGCTGTTCGACGAGGACGGCGAGGCGCTGCGCCGCATCGGCGGCGAGCGGGGTGTGACGACCGGCCGTGACCGCCGCTGCGGCTGGTTCGACGCGGTGATCGCCCGGTACGCGACCCGGGTCAACGGCCTGACGGACTTCTTCCTCACCAAGCTCGACGTGCTCACCGGCTGGGAGCAGATCCCGGTCTGCGTGGCCTACGAGATCGACGGGCAGCGGGTCGAGGAGCTGCCCTGCAGCCAGACCGACTTCCACCACGCGAAGCCGGTCTACGAGATGCTGCCGGGCTGGTCCGAGGACATCTCCAAGGCGAAGACATTCGCCTCGCTGCCGAAGAACGCCCAGGCGTATGTGAAGGCGCTGGAGGAGATGTCCGGAGCGCCGATCTCGGCGATCGGTGTCGGACCGGGGCGTACCGAGACGATCGAGATCAACTCGTTCCTCTGAGGCCCCTGGGGCAAGACCTCTGGCACGTGCGCTGGACGCGCTCAGCTCTCGCTGAGCGCGTCCAGCGCGTCGGAGAGCCGGGTGAGGGCCTCCATCGCGCGCTGGAACTCCTCCCTGCCCAGCTCGTCCGCCAGCCGTTTCGCCAGCTCCGCGTGGGCCGGGCCGATCCGCTGCACGGCGGCCAGGCCCTCCTCGGTGGGGCGCAGCAGCTTGGCCCGGCGGTGGGCGGGGTTGGGGACGTACTCGGCCAGTGCCTTGTCCACCAGCAGGTCGGCGATGCGCTGGACGCTCTGCCGGGTGATGCCCATGGCCCTGGCGATGCCCGCCACCGGCAGCGGCTCGTGGAGGACGGCGCCCAGGACCTGCCACCAGGCCGCGGTGAGCCCGGCGGGCCTGGCCATCTTCTCGGCGACGTCGAGGAACTGCCCATTGAGCCGGAACGCGGTCAGGGCGGTCCCGCTCAGCAACTCGCTCTCGGTGGGCCCGCCCTCGGCCGGCACGCTCTCGGCCGCGAGGGGCGGCGTCCCGGGGACCTGTCCGGGGTCGGTCACGCTCCCTGCCCCGAGCGGTCGGCGGCCATGAGGACCGGGAAGGCGCTCGGGTCCGACTCCCCGTAGAGCCGGTACCAGGCGTCGAGGACGTGCGGCTCGTAGACCTCCAGCTTCGCCAGCACCTCGCGGGCGAACTCCACGGGATTCGTCGGTCCCGCCGTGATCACGTTCCCGTCGGTGACGGCCGGCTCGTCCCGGTAGCGCTCGCTGCCCTGGTAGCCGGTGGGCGCGAGGTACTCGGCCACCGCGCTGGTGTGGTCGTGGTCGTCGAGCAGGCCCGCGCGGGCCATGCCCGCCGTGGCCCCGCAGATCGCCGCCACGGGCACGCCCGCCTCGACGAACTCGCGGGCCAAGCGGGCGAAGGCCCCGTTCCTGTCGCCGCTCTCCCAGGTGTACGCGCCCGGAAGGATCAGCATCGCGGCCTCCTCGGGCCGTACCTGCTCGAGCACCGCGTCCGGCACGATGCGCACCCCGCCCACCGTGGTCACCGGCTCCGGGCCCGCGCCGACCGTGACCACGCGGTAGCGGCCGGGCTCGCGCTGCCAGACGGGGTTGTTGATGTGGGCGATCGCGTGTCCCACCTCCCAGTCGGCGAGCGTGTCGTAGACCGCCACGTAGACGGTCTCCTGCTGCTGTTCGATCGTCTCTGGAGTGCCCATGGACAGCATCCTGTCAAGTCGACAGCATGCTGTCAATAGTGCCGGAGAGGCTGACAAGATGTCCGTTGGCCGGTGCATCGCGAGACACTGTGCCGGTTCCGACCCCCGAAGGCCGGTCCCTAGGCTGATGGCCTCTCCCACCGTCCCCGGGGGAGGTGGGCCGAGATCACCAAGAGGTAAGGCATGACCAGCACCACTGACCCCAAGGGCCAGGCAGCCA
Organism: Wenjunlia tyrosinilytica; assembly: GCF_014646055.1. Taxonomy (GTDB): domain Bacteria; phylum Actinomycetota; class Actinomycetes; order Streptomycetales; family Streptomycetaceae; genus Wenjunlia; species Wenjunlia tyrosinilytica. The sequence continues at coordinate 167,898 of NZ_BMMS01000006.1, forward strand.
TGGGCCTGGCCGTGAAGGCCGCCGACCGCGCGCACGTCTTCCACTCGTGGTCCGCGCAGTCCCTCATCGACCCGCTGGCGATCGCCGGGGCCGGGGGCTCGTACTTCTGGGACTACGACGACAAGCGCTACCTCGACTTCTCCTCGCAGCTGGTCAACACCAACATCGGGCACCAGCACCCCAAGGTCGTCGCCGCGATCCAGGAGCAGGCCGCCAAGCTCTGCACCATCGCGCCCGGCTTCGCGGTGGACGTGCGCTCCGTGGCCGCCCGGCTCATAGCCGAGCTGGCCCCCGGCGACCTGAACAAGGTCTTCTTCACCAACGGCGGCGCCGAGGCCGTCGAGAACGCCGTGCGCATGGCCCGGCTGCACACCGGCCGCCACAAGGTGTTCGCCGCCTACCGCTCGTACCACGGCGCCACCTCCGCCGCGATCAACCTCACCGGCGACCCCCGCCGCTGGCCCAGCGACAACGGCTCCGCGGGCGTCGTCCACTTCTGGGGCCCGCACCTGTACCGCTCCAACTTCCACGCCACGACCGAGGCCGAGGAGTGCGAGCGCGCGCTGGCGCACCTCGAGCAGACCATCGCCTACGAGGGCCCGCAGTCGGTCGCGGCGATCATCCTGGAGACCGTGGTCGGCACCGCCGGCGTCCTCGTGCCCCCGCCGGGATACCTCGAGGGCGTGCGCGCGATCTGCGACAAGTACGGCATCGTCTTCATCCTCGACGAGGTCATGGCCGGCTTCGGCCGCACCGGCCGCTGGTTCGCAGCCGACAACTGGGGCGTGGTGCCGGACCTGATGACGTTCGCCAAGGGCGTCAACTCCGGCTACGTCCCGCTCGGCGGCGTGATCATCTCGGAGCGGATCGCGGAGACCTTCGCCACCCGCCCCTATCCCGGCGGCCTCACCTACTCCGGACACCCGCTGGCCTGCGCCTCCGCCGTCGCGACCATCAACGCCATGCGCGACGAGGGGATCGTCGAGAACGCGGCCGAGATCGGGGAGACCGTCCTCGGCCCCGGCCTGCGCGAGCTCGCCGAGCGCCACCCCTGCGTCGGCGAGGTCCGCGGCCTCGGCGCTTTCTGGGCGCTCGACCTGGTCAAGGACCGCGAGACCCGTGAGCCGCTGGTGCCCTACAACGCCTCCGGCGCCGACAACAGGTCCATGGCCGACCTCGCCGCCGCGTGCAAGCAGCGGGGCCTGTGGCCCTTCGTCAACATGAACCGGCTGCACGTCGTACCGCCGTGCACGGTCACCGAGGCGGAGGCCAAGGAAGGACTGGCGATACTCGACGAGGCCCTCTCCGTGGCCGACGCCCACTGCGCCTGATGCCCAGCGGCCCCGCCGTCCCCGTCCAGCGCAGCAGCCTGCGGCAGCAGATCGCGGACGCGCTGCGTGACGAGATGCTGACCGGCCGCCTGCCCGCGGGCGGCCGGTTCACGGTGAAGGAGATCGCCGAGCTGTACGAGGTCTCGGCGACTCCCGTGCGTGAGGCGCTCGTCGACCTGTCGGCGCAGGGGCTGCTGGAGGTCGAGCACCACCGCGGCTTCCAGGTGCGGCGGTTCACGCTCACGGACTTCGAGGGCATGGTCGAGGCCCGCACCCTCGTCAACGAGGGCGTCTTCCGCAAGGCCCGAGGGAAGATCGCCGGACATGAGTACTATTCCGTGCCCGAGGCCGTGACCGCCTCGATCCGCCGCCGGGCCGAGGCCACCGAACGGGCCACCCGCACCGGTGAGCTGGATGTCCTGATCGGCTGCGACCTGCGCTACTGGCGCGAACTCGACGCCCTCAGCGGCAATGAGCACATCTGCGACTTCCTCGACCGGCTGCGGGTGCAGTCCTGGATGTTCTGCGTGCCCTACCTGCGTGGCCGTGAAGACCTGGCGGAGCTGTGCTGGGGCGGCCATCTCGAGCTGGTGGAGGCCATCGCGGCGAACGACATCGAGGAGTCGCAGCGGATAGTGGACGGCTACAACTCCCGCTCCGTGGAGGTCATGCGGCGCCTCGCCGGGGAACAGCCGTACGAGGCGGCGCACTCCTGACGGCGGGGCCCGCGACCAGTACCCTTGGCCGACCTGCCTGTCCCCGGCCGATCAGGAGCGCACGTGGCATGTGACCTCTGGCTCGTCCCGCTCGTCGACGTGCTCTGCCACAGCCCCGAGAACCCCTTCCACCACGATCTCGCCGTCTACGACCGGGTGCTGACCCAGTCGGGGCTGCCGCCCCTGCCGGTGTACAGCTACATGCCGGGGCTCTCCGGCGATGTCGCGCCCGTCGCCGGATTCGACTACGACGCCCTGCACTTCCTGCGCCGTGCCTACCTCCTCCAGCTCACCGGGCTCGATGTCACACCGGGGGACGGACTGGGCGACGACTACGCGCAGATGCTGGAGATGTTCGAGTCCACGGCCGAGCAGTCGCACCTCGTCTGGCACTACGACCACGCCGGGGCCTATGTGCCGGTGGACTTCCCCACCCCGCTCGTGGACGACGAACTGCTGGCCTCGGGCGGGCCGCTGGGCTCGAGCCACGGCCTTCTGCGGGAACTGGAGGCAATCGCCCCGGCCCTCGGGATCGATCCGCAGAACCCGCCGCCCGCCCCGCTGCCGCCCGCGCCCACCACCCTGGACGAGCCGGCGGCGCCGATCCCCTACGACGACAGCCCGTTCGCCCGGGAACGCCATGTGTGGCTGGGGCTGCACGCCGCCGCGACGCGCAGTCTCGGCCAAGGGTCGATGATCATCTTCGGCTGAGGGGCCGTTGCAGGCTCGCGGGCCCGCGCCCCGCCGCTGCCCGGCCTTCCGGCTTCGTGTCGCTTCGCTAACGGGGCATCTCCGGCGGCCGCTGCCGGGGCATGCTCGGACGGCTGCCCGGCGGCAGCTGGATCCTCGTCGGCGGCGGACCCGGCTCCACCACCCGTGCCGCCTCCCACGCCACGGGCCCCTGCGTCCGCGTGTGCGCCATCGAGGAGCGGAACTCCAGCATCCACTCCGTGGTCTCCGCCCGCTCCAGCTCCGAGACGTCCTCGCAGAACCGCCGCAGCACGGTCAGGCAGCGCTCGGCCGCCTCGCTCGCCGTGCCCTCGGTCGGCCCCAGCACCTCCCGCACGCTCTCCGACGCCCAGTCGAACTGGAACGCCTCCAGCCTGCGCCGCACCGCCTGCGCCGTGCCGACATCCCGCATCCACCCGGACGTCAGCCCGAAACAGCGGTCGAGCCCCAGGCAGGCGGCCGCCGCCAGCAGCGCCGCACAGCCCCACTGCGCGGGCCCGCCGAGCCCCGAGCCGTGGTCCAGCAGCGCCAGCACCGCGCCCACCGCCGTCAGCACCACGGCGGCCGGCCGTGTCGCCCGAGCCCCGCGCCGCTTCCACTCACGGTCGCGCAGGTACCAGTCGACGGTGCTCAGCGCCCGCCGTTCCGCCCACAGATAGAGCTCGTCCAGGCGTTCCGCGGGCTCGCCCCAGTCGCCGAGCGGGAAGGGACGGGCCCGTAGATCGCCGGCGCGGCCGCGCCTGCCGGTGCACTCCGGGACACCTTCGCGGGAGACCCCTTCGCGGGGGACGCCTTCCTGGGAGACGCCCCTGTGGAAGACGCCCTCGTGGAAGACGCCCTCGTGGAAGACGCCCTCGGGGGAGCCGCCCCCGCGGGGGACGGCCCCGCGGGGGACGCCCTCGTGCCGAGGAGCCTGTTCGGGCTGCATGTCCGGCTGGCTCACCGTGCACTCCTTGCGAGGTGGGGGACTTGGGTGCTTGGGGCTCATCGGGTCCGGGGTGTGACGGCGGACGTCGAAGCCGCAAAGGGACCTTCCTACCTCCAAACGGCTGACCCCGGTCGCGGTGGCGCGTGGGCTTCGCCGGGAAGAGTTCGCCGGGAAGTGGCGCAAACGCCGGTACGGCACCCCGCGCGCTCTCACCCGAAAGAGCGACCCGCGGAGCCGGTCCGGCCAGGCACTACGCTAGGGCGGCGTGAAGGTCCTCGTTATCGGCGGCGGCGCCCGCGAACACGCCCTGTGCCGCTCCCTCTCCCTCGACCCCGACGTCACCGCGCTGCACTGCGCCCCCGGTAACGCGGGGATCGCGGACGTCGCCGAGCTGCACCCGGTGGACGCGCTCGACGGCCGCGCGGTCGCCGATCTCGCCGCCGAACTCCGCGCCGGGCTGGTGATCGTCGGCCCCGAGGCCCCGCTCGTGGCGGGCGTCGCGGACGCCGTGCGCGAGCGCGGCATCGCGTGCTTCGGCCCGTCCCGCGAGGCCGCCCGCCTCGAGGGCTCCAAGGCCTTCGCCAAGGATGTGATGGCCGCGGCCGCGGTGCCCACGGCCCGCTCCTACGTGTGCACCACCGCCGACGAGGTGGAGGAGGCGCTCGACGCCTTCGGCCCGCCGTACGTGGTCAAGGACGACGGCCTCGCCGCGGGCAAGGGCGTCGTCGTCACCGGCGACCTCGACACCGCCCGGCAGCATGCCGCCGCCTGCGGGCGCGTCGTGATCGAGGAGTTCCTCGACGGCCCCGAGGTGTCCCTGTTCGCCGTCACCGACGGCACCACCGTGCTGCCGCTCCAGCCCGCCCAGGACTTCAAGCGGGTCGGGGACAACGACGAGGGCCCCAACACCGGCGGCATGGGCGCCTACTCGCCACTGCCCTGGGCCGACCCCAAGCTGGTCGACGAGGTGCTGGAGACCGTCCTGCAGCCCACCGTGGACGAGCTGCGCCGCCGCGGCACCCCGTTCTCCGGACTCCTGTACGCGGGCCTGGCGATCACCTCGCGCGGTGTGCGGGTGATCGAGTTCAACGCGCGCTTCGGCGACCCCGAGACCCAGGTGGTCCTCGCCCGGCTCAGGACCCCGCTCGCCGGAGTGCTGCTGAAGGCGGCCACCGGGCGCCTCGACGAGGAGCCGCCGCTGCGCTGGCGCGACGCCGCGGCCGTCACCGTGGTGATCGCCTCGCAGAACTACCCGGCCTCCCCGCGCACCGGCGACCCCATCCAGGGACTCGAGGCCGTCGCCGAGAAGGACGAGCACGCCTACGTCCTGCACGCGGGCACCGGACTGGACGAGCAGGGCCGCACCGTGAGCGCGGGCGGCCGGGTCCTGTCGGTCACCGCCACGGGTGCCGATCTGGCCAAGGCCCGTGAGCGCGCCTACCGGGCCGTCGAGCGCATCAGCCTGGACGGTTCCCACCACCGCACGGACATCGCGAAGGCGGCTGCGGGGGAGTGACCCGCGGCGCCTCGCGCCCCCACCTCACCTCCGAGCGCGCCGCCCCCGTCCCAGGGCTTGCCCCCCGGCTGGATCCGGCCTGGAAGACACGGGTGGGGGCACCTGCACCGACTGCCGCGCCCGGCAATCCCATCGAGTGAAGCCCTGGGTAACGGGCTGACGCCGCCACGATTGCCCAACTATGGTGCGCGGCAAGCGCACTTCCGCAACGCCATGCCGGATTCGTGGCGATCCCGCGAGAACGGCCGGTCGCTGCCGGTACGCACTGTCAGTGCGCGGTGTCACAGTGGAGTGGACGGCGCGGCAGGTGTCGCGTGGGAACGCACGGCGAGGCAACGGCGCACCACCCGGTGCGCGGGGCACGGCCCCTCCTCGCCACCGGGTTGCCACGTGCCGCCGACCGTGCCCGCCTGGGCCCGCTCCATCGTCCGTTGGGGGTGATCAGGGTCATGGCCGGTGCAGAAATGGCGCGTTCTCGCGCCTTGGCGGTGCTGCGCATCCGCGGCACCGCGCTCGGTGTGGCCCTGGTGCCCACCGCGGTCGCGGTGGTGCTGCTCTTCGGCGGTGCCACCGGGCGGATAGGCGGGTCGGGCACGGGTGCCTGGACGACGGTCCGCTGGATCGCCGTCGGCTGCGCGCTCGCCGTCCTGCTCGTCGCCGCCGCGGTGGCCGCCGTGCTCGTGCGGGCCAGCCCCGCGCAGAGCCCGACCGTCCCGGTCGACGAGTCGTCCGCCCCCGAGCTGTACCGGATGGTGCGTGACCTCGCCGAGCGGCTACAGGTGCCCGCCCCCTCGGCGATAGCCCTGACCCCGGACTGCGACAGCTGGCTCGAGGAGCGCCGCCCGGCCAGGACGGGCGCGGGTCCACGCCTGCCCCGGCCCCGCCGCCGGACCGAGGCCGTGGCTCCCGTCCTGGTGATCGGCTCCCCGTTCCTGTGGTGGATGCGGGTGGCCGAGCTGCGTGCCCTCCTCGCACCCGTCGTCGCCGGCACGGGGCCCGCCGCCGATGTGGAGGTGGCCGCCGCCCGCAGGTTCGTGCGCGGGCTCGACGCCGCCGTGGCCATCGCCACACCCCCGCCCCACGTCCCACGGGGCCGTCGGTGGGCGGCCCTGATGCGCAGGCCCGCCCTCGCCGTCCTCAGCTGGACCTCCCGGGCCCTGCTGCGGGCCTGCCGGGGCCATGCCGCCGAGATGGAGCGGGCGGTGGCCGCCTGGGCCTCCGAGCGCGCCCAGCAGGTCGACTACGGCCTGCGGATCGTGGCGCAGGAGCAGGTGGGTCTCGCCTACGCGGGCTGGGACCGGCTGCTGACGCGGGTGGCGCTGCCCGCCTGGCGCATCGGCCGCTGGCCGTCGCGGCTCGACGCGGGCGTGGTCGCGGCGCTGACCGAGCTGTCCCGCCGCGACCGGCTGGCCGAGGGGTTCGAGAGCCGCCTCGGCGAGCGCCCGGCCTGCGATCTGCTGGAGGAGCCGGGCCTGGTGGACGAGGCCGCCTCGCTCCTGGCGGCCAGGCTCTTCCACGGCGGCCCGGTCGAGCCGGGCCCGGACTGGTCGCCGGTCGGCTGGGACGACTACCCCGAGCAGGTGGTGGACCGGATCTGGCGCTCCGAGGCCGCCCGGCTCCACCGGGTCCTGGACGAGCTGGCGCCCGTGACGGTCGACGACTCCCGGGCCACGGTCGCCCGGGTGCTGGACCGGCTCGCGGGCGGCGGCGGCGCGGAGGACCTGGCGGCGAGCCTGATGGGCGCCGTGGCCAGGGAGGAGGCGGCCGGCCGGCCGACGGGGCCGGACGGCGCCGACGCCCCGGTGCTCGTACCCGTCTACCAGCTCCAGTCGCCCCGCACGGCGCGGGAGTTGCTGACCGAGCATGTGATCGCGATGGTGTGCTGCGCCGCCGTGGACACCGCGGGCGCCCGGCCGGGGCTGGACTGGCTCGACGGCCCGACCCTGCTCGTCGGTGGCGAGCGCCGCTCCGACCTGGCCTGGCCGGTGGGCCGCCTGGTCGAATACGGCGACGCGGCACCGCTGCGCTCCTGGCTGGGCCGTGCCGGGGTGCGCCTGGAGAAGCCGGTCCGGCTCGTGTAGGGCAGGGCACACCGCTGGGCGCACGGCCGGGCACACCGCTGGGCGCACCGCTGGGCGCACCGGCTGGGCGCACGGCCGGGCACACCGACTGGGGCCGACGCGGCGGGCGGGCTCGGCGACGGCCGCCCCGGCCCGCGGTGCAACAGATTCGCCACGAACAGTTACGGCTCTGGTGCTGATTGTGATGTGCTGGAGCCGGACGGGGGAAGCATGGGCAGGGCCGGGAGGCGACACGTCGTGGGTACGGAGATCCGGCGTTGGGAGTCGGGTGCGCTGGCGCACGCCGTCAGCGACCCGTTCGGACAGGGCCCTCTGCCCTGGCTGCGCGACAGCGAGCAGTACCTCGACGACAAGGGGCAGGTGGTGCCCTGGTACGCCCGGCCCGCCGACGGCCGGGCGGGCTCGACCGGCACCCACACCGAGCCCCGCACGGCCGACGACGTCCACCGCCAGATCAAAGGTTTCGCCTCCTCCGGCTCCGTGGCCCCGGGGGAGTCGATCGACTTCCGGATCACCGTCGATCCGCCGCAGCAGTTCAGCGTGGACGTCTACCGCATCGGCCACTACGGCGGGGACGGCGCCCGGCACATCACCGCGAGCCCGAGACTGTCGGGGATCGTGCAGCCGATGCCGCTCGTGGCCGGGCGGACCGTCTCCTGCCACCACTGGTGGCTGTCCTGGCGGCTCCAGATCCCCTCCTACTGGAGCAGCGGGGCGTACGTCGCCGTGCTCACCACCGCCGACGGATACCGCAGCCACATCCCGTTCACCGTCCGGGACGACCGGCCCGCCGACCTCTTGCTGGTCCTGCCGGACCTGACCTGGCAGGCGTACAACCTCTATCCCGAGGACGGCCGCACGGGGGCGAGCCTCTACCACGCCTGGGACGAGCACGGGCGGCTGCTGGGGGAGGACGAGGCCGCGGTCACCGTCTCGTTCGACCGCCCCTACGCGGGCGCGGGGCTGCCGCTCCACGTGGGCCATGCCTACGACTTCATCCGCTGGGCCGACCGGTGGGGCTACGACGTCGCCCACGCCGACACCCGGGACCTGCATGCCGGGCGGATCGATCCTTCGCGCTACCGCGGCCTGGTCTTCGCAGGTCACGACGAGTACTGGACCGCCCCGATGCGCAAGGCGGTCGAGCGGGCCAGGGATGCAGGAACGTCTTTGGTGTTCCTCTCCGCCAACACCATGTACTGGCAAGTGGAACTCGGCCCCTCCCCCTCGGGGGACCAGGACCGGCTTCTGCGGTGCCGCAAGCACCGCCGCGACCGGCGGGGCCGCTCGGCGCTGTGGCGGGAGGCCGGCATGCCCGAGCAGCTGTTGCTCGGCATCCAGTACGCCGGCCGGGTCCCCGAGCCCGCCCCCCTGGTCGTGCGGAACGCCGACCACTGGATGTGGGAGGCCACGGGTGCGGGGGAGGGAGACGAGCTGTCCGGGCTCGTCGCCGGGGAGGCCGACCGCTACTACCCGCGGACCGCCCTGCCCGAGTACCGGGGGCGGATCCTGCTGGCCCACTCCCCGTACGAGGACACCCAGGGGGTGCGCCGTCACCAGGAGACGTCGCTGTACCGCGCGCCCAGCGGAGCGCTGGTCTTCGCCGCGGGAACGTTTGCCTGGTCACCGGCGCTCGACCGCCCGGGTCACGTGGACGAGCGCATCCAGCGCACCACCGCCAACCTCCTGGACCGCCTCTGCAAGCGCGGCTAGCCCGCTCGCGGCCCGGATACGATCGCGCCATGGCCCGACCGATACCGTCCTGGATCGCCGTGACAGGTCTCACAGCGTCAGCGCTCGTCACGCTCTCCGTTCTCGCTTTCCAGGCGGACGGATCCCCGGCCGAACACTCCGCCGGGAAGGCGCGAACACCGAGCGCGGGACCCTCGCGTCCGAGCGGCAAGCCGCGCCCGCCGAAATCCCCCGCCGTTCCGGGGAAGTCGGGAACGGGAAAGCGGGTCGTCTATTCACTGAGCCAGGACCGGGCGTGGCTGGTGGATTCGACCGGAGCGCAGATCGCCACTTTCCCGGTGTGGCCGGGAACGCTGGATCCGGCACTGGGCGAACAGCGGGTCTACGCGAGGAAGGAGGCGACCACGGGAGGCGACGGCGTCGCCATTGAACATGTCGTATATTTCGGCACCGCCCGGGGGATCGGTTTCTCCGCCGCCGTGGACGGCTCGTCGCCGAAGCCGGTACCCGGCCGCAGGACGGGCGGCATACGGGTGCGCCCCGCCGAGGGCGACCGGCTCTGGAGGTTCTCCGCGGTGGGCACCACGGTCTTCGTGGTCCGCTGACCGCCCGGCGTCCCCTGACCGCCCGGCCCCGTACCGGCGGGCTTCACCTCGCGGGACTCACACCGCTGGATCATGTACCCGTCGTGGGGCTCCATACCATCGGGCGGGCCCAGAGGGGCCGTATACCGCTACGTAGGAGAGAATCGGTAGCGGCCCAGACGAGCGGGGAGGACACATGTCCGGATTTGTTGACAAACCCGAGCCTGTACAGGTCCCGGGCCTGGTGCATCTGCACACCGGGAAAGTGCGCGACCTCTACCAGAACGACGAGGGCGAGCTGGTGATGGTGGCCAGCGACCGGATGTCCGCGTACGACTGGGTGCTGCCCACCGAGATCCCGGACAAGGGGCGCGTCCTCACCCAGCTCTCCCTGTGGTGGTTCGACCAGCTCGCCGACCTGGTGACCAACCACATCATCCGGCCGCTCAACACGGTCGGGGAACTCCCCAAGGGCGCCCCGGCCGACTGGGCCGGGCGCACCACCGTGTGCCGCTCCCTGCGAATGCTCCCGGTCGAGTGCGTGGCCCGCGGCTACCTCACCGGCTCCGGCCTCGTCGAGTACAACCGCGACCGCACGGTCTGCGGCCTCGCCCTCCCCGAGGGCCTGGTCGACGGCTCGGAGCTGCCCGCGGCCATCTTCACCCCGGCGACGAAGGCCGAGGTCGGCGAGCACGACGAGAACGTCTCCTACGAGGAGGTCGCCCGCGAGGTCGGTGCCGAGACGGCCACCCAGCTGCGCCAGACCACCCTCGCCGTCTACGGGCGGGCCAGGGACATGGCGAGGGACCGCGGGATCGTGCTGGCGGACACCAAGTTCGAGTTCGGGCTCGACGGTGACACGCTCGTCCTGGCCGACGAGGTCCTCACGCCGGACTCGTCCCGCTTCTGGCCGGCGGAGCAGTGGGAGCCGGGCCGCTCCCAGCCGTCGTTCGACAAGCAGTACGTGCGCGACTGGCTGACGTCCGCCGAGTCCGGCTGGGACCGGGCGTCCGAGGTGCCCCCGCCCCCGCTGCCGAAGGACGTCGTGGAGCGCACCCGGGACAAGTACATCGAGGCGTACGAGCGCCTGACCGGCACTCCCTGGGCCTGAGCCACCCCCAATACGCACGCGCCGGGCCCCGCACCGGGCCCGGCGCGCCCGTCGCCCCCGCCCGCGGACCCGGGAACGGCCGTCCTTGGCCAGGGCGTTCTCCGGCGAGACGGTCCCCGGCGGCGCGATCCCCGGCGAGACGGTCCCCGGCAACGATGAAGGCCCCACTCGATCGAGTGGGGCCTTCGTATGTGGAGCGGACGACGGGATTCGAACCCGCGACCCTCACCTTGGCAAGGTGATGCTCTACCAACTGAGCCACGTCCGCATGGTGCCGCCGAGCGGATTCCCTCTCGGGGCCGCCGGTGCGAGGACTACTCTACCGGATCCTCCGGAGTGCTCGGGCGGTGCCCTTGCGGAGGCTCCCGGGAGGGAGTCAGAGCGGGTGACAGGGATTGCACACTGCGCCTCCCCCTTGGAAAGGGGGCGCTCTACTACTGAGCTACACCCGCGAGATCCGGTTCCACTTGCCTTGCGGCCCGTGTCCCCGGCGCGTGCCAGAACCATAGCGGATCAACCGGGGTGCCTGTCCAATCCGTTCAAGTGCGGTCCCCGCCCGCCATGTTGACGGTCGGGCGGGGGCCGCGCTCGGGCCGGTGGCGGGAAGTCAGCTCGCCTCGGCGAAAGCCTCGTAGACCTTCTTGGGGATGCGGCCGCGCGGGGGAACGTCCATCCCGTGGGAGCGGGCCCACGCGCGCACGGTGGCCGGGTCCGGCGCGACGGACGTCGTGCGGTACGCCCGGCCCGACTTGCTGCGGCGGCGGCCGGCACCGACGAAGGGGGCGAGCGCGTCACGCAATTTGTCGGCGTTGGCCGAGGAAAGGTCGATCTCGTACGTCTTTCCGTCGAGGCCAAAGGAGACCGTTTCTGCCGCTTCACCGCCGTCGATGTCGTCGAAGAGGGTGACCACTACGCGCTGAGCCATGGATGTCGGTCCTTATGGTCGGAGTATCCCGGTGTTTTCAATTGTCCAGGCGAACATATACCGCCGCATATTGCGGAGCCCAGTTCCCGGAAGGGAAAGATACGTTTACTTTGTGGTTTTCTACAGGGGTGGCACGGGGTGATGCCCAACTGTGATCAAGGTCCGGAGGGGAAGGCTCCCTCGAAGGGCCGGTACCCTGTGGGGACAGCCTCACGCACCACACCACCGGGAGTGCCAGTGGCACGCGTCGTCGTCGACGTCATGCTCAAGCCGGAGATTCTCGACCCCCAGGGCCAGGCGGTGCAGCGAGCACTGCCGCGCCTGGGTTTTGGAGGAATCTCCGATGTTCGACAGGGCAAGCGATTTGAACTCGAGGTGGAGGGGCCGGTCGATGATGCCGCCCTCGCCCGTATCCGTGAGATGGCGGAGACGTTCCTCGCGAACACTGTCATCGAAGACTTCGCCGTGAAGGTGGAATCGTGACCGCTCGTATCGGAGTAGTCACATTCCCCGGATCGCTCGACGACCGTGACGCCCAGCGCGCGGTCCGGCTCGCGGGCGCGGAACCCGTCGCCCTGTGGCACCGCGACCCCGATCTGCGCCAGGTCGACGCGGTGGTCCTGCCCGGCGGCTTCTCCTACGGCGACTATCTGCGCGCCGGCGCCATCTCGCGTTTCTCTCCGGTGATGGAGACGATCATTGCGGGAGCCAAGGACGGCCTTCCGGTCCTCGGTATCTGCAACGGCTTCCAGGTGCTCACCGAGTCGCACCTACTGCCCGGCGCCATGCTGCGCAACAATCATCTGCACTTCGTCTGCCGCGATCAGCGCCTGCGTATCGAGAACGCGGACACCGCCTGGACCAACGCGTACGAGCAGGACCAGGAGATCACCGTCCCGCTGAAGAACATGGACGGCCGCTACACCGCGGACGAGCGCACGCTGGACGAGCTGGAGGCGGAGGGACGGGTCATCGCCCGCTACCTCGACGTCAACCCCAACGGCTCGCTGCGCGACATCGCCGGTATCACGAACGAGGCCGGGAACGTGGTCGGCCTCATGCCGCACCCCGAGCACGCCGTCGAGCCGCTGACCGGCCCGACCACCGAAGGGCTCGGCTTCTTCGCCTCGATCCTGAAGCGACTGGTGGACGCATGACTCTCGAGACCGGAACGGCGAGTGAGCGACTGAGCGCCCCGTTCGGCGGCTATTGGACCACTGTCGCGCGAAGGAGCGAGCGAGCGTGACCCTTGACACCGGAACGGCGAGTGAGCGACTGAGCGCCCCGTTCGGCGGCTATTGGACCACTGTCGCGCGAAGGAGCGAGCGAGCGTGACCCTCGATACCGTGAAGAATGCCGAGCAGAGCCCGGNCGATACCGTGAAGAATGCCGAGCAGAGCCCGGACTCCGCGCAGCCGTGGGCCGAGCTCGGGCTCAAGCAGGACGAGTACGAGCGCATCCGCGAGATCCTCGGCCGCCGCCCGACCGGCGCCGAGCTGGCCATGTACTCGGTGATGTGGTCCGAGCACTGCTCGTACAAGTCCAGCAAGGTCCACCTCAAGCAGTTCGGCGAGAAGGCCCCCGAGAACGACGCCATGCTCGTCGGCATCGGTGAGAACGCGGGCGTCGTGGACGTCGGCCAGGGCTACGCCGTCACGTTCAAGGTGGAGTCCCACAACCACCCGTCCTACGTCGAGCCCTACCAGGGCGCGGCCACCGGCGTCGGCGGCATCGTGCGCGACATCCTCGCGATGGGCGCCCGTCCGGTCGCCGTCATGGACCCGCTGCGCTTCGGCGCCGCCGAGCACCCCGACACCAAGCGCGTCCTGCCGGGCGTCGTGGCGGGCATCGGCGGCTACGGCAACTGCCTGGGCCTGCCCAACATCGGCGGCGAGGTCGTCTTCGACGAGTGCTACCAGGGCAACCCCCTGGTCAACGCCCTGTGCGTGGGCGTGATGAAGCACGAGGACATCCACCTCGCCAAGGCCTCCGGCAGCGGCAACAAGGTCATCCTCTACGGCGCCCGCACCGGCGGCGACGGCATCGGCGGCGTCTCCGTGCTGGCCTCGGAGACCTTCGACGCCGCGGGCGACAGCGCCTCCGGCACGGGCAAGCCCGCCAAGCGGCCCGCCGTCCAGGTCGGCGACCCGTTCCAGGAGAAGCTCCTCATCGAGTGCACCCTGGAGGTCTTCAAGGAGAAGCTGGTCGCCGGCATCCAGGACCTCGGCGGCGCCGGCCTCTCCTGCGCCACCAGCGAGCTCGCCAGCGCGGGTTCGGGGGGCATGCGGGTGGAGCTGGACACCGTTCCGCTGCGCGACGCGACGCTCTCGCCCGAGGAGATCCTCATGAGCGAGTCGCAGGAGCGCATGTGCGCCATCGTCGAGCCCGACAAGGTCGACCGCTTCCTCGAGATCTGCGAGAAGTGGGACGTCATCGCCACCGTGATCGGTGAGGTCACCGACGGCGAGCGCCTGGAGATCTTCTGGCACGGCGAGCAGATCGTGGACGTCCCCCCGCGCAGCGTCGCCCACGAGGGCCCGACCTACCACCGCCCGTACGAGCGGCCGCGGTGGCAGGACGCGCTCCAGCAGGACGACGCCAACAAGCTGCCCCGCCCCGGGACCCCGGACGAGCTGCGGGCGGCGGTCATGGCGCTGGTCGCCTCCCCGAACCAGGCGTCCAAGTCCTGGATCACCGACCAGTACGACCGCTATGTGCTGGGCAACACCGTGCTGGCGCAGCCGGAGGACTCCGGCATGATCCGCGTGGACGACGAGACCAACCTCGGCGTCGCGGTGGCCACGGACGGCAACGGCCGCTACACCAAGCTCGACCCGTACGCGGGCGCGCAGCTCGCCCTGGCGGAGGCGTACCGCAATGTCGCCGCGTCCGGTGCGAAGCCGCTCGCCGTCTCGGACTGCCTGAACTTCGGCTCGCCGGAGGACCCCGCGGTCATGTGGCAGTTCGCCGAGGCCTGCCGGGGCCTGGCCGACGCCTGCCTGGAGCTCGGCACCCCGGTCACGGGCGGCAATGTCTCGCTCTACAACCAGACCGGCGCCGCCGCGATCCACCCGACCCCAGTGGTCGCGGTGCTCGGCGTGATCGACGACGTGACCCGCCGCACCCCGATCGGGTTCGCCTCGGAGGGCGATCTGCTCTACCTCCTCGGCGACACCAAGGAGGAGCTCGGCGGCTCAGCGTGGTCCCAGGTCGCCCACGGCCACCTCGGCGGGCTTCCGCCGGCCGTGGACCTCGACCGCGAACGGCTGCTGGCCGAGGTCCTGATCGCGGGCTCCAGGGACGGCATGCTCGAGGCCGCCCACGACCTGTCCGACGGCGGTCTGGTGCAGGCGCTGGTCGAAAGCTGCCTGCGCGGCGGCAGGGGCGCCAGGATCGTGCTCCCCGAGGGCGCCGACCCGTTCGTCGCCCTCTTCAGCGAGTCGACCGGCCGTGCCGTGGTGGCCGTGGCCCGCAGCGAGGAGCTGCGCTTCACCGACATGTGCCGGGCGAGGAACCTGCCCGCCACGCGGATCGGTGTCGTGGACGGCGACAGCCTCGACATCCAGGGCCAGTTCGCGATCGGCCTCGAGGACCTGCGCGAGGCCGGGGAGTCGACCATCCCCGCCCTGCTCGCCTGATCCGTCCGAGCCGACCTCGTCCGAGCCGACCTCGCCCGAGCCGGATGTCCATCGGCCCCGCTCCCGTTTACCGGGGCGGGGCCGACCCATGGAGGTCCGCGCTCGCTCAGCTCCAGAACTCGTCCTCGAGGTCGATGTCCTCGACGCACTCGTCGAGGTCGGAGATCTTCCCGCCGACGATGGTGAAGAAGATGCCGCCGCGCTGGTTGTAGCCGCGGCCGTCGCGCTCGGCCACGTTCCGGTGGACCGACATGACGTGTCCGCGCCCGTCGGCGAAGAGTCCTTCGAGTTCGCCCCGCATGTTGCCCTGGGTCATCTCGCCCATGCGCCGGTAGAGCGCCATGACGTTGTCGATGCCCTTGTGGTGTCCTGACAGCGGGTTGCTGCCGGGCACATGGTGGGCGCAGTCCCGCGTCATCATCGTGGCCAGCGTCTCCATGTCGCCCTTGTTGAACAGCTCGTAGCCCCTGCGTACCAAGGCGCAGTCCGGATGTTCAGCCATCACCACTCACACCCTTCGTTTCCAGGAACACTTCCTGAGATGTCAGCGTGTCCTGAGATATCAGCGTGTCCTGGGATGTCAGCTTTCATCCTTATCGTCCGCCTGGTTCGGTGAGGCTGTCCAGGTTCGGTGTCGCCCCGCCCCATTACGCTCCCCCTCATGCCGCCGCGTTCCCGCTCCTACGACCCCGACAGGACCCGCAAGGCCGTCCTCGCCCAGGCCCACGCCCTACGACAGGCGGCCAGGGGCCTGGACCCCGAGCGCTTCGCCGACCCGACCCGGCTCGGGGACTGGACGGTGGGCGAGCTGATCGTCCACATCGCCCTCCAGACCGAGGCGCTGCCGCGCGTCCTCGGGGAGGAGCCCGCGGCGGGGCCGGCCGATCTGTCCCCGGTGCGCTGGGCGCGGTCCACCGCCTCGCTCGCGGACCGCCTGGATGCCCAGACCCGCTCGGTCGCCGGGGAGACCCCGGACCCGGTGGCACGGCTGGACGCCGCCGTGGAGGAGCTGGACGGGGCCCTGGCGGGCCCCCTGCCCGACCGGCTGGTCCACATCTGGCCGGGGACGCTGCCCGTGGCCGACTTCGCCGTCACCCGGCTCGTGGAGCTGGTCGTGCACGCGGACGACCTGGCGGCGGCCACGGGCGTGGAGGTGGCGCTGGACCGGCAGGCGCTGGCGGCGGTGACCCGGCTGCTGGCCGACGCGTTCGCGGACAAGGCGCCCGGCGGAGCGGTGGAGCTGAGGGTGCCGCCGTTCGCCGTCGTGCAGTGCGTGGCCGGCCCCCGGCACACCCGCGGCACCCCGCCGAACGTCGTGGAGACCGACCCGCTGACCTGGCTCCGGCTCGCCTCGGGCCGCCTGTCCTGGGCCCGGGCCGCGGATGAGGCGCACATCACAGCCAGCGGCGAGCGCTCGGACCTCTCGGAGCTCCTCCCGGTCCTGGGGTAGCCCCGGCTTCGGGCCCGCGCCGGTCCGCTTCGGGCCTCCTCGCCGCCAACTCCCCGCCCTCTCGCGGCCCCTCGGGTGTGATCTGCGCTTCAATCGCGGCGGGCGGGACGCGAGATCGTTTCCGTGCTCACCAGCACTGCCACCGGTCGTCGCCCCGCCCGGACGGGCCCGGACGACCCCTGGGGCCCTTCCTCGTTCGGCCGACGTGCCGACCTGCCCTAGACTCGGTGACGTGCCACGTGGTGACGGACGACTCAACCACGATCTCCTCCCCGGCGAGAAGGGCCCCCAGGACGCTTGCGGCGTCTTCGGTGTCTGGGCTCCGGGCGAAGAGGTCGCCAAACTCACCTACTTCGGGCTGTACGCACTGCAGCACCGTGGACAGGAGTCCGCGGGAATCGCGGTGAGCAACGGCTCCCAGATCCTCGTCTTCAAGGACATGGGCCTGGTCTCCCAGGTCTTCGACGAGACCTCCCTCAGCTCGCTCAGCGGACATCTGGCCATCGGCCACGCCCGCTACTCGACGACCGGTGCCTCGGTCTGGGAGAACGCCCAGCCGACCTTCCGCGCGACGGCGAACGGCTCGATCGCCCTCGGTCACAACGGCAACCTGGTCAACACCGCCGAGCTCGCCGAGCTCGTGGCCGAGCTGCCCACCTCGGGCGGACGCGCGGCCCAGGTGGCGGCGACCAACGACACCGACCTGGTGACCGCCCTGCTGGCGGGCCAGACCGACGAGGACGGCAAGCCGCTCCCCATCGAGGACGCCGCGCTGCGCGTCCTGCCCAAGGTCAAGGGCGCCTTCTCCCTCGTCTTCATGGACGAGCACACCCTCTACGCCGCCCGCGACCCGCAGGGCATCCGCCCACTGGTCCTCGGCCGCACCGAGCGCGGCTGGGTGGTGGCCTCCGAGACGGCGGCGCTGGACATCGTCGGAGCCTCCTTCGTCCGCGAGATAGAGCCGGGCGAACTCGTGGCGATCGACGAGGACGGCCTGCGGGCCTCCCGGTTCGCCGACGCCAAGCCCAAGGGCTGCGTCTTCGAGTACGTCTACCTCGCCCGCCCCGACACCGACATCGCGGGCCGCAATGTCTACCTCTCGCGCGTCGAGATGGGCCGCAGGCTGGCCAAGGAGTCCCCTGCCGAGGCCGATCTGGTCATACCGACGCCGGAGTCCGGGACGCCCGCCGCGGTCGGATACGCCGAGGCCAGTGGGATCCCCTACGGCTCCGGTCTGGTCAAGAACAGCTATGTGGGCCGTACCTTCATCCAGCCCAGCCAGACCATCCGGCAGCTCGGCATCAGGCTCAAGCTCAACCCGCTGAAGGAAGTCATCCGGGGCAAGCGCCTCGTCGTCGTCGACGACTCGATCGTGCGCGGCAACACCCAGCGCGCTCTGGTGCGGATGCTCCGCGAGGCCGGCGCCGCCGAGGTGCACATCCGGATCTCCTCCCCGCCGATCAAGTGGCCGTGCTTCTTCGGCATAGATTTCGCCACTCGCGCGGAGCTGATCGCCAACGGCCTCAGCGTCGAGGAGATCGGCAAGTCGCTCGGCGCGGACTCCCTCGCCTACATCTCGATCGACTCGATGGTCGCGGCGACCACGATCGCCAAGCCGAACCTGTGCCGTGCCTGCTTCGACGGGGAGTACCCCATCGACCTGCCGGACCCCGAACTGCTCGGCAAGCACCTGCTCGAGTCCGAGGCCGCCGCCCCCGCCCGAACCGACGTGGACGGCGTCGCCGGCCTGCTCGGCGGCCCCGGGGCGTCGGACGCGCTGCGCCGCCCGTAGCCGACCCCCGCACAACGACACCCGAAAGAGCACTCTCGTGTCCGAGACTCCTGGTTCGAATCCCGGCTCGACTCCCGGTTCGACCTCTGGCTCCAGCTACGCCGCCGCAGGCGTCGACATCGAGGCGGGCGACCGCGCCGTCGAGCTCATGAAGCAGTGGGTGGGCAAGGCGACCCGTCCCGAGGTCGTGGGCGGCCTCGGCGGCTTCGCCGGGCTCTTCGACGCCTCCGCCCTGCGGTCCTACGAGCGGCCCCTGCTGGCCACCTCCACGGACGGTGTGGGCACCAAGGTCGCCATCGCCCAGCGGATGGACAAGCACGACACCATCGGCCGGGACCTCGTGGGCATGGTCGTGGACGACCTGGCGGTGTGCGGCGCCGAGCCGCTGTTCATGACCGACTACATCGCGACCGGCAAGGTCCACCCCGAGCGGATCGCGTCCATCGTCAAGGGCATCGCCGAGGGCTGTGTGCTGGCCGGATGCGCCCTGGTCGGCGGTGAGACGGCCGAGCACCCGGGCCTGCTGGATCCGGACGAGTACGACGTCGCCGGCGCCGGTACGGGCGTCGTGGAGGCCGACCGGGTCCTCGGCGCGGACCGTATCCGATCAGGTGACGCGGTGATCGCGATGGCCGCCTCGGGACTTCACTCGAACGGGTACTCGCTGGTCCGCCATGTCTTCTTCGACCGGGCCGGCTGGAGCCTGGACCGCGAGGTCCCGGAGTTCGGCCGCACCCTCGGCGAGGAACTCCTGGAGCCGACCAGGATCTACTCGCTGGACTGCCTCGCGCTCGCCCGCACCACCGAGGTCCACGCGTTCTCGCACATCACCGGCGGGGGCCTGGCGGCCAACCTGGCCCGGGTCGTTCCCGACCACCTCAGCGCCCGCCTCGACCGCGGCACCTGGACCCCCTCCCCGGTGTTCACCATGGTCGGGGAGCTCGGCGGCGTGGAGCGGCTGGAGCTGGAGAGGACCGTGAACATGGGCGTCGGCATGGTGGCCGTGGTCCCCCAGGAGTCGGTGGACGTGACCCTGTCCGTGCTGGCCGACCGCGACGTCGAGGCATGGGTGCTCGGCGACGTCGTCGACCGCTCCGACACCGCACCCGAGGCCGCGGCGCTCAGCGGCGACCACCCGGCCGGGGCATAACCCGGTCAGGACCGGGTCGGGCCGCGCCCGGTACGGAGGCACGACGAAACCCGGTCCTGGGCAAATGCCCCGGACCGGGTCCGTGAGAGACAATCCCTCGCGACTCAGGCGCGACGACGGTTGGAGCCGGACTCGCCGTCCCCGTAGTCGTCGTCATCATCGTCGTCGTAGTACGCGGCGTACGCCGCGTACGGGTCGTCGTCCAGCTCGTCATCGTCATGCACCGGCTCGTTGTTCACCGGCTGCGATGTCGATGCGCCCAGCTCTTCGGCCAGGCGGGAAAGGTCCGTCCCACCGCTGTTGTACTTCAGCTGGCGGGCGACCTTCGTCTGCTTGGCCTTGGCCCGGCCGCGCCCCATGGCTCGACCCCCTCAACGACGGGGCTCGACGGCCCCGAGTCTGACACGCGTTCATGATCTGGAACGGTCCCTCGAAGGAAAGACCGGTCCGTAGGCCACCAACGGTACCTGCTTCCGAGGCCGTACGGTACGCCGCCCGCACGACCACGGGGTCGGCGGGTACCGAATCCGGCCCCGTTCCCGCTGGTCAGCACCGATTTTACGGTCTTGGCCCGCGCAACGCGGCCGGACTCGTCCCGTTCCGTCCACGACCCCCGTTCGGACGGCCCCCGATCAGCCCCCGACCCGGCGCCCTCCGGTCCGGCGGCACCGGTCAGACGGGCAGGATCCACGTGTCGGCGGGCACCCGCTCGGCCATGCGGGCCTCGGCCAGGCGGTCGGCGGCCACCGCTGGCGGCACCCCGTCGGCCTCCGCGCGGGCGAAGATCGCCAGCGTCGTGTCGAAGATCTTGGCCGCCTTGGCCTTGGCGCGGTCGAAGTCGAAGCCGTGGACCTCGTCCGCGACCTGGATCACACCTCCGGCGTTGACCAGGTAGTCGGGCGCGTAGAGGATCCCGCGGTCGGCCAGGTCCTTCTCGACCCCCGGGTGGGCCAGCTGGTTGTTGGCCGCGCCGCAGACGATCGTCGCCGTCAGGGCGGGGACCGTGGAGTCGTTGAGCGCGCCTCCGAGGGCGCACGGCGCGTACACGTCCAGGTCGGCGCGGATCAGCCGCTCGGCGTCCGCCACGGCGGCCACCTGCGGGTGCTTGGCCCGGATGCGGTCGACCGCCTCGTCGCGCACATCGGTGATCACGATCTCGGCGCCGTCCTCCACCAGGTGCTTGACCAGGTAGTGGCCCACCTTGCCGACGCCCGCGATGCCGACCCTGCGGCCGCGCAGCGTCGGGGCGCCCCACCGTGCCCGGGCGGAGGCGCGCATGGCCTGGAAGACACCGAACGCGGTCAGGACCGAGGAATCGCCGGCGCCGCCGTTCTCGGGCGAGCGGCCGGTCGTCCAGGCGCACTCGCGAGCGATGACGTCCATGTCGGCCACGTAGGTGCCGACATCGCAGGCAGTGAAGTAGCGGCCGCCGAGAGAGGCGACGAAGCGCCCGTAGGCGAGCAGCAACTCCTCGCTCTTGACCGTGTCCGGGTCCCCGATGATGACGGCCTTGCCGCCACCGTGGTCGAGCCCGGCCAGGGCGTTCTTGTAGGACATGCCCCGCGAGAGGTTCAGCGCGTCCTCCAGCGCCTCGTCCTCCGAGGCGTAGGGGTAGAAACGCGTGCCGCCGAGCCCGGGGCCGAGCGCGGTGGAGTGGATGGCGATGACCGCCTTGAGGCCGCTGGCGCGGTCCTGGCAGAGCACTACCTGCTCGTGGCCGCCCTGCTCGGATGTGAACAGCCGGCTGACCACGCTGTCGGCCTGACGTACGTCGGTCACGGTGGTGACTCCCGATGTCGAGAAGGTGTCCCGCCAGGGGTTGGGGCGGGAAGGATGCGCACAGCGTAGAACCTGGGGTCCGCGTGCTGTGACGAGTGGCCCGGATCGCTCTCCAGGAACCCCTGCCACGTGCGACGATGCTGACGGCCCTTACTTGAGGCACTAGGGAGTGAGCGCGTGGCGCAGTCGTCAATCGCGGTGCCGTACAACGCATACCTGCGTGTCTACGAGCCCCTGGCGGCCTTCCCGGAGCCCGAGCGCTCGCACTGGTACGGATACGCGACGGCGGCCGATGTGCCGACCGCCCAGGACGAGATGCGGCAGTCGCTGGCGGATCTCGTCCCGATGCCGCCGATGCCCGTTCCCGTACACGAGAGCCGGGACGCCTTCGTGGCCTTCGTCGACGGGGTCACCCACATCTGCCCGTGGCGCACGAGGCTGCGGTCCTGGCTGGCGCTCGAGGAGCTCAAGCAGCAGTTCTCCCCTCCGGTGCTGGACGCCGTGCTGCCGCCCGTGGTGCGGGTGCAGGTGGAGTCCGACTACGAGCGCTGGCGCGAGCGCAACCCCGATGTGCGGCCGTGGATCCTCTCCAGCACCTGGCATGTGCCGGTGCGCTGGTTCGTGCTCTTCGGGGACGAGGAGCGGGAGTTCCAGCCGGGGCGGCTGGAGGCCGAGGAGGGGACGGAGGAGTCCGGGAAGGCCTCCGAGAACGGCAAGCGGCGCTCCGGGCCCGTGCTGCGGTACCGCACGCCGATGGTGCAGGCCAGGCGCCGGGTGGCTCGGGGGCTGAAGGTGCTCAAGGAGACGATGGACGAGGGGCCGCTGATCGAGGGGCTGGTCGAGGTCGGGCGGTGGCTGGAGGACTTCCATCCCCGGTCCCTGGTCGAGCTGGACTACGGCGGACTGGTCCACGCGATCCCGGAGGACGCGCTGGAGCGGGACCGCTCGGCGGCCGATGTGGCGGAGGGGCTGGCCGCGCTCCGGGAGAGCGACGGGGTGCGGGCGGGGGCCGCGTACGAGCGTCTGACGGAGCGGTGGCGCACGATCCGCGAACTGCAGTTCGCCAGCTGAACGGGGTCTCCGGAGCCGGGCGAGGGGCGGGCGGAGGGCGTGGGCAGGGACATCGGCGGGGACGTCGGCGGGGCTTCCCGGGCGGGTCGGGCCGTCCGGGGCTGTTCCGGGGGGACGTTTGTCCCGTTCCGGGTATAGCGGCCCTAAGCGTGACGGAGAGCACTCGAGGACATCTGGTTAGCAGCGCTTCACATGTGCCAAAGTAGGACAAGCGACCTCGGGAACGGGGCTTCCATCCACTTTCGAGTGGATTGATCTACGTTCGACACCTTTAGGGGGGATGGGGGCCTGTGGGCCCGCTGTGACTGATCGTTACCTTTGGGTGACCGTCCGTTATGGCACGGTCCATCGGCATCCGCCGAGGTTGCGCACCTGAGGGGTCAATTCCATCGGTTTGGCCGATGGGGCTGGACAGATGGTGTAGTTGTAGTGCCGAGGACAAGCCGTTCGTCCTATTACCGACTCGGCTCGCGTGCGCCATTTCGGGCATCGCGGGTCAAGGTGCAGAATTTGAAGGAAAGAACCGTGTTGGTTCGGTTCTCCCGAGGAGGCCGCTCATGACCGCTCGCACCCCTGATGCCGAGCCGCTGCTGACCCCGGCTGAGGTCGCCACCATGTTCCGCGTTGACCCGAAAACGGTCACGCGCTGGGCAAAGGCAGGCAAGCTCACGTCGATCCGCACGCTCGGCGGGCACCGCCGCTACCGCGAGGCGGAGGTCCGCGCTCTGCTGGCGGGCATTCCCCAGCAGCGCAGCGAGGCCTGACACCCCTTCCGAGGCGTGTCGTCGGGTCCCCCAAACCCGTAGCACCCGCCCCGGACCGGGCGCCCAGTATCCAACTGGGGCAGTCCAATCAGGGCTTTCAACGAGAGATCGCATCGGACTCCGCCGGGTCCGCTGCGGTCTCTCGTGTGTTTTGCCGAGTTCCACCGGCTTCCACAGGCTCCGGGTACTTGACCCCCGGGGCCTTTCGCATGAGGGGTCCATGCCCGGTGCGGTGGCTGGCACTCCGGTTGGAATCCGGCCTTCCATGGGTGCAATCCGGCCAAGTAGGGAGCGTTCCCACAGCAGTGTAATTGCATATATTAAATTGATGGTGCTGGAGGGGTGGGGGAGTTCCCAGGTAATCAAAACTCATTTCGTGACGCCGGTCACACCTTCGCGGACGGTCGGCCGAGGGGCGCTCGGGGATCTCCAGGGCACCGAGGACGCCGTCGGGGCGCGCCGGGGCTCGCGGTGACGGTTCAGAGCGGGTTCACCCTTCCCCTGCCGCGCGACGGGTCGGCTCGAGCGCCCTGTCGAGGGGGCCGGGTGCCCCCCGGGGGCGCTCCAGAGGTACAGGCGGCTCCAGGGGCACAGGCGGCTCCAGAGGTCCGGAGGACTCCACGGCGTCGTCGGCGTCCTCCGGCGGCTCGGCCGGCAGCAGCATCGCCAACCGGTGCAGTCGGTGGCAGACGGCGCAGTGACGGGTCAGGTGGCCGCCGTCAGCGGCGGCCGACAGGTGCGCGCGCAGTAACGCCCGGGTCTCGTGCCTGGCGGACCCCATCTCACCCCTCCGACTCCCCCGCGGTCAATCACTCAATGTGATCGTCCAATCGCCCTTGGCGAACAGCTAGCCACGGTGCGGGGGTCTGCGTCAAGGGCGGGAGCCGAGAAACGACGAACGGCCCGGATCCCCAAGGGAATCCGGGCCGAATCACTGCGGTCCTGACGGGATTTGAACCCGCGGCCTCCACCTTGACAGGGTGGCGAGCACTCCAAACTGCTCCACAGGACCTGGTGTTGCGCGAGCCGCGCAGTGGCCAGGGCCGGGGTCGAACCGGCGACCTTCCGCTTTTCAGGCGGACGCTCGTACCAACTGAGCTACCTGGCCGATGCCCGGTCGCCCGGGCACTGGGAAAGAGCATACCGGATGGGGTGGAGTGCCTCCGAACGCATATGTGCCGTCGGCGCGGGCCGGTCTAACGGCCGTTCCGGGGCGGGAGAGCGGTGCCTCGAGGGCACAGGGCGACGGCGAGCGCGGCTGCGGCCGCGTAGCCGACGGCGGGCAGCACCACGAAGGCGAGCGCGGGGCGGTGACGGGCCCCGGTGGCCTCCTGGGCGAGCCAGCCGAGCGCGAGGACGGTCCATGGCGCCAGGAGGGCGGTCGCGCCCGCCAGGCGCACCCCGGCCACCTGAAGGGCGGGCCACGCCAGCAGCGCCGCCACCCCGGCCAGCACGAGCGCGGTCGTCCCGTCGGTGGTGCCCGGGCGGCTGTTGACCCCCTCGGTGGCGATGGCGGCGACGAAGAGCACCCCGATGAACGCCCCGGCACCGGCGGCCCGCAGCGCGGGCCCGAGGAAGCGCCACCACGGCGCCCCGCCACTGGGGGAAGGGACGGGGGAGGGGGCAGGGGTGCAGGAGGTGGGAGCCAAGATCACCACCTCCCCCGAGACGTACGGCCCACGGCCACGCCCTCGGATTTGACGCCGGTTCGGAGGCCATGGCCGACGCCCCGGCCGAGCGGCGGCGCGGCGCCGGGAGCCGCCTCGGCAGCGGCCGCCCCCGCTGCCGTGTGTACGGCCCTGCCGACCGTCCCGGCCCTGCCGACCGTCCCGCCCCTGTCGGCCGACGCCGTGTCCGGGCGCGTTGCCGCTGCCTTGGCGGCGGTCCTGTCGGCCGTCCTGGCCGGCGTGTTCGGGGATGCCTCCGGGAAGGCGTAGGTACGGGGCGCCCGGGCGGCGGTGCTCACTACCAGGCGGGGGCTCGGGCCGCCGAGGTCGGTGATCCTCAGACGGAGGCCGGCCGTCCTGCCCGATCGGTGGTGACGGTCGAACACGCCGAGGGTGCCGCGTGTGGCGGACTTCACTACGGCTCTCGGTCCGCCCCTCCCGTTCGTCAGGTCGATCTTGCCGCCGCTGATCGGCACCGACTTCTCGGCGGCGCTCTTGCCCACCGCGCCCACCACCGCGCCCTCCACCGCGGCGCCGCCCCCGTGGTCGGCCCGGGCGGTCGTGGGCAGGACAACGGCCGCTCCGAGCGCCACCACCGCCACGGCGGCACGCGGCGCGCGCCTGCTCCTGCTCTTCCCGTTGGGCATCCGTTCTCCTGATCGTGGTCGGCCGGCGGCCCTTCACGACAACGTTAAATGTCGGGTATTGCAGTGCTCGCTAGGTTATGTAACAGAACGACAGCAGCCGCCCGTCGTCCGTGCTTCGGCACCACGCCCCCATCCGCTCCCCGGGACGGTTTACTGGGGATCATGCCGCCGTTGTCCACCATGTCCGCCCCCCGGCGAGCCCGGGCGGCCTGTGCATTGCTCGTCACCGCGGCGGTCGCCGCCGTACTGGCGGGCTGCGGAGCCCCCGGCGAGCTGCGCAGCTCCGGGCCGACCCCCGGCGCCTCCGCCCCCGTCAGGCTCTGGCCCGACCACACCCCCTCGCCGCCTCCGCCTCCGCCCGGCGACGCTCCGGCGAACCGGCCCTCACGCGTGAACGGTGTCCCCGAGGTGCCCTCGGACGACATCCGCGACGCCAACGCCCTCAGGATCGTGCAGAGGGACGTCGCGGACACGCAGAACGTCACCGGCTCCGACGCCCTCGACGACCAGACGCGGCAGCGGGTGCGGGACTGCCCCGAGGACTGCCCGGTCCGCACCCCCGCCTACCACGACCTGACCGGGGACGGGAAGGCCGATCTGATCGTCGCCATCGACATGGACGCGGGTTATCTTTCGGTGCGCGCCTACGCCCTCCGGAACAAGAAGGTGGTGCGGATCCTGTCCACCGTGGACGTCTCCTCTGCGGTCGAGGTCTCCGACCAGCAACTGACCATGCGCTCACCCGACCAGGCGGCGGGCTTCGAGAACGCCACCTTCTACGGCTGGGACGGCTGGAACAAGGGCATGGTCTACCTCGGCAACCTCCTGCTGGAGGTCAAGCCCGCCCCCACCCCCTCGCGCAAGGCGCCCACCTCGCCGAACGCCGCCCCGGGCCCCACCAAGGCCCCTCGCACCGAAACCACGGTCCCCCCCGTCCTGCCCTCGGCGGCGCCACGATGACCAAGCACCGCCACGGCCGGCTGCGGCCCCGCATTCCCTCCTTCACGGCGACCCTCTACTGGAAGTTCGCCGTGACCATCGCCGGTGTCGCCTGCCTGGTCGCCGTCGTGCTCAGCCTGCTGGTGCACAACTCCGCCGCCCGCCAGAACGCCGACTTCGCGCGCAAGGAGGCCCTGGCCAGGCTCGACAGCGCCGCCGACAACTACTCGTTCGGCGACCCGCTCGAGTCCTACGCGGGCGTGGACCCGCCGGACCTGCCGTCGAGCCTGCGCAGCGTCGCCCTGCACGGAGGGCGCGGCACGATGCTCGGCCATTACAAGGGCCGGTCCACGATGTGGGCGGCGGGCCCCGCGGACGGCAAGGCGCTCGCTGTCCGCGTCGACTACGCCCAGTCCGAGAAGGCCATCTCCAGCCTGGACCGGGCCATCGCGGGCTCCGCCGTCCTGGCCGTGGGCATCACCGCACTCGCCGGTCTGTTCGCCGCCTCCCGCATCAGCCGCAGGCTCCACGACACCGCTCAGGTCGCCCGCCGGATAAGCGCCGGTGACCTGGACGCCCGGGTCGGCAAGGGGTGCACCTCGTCGCGCCCCGAACGGGCGCACGACGAGGTGACCGCCGTCGCCCACGCCCTGAACTCCATGGCCTCCGCGCTCCAGAGCCGGATCAAGACCGAGCAGCGCTTCACCGCCGACGTCGCCCATGAGCTGCGCACCCCGCTCACCGGTCTGCACGCCGCCGCCGAGCTCCTGCCCCCCGGCCGTCCCACCGAGCTGGTCCGCGACCGCGTCCAGGCCCTGCGCCGTCTCACCGAGGACCTGCTGGAGATCTCCCGCCTCGACGCACGTGTGGAGCAGGCGAACCTCGACATGCACCGCCTCGGCCCGCTGGTCTCGCAGGCCGTCTTCAGTACGGGCCTCGACGCCGAGGTGCACGTGGTGGAGGACGCGGTGCTGGAGACCGACCGGCGCCGCCTCGACAGGATCATCGGCAATCTCATCGCCAACGCCCACCGGCACGGCAGCCCACCGGTCGTCGTGACCGTGCACGGGTCCCTCATCAGCGTGCGCGACCACGGTGACGGCTACCCGGACGATCTTCTGGACCACGGACCGCAGCGGTTCCGTACCGAGTCCACGGCCTCGGGCAAGAAGGGCCACGGCCTGGGCCTGACCATAGCCGTCGGCCAGGCGCAGGTCCTCAACGCGGATCTGCACTTCTCCAACGCCCCCGACGGCGGCGCCGTGACCACGCTCGTCCTGAGATCGGTTCCCGGCCTCGCGGACGAGGTCGGGAACGACGAGACCTGGAGAGGCGAGACGTAGCGGGACGAGGCGTAGCGGGACGAGACGTGGACAGTCGAGACGTGGACAGTCGAGGCGTGGGGGCTCACGGAGGGACGAGACGTAAGGGGCTCATGGAGAACCGCGGGAACGCAGCGAGCCCCGGGCCACTGGCCCGAGGCTCACTCGACTGCGGTCCTGACGGGATTTGAACCCGCGGCCTCCACCTTGACAGGGTGGCGAGCACTCCAAACTGCTCCACAGGACCTGGCGCAGGCGCTAACGCCTGAACAGGATGGTACGTGCCCCCAACGGGATTCGAACCCGTGCTACCGCCTTGAAAGGGCGGCGTCCTGGGCCACTAGACGATGAGGGCTGGTGGCCTTCCTGGCGTTTGTTGCCGCCGGGGACGTGAGAAGCATATGGGATGCCGGGGGTTTCGCCAAAACGGGTTTGCCCAGGCCCGGCCGCGCCCCGGAAGGGCACCGGGGAGGGGGCTCACCAGGGGGCTCACGGCTGCCCTTCCGAGCGGGGCATCGCCGCCTTCTCGTTCTCCTTCGGCAGGTGCCGGGTGATCTCCGCCTTGGCCAGCCCCAGGCCGCCGAGCGTGATGTCGTCCCAGGCCTGGAGCCGGTGGGTGTCCCGGTCCATGTAGAGCACGGATGTCTGCACCTTCTGCGGCTCGTCGCTCTCCACCGCCCGCAGGCCCCCACCGCCCGTAGTGCCCTGTACGAACAGCCGGGTGCCCCGGCGCAGGACGGTCGTGTCCCGCTGGTGGGTGTGCCCGGCGAGGGCGAGGGGCACCACGCCATCGGTCTCCTCGGCCGCCACCGGGTTGTGCGTGATCGCCACATCGACCCGGCCGTCCCTGGTCCGGATGGCGTCCGCGAGCCGGCGCCCGGCGCCCCGTTCCGCCGGGTCCCCCTCCGCCCGTACCGACCGGTCGGGGGTGAACTGCGGGTCGCCGATCCCCGCGATCCTCAGCCCGGCGACGCTCACCACGTCCCCGTTGTCCACCACGTGCGCGCCCTTGCGGGTCGCCATGGCCTCCTGGGTGGACATGGAGTCGTGGTTGCCGCGCACCCATACATAGGGCGCGCCCAGGTCGGGGACGGCCTCGGTGAACTTGTTCTCGGCCGCCGTCCCGTGATCCATCGTGTCGCCGGTGTCGATGATCACGTCCACCTTGTAGTCGGCCACTATCGACCGGATCAGGTTCCAGGCCGTGGGGTTGAGGTGGATGTCGGACACATGGAGCACCCGCAGGGTCGTCGGGTCCGGGGTGTAGGCGGGCAGGGACGAGGTCGTGTCGTAGAGCTTGGTGACATTCGTGACCAGCCGGGCGAGCTCCTGCCGGTAGACGTCGAAGTTCGTGGCGATGCTGCGGGCGTTGCCCACCACCGAGGGGGCGCTGCTGAGCAGCCCCGAGTAGCGCGGCTCAAGCACCGATTTCGGATTCCAGGTGGCCCAGGCGGTCACCCCGCTGGCCGTGAGCAGGGCCAGGGCGAGAGCGCCCGCGGCCATCGCCCGGCGGGGCCTGCGGTAGACGACCAGGCCGACGGCGGTGGCCCCGGCGACGACGGCGGCCGAGGAGCGGACCGCCAGGTTCACCGCGTTGCCCCGGACGTCCCCCGCCACTTCCTCGTCCAGACCCTCGAGGCGTTCGGGGTGGTTGACGATGGCGCCGGCTCGCACGGGGTCGAGCCGCCGCACATCCACGTCGAGGCGGACGGGCGCGTGATGGGTGTCCAACTCCAGGGCGCCCAGCGGGGGAACGTTGACGTCGGTGCCCCCGCTGAACGACGGGTGCAGCGACATCCGCGTATCCACCGGGCCCACGGGCGCGTGCACCGCGCCGACCACGACGAGGCCGAGCCACGCCCCGACAAGGGTGACGGCCGCGAGGACCAGGGCACGGCGCAACGGTGGCTGGTCCGGTTCGAGTTGGACCTCGGGTCCGAGTCGCACTGGCGCCATTGCCGACCCATGCCCAGCCGCAGGGCGGTTATGCGGGTGTGTCGGGGCCCTCGGTCCCGCAGAATGGCGCTGTGCTGGAGATGACGCGGGAAGAGTTCGAAGAGCTGGTCGGGGAGGCCCTCGACCGCATCCCCCCTGAGCTGACACGGCTCATGGACAACGTGGCGGTGTTCGTCGAGGACGAGCCGGCCCCCGAGGACCCCGAGCTGCTCGGACTGTACGAGGGGACCCCCCTGACCGAGCGCGGCGAGTGGTACGCGGGGGTGCTTCCGGACCGCATCACCATCTACCGCAACCCCACGCTGCGCATGTGCGCCACCCGCGAGGAGGCGATCGAGGAGACCGAGATCACCGTCGTCCACGAGATCGCGCACCACTTCGGCATCGACGACGAGAGGCTGCACGCGCTCGGGTACGGGTGAGCGGGGCGGTCGGCTCGGCCTTGCCACGGGGGCGGCGCCGCCGGGGGAGGACCGCAGCCCTCAGAGCGCGGAGCCGAGGGCCCAGCCCGCAGCCGCCGCGCCCAGGCCCACGGCCAGGCTCACGCCGACGTTGGCCGCCGCCTGCCCGTTGGCGCCCGACTCGATCAGCCGCAGCGTCTCGTAGCCGAAGGTGCTGAACGTCGTCAGCGCTCCGCACAGCCCCGTGCCGATCAGGAGCCGCAGATCGGGCGAACCCGCCCGCAGCACCACGCCGAGGACGAGCGACCCCACGATGTTGACCGTGAACGTCCCCCAGGGGAATCCCGACGCGGTCCGGGCGCTCACCCAGCGGTCGGTCAGATAGCGCAGCGGCGCCCCCACGGCCGCGCCGAGGGCGACGAGAAGGACGTTCACGAGCCCTCGCCGCCGGACGCCGGACCACCGGGGGTACGGCGGCCGGGTGCGTCGTGGCCGCCGGGTGTGTAGTGGATGACGTCCACGTCGTCGATGGTGATCGTGCCGCGCTCCAGGATCTCGTCGAGCTGCGGCAGGAACGCGTCGATCGCCTCGGCCGTGTCCACGATGAGCACCGCGACGGGCAGCCCGCCACTGAGGCTGAGGATGCGGCTGGTGTGCACGCGGTGGGAGGCGCCGAACCCCTCGAAGCCGCGCAGCACCGTGGCCCCGGCGAGCCGGGCCCGGTGCGCCCGGTGGACGATCTCCGCGTAGAGCGGGCGGTGGTGCCAGGTCGCCTGCTCGCTGACGAAGACGGTGACGCGGCGACCGCGGTGGTGTTCCTTCACGGCTGGGCTCCTTCGGGCAGTTCTTCCTGGTCTTCCCGATCGTCCGGCGTGGCGTTTCCCCCGCGCGCCGCTCTGCGCAGCAGCGCCCGGGTCGCCGCCGTCCCCAGCCAGACCCCGGCGAGGCCCGCGAGGACGCTGCCGAGGCAGTAGAAGGCGGCGGTGGCGGCTGCGCCTTCTGCGAGGAGGGCCCGGATGTCGGCCATGTAGGCGGAGAAGGTGGTGAAGCCGCCGAGGACGCCGATGCCGAGGAAGGGGCGGACCAGGCGGTGCGGGGGCGGGCCCTCGTTGACCGCTGCCATCAGCACGCCGATCAGCAGGCAGCCGAGGGCGTTGATGCCGAAGACCGTCCACGGGTAGTGGCCGGGGCGCGTGGGCAGGACCTCGGTGGCGCCGTAGCGGGCGAGCGTCCCGAGCACACCGCCGAGCGCCACCGCGGCGAGTACGGGCCACTGGGAGGGATGTCCTGGTCTTGCCGCAGCCATGGACAGACTCCTATCACCTCGTTGGTGCCGGGCGGAGCGCGGCTCTTTTTGCTGGGTGGCTTCCGCTGGGTCGCTTCCGCTGGGTGGCTTCCGCTGGGTCGCTTCCGCTCGGTCGCTCTCGACGGGCCGCGGCTTTCGATCCGGTCGGCGGGATCCGTGTCCTGCGGGGAGCGGCGGCGTTGTTCAGTGCATGTCGAGGACAGTGGCAGCCCGGCGCAGCGCGCTCACTTTGCTCCCCGCGGCCGTCCTGGTCCTGTGCGGGGGATGCATGAGCGTGGGCGACGAGGTCGGGCGTCCGGGACCGGGGGCCTCCGCCGTCCCGAGGGTGGACGGCCGTCCGGGCGCCGGTGTGGGGCGGGGTGCGCAGAGGGACGAGGGCGCGGTGGCGCCCGGTGAGACGCACGGTGCGAGTGGCCACCCGTCCTCACGGCCCGAGCGGTCGTCCCGTCCGCGGGAGGAGAAGGGGGGCCGCCCCCGGGGGCACACCCCGGGCCCCAGCGCCCCCGACGGCCCGAAGGGCCCGCCTCCGTCGCTGCCGGCGGAGCCCCGGCCGGAACCCACCACGGAGCCCCCGGCGCCCCCGACCCCGTCCCCGACTCCGCCGGCTCCCACGCCCACCCCGACCCCCACACCGACGGATTCGACGCCACCGGAGGGTTCCGCCGCCTGAATCCTTTGGATTCGGTGGGGGTGACCCCATCGTGTTAAGCTTCCTCGGACGATCGTGTGCGCACAGCCCTGAAGATGCGATTTGCTGTTCGGTGGGCCCGGAGCGTACGCTGATAGATCGTTTGATCCCATCTGCCCGGCGCTGAACGAGACGCGCCCTACGGCGCGTTCCGATCATTCCGTGGCTGACCGCATGAGGCGGTCTATGCGAACCGCGGGAACTGGCGCGTGCCACATCCCGGAAGGTTCTACTTTCGCATGTCTGTAACCGCCGCTGACAGCTTCGCCATGCCCATCGACGACGTGGACGAGCAGCTCAACGACGCGACCACCGCTCCCGAGACCAACGTCTCCGAGACCGCCGTCTCCGAGACCAACGCCTCCGAGGCTGCCGTCTCGATGACCGGCGCCTCCGAGACCGCCCCGGCCGACGAGCCCACCCTCACCTTCGGCGACCTCGGCCTGCACGAGGACATCGTGCGCGCCCTCGCCAAGCGCGGCGTCACCACGCCGTTCCCGATCCAGTCCGCGACCATCCCGGACGCGCTGGCGGGCAAGGACATCCTCGGCCGCGGCCGTACCGGCTCCGGCAAGACCCTCAGCTTCGGTCTTCCGCTGCTGACCCGCCTCGCGGACGGCGGCCGCACCCAGGCCAAGCGCCCCCGCGGCATCATCCTCACCCCCACCCGTGAGCTGGCCATGCAGGTCTCCGACGCGCTCGAGCCCTACGGCTCCGTGCTCGGCCTGAACCTCAAGGTCGTCTGCGGCGGCACCTCGATGCCCCGTCAGATCTACGCTCTCGAGCGCGGCGTGGACATCCTCGTCGCCACCCCGGGCCGTCTGCGCGACCTGATCGACCGCGGCGCCTGCTCGCTCGACAAGGTGGAGATCGCCGTCCTCGACGAGGCCGACCAGATGGCCGACATGGGCTTCCTGCCCGAGGTCACCGAGATCCTCGACCTGGTTCCCCCGGGCGGCCAGCGGATGCTGTTCTCCGCCACGCTGGAGAACGAGATCGACTCGCTGGTGAAGCGCTACCTGTCCAACCCGGTCACCCACGAGGTCGACCCGTCCGCGGGCGCGGTCACGACGATGACCCACCACCTGCTGGTGGTGAAGCCCAAGGACAAGGCCCCCGTGACCGCGGCGATCGCCGCGCGCAAGGGCCGCACCATCATCTTCGTGCGCACCCAGATGGGCGCCGACCGCGTCGCCGAGCAGCTCATCGAGTCCGGGGTGCGCGCCGACGCGCTCCACGGCGGTATGACGCAGGGCGCGCGCACCCGCACCCTCGCCGACTTCAAGGACGGTTACGTCAACGTCCTCGTCGCCACCGACGTCGCCGCCCGCGGAATCCACGTCGACGGCATCGACCTGGTCCTCAACGTGGACCCGGCCGGCGACCACAAGGACTACCTGCACCGCTCGGGCCGCACCGCTCGCGCGGGCCAGAGCGGCACCGTCGTCACCCTGGTCCTGCCGCACCAGCGCCGCTCCACCTTCCGCCTCCTCGAGGACGCGGGCGTGGATGCCTCCCGCCACATCGTCGGGGGTGCCTTCGACGGCGAGCTGGCCGCCATCACCGGTGCCCGCTCGCTGACCGAGGTTCAGGCCGAGTCGGCGGCCAACGCCGCCAAGCAGGCCGAGCGCGAGGTCCAGGACCTGACCCGCCAGCTGGAGAAGGTGCAGCGCCGCGCCGACGAACTGCGCGGCGACGCCGACCGCCTGGCCGCCCGCGCCGCCCGCGAGCGCGGCGAGGAGGTCCCGGCCGCCGGTGCCGAGGTCACGATCCCGGCCCAGCCCGCCGAGCCGGTCGTGCCCGTGGCCGACGAACCCGCCGAGAAGGTGGAGCAGCCGCGCCGCGAGGAGCGCTCCTTCGACCGCCGTGACGACCGTTCCGGTGGCGGTTACAGCCGTGACCGCCGTGACGACCGTTCCGCCGGCGGCTACAGCCGCGACCGCCGTGACGACCGCGGCGGCCGTTCCTTCGACCGCGACCGCAACGACCGCGACCGCGACCGTGCCCCCCGTTCGTTCGACCGCCGTGACGACCGTGGCGGCCGTTCCTTCGAGCGCCGTGACGACCGTTCCGGTGGCGGTTACAGCCGTGACCGCCGTGACGACCGTTCCGCCGGCGGCTACAGCCGCGACCGCCGTGACGACCGCGGCGGCCGCTCGTTCGACCGCGACCGCGCGCCGCGCTCCTTCGACCGCCGTGACGACCGCCCGAGCGGCGGCCGTTCCTTCGACCGTCCGGAGAACCGCGGCCACGGCCACGACCGCCGTGACGACCGTGGCGGCCGTTCCTTCGACCGCGACCGCGCGCCGCGCTCCTTCGACCGCCGTGACGACCGCCCGAGCGGCAGCCGCGCCGGCGTCGCGGAGCGCAAGCCCCGCTGGAAGCGCAACGGCTGACCCGGCCGACGGCAGACCCCCGGGCCCGTGCGACGCATCCGCGTCGCACGGGCCCGTCCCATTCGGCGGATGCCTCACGCCAAGGTGAAGTCCTCGAGGTCGAAGCCGGGGGCTACGACGCAGGTCACCAGGACGGGCTCGTCGCCCGCGGGCTCGGCGGACTGCCAGACGCCGCCGGGTACGAGCATCTGGGGGCGCTCGTGCCGCTCGATCCCCGGCCCCATGAGCACATCCTTGACCCGGGCCTCGTCCGGAGCTTCCCCGCTGCCGCCGAGGCGCAGCCGCAGGGGGCCGCCCCGGTGCCAGAGCCACAACTCGTCCGAACGCACGCGGTGCCAGCGCGAGCGCTCGCCGGGGTGGAGGAGGAAGTAGATCCCGGTCGCGAAGGCCCTCGGCCCGGTGTACCCCGGGGGCACGACCTGACCGGGCGCCCTCCACGTCTCCCGGAACCACCCGCCCTCGACGTGCGGCTCGAGGCCGAGAAGCGTGACCAGTTCAGAGGTGTCTGCCATGCCCGTCATCCTCGCGGAATGCCGTGGACGACGTACAGGGCGGGCCAGGTAGTCTTGCCACCCGGGGCCGCTAGCTCAATTGGCAGAGCTGCGGACTTTTAATCCGTAGGTTCAGGGTTCGAGCCCCTGGCGGCCCACCGGTCACGCGGCACCGGACCGCACCTGCCCCGCGACGCGGCACCCCGGTCACTTCGTTTGACCGGGGTGCTGTTCCGTTCTCGGGCCGATCGCGTGAGCGACGGGTGAGGGGATGCCCGGCATCCCCCACCGAAGCGGATGCCGAACGGGCACGCGGGACAAGCTTCGCGGCGGCTTCGGCCGCGGCTTTGCCGACCTCGGGCAGCAGGCCGCTCGCGGCGCTCCCCGGGCCGAGCGCCGGACGGGCCCGCGATACACCCCGCACGGCCGTCGTCGACACACGTAACGCTTTCTCTCCTCTTCCTGGCGTTCCCGGGTACGACGAGAGCCCGCTCTGCCTCGGGGGCTGTGACTCGCGGTAACGTTGAATACGGGTCGTGCACTCTCACGTGCAACGGCCTGGAAGGGGCGACCTCGGTGCGAAAGCACCGGGGTCGCTTTCGCCTCCGGGATGCCACAAGCACCACTCCCGCCCCAGAGCGTGCGCTCTCTACCTGCTAATTCCCCTTGCTGGCCGAGGACAGATGCTGGAATCCGCTGGGCTTGGCGAGCTTCTGCCGGAGTATGACGTCCGCCACGGTGCCGGCATGCGAAATGCGTTCGATTCATTCGCCGTACTCCCGTTCGGATCCATTAGGGGCGCCGCACCCCCGGCTCATTCCGTCGGCCAAGAGAGAGGTTCGAGAAGCAGGCACGGACGCCGCGATAACCCACTACTCTCGCGATGACGTCAATCGTCCCGCCGCCTGAGACAGGATCGCGCCGGGGCGGATGCCGCCTCCTCCACGTCCCGTCCCGGTTCGTGGAGGCAGAGCGCACAGAGAGGGACTGGGCGCGGCGTCTCGTGTCGTGCCCTGGTGGCCCGTGTCGCACAATCAGCGGATGCAAGATCGCATCAACCCCGACGAGCGGAATCCGGCCCGCGCCGGGGCATCGCCGGATCCCGCGCTGCTGGAGGCTGCGTTCGCCAGCATGGGGGCAGGGGTGCTCGTGGTGGATACCGGCGGCGCGGTGGCGGCCTGCAATCCACAGGCCGAATGGCTGCTGGGCCACCCGCCGGGCGGACTGCTCGGCCGTGGTCTGCATCAGGACGTCTGTTTCCGCGGTCCGGGCGGGCAGGCGGAGCCGACGTCGCAGTGTCCGCTGCTGCGGGTCGCGCGCACCGGTCGGCTCGCTGCCGGCGATGAGGATCTTCTCGTTCGTGCGGATGGCGGTGTCCTGCCTGTGGCGTGGACGAG
The DNA here is from genome assembly GCF_014646055.1 of Wenjunlia tyrosinilytica. Taxonomy (GTDB): domain Bacteria; phylum Actinomycetota; class Actinomycetes; order Streptomycetales; family Streptomycetaceae; genus Wenjunlia; species Wenjunlia tyrosinilytica. Next base: position 204,365 of record NZ_BMMS01000006.1, read on the forward strand.
TGCGCCGTTGCGGCAGATGGGGCGCATCACCGGAGCGGTGGTCGTCCTGCGGGACGTCACGCATCGGCATCAGGCGCGGGCACGGCGGGCCGAGCGGCACGCGCGCGGACAGGAAGCCCGCCGACAGGCTGAGGACGCGCATGCCGCGGTGCTCTGGCTGGTGGAGGTGACAGACGCACTGGTGTCCACGCTGGACGCGCAGGAGGCGTTGGGGCGGCTTGCGAAGCTGCTGGTGCCGCGCCTGGCCGACTGGGCGGCGCTGGATGTGGCGACCGGGCCGGGCCAGGCGCGGCGGATGGCGTGCGCCTGGAGCGACGGCCTACCCGCAATCGAGCGGGCCGGTGTCGGCCCCTTGCCGCGGTTCGCGCCGTCGTCGCCAACCCCGCTGGCTCGGGCACTGGGCGGCGCCGGCACTCGGCTGCTCACCGACGTCGGCGAGGCGGGGCCAGGCCGCGACGCCATGGACGAGGCGCAAAGGGAGCAGTTCGCGGCCCTGGGAGCGGTCTTCGTGCTGCTGTTGCCGTTGCGCCTGCGCGGGGACGCCCTTGGCGCGATGACCCTGGTGCGTACCGATCCCGCCCGCCCGTTCACCGACGACGAGGTGGTGCTGGCCGAGGAAGTCGCTCGGCGGACCGCCCTGAGTCTGGAAAACGCCCGCCTGTACGGGCAGCAGGCCGGCATCGCCACGGTGCTCCAGCGCAGCCTGCTCACCGACCTGCCGAACGTGGAGGATCTGGAGTTGGCCGCCTCCTACCGGCCTGCCCAGCGGGAGGCGGAGATCGGCGGGGACTGGTACGACGCCTTTGTTCTACCCGGCGGCGACCTGGCCGTCGTCGTCGGCGACGTGGTTGGGCACGACCTGCAAGCAGCTTCCCGCATGGGGGCGTTGCGCAACATGCTGCGGGCTTTGGCGGTGGACCGCGCCAGGACCCCCGGGGAGATCATGCAGCGCCTGGATGCAGCCATGGTGCACCTGGATGTGGCCGAGTCGGCCACGGCCATCTACAGCCGCCTGCGCCCGGCCGGGCAGCACCGCTGGCGTTTCACTTGGTCCAACGCCGGCCACCCTCCGCCGTTGTTGTTGACAGCCGACGGCGAGACCGCCTGGCTGGAGGGCAGCGGCACGCTGTTGCTCGGCGTCGCACCTGGCCAGCCCCGACCCACCGACATGACCATGCTCCCTCCTGGCGCGACTGTGCTGCTGTATACCGACGGCCTTGTCGAATCGCGCACCCGGTCCATCGACGTCGGCATGTCTCGCCTGCGCCGGAGCGCGGCCGCCGAAGTCGGCCGTCCCCTTGAGGAGATGTGCACCGCGCTGATCAACGCCCTTGGGGATCCCGGCGACGACATGACCGTCATCGCGGTGCGCACCCCCGTCGGCCGGTGACCCACCTCATCCGACGGCCCCTTGAATTCGCCCCTCGTCCGGGGGCGTTCGCGTGAGCGGACACGGGCAGGGCCATCGCCGGGGCCGTGCGAGCACAGCGCGGTCGTGAGTCGGCGAACGCCAATGGCCGCTCCTGGCCGCGGGCGCTGCCGATCAGGACGCCTTCAACGGCGCCGTCCGGTCCGGCATGCCTGCTGACGTCTGGCGGGCGGCTGCGGTACACCAGCACTGTGGAGCGAGTGGGCGGTGCGGACGGGGATGGGCGGATGACGGTGGGGGCGCTGGCGCTCGACTTCGGGGGGACCTTGGCCCGGCCGGGGCCGCGGCCCACCGGTGAGGTGGTCGCGGCCGCGCTCAAGGGCATGGCCGGCACGCGGATCCCCGACGGCTTCGCGCCGCTCTTCGACACCGTGCACCAGCGGGTACGGGAGGCGGACCGGGCCAACGGCGGGCACACACCGTTCGCCGAGGAGATCCGCCGGACGGCCCGCGAGTGCGGCGCGGTGGTCCCCGACCCCGAAGGCGCGGTGCCGGTGGTCTTCACGGCGCTGCCCGACGCCGAGGTGGATCCCGAGGCGGCCCGAGCGCTGCGGCTGATGAGGGAGACCGGGCTGGTGTGCGTCATGGCGGCGGACACCGAGCGCCCGGAGGCGGTACGGCGCCGCACGCTCGAGAGAGCGGGGATCGGCCACTGCTTCGACGCCCTGGTGCTCTCCAGCGAACTGGGCGTGCGCAAGCCCAACCCCGCCTTCTACGCCGCCGTGGTCGAGGCCGCCGACTGCCCGCCGCAGGAGATCCTCTTCGTCGGCAACACCCCCGACAAGGACATCCTCGGGCCGAGGGCTCACGGGATGCGGTCGGTCCTCGTCGCCCCGGACGGACGGCCGCCGGGCCTGGACGAGCGGATCCCGGTGATCGCCCACTTCGCCGACCTGCCGTCCTACCTGGCCCGGAGGGCCGGAGCATGACCGGAGCTCCTGGCCGTCCTCATCCTGCTGCCCCGCCCGGCGCGGGGCGGGCGCCTGCGCTCAGACGCCCACGACCCGGCTGCGCCGCTCGATGAGAAGGACATCGCGCCATCTGCCGTGATGGCAGCCGATCCGCTCGCGTATCCCGATGTCACGGAACCCGGCGGCCCGATGGAGGGCGAGGCTGCCGGTGTTCTCGGGGAAGACGCCCGACTGGATCGTCCAGATCCCGGCGGCTTCCGTCGACGCGAAGAGGGCGTCCAGCAGGGCGCGTCCGATGCCCCGGCCACGGGCACCGGCGCCGACGTACACCGAGTGCTCGACGACTCCGGCGTAGGCACAGCGGCTGGACACCGAACTCGCCGCCACCCACCCCAGAACGTTCCCCGTCCCCTCCTCCAGCGCCACGAACCGGTGGTCGGGGAGCCTGGAGGCGTCGAAGGCGGACCAGGTCGGGGCCAGGGTCTCGAAGGTCGCCTCGCCCTCGTCGATGCCCGCCTGATAGATCGCGAGAACCTCGTCGGCGTGGTGCTCGGTCATGGGCGCGACACGCGCCCCGGGCCTCATCGCGAGCCGCCGTGGTACGCGTGGGCGACGGCGTGGCCGCGGCCGCGGCCGATGAGCCAGCGGTTGACGGGGACGGTCACGACGAAGGCGATGACCAGCGACGCCCCCAGGGACACCCAGAACAGCACCGTCGAGAGCCCGGCGTCGATGGCGCCCGGCACACCGACCATCACGGTGTTGTCCACCAGTTCCATCACGGCGATCGAGACGGTGTCCGCCGCCAGCGCCACCTTCAGCGCCTGCCGGACGTCCAGCCCGGCGCTCAGCACCCCGCGCATGGTCAGCGCGTAGCCGAAGACGAAGGCCAGGGCGATCGACAGCGCCACGGTGGCGCCGGTGTGCAGACCGGCCGCCGTCCCGATGACCATGCCCAGCACCTCGCCGATCGCGCATCCGGTCAGACAGTGCAGCGTCGCCTGCGCGGCCGTCCTCCAGGTCTCAGCACGGGAGGGCGGGGCCGCATGAGCGTGCGGGTGACCGTTGTGCTGGTGGTTCATGGCTCTTCCTCCCGGTTGCCTGCCCTTGCCCTCTTCCTAGCAATATACCCCTGGGGGGTATTCCCTGGATCCCTCGGGAGTTGGCGGCCGGCGCGCCGAGGAGCAGGCTGGAGTCAGAGGCCCTCGCCGAGGAGGCAGCCATGACACAGCGGAACCAGGACCGCGCCGCGGACGCGAATCGCGAGATGGCTCCTCAGGACCCCGCCGAGGTGGACCGGAGTGCGGTGGTCGAGGACTCCACCTCCGAACAGACCGCACACGCCCAGGACACCTCCCAGGCCGAAGGGGACGACTTCGAGTACTGAGTGCTCGGGTACGAGCGTCCTCCCCGGAAGGCGGAGCGGGGCGGCGCGCGCCATTCACGCCACTGATACCAGGTTGTGCCCTTTCGGCCTGCTTAGTATCCATTGGCGTGAGCCTCCCCAAGCAGTTTCTCCTCGGCCGCCCCCTGCGCACGACGCAGATCGGCGAGACGCTGCTGCCGAAGCGCATCGCCCTCGCGGTGTTCTGCAGCGACCCGCTCTCCTCGGTCGCGTACGCCACGGAGGAGATCCTGCTGATCCTCGCCCTCGGCGGCACCGCACTGCTCCACCTCACCTGGTACGTCGCCGCGGCGATCGTGCTCCTGATGATCGTGGTCGTCGCCTCCTACCGGCAGACCTGCCACGCCTATCCGGGCGGCGGCGGGGCCTACATCGTCGGCTCGGAGAACCTCGGCCCCAATGCCGCCCTCACCGCGGCCAGCGCCCTCATGGTCGACTACGTGCTCACCGTCGCCGTCTCGGTCGTCGCGGGGGTGGCGGCGATCACTTCGGCGGCGCCCGCGCTGAGCCCCCACGCGGTGGGGCTGTCGGTCGGCTTCGTCGTGCTCCTGACGCTGATGAATCTGCGCGGGGTGCGCGAGTCCGGCCGGGCCTTCGCCGTCCCCACCTACGGCTTCGTCCTCGGCATCTATGTGATGTTCGCGTTCGCCGCCGTGCGGATGGCGACGGGGGCGACGATCCGGGCCGAGTCCGCCCATCTGCCGATCCACTCGAGCGGAACGTTCGTCGGGCTCGGCACGGTGCTCCTCGCGATGCGGGCGTTCGCCTCCGGCTGCACCGCGCTGACCGGCGTCGAGGCGATCAGCAACGGCGTTCCGGCGTTCAAGGAGCCCAAGAGCCGCAACGCCGCCACCACCCTGGCCGTCATGTGCCTGCTGTCGGTGACGATGTTCACCGGCATCACCGTTCTGGCGATGGTCTACCACGTCCATGTCGCCACCGACCCGCGCCGGCTGGGGCTGCCCCCGGGCACCTCCATGCCGACCGCGCTCGCCCAGATCGCGCGGGCGACATTCGCGAACTGGCACTTCCTCTTCTACTACGTGCAGGCCGCCACCGCCGGGGTGCTGATCCTCGCCGCCAACACCGCGTTCAACGGCTTCCCGCTGCTCGCCTCGATCCTGGCCCGCGACCGCTACCTGCCCCGGCAGCTGCACAACCGCGGGGACCGGCTCGTCTACTCCAACGGCGTCATCCTGCTGGCGCTGGCCGCGATCGGGCTGATCGTCGCCTTCAAGGCGCATGTCTCCTCGATCATCCAGCTCTACATCATCGGCGTCTTCATCTCCTTCACCCTCTCCCAGTCGGGGATGGTCAGGCACTGGTCCAAGGAACTGGCCGCCACCACCGACCGGTCCGCCCGCCTGCGCATGCGGCACTCGCAGGCGATCAACGCGGTCGGGGCCTGTATGACGGGGATCGTGCTGGTGATCGTCCTGATCACCAAGTTCACGCACGGCGCCTACATCGTCATCATCGCGATGCCGCTGATCTTCATGGCGATGAAGGGGGTGCAGGGCCACTACGACCGGGTCGCCGAGGAGCTGCGGATCGCCCCCGGCGCCCGGCCCGATCCGCCGTCGCGCATCTACGCCATCATCCTCGTCTCCAAGATCCACGCGCCGACGCTGCGGGCCGTCGGGTACGCCCACGCGATCCACGCGCAGACGGTGGAGGCGCTGACGGTCTCCGTGGACCCGGCCGAGACCGAGGAACTGCGCGAGCAGTGGGAGGCGCACGACATGGGGGTGCCGCTGAAGATCCTGGACTCGCCGTACCGGGAGGTGACCCGTCCGGTGCTGGACTACGTCGGCAGCCGCCGCACCGAGAGCCCCCGGGACACGGTGAACGTCATCATCCCCGAGTACGTACCGGGACGGTGGTGGGAGCAGATCCTCCACAACCAGAGCGCGCTGCGCCTGAAGGGCCGCCTGCTCTTCACTCCGGGGGTGACGGTGACGAGCGTGCCGTACCAGTTGCGGTCCGCCAGGGACCGGGAGCGGCAGCACGCCCGCAGCCGGATGTGAGCGCCGGGTGTGCGAGCGACGCAGCGGGGCGGGGGCGGTTAGCCCAGCCTGAGCGGATCCTTATGCGTTCCTGAAGATCTTGTTCAAGAACGGGGTCGGACTCCGAGGCGCCCCTAGGGTCGAACCTGCCCGTGCGCGGCAAACCCCTCTCGCCGCGCTCGGGCTTCACTTCGCCCGGAGGTGCCCGAAACATGAGTTCCCGCAAGAGCAGACACCGTTCCCACAGCCGTCAGAGCGCACGTCGGCGCTGGCCGCTGGCGCTGGGCGCGGCCTCGGTCGCGGTGGGCGCGCTGGTCGGCGCCGGTGTCGCGATCGGCGGTACGGGCGGCGGCCACGGCTCGTCGACGGTGGCCGAGTCCAAGGCCGCGCCGAACGGCGGCTCCGCCCCCACGACCGACACCTTCGCGGCGCGGTCGGCGTCCCGGAGCCCGTCCGCGCAGCCGAAGAAGGCGAAGAAGCACAAGAAGCCGAAGCACAAGCCGACCAAGAAGCCGACGGCGTCGGTGACCCCCACGAAGGGGCCGGTCAAGCCCAAGCCGAAGCCCACGCCGACGACCCCCAGGCCGTCGACCCCCAGGCCGACCCACAGCAGCACCAAGCCGCCGAGCACGGGCGGGGTCGCGGGCCAGATCGTCCAGCTCGTCAACAAGGAGCGGGCCACCGCCGGTTGCAGACCCGTGACCCTCAACTCGAAGCTGGCGCGCGCCGCCCAGGACTACACCGATGTCATGGCGCGCTCCGGAGTCCTGTCCCACACCGGCCCCGACGGTTCGACGATGACCTCCCGAGTGGAGGCCGCCGGATACTCCTGGTCCGCGCTCGGCGAGAACATAGCGCAGGGGCAGAAGGACGCCGCCGCCGTCATGGACGCCTGGATGCACAGCTCCGGCCACCGCGCGAACATACTCAACTGCGACTTCCGCGAGATAGGCGTCGGCGTGAACACCGCCTCGTCCGGTCCCTGGTGGACGCAGGACTTCGGCAAGGGTCGCTGACCGCTCCCCGCAGGCGCCGGCCCGAGGGCCGGTGCGGGCCGGATGCCGCGGGCGGTGTCGCTAGACGGGAGGTCGGCGACGCCGCTCGCGCCGTGCCGCGCGCCTGGGCCGGGTGAGCGACTCGGGGGCGAGCCCGAGCACCACCCGTACCCTCGCGCCGCCCAGCGGTCCCCGGCCGATCTCCATCCGGCCCTGCCCCGAGCTCGCGGCGCGGTGGGCGATGTCGAGGCCGAGCCCCGTGGAGCCGCCCACGCTCACCCCTCGGGCGAGCGCCAGGTCCGGGTCGTTGATCCCCGGCCCGGCGTCGTCCACCGTGAGCACCACCGCCTGGGCCGTGCGTTCCACGGAGACCGCGAGGGCGCTGCCCTGCGGGGTGTGCCGGAACACATTGCCGATCAGGGCGTCGACGACCGCCGCGAGATCCTCCTCCGGCAGGAGTACCGGGGTCGCCTCGGTGGTCATGGACAGCCTGCACTCCCGCCCCTGCTGGGCGGCCAGGACCGACCAGAAGTCGACGCGGGCGCCGACCAGCGCCGAGACCTCGCACCGTTTGCCCGGCAGCGGGCTGTCCGCGGTGACGGACAGCGGGGTGCGGGCGGCGGTGATGATCGAGTCGATCTCGTTGTCCAGGCTGGCGATGGCCGCCTCCAGGCGGTCCGCGTCGTGCCCGGGGACGATGGAGGAGATCCGTTCCGACTCCAGGTGGAGCGCGGTCAGCGGGGTCCTGAGCCGGTGGGAGAGGTCGGCGACCAGCTCACGCTCCATGGCCAGCAGGTCCACCACCCGGTCGGCCATCGCGTTGAACGCCTGCCCCGCCTCGTGCAGCTCGGGCGGGCCGCCCGGTTCCACTCGCATCTCCAGATCCCCCTTCCCCAGGGCGTGGGAGGCGCGCGAGAGGCCCTGCGAGGCCCGTACGACCCGTGCCCCCAGCCGGTCGGCCACCAGCACCGACCCGCCCACCAGGCCGAGCGCCAGCACCGACATCACCGCCCAGGAGGCCCCCACCCCGCGGTTGAGGTCCTCGCGGGGGACGAACGCCTCGACCACCGCGACCCGCTCCCTGGCCAGGATCACCGGCTGGAGGTAGACCCAGCCGCTGGGGGTGTCCAGGGCCATCGTCTCGCGCTCGCGCGCCGCCCGCTTCAGCGCCCTCGCGGGCGCGTGGATCGACCCGATCAGCTGCCCGTCGGGCAGGTGCACGCTCAGATGATCGCCCGCGTCGAGCCCGGCCACCGCCTGCTGGACGTCGTCGGGGCGGGTGGTGATGGCGAGGACGGGGGCCAGGGCGGCGGCCCGCTGCTCGGCCACCGTGGTCACGCGGGACCTGGCCTCCGACCGCACCAGCAGCGCCAGCGGGATGAGGAAGGACAGCGCCACCATGGAGGTCACGGCGAGGGCCACCCCGGCCAGGGCACGTCTCATCTCGGGGTCACCAGCTTGATTCCCACACCGCGCACGGTGTGCAGGTAGCGGGGCTGCGCGGCCCGCTCGCCCAGCTTGCGGCGCAGCGCCGAGACATGGACGTCGATGGTCTGGTCCTCCACGTACGGCTGCCGCCACACGTCCGCGAGGATGCGGCGGCGGGGAACGACCCGGTCGGCGTGCTCGGCGAGGTAGGCGAGCAGGTCGAACTCGAGGCGGGTCAGCCGCAGCTCCCGCCCGTCCAGGCGGGCGGAGCGGGCCAGCGGGTCGACCACCAGGCCGCCCACACGCACCGCCTCGGGGGCGGCCTGGGGGGCAGGTGCCTGCTGGGCCGCGGTGGAGGAGCGGCGCAGCACGGCGCCGAGGCGGGCGGCGAGCTGGCCGCCCGAGAAAGGCTTCACGAGGTAGTCGTCGGCGCCCGCGTTGAGGAGCCGGATGACCTCGGCCTCGTCGTCGCGGGCGGTGGCGACCAGCACCGGCACCTGGGAGATGCCGCGCAGCATCCGCAGGACGTCGATCCCGTCGAGGTCGGGCAGGCCGAGGTCGAGCACGACGGCGTCCGGAGGCCGCTGCGTCGCCTCGCGCAGGGCCTCGAAACCTTGGGACGAGCTGCGCACCACGTGCCCGTGCGCGGTCAGGACCTCGATGAGCCTGGCGCGTATCGCGGGGTCGTCCTCGACCAGTAGTACGGATGCCATGGGCAGGCACGGTAGCCGGTCCGTCAGTATGGCGTCGTGTCCCGGTACCTGCGCAACGTCGTCATATGGCTGTCGTGCACCGCTCTGAGCGTGACGGCGGTGATCCTCGCCGTGCGGTTCGTGGTCGGCTCCACCCGGCCCACACCGCCGGTCGCACGTGACATGCCCGCGGTGGTCACCTCGTCGCCCGACGCATCGGTGACGTCGGCGAAGTCCGAAAAACCCAAGCCCAGTCCCAAGGCCTCGAAACGGTCCCCCTCGCCGTCCCCCAGTGCGGCGAGCCCGAAGCCGCGGCCGAGCACACCGGTGCTGAGCACCGCCACCCACCGCCCGCCCTCGGGGGACGGCTCGGCGGTCGACTGCGGGGAGGGCGGGGCCGGGGTGCACACGTTCCAGTCCCAGGGCGGTCAGGCGTCGGTGCGCTTCGGCGAGCGCGGGGTGTGCCTGGTCTCGGCGGTGCCGACCCGCGGCTTCACGGTGACCACCGGCCGGTCCGGCCCGCAGGAGCTGACGGTGACCTTCTCCGGCGACCGGCACCGCTCGGAGATCACGGCGACCACGATCCCGCAGAGCAAGGCGACGATCCGAGAGGTCTCCTGGTAGCGCCGCCTCCCACCGGCGCGGTGTGAGCGGTTCCACAGCGCCCCGCGCCCCCTCGACGGCGCGCGGGACCTTCCGGCCCGGGCGTAGCGTGGTTGCCGTGAGGTGAGTCGCATGACAGTCCACACATTCGACACCGCGAAGCAGGAAGAGTTCGCGGGCCGGGTGGTGGAGGTGCTCAACGACGCCTGCCTGGGCCTGCTGAGCAGCCTCGGCCACCGGACCGGCCTGTTCGACACGATGGCCGAGATGCCGCCCTCCACCAGTGAGGAGATCGCGGAGGCCGCGGGCCTCGACGAGCGGTATGTCCGTGAATGGCTCGGCGGCATGGTGGTGGGCCGGTTCATCGAGTACGAGCCGTCGGCGGGGACCTACCGCCTGCCGCCCGAACACGCCGCATCCCTGACCCGAGCCGCCGGTCCCGGCAATCTGGCCGGTCTGATGCAGGACCTCGCCCTCATGGGCAATGTCGAACCGCAGCTGCTGGAGGCGTTCCGCAAGGGCGGGGGAGTGCCGTACTCGGCCTATCCGCGCTTCCAGGAGCTCCAGGCGGAGGAGACCGCCCGTGTCTACGACGCGGCCCTCGTCGACACCATCGTTCCGCTGGCCCACGGGCTCACCGAGCGGCTGCGCGAGGGCATCGACGTCCTGGACGTCGGAACCGGTCAGGGGCACGCGGTCAATGTGCTGGGCCGGGCCTTCCCCCGCAGCCGGTTCCGCGGGGTGGACATTTCGGAGAAGGGCATCGAGGCGGCCCGCCGGGAGGCCCGGCAGATGGGGCTGGACAACGTCTCGTTCGACGTCGGGGACTCGGCGGAGCTGGACGGGACGTACGACCTCGTCACCGCGTTCGACGTGGTCCACGACCTGGCGCGGCCCGCGAGGACGCTCGAGGCCGTCTCCCGTGCGCTGCGGGACGACGGGGTGTTCCTCATGGGCGACATCGCGGCGTCGAGCAATCTCGAGGAGAACGTCGACCACCCGCTGGGCCCGGTGCTCTACACCTTCTCGGTCTTCTACTGCATGACGGTCTCCCTGAGCGAGGGCGGCGAGGGCCTGGGAACGGTGTGGGGCGAGCAGAGGGCGCTGGGGATGCTGCGCGCGGCGGGGTTCGGATGCGTGGATGTCGAGAAGGCCGAGGACGACATCCTCAATGTGTACTACGTGGCCCGGAAGAATCGACCGCTGAGCTGACCGCAGGGCCGGCCGCTGAGCCGGCCGCGGAGCTCGCCGCGGAAACCGACCGCCGTGTGCCGGCGGTGTCGGACGCCTCTTCCTTAAACACGTGTTCCAAATCCGGTGTCGGCGCATCCAGTCTCACTCGAAGAGGTGGAGTGGCCGGGGAGCACTCTCGGGCACGATCACGGCGAAGGCCAGGAACACCAAGGGGAGGCATTGCCGATGTCGATTGACGCACAGACCGGCGCGCAGACGCAGAACGGGCAGAACGCGCAGTCGAGCCTGGGGACTGCGGCGGCGCGGAATCTGGCGACGACCACCAAGACCGTTCCGCAGATGCAGGGAATCACCTCGCGCTGGCTGCTGCGCATGCTGCCCTGGGTCCAGGTCTCGGGCGGCGCCTACCGGGTCAACCGGCGACTGACCTACACGGTCGGCGACGGCCGGGTGACCTTCGTCCAGACCGGGTCCGACGTGCGGGTCATTCCGGACGAGCTGCGGGAGCTGGCACTGCTGCGTGAATTCGAGGACGCGGACGTCCTGAGCGCGCTTGCCCAGCAGTTCGAACAACGGGAATTCCGGCCGGGGGAGATCCTCGTTGAAGCCGGGCAGCCCGCCGACCAAGTATTCCTCGTCGCGCATGGAAAGGTGACCAGGCTCGGATCCGGGAAATACGGCGAACAAGTGGTGCTGGGCGTCCTCGCCGACGGAGACCACTTCGGTGAGCACTCGCTGGCGGCCGCCGACGGCGAGTGGGACTTCACCGTCAAGGCGACCACCAGGGCCACCGTTCTGGTCCTGCCCCGGTCGGCGTTCCAGACCCTGGCCGACCAGCACGCGGCGCTGCGCGAACACGTCCGGCGCTACCACTGCGACGACCACGGGCCCACCAACCAGCGCGGCGAGGCCGACATCCTGCTCTCGTCCGGTCACGTGGGCGAGCCGGCCCTGCCGCAGACCTTCGTCGACTACGAGCTCTCGCCCCGCGAGTACGAGCTGAGCGTCGCGCAGACCGTCCTGCGGGTGCACAGCCGGGTCGCCGACCTCTACAACCAGCCGATGGACCAGATGGAGCAGCAGCTCCGGCTGACCATCGAGGCGCTGCGCGAGCGCCAGGAGCACGAGCTCATCAACAACGCCGAGTTCGGCCTGCTCAACAACGCCGACTACGGCCAGCGCATCCAGACCCACAGCGGGCCGCCCACGCCCGACGACCTCGACGAACTGCTCAGCCGCCGCAGGAACTCGCGGCTGTTCCTGGCGCATCCGCGCGCGATCGCCGCGTTCGGCCGGGAGTGCAGCTCCCGGGGGATCTACCCCGACAGCGTCGAGGTCCAGGGGCACATGGTGCCGTCCTGGCGCGGTGTGCCGATCTTCCCGTGCAACAAGATCCCGATCACCGAGCAGGGCACCAGCTCGATCATCGTGATGCGCACCGGCGAGGACAGCCAGGGTGTCGTCGGCCTGCACCAGACCGGCATCCCGGACGAGTACCAGCCCAGCCTGTCCGTGCGGTTCATGGGCATCGACGAGAAGGCGGTCATCTCCTACCTCGTCAGCGCCTACTACTCGGCCGCGGTGCTGGTGCCCGACGCGCTCGGCGTCCTCGAGAACGTCGAGATCTCCCGGCACGCGTAGAGAGGGCGCGGCGGCACGGCAATGACGGGCGGCCCGGAGGACAGGGCCCGGGCCGCCCGGTCCCGGCGGACGACGGACATGTGTTGGGGGAGGGGCGAGTGGGGACGACCACGCTCGATCGTGAGGACCACGAAGGCGACCACCGGGCTGGAGGCGACCGGGCCGGAGGCGACCACCGGGCCGGAGGCGACCAGGCCGGAGGCGACCAGGCCGCAGGCGACCAGGCCGCAGGCGACCACCGGGCCGGAGACGGCAACACAGCGGACGGGGGCCGGAAGGGGGACAGGAACGGCGAAGGGCACGAGCACGAGGCCGAGGAGGTGCTGGGCCGCACCCGCCGACTGGTCGATCCGGCGCTGAGAGCGGCCGTCGGCTCCTTACCGCCCGCGATGCGCGCGATCGCCGCCTACCACTTCGGCTGGCGCGACGCGGACGGCGCCGAGGCCGAGGCACCCGCGGGCAAGGCGCTGCGGCCCGCCCTCGTCCTGGCCACCACCCAGGCGCTCGGGGGCAGCCCGGAGCACGCCGTGCGCGCGGCGGCCGCGGTGGAGCTGGTGCACAACTTCACCCTCCTCCACGACGACGTCATGGACGGCGACGCGACCCGGCGGCACCGGGCGACGGCGTGGTCGGTGTTCGGTTCCTCGGACGCCATCCTCGCCGGTGACGCCATGCACTCCCTGGCGCTGCGGATCCTCGCCGAGGACGACCACCCGGCGGCCATCGCGGCCGCGGCCAGGCTCGCCGCGTGCGTGGTGGAACTGTGCGAGGGACAGCACGCCGACTGCTCGTTCGAACACCGCGCCGATGTGTCGGTCGACGAGTGCCTGGCCATGGCCGAGGCCAAGACGGGGGCGCTGTTGGGGTGCGCCTGCGCGATCGGCGCCCTGTACGCCGGTCCGGACACGGCGGTGGCGGATGCCATGGACGCGTTCGGCCGTCAGATGGGGCTGGCCTTCCAGCTGATCGACGACCTGATCGGGATCTGGGGGGATCCCTCGGTCACCGGCAAGCCGGTCGGCGCCGATCTGGCGGCGCGCAAGAAGTCGCTGCCGGTGGTGGCGGCGCTGACCTCGGGGACGGCCGCCGCCTCCGACCTCGCCGACGTCTACTTCGCTCCGGGACCACTGGAGGCCGAGGACCTGCGCCGGGCCGCGGACGCCATCGACCGGGCCATCGGGCGGAACTGGGCGCAGATCCAGGCGTTCGACCGGATGGCGGCGGCCATCGAGCATTTGGCCGAGGCGGTGCCCGAGCCCGCCGCGGCCGGCGATCTGCTCGCATTGGCGGAGCTCGTCACCCGCCGGAACAAATAGCCGGAACCCGCCGGTGCCGGCCCCGGGTACGGGGTCCCGTCATCCGCTCGCCGACCTCCGCTCATGACCGGATCACCACGAGGCCACCGTGCCGCCGCGGGTGCCGACCGCGGCTCTTCGCGGCCCTTACCAGCGGCGGCGATGTCCCGGCTTATCGGGCAATGCCCCCAACAGCCGCACTTCCCAGGGGTAGTTGAGGCATTCGAGAAATACCATTCCCGCGGTTTCGTAACAGTTGTGAAGGGGCTGGTCAGTTTTCGAATTCAAGCGGTGACCGTCATTCCGCTTGTGTCGTACCGAGGTTCACGATCCCTGTGCACTTGCCCCACTGCACGCATCGAACGATTCGTCGAGCGATCGAACGGGAGATCATGTGAACCGCAAGCTGGCTTTCGGAGCCATCGCCGCCGCCTCGGCCCTCATCGCCGCAGGTGTGCAGGCTGCCGCCAACGCAGCCCCGGACGCGGCACCCACCCACGCCGCGACGGGCCGGGCGCAGCTGATGGACCAGGCCCACAAGGCCGCTCCGCGCATAGCCAAGTCCCTCGCCCTCAGCGGCAAGGAGAGGCTCGTCCCCCGCGATGTCGTGGTGGGCGAGAACGGCGTCCGTCACGTCCGTTACGACCGCACCTACGACGGGCTCCGTGTGATCGGTGGAGACCTCGTCGTCCACGAGGACGCCAAGCAGCGGGTGAAGTCCGTGACCTGGGCGCACAAGGGCTCGCTGAGCCTGGGCGCCGTCAAGCCCGCCGTCTCCAGGGCCTCGGCCGAGAACAAGGCGCACGGGGTGGCCCAGTCGATGGCCACTGAGCGCGGGCGCGGCGACAGCGACTCGCTCAAGCGGGTCAAGGGCGCGCAGAGCCCTGACCTGATCGTCTGGGCCGCCTCCGGGACCCCGGCGCTGGCCTGGGACACCACGGTCAACGGCGTCCAGCAGGACAACGGCCCCAGTGAGCTGCACGTCGTCAGCGACGCCGCCACCGGCAAGGTGCTCACGAAGTACGAGGGCATCAAGGGCGCGGCCGACGACAAGGGCGTGCACGTGGGCACGGTGGACCTTTCGACCAAGAAGTCGGGCAGCGGCTTCGAGCTGAAGGACCCCTCCCGCGGCGACGGCTCGACCGTCGACCTCAAGGGCGGCACCGACGGCAATGGCACGCCGTTCACCGACGACGACGACGCCTGGGGCACCGGCAAGGCGGACGACCCGCAGTCCGCGGCGGTCGACGCCCAGTTCGGCGCGGCCGCGACCTGGGACTTCTACAAGAAGGTCTTCAAGCGCGCCGGCATCTTCAACGACGGCAAGGGCGCCGTCAGCCGGGTCCACTACGGCAAGGACTTCGTCAACGCGTTCTGGTCCGACGACTGCCGCTGCATGACCTACGGCGACGGAGAGGGCAACAACCACCCGCTGACCGCCCTGGACGTGGCCGGCCACGAGATGACCCACGGCGTCACCAGCGCCACCGCCCAGCTGGTCTACGAGGGTGAGTCCGGTGGCCTGAACGAGGCCACCTCCGACATCCTCGGCACCGGTGTGGAGTGGCACGCCAACCTCGCCGACGACAAGCCGGACTACCTCATCGGTGAGGAGATCGACATCAGGGGCGACGGCAGCCCGCTGCGCTACATGGACAAGCCGTCCAAGGACGGCAGCTCCGCCGACTACTGGGCCGCCGGCGTCGGGGACAAGGACGTGCACCACTCCTCGGGCGTCGCCAACCACTTCTACTACCTGCTGTCGGAGGGCAGCGGGAAGAAGACGGTGAACGGCGTGGAGTACGACAGCCCCACCCAGGACGGCTCGACCGTGACCGGCATCGGCCACGAGAAGGCGGAGGCGATCTGGTACAACGCCCTGACCAAGTACTTCACCTCCACCACCGACTACAAGGCGGCCCGCAAAGCGACCCTGAAGGCGGCCGGTGACCTCTACGGCGCCGACAGCGCGGAGGCCAAGGCCGTGGCCGCCGCCTGGACCGGGGTCAACGTCAAGTAGTCCCCCTTCCCGGCCCGGCAGCGCATGGGCGGGCCCCGTCGGCAGGAGAAGCGCCGGCGGGGCCCGCCGCCGCTATTGACGGGGTGCGGTCACTGCTGGATCGGGCTGCCGTCGTTGCCGCAGATGTATCCGGCGTTGACGCAGCCGCTCACCCGCCGCTGGAGCTCGCTCGCGTTCCAGGCGTTGAAGAAGTCCGCCCGGAACTCCGAGCACCGCACTGGTGCCGCTGCCAGTGCCAGGATCGCCTTCCGCTGTTCCTCGCTGAGCGCTCTCGTGCGCAAGGTGGAACCGCTCGGGAGCGCTGTCCACGGTGTGCGCGGAGCAGGCCGGACGGGGGAGAGGCCAGTCAGAGTAGTCGTACTACCTCATTAGTGGGCAGTTCTGGCATGTCGCCCCCAGTGGTGATGGACCCTCGCGGGACGGTGGTGGTCGATCCACCGGTTTGTCTCACCACCTCAGGGAGTCGGCTGTGCACATCTCGTCATGGAAGAACCTCAAGACGGCGGCCGCCGTGGGTGCCGTCGGGGCCGTTGCCCTCGGTGTCCTGGGCGCGGCGCCCGCTGTGGCGGGCCCGCACGACGACGGCCCGCAGAGCAGCAACTCGACCTCGACCGGGAACCAGCAGGGTCAGAGCCAGCAGGGCCAGGGCCAGCAGAGCCAGCAGGGGCAGCAGGGCCGGCAGGACGAGCGCCGCGAGGACAACCGCCGTGACCGCGAGATCCTCGGCCGCGTCGTCGCCCGCTCCGGAGTGAACATCCGGTCCACGCCGTCCACGAAGGGGCGGGTTCTGGGCAGCTTCCGCTCCGGCGCGCTGATCAAGATCGAGTGCAAGGTGATCGGCGAGAGCGTCCTGGGCAACAACCGCTGGTACAAGCTCGACGACCGCCCCGGCTTCGTCGCCGCCCGCTGGGTGCAGAACCTCAGCCCCGTGCCGTGGTGCCGCTGATCCGGTAGCAGTCCGGTAGACCGGGCCCGCGGCTGCGGCCCCGGTGGACGGCCGGCACGACAGTGCCCCGGCAGGTGAGCCATCGTCACCTGCCGGGGCGTCTGCACGCTCATCGCGGGGCGCCGGTTTGCCTACTCCCGAGCCGCGCGGGCCAGTGCGGCCATCAGCTCCTCGAGCGCGCGCAGCGTCCCCTCGTCCACGACACGCCCGTCCGCGATCTTGCTCGCGGCCGCCGGGATCGGCAGCGACTCGGGCAGGACGCGTGCGCTCATCATCGTCAGCGTCTGGCGCAGCCACTTCTGCGCCTCGTACCCGCCGGAGGGGGAGGCGGTGACGATCACCACGGGCTTGTCCGCGATCTCGACGCCCCCGACGAGCCACTCCAACGCGTTCTTGAGCACCCCAGAGGTGCCCGCCGCGTACTCCGGGCTCGCGATCACCACACCGTCCGCCTCCCCCACCTGGGCCCGCAGGTCCTTCACCACCGCGGGCGGCCCCGCCAACTCGTCGTCGTGGTTGAAGAACGGCAGCCGCGCCAGGTCCGGGTGGACCGAGAACTCGGTACCGGGCGGGCACAGCCCCGCCGCCGTTCGCAGCACGGCCGCGTTGAGCGATCCGTCCCGCAGGCTGCCGCACAGCGCGAAGAACTTCATACCGGCGACGCTACCCCCGCGGCCTTCGCGGCCTTCGCGGGCTCGAGGACGGGCGGGCCGTCAGCCGACGGTGAGGACGATCTTGCCCCGGCCGTGGCCGTTCTCGCTGAGCCGTTGGGCGTCCGCCGCCCTGACCCGCTCGACGACACCCTGTCGACGCCGGCCCGGTGGCCGGGGTCAGCAGCCGCTCAGGCCCCCGCAGACGTTGATGGCCTGGGAGGTGATGGAGGCGGCGGTGTCGGACACGAGGTACTCGACCATCCCGGCCACCTCCTCCGGCGTGGAGTAGCGGCCCAGCGGGATCTCCGCCTGGAACTTCTGCAGGACGTCGGACTCGGAGCCCGCGCCGTCGGCGATGTGCCCGCGCACGACGCTCTCCCCGAACGGGGTCTCCACATAGCCGGGGCAGACCGCGTTCACCGTGATGCCGCTCCTGGCCAGCTCATTGCCGAGCGCCCTGGTGAACCCCACGACACCGTGCTTGGAGGCCGAGTACGGAGCGCCGTGCGGCATCCCGCGCCTGCCCGCCGTGGAGGCCACGTTGATGATGCGCCCCTTGGCCCTGCGCTGCATACCGCCGGTGGTCAGCACCTCCCGCGTCATCAGGAAGACGCTGTTGAGGTTGGTGTCGATGACGTCGTACCAGAGCTCGTCGGTGAGTTCGGTGGTGACTCCGCCGCCGGTGCGCCCGGCGTTGTTCACCAGGATGTCCACCGGACCGTACCGGTCGACGGCGGCCCGCACGAAGGACCGGACGTCCTCCCGGGAGCGGACGTCACAGGTGGTCCCGTCCACCTCGAGCCCGCCATCCCGAAGCCGCCCCACCGTCGCCGTCACGGAGCCCGCGTTGCGCGCGCAGATGAAGACGCTGGCTCCCCGTTCGGCCAGCAGTGTGGCGACCGCGAGTCCGATTCCACTCGTGGCCCCGGTGACGACGGCGACCCGCCGCCCCTGATCCGACATGCATTCCTCCAGAAACTGCGATCTACGGCGCTGTGGTGCCCAGCCGTGGCCGAGTCCTGGTCCGAAGCCGGAACGGGACATGGCGGGGCAGGGGCGTGACGGGTGGCGGAGCGCTCAGGCGGCCCTCGTCCCGTTGACCATCCTCAGCAGCAGACGGGGTGTCTGCGCGGAGGCGATCGTGTCGCCCTCGATCTCCACGGCGTACTCGCGCTGGATGAAGCTGCCGGTCTTCAGCATGGCCTTGGAGTCGTAGCCCAGCTCGTAGAAGTCGATGTCGAGGACGCAGCCGTCGAACTCGATGTCCCCGCTGTCCGTGCCGGCGGATTCGCTCAGGATGCGCTTGAGGTCCTCGAGTGTGAGGGGTGTCTTGGGCATGGGGGTCCGCTTCCCTTCTCCGTCTGGTGCGCTGGCGTGTGCGGGAGGGGCGAGCCCGGATACGAGGGCGCACGCGCTCGTCAGGCGCACACCGGATCCGAAGTTTCCAGATACCTCTGGAGCGCGGAGGGGCAAAGGGCTATAGGGCGGGTCGTGCGTGCTCATGTCGTCCTGTGGCACGCGAAAGGCGGGCCCCTTCGAAGGGGACCCGCCTTCTCGGCTTCGGTGCCGCGACCGTGTGCCGGGCGTATCCATGAACCGGGCGGGCGGGCGGCCCGTGCCGTACGCAGTGCCACGCCCCACCAGACGCGCCGTCGACGACGGGGGCCGCCATCAAGGCGGTGGGCAGGGGGAAGTCCGCCAGGTCGATGGCGGCGTGCGACCTCAAGCGAGGTTGAGGTCAACCGCGGAAATCGCGCTCGGGTCAGAACTGGTCGGTGGCCCAGCGGTGTTGGGCGGTGTCGTAGCCGTACGCCGTCATGCCCTTGATGCCGCTCGTACGGAAAGGCTGTCCGTGGTCGTCGATCCGGACTGATCCGGAGCGGCCGTTGCTGCTCCATTCGAGCTCCAGGTACCAGCCGCAGTCGCAGTCGGCCGAGCGGCCGGTCACCAGGAAGGCCTCCGGGTCGATGGCCGAGACGGTGTACGGGAACGAGACCGCGGGGATCTCGTGCTCACCGTCGGAGCCGGCCTCGGAGTGGGCAACCGGGCGCGGCCTGTCGAGGTCGACGTCGAAGAGCCTCGGGGTGAGGGCCCCGCCGCAGCCGTTGCTCATGAAGTAGGCGTTCCGCGCAGTGGGGGTGCGCCGGTCGGTGACGCGCACTCGCAGCGCCTCCAGCACCACGGCCCGGCCGGACTTGCCCTGGAGGGTGATCCGGACCTGGGTGTCCCGCCCGTGCAGGGCTCCGGTGGCCCGTACCCACTGCTCGGCGTCCTGCTCCGGGGGCGGCGGCGGGACGTCGGCGGGGCCGCGGTTGACGAGGTAGACGTGGTCGCAGCCGTTCTGCCAGATCTGATCGTTGACGGTCCAGGTGAACGGGACGCCGCTCGCGTTCTCGGGTCCGGCGGGGCGGGAGGGCTTGGGTGCGTCGGAACGGTGGGAGGGCGACCCTTTGGGGGCGCCGGACTTGGACGCCTCGACGGAGGGAGCGGCGGAGGGGGAGCCGGAGGGGGAGGAGCCGGGCGGTTGACCAACAGGCGCCCGTGACGCAAGCCCCGGCTTGGTACCGGAGGCGCCGGACCGCTCGCCCGCACCCCGGTGGGAAACCTCCCCCAACCCCAGCGCGGTGGACGCCACCGCCCCGGCAACGACGGCCGCGACAAGCGCTCCCCACCGCAGACGCCGCGCCCGCGGGGAGGGGCTGCCGTTGATGGCGGAGCCGGAAGCCGAGTCGGAACGGGACGAAGGGTCCGCACCCGGACCGGAATCCACCGCGGCACGTGCGTCCGCGTCAGGGCAGGCGCCCGCCCCCGAGTTCGAGCTCGTGCCCGTACCTGTATCCGTACCCGTACCTGTATCCGTGCCCGTACCTGTGCCCGTGCCCGTACCTGTGCCCGTGCCCGTACCTGTGCCCGTGCCCGTACCTGTGCCCGTGCCCGTGCCGGGATCCGGGTCCGCGTCCCCATGTGGTCCGCGAAGCGGACCCAGGACCGTGTCCTGCCCCTGGCCCGCGTCCCGCCCCTGGCGCGCGTCCGTATCCGGCGGCGAGTCCGAACCCGAGACGACGCCCGTCGCGTCCTTGCGCTTCTTCCTTGCCGCGTCCGCCAGGATCCACAGCCGGTGCAGCGCGATCAGGTCCTCGCCCTCGCTGCCGCACAGCCTTGCCAGGCGCTCCACCGGGGCGAATTCCACGGGGACCGCCTCGCCCGAGCAGTATCTGTGCAGCGTGGACGGGCTCACGTTCAGCCGTCCGGCCAAGGCCCCGTAGCTTTTCCGGGACCGGTCCTTGAGCTTGCGCAACCGCTCGGCGAACTCATCGACTTCGGCTTCCTTCGGCGCGCCCATTGGCTCCCGTTCCCCCAACCGTTCCAGGACGGCGTTCCACCCCACCCACATTCCCCCACGTCAAGGGGGTTGGAATGGTTCCACCTTCCCGGAATGCCCCGCGGCCATTGCTGTTCCCGACCGCTTCCGCAGAAGCTGATGAGCGTTCAGCCGCAACCGACAACCCGGGGGAACACCCGTCCATGAACAAGATCAGTGCCGCTCTCACCACCGCCGTCCTCGCCGCGGGCCTGACCGTCGCCGCCGCGCCGCTCAGCTCGGCGGCGACCGCCGCTCCCGCGCCGAAGTTCCTCACGGCGTCGGAGCTCCCGCACGCGTCCACCCCGTGGCACGCCGACAAGGTGAAGAAGGGCCTGCCGGGGTCGCAGTCGTTCTGCACCCGCGGCGTGATCCCGGCGGCCAAGACCAGCTACCGCGACTTCCGCACGGAGTTGGACACGGGTGCCCGCCAGATCACCCACACCGCGGCCACCACCGCCAAGGCGAAGAAGCTCGTCACCGACCTGCGCAAGGCGTTCGCGAGCTGCGCCGACCGCCTGGAGCACAAGTACCCCTCCGTTGAGGCCAAGGGGAAGTACCACGGCAGGATCGACGTCGAGGAGGGCGCCTACGTCTACAGCCTCGACACCAAGGACACCGAGGTCGGCTCGACCGACATCAACCTCTCCTCCGTGGGCCGTGACGGCAGGACCGTCACCTACGTCGACTGGGGCCAGATGGGCGATCTGAAGGACGCCCCCCTCAAGGGCTTCAAGAAGACGACCAGGACCGCCGTCGCCAAGCTCTACTGACGGCTCTCCTGGCGGAGCCGGGCCCGTTCTTCGTCCCACGGGGGTGGTCGGGGAACGGGCCCGGCAGGCCCGCGCCCGCGGGCACCCGTCCTGCGACCCACCCGCCGATGTGATCCGTCACACACATCCCCGTGACGCACCGCCACCGCCCGTGCGAGGATTGATTACTTGATGACCCATCAAGAACGGCCAGGCGGGGGCAGGCATGAGTGAGGTCGTGGTCGTCATCGGCCGCACCGGCACGACCGAGGAGCGGGAGTCGAGGGCCAAGGGCCTGCGCAACTGGCTGGCCAAGGAACCCGAGATCAACGAGCGCGTCACCGCCGTCGAGCGTGAGTCGGAGGACCGCACTCTCGGTGTCGTCACCGACTTCGCCCTCGACCTGACGACCAATGGCGCCGGAGCGCTCCTGGCCATGCTGATCCGCTCCTTGCTGAGCTGGCTGCGCAACCGCCGCGAACGCGACCAGGAGGCCTTCGTCGAGGTCCGGCGCAACGGCAGGGTGATCCGGCTGACCGGTGTCGAGGGTGCGACTCCGGGTGAGATAGCGGAGCTCGTCCGGCGCCTGCTGGACGGTGATCCCCCGCAGCCCCCCGGGGAGGGGGAGTAGACCGGTGTCCGCTCCGGCGGGCGGCGGCAGGCGGGCCGTCGCCGTGCTCATCGGGGTCAGCGGCTACGCACGCGCGGCGAACGAGTTCTCGAGGATCCCGGCGGTCGAGCAGAACATCAAGAAGCTGGAGAAGGTCCTCAAGGACCCCGGGTCCGGTGTCTGCTCGTCCGGCAAGGTCAAGACCGTCCACAACCCCGAGCACGCCGGCGTCGTCTGGGAGCGGATCGACGCGGCGGCCGCCCGGGCCGAGGACGTGCTGCTGTGCTACTACTCCGGCCACGCCCGCGTGGACGACCGGTACGACAAGCTCTACCTGAGCCTGAGCGACTGCACCCCGGACAACCTGTTCGTCAACGGCCTCGCGGTCGAGGACCTGCTCAAGCGGCTCGAGGAGATCCGCCACCAGTGCGCCCCGCTGCACATCGTCCTCGTCCTGGACTGCTGCTACTCCGGCCAGGCCGTTCTGGAGGCCGGGACCGAGGCCGCCCGCGCCCACTACTGGGTGCTCGCCTCCACATCGGCGACCCGCGAGGTCTCCTGCGAACCCTCGGGCGAGGACGGGTGCACCCCGTTCACCCGCGAGTTCGCCGCCGTGCTGAGTGACGGCGTCCCCCATGCGCCCCGGGTGACCATGGGCGCGCTGTGCGGGCGCCTCGAAGACACGATGCGACAGCAGCGGACCGAGGTGTTCGACCCCTGGCTCATCCACTACAAGGCCGGGCCCGAGGTGGTCGTCTCCCATGCCCGGGACGTCCCCGGAGACGGCGTGAGCGCTTCCGAGAGCCCGCAGCCCGCTCTCCTCGCCTCCCTCGGCAGCCGCCTCCAGGCACTGTGGCGGCTCCCGGGCGTCCAGGCGCTGCCTGCCGGAATCCTCGGCGCCGCCACCGCGGCCAAACAGCAGCTTCTCGACGGGACCGTTCCGCTGTGGCGGCGCTGCGTCGCCTGGCTGGCGGTGGTGGCGGCTCTCGGCGGCCTCGCGGCAGGTGTCCAGTACGGCTTCGCCGGGTCCGATACGTCCTGCCCTCCCCCACTGGAGCTGCGGGTCCTCACCTCGCCCGAGATCCGCGGCGCCGTCAGGACCGCTGCCACGGCCTACGAGGAGTCCGATGCCAACCAGCGGGCCCTACGCCGGGGGGACGGGCACGCCTCGGCCCCCGACGGCTGCCGAGCCGTCCATCTGACGGTCTTCGACGCCCCCTCCGACAAGGTCGGCGACGCCTTCGCCCGCGCCGACACCTGGAGCGGATCGCGGGTGTCCGAGGACGGGACCGACTCCGGCGATCCGGTCGGCGCCCCGCCCGAGGACGGTGCCGGAGTCGACCCGGCCGATCCGACCGACGCCTTCGACTCCGTCCACCCCTCGAATCCGGACACGACAGGGCAGACGGCGAGCGGGACGACGTCGTTCGGGTCCGCGGGCGCTACGGCGGGTGGGAGTTCGGCCGGTACGGCGGGCGGGACCTCGGTCGCTACGGCGGGCGGGAGTTCGGCCGGTACCGGGACCTCGGCCGCTACGCCCGGCGGGAGCGCCGACTCGGCCAAGCACTTCATCCCCCTCAACGACGTTGGACCGCAGCCCGACATCTGGATTCCCGACACCTCCGCCGAGGTGGCGCTGGCCCGGGAGGCGACGAGTGGATCCCCCGTCGTCCGGCTGGGCACCGGTACCCCCGTGGCCTACTCGCCCCTCGTCCTGGGTCTGCCCTCACGAACCGCCGTTCAACTGCCCGGCGTATCCGTGGAGATCACCTGGAACGACCTCCTCAAGGCGGTGAGCGGCCTGCCGGACCCGCCGCGCCTGCTGCGTCCGAGCCCGACCACATCGGGAGCGGGCCTCCTGCACACCGTGGGCCGCTATCTGGCCGGGGACGGGAGCCTGCCGGACACCGGGGCCGACACGAGCGGTGGCCTCGACACGGTCCTGGCGCCCGACGTGGTCGCCGCCATCGAGCAGAAGCTGTCCGCCTCCGGCTTCCCCTCCGGCGACAGCACCGAACTCCTCGACCGCGTGGCGCACCGCGCGGCCGCCAGGCCGGGACGCCGAATCGAGAACCTCGAGGCCCTGGTCTCCGAGAAGGCGCTCGTCGACTTCAACCGGGCCGCGGAGGGGGCGCCCGGAACGGGCGACGGCGGCGACCGCTGTTCCGGCTTCCGGGCCGCGGAATCGTTGACCGCGTACTACCTCAAGGGCGTTCCCGCGCTCGATCACCCGTTCGTCCCCGTCTCCTGGACGGGCGCCGACGAGGACCGCGTTCAGCGCTCCGACGCCGTCAACCGCTTCCGGGCGTGGCTGCTCGGCAAGGACGGCCAGTCCCAACTGGCCGCCGCCGATTACCGCAAGGCCAGAACCGGCGGGGTCCCCCCGCTCGCCGACCACGATTCGGCGCTCGGGTGCTCCCACTCGGGGGCCCAGCCGTCCATACCCATCCATGCGGCCGACCTCACCGCGCGGCGGCTGCGGGCGGTGATCGGCGCCTATGACAAGGCCCGGGCCCCGAGCCGGGTCCTGATCCTGCTCGATGTCTCGCCGTCCATGCGGGAGGGACGCAAGAAGGCGGAGGCGGAAGCGGTGGTGGCCAGAGCCCTGGAGGTGCTGGGCCCGGAGGACACTTTCGGAGTCTGGGCCTACCCCAAGTCCGATACGCAGCGCACCGGCCACCGTGAACTGGTTCCCCTCGGCACCGGGGTCAAGCAGGCGCGGGAGGGTCTGCGTGCTGTGGAGAAGGCCGAGTTGGGCAGGACGACCGGCACCGCGATGTACGAGGTGCTGACCAAGGCGCTGGACACCATGCGGCATGCGCCGGGCAAGGAGCGGACCGAGCAGGCGATCCTGCTGGTCACCGACGGCGGTGACGACCGGGAGCCCGGCGACAAGGGGCAGGCCACCGCCGCGCACAGGTTCTTCAACCGGTTGAAGGACGACTCCGCGGCCACGGTCCCTTTCGTCGTCGTGGACGTCGGCCGTCCCGGATGCGGCGCCTATGAGCTCGACATCATCAGCGGCTCCTCCCAGTGCCTGCCCGCCAAGGGCGATGTCGCCAAGGAACTCGCCGGGAAGCTCGCGGTGGTCGACACACCGGATCCCGCGGACGGGAGGACACCGTGACCCCACCTCGTCGGCGCCCGCCGCACCGCGCACTTCCCCTCCCGCCGCACTGCCCACTTCGCCGTCCACCGCACCGCCCACTTCGCCGTCCGCTCCACCGGACCGTCGCCGCGAAGGCCGCGACAGCCGCGGCGGTCCTCACCGCGCTGTGCGTGCTCGCCGCAGCGGGCTGCGCCGGGCAGGCACCGCGGGCCGACGGCGCCGCCACCGAGCCCATCCTCCTCGCCAGCGGCAGCGACCTCACCAGTTCGGGGATACGGCAGAGCCTGATCAAGCAGTGGAACGTGGAGCACCCCGACCACCCGGCGCGGATCGTCGTGCTGCCCGACGAGGCCGACCTCCAGCGCAGCCAGCTCGTCGGCGCCCTCCAGTCGGGCAGCGGTGGCTACGACGTGGTGAACCTCGATGTGACCTGGACGGCGGAGTTCGCCGCCGGAGGGCTGATCCAGCGGTGGCCGGAGCCCCTTCCGGCCGACTTCATCGCATCGGTGAAGAACACCGTCGTCCACGACGGCAAGGTGTGGGGCGTTCCCTTCAACACCGATGCCGCGCTGCTCTATTACAACAAGGAGATTCTGGACAAGTACGGCTTCCAGGCACCCCGTACCTGGGGCCAGTTGATGAGCGTCGCCGAGGACATCCAGGACCGGCACGCCGAGTCCGGCTACACCGCCCAGCTCAAGGAGTACGAGGGTCTGACCGTCAATGTCATGGAGGCCATCTGGGCCAGTGGAGGCGATCTGCCCGCCGAGGACGGGAACAGCGGCCGGATCCAGGAAGGGCTCAACAACCTCAAGGAGCTCTACCGGCAGGGCATGCCCGACGACTCGCTCACGGTCGACGAGACGGCGTCCGTCACCGAGTTCAGCGGAGGGAAGGTCGCGTTCATGCGCAACTGGCCCTTCGCCTACAACCAGCTCGCCGACCGCATGCCCGGGTTCGCCGACAAGGTCGTGGTCACCGGACTGCCCGGACCTTCGGTGCTCGGCGGCCAGAATCTCGCGGTGACCGCCCACGCCGGAAATCCGGCCTGGGCCAGAAGGCTCATCAGGTACCTGACCGACAGGCAGAGCGAGCGGTGCCTGCTGGAGCGCGGCTTCGCCGCCACCCGTGAATCCGCCTACCTCGGGAACGGCGGGCAGATCTGCACCCGGGTCCCGGCGCCCCCGGACAACGGCACCCCGGAGAACGGCACCCCGGAGAACGGCACCCCGGAGGGCGGCAGTGCGGGTGCGGGAAGTACGGGTGCGGGAAGTGCGGGGACCGGCCCAGCCGGGGAGGGCAGGCCGTCCGCCCAAAGCGCCCTGCCCGCCGACAAGTACCCATTGCTGCTCGCCTCCATCAAACGTGCCCGGGCGCGTCCCGTGACCCCGTACTACGCCGCGTTCACGCACTCCGTGCAGTCCACGGCGGCAACGATGCTCAGGAACCGGATCACGGGCAACGAGGCCGCGGACACGCTGATGCACCGGTCCGCCCGCACGCTCCAGGGCCGCTGACCACGCCCGCGACTCGTGGCCGCGTCCCGCGTCCCGCGCCCCCTCCCGCACCCGCCCCCCTCCCCCTCCCCCTCCCCCTCCCGCCCCGCCCCCGGCACCCCCCACCCCCCGTTTCCGGCGTTCAGGGCCGGGTAACCGAAGCCAGCAACGTTCGCGCCGCCGGCAGGGGGACACCCATGACCGAAACAGGAGCTGGAGTTCGGACCGGAACCATCACGACCAAGGTTCCCGCCAGGCTCGACCGCCTGCCGTGGTCGAGTTGGCACTGGATGATCGTCATAGGCCTCGGCACGGTGTGGATCCTCGACGGCCTCGAAGTCACCGTCGTCGGCAATATCGCCGGGCGCCTGTCCGAGAAGGGCAGCGGACTCGCCATCAGCGACGCCCAGGTCACCGGTCTCGCGGCCGCCCTCTATGTCGCCGGAGCGTGTGCGGGAGCGCTGTTCTTCGGCTGGCTGACCGACCGGTTCGGGCGAAAGAAGCTCTTCCTCGTCACCCTGGCCGTCTATCTGGCCGCGACCGCGCTCACCGCGGTCTCCTTCGCGCCGTGGTGGTTCTTCGTCTTCCGGTTCTTCACCGGCTTCGGCATCGGCGGTGAGTACGCGGCCATCAACTCCGCGATCGACGAGTTGATCCCGAGCAAGTACCGCGGCCGGGTCGACCTGATGATCAACGGCAGCTTCTGGCTGGGTGCCATGGGCGGTTCGCTGCTGTCCGTGCTGGCGCTGAACACCGACATCTTCCCCAAGGACATCGGCTGGCGGCTCACCTTCGCCCTCGGTGTCGTCCTGGGCCTGGTCATCCTGCTGGTGCGCCGCCATGTGCCCGAGAGCCCGCGCTGGATGTTCATCCACGGCCGGGCCGAAGGCGCGGACAAGCTCGTCGAGGACGTGGAGCGGCAGGTCGAGGAGGAGACCGGCCGACCGCTGCCCGAGCCCGAGGACGCCATCACCATCAAGCAGCGGCACAGCATCGGCTTCCTCACCATCGCCCGCACGCTCTTCCGCTCCTACCCGAAGCGGGCGGTGCTGGGTCTCGCCCTCTTCATCGGGCAGGCGTTCCTCTACAACGCCATCACGTTCGGCTTCGGCTCGATTCTGGTCAAGTTCTTCGACGTCTCCAGCGGCAACACCGGGTACTACTTCGTCGTCATCGCGTTCGGCAACTTCCTCGGGCCGCTCCTGCTGGGCAAGCTCTTCGACACCGTCGGCCGCAAGCCCATGATCGCCGGAACGTACATCGTCTCCGGTGTCCTGCTCTTCGTGACCGCGTGGATGTTCAACAACGGCTGGCTGAACGCGTTCACGATGACCGCCTGCTGGTGCGTCGTCCTCTTCTTCGCCTCCGCGGGGGCGAGCTCCGCCTACCTCACGGTCAGCGAGATCTTCCCCATGGAGACACGCGCCATGGCGATCGCGTTCTTCTACGCCATCGGCACCGCCGCGGGCGGCATCACCGGGCCGATGCTCTTCGCCGACCTGACATCGAGCGGCGTGGTCGGGGACACCGTGCTGGCGTTCTGCATCGGGGCGGCGCTGATGGTCGCGGCCGGGCTCGTGGCGGCGTTCTTCGCCGTCGCCGCCGAGGGGCGTTCGCTCGAGAACATCGCCAAGCCGCTGTCCGCTCAGGCGGCCGCCGTCCCCGCACCCCGCTCGGCGACGGTCTGACGGAACGTAACCGACTGATCCGCCTCCGTGTCCTCCCCGAGACCTCCCCGAGACCTCCCGTTCGACAAGGTCGCCCCCAACACCCCTTTCGTCCGCAATGATCCGTGAAGCAATCAGCGGAACAGCTTGGTATCTACGGGGGAGTTCTATTAACGTCTGATAACGCAGCGCGGTCGGCAACGCCGTCCCAAGCGGCACCGTGCGCCATCGCCTAATCCCGAACACCCTGGTCAGGGTGTCAGGGAACCGGGGAACCACCTCCCTCCCAACGCGGAGGGAACTGGGGTGAATCGGGTCGGCTGGGCAACCAGCAGACTCGTAGGGGACCTTCCTGCTCCGAACCCGTCAGCTAACCCGGTCGGCGAGAAGGAAGGAAAGGAGTGCGCCAGTCGTGGCGTCCAACCAGCCTGCCCCGGAACTTCTTTCCGAGCCCGATTCGGAACCCGTTTCGGAACCGGTTCCGGAACCCGTTTCGACCTGGAACCCCTCGGAAGAGGACGTGGCTGCGGTTCGCGGGCGCCACCGGCTCCCCAAGCAGCGTTCGATGTCCAGGGGCGGCACGGTTCTCGGCGTGGCGACGATGGCGGCGGTGGGCGTCGGCGGTGTGGCCACGGCGGAGGGCAGCTCCCCGGTCTCCCTGTCCATGCCGGACCTCGGCTTCGGCGACGGGCACCCCTCCGCCGACGCGGCCGGGACCACGACGGCCGCGGCCAATGTGCAGAACGCCGGCGAGCAGCTGCGCACCCGCATACTCGCCCAGGCCGAAGGGCAGCAGAGCGCCGCCGAGAACGCGGACCGCACCCAGGCCGAGAAGGACGCGGCCGGCAAGGCGGCGAAGGAAGCCGCGGCCAGGAAGGTCCGCGAGGAGGCCGCGAAGAAGGCCATCGCCGACAAGGCCGCCCGGGAGAAGGCCGAGAGGGCGCGCAAGGCCAAGGAGGAGGCCGAGCGCAAGGCCAACCTCGGCCGCTACGTCCTGCCCACCACCAACTTCCAGCTGACCGCCGGCTTCGGCCAGGCGGGCAACCTGTGGTCCCACAACCACACCGGCCTCGACTTCGCCGCCCCGACCGGCACCTCGGTGTACTCGGTGGCCCAGGGCGAGATCACCTCCGCCGGGTGGGCGGGCGCCTACGGCTACCGGATCATCGTCAAGCACACCGACGGAACCGAGACCTGGTACTGCCACCTCTCCTCGATGGTCCGCACCTCGGGCAAGGTCGCCCCCGGCGACACCATCGGCCGCGTCGGCGCCACCGGCAATGTGACCGGCCCCCACCTCCACCTCGAGGTCCGCCCGGGCGGCGGCACCCCCATCGACCCGCGCCCGTGGCTGCAGAGCAAGGGCCTCAACGTCTGACGCCCCCCGATTCCACCCCTGGATCCCGACGGCCCTGGTGAAACCCCCGTCATCAGGGCCGTCGGCTCCCTTCTCCCTTACACCGACAGCTACGCGGGACACCAACAGATACGCGGGCTACACCGACAGGTGCGCGGGCTACACCGACAGGTGCGCGGGCCGGTGCGTCCGCGCCTCGATGTCGCCGGCCGCCTTCTCCAGGATCTCGTGCGCGAGGTTCGAGCACGCCCGCGCGGCGGCGATCTCCTCCCCGATCCGGGTGTCGGGCTCATCCTGCGGATTGCGCCGGGAGTACCCGTGACCCCTCACATCGGGGGCGCCCTCTCCACTCAGCGTCGCCGTGCAGGCCGTGCGCTGCTCGTCCTCTTCGAATGCCAGGTAGATATTCCAACGGTTCTTCATGGCGGACCACCTCTTCGGCATAGCGCTGCGCCACCTCCCAGCCTGCGCCTGCCGTGCCCACCCTGGCAAGGGTGATCAAAGGGACACGGGGGAACGGCGTTCCCTGTACTCGTCGGAGGTGATCCCCATGACGACGACGTCCCAGTGGTGGCCTTCGAAGAACTCTCGCTCCCGCAGCCGCCCTTCCTGCGTGAAGCCGATCTTCTCGTGCAGGGCGAGCGACGCAGTGTTGAAGGCATAGATGTAGACCTCGCACTTGTGGAAGCGCCGCTCGTCGAACATGTAGCGCAGAAGAGTCAGCACCGCCTCGGTGGCGTAGCCCCTCCGCCGGTGGTCACGGTCAACCGCCAGACCGCAGGTGAACCGCCCAGCCCGGCGGTCAGCATCGATGACCGATATCGCCCCGGCGATCTCCCCGGAATCCCGGCTCTCGATCGCCAGGGAGAAGCAGTCCTCATCGACCGGCTTGCGGACCAGTTCGGCAGTCTCCGCTTCATGGGCCTCATCTGCTCTGGGTGGAACGATCCGGAAGACACTTCGGGCGTCGTTCGAGTCCTTCTCGAACCGAGAGAAGTAGGGCCAGTCGTCAGCCTTGAAACCCCGCAGCCTTATGTGCTTGTTCTCCCAGAGGGAATGGTGAGCGGGGCCGGGGCCGTCAACCATTGATGTACTGCTCGAACGTCAATGCGTGATGCCACGCGGCGTCACGCCACTGAAGATGCAGCAAGACCGCGCCCGCGTCGTCGTCCGACTCGAATCCCAGGAACCGGTCGTCCTTGTCGAACCTAAGCGAGACCAGGAGTCGGCTATCGAAAACCCAATAGTCGTATTGGGGTAGCCGTAATTCCATGGCCTTCTCCCGCGATAAGTACCTGATGTCCTCCCCGGCCTTGAGATTGTGCGGCGTGTTGGCGAGTTCCCAGCGCAGATAGTCGCTGGGCGGATCGTCGACAACTCGTACCCGCTCTACGCGTTTGCCCTGCCCTGTCTGCTCGGACATCACATCGAGCCATGGCTGTAGCCAGCTCACGCCAGGATCATCGCCCGCGAGAAAGCGCTGATACGGTTCATCCTCCCCGGCGACTCCATATGAGGTCCTGACCTCTAGGCGATAGGCAGTGTGCTCAAAATCAGTGAAGAGCGCGAGGAAAGAGTCCGGATCGCTGTTCGGTTCCCCCATGTCACGCTTTCACTTGAAGGACTCGAGGAGCGACCGGGGGACCACGACGAACCGCTCGCCGGGCAGCACGTCACGCAGCTGTGAGAGCGCCTCGGGGTCGGTCAGCTCGTAGCCCTGCACCACGATGTCGCCCGAGTCGGTCTCGTAGAGCGACGGGCAGCTTCCGGAATTGCTGGAACTGCGCAGGAAACGTAATTTCATCATCTCTCCTTCGATCCGCTATGTCAGTGCGTGCGTGCATCGTACTGGGGGTCAGGGAGGCGCGCCAGACCGCAGTGCGGCCTTATCCGAGGTCAGGGTGTGACTCGATGGGAAGCAGCTGGGTTTCGGCCATCGACAATCCTGGCGCGGCCATCCCGGAGCAGAATGGATTATTCCCACGAAGACTGTGGTAACCATGCCGGAATGGACTGCTGAGGTGCAGTGAGGGATTCGGGGGAATCATGGGTAGCGGTCATGATCAGGGGGCGATCAGGAACGACTTGTCAGGCACTGCGGGAGCCGTCGTGCAAGCAGGCACTGTCCAGGGCGGAGTACATATCTCGGTCGCGACGGATGAGGGCTGGACCGCCCCCAGGCAGTTGCCTCTGGATGTGACCGGATTTGTCAACAGGCGCCGAGACATTGCAGAGCTCGACTCACTCCTGTCACACTGCGCTCAGCAATCACCCGTATTCCTTCCTTCGCCGATCGTTATATCAGCGATTGCGGGAGCCGCGGGAGTCGGTAAGACCGCTCTGGCGGTGCACTGGGCGCACCGAGTACGCGAAGCCTTCCCGGACGGCGACCTTTACGTGAACCTGCGTGGCTACGATCTAGGGCCTCCCCTGACCGCAGCCCAGGCGCTGGACGGCTTCCTCCACTGTCTCAATGTGCCTGCCGCGCGTATCCCCAGCGAGTTGGGGGCCCGATCCGCCCTCTTCCGGTCCCTGCTCGACGGCAGGCGTGTGCTGCTCGTCCTGGACAACGCTGCAGCGGCTGACCAGGTGCGGCCGCTCTTACCGGGTTCCCACCGTTGCCTAGTCCTGGTCACCAGCCGTAGCCGACTGTCAGGTCTCGTGGCCCGGGAGGGAGCCACCCGCATGGTCCTCCAGTACCTGTCACCCGAGGGATCCCTCCAACTGCTCAGGGAGATTATCGGCCGCGTGCGAGTGGACGCCGAGTTGGCAGCGGCCGCTCAACTGGCGGAACGCTGCGACCATCTACCGCTCGCCTTGCGCATCGTGGCTGAGCGTGCGATGGGTCATCCACACAGCAGCTTGCGGGACCTCGTCGGTGAACTGGCCGACGAGCGCGACCGGCTGGATGCGCTGGCCACGGACGACGACGAGGTGACGGCCGTACGCACGGTGTTCTCGTGGTCATACCGAGCCCTTCCCGAGGCGGTCGCGCAGACCTTCCGATTGCTGGCGCTGCATCCGGCGCCGGAGTTCAGCACCCGTGCTGTCGCAGCGCTGTCCGGTATCTCCGCGGTGCAGGCGAGGCGACGCCTGGACAGACTGCATGGTCTTCACCTAATAGAGCAGACAAGTCGGGATCGGTACCGTTTCCATGATCTACTTCGTTCATATGCACTGGAGCAGGCCATGGCTGAGGAGTCGGACATCCTTCGAGGCGATGCCGTCGACCGGACGTTGAACTGGTATCTCCACACCGCGTGTGCCGCCGCACGTGTCATTCTTCCGCAGGGCCGCGCCGTCCCCTTACCTGACCAGACTCCCCAACCTGACCCGGAGACGTTCGCCGATCTGGACGCTGCTCTGGCCTGGTGCGAACAGGAACGGCTGGTACTTCTCGATGCGGTACGCCAAGCCGATGCGCTGGGAAGATACGAGATCGCTTGGAAACTGCCGGTCGCGCTGATGGGTTTCTTCGAGCGGCGCTCCTACTGGGACGACTGGATCTCCACACATCGCGTGGGCCTTGCCGCTGCCCGGAACCTGGGCGACCGGTTCGGAGAGGGGTGGACGGCACTCAGTCTCGGTGATGCCTATTGGGACCTGCGGGACTTCGGCTCCGCTCAAGAAGCCTATGCCCAGGCGTTGGAGGTGACACGGGACACCGGCGACCGCTGGGGTGAGGCATTCGCGCTACGCGGTATCAGTCTGGTGCACCTGGAACAGGGGAGCTTCGAGCGAGCCATCGACTACTCGGAGCGGGCACTCCCCGCCCTCGTCGACCTCGGCGAGCGGCGAGGCCAGGGGATGTGCCTGCTCAGCATCGGGCAAGGGCAGCATGGGCTGGGACATCCGGACCAAGCGGTAGCTCAGTATCTGTCGGCATTGGAGATCTTCCGTGAACTGGACAACCGGTGGAGCGAGACGCTGGGCACATTCCGCCTAGCCTTGGCCCTGCAGGATCTCGGAAGGCACCATGAGGCAATCAGCGCGTTCGAGGATGCTGCTGCATCCTTCGCTGGACTCGGGGATCGCCGCCACGAGGCCCTTGTACTGGACTGTCTGGGCCAAGCCCACTCGACGGCCAGCGACTATGCGGCAGCCCGGCAGGCATGGCAACGCGCCCTTGCCCTGCTCACCGAACTGGACGACCCACAGGCATCAACGGTCCGCTCGCGACTGGGGGACCTACCGCAACCCCCTCTCTGAGACCCGGGATCCGGGGACCGCGAACCGAGACCGATTCAGTGGAATGGGCGGAAGGGGCTCTCCGTCGGCGTCGGTCCACCAACGCGCAGTGATCCTTCGAGCAGCAAATTCGCTCCCGGGCCTCCTTCGACCGCCGACTTCCCTCGGATGCATCTCGCCCCGGATGGGAATCAGACCTCACGAACAGCAACCCTTCCCCGATGCCCCGTCATGCTGACCATGGTCCGTCCGTTGGCCTAGAACCTCTAGCTCTACTAGCTCGAACTGACGGGTCAGTTGGAGGACGAAGCTTCCCTTCGGAACTCCTGGAAGGCCGCGTTGGGCATCGCATGCTCCAGCTTCCAGACCACCTTCATCGGCCTACTGCCCTCGTGTGAAATATGGCGAGCTGGCCCTAGTAGCAGCCATGGCTGAGGAAGTCTGCGCTCGGTTTCTTTGTGCCGGCGAGCAAAGAGGAGGACATGGCTACCCCGCTCGACGTGGTGGATGTAGCGCTGAGCGGTTGCACTTGTGGCACCCACCCCGCTCTGGGTTTCCCAATGGAAAATGTTTGGTGCGCTCGCGTAGTCGTTGTACATCGTGCTTTGAGTGAACTTCTTCTGATCCTTTTCGATTGTAATGAGGAAGGCGTCGGTGTTGATTTCCTTGCAGTGGGCGACACCTGCATTGAATGAGGCAGGTAGACGTCCGCCCAATTTAGTGTAGTTGAGTGCAGTCCAGATTTCCTCTCGAGTATAGGAAGCGTGTAGTGCAAGGGAGAGCTCACTGAACGGATCTGGTAGAGGTGCAGGCTTGAAAGGGCTGCGGCTCAGGTCAAGAGCAAGGACTTGGCTAAGCTCCATGACAACTGCCGGGTTCCTTCGGATGAGATCGAGTCCCTGCTGATATGTGCTCAACCCGGTGGCGTTGGGAAAGAACGAGAAGAAGAGCATTCGAGCGTAGCCCTGATCCTTTGGGTTCAAGTCCTCATAACGTGGCGCATTTTCCTGGAGTAGACGGGAGTAGGCCACCAGACGTTCAGCATCGTCGACATTTAGGAAGGCGCGAATTCGGCTGAGTAGCTCTGCCTCACGTTCCCTCGGCGCATCGGTGTGAAGTTTGGCTCGGCGCAGCAGATTTGTCCAACAGCGATCTCGGTTATCGTACAAGTCGGCGATGTCACGCTGACTCCGATGCAGATAGCCCGCGATCGTTGTTTCTTGGCTCGCTTTAATGTCGGCAGCCAGTGTTTGGACGTTCCAATCGACCTGGTCGCGGATATTCTTGAGAACTCTCTCCTGTGAGACTGCATCCAGAATGATCTCGCAACCCGCAGGTAGCTGAGGGAACTCGCGTTCAAGTGCTGACACTAGTTCTCTGTGCGTATAGCCGGTCAATGCTCTATAGCGGGGCTCGAATCGGAACTTCTGGTGCTGATGCCCTATAAAGTCGAGAACAGTCAACACTGTCTTGTTGGGTGAACGGCGCAGACCTCGCCCGAGTTGCTGAAGGAAGATGGTGGCGCTAGAAGTAGGACGAAGCATCAAGAGGGTATCGATATCAGGAATGTCGATACCCTCGTTGAACAAATCTCGCGTAAAGAGGACCTGAATGTCCCCGGAGTGAAGGCCCGTCAAGGCATCCCTTCGCTCATTATCGGGAGTTTGACTGGTTACGGCCATGGCCTCCAGCCCGGCACTGCGAAAGTGTTCAGCCATGTATTCAGCGTGTCGCACTGAGGCGCAGAATCCGATAGCCCGCATCTTCTGTGGTGTGGCGAACCTTCGGTAAATTTCGTCGATGACGTGGCGTGCTTGAACACCATTGGCCAACAGTGCGTCAGTCAGTGCTTCTACTTCATACTCTCCACCCGTGATATCTACATTGCGGAGGTCGGTGCCGTCATGGAGGCCGAAGTAGTGGAACGGGCATAGAAGGCGATCTTCCAGCGCTTCCCACAAACGCATCTCTGCAGCAATTCGTCCTTGAAATAGAACGTCCTGGACGTGCTTCCCATCCATTCGTTCAGGGGTTGCGGTCAAGCCTAGAAATTGTAGCGGGGTGAAGTGATTCATCACCTTCTTGTAAGTCGGAGAGACGGCATGGTGACACTCATCGATGACGATGATGTCAAACATGTCTTTGTCGAAGTTTTCCACCTTTCCAGTTAGTGACTGAATCGTTGCGAAGGTAGCATCCCAGACGTCTGGCTTTTGCTTTCCGCTTAGAATCTTCCCAAAATTCGGCTCCCTCAAGACGACTTGATAGGTTCGCTGGGCATGCTCCAAAATTTCTTGACGGTGGGCAATGAACAGTAGTTTCAATTGCTTCTGGCCTAGTTGGCGTCGCAAGCCCAAATAGTCCAGGGCGGCAATTACGGTCTTGCCCGTTCCGGTGGCCGCCACCAGGAGGTTGGTATTATAGACTTCTCGGGCGACGCGCAAGTGTTCGAGCATTTCTAGCTGGTGAGGGAGCGGGCGGACTCGGATACCTGTGTTGCTAGTCAACTGGCCAAGATTTGCCTCTGTCTCTGGCGGAATATTGCCCTTCCCACCGTGCGAACCCCAGGCTTGTTGGAGAGCAGCATCGAGGCGTTCGGCGTCGCGGTCAGGATCGTACGCCTCGAACGCGTCGTCTTCCCAATAGGCGTTGAATGTGGCTTCGAACTTTGTCAAGGCCTTCTTAGTGGCGATAGAGGAGAGTCGGACGTTCCACTCGAGCCCGTCGAGCAGCGCGGCCTTGGAAAGATTGGAGCTACCCACATACGCGGTGTCGTAGCCAGTGCGTCGACGGAAGAGCCACGCTTTTGCGTGCAGCCGAGTTGTGGAAACTTCGTAGTTGACCTTTACTTGCGCGCCAAATCGTCTTACCAGCCAGTCGAGGGCCTGTCGCTCGGTAGCTCCTATGTAGGTGGTCGTGATAACCCGGATGGGTACGCCCCGCTCGGCAGCCAAGGTGAGCTGATCATGCAGTACGCTAAGCCCTGTCCACTTCACAAAGGCACACAACAGGTCTACGCCGTCGGCTGTTGTCAATTCGGCCCGAAGCTCTGCGCCGAGGCTCGTGTCACCTTTCGCGTTGGTGAGCAGCCCGGCCTCAACAAGCGGAGTTGTGGGCCGGACCGGACGTACCTTGTACACACCCTTAGTTCCCGGCTCTGGTTCAGCTAGAGCAAGCAGTTCGCGCGGACCAGGGATGAGTCGATCCAAGGACTTCGGCGGCTCGTGCAGCAAGGGCCCGTCGATTGTCTCTGTCGCCATCTTCGCTGCAGCGATCGCTTGAAGGATGTTGTTAGCCGCGTTCACTTGCAGCTCAAGGGGCACGCCGGCCAGTGCTTGTTGCGCAGCATTGCGGATGTGTTCAGCGAGGGCATGAGGAGCTCGCTCCGCCTCGACCATCCCTTGCACCGGCTCCAAGCCGCCCTCCTGAAGCTCCTTAAGGGTGACCGAGAGCTGTTCGGTGATCAGCTCCTCGTAGAGCCCCGTGGGCAGCTTCTGATCGAGTCGGCGTGGGGAACGATCGGGCACGGCACCTCCGAGTGACTGTGTGTCTTCTCGTTGTAACAGGTAACGCCGACAGGCGGGGCCTGGTGGAGGAAGGTCGTAGCTGCCCCGGCCCATAGGGTGATGGCATGGATGCGCAACAAGTCGTGGTCGGTGGAGCAGTGATCAGGGGTGGGCAGTTGCTAGCTGCGCGCAGGAGTGCGCCGCCCGAGATGGCTGGCCGGTGGGAGTTCCCGGGCGGAAAGGTTGAACCTGGAGAGAGCCCCGAGGAAGCGTTGACCCGAGAGTTGCGTGAGGAGCTCGGGATCGAGGTCCAGGTGGGAGCACAGTTGGAGGGTGAGTCCGTTCTTCGTCCAGGGCTCGTTCTGCGCTTCTGGACGGCCCAGTTGGTGTCGGGGGAGCCTAGGCCACTTCAGGACCATGATGCCTTGAAGTGGCTGAGCGCCGGTCAGTTGGACCACGTGGACTGGCTGCCCCAAGATCGAGTGGTTCTCGAGTGCGTGGCCAAGCTCCTCACTACGGGGAGTTGAGTCTTCGAGTGGGCTGTCGCCCCTGGAGCTCTCCCCGGATTCGGGGGGCGTCCGTAGCCTGAGGCGCATGATCAGAGCTGTCGTGTTCGATGTGGGGGAGACCCTCGTTGACGAGACCGAGGTCTTTGGGTCGTGGGCCGACTGGTTGGGGGTGCCGCGGCATACGTTTTCGGCGGTGTTCGGGGCCTCGCTGACGCGGGAGGTCGATCACTTCGATGTGTTCCGGACCTTCAAGCCCGACTTCGACATCGAGGTCGAGGCGCGCAAGCGGGCCGTCGCCGGGGTGGCGGAGGGGTTCGGGGTGGCGGATCTCTATCCGGATGTGCGGCCCTGCGTCGAGGCGCTCAAGGCGGCCGGGCTGTGGGTCGGGATCGCCGGGAACCAGCCGAAGCGGGCGCGCGGGAATCTGGAGTCGTTGCGGCTGCCCGTGGACCTGATCGGGGTCAGCGCCGAGTGGGGGGTGTCCAAGCCGGATCCCGCCTTCTTCGAGCGGGTGCTGGAAGAAGTGCCTTTCCCGGCCGGCGAGATCCTCTACGTGGGTGACCGGATGGAGAACGACGTGGTGCCCGCCAAGGCACTGGGCATGCGGGCGGCGTGGCTGCGGCGCGGGCCGTGGGGGTTCCTGGCGCGGGAGAACGGGGATCACCGGCTTCCCGACGTCCGGCTCGGCGGGCTCGATGAACTGCCTGAGTGGGTGGCGCGGGCCAACGGGGAGGGGTGAGGGGCTGCCTCAACGGCGCCCCGGCGTCACCGCTGCCCGGTCACTTCGGGGTGGGTGCGCAGCGCGGTCAGGAGGGTGTGCCAGGCCTCTCGCTGGGGGGCGTTCAACGGGGTCAACAGGGCCTCGCGCAGTGCCTGTTCCTCCTTCCGCGCCCAGGCGAAGGCTTCACGGCCCTCGCTCGTGATCCGGAGGATGTAGCGGCGCCGGTCGGCGGGGTCTCGGTCCCGCGCCGCCAGCCCGGCGGACAGCAGGTGGTCGACGATGTCGACAAGATCGCTCGGGTCGATGCCCAAAGCGGCGGCGATGGAGCGCTGGACGGTCGGCCCCCTGTCGGTGAGGACCGCCAGGACCGCCACGTCCCAGCGGTTCATGTCGCGCTCCGCCAACCGCTCGGCGAGGCGGCGGCGGGCGGTCAGGGCAATGCGCGACAGAACGAAGACGTCCTGGTCGAGGAGGCTGGGCGGGTAGTGGGTCTCCGGCATGGGCATATCGTAGGCTGTCACCAATCGTAGGTGATAACCAACGAATGGAGTGCGAGCCCATGGATGCCCTTTGTCCGCGGCTGCTGGTGGACGACTTCGGGCGGATGTTCCGCTTCTACCGAGGAGTGCTGGGCGAGATCGTGGGCGCGACCGCCGTCAAAGGCGACGAGAGCGGGCCCTACGCCAACTGGGATCTCGGGGACGAGGCCGTTCTCGTCCTCTTCGACCGGGCCGCGATGGCGGCGGCTGTCGGAGCGCCCCCGCCCGAGCCGCGGACGCGGGACCAGGACGGGCTGGCGCTGGTGCTGCGGGTGGGCGACGTCGACAAGGCGGTGGCGGTGTGCGAGCGGTACGGGGCGGTGGTGGTGGCCCCGGCGCGGGACCGGCCGCAGTGGGCGCCGAATCTCCGTACGGCGCACCTGCGGGATCCCGACGGGAATCTGCTCGAGCTTCAGTCCTACTGACCTCTGCCGGCCCTTGCTGAGCCCCGCTGACCCTTGCTGAGCCCCGCTGACCCTTGCTGAGCCCTGCTGAGCCCTTCGATCCTTTCTGAGTCCTGCCGAGTCCTGCCGAGTCCTGCCGAGTCCTGCCGAGTCCGACCGAGTCCCACTGAGTGACTGGGTGGACGCTTCGCGGACCTCGGTGAGGAGCGCCCAGATCCGGGCAGCCCGGCCAGACCGGCCGGCCCGGCGACAGGCCGGACCGGACGCCGGCCGATCCCTATCGGTGCCGTCCCGGGTCCTGGCGGGGGAAGTGGGGGCTGCCCGGCAGCGGGCCCGGGCCGGGGTTCCAGGCCGGTGGGCCCCATCCCGGTCCCGGTCCTGGCGCCCAGCCCGGCGGGCCCCACCCCGGCGGCGGGGGCGGGGGTGCCGGCGGGCGGCAGACGGAGAACGCGGCCTGGGCCAGCGCCGGTTGGACCGCGGCCTTGCGCTGCCACAGGTGGTGCAGGAGTTCCTGTTCCCGAGAGGTGAAGTCCGCGGGTGTGCCCCCGCGAGCCGCCTTGGCCCGCAGGAACGCCAGCGCGGTGGCGAAGCCCTGGTACTCGCGCATCAGCCGGACACCGGCCTCGCCCTGGGTGAACCTGGCGAGGTCGCGGGCGAGTTTGCGGGCCTTCATGGAGGACAGCGCCAGCGGCTCGGGGTGGGATATCCAGCCCGCGGCGGCGTAGACGGGCAGCTGCCTGCCCACGGTCTTCAGCTCGTTGTTCCGCGACCACACCGCCAGCCACACCATCAGGCCGAAGACCGGGACCATGAACACCCCGTAGATCAGCACGAATCCCAGCAGGCCCATGACCGAGGAGCCGTTCCAGACCCCGTGCAGCACCATCGCGACCAGCAGGCCGCCGATGGGCGCGAGGACGCGGAGCGCACGGTTGCGGGTCACGGCGGCCAGGCCGAAGCCGACGCCCGTCATACAGGTGAAGAGGGGGTGCGCGAACGGGGAGATGATCACCCGCATGAAGAAGGTCATGATCGTGATGCCGCCGAGCGTCTCGTTCCCGAACGCCAGGTCCTCACCGAAGGCGTCGCCGAGGTAGAGGATGTTCTCGGTGAACGCGAAGCCGGTCGCGGTCAGCCCGGCTATCACCACCCCGTCGACGATCCCGTCGAAGTCCTTTCTTCGGAACAGGAACAGGAGCAGGATCGCCGCGCCCTTCGTGGTCTCCTCCACCATCGGCGCGGCCACCGTCAGGCTGAGGGTCTCGGAGTCGTCGGGGTTGATCGACCCCAGCCAGTGGGTGGCCCACTCATTTGCGAAGATCGCTATCAGCGTGGCGGCGCACGCGCCCCAGGCGAAGGCGAACAGCAGATTGCGCCAGGGCTCGGGCTCGACGCGGTCGATCCACATGAACGCCCCGACGAGCAGCGGGACCGGCAGCAACGACAGTCCCAGGCCGACGAAGAACCCCTCCGTGCCGACCGACTGCTGGACGAGCGCCAGGATGCCCAGTCCGCACAGCGCGAGCGTGGTCGTGACGGCGCCCGCGCGCAGCGCCTTGTTCTCCAGGAAGGCCCGGCGCGGCCGGTAGCGCCACTGCTCGGCGGGCGGCAGCGAGAACCGGGGCTCCGGATGGTAGGCGGGCACCGGGTGCTGACCGACCGGGCCGGCCGACGGCCAGCCGCCGCCGTGCTCGGAGCCTGCCGCGTACGGGTTCATCACACGACCCTAAGGGCGCGGGCGGACGGCGGACACGGAGTACCGGGACTTGCGGGGCTGTCCGGGGTTACGGGGGGCGTACTACAGGTGTTCAAAGAGCAGGTCGTGCACGATATGGCCCTTCTTGATCCCCTGGCGTTCAAACTTGGTCATGGGGCGGAACGCAGGGCGCGGGGCGTAGCCGTCGTGGAGGTTCTTCAACGTCGGCTCGGCGCCGAGCACCTCGAGCATCTGCTCGGCGTACGGCTCCCAGTCGGTGGCGCAGTGGACGAGGGCGCCGGGGACGAGCCGGGAGACGGCCAGGGAGACGAAGCCGGGCTGGATCAGGCGGCGCTTGTGGTGCCGCTTCTTCGGCCACGGGTCGGGGAAGTAGACGCGCAGCCCGGCGAGGCTCGCGGGCGGCAGCATGTCGCGCAGGAGCACGAACGCGTCCCCGTTCGCGATGCGCACGTTCTTCAGGTCCTCGGCCTCGATCATGCCGAGCAGGTTGCCCTGGCCGGGGGTGTGGACGTCGCAGCCGAGGATGCCCGTCTCGGGGGCGGCCGAGGCCATGCCCGCCGTCGCCTCGCCCATGCCGAAGCCGATCTCCAGGACCACGGGGAGGTCGGGGTCGCCGAAGAGCTCGCCGAGGTCCAGGGGGCGCCCGTCGACCTCCAGGCCGTACGTCGGCCACAGGCGCTCGTGCGCGTCCGCCTGGGCCACGGTGATCCGGCCGCGCCGCGGGTGGAAGCTGCGGATGCGCTGCTCGGGCGCGGTGCCGCCCGTGGCCTCGGCCGTCGAGGCCGGGGGCCCAGTCGGCGAGGCCGGGAGGGGAGCCGTCGAGACCGGGCCCTCAGTCGGCTCGGTCGGGAGGGGAGCCGTCGAGGCCGGGGCCCCGGTCGGCGAGGCCGGAGCCGCGGCCGGAGGCTCGATCCGCGCGCCCTCGGGTGCGGCGATGGGTGTAGTAGACACGATGTCTCGATTTTACGTGCTGCGGGACCCCGCCAGGGCCTCCAGCGCCCTCCGCGCGACCTCTCTGCCGATGGGCAGCGACGCCGTGGCCGCCGGAGACGGGGCATTGAGCACATGGACGAACGGGCCCGAGCCCCCGAACAGGAAGTCGTCCACGAGCGTGCCGTCCCGCAGTACCGCCTGCGCCCGCACCCCGGCCGCCGCCGGGACCAGGTCGTCGGCGCTCACTGCGGGCAGGAGCTGCCGCACCGCCGTGACGAACGCCTTCTTCGACAGCGAGCGGCGCAGCTCGCCCGCCTCGTAGCGCCAGTGCCGCCGGAGGATCCGCCATGAGCCGGGGAACGCCAGCACCTCGGCCATGTCCCGGGGCCGCGCCCGCAGCCAGGAGTAGCCCTCGCGGGCGAGGGCAGGCACCGCGTTCGGCCCGACATGGACCCCGCCGTGCACATCGCGGGTGAGGTGGACGCCGAGGAACGGGAACGCCGGGTCGGGCACCGGATAGACCAGCCCGCGCACCAGGTCACGGCTGCGCTCGGCGAGCTCGTAGTACTCGCCCCGGAACGGGACGATGCGCATGCCCAGGTCCTCCCCGGCCATCCGCGCCACGCGGTCGCAGTGCAGCCCCGCGCAGTTCACCAGGACCCGGCCGCGCACCTCGCCGATGTCCGTCTGGACCGTGATGCCGTCGGGGCGGCGGGCGATCTCGCGCACCCCGGTGCCCGTGCGCAGCTCCACCCCGGCCGCCTGGGCCAGGGACGCCAGGGTCCGGGCCACGGCGCCGAAGTCGCAGATACCGGTGGAGCCCACATGGATCGCGGCCAGCCCGCCGACGTGCGGCTCGCGCTCGGCGATCTGGGCGGGCCCCAGCTCGCGCACCGGGATGCGGTTCTCCCGGCCGCGCTGGGCCAGGGCGTGCAGCCTCGGCAGCTCCTCGCGGGCGGTGGCCACGATCAGCTTGCCGGTGACCTCGTGCGCGATGTCGTGGTCGAGGCAGAACTTCACCATCTCGTCCGCGCCGCGCACCGCGAACCGTGCCTTGAACGAGCCGGGGCGGTAGTACACCCCGCTGTGGATCACCCCGCTGTTGCGGCCGGTCTGGTGCGTGGCGAGGGCGGTCTCCTTCTCCAGGACGGCGACGGATGTGCCGGGAGCGGCCTGAGTGATCGCATGTGCCGTCGAAAGGCCGATGATCCCGCCACCGACCACCAGCACGTCGTAGCCGTACGCCACCGGCCGCCTCCTCGCCTCTCGCCGGGCCCCGGATCCTCGCCGAGCCCGGGACACTCGCCGGTCCCCGGCGTCCTGCCGCCGGACACCGGCCTCTCGCCGCCGCCCGGCCTTCCGCCGCGCTCCGGCGTTCCGCCGTCCCCCGTCCTGTCCCCGATCATTGCCTGCCACGACGCCTTTGACACTACGCGGGCGCCGCCAGAAGCGGACGCGCCCGTTCCCGGAGCTCCATCACCCGTGTGTCGTTGCCGTAGGGCTCGAGCCGGTGCAGCAGATCCCGGACATACTCCGTGGTGCGGGCGGAGCTGATGCGCCCCGCCACCTCCAGGGCCCGGGTGCCGACCGCGCAGGCCGCGTCGAGATTGCCCAGCTCCAGCTCGGCCACCGCCGAGACCACCAGGCGCAGGCCGTGCGAGCGCACGAACTCCTCCGTCGGGCTGGCCATCGCCTTCTCGGTGAACCTGCGCACCTGAAGGGGCGCCCCCAGGTCCCGGTAGCACTCGGCCGCGTCGGCGGCGAGCCGGTCGTAGGAGTAGAAGCCCAGCCAGGACGGGTCGGGGTCGCCCTTGCGGGAGCGCTCGAGCTGCGCCTCGGCCGCGCCTATCGCCGTCCCGCAGGCCGCCGCCTCGCCGGCCTTGGCGTGCGCGCGGGCCTCCACGAGGTGGAAGAAGCTCATGGTGCGGGCGGTGGCGAGCCCGCGGTTGCGCTCCAGGGCCGCCTGGGCGAGGTCCACGCCCTCGTCGGCGAACCCCCGGTAGGTGGCCTGAAGGCTCATCGACGCCAGCACATACCCGCCCAGCGGCACGTCCGCCGCCGCCCTGGCCAGCCGCA
The DNA here is from genome assembly GCF_014646055.1 of Wenjunlia tyrosinilytica. GTDB lineage: Bacteria > Actinomycetota > Actinomycetes > Streptomycetales > Streptomycetaceae > Wenjunlia > Wenjunlia tyrosinilytica. The sequence continues at coordinate 248,528 of NZ_BMMS01000006.1, forward strand.
GTGCCTGGATGTAGTAGCGCTGGGCCGCCTCCTGCTGCCCGGTGTCGAACGCCATCCAGCCGGCCAGCCTGGTCAGCTCGGCCGTCGCCCCGAACAGCGACCGGCCCACTTCGTCGCTGTAGGCGCCGAGGAGCAAGGGCGCCGCCTCGACGCGCAGGCACTCCGGCACCATGCCGGAACGCCAGTCCCCGCCGCCGTACTTGCTGTCCCAGCGGCGGGCGTCCTCCGCGGCCTCGCGCAGCTTGGAGACGTCGCTGTGGCCCACGCGCTGCGAGGTCGGCTCGGTGACGTGCCGGGCGACCGAGCCGTCCGCCGGGGTGATCAGCCAGCGCGAGGCCGGGGTGGCGTAAGCGGTCACCGCGAACGAGCCCGCCAGGAAGTCCCGCCGCCCCGCCAGGTCGAGCCGCCACAGATCGGTGGCGCTGCGCACGGCGTCCCCCACGTCGCGCGGGAAGGCCAGACCGACCTCGGGTGCCGGGTCGGCGTCGGCCAGCCCGATCTCGTGCAGCGGGACGGGCCGGCCGAGCTTCTGGCCGATGGCCGCGGCGATCAGATGGGGCGCGGCGCCCTGTGGCACCATGCCCTTGGAAACCCAGCGGGCCACCGAGGTCTTGTCATAACGAAGTGTCAAGCCCCTTTGTGAGCCAAGGTCATTCACCCGACGGGCAAGACCGGCATTACTGATTCCGGCCAGCGCCAGCAGAGTGCCGAGCTTCTCATTGGGCCCACGCGCTGCCTTGCTCATGCGGACTCCTCGAAACGTTCCGGACGCTCGAGACGAAGGACGCATGTGCGGCATGTGCCAACGCCATATCCGCCGGATGCGGTTCCGCCGTGCTCACCCATGTCCCCTGCCACCCCCTCGGCGCCCCTGCCACCGCATATAGGCCCGTGCAGCGGCTCGTACCCTGCCCTCACAGCCCTGAGCCGCCGGCCGCGGGTCGTCGCGGTCGGCGTCTTCGGAGGAGCGGGGCCGAGATGCAGCGACGGTCCGTGCTCGGGTAGCACCCAGCGTAGTTCCATGCCTCCCGACCGTTAAGAGCAAGTGTTCCGGATGGCGAGAATCAGTACCTGATGCTCCGGTTGGTTTCATGCTTGTGCTCCCGTCATGTGCTTGTGCGCCCGGCTGTGCGCTCTGCCCTCCCTCCGCCAGGGAGCGCTTCCCTTGAAGTCGTGGGTCGGCCTGCCGCCGAGACTGCGCAGCGCAGAACGTTGGCGGGCCGGGGGACGCCGCCGCCACATTCCCCGCGGGCGGCGGACCGGTCCGGGGGGCGTGCGGACGCCTCCCGGACTGCGGCTTGGCAGCCGCCCCCCTGCCGACTGTGTTTCCACATGTACGGCCTTGAGCAACGATGGCGCGAAACGACCGCCGCGCCAAGGGAGTTGACATGGTGCGGGCGCTTCGTGCGCGCCCGTCGGCTCGTTGGCCCGCCCTCAGGTCCGGGCCGCGGAGGGGGCGGCCCGGACCGGCCGGTCCCCACTTTGGCATGTGCGCGCTGCGCCCCAACTGCCGCTTCCGGGCCTGCCCTCTGGCACCATGTTCCTGAGTTCCCGGAGTTCACCGGGCCCCTGATGTGTTCGATCGGGCTTCGCCGGCGACTCGGGCCAGTTGTCCACAGCCTGTGGAGGCGGCATGCGGTGGTTGGTGGGGTGGAGCAGCGCTCCCCTGCGCCTCGGCATGGCATCGCGCCGGACTGTGCTCCCGGTAGGGGCCCAACTCCTGTGGGACGACCCCGATCCCCTGTGGGCCGTCGGGGACTGGCGGCCGGACGAGGTCCGCGTGGTCGACGCCGAACCCGGCAGGCCCGCGCACGCCGGAGCCCGCAATGGGAACGGGACCACACCCTCGCGCCTCGCGATTCTCGGCCGATGCCGGGCCACGGACGCCGAGTTGAAACTGGGCCTGTACACCGCGCGCGGCGGGGCGCTGCGCCATCTGACCGCCTGGCCCGGCAGTTACACCGCCGTCCTCCAACTCGGGCGCAGGACAACGGTGCTGGGTGACCTGGCCGGAGCCCGCCCGGTCTTCCACACCCCGTGGCAGGGCGGCACCGCCTATGCCACCGCGGCGCTGCCGCTCGCCGACCTCGTCGAGGCGGGGCTCGACGTCGAGTACCTGGCCGCGCTCCTCGCCTGTCCCGACTCCCCGGAGGCGCTGGGGGAGGGGACCCCCTATCTGGGGGTGCGCCGGGTGGCACCGGGCCGCGCGCTCGTACTGCGCGAGGGCCAGCCCCAGATCACCGGCTACGAGCACGCGGCCTCCCTCGCCGGGGGCGCCACCCCCCGCTCCGCCGACGAGGCGGTGGAATCGATCCGCGACGCCCTCGTCGACGCGGTCCGCGCGCGGATGGAAGCGCCCCGGGTGATTCCGGCCGACGGGCCCGGCGGACCCGCCTCGGGGGTCGGCGCCGATCTGTCGGGCGGCAGCGCCTCGGCGACGCTCGCCCTCCTGGCGGCGGGGCTGCCGGGGGCGCCGGGCATCCCCGGATCGTTCGCCGCCTCCTCGGGGGAGCGGCTGCTGGCGGTGACGTTCAACGACATGTCCACCGGCGCCGTCGACGGCCGCGAGGCCGAACTGGAACGCGCCCGGCGGATGGCGGCCGACCCTCGGCTGCGGCATGTCGTCGTCCCCGGGGGCGCCGAGGCGCTGCCGTACGCGTACCTGAGCGAGCTGCCGCTCACCGACGAGCCCGGACCCGCCCTCGTCACGGCGGAACGCAACCGTCGGCGGCTCGCCGCGGGAGGCGCCGACCACCTCGTGGGGCACGGCGCCCGGCAGGTGCTCGACGCGCACCCGGCCCGCCTCGCCGACCTCCTGCTCGACCGGCGCCGCCGCAGCCTGCTGCGCCCGGCGGCGGCGCTGGTGCGGGCGGACGGGCCCTCGGCGCGGGCGGCGCTCATCCCTTTCTCCGTGTACCGGGCGGCCCGGCGGCTGGCCCGCACGCCTTATCAACAGGGTGTGGAGGAGGCCGCCGCCCGGCTGCTGGACCGGCGCTTCGGCGGGCCGATGGAGCGAGGCGCGTCGCTGGAGGCGTCGCTGGACGCCCTGAGCTGGTGCCGACCCGGTCCCGCGGCCCGCTGGCTGACGGGGGAGACCCTTGCTGGAGTATCGATTCGGCTGAGTGACGCGGCCCGGCGGCCGGGGCCGGTGGAACGTCCGGGGGAACGGCGGGCACGCGCGATGCTGAACCGGCACGCCGCCGACCACCGGGTCTTCGAGCAGGCCGCCGAGGTCCATGGGCAGCGGGTGCACGCCCCGTTCCTCGACAACCAGGTGGTCCGCGCGTGCGCGGGCCTGCCCGAGCACTGGCGGGTCCAGCCCGACGCCAGATCGGCCGTGCTGCGGGCGGTGCTGGCGGGGTCGGGGATCCGGGACCTGCCCGAGGGGTGGGGCGCCAACACCCATCTGTCCACGGAGACGGCCGTCAGGGCGGGGCTGAGAACGGCGCTGGACGAACTGATCGACGTCTTCCACGCGCCCTTGCTGGCGGACGCCGGACTGATCGACGGCCGGGTCGTGCGCGACGCCCTGGTCGAGGCGGCGAACGGAGCCCCGCTGCCGCTGGACGGGCTGGCGGAGCTGGTCTCGACGGAGGTGTGGCTCGGCCGCCTCCTCAGCCGCCGCGGCTCCTGCTGGACCGGCACGGACGCCCCCCGCCAGCGAGCGGTGGCAGCGGGCGTCCCCCGACCAGGCGCAGGCGGCGGCGCGGTCCCCCTGATGTGAGACGCGCTCAGCGCCGCGCCGGCGAGGCGTCATGCCTGCGCGCGGGTGGCACTGACGCCCGTGCGGCGCACCCGGGCATGCGGCGCGGACGGGCCCGTGACGCCGACAGATCTGGCGTTCGCCAGAGGCTTTGGTGGGGCGCCCCTCGCGCGGTGACAACGGAGAGTATGGCGCCCAGGGGGTGCGAGGCGCCCGTGGTGCGAGGTGCCCAGGGGTGCGAGGCGCCCACGGCACATGGCGCCCATGGCGCTAGGTGCCCATGGATCGGACGTCCGCCATGGTCCTGGTGGGGTGCGGCCCGCTCGGTGACAACGTGGAGTGCGGCGCCAAGGGGTGCGAGGTGCCCGTGGTACGTGGTGCCCACGGCACGTGGCGCCCGGGGGGTGTGAGGCGCCCGTGGTACGAAGGCGTCCAGAGGTGCGAGGCGCCCCACGGCGCATGGTGCCCATGGATCGACCGTCTGCCATGGTCCAGGTCGGGCGCCGCTCGCGCACCGACAACGGGGAGTATGGCGCCCAGGGGTAAGAGGTGTCCGTGGTACGTGGTGCCCAGGGGTGCGAGGTGCCCAGGGGTGCGAGGCGCCCGTGGTGCGGGGGCGTCCAGGGGTTCGAGGCGCCCACGGCGCATGGGTCGGTGTGTGGTGCCCGTGGTACGAGGCGCCGCCCACGGCACATGGCGCCCTTGGCGCTAGGTGCCCATGGATCGACCGTCCGCCATGGTCCTGGTGGTGGGGGGCCCGCGCGGTGACGAGGGGGCGTGCGACCCCATCGGGCGTGTGCGACGCGGGTTCGCGTGCCCGTCGAGGGCCCCGTTCATGGCCTGGCGGCGCCCACCGATCCGGCCTCCCACCATGGCCCGCCGGGGCGCGGGCCGCGCTGCGAGGCCGGGGACCTACACAATGGAGCGGTGCGGTATTTGATCCTGGGCGCCACGGAGGCGCGTGATGAGCACGGTGGGGCCGTGGCCCTCGGGGGCGCCCGGCTGCGGGCGCTCCTCGCCGCGCTCGCCCTGCGGCCGGGCCGCCCGGTCCCCGTGGACGTCCTCATCGACGAGGTGTGGGGAGCCGACCCGCCCCAGGACGCGCCGAACGCCCTGCAGGCCCTGGTCTCCCGGCTGCGCCGCGGCCTCGGCCGTGACGCCATATCCTCCGGGCCCGGCGGCTACCGCCTGCACGCCGAGCCCGACGATGTCGACCTGTTCGCCTTCGAGCGGCTGACCGCGCGCGCGGGAGCGGCGCTCGACAGCGGGGACCCGGAGGCGGCGACCTGCCTGCTGGACGAGGCTCTGGCGCTCTGGCGCGGCCCCGTCCTCGCCGACCTCCCGGACCGCGCGGCCGCCGCCGCCCGCCCCGAGGGCCTGCGCGTCACCGCCCTGCACCGCCGGGCCGAGGCCGAACTCGCGCTCGGCCGCCACGACGAGGTGCTGCCCCAGCTCCAGGAACTCGTCGCCGAGCACCCCCTCCGCGAGCCCTTTCGCGCCCTGCTGATCCGCGCCCTGCGCGCGGCGGGACGGCAGGCCGACGCGCTCGCCGCCTACGAGAACGCCAGACATACCCTCGTCGAACGCCTCGGCGCCGACCCCGGCCCGGAACTGCGCGCCCTGCACGAGGAACTGCTGAGAGAGGAGGCCCCCCGGCCCGAGCCGCCCCGCCGGCGCCGCCGCGGCAACCTGCGGGCCCGCCTCACCAGCTTCGTCGGCCGCGAGAGCGAGCTGCGCTCCATCCGCGACGAACTCGAGCGCGCCAGGCTCGTCACCCTCACCGGCCCCGGAGGATCCGGCAAGACCCGCCTTTCCGAAGAGGTCGCCGACGACCTCCAGACCCACTACTGCGACGGCGTGTGGATCGCCGAACTCGCCCCCGTCGAGCACCCGGCCGCCGTGCCCGGCACCGTCCTCAACGCCCTCGGCGGCCGCGCCACCACCGTCTACAGCCGGGCCCGCGACGGCATCACGGCCCTCGACTCCGCCGACCCCTCAGCCCGCCTGCTCGAACACTGCGCCAACCGCCGCCTCCTTCTCGTGCTGGACAACTGCGAGCACCTGATCGCCGCCTGCGCCGACCTCGCCGACACCCTGCTCGCCGCCTGCCCCGGCATCACCGTCCTCGCCACCAGCCGCGAGCCCCTGGGCGTCCCGGGCGAGGCCGTGCGCCCGGTCGAACCGCTGCCTCCGCCCACCGCCCACCGCCTGTTCGCCGAACGCGCCGCGGCCGTGCGCCCCGGCTTCGACCCGGACGAGGACCGCGCCGCCGTCGCCGAGATCTGCCGCCGCCTCGACGGCCTGCCCCTGGCCATCGAACTCGCCGCCGCCCGCCTGCGCCTGCTCACCCCGCGCCAGATCGCCGACCGCCTCGACAACCGGTTCCGCCTGCTCACCCTCGGCAGCCGCACCGCCCTGCCCCGCCAGCAGACCCTGCGCGCCGTCGTCGACTGGAGCTGGGAGCTGCTCACCGAGCCCGAACGCACCCTGCTGCGCCGCCTGTCCGTCTTCGCCGGCGGCTGCACCCTCGCCTCGGCCGAGGAGGTCTGCTCGGGCGAGGGCATCGAACGCGAGGACGTCCTCGACCTGCTCGGAGCACTCGTCGACAAGTCCCTGCTCGTCGCAGAACAGTCCCGGGAGCTCCCCGAGGACGGGTTCCGCTACCGGATGCTGGAGACGATCCACGAGTACGCCTCCGAGAAGGCCGCCGGCAGCCCCGATCAGGCGGCCACCGCCGACCGTCACGCCGCCGGTGTCCGCGAGTTCGTCCGCGTCGCCGAACCCCACCTCAAAAGCGCCGGGCAGCTGCGCTGGTTCGCGCGCCTCGAGGCCGAGCACGACAACATCCGCGCGGCACTGCGCCACTGCCTCACCCAACGGGACGAGGAGTCCGCGCTCGCGATCACCAACGCCATGTCGTGGTTCTGGGTCCTGCGCAACTACCGCGACGAGGCGACCGCCTGGCTCACCGCCGCCGTCGCCCTCGGTTCCCCGGACGGCCCCGGGCAGCCGCTCGACCCGGACGATCCCCTGTACTGGCCGCGCATGGACGCCCGCCTCTACCTGCTCTTCTACGTCGCCGAGGCGAAGGGCGAGAGCAGCCGCAGGACCCGGGAGAACGCCGAGCTCTCACATATGATCATCGACGCCTACGGCGGATCCGGTCCGCACATGGCCCGGATGCCCGGGGTGCTCTGGGCGTTCGCGGGGTTCATGGCCTTCGGAAGCCCGCAAGTGCTGCCACGGGCCCGGAAGACGGTGGCCGCCTGCCGTCAGTACGGCGGCGCATGGGAGCTGGCCATGGCGCTGCTGCTGTGCGCGCTGCTCTCCACCGACCAGTACGGCGGCCTGAAGGACAGCGACCGCGACGTGGACGAGGCCATGGCCCTGCTCGGCGACGTCGGCGACCTGTGGGTGCGCGCGCAACTCCTCGGCGCCAAAGCCGAGATCAACACCTTCCGCGGTGACTACGACGCCGCCCATCAGCGCTACGAGGAGGCGATCCGCCTCAGCGAGGAGCTCGGCGCCGACCACGAGCGCCCGTTCCTCACCGTCCGCCTCGCCGACCTCGCCTACCGGGCCGGCGACTTCGACGAGGCCGAGAAGCTGATGCGCGCCGCGGAGGAGGAGTCGGAGACCTACGGGGTGTGGGACGCCCGCACATACTCCCGCTATCTGGCGGCGGCGGTGCATCTGCGCAGGAAGCGGGTCGCGGATGCCCGCGCCCAGGTGGAACTGGCGCGACGGGAGGCGGACCAGGGAGCGCCCCCGCCGATGTTCACCGCCGCCGTCGCCTGCCTGTCCGCGCGCCTGGACCTGCTCGACGGCAACGCCGCCCGGGCCCGTCTGAACTGCCGGCAGGCCCTGGACATCGCCCTCCAGGACAAGTGCGACGAACGGCTCTACGCCACGATCCTGGAGGCGGCCACCCTGATCGACGCCGAGCACGGTGATCCGGCGCGGGCGGCACGGCTGCTCGGCGCGGCCACCGCGATGCGGGCCGGGCTGCCCCGTTCCGTTCCCGAGCAGGACGACGTCGAGGCGGCGCTGGAACTGCTGCGCCCGGTGCTCCCCGCGCAGGCGCTGGCGGCCGCGCTGGCGGAGGGGGAGCGGCTGAGCGGTGCCGAGGCGGCGGCGCTGTTCGGCGAGGCCTGACGACGGCTGTCCCCGGCACCGGTCCCGCTACCGGCACGTGATCCTCGCGTCCGCCCAGTCCGCCAGGTCCACCAGTTCGACGAGGTGGGCGGGGCGGGCGACCAGGCGGACCGTGCGGTGGCCGGTGAGGTTCACGCTGACCGGTACGGCCTCGTCGCCGGCCTCCACCACACGCGAGCGGAACAGCCGGGTGCCGCCGCCGTAGACCTCGAAGCGGGCCGCGCCCAGGCCGAGGCCCAGATCGTCGATGCCCGCCATGGCGTCGAACGAGGCGCAGGAGCGGTTCAGGTCGATGGTCACCGACGAGGGCGCGTGCACGCTCACACCGCCCGCGTAGGAGGTGCCGCCCACCCGCATACGGTGCCGCTGCCACATCCAGCTGCTCTCGCCCCGCCGGACCGTGGGCTCGTGGCCGCCGCCTCCCTCACCGCTCCACTTGAGCTCGTTGAGGGCGAAGACACGCGGCTTGGGGGGTTTCGGTGACTTGGACGGCCCCGGGGGGCTGGGCGGGACGGGCGTCGGCTTCGGCGTCGGATGGTGCGTCTGCGGAGGGTTCGGCCGCGTGAAGGTCGGCTTCGGCGCGGGGCCGAGCGTCGGCGGGGCGGGCCGCGGGGCAGTGCTCCCCGACCGGCCGGGCTTCGGTGACGAGCCCGCCCGGCGGTGCGGTGCGGCGGCCGGTGGCTCGGGTGCCGGGTTCGCGGACCCGGGTGTCGACGGATCGGATGAAGCGGGCGGCAGCGGTACCTGGGGCCCCACCGCGGGGGGCTTGGACCTCGCCCTCATGGGAGGCGCCCCGTCGTCGCTGATCAGCCCGGCGCCCAGCGCGACCCCGGCCGCGACGACGAACGCGCCCGCACCGATACCCACCTTCGCGGGCAGTCCCAGGCCCTCGGACGCGGCGGCCGAGCCGCCCGAGGCGCCACCGGCGGACCCTCCCGCGGAACCTCCCGCCGCCCCGCCCGCCGAGGCTCCTGCGGCCCCTGCCGCCGCCCCCGCCCCCGCGACCGCGGCCGACGTGGCGTACGCGGCACCGAACCAGCCGATGAACGCCGTGGGAAGGACAGCGCGCAGGGACGCGTTGACGTCGGCCAGTTCCACGGAGGCCGCCCTGCACCGGGAGCACTCGTCCAGATGCCTGCGCAACTCCCGGTCCGCGCGCAGACGCAGTGCCCCGCGCGCATAAGCGCCGAGACGGTCGGCGTACTGCCCGCACTCCTCCTGGCCTATGAGCGTCTCGCTCACGTGCGCCTGGAGGTACGCCTGACGCAGGCCTTCGCGCGCACGGTGCGCCAGTACAGCCGTCGCGTTGGCGGTCAGCCCGAGCAGCGGCGCCACCTCGCTGGGCGACTCCCGCTCCACCGCGGTGTGCCACAGCACCGCCTGCCACCGCTCGGGCAGGCTGCGGAACGCCCGTACCGCCATCGACTGGTCGGCCCGCTGCATCGCCCGGGCGTCCGCCGCGGCCCCGGTGGCGCCGGCGGCCGTCGAGGAGCCCGCCGCGGTGACGGCGAAGACCGCGAAGTCGTCGACCAGGTGCTCCCGCTTGGCGGTGTTCCCCCAGGACGCCGCGACCCGGCGCACGGTCGTCAGGAGATACGCGCGAACCGCCACATCGGGTCCGCTTCCCCCGCGCACCGCCTGAAGGGTGCGCGCGAAGACCTCACCGGTCAGGTCCTCCGCGGTGTGCGCGTCACGGCAGCAGCCTCGCGCGTAGCGGCGCACCGCGTCGGCATGGCGCCGGTACAGCAGCCCGTAGGCGCTGTCGTCGCCCGAGCGCACCCGGGAGATCAGCTCGGCGTCGGAGACCGGACCGTCGAACTCGTCAGCCTCGTCACGCGAGGCCCCGCCACCGGACGACCCGCCACCGGAAGCTCCACCAGCGAAAGCCCCGCCCGCAGGAGGCCCTCCACCGGAAGTCCCCGCGCCAGAAGTCCCCGCGCCAGAAGTTCTCGCCCCGGACTTCCTCGTGCCGGAGGTTTCCGCGCGGGAAGCGCCCGCGGGCCCGCCCTGCCGGGGAACGTGCCCCGCCGGATGCTCCTGCCCCGGCGCCGTTCCCGGGGGCTCGCCGGGCCTCGGCCCGGAACCCTGTCCGGGCACCTGCCGTCGCGGCAGCACACCCTCTTCGCCGACCGGCTCGTCACGCCCGTCCGTCACGACGACCATCCCTGAGTCCGCCGCACGACCCGCCCCTGTGCGCGGCCGTCCGGATGCGGCGGCCGCACACGGCGGCCGCCCACTGGGTCAGGCTTGCACAGCGGCGTCCACCGTACGGCGGACATTGAAGGGATCCACCCGTCCGGGGACGTTCACCGCCCCCGGACTCGGGTGTCACTCGAACGAGGTTGTCTCCATCGCCTGTGCCAGCACCGGCGAGGAGGTCCGCTCGCCGACCCGCGCACGCAGGCCGTCGAGGAGGATCTCCAGCACCCGCGCGGACGCGGCCGCCTGCTGGTTGGCGTCCGGCAGCGAGGGAGCCGCCGTCGCTATCACCAGCAGGACGTCGGCGACGGTCACGTCGGGCCGGAGTTTGCCGACCCCTCGTGCCCTCTCCACCAGTTGGCCCACGACCTCCAGCAGCGCCGCGGCGCCGCTGTCCTCGACCGCGAGCCGGACCGGCGGAGCCTCGGCCACCGCGGCCCCGGCCATTCCCGCCACCGGTGCGTCCAGCCGCTGAGGCGGCATGTACCCGACCGAGGCGACGGGACCGGAGCCGAGCGCGTCGGCGACGGAGGCGGACGGCGATGCCACCGCCTCCGCCCCCGCCCGCAGCACCTGCGGGGGTAGCAGCCGGCCCGCACCCGAGCCCACCGCGTACCGCAGGAACCGCGTCAGAGCGGTCCACTCGTCCTCTTCCTGCACGAGCGCGGCGTGAGCCTGCTCGGTCAGCCGGGAGGTCTCCTCCTCGGCTATTCGCCGGACCAGGACGTCCTTGCTGGGAAAGCGCCGGTAGACCGTGCCTACACCGACCCTTGCCCGTCGCGCCACATCTTCCATCGGCGCGCCGTAGCCGAGCTCGCCGAAGACCTCACGCGCAGCGCGCAGCACATGCTCCAGATTTCGCTGGGCGTCGACGCGCAGGGGAGCCACCCGCCCGCTGCCGTTCGTGCCACCCGCGACCGAAGCAGTTGCCACCACTGCCGTCTGCCATTGAGGGTCCTGAATACGCATACTGCCCCCGAAAATGCAGTCTCCCCCCGGAGACTCCCCACCCCATGTGTCGTCGGCGTGCTCGGTGCTGCGCGCCGACGGGGTTAGAACATAGTTCAGCGCTGCACCAGAAAGAAGGGGTCGGGGCATATGCGCTCTTGACGGAACCGGGCGCTTCGGTCCGTCTACGCCGTCCGTCCGAGGTCCGTCCCGGGCGGTCGGACGGTGCGGTCACCCGCGTACACCCGCTCGCGTTCCCCTTGGCGGTGCGCTGGTCCGTCAGGGCGCGCGCGTGCCCTGTACGCCCCCGTGCGCCCCCTTATTGACCTGCGACGCCGCGAACGTGATCATGAGCCCGCGACGACTTCTTCCGACAGCTGTTGCGCCAGACCTGTAGACAAACCCAACCGGGGCAGGGCGTCATGGATGCGTGAAGGAGCCCGCACGCATCCTCGTCGTCGGCGGCGGCTACGTAGGCATGTACACCGCACTGCGCCTGCAGCAGAAGCTCAAGCGCGGTGAGGCGGACATCATCGTGGTCGAGCCGCAGCCCTACATGACCTATCAGCCGTTCCTCCCCGAGGCGGCCGCTGGCGCGATCTCCCCGCGCCACGTCGTGGTGCCACTGCGCCGCGTCCTGTCGAAGTGCCAGGTCATCGTCGGCGAGGCGAAGCGGATCAACCACGCCAAGCGCGTGGCCACGATCTCCACCCTCGCCAGCACCGAGGACGGCTCCGGCGACATCGACATCCCCTACGACGCGCTCGTGCTCGCCCCGGGCTCGATCTCGCGCACCCTGCCGATCCCCGGCCTCGCCGAGTACGGCATCGGCTTCAAGACCGTCGAGGAGGCCATCGGCCTGCGCAACCACGTCCTCGAGCAGATGGACATCGCCTCCTCCACCCGCGACGCCGACGTGCGCGCCGCGGCCCTCACCTTCGTGTTCGTCGGCGGCGGCTACGCGGGCGTCGAGGCTCTCGGCGAGCTCGAGGACATGGCCCGCTACGCCTCGCGGTACTACCACAACATCAGTCCCGAGGACATGCGCTGGGTCCTCGTCGAGGCCAGCGACCGCATCCTTCCCGAGGTCGGGGAGGAGATGGGCAAGTACACCGTGCGCGAGCTGCGCCGCCGCAACATCGACGTGCGCCTGGAGACCCGCCTGGACTCCTGCGAGGACCGCATGGTCGTCCTCAGCGACGGTGAACGGTTCCGCAGCCGCACGATCGTGTGGACCGCGGGAGTCAAGGCGCACCCGATGCTGGGCGAGACCGACCTGCCGCTCAACGGGCGCGGCCGGCTCAAGTCCACCGCCACCCTCCAGATCGACGGCGTCGAGGCGGCCTGGGCCGCGGGTGACGCCGCCGCCGTCCCCGACCTCACCCACCCCGGGCAGGAGTGCGCCCCCAACGCTCAGCACGCCGTGCGCCAGGCCAAGGTCCTCGCCGACAACGTCGCCGCCCACCTGCGCGGCGAACCGCAGCAGGAGTACCGCCACTCCTACGCGGGCTCCGTCGCCTCCCTCGGCCTCCACAAGGGGGTCGCCTTCATTTACGGCCGCAAGATCAAGGGCTGGCCCGCCTGGTTCATGCACCGCACCTACCACCTCAGCAGGGTCCCGACCTTCAACCGGAAGGCCAGGGTGCTCGCGGAATGGACCCTCGCGGGCCTGTTCAAACGGGAGATCGTCTCGCTCGGCTCGCTCGAGCATCCACGCGCCGAGTTCGAGCAGGCGGCGGGCTCGCTCCAACCCCCGAAATCATGAACGAGGCATAGAACGCCTGATCGGCGCGCACCTCGCCGCAGACCCTCCGCGGTGCCCCGGTGCCGCAGGGTGTCTGCGCGATCGGCCACACTGAGAGCGTGACCATGCGTGCCCCCCTTCCTGCAAAGAGTGACAATCGCGAGGAATCGGACGTTTGAACCTCACGCGTTGGAGCGCCCGGCTCCCCGGAACACAGCGGCGCACCGCCTCGGCACCCCGCGGCGAACAGCGGCCCGCGCAAGCGGCGCCGCCCGGCGGCGTACCCCCGGCCAGGGGCGAGCACGGTCATCCCGAGCCGCACCCCGCCGAAGGTGTCTCCGTCCACGACGTCCTCGGCCAGGTCCCGGCCCTGATCGCGGTCACCTACGGCCCCACCCACCGCATCGGGTACGTCAACGGGGCGTACGCCCAGGTCTTCGGTGCCCGGGGCGCGGGAGGACCCGCCCGCGACGGACTGCCCGAGCTCGCCGAGCTCGGCCTGCTCTCCCTCATGGACCAGGTCTACCGAAGCGGCCGCCCCCGGACCGTCAAGGCCCGGCGCGTCACGTACGCGGGCGACGGCGGGGGCGAGCCGCGCCACGGCTACTTCAGCTTCGTCTGCACACCCATCCGCGCGGGCCGCCATCCCGGAGAAGCACTCGGAGAGGCCGCCACCCTGACCGAGGCGGCCGCCGCCGACTCCGCTGCCGCCGACTCCGCTGCCGCCGGCGCCGCCCAGTCCGGCGCCGCCCAGTCCAGTGACGTCCAGTCGGGCGCCGCCCAGGCAGCCACGGCCGCCGACGAGCTCGACACCCCCACCCGGCGCATCAGGCGCCGTTCGGCCCACGCCGCCCCCGACGTGCGAGGAGTCCTCGTCTTCGGCGCCGACGTCACCGATCAGGTGCGGGCCGCCGAGCGGCTCCGGGAGAGTGAACGCCGGCACCGCGAGGCAGCCGTCACCCTCCAGCGCAGCCTCCTGCCGCAGGAGCTCGAACAGCCCGACGACATCCGGGTGGCCGCCACCTACCAGCCAGGCGGAGCCGACACCGCCGTCGGCGGGGACTGGTACGACGTCATCACCCTCGGCGGCGGCCGCACCGCCCTCGTCATCGGCGACGTCATGGGTCGCGGTGTGCGCGCGGCAGCCGTCATGGGGCAGCTGCGCACGGCCGTGCGCGCATACGCCCGCCTCGACCTGCCGCCGCACGAAGTCCTGCAACTGCTGGACGGCCTCGCTGCCGAAATCGACGCAACGCAGATCGCCACATGCGTCTACGCCGTCCACGATCCCAATGAGTCCCGGCTCACCTACGCATCCGCGGGGCACCTGCCCATCCTCGTCCGCGACGCCGACGGGACCGTGCGCAGCGCCGAGGAGGAGTGCGGCCCACCCCTGGGCGCGGGCGGCTGGATGCACACCTCCGGCTCCATGTCGCTGGGCCCCGGCGCCACCGCAGTCCTCTACACCGACGGCCTCGTCGAGCGCCGCGGACAGGACATCGACGACGGCCTGGCCGCCCTGACCACCGCGCTCGGCGGAGCCACCGGCACGCCGCAGGTCATCTGCGACCGCTTGCTGAGAGCGCTGGGCATCACCGCCGACCACGACGACGACGTGGCCGTGCTCGTCCTTCAGCTCCCGGACCACGAAGGCGTCGACGCCGAGCTGTTCCGCAACGCCTCCCTCGACCTGCTCGGAGGAGTCGAGGCCACACCCCGGGCCAGGGCCTTCGCCTCCGGAGTCCTGGCCAGCTGGAGATTCACCGACGAGCTGCGCGACCTCGGCGTCCTCGCCGCCAGCGAACTCGTCGCCAACTCCCTCCAGCACGGCGTCCCGCCGATGCGGCTGCGCCTGCGCCGCACGGACCGCCGCCTGATCATCGAGGTCACCGACGGGGACGAGCACCTGCCGCGCAGGGTCAGCGCGGAGCCGGCGGACGAGAAGGGGCGCGGCATCTCCATCGTCGCGACCATCGCCTCCTCCTGGGGCGCCCGCCGCACCCCGGACGGCGGCAAGGCCGTGTGGTGCGAGTTCGCCCTGCCCGGCAGATGAGCCGGACAGGGCGGATGGGCCGGAAGGGTGGATGGGCCGGACAGGGCGGAGGTGGTCCCGGCAGCGACTTCGGGCCGATCACCGGGTCCCGGATCCTCGGCTGCGGCGTCAGGCGGCCTTGGCCACGTCGGCGCTCCGCGGCCGGACGGCCTCGACGGCCCTCGCCGGACGCGGCGGGCTGTCCTGCCTGGCGCTGAGGTGGCGGCCCAGCCGCACACCCAGGACCGCGATGAGCAGCGAGCACAGGACGAGCGAGACGATGTACGTCCCGTAGAGCCCCGCCCCGGCCAGCACACCGCCGAACGCCGGTCCCACGGCGAGCGCGCTCTGCTTCACCAGGGCGAACGCCGAGTTGTACCGGCCCAGCATCGACTCGGGCGCGAGCTCGGCCACGAGCGGCGCGACCGTGGGCGCCAGCAGGGCCTCACCGAGGCCGAAGAGCGCGTAGGTGCTGACCAGCGCGACCGTCGCCACCACGTGCGAGGCGAGCAGGCCGGAGAGACCGGCGACCACCCAGGCCACGAACCAGATCACGCCCACCGACGCGATGACCCGGCTGCGGCGCGCCCGCTCCACGAGCCTGAGGACGAGGAACTGGGCGATCACGATCATGGAGGTGTTGGCGGCCAGCGCCACCCCCAGCGTCGCGGGCGAGACATGGGTGACCTCGGTGGCGAATGCCGCGAGCCCCGACTCGAACTGCCCGTAGCAGGTGAAGAAGACCACGGCGCCGAGCACGCACAGCCGCACCATCGCACGGTCCCTCAGCAGGACCCGCAGGCCGCCGCCGGGAACGCTGTCCTGTGGGAGGGCGTCGTCGATGCGCGGGGTCCGCGGCAGCCGCACCGTGCCGACGACCGCGCCGAGCACCAGGAACATCACGGAGTCGATCGCGAAGAGCAGGGTAAAGCCGGCCGGGCTCGAGGTGTCCACGATCAGCCCGCCGATCAGCCCGCCGATGCCCATCCCCAGGTTGTTCAGGAAGAACTGCGTGGCGAACGCCCTGGACCGCGTCGCGCTCGTCGAGCACCAGACGATCATCGTGGCGAGCGCGGGCTGGATGACGGCCATCCCCACACCGATGAGCACGGCGGCCACCATCATCTGGGGAGCGGTCGTCGCCAGTCCGAAGTTCAGCGCGCCGAGCGCCGCCGCGACGGAACCCGCGACCAGCACCGGACGGGGCCCCCGCCGGTCGATCACCCGTCCCACGAAGGGCAGCACCGCGAACGCGGCCAGGGCGAACGTCGCGAAGACCGCCCCCGCCGTCCCCGCACCCACGTGCCGCACCTGCGAGACATAGATGAACAGGAACGGGACCGTGAACCCGTTGCCGAACGCCCCCAACGCGTTGCCGAGCTGGACCCGGCGCAGCGCCCCCTGCATGACAGTCACTCCCCACACCCTTCAGACAAATCTAAAGACTTCACACCTAAAGTTCAGACTTGAACTGTATACTAGTGAAGACTTAAAGGCGAATGGGTTGGTGGCATACTTTCCGCCATGACTTCAGTCCCAGGCGATCCCGCGGAGCCCGACCTCGACGAGCAGGTGGCGATCTACCAGCGGGAGTTCCCCGAGGTGGACCCCCAGGTCGAAACGATCGTGTCCGCACTGTCCCGCCTTAACCGCCGTATGAACGTCGCCTACAGCCGACAGCTCACCGCCCTGGGCATCACCAACGCCGAGTGGGAGGTGCTCAAAGCACTCGTCCTGGTCGGTCGGCCCTACCGGCTCGGCCCCGGCGACCTCGCCAAGCGCCTGGGGCTGACCCCGGCGGCGATGACCCACCGTGTGGACCGGATGGTGGCCGACGGCCTGGTGACCCGGGCCAGGGACGAGACCAACCGGGTGCGCGTGAATATCGAGCTGACGGCCGAGGGGCGCGACAAGTGGCTCGAGGCGATGCGCATGGCCGCGGGCTTCGAGGCGGACGTCGTCCAGGACCTCAGCCCGGAGGAGCGGGGCACCCTGGCGGGCATGCTGACCCGCATGCTGGTGCGCATCGAGGCAGCTCAGCCGGACGCCGACGGCCGGCTCAACGACCTCGGCTGATGGTCTTGGCCGATCCGGGCAGCCCGGAGGTTGACACGAACCTGCCCGGTGCGTAGTGTTCTCCGAGTTGTCCGGCGTGAGCAACGGACGCGGCGTCTGTCGCGGACGTCCCCGGGCAGCCATCCCGCAATTCATTCGCAAGAACTCAGCAGTGTTCGACGTGCTCGGGCATCTGTTTGCTTTTTTGTGTCTGAATTCGGAATGCGGTGGGGAACCGGCCCGATTGGCATCGGGCGGGGAGGATCCGCTAACGTTTCACTCGTCGGAACGGGCGGCGCGAGCCGGTCGGAAAGACACAAGCCGCGAAAGACTCGATCGGAAGATCTGATAGAGTCCCG
The DNA here is from genome assembly GCF_014646055.1 of Wenjunlia tyrosinilytica. Taxonomy (GTDB): domain Bacteria; phylum Actinomycetota; class Actinomycetes; order Streptomycetales; family Streptomycetaceae; genus Wenjunlia; species Wenjunlia tyrosinilytica. Next base: position 265,723 of record NZ_BMMS01000006.1, read on the forward strand.
AGCAGTGGAAGCCGAAAGGCCGAAGCGAATGAACGACCCGGCCGGCCGGGATCGGATCGAGAAAAAGATCTGATAAGCTGGAGAAACAAGAAGGGAAGCGCCCGGAGAGACCGGTGAAAGGGTCTTG
>NZ_BMMS01000007.1 GCF_014646055.1 Wenjunlia tyrosinilytica
CACCTCCCCCAACGGCACGGGAGCCGCGTGCGTTGCGGGCGTCGATTCCGTCACCCGATCAGTGACCGCGCTGAAAAAGCTCACTGCTTGCCGACAGACGGACGGGTCCGGTGGAGCAGCGCCGAGCCCCAGCCCTGCTCGGGAAGCTTCAGGTCCGTCTCGACGAGGCCCACCGCTTCCGCCGGCCGCAGGCCACCGAAGTACATCGCGGCGAACAGACCCACAAGGCGGCGACCACGAGCACGCCGGTGCCCGCCCACATAGGAAACCGCCGCCAGGAGGTTCCGTGCCTGCTCCGGATTGGCGACCACCCGCGGGTCGACCTGGTTGGACACCTTCGGCTTCTGCCAGCGGACAGCCGTGATGGGGTTCTCACGCAGCTCCCCCAGGTCGACGGCGTAATTCGCGGCATTGACGAGCGTCCGACGCTTGCGCCGCACGGTCTCCGCCGCTGCCGCCGTGCCGTCGAGCTTGAGCTTCAGCGAGTCGAGGACCGTGCGAGCCGTGGCCGCTTCAGCGAGATCGGCGAGCGGCCGGGACGCCTTGGACACCCAGTGGAGAACGTTCCGCACGTCGTTCGGGACTTCTCGGTCATCGGGCCCCGGAAGCACGAAGGCCCAGTTGCGCAGTGCTCTGCGGATTTCCTCGTCGGACGGTCGTCCGGCGCGCTCGTCGAGGAGTTCCAGCGTCACGCTGGTGAGGGATTCGTTGATGCCATCCCTCGTATTCGGGGCGGCATGAGGCCATTTCATGGCGAGGTACCTGAGAGCGAAGGCGTACCACGACACGGCCGACTTCTTCTCTTCCATCGAGGCCGGAAGTCCCGACTCCGTGTCGAACTCCTCGCCCTCGCGCATCGCACGCATGAGCTTCGTGCGGTAGTGGTCGGCGAGCGCCTTGGTGCGGAAGGACTCCGAGAACACATTGCCTGCGACGGACCAGCGGACACCGTACGAGGGCGTTTTGGTGTCCCGCTTACGGACTCCCCAGACCTTCACATTGAGAGACTTCACGCCGCCTCCTCCAGCTGTCGCAGCCATGTGTTGAAGTCACTCCGCCAAACCCGCAGCTCTCCGTTGGGCAGCTTGAATGCGGCCGGCCCGTACCCCAGTTCGCGCCAGCGGTAGAACGTCCGACGGGAGACACCGCCCAGCTCATCCAGGACTTGGCGAACGGTCATCAGCTCGTCGCGCCGGGCGTCCATGTCGGTTCTCCTTCCGTTCCGGGGGCGGGTTCGAGGGACGCAGCGAGCCAGGCCTCGCCGTTACTCAGGCCGGTTCCGGCAAAGACCCAGTGGGCGAGGACGAGCGTGGTTTCGCCGTCCTGGGGAGCGGCCGTGGGCGCTTGTGCGCGGCGCCATTCGGCGCGGGCGTCGCGGAGGGCGCCGAGGGTGGTGGAGTAGCGGCGGGACTTGGTGGAGAAGTGGCCGCGGAAGCCGAGCATGTGGGCCCAGGCGCGCAGGCGGAGGTGTTCGAGGTCCTTGCGTGCGCCGAGGAACCATGCGGTTCGGATCATGCGGCGGGCGTGGTCGCTGATGTCGAGCTGGGCGAGTTCGGCGGCGAACTTGAGCGGCCGGTCCAGAGCTCCCGTCGCGGTCTCCGCACCCTTGGTGGCGTACTTGGCGATGTAGGCGGCGACGGCCCGTTCGGTGAGCTCCTGGCCGTCGTCGAAGGCGGCTGAGCGGATGGTGCGTACGTCGAGCTGGCGGCCGAAGGTGAAGGTATGAGTGCGGCCGTCGATGACCGGCCCGTCCACGCGGACCTTGGCGGCGGCAGCACGGATGGCGTCCGTGAGCAGTTCGGCGGTTGCCCAGGTAGGAGGTGGGGTGTCGCCGCCGCTGGGACCGTCGATGCGGATGACGGCGTGGAAGTGGACGGCCCCGCGCTTCTGGTACTCGGCGACCTTGGCGAAGGACACGCGGGCGTGCTCGCGGAAGCGCCGCTGGGACAGGCCGGCGCGCTTGGCGACCTCTCGGCGGACGTAGGTGGAGAAGCGCCGCCAGAGCGGACCGGCATGGGCGTTCCAAAGGACGGCTGCTTCGTAGTCGTAGGTGTCCGGGTCGAGTGGGGAGCCGAGTACGTCGTCGTCCTGTTCGTGGCGGGTGCCGCAGCGGCACGGGCGCCCGCTGGAGGGGCGGTTGTGGACCGGGCCGAAGCTCGGTGCGGTGAAGGTGGCGAACACGCGCGGGTGGGCGGCGACGTGCTCGGGGATGCCCTTGCCGCCGCGCAGGCCGGAGGTGATCAGGTGGAAGGTGTCGCGGCGGTAGACCTCCGCGCAGGCCGCGCAGCGGGTCGTGCGGCGGTTGTTGCAGCGGACGAGGAGCTGTCCGACCGGGAGGCTGGACGAGTCGAGGCGATGCAGGACGTTGCCGATCTCGCCGGTCGTGGTGTCGACGTCGTACTCGGTGCGGTGGCCGTCGAGGCGGATCGGGTTGGTGCAGCCGCCGAGTCCGGAGAGTTGGCGGAGGATACCCGGCAGCGTGCCCTGTGCGGCCAGGTTCGCGAGTTCCGGGAGTGGGGCCGGAGTGGTGCTGGTGAAGATGGCGATTCCCCTTCTGGCTGGCTCGGTCGGGAGGAGCAGGCCCCGGGACGGCGAGATGCTTGGTCGTGTGCCGCCGCCCCGGAGGCCAGCGCGGTTCAGCGGCGGTGGTGGTCGCGGAGCATGGAGCGCAGTACGACGGCGGCGATGGCTACGGAGATGGCCGTGACGGCTACGGCGGCCAGGAGCGCGGTGAGGACTACCCCGCCGACGACCAGGGCCACGACGGTTTTCTGATCGTTGGCGACCGACGGGAGCGAGCGCCGTACGGGTGCCGTCTCGGTCGGGGTGTGGGTGTGCGCGGGCGGCGGGGTCGGGCTGTCGGGGTACTTCGGGAGGAACACGGTCAGGGCTCCTTATCTACTCGTCTAGGTGTGAGCCGTTTATGACGGTCACGCCGGAGCGCGTGCCGGACTCGATGCCGGGTGCGAGGAAGGTGCGGGAGAGCCAGAAGCCGAAGAGGGCGATCAGGACGACGATCCAGACGCGGACGCCGAGGAACCTGACTGCTCCCCAGGCGAAGAAGCCGAGGACGACGACAAGCGGCAGGCTGACGGTCACGAGCGCGGGTCCTTTCAGCGAACGGGGCAGCGGTGGGTGCGGGCGGCCAGCTCGGCAGCAGCACGGCCGTCGTAGTCGGTGGAGAAACCGCAGCGCGGGGCGGTGCAGGCGGCGGTGTGCTTCTCCTGGCCCCGGCCGTCGTAGTACGTGCCGACCCGGACGGGGCCGATGCGGACGACGTTGCGGAAGCGGCGGTTGGCGGTCACGCAGGTCTCCTTCAGAGGTGGGTGGCGATGGCTTCGGCCATGGGTTCGGGCACTCCGAGACGGGTGCGGAGGGTCGGGGTGTCGATGGGTGTTCCGGTGCGGGTGTGGTGTTCGGCGGCGACCTTGCGGGCGTGGGCGACCAGGGCGGCCGGTACGGGCAAGGTGGGACGCTCGGGCGGCTCCTGCTCGTCGGCCGGGTGGGGCGGGGCTTGTTCGGCGGCCGGGTGTGCAGGCGGCTCGGGATGGCGTTCTGGTGCCTCCGCGCGGTCGTGGACTTCGTTGTCGTTGTCGGGGTCGGCGGCCTGGTCGAGGGTTGTCGGCGCGGAGTGCGCGAGGAGCGTGCCGCCGAGGAAGGCGACCGCGGGCCAGCCCGCGACGAGGATGCGCAGCCAGGCCGGTACGTGATTCATGTCGAGGAGGCCGGCGGTTGCGACGTTGGCTCCGAGGGAGGCGGTGAGCGCGATGACGAACCAGCACCACCCGGCCGCTTTGGCTTCCCCGGACCGCAGTCGGCGCCAGGCGGCGACGAGCAGCAGGTCGACGCTGATCGGGTAGGCCCAGGCTTTCCATCCGTCCTGCCCGGCCGCTGAGGCGATGTCGTGCAGGTGGGCGAAGGACAGTGCCGCAGCGATGACGGCTTGGATGAGCACCGCGTCCACGCGGGCCAGTTGGGCGCGCATGATGCGGCTCCTTCCGGATTCAGGCATGCGAGGGGTAGGGACTTGGCGTGAGACGGTCACGCCGACCGGGGTTGGTGAGGAGGTCAGCCGGTTGCCGGGCGAGGTTCGATGACCGGGGCCGGGGATTCAACCGGCCGTACCGGCGCCTCGGGCTGGAAGGGCTTGAGCACGGGCACGTCCGGCACCAGGTACGCGTACTCGCGGCAGGTCTCGGCGGCGCCACCGAGTGACAGATACGGCGTCCGGATGCGCGACCAGCCGCCCGAGGTGTCACCTGCCACGGCGAGGCCGGGACGTTCGGGGGCGATGGCACATGCGGCCATGACCGCTTCGGGTGCGATGTCGCCGAGCGCCATCTTCGCGGAGGCTTCGTCGTTCACTCGGTGGCAGACACGGCCGGTCAGCTGGGCCCGCAGCATGGTGGCACCCTTGCCCAGCTCGGCCCCGAAGCGCTGCCCGCAGACCTCCAGGTAGATGCCTGCCGCGCGGCCGAGTTGGGCGAGCCGGATGAGCTGGGTAACCATCTCGTCGCGCCGTTCCTCGTCCTTCCTGGTGGCGACGAGGAACAGTTCAGCGACCTCATCCACGAACAGCACCAGGGGACGGGGCGCGCGGACTCGGGCAGTCCCCAGATGTCGGAGGTGAGCTCTTCGGCCGGGGTACTCGGGGCGATGCCCTGCCGGGCCTTGATCAGGTCGTAGCGGTCCTCCATTTCCTTCACGAGCACGGGCAGCAGCTCGGCTGCCTGTTCCGGTTCGGTCGCCAGCGCGGAGAGGCGGGCCGCGAACGGCGCCAGCTCCACTCCGCGCTTGCAGTCGATCCCGACCAGGGCGACCGGCTGAGGGGCGAGTCCGGCGATCAGGTGCCGCAGATACATGGACTTGCCCGACAGCGTGGCGCCGAGGGTGAGTTGGTGAGGCACGGTCCGGTAGTCGCGTACGAAGGGCATGGCATCCTCCCGCAGCGCCACCGGCACCTGAAGGAACCCGGCATCCACCTTGCGCGGCATCCGCACCTGCCGCAGCACATTGAAGCCGACCAGCCTCAGCTCAACCACACCCGGCTTGACCGTGGTCACGTACACGGCGTGAACGCCCCAGGCATGCCGCAGCCGTTCCGCCGAGGCGGCGACATCGGCCGGTTCCTGCCCCGGAGCGAGCCGCAGCCGAAGCCGCAGCCCGGTCGAGGTGGGCCGGATGACGCCCCGACGCGGCGGTACGGGACGAACTTCTCGGCGAGTGGTGGCCTTGACCGCCAGCATCCGCAGCCGGGACGGAGCCACGGTCAGGCCGCAGGCCTCCATGACCGAGCCGTATGAGCTGAGGAGCCGGGCCGTGGATATCGGCAGGCCGACCGTGGACCAGTACACCCCGGGATGCTTGGCCCGGGCGTAGGCGGCCCCGCCGCCGAGTGCGGCGACAGGACCACCCACCTCCAGGAGTGTCGTCAGATCGGTCATCAGGCAGCGGCCCCGGTGGCGGCCGGGAACGCGGCCGGAGTCACGGCGGCGGCCCGGAAGGCGATGCCGTGCCGCTGTTGCCCGTTGAAGACGCTCTCCCACGGCCGGGCCACCAGACCCGGAAGCGAGACCGGAGCCCCGAGCGTCAGCCCCTCGGACACTCCGCTCTCCGGAACGGTGACCTTGATCAGCGACGATTCGCCGTCTTCCAGGTAGACGACGCCGATCGTCATCAGTGCCTCTCCGCTGGTGGCGTCCTTGGCGATCTCGCCGGTCTGCCGGTCGCGGACCTTGGGCTCGGGGGCCTCGGTCAGCAGGATCGTTGCGGCCGAGGTCTCTACACGGATGGTGCGCAAAGCTTCTTCCCATCTACTCGTCTATACAAGATGCGGCGTTCGAACCCGATCTTCCGGGAATGGCAACCACCTTGCCACACAACTTGCCCACTCGTCTATACGAGTACGCCTGTTGAGATGTACGAGTTGGAGTTGGAGCAGGAGTCATGCACCACTGCTTCAAGTCCTCGCTGTCAGAGCCATGAAGCAGGATCCGAGCATGCTGATTGCGACGAACACCCGCGGGCACAGGGTGAAACGCCCCTCGAAGCCGGCGATAGGCCGCATGCTCGCGAACCTGGGGCGCGGCAACGAGCACATGGTCGTTGAACGACAGGACGCGGACGTCGTTGGCGACTGGTACATCCAGGTCCTGTTGCGCGAGAACAACACGTACCAGCTTGAGCACCGGGACGGCGTTGCTACGAAGCACTACCAGACTCAGACCGTCTCGCAGGAGAAGGTGCTTCGAGCGCTGCTCGGTTGGGCGACTGGCACATCGGAATGGCGCGAGGACTTCATGTGGAACGACATCAGCTCGATGTTCGAGCCGCCCTCCACTGAGGACACCGCAGCGATCACCGCATAGCGCCGATCCCGCTCCTTCCCGGGCGCTCACGTCGCTGGCAGCTGGTAAGACAGGACGTACGCGTCGGCCGCCATGACCGTGTCGCAGACCTCCACGGCCCGCCCTTCCTGGTCGAACGCGGTACGGATCAGGTGGATGACTGGCACGCCGGAGGCCAGCCGCAGCGTGCGCACCTCGTCGGGCGAGGGCATCCGGGCGCGGATCTCTTCCTCGAAGTGGTCGAGGCGGTGCCCCAGCTCCTCAAGGCGGGCGTAGATGCCGCCCGGCCCGGGGTTCGGCTCGGCGATCGAAGTACCGCGCGCGATGTCGAGCGGCAGGTACGAGGTAGCGAACTCCACCGGCCGCCCGTCCAGCAGATACCGGCGACGCCGGGCCAGCACCCGTCGCACGGACCCGAGCCGGGTGGAGACGTCCTGGCTGGCCTTCTCCTCCTTGACCTCCAAGCTGTCCACCTGCGGGTGACTGCCGGCGGCGTCGGCCTCCACGATGAACGCGGACTTCCCCTGCTCGCGATGGCGCCGTGCGAACCGGTCGGAGGCGAGCCGCCGTACAGGCGGTCGTGGTCGCACGAAGACGCCCTTGCCGTGCTCGGCGTGCACCAGGCCCTCACCCTGGAGGACAGAGAAGGAGTTTCGAACCGTCATACGGGAAACCCCGTAATGCTCGACTAGTTCGGCCTCGGAGGGCAGCTTTTCGCCCTCCTTGAATCGCCCACGGTCGATGGCCTCGCGCAGCTGGTCGGCGATCTGCCGGAAGACCGCACGATCGCTCGTGGGGTCGAGATCGCCGAGGAGGCCGGAGGAAAGAGAGGGCACGTGTACTCCTTTAGGTATCTAGACGAGTGGGCGAGCTTTATTGCTACGGTGGAGAGCCTAGCCAGCCGAGAGAGCAGAGGAACGTGAGCACCGACCGTCCGCACTCCGTGAGCGTCGCCGGAGTCATCGTCGACGAGCAGGACCGCGCCCTCTTGATCAAGCGCCGCGACAACGGCCACTGGGAACCCCCGGGCGGAGTCCTCGAACGCGAGGAAACCATCCCCGAGGCCCTCCAGCGCGAAGTTCTCGAAGAAACCGGCATCAAGATCGCGCTTCCCGCGACCCTGACCGGCATCTACAAGAACATGAAGGGCTTGATCGTCTCCATGGTCTTCCGCTGTGAGGCCGCCGACGGCACGCCCACCACCGGGGACGAGACCCGCGCACTGCGCTGGGCCACCCGCGAAGAGGTCATCGAACTCGCCGACGAGGCGTACGCGATCCGCGTCCTGGACGCATTGGACGCGGTCTCCCCGCCGGCCATCCGCGCCCACGACGGCGTGAAACTCGTCTAGCCCGAACCCGCTGCACATGGCGGCCTACCAGCACGAAGAAACTTGTATGCACGAGTATACGAGCACCGCCCGGGTCTGGGGACTCACTTGCCCAGGTTTTCCGGAAGAGGTCAGCCGGGCCCGCCGCTGGACACGGGACATCCTGCGCGGATCTCCCCTGGCCGACGATGCCGAACTGATCGTGAGCGAGCTGAGCGCGAACGCGATCCTCCACACGACGAGTGGCGGGGTAGGCAGCTTCCACCTGGCCCTCGCGGTCTCCCCCAAGGTGGTCGCCCTGTCGGTCACCGATGAGGGAGGAACGGGCACGGCCCCGAAGGTCGAGCAACCGAGCATGGACGCGGTACACGGCCGCGGCTTGGGCATGGTCAGCGTCATCGCACACCGGGTCATCGTCCACGGCAGCCACAGCGGCTACACCGTCACCGCCGAACTCTTCACGGACAACCAGCCGGGAGGACTCCCGTGCTGATGGACAAGCCCCAGCGGGGCTTCTGGTGCGAGTGCTGGACCCAGAACGTCAACGACGAGGCAGGTCGGCCGGCACTCCGGGCATCATTCGACGCCTACTCGGCGCCACAGGCTGACAGATGGGTAGCGGTCGCCCTGCGCACCATCTCACCAGCACTCGATCCGGACGCCTCCGACGAGGCCTGGGCCTGGCTCTACGACGGCCGCATCGACACGCGGCGAGCCCTCTTACGCATGGAACCCTGCACGGTCTCCGTTACCCACGCCAGCAGCCGCATCACATGGACGATCCGACCAGTCGTCTTCCTGCCGTTGCTCCACCGCCAGGGTGCGGAACTCCCAGCCTGCGCATACGACTTCACTCCCCCCACCGCAGACTGAGTTACAACTTTCTCTACTGGTTTCAAGGCGGCTCGCTCCGCTCCCCGCGCACGGCCCGGCCCCCGGCCGGGCCTGCGCTCCTGTCTACGCCCCGCTCCAGCCCGGCCGGCGCCCGCGCCGCGCGCACAGCAAACAGCCGCCTGACGCCAGAGAAGGGGCACGTCGTGGCTGGGGCGGTCGCCTCCACGGCTTTAGGCAGCCACTTTGGCGCGAGCCTCGCAGATCATGGCCCCAACGTCGTGCTTTACCGGGCAGGTCCACAGACTGCCCGACGCGCCGAAAGCTTACGGGGCCATGATCACTCGCGCCAAAGCAGCTCCAGCCCAAAGCCGCTCCACCGACCTACCGTTCGCGCCCCGCGCGCCGAGTGGCAGGGGCCTCTCTGAACCGCCCAGGGTGCCAGCATCCACACGGAGCTGGCCGAGGAAAGGAAGGCTCACGGACTTGCCAACAGGTGTCAGTCATCCTCGCTAGAGTCAGACGAGCGGCCGATGAAGACACGTGTCATAATCCGGCCCGTCAAGCCAGGGCCAGTTCGGACAAATGGAGACATTCAGTGGCACGTCAGGCCAGAAAAACACCCAACAAATCGCTTGAGCAGCGACTGTGGGACGCGGCCGACGCCCTCCGTGGCAACCAGGAGCCGTCCGAGTACAAGCACGTCGTCCTCGGCCTCGTGTTCCTGAAGTACATCTCCGACCGTTTCGAGGCTCGCCGCACAGAGCTTGCGGCCGAGCTACGGGCAGATGGTATCCCTGAGGCAAGACACGCCTCATTCCTCGAGGATCGTGACGAGTACGCCAGCCAGAATGTCTTCTGGGTGCCGGCCGATGCCCGCTGGGAGTCGATTCAGGCCCAGGCCAAGCTGCCGAAGATCGGCCAAGTCATCGACAGCTCTATGGATAAGATCGAGTCGTCGAACCCGGCCATCAGGGGTGTGCTACCGCGTAACTACGGACGCGAGGGGCTCGACAAGGGACGCCTCGGACAACTCGTCGACCTGATCGGCTCGATCGGCTTCACCGAGAGCGATGATCACGGCAGCGACGACGTACTCGGCCGTGTTTACGAGTACTTCCTCGGTCAGTTCGCTGGTAAGGAGACAGGCAAGGACGCAGGGGCGTTCTACACGCCCCGATCCGTGGTCAAAACCCTCGTCGAAATGTTGGAGCCATACCATGGTCGCGTGTACGACCCGACGTGTGGCTCTGGCGGAATGTTTGTGCAATCTGCCGAATTCGTAAAGGCTCACGGCGGTAAGCGGACGGACATCTCCGTCTACGGCCAGGAGTTCACCGAAACAACCTGGAAGCTCGCCAAGATGAACCTTGCCCTCCGGGGCATCGAGGCTGATCTTGGCGACCGTTCAGCTGACTCCTTCAGTCAAGATCTGCACCCGGACCTACGCGCCGACTTCATCCTCGCCAACCCACCCTTCAATGTCTCTAATTGGTGGGACGCCAAGCTACAAGATGATCCGCGCTGGAAGTACGGCACTCCGCCAGAAGGCAACGCGAACTTCGCATGGGTGCAACACTTCATCCATCATCTGTCACCGAAGGGTACTGCGGGCTTTGTCCTCGCTAACGGTTCCCTCGCCGCGAAGGGAGCCGAGGGAGATATCCGGCGTAAACTCCTCGAGGCCGAACTAGTCGACTGCATCGTCGCTATGCCGGACAAGCTGTTCTTCAATGTGCAAATTCCGGTGACGCTCTGGTTCATTGCCAAGGATCGGCACGGGAACGGCCATCGCCGTCGACTCGGCGAAGTGCTGTTCATCGACGGACGGAAGTTTGGTGCGTTGGAGACCCGGCGGCTGCGCGCGCTAAACGACGAAGAAATCGCCAGCATCGCAGGTGCCTATCACTCATGGCGCAACACCGATGGTGACTATGCAGATGTACCTGGATTCTGCAGGTCGGCGACGCTCGAAGAAATTGCCGCGCACGACTACGTTCTGACGCCTGGGCGGTACGTTGGGACGGAGGCGGCAGCACTTGACGACGAGCCAATACAAGAGCGGATCGATCGACTGAAGTCAGCGCTCTTCGCCGAGTTCGACCGCGGGCGCGAACTCGAGCAGATCGTACGAGAGCGTCTCGGAGGCCTCCGTGTCGGTTAGTTCCACTACGCTTCCCCTGGGAGCTACCCTTGCCCGAGGGCTCGGGGAGGCTAACCAACTGCCATGGCCATTGGCCCGCGCTAGCACGCTTTTTGAGCTGCGCTATGGTAAGGCCTTGGTTAAGTCGGCCCGCCGGCCCGGGCCTGTGCCGGTCTTCGGTACGAATGGTCAAACAGGTAGTCATGACACGGCTCTCTTCAAGGGCCCCGGAGTTGTACTCGGGCGCAAGGGCCAAGGTCCACTTGGCGTCGAGTGGGTCGATGAGGACTTTTGGGTCATTGATACCGCCTACGCCCTGAACGTGATCTCAAACGAGGTCGATCTCAAGTTCGCGTACTACCTGATTAAGTACGTAGGCCTTAATCACCTCAAGGACGGAACATCCAATCCATCACTGAGCCGTGAGACGTTCGCTGCACAACTCTTCCCAAAGCCTCCACTTGACGAACAACGGGGAATCGCTGCGACTTTGTCGGCGCTCGACGAAAAGATCGAGTCGGCTACTCGCGCTCGAGATCTGATCGAGGACTTGATTTCCGCCTCATTCGAAGATCTTATCGCATCGTCACCTGTCACGAGAGTGCCTCTTGAGGACTTGGTTTCCACGACAAAGGGCGTGTCCTACAAAAGTGTGGACTTGCAGGAGTCGCACACGTCGCTTGTGACTCTCAAATCCTTCCATCGCAATGGTGGTTACAAGGCCAACGGCCTGAAGCCGTACGTCGGCCCTTACAAGCCTCAGCAAGTCATCGCGCCGGGTGAGATCGTCGTGGCACAAACCGATCTAACACAAGGCGCAGAGGTTGTTGGCCGCGCCGTCCGGGTTCCTGCAGATGCCTCGGCCGAGGTCCTGGTCGCTTCCCTAGACCTGGTCATCGTTCGCCCCAAACCCACCATATCGCGGGAATACCTGCTGGGAATTTTGAGCGACGAGTCGTTCCGGCAACACTGTCGCAGTCGAACTTCGGGCACGACTGTTCTACACCTGTCAAGCGACGCTATTCCTGCTTACTCGGCGCCGCTTGTGCCTGACGGTGCGCGCGACGAGTTTTCGGCATTTGCACAGCCTCTTCTAGCACGTGCCGACACGCTCGTTGCAGAGATCGAGAAACTCAAGGCGCTCCGCGATGGGCTACTGCCGGATATCTTGGCAGGTCGCGTCCGGGTACCGAAGGCAACACTCAAGCTCCTGGAGGTCGTGAGGTGACAGGTACCTTCAACGAATCTGTCGTAGAGGAAGCTGCTCTCGACTATTTGCGCGAGCTTGGTTACTCGACGGAGTTCGGCCCGAACCTGTCGGCCGACGGTCCCCGGCCGGAGCGGGCCTCCTTTCATCAGGTTTACCTGTACGAACGACTAAGGGATGCCGGCCGCCGTCTGAACCCCGCACATACCGACTTGGTCGATGATGCTATTAAGCGGCTGGAGCGCGCCGAGTCGCAGAATGCACTCGCCGAGAACTTCCGCGTCCATCAACTCCTCGTTCATGGCGTGCCGGTTGAGTATCGTGACGCCCAGGGGATTCTCCGGACCACCCAAGTCAAACTCATCGACTTTGACAACCCTGACAGCAATGATTGGCTAGCGGTAAACCAGTTCACGATTGTTGAAAACAAGCATCGCCGGCCAGATGTACTGGTTTTCATCAATGGTATCCCCGTTGCTCTGCTGGAGCTTAAGAGTCCGGCGGACGAGCACGCTACTCTTAAGAACGCGTGGAACCAGATACAGACCTACCGCACGGACATCCCGTCCGCCTTCACATCGAATGCCATCGTGGTCATCTCAGACGGTACGAGCGCGGCCATGAGCTCGTTCTCTGGTGGCTTCGAGCACTATGCTCCTTGGAAAACTATTGATGGCCGCGACGTCGTCAACGGCAGGCCCGCCCTTGAGGTGCTACTCAAGGGTGTCTTTGACCCAACCCGTTTCCTGGACATCTTGAAGAACTTCATTGTCTTCAGCGATGAGCCGGTCGGTCTTGTCAAAAGGGTGGCGAAGTATCACCAGTACTGGGCCGTCAACGCCGCGGTCGAGTCAACCGTCCAAGCGTCCAGCCCCAATGGTGACCGTCGTGGTGGTGTCGTCTGGCACACCCAGGGCAGCGGGAAGTCCATTGAGATGCTGTTCTACGCGGCCAAGACCATGCGGGATGCTCGAATGAACAACCCGACGCTGGTCTTCCTAACCGACCGCAACGACCTAGATGATCAACTCTTCGCCGAGGTCTTTGCACCCGCCGAAATCCTGCCTGAGAAGCCCGTTCAAGCCGACTCGATCAGCGATCTGCGTACTCTGCTGCGCCGGGTATCTGGCGGCATCATCTTTACAACTCTGCAGAAGTTTCGCCCTGAAGAAGGGCTTGACGTAAACCCCATCCTCACCGACCGACGCAACGTCGTCGTGGTTGCCGATGAGGCCCATCGCTCGCAGTACGGCTTCACAGAGACCCTTGACGAAGAGGGCCGACTCAAGTCGGGACTCGCTAAGCACATGCGGGACGCGCTGCCCGGTGCCACGTTCCTCGGTTTCACAGGCACCCCCATCGAGTCCGGAGACAAATCCACTCGCTCGGTATTCGGGGCCTGCATCGACGTCTACGACCTAACCCGTGCAGTTGAGGACGGCGCCACCGTCAAAATCTTCTACGAGTCACGCCTGGTCAGGGTCGGCCTGTCAGACGACGACTACCAGGCGCTCGACGAGTTGGCCGCGGAGATAACGGAGAAGGTCGAGCAGGAGGAAGGCGAGAAGGCGATGTCTCGCTGGGCGCGCCTAGAGGCAATCGTTGGCAGCGAAGAGCGCCTTGACCTCGTGGCGGCAGACATCGTTCGTCACTGGGAGAAGCGCCGCGAAGCAATGATCGGCAAGGCCATGATCGTCACAATGTCGCGCCGTATCGCGGTGCGGCTCTACGAGAAGATCGTGACACTGCGGAACGCCTGGCACAGTGACGATCCAGCTCAGGGCAAGATCAAGGTCGTGATGACGGGATCAGCTGCCGACCCGGAAGAGTACCAGCCTCATATCCACTCGAAAGACGTGCGCAAGGCCTTGAAGGCGCGAGCCAAAAACCCAGAGGACCCGCTCGAAATAGTCATCGTACGCGACATGTGGCTGACTGGTTTCGACTCGCCGTCAATGCACACCATGTATGTCGACAAGACGATGCAGGGAGCTAGCCTTATGCAGGCGATCGCCCGCGTCAACCGCACCTTTCGCGACAAGCCTGGTGGCCTTATCGTCGATTACATCGGTGTCTTCTCGAACCTACAGAAGGCACTCGTCGAGTACTCCCCGAGCGACCGTGACCAGGCCGGCGTGCCGATCGACGAGATCGTCGCCGTGATGATGGAGAAGCACGACATCATCTGCGGGCTGCTTCACGGCTGCCGATTCAATTCCCTCCCGGACCTTTCGGCAGCACAGCGGCTAGCTGAGCACGCTCGTGTGCTCGACTTCGTCATGGCAGACCCGGACCGCACCAAGCGCTTCCTTGACCAGGTACTGGCGCTCGCTAAGGCTTATGCCCTTGCTGGCTCACGAGATGAAGCTACAGCCATTCGCAATGACGTGCGACTCTTCGCTGATGTCCGTGCCGCCATCCTGAAAATCCAAAACCCGGACTCCGGGCGCGGGGGAGCCGGTGGCATTGAGATCGACACCGCCATCGGGCAACTGGTTAACGAAGCGGTAGCCGCCGATGAGGTGGTCGACATCTACAAGCTCGCCGGCATCGAGACGCCCGAGTTGTCCATCCTCTCCGATGAGTTCCTTGACTCGCTAGTCGACAAAGACAAGCCTAATCTTCAGATGGGGTTGCTGCGCCGTTTGCTAGCCGACCAGATCAAGAGCATTCAGCGCTCCAACGTAGTGCAGGCACGGAAATTCTCTGAGCTGCTCGAAGCAGCGATCAATAAGTACACCAACCGTTCGCTGACGACGGCTGAGATCATCGCCGAGCTGGTCAAGCTGGCGAAAGAGATGCGGGACCAGACGAAGCGACACGATCAACTCGGGCTCACGGTGGCGGAGGCCGCCTTCTACGACGCCATCGTGCAGAACGACGCGGCCGTTCTCCAGATGGGCGACAATGTCCTGAAGAAGCTGGCCCACGAGCTGGTCGAATCGATCCGTCAGAGCGCCACCATTGATTGGAACCTTAAAGAGTCCGTCCGAGCCTCTATGCGTGCCAAAGTACGCCGCCTACTCGCTAAGTACGATTATCCGCCCGATCTCGAAGAAAAGGCTATCGACCTTGTACTCGAACAGGCCGAAGTCTACGCAGCCGATGCAGCGGGAGCCTCCTAAAGGAAAAGATGAACTGGGGAGGCTGCATAACCAGCTGATGTTTGACGCGGACTGCCATGAGTGTCATCCCTGGCAAGCTCCCACGATCGGCTCGCTGGTTGCTGGACTAGCTGTTGGCCCTTGACTACGCAATCACTCGATGCCCTCCGGACACACGTTGCCTTTGGCGCGCAGTGGCCTCGAGGCCTTGCTCGGCGAAGGCAACGACCACCATCTTGAGCGGCGAGGATAACGGTCCGATCCGGCTGGTGCCCTCGGCTCACATGGGCCCCCGATTTCGCCGGCCGTTGAGGACGCCGCCGATGCCCCCAACTGTCGCGTGAGACGTGGGGGACGGGATGGCTCCGTCGCCGCAGGGTTCGCCGGAGGTCAGTGAGCGTGGCCTCACGTGTCGCATCCGCTGGCCGTGTGCTCCCAAATAATGATGTCTGCCGCTCGAAGAAGGCTGAGAGGCCTCTCGTCAGGCATGCGGATGCGGACAATAAGGTCTTGGATCCAATCCCGGTGACGGCGTAGGTCTGCTTGCAAGAGCGGCCACAAGCGGCGAGGGGTGTCCTTATAGGCCCCGGGAACTGGCTTTTCCCCGAGGTAGAACTGGTAGATGCTGCTGTCGAAAATCGGCACTAGGTTAGGCCGCTTGCGGTGGAGGATCTTCGTAATGGCAACGGCCTTGAAGTCCGGCAGGCCCGTACCGTCGGCTTCACCTGTAGCGACCAATGCTCGATCGACCAGGGACCAGGGTCCCATGGACGGATCCAGCGTCACGTCCAAGAAGTCCGCTGTCGCACAGGCCCCGTCGGCAAGCACCGCTTCCATTGCCTGTAGGACTTCAGCCCCTGGGCCGTCAGGGCGAAACAACGGAACTACCTGCTTGTAGCCAATGCGAACACTCAGCAGGGCCGGCGCCAGACAGTCCAGTGGGCTCAATCGTTCCGGGTCGCCCTGCCAGTCATACGTACGAAAGGCTCTGGGGCCCCGAGGATCTGTGTAGGTCTGAAGGTGCCTCTCCGCACAACCACGCAGTGATCCGACGGTTCTCACGTAGTCCCTCCCCACAGCCTTGATGACTCGCCCGGCAACGCCCCCGCCGGGACCAGAGCAATGCTCATGCGCATGCTACGAGCTGTGGACTATGTGTGGACCGATCCCTATCTAACAGCCGTCTGCAAGGCAGTGACCTGCCTCGATTCTTGGTAGTCAAGCCCCCTCCGGAGCCGTGTGCGCAGGTTCGAATCCTGCCGGGGGCACTTCGCAGGAAGTGCCCAAAGACCCCGCCATCAGCGCTTTCGCTGAGGACGAGATCTTCGCGTATGTGCAGCCAGATGGCAGTGATCACGCAATCACGACGTAGTGATCTTGTCGAGCTTCGCAGTAGGTCAGCAGGACCTTTCGTCGTCCCCGGCAGCAGCCAGTTCCAGGAAGGACAGCGCCCCCGCTGCGGGTTGGAATCATGCTGAGGGCATCGTGATGAGGTGTCCGCGGAATCAACACCGCCCACCTTTCACCGGTGCGTGTGAACCCCTGCGCGGGCCGCCCGCCGATCGGCAGGATGGTCAGCATCCACATCGAGGAGCGTCATATCCCCCAAGGGGCCGCAGCGGCATGCCTCCACCATCGGAGACGAGCACTCGAACCGGCACAAACCGCAACTTACTGCCGGGCGCAGCTGCTTCGATCGGCTCCGCGCTTCTGCACACAAGCGGGCACCACAGAAAGTGCGCTCGCCTGAATGCCGGATTCCGGCCTTCAGCCATGGAACGAAAGCAAAGGTGTCATGACCGACTCGGCAGCCAGGCCGTACGAAGGGCCTTCCCGGGCGCGTTACCTCCTGGACGGGAGGCGGGTCGGAGTCGCCGACCTGTTGAGCGGCGGATTGCTCAAGGAAGGTGAGCAGCTGAAGTTCGTACGGCGTCTCGTCGGCGAGACTCATCACGCCACCGTGACTTCAAAGGGATGGATTCGTCTGGACGACGGGGATGAATTCCGTTCGCCATCTGCGGCCGCTGCCGCCGCCGTCGGATCGGGGTCGTTCGACGGCTGGAACGCGTGGACGGTCAACGACGGCCGGCCTCTCGCCGCACTGCGCCAGCAATTGCTGGACCAGGCCGCCGAGGAGGCTGGCACTGACACGGTGGAGGAGCGGCAGACGTCGCTGGCGCCCAGTGCACGGCACGCTCGGCTGAAGACGGTCCGTGAACAGGCCGAGAAGGGGGAGCCCCAGTCCCTCTCGGTACAGGAGCTGCTGGGCTGGTGGGGCGCCACGGGGCGCGGTCCCGTCAACGATCAGATCGAAGCCGAACTCGCCAACCACAGCCTCGTCACTGCGCCGGGATTCGACAAGGTCCCGTTGGACTCCACCATCGAGCTGGTCAAGGCGCCGGACGGGTTCTCCGGGGAAGAACTCGTCGCCGGCGCACAAGCGTTCACCGCCCCTACGGCCAACGAGGGGGAGTCCCACGAAACGGGATTGACGGTGGGCACACTGCCCTCCGCCCTGGGTGGAGTGACCAGTGTCAAGCCGACAGCAACGCTTGAGGAGGTCATCACGTTGATGACCCTCCACGACTTCTCCCAGCTTCCCGTCCTCGCCGGTCCGCACCACCTGCGGGGCGCCGTCACCTGGAAGTCCATTGCCCGTACCCGCCATGTCGACCCAAACGCTTCCCTGTCCCAGGTGATCGTGGACGCCCGCGACGTCCGCTACGATCATGATCTGATCGACATTCTGCCTTTGCTGGCGGAGTTGGACTTCGTGCTCGTCAAGGACCAGCACAATGCGATCGCCGGGATCGTTACCGCCGCCGACGTGGCGCAGGCGTACGGCGACCTGGCCAGCCACTTCCTGTTGATCGGTGAGATGGACCGCAGACTGCGGCAGATCATCGCGGAGACTTTTGCCTTGCCCGAGGTCACCGCCCTGTGCGACCCGACGGGTGAACGCGTCACCTCCTTCGGTGACATGACCGTGGGAGACTATCTTCGGGTTTTTGAGAACCCTGAACGGTGGAACCAACTCGGGTGGCGGTTGGATCGCAAGGTCTTCATCGGTCGACTCGAGGAGATTCGCAGGATCCGCAACAACGTCATGCACTTCAACAGCAGCGACCCCCTGCCGAGGGCGGACGTGGACAAGATCCGGAACCTCAACAAGCTGCTGAGGGAGTACGGCGGCGGCTCTTGAGCGCCGGCTCGTGCTCGGCGAGGAGCTGAATCTCCCGGATTGGTGCTGGAATGGCAGTCGTGCTCCTGGGGTGGCCATGACCCGGTGCCAGAAGCTGACATACCCTCGGCCGAATGAGGGGTTCGGGGAGACTCACCGGCGGTCTCCGGCGGTCGATCGACGGCGGCGTCTACGCTTCGCATGCGAGATCACATGGAGGGCGAATGCGCGGCGGATCAGGGCGAATGGCTGGGGCCGGGGTGCTCATTGCCTCGTGCCTCGCTGCCCTTGTCGCATGCGGTTCCTCCAAGAAGGACCCCGGTGGGGGTGACAGCAGCCCCTCGCGGACATCGGACTCCGCCTCGGCTTCCGCCTCGCCCAGCTCGGCGCCGTCGCGTACGCACTCGGCCTCTCCACTGCCGACGCGCAGTGGAGGCAAGTCGATCGCACCGCCGCCGCCCCAGCCCAGGGACACCGGCAAGAAGCGCCGCAATCCCGTTGTCCCCACCGTCCCGCCGACGGGGACCGTCACGCCGTCCCTCACCGCCAAGCCCTCCAACGGTACGTGAGCGAATCCACGCACCGCTGTTCGCTATGCAAGGGACAGACGAGTGGGAGTTCCAGCTCCACTTCCAGTTCCGGTTCCGCTCCCACTTCCGGTTCGAATTCCAGCCCGGCCGCGCTCGTCAAGGTCCTGGTGGCGCAGGCGTCCTTTATCGCCGCACTGATGTTCTATCTGGGAGCGATCTACACCACCCGCTACTACAGCTACTTTCATCTCTCCCCCTTCTCTCTCGGCTTCGGCTTCGCCGAATTCGTCATGCAGTGCCTGCACCTGCTGACGTTTCAGGTGGTGATCGGCGCCGTGGTCCTCCTCGTCGTCATCGGCGCCCCTGGTGTCACCGCCCATCTGCCGCTGCCCGACCGCTTCACCCGTGGTGTCAGCGAGGCCTGCCACACTGCGGCGCGCTTCCATCTGTGGGTGGTGGCCGCCGGACTGGGCCTGCTGCTCCTTTGGCCATGGACCCAGGGGTACGGGTGGGTCGCTCCTTTCACGATGGCGGCCGGGCTCCTACTGGGTCAGGCGCGAACCACCAAGGACGGCAAGCATCCCGAGGGGCTGCGCGGGCGGGCCCTGCCGATCTTCGCCGCCGGAGTCTTCCTGTTCTGGACCGTGACCCTCGTGGCCTGGCAGCTCGGTGACCGGGACGCCAGGCAGTCCGCGGCCGAGGTCGTCCGGTGGCCCGGGGTGGTCGTGCTCAGCACGCAGAGCCTGAGCCTGCCCACGCAGATCGTCCCGGAGGAGGACCTCGGGGAGGGCCTTCACCTGCGCTACCGGTACTCGGACCTGCGGCTCCTTGTGGAAAGGGATGGGCGCTACTACGTCGTGCCCACCAAATGGAACCCCAGAACGGACTCCGTCTACATCATCCGCGAAAGCGGTGACACACGGATCGAGCTCCGGCCGGGCGTCCAATAGCCTGGCCGGGAACTGAGCAGCGCGCCTGGCCGGGGAGCCTGAACAGGGCGCCTGAACAGGGCGCCCTGGCCGGGGAGCCCGATCGGGTCCGGTACCCGGGCACGTCCGACGTGGAGGGCAGAGGGATGTCGAAGCCGCTGGCGGGCAGGGTCGCACTCGTGGCCGGGGCCACTCGGGGCGCCGGGCGGGCGATCGCGGTGGAGTTGGGCGCCGCGGGGGCCACGGTCTATGGGACGGGCCGCAGCACCGCGGGGCGGCGTTCGGAGTACGGGCGGGCGGAGGTGATCGAGGAGACCGCCGAGCTCGTCACGGCCGCCGGCGGCACGGGGATCGCGGTGGAGGTCGACCACCTGGTGCCGGAGCAGGTGCGCGGGCTCGTCGAGCGGATCGAGCGGGAGCGGGGGCGGCTCGACGTACTGGTCAACAGCATGGGCGGCGAGGCCTTTTACGAGCCGAAGGACGCCTTGTGGGAGCTGGATCTCGACAAGGGGCTCCGGCTGCTGCGGACCGCGGTCGAGGCACATGCCGTGACCAGCCACCACGCCCTGCCGCTCCTCCTGCGCAACCCCGGTGGGCTGGTGGTGGAGGTGACGGACGGCACGGCCGCGTACAACGACACCCGCTACCGCGTGTCGTTCTTCTACGACCTGGCCAAGGCGTCCAATCTGCGGATGGCCTTCGCGCTCGGCCATGAGCTGGGCAAACGCGGGGCAACGGCCGTCGCGCTCACGCCCGGGTGGATGCGGTCGGAGATGATGCTCGACGTCTTCGGGGTCACCGAGGAGAACTGGCGGGACGCCCTGGAGCGGGTGCCGCACTTCTGCATCTCGGAGACCCCGGCCTACACCGGGCGGGCGGTGGCGGCGCTGGCGGCCGATCCCGAGGTGGCGCGGTGGAACGGGCGGTCGCTGTCCTGCGGGCAGCTCGCCAGGGTCTACGGGTTCACGGATGCCGACGGGAGCCAACCGGACGCCTGGCGCTACATGGTGGAGGTCCAGGACCCGGGCAAGCCGGCCGACGCCACCGGTTACCGCTGATACCGGCTGCCTCGGGTGGAGGCAGGTGATACCGGCTGCCTCCGATCGAGGCGGGTGACAACCGGTCGCCTGCGATGGAGGCAGGGGCCGTCAGACGCCGGGGTGCCAGCTCACGCCGTTGTTGGAGGCGATCAGGGTGGCCAGGATGATCAGGTCCGCGGCGCCGAGGACGGCGCCGAGCAGGGCGCGGCCGCGGCGGGTGGTGCCCTGGGAGACGGCGGTCGCGCTGAGGATCAGGGCGAGGGGGCCGAGGACGAGGTTGAAGACGAACAGGCCGAGCAGCCCCAGCACGAACGACGCGACGGCCTTGTCGTCGGCCTTCTTGATCCGCAGCTCGGAGGCGGTGACACGCTCGGGGCGCTCGGCGCGTGCGGTGTGCAGGTGCGTGATGCCGTTCATCGTGGTCTGTCCCTTCGTCAGTGCGCTTCTCGCGGCGCGGTGGAGCCCTGGTGGCGCTTGCTTCGGGCGGCGCGCTCGCGGATGCCGAAGATGAGGAGCCAGCCGCCGATGAACACGGCCGCGGCGATGTGCACGGGGGTGGTGGCGTAGGCGGCGGCGCCCAGGAGGGTGCCGAGCGCGATGAGGGCCAGGAGCAGAACAGCCATGTGCGCGACCTCCGTCGAGTCATTGAGCCGGTAGGCCCGTTAAGGCTTTGTATCGACTGGGTGAACAGTTGTAGTTACAGTTGTTCACTGACTTCTACTGTACTCTCGCCCTCGTGGGCGAACGACTGTTTACCGAATGAGATGAGCCACACTCTTGGGGCCCGGCAGGCCCAGAAGCAGAAGACCCGGCAGGCCCTGCTCGACGCGGCGTTGAGGCTGCTGGAGCACCAGAGCCTGAGCAGCCTCGGTCTGCGCGAGGTCACCCGTGAGGTGGGCGTGGCTCCGGCGGCGTTCTACCGGCATTTCAGGGATATGGCCGATTTGGGTGTGGCACTCGTGGAGGAGTCCTTCGGCAGTCTTCACGCGATGGTCCGCGACATCCGCGACGAGCAGGCCGAGACCGACGAGGTGATCCGCCGGACGGTGGAGGTCATCGCCCGCTACGTCCGGCAGCACCGCACCCATTTCCGGTTCCTCGCCCGTGAACGCCATGGCGGGGTGGCGCGGGTGCGGGAGGCCATAGCGGTGGAGTTCCAGCGCTTCGCGGAGGAACTGGCCAGCGACCTCGCCGACCAGCCCGAGTCCGATGGGTGGGCTCCCGAGGATGTACGGATGCTCGCCGACCTGTACGTCAATCTCATGGTCATGACGGCAACGGCCTTCATGGAGGCACCGCCCGACGAGCCCGAGGTGGAGCGGCAGATCGCCAACGCCGCTCGCCGCCAGCTTCTCCTGATCAACCTGGGCCGCCGCCACTGGAACCGCGGCTGACGGCCCGCACTCGCCGGGTTGCGGCCGACGGCCCGCAGTCGCCGAGTTGCGACCGACGGCCCGCATCGGACCGCCCATCGCCCCGCACCGGACCGCCTCTGACCCCGCACCGGACCGCCCATCGCCCCGCGCCGGACCGCCTCTGGCCCCGCGCCGGACCGCCCTGGCCCCGCACCGGATCCCTCACGGTCCCGGCACCAATGGGGCCGCACAGCTCAGCCGTGAATACCCGCCCGCCGCAGCCTGCGGCGCACGTCCTCCCACTCGGCTCCCACGGGGTCGGTTCCACGGGAGCCGACGGAACGGTCCTTGAAGCCGCTGGAGGTCGAGACGCAGACCACCGGACCCTCGATCGCCTCAACGGCCTCGACGTCACGCAGTCCCGCCAGCCCCGCGGCGCTCGACAGCTCCACCCACAGCCCTGCCCGCCCCAGCGCGGACTGGGCGGCCGCCAACTGCTCGTCGCTGACGGCCAGAGCCTGCCCACCGCTGTCCCGGACCGCGACCACCCCGCGGTAGCCGCTGACGGTGGAGACGATGGAGTACGCGTCGGTCGGCCCCACCGTCTCGTGCGTCGCCGCCGGAAGACCCTGGCGCATCGCCGTGACGAGGGGCGACGCGGCCGCGGGCTCACAGGCGAACATCCGGGGAGCGCGGTCGCTCAGACCCAGGCGCCGCAGTTCGGTGAAGCCCTTCCAGACGCCGAAGAGGAGTTCGGCGTAGCCGGTGGGCACGAACACGGCCTCGGGGACGCCGATCTCGGCGTATATCTCGTAGGCGATGGTCTTGTAGCCCTCCGGGCCGAAGGCATGGCCGGTGTGCGTGGTGGTGAGGTTGCTGACGGGATGCAGGCCCAAGCGGTCGACGACCTGCCGCATCAACGGCTAACACGCCGCGCGTGGCACCGGCAGTACGACCGCTTCGTAGGCGCGCAGGAACGCGTCGACGGCCGGCGGCATGTCGAGGGGGGCGAAGACCACGCAGCGCAGTCCGGCGCGGGCGGCGAACGCCGCCGCCGAGGCGCCGTGGTTCCCCGAGGAGGCGACCACGACGCCCGGCGCTCCGACGCCCACCGCGGCGCTGACCGTGCAGCGGTTGAGCCGGTCCTTGTGGCTCCAGGTGGGGTTGCGCGACTCGTCCTTGACGAAGACCCCCGGTTCGAGCTCCATCAGCGGGGTGCCGCCCTCGCCCAGACCCGGCGCGGCCAGCGGTGGAAGCAGCGGCGCCCACCGGTCCAGCCCCGCGCTGGCGGACGTGCCACGCTCGGCGGAGAAGAGGCCGAGGTCCACCCGGTCGTAGGCGTAGTCGACCTCCACCGGATAGGAGATGTCGTCCGTGCTGGTCCGGGGGCAGCCGTGCGTCAGCGGCGGCCAGAGCGGATAGCCGATGTCCGGGTCGCCCAGCGACCGCTGGCGGATGGCCAGTGTGCTGTCACCTGTCACGCTCGCCGAGCTTAGGCCGTGGGCGAACCTGACGGTGGGTGATCCCGGAGAGTCGGGCCCCGCGCCCAGGCTTCGGCCACGCAGGCGTGGACCGCAACGGGGTCCTGCGCTGCGTTCGCGTCATCGTCTCCGGATGGGGACGGTCACCGCGGGCCCACCTCAACGAAAGATCTTCGGCAAAGATGCCAACTCACCATGGATCTTTTTGAGTTGAGCGGCCATGTCAGGTGTGTACCGCAAGGTCCTTTTCCGCCCGGACAACCGGACACCTCGCACCCAATGTCCGAATAGTGATCGACCGCCCGAACGCGCCCCGCCGAGATCTGTAAGCATGAGCCCCGATCGGATTGATCATGAAATAGCACTTTCAACCATCCCAATCCCAGAGGAGATCACCATGTCCGACATCAGCCGCCGCCGCGTCCTGCGAGGAGCCGCCATCGCCGTCGCGGGAGTCGCGATGGCCGCGCCCGCGGCCATCGCCGCCCAGTCCGCCGTGGCCGGGGCCGGGGGCTCCGGCCACCCGACGGGGCACGGAGACCACACCCGGCCCGAGGCGTTCGACGAGGTCTACCGGGGCCGCCGCATCCAGGGCATGCCCATACCAGTCGAAGGCCGCGGGCACACCGGCCGCACCGGGCACAGCCCGCACATGGCCCACGAGGGGCCCGGCTACGCCGTCTTCGTCGACGGCGAGGAGCTGCACGTGATGCGCAACGCCGACAGCAGCTGGATCAGCGTCGTCAACCACTACGAGACGTTCCGGACCCCGCGCGCGCTCGCCCGCGCGGCCGTCGACGAACTCCAGGGCGCCGTCCTCGTCCCCATGGCCTGAGCCGGCACCCGGGTCCGGGCGAACACCTCCGGCGGCACGCCCGCCACCACCCCACCGATCCCCGATCACGGAAGGCATACAGGCACCCCCATGGCTGTCCGCAAGAACCAGGCGACACTCACCTCCACCGAAAAGCGCGCCTTCGTCAACGCGCTCCTCGCGCTCAAGCGCAGCGGCCGCTACGACTCGTTCGTCACCACGCACAACGAGTTCATCACCAGCGACAGCGACAACGGCGACCGTGTCGGCCACCGTTCGCCGTCGTTCCTGCCCTGGCACCGCCGGTTCCTCATCCAGTTCGAGGAGGCACTCCAGTCCGTCGACTCCTCCGTCACGCTCCCCTACTGGGACTGGACCGACGACCGCACCGCCGCCTCGTCCATGTGGGCGCCGGACTTCCTCGGCGGCACCGGGCGCAGCCTCGACGGACAGGTGATCACCGGGCCGTTCGCCGCGTCCTCCGGCAACTGGCCCATCAACGTACGCGTCGACGGCCGCTCGTTCCTGCGCCGCTCGCTCGGCGGCGGAGGACGTCCGCTGCCCACCCGGGCCGAGGTGGACTCCGTCCTCGCCATGCCGACCTACGACACCGCCCCCTGGAACAGCGCCTCCGACGGCTTCCGCAACCACCTCGAGGGATGGCGGGGCGTCAACCTCCACAACCGCGTGCACGTGTGGATCGGCGGCCAGATGGGCACCGGTGTCTCCCCCAACGACCCGGTCTTCTGGCTCCACCACTGCTTCATAGACAAGCTGTGGGCCGACTGGCAGCGGCGGCACCCGGACTCGGGCTACCTGCCGACCGGGGGAACGCCCAATGTCGTGGACCTGCACGACACGATGCGGCCGTGGAACGACGTGTCCCCGCAGGACATGCTCGACCACACCGCCCACTACACGTACGACACGGCGGCCTGAGCCGGCCCGAATCGGCACCCGGTCGGCGCCGAGCCGACATCGACCCGACGTCGAGCCGAACTCCAGGCGTCGGCGTGGCAGACATCACAGCGATTCCGCGGGACCGGGCCGTCACGGCGGCCCGGTTCCTCGCGTCTTCGGGGGAAGAAGGGGAACAGCAGGACCGGCCGACGGGGACGGGACCAGCAGGGGACGGGACCAGCGGGGAAAGAAGGGACACAGGCGTGATGACGGCGGTACGCCAGACCATCGAATTCGACGTGGTCACGGCACCAGAGCTCTCCCTTCCCATCACCGCCGAGCTGTTCTATCTGTCGGCCGACCCCTTCGCCGTGCACATCCGCTTCCCCGGCTCCGCCACGCTCAGCGGGCGGGAGGTGGAGTGGGCCTTCGCCCGGGACCTGCTCGGCGCCGGTCTCGGCACGCCCACCGGCCTCGGTGACATACGGATCTGGCCGCTGGAGCCGGGCAGGACCGCCCTGGCGCTGATCGCCCCGGAGGGTGTCGCCGTGCTGGAGGGCGCTTCCGCCGATCTGTTCCGCTTCCTCGACCGGACCTACGCGGCCGTCCCGGCCGGGAGCGAGCGCGACCACAGCGGTGTCGACCGTGCGCTCGCCTCGCTCCTGGCCGGGGAGGAGTGAACCCGGCGGCTCACTCCCCGTGAGCCGCCCCGCGGGCCTCCTCCTGGACCGCCTCGTCGGCGCCGCCGTGAACCGCCTCGGCCTGGCCGCCCCCCTCTGTCCGGCCGCTCGCGTCGGCGTCGCAGGCGCCGCTGCCCGCGCGGCCGGCGCCTTCCACATGGCACGAGCCGTGCCCCGAGCCGGACTCCCTCGGCAGGTCGAGCGCGGGGTTGCGGTCGAAGAACCCGGTGGGCTTGAGCGTGAAGCCGCTGTGATCGACCGGCATGACCGGCCACTCCTCCAGCCTCGGCAGGTGGGTGGGCCCGAAGGTGTGCCAGACGGTGATCTCGGTGGCCTCCAGGGACGCCCCCCGCCCGGCGTCCTCCTCGATCCACTCGGGGATGCCCCCGCCGCCCTTGTGCTGGTTGGGGTAGTCACCGTCCGGGTAGTGGCGGTCCTGCTGGTAGCGGGTCACCCACAGGTGCTTGGCGCCGTAGGCCACGCGCTTGGCCACGGACGAGCCCGGCTGTGCCAGGAGCACCGGTCCCGGCTGGGGGTTGAGGGTGTACGCGACCGGCTGCCCCATGCGGTTGAGCGAGTCGGGGTTGGAGACACGCCAGCGCCGCCCGACGCCCGGGTCGGCCACGCGGCCGGCGTCCGCCGGGTCGCTGACGGGGGTGGCGCGCACGGTGAACGCGTTGCCGTTGGGGTTGTCCTCCCCCATCGGGATGGGGACGACATCCAGTTCCTCCACCGTGTTCGCGGGGCCCCCGTCCAGGGCGAAGTCCAGCCGTACACAGAACAGGTGCTGGTGGTACGGGGCCAGCAGACCGGGGGCGATCTCCGTCCCGTACGGCGAGCCCGCGCCCGGCTCGACGGCCGAGGTCTGCACCAGCCCTGTGGACTTGGCCTCGAAGCCGATCGCGCCGTCCTGGTAGAGGTACCAGTAGAAGCCGTAGTCGTAGTTGCCGAGCGTGGCGATGTAGGAGACGACGAGGCGGCGCGAGCGGCGGCTCTCCGCGACGAAGTCGTTGAACATGTCGCTGTGCTTCCACAGGAGGCCGAAGTCCTCCTCGTGGATGCAGATCGCGTTCTCCAGGACCGCCGGGTTGCCGTCGTCGTCGTGGACGACAGCGTCCACGTAGGTGATCTCGCCGAGGCAGTCGCAGCCCAGGCGCAGCGCGTTGGCGTTGCGGCCGAGGGTGTACTCGCCGACGTCGAGGTAGCAGACCCAGTTGCGGGACGGGTCGGGTTCGGCGTAGGGCACGGCCATCTCGGCGAGCGAGGCGCGGTGCAGGACGGGCCGGTCGCGGTCGCCGTCGCGGTGGTTGAGCTGGTGCAGGACCAGGCCCTCACGGGCGTTGAAGTCGAGGCGGAAGCTCCAGTTCTGCCAGGTGAGCAGGTTGCCCCGCAGGTCGAACGACGGGCCCTCGGGCTGGGTGATCTCCAGGGGGCGCAGGTCGGTGCGGGCGGGCCCGTTGAACTCGGCCTCGTAGCGGCCGCATTCGACGGGCACGGGGACGGCGCCGGTGTCGATGAACCGGATGACCTTCCGCTCGACGAGGTCGACGTCGGCGACGAGGCCGCCGACGGGGTGCGCGAACGGGTTGTCGGTCTCGTCGCAGCGCAGGAAGGTCAGCGAGCGCAGCATACGGCGGCCGGTCTCGTCCGGGTTGCCGAAGTTCCCGGCCGCCAGCGGGGCGCAGATGGCCAGGTCGGTGTCGGTGATGCCGCGCTCCGCCATGGCCCGCTGCCAGCGGGCGTCGGCCTTCACGATCTCCTCGCAGATGCCGTACTCCTGGAAGAGGATCGACGGCTGGCCCTCCTCGGCGGCGTCCAGGTCCCGGCAGGAGAGCACGATCCCCGCGGTGACGTCGACAACCGCCTCGGAGCCGGCGCCGGTCGCCGAGTCGAGCAGGGTGACCCGGACCCGCCGGACCACCGGGTCGCCCTCGCGGTGGGCGGCGACGGTGTGGCGGTCGGGCTCGTCCAGCAGCACGAGCGGGAACTTCGTCGTCTCGCCGACCCTGCCCGCCTTCTCGAGGGCGAGGCGGGCCGCGGTGAACTCCCCGGCCGACAGCGGGTCGAGCGGGTGCGGGGCGGGGCTTTCGGTGGGGAGCGGGGTGGGCTCCTGCCCGGAGGGGTCGGCGGCTTCCGTGTGGCAGCAGTTCATGGGGTCGCCTGTTCTGTTCGGGGATACATGGTCCGGGGCGCCGCGGCGGCGGGGGGGTGCCGCCGCGGCGCCCCGGAGAGGCGGTGCCAGGCTGTTGACCGGGCGTGGACCCGGCGCTCAGGCCCTGGGCGCCTTCTCGGCCTCGGCGCTGGAGCGGGCGAGGTCGAGCTGGAACGCCTCGTTGCCCAGGCCGATGCGGGCGTGCGCCTGCGGCCGCTTGCTGCGCAGGACCGCTCCGTAGGCGCCTCCGACGACCGCGGCGACGAGGATGATCCCTGGCAGGATCCAGCGCAGCGACGAATTCGGGTCGGCTCCCAGCAGCTTGGGGAAGTCCGAGACCGCGTAGACGAGGATCACGGTGAGCGCGAGCGCGGCCGTGATCGAGGCGGTCAGCCGCGAGGCCTGGGCACGGGCCACTCCGCGCTTGGTGAAGAAGACGACGACGGCCAGGGAGGTGGCCGCCATCAGCAGGATGATGCCGAGCGCGCCGACGTTGCCCATCCAGGTGAACAGGTGGAGTACGGGATCGCGGTCGGTCGCGGCGAAGGCGACGATCACGATCAGGGCGACCGTGGACTGCAGCAGGGAGCCGAGCGCGGGGGCGCCGGTGGACTTGGAGGCGCGGCCCATGGCGGCCGGGAGCAGTCCCTCGCGGCCCATGGCGAAGGCGTACCGGGCGACCACGTTGTGGAAGCTGAGCATGCACGCGAAGATGCCGGTCACGAAGAAGACGCTCAGGATGTTGGAGAAGGCCGAGCCCAGGCGGGTGTCGCTGAGGGCGAAGACCAGTCCGGGACCCGCCTGCTGGGCGGCGCCGACGACCTGGGACGGTCCGGTGGCCACGCTTATCGCCCAGGAGCTGAAGGCGTAGAAGACGGCGGCGAAGCCGATCGAGGTGAACATCACCCGGGAGACGACCTGCTGGGGGCGGCTGGTCTCCTCGGCGTAGACCGGGGCCATCTCGAAGCCCACGAACGCCGCGATGGTGAAGCACAGCGCGGTGCCCAGTCCGGAGCCGCTGAGCATGTCCGGGTTGAACGCCTGGAAGGAGACGCCCTCGCGGCCCGGGTCGCCGATGAAGGCGAAGTCGAAGATCAGCACCAGCAGGCACTCGGCGAGCAGGAGCACACCGAGGACCTTGGCGTTGAGATCGACCTTGAGGGCGCCGAGGATGCCGACGAGCACCAGGCCCGCCAGTGCCGGCCACCACCAGGAGACGGTGACGTCGGCGTGCTCCTTGAGGAGGGCGGACGCCTCGTAGCCGAAGATCCCGAACGCGCCGACCTGCATGGTGCTGTAGGAGACCAGGGCCACGAAGGACGCGCTGGCGCCTGCGGTGCCGCCGAGGCCGCGGGCGATGTAGGCGTAGAAGGCACCGGCGTTGTGGACGTGCCGGCTCATCTCCGCGTAGCCGACGCTGAACAGCGCCATGATCACGGCCAGGATGACGAACAGCAGCGGCTGCCCGACGATCCCCATGACCGCGTACGTCGTCGGCATGACGCCCGCCACGACCATCAGCGGAGCCGTGGCGGCCAGCACCGACAGCAGGAGGCCGGGCGTGCCGATCCGGTCGGCGCGCAGAGCGCGCTCCTGGCCCTTGAAGGTGCTGATCTGTGGCTGTGTCCCCGCGGGTGTTCTCGGGGCGGGCCCTGGTTCACGGCCGGTAAGCATGACGGGGGGTGTCCTTCCGGTGGGGGTGGTGGTCGGCGTCGCCGACCGTTGCGGTCCGGCCGCCCGGGCGGTGGGGCGTGTCGCGGCTCACGCCGTACCGGAGGATCCGAGTCCGAGCGCGGTGCCGCGTGCGGCACGGAACGCCTTCTTCGGATCCCGTCCCGGGTACGACCAGGGGACGTGCGTCGCGTGCGGGCCGACGCTGTTGAACAGCACG
This sequence comes from Wenjunlia tyrosinilytica, assembly GCF_014646055.1. Taxonomy (GTDB): domain Bacteria; phylum Actinomycetota; class Actinomycetes; order Streptomycetales; family Streptomycetaceae; genus Wenjunlia; species Wenjunlia tyrosinilytica. The sequence continues at coordinate 29,916 of NZ_BMMS01000007.1, forward strand.
GCGGCTTCCGCCATGCGGCCCTCGTGGAACTTCGCGTGCGCGAGGAAGTTGAGGTCGACCTTGAGCCTGGGGTGGTCTCGGCCGTCCCATTCGAGCCACCAGCTGAACGCGGTGTTGAGGACCTGGCGGGCCCGCCAGGTCGTCCAGTGGTCGGAGTTGGCGGGGTTGCGGGGTTCGAGTCCGGACTCGGCGAGGACCCGGTAGCGCTCGGTGTGGGCGACCACGGGCAGCACAGCCAGCGGGGAGCCCGCGTCGGCCTCGCCCGCGGCCCACTCGGCGAACTCGTACACCTCGTGGAACGGGTCGTCGCCGTCACCCTTCTGACGCTCCGCCAGGCAGGCGGCCATCAGATGGTGGGCGTGGTGGTGCTCGCGGTGCCGCCCGCGCACCTGGTCGAAGGCGCGCATGCGCTCGTCGTCGGTGCCGGTCCAGCGGGCGAGGATGAGCATGCCCAGCCACGGGGTGGGGTCCGCGGGGGCCAGACGGGCGGCGGTCAGGCAGGCCTCCTGGGCGCAGGCCGCCTTTCCCTTGCCGCGCGAGGCCAGCAGCGCCACCGCGAGGGCGTGCAGCGCGGCGGCGTCGACGCTGTCGGGCTCGGCGAGCAGCCAGTCCTGCGCCCAGCCGGCGCCCGAGGCGGTCTCGGCGAGGACCACGAGGCGGTGCGCCCGCCGGTCCCAGTCGTCACCGGTCTCGGCGAGCAGGGCGCGGGCCTCGACCCAGCGGCCGATGGCCATGGCGTCGCGCACCCTGGCCAGCTCGTCGTCGTCGAGCGCGGGGTCGAACGAGAAGTCGTCCCTGGACAGGGAGAAGCGGAAGGGAGGGGGCGCCATCACCGTGCTGCGGCGCCGGGGCCGGCCGCGGTGCGATGGCCGCCCGCGGCGCGGTGGCCGGTCGTGCGGCCCCGACGGTCACCGGGGCAGGCGCGGCCACTGGGACAGGCGCGGCCACCGGACGGGCGGGGAAGGGGTGTGTGGACCTGCTCCACGTCGTACGTCACCTCCAGCTCCGGGTCCGGGCGTCCGTCCGCAGCTTCGCGGGTCCACCGGGGGCCGGGGCAGGGGGCACCGCGGACGCTCGGTGATCACCCACAGCCAACCGGTAACCACTCTCCCGCATCAAGGCCGGACCTGTTGTCTCGGTGTAGTCCCGCGCGCCCCCGTGTGCGCCTGCCCCGTGTTTCGTCGTGTTTGTGGGGACTGATGTGCCCCTGGGGCCCGCGAGTTGGGCGATCCGGAGTGGATTCGTCCGGTCCGGAAGAGGTCGGATTACGAGGCGCTGTCTCACCGACAGGACAGAGGAATCACACCGGCTTACCACATCGGTATGGTCACGGCCTTGAGGCCACGCCGGTGATGCGGATGATGAGGAGTCACCCCTTGGACGGAGGCGGCACGACCGACACGTCGGTGCATCCCCTCGCCCACATCAGGCGCAGCCGGGGCTGGAGTTACCAGGAGCTCGCCCGGGTGGTGGCCGACAACGCGCGTGCGCTCGGCGTTCCCATGGCCGCCCGCCGGGAGAAGGTGTGGCGGTGGGAGCACTGGGGTGTGGTCCCCGAACCCGACAGCCAGCGCGCCCTGGCCAGAGCGCTGGGGGTGCCGCAGCGCGAACTGGACGCCCGTCCCTGGCCCGGCTGGCTGCCCGTGCCGGGCAGGCTGCCGGAGGGACTTCGGTGGACACCGGAGGGGACGCTCGTCGCGCTGCGGAGCCTGCTGGGTGAAGCGGCGCAGGACGCACGGGAGTACCCGCCGGCCGCGGGCCAGGCGCTGCGCGAGGCCATGGCGGTGCCGGACTGGGCGGAGCCCCGCGTCCCGGAGCCCCGCGTCCCGGAGCCCCGCGTCCCGGAGCCCGGCGCCCCGGCGCCCTCGCCCGAGGAGTCCGGAGCTTCCGCGCGCGCACACGACGAGGACGGCGCCACGGCCGGGGCCGGAACCGCGGACTGGCTGCGGGCCGGGGTGCTGGGGCTGCGGCAGCTCGGCGACCGGCTCGGCGGCGCGGTCGTGCGCGACCGGGTGGAGGCGGACCTGCGGATCGTCGCCGACCTGCTGCAACGGGACGGTCCGCGGGAGGAGTCGGCCCGTCCCTTGCATCAAGTGGCGGCGGAGCTGGCCCGGCTGGGCGGGGCGGCGGCGTTCGAAGCGGGGCGGAACGGAAGCGCTCAGCGTCTGCTGCTGACCGGGCTGAGGGCCGCGCACAGCGCCGGGGACCGGTCGGCGGCGGCGGGGATCCTGGCCGAGCTGAGCCGCCAGGCACTGCTCGACGGACGGCCGGGGGACGCTTTGGCGGCGGTCCGGGCCGCCGACGCAGCGGCAGGGGTGGCCGCCAGGGGAAGGGTCCCGGCGCTGCTGGCCGTCCGTAGGGCCCGGGTTCTCGCCGCGCTGCGCGACGAGAAGGGGTTCCGCGGGGCGCTGGGCCGGGCCGAGGAGCTGCTGGGCACCGCCGCGGACGGTGAAGACCCGTCCTGGGCCTGCTCGTTCGACGCCGCCGAACTGCACGCGGAGGCGGGGGCGGCACTACTGGACCTGGGGCACCCGCAAGAGGCGCTGGAACAGCTCGAACGGGCGCTGGCGGACCTCGATCCCGGTCGGCGGGCCGAACGGGCACTGCTGTGGGCGGCGGTGGCGACGGCCCGCCTGCGCGCGGGCGACGCGGAAGGCGCCGACGAGTCGGCCGCGCAGGCCACGAGGCTGTGCGACGACGGCGCGACCGCGCGTCTTCGGGACGCGGTCGAGGCGCTCAAGTCGGAGTTGAGGAAGGCCTCCGACGATCTCGGCGCCGCGGACGGCACCGAGGACTGCGCGGATGAGCCGCTACCGGCGTGACCGCCCGCGCAGCTACCCCACGACCACCCGCATGACCACCCCTGAACAGCCCTTGTGAACCCCGTTGGAACCAAGGGTTCCTCGGGATCGTCCCCTACGGGTGATCAGCATCACGACCGGCCGGACCCTCGCCCCGGACTGTCAGGCGTACGCTGTACGGTTGGATGACCCGAAAGGGTCGCCGCGAAGAACAATTGAGAGACAAGCCGCCCCTGCCGCTCCAGCGACGTCGCGGCCGTTGACTGGTTGACGCCCGGTGATCCCGGGTGTCGCTGCGGAGCGGGGGAGATTTCGTGTTCGATCAACTGGGCGATCTGCTCAGCTCACCATGGGTGTATGCCCTGGTTGGGGCTTCTGTACTGCTGGACGTCTTTCTACCGGTACTGCCGAGCGGTGCGCTGCTCGTGGCCGCCGCCACGGCGGGGTCGGCGGGCAATGCCTTCGAGGCCGCCGAGATCGCGACGCTGCTGTTGTGCGCGGCCACGGCCTCCTGCCTGGGGGATCTGGCGGCGTATCGGATGGCCCGCAGCGGCAGTGTCTGGTTCGAGCGCCGGATGGACAAGTCGCGTCGGCTGGCGGCGGCGCGCGAGCGGCTCGGCGAGATCGTGGAGCACGGCGGCGGGGCGCTGGTCGTGCTCGCCCGTTTCGCTCCCGCGGGCCGTTCCATCGTGAGCATCGCGGCGGGCGTCGCCAATCGGAAGGTGGCGGAGTTCCTGCCCTGGTCGGCGCTGGCCGGGGTGGCCTGGGCCGGATACAGCGTGGGCATCGGGTATCTGGGCGGGCAGTGGCTCGGCGCCTCGTGGCTCACCACCGGGCTGTCGTTCTGCGCGCTGCTGGCCGCGGGCTCGATGGCCGCGCGGGTCTTCCGCCGCGAGGGCGCCGTGCGCACTCCGCTTCCGGCCGGTGCCGAGATCCCCGCTCCGGCGGGTCCTGTCCGACCGGGCGTCCCGGGCGCCCCGGCCGAGCGGACTCCGGTGTCCGTGTCCTCCGTGGCGTCCGTGCCTCCTGTACGGCCCGCGCCGCTGGTGACCCGGGTGACCATAGTGTCCGCTGTTTCCAGTGTGGCGGCCGTGTCCGCTGTGCCGCAGGTGGCAGCCGTCACGGTGGACTCCTGATCGGGTTCACCCTCTAAGGGGCCCGCCACCAGGAAAGGTGGCGCAGAAGGCGTACAGACCCCGACTGACGGAACTAGGCTGACTCCTGCTTGTCCTCCGTTCTGATTCGGGGCGAACATGTCAGCCGCAGGCACCTCACTCCTTCAGGCCGCTTGGCCGCCGGGCGCCGATCCGGCGCTCCTGCGGCGTACCGTCGCGCGTGCCCATGAGGAGTTCCTGAACACCGGTCATCTGCCGTCGAACGCGCGGGAAGTGGTCCGCGACTCCTGGCGGCGCTGCCGCGGCATCGGCGTGGATCCCGACCGCCCAAGACCCGCCGTCGGCTTCAGCACGGCCGACCTGCGCTCCTATCGGGCCGATCATCCCCTGGCCGCCGTGCTCCCCGTGATCCGCAACCTCCTGCTGGACTGCGCCCAGGGCGAGCAGCTGGTCGCCGTCACCGACGACAGGGCGCGGCTGATGTGGGTCGAGGGTGACCAGGGCCTGCGGTCGCGCGCCGAGCGCATCGGCTTCGTCGAAGGCGCGCAGTGGTCGGAGGAGCACGCGGGGACCAATGCCCCCGGTACGGCGGTCGAGGTCGGCCGGCCCGTGCAGATCTACGCCAGTGAGCACTTCAGCCGTCCCGTCCACGGGTGGAGCTGTTCGGCCGCCCCCATCCGCGACCCCGACACCGGGGAGCTGCTGGGCGTGGTCGACCTCACCGGAGGGGACCACATCGCGGCCCCCTACGCGCTGGCGCTGGTCCGGGCCACGGTGGCGGCGGCCGAGGTGGAGCTGCGGCTGCTGCGCCTCAAGGGCGTACTTCCGGCGCCCGCGGCCGTCCGGCGCCAAAGCGCCCAGCCGCGGCTGGAGGCGCTGGGCCGCGACCGGGCCCGGTTCACCACCGTCCATGGCAGGAGCGGGGAGCTGAGTCCCCGCCACTCCGAGATCCTCCTGCTCCTCGCCCGGCACCCACGGGGCCTGACCGCGGACGCGCTCGGGCTCCTGCTCCACGAGGAGGAGTCGGCGCGGGTCACCGTGCGCGCGGAGATGTCCCGGCTGCGCCGCCTGCTCGGCCCCGAACTGCTCGCCTCGCGCCCCTACCGGCTGCTCTCCCCCGTCGCGACGGACGCCGACCGGGTCCGGACGCTGCTGGCCCGAGGGGCGCACCGGCGCGCACTGGCGGAGTACCCGGGTCCTTTGCTCCCCCGTTCGGAGGCGCCGGGCGTGGTCGAGGAGCGCGAGGAGCTGGACGGGGCGATGCGCAGCACCCTGCTGCGCCGGGGCGACCACGAGTTGCTGCTGCGGTGGCTGGACCGGCCGGAGAACGCCGACGACGTGGAGGTGCTCGGCGCTGCGCGGCTGGCCCTGCCTCCGGGATCTCCGCGCCGGGAGCTGGTGCGGGCCCGCCTGGAGCGGCTCTCCCCATGGTGACCGCGACGCTGTGACTGCGGCGCTGTGGCAGGGAGGCTGTGACTGCGGCGCGGTCGGTTCGCGGTGAACCGCCGCGGTGACGCCGCGCGCGAAGCGAAGGCGGCGCGCGCCGGGCGTGCGCGGGGCCGCGGGGGGGCGTACCAGGAGCGCGGACAAAACCGCAGGTGAACGGGGTGACGGCCGCGGAGGCAGACACCTCGGCGGACCCGGCCCGGACCCGGCAGCCGACCGCAACCTGGTTGCAACCTCCTGCCCTCTAGCGTGCCTTCTCGCGGGACGACGCTACCCGAGGAGGAGCCCTATGACGGTCTACCAGGCACCGGGCAGGACAGGCAGCCCGGCGGTGTACTCGGCGCGGTACGGCAACTGGATCGGTGGCGAGTGGGTGGACCCGGTCAAGGGGGCCTACTTCGAGAACCCCTCGCCGGTCAATGGGCAGACGTTCACCGAGATCGCGCGGGGCACGGCCGACGACGTGGACCTCGCGGTACGTGCCGCGCAGGCCGCGGCCCCCGCCTGGGGCCGCACCTCGGCCGGCGAGCGGGCGGCCGTCCTCAACCGCGTCGCGGACCGGATGGAGGCCTCCCTGGAGACCCTGGCGGTCGCCGAGACGTGGGAGAACGGCAAGCCGGTGCGCGAGACGCTCGCCGCCGACATCCCGCTGGCCATCGACCACTTCCGCTACTTCGCGGGGGCGGTGCGCGCCCAGGAGGGCAGCATCGCGCAGATAGACGACGACACCGTGGCCTACCACTTCCACGAGCCGCTGGGCGTGGTGGCGCAGATCATCCCGTGGAACTTCCCGATCCTGATGGCCACATGGAAGCTCGCCCCGGCGCTGGCGGCGGGCAACACGGTCGTCCTCAAGCCGGCCGAGCAGACCCCCGCCTCCATCCTGGTGCTGATGGAGCTGCTCGCGGACCTGCTGCCGCCGGGTGTGGTCAATGTGGTCAACGGCTTCGGCACCGAGGCCGGCAAGCCGCTCGCCTCCCACTCGGGCGTGCGCAAGGTCGCGTTCACGGGCGAGACCACGACGGGCCGGCTGATCATGCAGTACGCCAGCCAGAACCTGATCCCGGTGACGCTGGAGCTCGGCGGCAAGAGCCCGAACATCTTCTTCGAGGACGTGGCCTCGGCCAACGACGCGTTCTACGACAAGGCGCTCGAGGGCTTCACGATGTTCGCCCTCAACCAGGGCGAGGTGTGCACCTGCCCGTCGCGGGCTCTGATCCAGTCGTCGGTCTACGACCGCTTCCTCGCTGACGGCCTCGAGCGGGTGGCCGCGATCAAGCAGGGCAACCCGCTCGACACCGACACGATGGTGGGCGCCCAGGCCAGCAACGACCAGCTCGAGAAGATCCTGTCCTACATCGACATCGGCACCCGCGAGGGCGCCAAGCTGCTGACCGGCGGCGAACGGGTCGACCTCGGAGGCGAGTTGTCCGGCGGGTTCTATGTGGCACCGACGGTGTTCGAGGGCGACAACAGCATGCGGATCTTCCAGGAGGAGATCTTCGGCCCCGTCGTCTCGGTGACCCGCTTCGAGGGCTTCGACGACGCCATCAAGATCGCCAATGACACGCTCTACGGCCTCGGCGCGGGTGTGTGGTCGCGTGACGGCGGCACCGCCTACCGGGCGGGCCGGGCGATCCAGGCGGGCCGGGTGTGGACCAACTGCTACCACGCCTACCCGGCGCACGCGGCCTTCGGCGGCTACAAGAACTCCGGCATCGGCCGTGAGACCCACAAGATGATGCTCGATCACTACCAGCAGACAAAGAACCTCCTGGTCAGCTACGCGCAGGAGAAGCAGGGCTTCTTCTAGAAGCCCGGCCTGCGCGGCCTGCAGACCCAGGGGCGGTACGGGCCCGAGGGAGCCGAGTGAGGCGGTCTCCTTCGGGCCCGGCGACCGACTCGCGCGAGCGACGTCCGGTGGTGGGACCGTTTTGGAGGACTCGGTCCCACCACCGGCACCAGCCGCGCGTCGGGGAGCGGCCCCGTCAACGCTCCCCAGGGCCCCGGTTCCGCGCCGAACCCTTCCGCGCTCCCAGCGTTCTCAGCGGGAGGGGGTGAGAACGACGCGGAACCGGGCTTGCCCACTCAGCATCCGTTCGTGCGCCTGCTGCGCCTGCTCCAGCGGCATCGTCTCGATCATCGGCCGCACTCCGGTGCGCGCGGCGAAGGCGAGAGTGTCCTCGATGTCGAGAGAGGTGCCCGAGGCATGGCCGGTGACGGTGCGGCTGCCGAAGAGGAACTGGGTGGGATTGACCCCGATCGGCTCGGGCGAGGCGCCGATGACCACGAGGCGGCCCCGGGGCGCCAGCCCCTCGAACGCGGCCGTCATGACCGCCGCGTCGGCCGCGGTCGCGAAGACCACGCTCGCTCCGCCGAGTTCGGCCAGGGCCTTGGCGACGTCCTGCCCCTCGCTGTCGATGTAGTGGTGGGCGCCGAGTTCGCGGGCCAGCGCCTCCTTGGCCCGGCCGCGGGCGACGGCGACCGTCTCGAAGCCCATGGCCGCCGCGAACTGCACACCCATGTGCCCGACACCGCCCACGCCGAGCACGGCGACCAGGTCACCCGCGACGGCGCCGCTGCGCCGCAGCCCGTTGAACGAGGTCACTCCCGCGCACATCAGCGGGGCCGCCTCGGCCGCGGTGAGGCCGTCGGGGATGCGCGCCAGCGCCTCCACCGGAACGATCATGGCTTCGGCGTAGCCGCCGTCATAGCCGAGGCCGGGTATGCGCAGTTCACGGCACTCGATGAAGTCACCCGCGCGGCACTGGCGGCAGCGCCCGCAGTGGCCGCCGTGCCAGCCGACACCGGCCCGGTCCCCCGGCTCCCAGCCGAGGACGCCCTCGCCGACGGCGTCGATGCGGCCGGCCACCTCATGGCCGGGGACCATCGGGAACGCTCCTGCGGGGAAGTGGCCTCCGGTCATCCCGGCGTCGCTGTGGCAGACCCCGCACGCCTCGACGGTGAGGCGGACCCGGCCGCGTCCGGGCTCGGGCAGGGTGCGTTCGACGAGTTGGAACTTCCCTGCGGCGCAGGGGACCTGGGCAACGAGCATGGTGGAGTTCATGGTCCTGCTCTCTCTGGTCACGGCACACTTGCGGAATCAACGATACACAGATATATATATCGGCGCTATATACTTGGGGCAGCCGTCTGTAGCATTGATCCCGTGAGCACGCCGACGAAGGACGCCAAAGAGGCCAAGGACACCAGCGCACGCGAGCGCATCCTGCGGGCGGCCGCCAAGCTCCTCGCGGAGTCCGGCGGCGAGCCCGTCTCCACCCGCGCCGTGCTCGCCGAGGCCGGTGTCCGGGCACCCACGCTGTACCACCACTTCGGGGACAAGCAGGGCCTGTTCGACGCGGTCGTCGCCCATGGCTTCGCCCAGTACCTGGCCGCCAAGCGGGAGCTGCCCGTCATCGACGACCCGCTGGACAATCTGCGCCAGGGCTGGGACAACCACGTCGAGTTCGGCCTCACCAACCCGGCGTTCTACGTCCTCATGTACGGCTCGGCCCGCCCCGGGGTCCGCCCTCCGGCGGCGGAGGAGGCCTACAGGCTGCTGCTCGAATCCCTGGAGCGGGTGGCCCGCGCGGGCCTGCTGAGAGTCCCTCCGGAGCAGGCGGCCCGCATGGCGATCGCCGCGGGCGTCGGGGTGACCCTCACGCTCATCACCGACCCCTCGGGCAGCGTCGACAGCGATCTGTCGGTCCGTACCCGTGAGGCGGTTCTGGCCGCCACCACCGTCCAGCCGGGCGGCGGTACGCCGGAGAGCTCGCTGCCCGGCCTGGCCATCTCGCTGGGCGCCGCCCTGTCCCAGGACGGCGCCCACGTCCTCAGCCCGGGTGAACAGGCCCTGCTGCGCGAATGGCTCCAGCGCCTGGAGTCGTAGCGCACACCGTCGGGGCCGCGCCCCTCGCCCCGCCGCGCCCCTCGGCCCAGCGGCCCTTTCGGGCCCAGCCGCCCCTCGGACCCAAGCCCCTCAGGTCCGGCCGCCCGGACGGCCGTCCCGTGGGCCGAATGCCGCCAGGGCGTCCTCCGCGGAGTTACGGGCGTGGACGTACTCGTCCGCCCAGGCCGCGGCGTCCGGGTAGCCGGACTCGGCCGCGATCCGGGCGCACGCCGCCTCGTAGTCGAACGGGGTGCGGCGCAGCGCCGCCCCGCCCGGGCCCAGCAGCGCCCAGTGCGCTCCCGGCCGGCCGTACGGCATGCCGACACTGCCCGCGTTCACCACCAGCCGCCCATGGGTGAGCCGGGCGAACGGCACATGGGTGTGCCCGCACACCACGGTCCCGATCTCCCCGCCGACCCCGTCCATCACCTCGGCCCACCGCCGCTGCGTCGAGTCCACGAGCACCGTCTCCTCGTCGTCGCGCGGTGTGGCGTGGCAGAAGAGCACCGCGCCCAGCCCGTCCACCTCCAGGGTCAGCGTCCGCGGCAGCCCGGCCAGCAGCTCCACCTGGTCCTCGCGCAGTTGCCCGGCCGCCCAGGGCGCCACCGGGTCGGGGACGGCGGCGGTCGTGCCCTCGCGGTGCCCGACGAGTTCGCGGTCGGCGTTGCCGCTGATCCACAGCGCCCGGTCGCCGAGCGAGGCCAGCAGGTCCAGCGTCCGCACGGGCAGCGGGCCCGCCGCCAGGTCCCCGCAGAGCACGATGCGCTCCGCGGCCCGTACATCGGGCTCGGCGAGGACGGCTTCGAGAGCGGGGAGCACCCCATGGATGTCCGACAGTACGGCCGCTGTGGTCACCATGGGGCAAGCCTGCCCGGCCGAGGGCCGTCCGGTGCCGTGGTTCTGCCGCCGGCAGACCGCTCGCTCGCCCCGGGGCGGTGCGAGCGCGGTCCGCGCGGTCAGAGCAGGTGCGCGGCCGGCTCCCCCAGCCTCGTCAGGCGCTGGGCCAGATCCCCTGCCGGGCTGGTCCTGCTCTCCTGGGCGAGTGCCGTGTGCATCAGCGCCTCCACCCGGTCGTCGCCGGCCGCCGTCACCCCGAGCATCCCGACGAACAGGTCCACCAGCCACGCCCGGAGCTCGTCGGCGGGCGGCTGCCTGCCCTGGTCGAGCCAGGTCAGCGACACCATCTCCACCGAGGCGATCCACGAGCGGACCGCCAGCACCAGCCGGGGGCTCGGCTCGGGAACGTCGAGGTGGACGAGTATCTGCTCGAGGGCGCGGCGCCGCACCTCGTCCACGATCGCGTTGGTGCGGCTCGTCTCGGCGACGCAGCCGCCGCGCAGCAGGGCCGCGTACCCGGCGGCCCGCTCGTCCACGAACGCCAGATAGCGGTCGAGCGCATTGGACAGCCGTTGCGTCGGGGTGCCCTGCGCGGGCTCGACGAAGCGCTCGGACAGCTCCTGCGCGGCCTCCCGCAGCGCCGCCTCGTAAAGCTGCTGCTTGCCGCCGGGGAAGTACCGGTAGACCAGCGGCCGGGAGACCCCGGCCGCCGCCGCCACGTCGTCCAGGGACACCTCCTCGGGCGGCTCATGCCCGAACAGGTCCTGAGCTGCGGCGATCAGCTGCTCCCGGCGCTTCTCCACGGGCAGCCTGCGGTACGCCCCGCGCTTGACTGCTTCAGATGCTGCCATGCCTCGCAGCGTAACCGGCGCCACCTTCAGCCCATCACCTTGTAGTGCTCGGGCCGGGGTCTGCGGGTCCGCAGCCAGAACTGCCAGGTCCAGCCCGGCCAGGCCGCCCGGTTGACTCCCTCGCTGTCGAGATACCAGCTGGCGCAGTTGCCCTTGCTCCACACCTCTCCGTCCAGCGAGCCCTGCAGCCGGTCGTTGAACGCGCGCTGCGCCGTGTCCTCGACCTCCAGCGCCCTGCCGCCGCGCCGGTCGATCAGGTCCAGGCACCCGACGATGTAGCGGGTCTGCGCCTCGACCATGAAGACCATGGAGTTGTGGCCGAGCCCGGTGTTGGGGCCGAGGACGAGGAAGAGGTTGGGAAAGCCGGTGACGGTCGTCCCGAGGTACGCCTCGATGCCGTCCGCCCACGCGTCCTGGATCTTCAGACCGCCGCGCCCGGTCAGCGGCAGCCGCTCCATGGCGTCGGTGACATGGAAACCGGTGCCGAGCACGATCGCGTCGACGGGGTGCTCGGCGCCGTCGCGGGTGACGACGCGGTCGGCGCGGACCTCCTGGATACCGGTGGTGACGACGTCGACGTTGGGGCGGGCGAGCGCCGGGTAGTAGTCGTTGGAGATGAGGGTGCGCTTGCAGCCCATCGTGTAGCTCGGGGTCAGCGCCCGGCGCAGCTCCGGGTCCTTGATGTGACGGCGCATGTTCAGCCGGGCGAGCCGCTCGGCGACGCGCATGAGACGCGGGTGCTCGAAGGCGACGAAGCGGCTCTCCAGGCGCCAGTAGATGGAGGTCCGGTAGGCGCGCTGCGTCAGCGGCAGCCGCTCGAACAGCCGCCGCTCCAGGGAGCTCACCGCCCGGTCCGGCTTGGGCAGGATCCACGGCGGTGTGCGCTGGAACAGCGACAGCCTGGCGGCCCTCGGGGCGATCCGCGGCACGAACTGGATGGCGCTGGCGCCCGTTCCGATCACCCCGACGCGCTTGCCGTCGAGCTCCACGCCGTGGTCCCACTCGGCGGAATGGAACAGCGGCCCCTCGAAGTCGGACAGCCCCGGGATGTCGGGGATGTTCGGCTTGTGCAGCGGGCCCATGCCGAGGACGAGCGCCCGGCAGGTGAGCACCGAGCCGTCCCCGGTGCGCACCTGCCACAGCCGCCTCGCGTCGTCGTACTCGGCGCCGCTGAACTCCGTGCCGAAGCGAATGTGCGGCCGCACCCCGTACTTGTCGGCGCACCGCCGCAGATAGGCGAGCAGTTCGTGCTGGAGCGGGAACATCCGCGACCAGCCGGGGTTGGGCTCGAAGGAGAACGAGTACACATGCGACTGCACATCGCAGGCACAGCCGGGATAGGTGTTCTCCCGCCAGGTGCCGCCGACCTCGTCGGCCTTCTCCAGGATCACGAAGTCCTCGCGACCGCCGCGCTTGAGCTCGATCGCCATCCCCAGCCCGGCGAAGCCGGAGCCGACGATGACGACGTCGTGGTCGGGCGGGGTGCTGTCCTCGGTCACGTCGCGGCCTCCCGTCAGCCGACCAGTCCGGAGCTGCGCCACAGCCGCGCGCCCGGTCCGCTGATCACACCGATCTCGTCGAAGAAGCCGGTCAGCCGCTGGGCGGAGGTCCGCATGATCTGCCGCCGGTGGCCGCTGGCGCAGGCCTGGCGCAGCGCCTCCTGGGGGTCGAGGCCGACCGAGGAGTAGACCCGAGGGCTGATCAGAGCCTTGGCCACGACCCGGGCGGCCTCCCCTGCGGCGAGGCGGGTGAGATTGCGCTCCCAGGCCGGGCAGGTCGCCATCTGGCGGCGCAGTTCCTCACGGGCGTAGCGCACGTGCCGTGCCTCCTCGACCACGTGGATGCGGGTCACCCCGCGCACCAGCGTCTGCACCTTCTCGTCGGGGAAGGTCTGACGCTGCATCCAGTCGAGGATCTCCTCGACGAGCAGGGTGGAGCTGAACGACCCCGGGGTGGTGGAGATGGTCTTCATCAGCCGGCCGAGGTTGTGGTGCAGCCTGCTGGGCCGGTAGGCGGGTGCGTCCATCTTCTCGATCAGCCGGGCGAACATCTTGGAGTGGCGGCACTCGTCGGCGATCTCGGTGAGCGCGTAGCGCACATGCCGGGTGGTCGGGTCCACGTCGAAGATGTGCCGGGTCAGCAGCTGGATCAGGATGATCTCGAACCAGATGCCGATGGAGCACAGGCTCGCCATCTCGTGCTTGGACAGCTCGATGCGCTGGTCCTCGGGCATCCGGCGCCACAGCGGGGTGTCGTAGAGCGAGACCAGGTACTCGGGGAGGAACCACTTGCCGTCCTCGATCGGCGCCTCCCAGTCGAGTTCGACGTCGGGGTCGAAGGAGTGCTTGGCGGAGGCTTCGAGCAGCCGTTCCGCGACGAGTTCGCGGTTTTTGAAGGGTGCCGTGGTCAACGTTCCGCTCCCCTGCCGGTCTGGTCGTATGCCTGGACACGTTCGATCGCTCTTATGAGACTGCTTGTCAGCAAACACGTCAATCCCTTGGGCGCACACTTGTTGACCCATCGGTAACTTCCGTGTGACGGTGACCACATCGGCTCCCGCGAAGGGAAGGAGAGCGTCCGTGTCGACGCAGCGCTTCTACACGCACCCCGTCAAAGAGGCCCAGTGGGAGGTCCCGGCCTCCGGAGCGGCCCGTTTCACCTGGGAGTACGACGACGGACGCGAACGGCTCCTCGCGCTGTACCAGAAGGGCAAGGACAAGCAGTGGGACGCCGTCAAACGCGTCGACTGGGACATCGAGGTCGATCCCTATGACCCGCTCGGCGTACCCGACGAGGCGATGACGCTCTACGGTACGCCGTACTGGGACAAGTTCAGCGAACAGGACAAACGCGATCTGCGGCGGCACTACGCCTCCTGGCAGTTCTCGCAGTTCCTCCACGGCGAGCAGGGCGCCATGGTGTGCGCGGCCCGCATCGTGGAGTCGGTGCCGGACCTGGACGCGAAGTTCTACTCGGCGACCCAGACCATGGACGAGGCCCGCCACGCCGAGCTGTACTCGCGCTTCCTGCACGAGAAGATCGGCATGCTCTACCCGATCAACGACAATCTGCGCAGCCTCCTCGGCGACACCCTCACCGACTCCCGCTGGGACATGCCGTATCTGGGGATGCAGGTCCTGATCGAGGGCCTGGCGCTGGCGGCGTTCGGGATGCTGCGCGACACCACCAACCGGCCGCTGCCCAAGCAACTGCTCGCCTACGTCATGCAGGACGAGGCACGGCATGTGGCCTTCGGGCGGATGGCACTGCGCGACTACTACCGCGAGCTGTCCGACGCGGAGCTGCACGAGCGCGAGGAGTTCGTGATCGAGGGCTGCTACCTGATGCGCGACCGCATCAAGGGAGTGGAGGTGCTGGAGAACTTCGGCATCCCCAAGCAGGAGGCGGACGGGCTCAGCGAGCGCAACGAGTACTTCCAGCTCTTCCGCAAGCTGCTGTTCAGCCGGATCGTGCCGTGCGTGAAGGACATCGGGCTGTGGGGCGAACGCCTTCAGCGGGCGTATGTGGACATGGGGGTGCTGGAGCTGGGCGACGCCAGCCTCGACCTGCTGATGAAGGAGGACGAGGCGGTCGCCGAAAGGCTCGACGCCGAGCGCTTCGCGGCGGAGGAGGAGGCGAGAAGAGCCGAGGTGTCCGAGGCAATCGCGGCGGGAGCCGAACAGGACTGAGCGGGACGGGAGCGGGCCCGTCCGGGGCGGCCCGCGCACGACCGAACGGGTGAGCGGCCCGGGTCACTGCCGCCGATGTCACATCCGCCGTCGCAGGCTCGTCCCATGGTCATGGACGAATCACCGGAGAACGGCAAGAGAATCCTGCTCGCGGGAGCGAGCGGCGTCCTGGGGCGGCATCTGGAACGGGCGTTCACGGCCGCCGGATACCGGGTGACCGGGCTCGGGCGGGCACCGGACAACGACGTCTCGGCATCCCTGCTCGACCGGGACGCCCTGCTGATGGCCGTGGACGGCATGGCGTTCGACATCGTCATCCACGCGGCCACCGCGTTGCGCGAGGCTCCCATGCGCCACCGCGACATGGCGGCCACGAACTGGCTGCGGATCGAGGGCACGGAGAATCTGCTGGCCGCCGCGAAGGCCACCGGCGCCCGCCGCTTCGTCGCCGAGTCGATGGTCTTCGGATACGGCTTCGGCGACCACGGGGACGTCGTCATCACCGAGGAGGGCACCCCCTTCGGGCCCCACGGCAGGCACAGCCGGCTGGAGCGGCACATCGCGGCGATGCGGACCAAGGAGGAGCTGACCTTCACCGCCGAGGGGATCGAGGGGATCGCCCTGCGGTACGGCCTGCTGTACGGGCAGGGGGCCACGGACGCGATCGTGGAGCTGCTGCGCAAGAGGACCCTGCCGGTGCCGGAGGACCGCGGACGGGTGCTGCCCTGGGCGGAGCTCGGTGACGCGGCGCGGGCCACGGTCGCGGCGGTGGAGCGGGGACGGCCCGGCGAGGCGTACAACATCGTGGACGATGTGCCGCGCGGCTTCGGCGGGCATGTGCGGGCGGTGGCGGACACGCTCGGTCTTCGGCGCCCGATGACCGTCCCGGTGTGGATGATGCGGCCGCTGGCCTATGCCCACGCGATGATGACGACGACCCTGCGGGTGTCCAACGGCAAGGCACAGCGGGAGCTCGGCTGGACCCCCGAGTACCCCGACTCCTTCGCCGGACTGCGCGCGTACGCCCGCGACGTACAGTCGGTGAGGTGAGAAGCGAGCAGACCGAGTTCGTCGGCGGGCCCATGGACGGCCGGGTGCTGCCGGTCCTGGTCGGTGTGACGGGACATCCCCCCAAGGTCTACCGGGTGCCGGTCCCGGGTGAGGACGGCGCGGCGCCGACCGTGTACGTGTACCAGCGGGTGCTCAACCCCGACCCCAAGGGGCGGCGCGGGGCCGGGCGGTGGAGGTACGAGTACGCGCCGCAGGGGCTGCCCGAGAAGCGGATGTGGCCGTGGAGCCGGCGCGGATCAGGTGGTTCCTGAGCCCGCCGGCGGCCCCGTGGGGCCACCGGGGGACGGTGGCGCGGGGGACGGCGGCCCGGCGGCTGGCGGCCCGGAGGACGGTGGCTCGGAGGACGGTGGCTCGGAGGACGGTGGCGCGGGGGACGGTGGCGCGGGGGACGGCTGCTCCGGCGACGGCGGGGTGGGCGACGGCGGGCCGGGCGATGTCGAGGGAGCCGCGGCCCCGGCCTCCGTCACCCGGGTGCCCGGGTGCATGAGGGCGCACAGGAAGGCGGCCGCCAAGGCGGCGGCCATGGCGTAGAAGACCGTCCTCGTGCCCTCGGCGAAGTCCCCGCGGATGGTCTGGGCGAGATCCCGCAGCGCCTGGGCGACCGGGCCGTCCCCGGTGGGCGGGCGGGTGGCCGCGCGTCCCCCGACCGACTGGACGATGTTCTCCGCCAGCCGGTGCGCGGCGCCGGAGGGCAGGCCCTTTGACTCGAACGTCCTGGTGACGCGGTCGGTGGTCACATGGGCGAGCACTGTGCCCAGGACCGCCAGCCCGACGCTCGCCGAGTAGTTGCGGACGGTCTGCGTGATGCCCGTGACCTCCCCGTAAGAGGCGTCGATGGAGCGGTTGACGGCGTCGGTGGAGGCGGGCCCCAGCAGGAAGCCGATCCCGGCCCCCGACAGCACGATGTAGGGCCACTGCGCGCTCAGGGACAGGTCGGTCAGCTTCCCCGCCCACAGGGTGAATCCGACGGCACCGATGAGCGTGCCCAGCAGCATCGGGGCCTTGGCCCCTCGTTTGTCCAGCATATGGCCGCCCACCTGGGAGGCCGTGCCGAAGCCCGCGAAGAAGATCAGCAGGTAGAGGGCGGCCTCGTTCGCCGACGACTGGAGGGCAACCTGGGAGTAGATCGAGGCGAAGAAGAACACGGGGATGAACGTCATCATCGAGAAGAAGAGCACCGCGATGTCCACCGCGAACGCCCGGTCGGCGAACACCCGCATCTTGATCAGGGGATCGCGGGTGCGCAGTTGGAGGACGACGAAGAAGGCCAGCACCACCAGCCCGCCGATGATGCAGGCCCAGGTGGCCGCGCTGTCCCAGCCCCAACTGCCCGCCTGCTGAAGGCCCAGGACGCTCAGCGCCATACCGACCGCGACCAGGAGGGCACCACGCCGGTCGAGGGGGGCGGGGCGCGGGCGGTTCGGGATGTGCGCCAGCGCGGTCAGCACGAGCGCCACGGCGGCGACCGGGACATTGACCCAGAAGACGGCCCGCCAGGTCCAGGTGGTCAGCCACCCGCCCAGGATGGGGCCGATGGCGGTCAGACCGCCCGACAGGCCGAAGAACAGGGCCAGCGCGCGTCCGCGCTGGGAGAGCGGGAAGACCGCGACCACCACGGCGAGGGCGGCCGGGAACATCAGCGCGGCGCCGAACCCCTGGACGGCCCGGAAGGCCACCAGCCAGACCTGCGCCCCGCTGCCTTTGGGCACCGCCCCGCACAGCGCCGAGGAGACGACGAAGACGACGGTGCCGATCAGCATGACGCGACGGTGGCCGAAGATGTCGGACAGCCGGCCGCCGAGGGCGAAGAAGGCCGCGAGCGAGAGCAGGTAGGCGTTGACGACCCACTGCATGCCGTAGGCCGAAAGGCCGAGGTCGCGAATGATGCTCGGGGCCGCGATGGACACGATCGTCTGGTCGATGAATGTCATCGCCACCGCGAAGAGCATCGCCGCCAGCGCCAGATTCCGCCTGTGCCGGGCGGCTTCGGCACAATCCGGGCCGGAACCGGCAGAGCCCTCGATGTCCGTCACAAGGAGAAATTCTCCGCGCCCCGGGCACGGTTCGCACGCCGAACGCCGCGATGAGCCGGTGCCGCCGGAGCGAGGGCAGAGCGACGGTGCCGCGACGACTCCTCGCGTGGACTACTCCTGTATAGACCATTGACAGGATTGGTACAGACCTATTGAGTGCGGGTTGCGCCCATCCTTCGCCCCCCACGTCCAGAAGGAGCAGCCCCCCATGCTCAGACGCACCCGAGCGCTGGCCTGTACCACCGCGCTCGCCACTACGGCGGCCGCCGTGCTGGCCGCCGCGTTCGCCCTGGCGCCCTCGGCACATGCCGGGGAGTTCCTGGCCAACGGCGGCTTCGAGACCGGCTCGCTCAGCGGCTGGACCTGCGACGCGAGCGCCAGGACCGTGACCGGCCACGCCAAGTCCGGCGGCTACGCCCTCGCCGGCAGCCCCGGCTCCGACACCGCCCAGTGCAAGCAGACGGTGAAGGTCGCCCCCAACACCACCTACCGGCTGACCGCCCAGGTCAACGGCTCCTACGTCTATCTGGGAGTCGAGGGCGGGAAGAGTACGTGGACACCGGGCACCGGCGGCGGCTACCAGCCGCTGAGCGTGGACTTCACCACGGGCGCGAGCCAGACCAGTGCCACCGTCCATCTGCACGGCTGGTACGGGCAGGCCACCTACTACGCCGACGACGCCTCCCTGACGGGGCCCGGCTCCCCCGACCCGACCGATCCCCCGACCGACCCACCCACCGACCCGCCGACCGATCCCCCCACCACGCCGCCGTCCTCGGACCTGCCCGCCCACGCGCTGGTGGGCTATCTGCACTCCAGCTTCGCCAATGGGTCGGGATACACCCGGATGGCGGACGTCCCGGCCGGCTGGGACGTCATCAATCTGGCCTTCGGCGAGCCGACCTCGGCGACCTCGGGTGACATCCGGTACGCGCTCTGCCCGGCGAGCGAGTGCCCCAATGTCGAGTCCGAGGCCGACTTCAAGGCGGCGATCAAGGCCAAGCAGGCCCAGGGCAAGAAGGTGCTCATCTCCATCGGCGGGCAGAACGGCCAGGTCCAGCTGACCACCACGGCCGCCCGCGACAAGTTCGTGCAGTCCGTGAGCGCGATCATCGACAAGTACGGGCTCAACGGCCTCGACATCGACTTCGAGGGCCACTCTCTGTCCCTCGACGCCGGTGACACCGACTTCAAGAACCCCAGGACACCGGTGATCGTCAATCTGATCTCCGCGCTGAAGACGCTCAAGGCCAAGTACGGCAGCGGATTCGTCCTCACCATGGCGCCGGAGACCTTCTTCGTGCAGCTCGGCCACCAGTTCTACGGGCCCGGGCCGAACGGTGCCCAGGACGCCAGGGCGGGCGCCTACCTGCCCGTCATCCACGCCATGCGAGGCGACCTGACCCTGCTCCACGTCCAGGACTACAACTCCGGCCCGATCATGGGCCTGGACAACCAGTACCACCAGATGGGCGGCGCGGACTTCCACATCGCCATGACCGACATGCTGCTGTCCGGCTTCCCTGTGGCGGGCAACAGCAACAACAGGTTCCCGGCGCTGGCGCCCTCCCAGGTCGCGATCGGCATGCCGGCCAGTCCCAACGCCGGCAATGGATGGGTGGCCCCCGGTGAGGTGAACAAGGCGCTCAACTGCCTGACGAAGAAGACCGACTGCGGTGGCTATGCCACCCATGGCACCTGGCCCGCCCTGCGCGGCCTGATGACCTGGTCGGTCAACTGGGACAACTTCAACGGCCGGGAGTTCTCCAAGAACTTCGACAGCTACTTCGGCTGATCCACCGCCGACCTCGGCGACATCGCCGCGGTCCCCGCCGGGCGCCCCCGGTTTCCGGAGGATTCACACATCCTCCCTGCCGGGGGCGGCCCCTGCCATGGCAGGATCTCCCCCGACGCGTGTCGATCCGGAGGTGATGGGATGTCAGCGGCACACCGCTCCCAAGGGTGGCTGAGCAGGGCACTCTTGTGCGGGGCCGTCCTGGCAGCCGCGGCGCTCGCGCTGCCCGCGCAGGCCGCCCACGCCGCACCGACCCCTGGTCCGGGTTCGGGATCCGGCTCGGGGGGCGGTCAGGCGTCCGACTCCACGTTCGACCACACCCTGCCGCCCGGGGCCGACAGCTCGGCCGACGGCTCCGACGCCCCTCTGGAGGCCCTGCTCGGTCGCCTCCAGTCGCTGTACGGGGAGGCGGAGAAGGCCACCGAGGGCTACAACCGGGTCAACGAGAAGCTGAGGGACCAGCGCAAGGCGCTGACGGAGGTCACCCGGAGGCTGGAGCGGCAGCGCGAGGACATGGGCGAGAACCGCAAGCAGATCGGACGCCTCGCCCGCAGCCAGTACAGGGACGGCAACCTCTCCGACTACAGCAGGCTCCTGCTCAGCCCGGACCCGCAGACCGCGCTGGAGCGCACCCATCTGATCGCCAAGGCCGCCGACTCGGCGGCGAGCCTGACCAAGCGGCTGCGCGAGCAGGAGAAGCGCCTCGACCGGCTCGTGGACCACCGCAGCGATGCGGTGAAGGACGTCGAGAAGCTCGCACGGGAGCAGAAGAGCGCCCGCGACAAGGTCAAGGAGCGGCTGGACCGCGTCGAGAAGGTGGTCGGCTCGCTCACGGGAGCCCAACTGGAAGAGCTGCGGCAGCTGGAGGAGCGAGGGGCCAGTGCCTCACAGGCGGAGTTCCTGCACTCCGGCATACTCGGCACGGGCAGCCGCCGCCCCTCCGAGGCCGGGCAGCGCGCCATCGCCTACGCGTTCCGGCACCTGGGCGACCCCTATGTCTGGGGCGCGGAGGGGCCGCGGGCCTTCGACTGCTCGGGGCTGACCTCGCAGGCGTGGGCGCACGCCGGAAGGCCGGTTCCCCGCACGAGTCAGGAGCAGTGGGAGCGGCTGCCCAGGGTTCCGCTGAACCAGCTGCGCCCCGGCGACCTGGTCATCTACTTCCCCGGCGCCACCCATGTGGGGATGTACATCGGCAACGGGATGATCGTGCAGGCCCCTCGGCCGGGCGACCGGGTGAAGGTCTCCCCGGTGGGCTCGATGCCGGTGCTCGGCGCGGTGCGCCCGGACCCGGAGGCGGAGTCGGTCAAGAACTGGTCGCCCAAGAGGTAGTTCCCCAAGGCGGAGTCGGTCAAGAACGGTCGCCCAAGGGGTGCTCACAGCCCCCACAGGAGCGGGACGCCGTTGGGCCGCCCCGCCCGCTGGCGGGGAGGCGGCCCGGGCACGCGTATCGCCCCGCGTCAGCCCGCGTTGACCAGCGCCAGGTAGGCGGCGGCGCGCTCGGGGTCGAAGAACCAGTTCTCGAAGTCCTCGGGGTGGGCGAAGCCGTTGGCGAAGCGGTCGCGCACCGCCTGGGACCCCATGCCCGCGCCGATGATGCCCAGCACGTGCTCCGGCGGCGGCATCAGCATCGCGTTGGTCCACTTGGTGACGGGGGCCGCCTGCTCCCAGTAGCTGTCGAAGGCTCCCTGCATGAACTCCCGGTCGAACGGCCGGTCGCCGTGCTCCAGGATGCTGCTCAGGTAGGAGGCGGCGCACTTGGCGGCGCTGTTGGAGCCCTGGCCGGTGATCGGGTCGTTGGCCACCACGACGTCGGCGACACCCAGGACCAGGCCGCCCGAGGGCAGTTCGCCGACCGGGCGGCGGACCGTGGGCGCGTAGCGTCCGGACAGCGTGCCCCCGGCGTCGGTCAGCTCCACCTTCGCGGCCCGCTCGTACTCCCAGGGGGTGAACTGCTCCATCAGCTCCAGCGTCAGCCGCAGGTGCTCGTTCGGGTCCTTGACGCCCTGGAACACATCGAGGGGGCCGTCGGGTATGCCCTCCCAGAACAGGATGTCGCACGGTCCCGTGGTGGTCAGGCACGGCATGATGAACAGCTCGCCGACGCCGGGGACGAGATTGCAGCGCACGGCGAGGAAGTCGTGCTCGGGACGGGGGCCGAGCCCGTTGACGTAGGAGACGGCCAGCGCCCGCTGCGGGGTGCTGAACGGGGAGCGCTCCGGGTCCCGTTCGAACATCGAGACGAGCTCGCCCTTGCCCGCGGCGATCAGCACCAGGTCGAAGGTGCGGGCGAACCAGTCGAGGTCGGAGACGGCGGCGCCGTGGATGACGACCTGTCCGCCGCGCTGGGCGAAGGTCTCCATCCAGCCCGCCATCTTCACCCGCTGGTCGACCGACTGGGCGTATCCGTCCAGGTGTCCCACCCAGTCGATCGGGCGGCTGCCGTCGGGGCCGGCGACCGAGACCCCGAGGCCCTCGATCCTGGGCGTCTGGCTCTCCCAGAAGTTCACTTCCTGGTCGCGCTCGTGCTGGAGCGCGGGGTCGAACATGCACTGCGTGGACATCACCCGGCCAACGCGGATCTCGTCCGCGGTCCGGTTCGACATGAGGGTGACGTCGTAGCCGTTGCTCTGCAGTCCCAGTGCGAGCTGCAGACCCGCCTGACCCGCGCCGACGATGAGTATCTTCCGCATGACTGCCCGCTTTCCACAAAACGTTCAATGATCAAGCACACAAAGGTATATGGCACCCGTTCACGGAGCGGAAGGGCTCAGGTGCGGGCGAGGGCGTGCATGACCAGCGACATGAGCGCGTCCACGGCCGAGTAGCGCTTGCGGGCGTCGCAGATGACGACCGGGATCTCATCGGGGATGGACAGCGCGTCGCGCACGTCATCCACGGAGTACTCGGCGCTTCCCTCGAACTGGTTGACCCCGACGACGAAGGGCAGCCCCGAGCTCTCGAAGTAGTCGAGGGAGGGGAAGCAGTCCGCCAGCCGTCTGGTGTCGGCGAGCACCACCGCGCCAATGGCCCCGCGCACCAGGTCGTCCCACATGAACCAGAAACGCTGCTGTCCCGGCGTGCCGAACAGATACAGGACCAGGTCCGAGTCGAGCGTTATCCGGCCGAAGTCCATGGCGACGGTGGTGGTCGTCTTGCCCGGGGTGGAGTCAAGGTCGTCCAGGCCCTCGCTGGCCTGTGTCATGACCGCTTCCGTCGTCAGCGGCGTGATCTCGGAGACCGCGCCCACGAAGGTGGTCTTGCCCACGCCGAAGCCGCCCGAGATCACTATCTTGGTGGATATGGGAGCGTTCTCCCGGTCGTCGGCGAGGCCCGGAGCGTCCGTCTCCCGCAGTGCGACGCCTTCCGCACCGGCAGCCTTAGAGCCTTCGAAGTCCACTGAGCACCCTCTCGAGAATCGCGTGGTCCGGCGAGGCCGTGCCCCGCCGACCGGTCCCGTGGACCTTGATCCGCCCCTGGTCCGCCAGGTCGCTGAGCAGCACCCGCACCACCCCCAGGGGGATGCGCAGGAGCGCGGAGACCTCGGCGACCGACCGCATCCTGCGGCACAGCTCGACGATGGCCCGCAGTTCCGGCATGCCGCGTTCGCTGAACACCCCGCCCGACAGCTCCCGGCGCTCCTCCGGGGCATCGATCGTCGCCACGATGGTCTCGACGAGCAGGACATGGCCGAAGCGGGTACGGCCACCGGTCAGCGCGTACGGGCGGACACGGGACGGACGTCCGGGCCCGCGCACGGGGAGAGCTGGATCCGCGCCCAGCACGCGCCTCACCGCTCCATGCTGCGGCGCAGTTCCACCCGCAGCTCCGGGGTGAGCACATGCCCGGCCCGGCCGACGAACAGCGCCATGTGGTAGGCCACGACGCTCAGATCGCACTCGGCGGCCGCGTGGACCCCCAGCAGCGATCCGTCGCTTATCGACATCACGAACAGATGCCCATCGTTCATCGTCACGACGGTCTGCTTGACCGGACCGGCTTCCATCAGACGGGCCGCCCCGTCGGTGAGGCTGGCCAGTCCGGAGACGACGGTGGACAGCTCCGCCGAACCGTCGGCCGGACCCTCGGGATCGGCCGGACCCTCGGGATCGGCCGGACCGTCCTCCCGCGCGCTCGGGCTGTCGGACTCGCCCTCGCCGTCACCGCCGCGTCTGCCCTCGGACGAGGCGAGCAGGAGCCCGTCCGACGAGACCACGGCCACCGACCGCACACCCGGCACCTCGGTGACCAGGTTCGCCAGCAGCCACTGCAGATTCTGCGCTCCGGTACTGAGCCCTTCCGCGTCCGTCCGTGCCGCGTTCAACCGCGTGCCTCCCCATCATCCGTGTCCGCGAGGTCGGCCACGGCCGCCTCGGCGTCCCTGCGGCCGTCGAGCAGGCCCCGCTGGAAGCCGCCGAGCCTGCGCCGAAGCTCCTCGGCGCTCACCCCTGCGGCGCGCCCGGCCGTTTCCCCGACCCCTCTGCCCCGGACACCGGTCTCGCCGCCGTCCTCGGTCCGGCCCTTCCTGCGCGCCACGGGGGCCGGACCACCGTGCAGGGAGCCGGCGTTGGGCACCCGCTTGGGCAGCCCGGCCCTGGTGAGCCTCGGCGGCTCGTCCGCGGCCGGTTCCTGGGCCGGGGGTGCCTTCCGGGCCGGCTTCGGCCGGGTCGGCGGCTCCTCGGGGGTGTCCCCGTCGGGCCGGGAGTGCTCCTCGCCGCCCTCGCCCTCCTCGGCGGGACCACCCACCCTCGGAGCCGGAACGCCATGAGTCGCGGGGCTCGCGGGGCTCGCGGGGCTCGCGGTCGCGCCCAGTGCGGCGGGAGGCGGTGTCCCCTGAGCCGGAGCGTCCTTCCGGATCCGCTCCAGGCGCCGGGAGGCGCACCGCGCCAGGGCCTTGGGCTCCCGGTCGCCGTCGCGCGGCTGGGGAACGGGCACCTGCGGCGCCTCGCCCTGCTCGGGCGCCACCACGACGTCACGCGGCAGGACCACCACCGCGGTCACCCCGCCCTTGCGCATCTCGCGCAGCTGCACCCGGATGCCGTGCCTGCGGGCGAGGCGGGCCACCACGAACAGGCCCATGCTGCGGGTGGCGTCCTCCTCGTGCGCGTTGGAGCCGTTCAGCTGCTCGTTGAGCTCGGCCAGGCGGTCGGCCGGGACCCCGATGCCGCGGTCCTCGACGGAGAGCATCACCTCGCCGTTCTCCAGCACCCAGCCGCTGACCTCGACATCGGACTGCGGGGGCGAGAACGCCGTGGCGTTCTCCAGGAGTTCGGCCACGAGGTGGCTGGTGTCATCGGCGGCGAACCCCGTCATGTAGGTGGCGGGCATGAACTGGATGCGCACCCGCTCGTACCGCTCGATCTCGGAGATGGCGGCACGCAGGACGTCGATCAGCGGGACCGGGCCGCGCTGGGAGCCGGCCGAGTGCTCCTCACCGGCGAGCACCAGCAGGTTCTCGCCGTTGCGCCGCATCCGGGTGGCGAGGTGGTCGAGCTGGAAGAGGCTCTCGAGCTGTTCGGCGTCCTGCTCGTGGTTCTCCAGGCGCTCGATCAGCGCCAGTTGGCGCTCCACCAGGGACAGGGTGCGCATGGAGAGGCTGACGAAGGTGTTGTGCAGATTGACCTGGAGGGAGTCGCGCTCGGCGAGCAGGCTCTCCTGCTTGAGCAGCAGCGCGTCCCTTTCGGCGGCCAGGGCGTCGCGCACGCCCAGCAGTCCGCCGTGCTCGGAGGCAAGGGCGCCACGCTCGCCGTGCAGACGGACGGCGGCCTCCTGAAGACCGCTCACGGCCTCGGCCACGGAACGGAACTCGTCCCTGGCGGTGACGGACACCGGCCGGGGCTCCGGCGTGCGCACGTCCCTGCGGTTCAGCGGGGGCAGCACCCGCCCGTTGAGGTCGTCGGCGGCCTTGCGCAGCGCGGCCAGCGGGCGGACGACGGAGCGCGAGACCTGGACGGTGAAACCGAGGACGACGAGCGCGCCGAGGGCGAGGAGGGCGAGGGTCAGCTCGAGGTCGACCACGTCCTCGTTGCGCATGCTCTCGAGGCGGTAGGCGGCGTCGCCCGTCAGCGACGACTCGACGCTGCGCATCCGGTCGATACGGGCGGTCAGCGCGGACTCGACGTCGTCGATGCGCAGCCGGAAGTCGTTCCCGGACAGGCGGGGCTGGTCGGTGAGCCGACGCAGCATGGCCTCGGCGTCGTCGACCTCCTTGCCGGTGACGGTCTCGCTGTACCGGTCCTGGGCGGCGGTGGACGCGGTCGCGTTGTAGTCGGCGAGTGCCGCCTCCTCGCGCACGCCCGCCTGCTGGGCCGCGCGCACGTAGGGCGGCTGGGAGCCGCCCGCGGCGAGCGCGGACAGCAGCAGGCCGCGCTGGGCGGAGGCCTGCTCGACGGCCCTGCCGAGCGCGGGCAGGGCGGTGGTGTCCGCGTCGGCGGCGCGGCCGGGCAGGGCCTCGACGACGGCTCGTCCGAGACCGCCGAGGGCGTCGATGATGCGGGTGTAGGAGTCGAACGCCGCCTTGGCCGATCCGGGCCCCGACAACGAGCGCTGGCGAAGGTCGGGCAGGGTGGCCAGGAGCTTGCCGACGGCCTCGGTGCGGTCGGCGACGGCGGGGTCGTCACCGGGGTCCACGTCGGCGGCGCTGCGGCGGACCTCGGCGGCCTGCCGGTCCACCCGGGTGCGCTGCGACTCGGTGAGCCCCGCACCGCCCGAGGTGGAGCGTCCGGCGGCGATGAACACGGCCATCTGGTCGCGCTCGTCGGCGAGGGAGTGGGACAGGGCGACGGCCCTGCGGTTCAACTCGCCCAGATCGTCGAGCCGCTGCGACTCGCTCAGGTCCCCGGCCGCGCCGACGACGCCGGGAGCGCCCACGGCGACCACCGCGACGACGCAGACGGCGATCAGGGCAAGGAAGCGGCTGCGCACGCGCTTGCGCGGGGGCGCGGCGCCCATGGGTGCCCGTACGGCACTCTCGGCTTCGGCCGAAGCTCCGGGGGCCGCACCCCCGGCCAACACAGCGGGCGCCGCTTTCAGCGGCTTTCGCCTTGTCCGCACCGGATCTCGCAATCTCGTTTCGCGCTCGTACACTGACGCCGAGGTGACCTCGAGTCAGCTCCACGGTTGCCGCACGCGCGATCGAAACCCACCCCGGCATATGGCCTCGACCTTTGCAGCCAGTGCCCGGGGGTGTCGCGCGTCCCCCGCTGAGACACCCGAATGAGTGAACATCACAGGTGTGGTGCCGAACAAGGGGGCAGTCACTCCCTGGACAGACCACTAGTGGTCAGTGGGGGCCGTGATTTGAAAGGGGTGACGGCGTCCTGCCAGGATGCGCCCGCTACCCCAGGTAGTAGCACACCAGTACGGGACGACAGTGTTCGAACAGATGCCGACCAGGCCGGGGCAGAATGGCCGCATGCGCGTTGAACTGGCCTCCGAGCCCGGCACCCCGGACCGCCCCAACGAGGACTTCGCGTCGGTCGCGCTTCCCGCGGGCGGACGCGGTGGGACGCTGGTCGTGCTCGACGGGGTGACACCGCCGCGCGGTGACGACGGATGCGTCCACGGAGTCCCCTGGTACACCTCGCGGCTCGGCGGGGCGATGCTCGAACTGTCCGCTTCTCACCCCTCCCTGACCCTGGGCGAGTGCCTGGGCGGGGCCATCGAGCGGACGGCCGCCGCCCACCGTGGGCGGTGTGACCTTTCTCATGTTCGGACCCCGCAGGCAACCGCGGTTGCTGTGCGGTGGTCTGACAGCTCTTTGGAGTATTTGGTGCTCTCGGACTCGGTCCTCCTGCTGGAGCGGGACACCGGGGTCGACGCGGTCCTCGACGACCGGCTCGGCAGCCTGCCGGAGCGGGTGCGCGAACTGGGCCGGGCCTACCGGGCGCTACCCCCGGGTTCGCCGGAACGGGCGGCCGCCGCGGCGGAGTACGGCACCGCGGTGGAGGCGCTGCGCAACGCCGAGGGCGGCTTCTTCACCGCGGCCGCCGACCCCTCGGTCGCCGGACGGGCCGTCACCGGCACGGTGGAGCGCGAGAGTGTGCGGGCGGTGGCGGCGCTCACGGACGGGGCGACCCGGCTGGTCCAGCTGTTCGGGGTGGCCGACTGGGCGAGCAGCATGGGGCTGCTGCGCAAGGAGGGGCCCGCGGAGCTGATCGCGCGGGTGCGGGCGGCCGAGAAGGCGGATCTGGAGACGACCGAGCACCCTCGCTGGAAGGCGCACGACGACGCCACGGCGGTGCTGGTGGAGCTCGGGTAGCCCGGGACGGTCTCGAGCGGGCCGCCCTATGCCTGCTCGGCGTGCTCGTTGAATCGGTGGAGGAGGCGGGCGAGTTCGGCGACCTCGCCGCGGTCCCAGGACTTCATCAGCTCCAGGTAGCGGCCGCGCCGGGCCTCGCGGACGCCGTTGAACCGTCGCCGCCCCTCCTCCGTGAGCTTCATCAGATAAGCCCTGCCGTCGGCCGGGTCCGGCTCGCGGGCCACCAGGCCGAGGTCGCACAGCGCCCTCAGCTGGCGGCTCATCGTCGCCTTGCCGACGCCGAAGTAGGCGGCGAGGTCGGTGGCCCGCTCCGAGCCGACCTGCTCCAGCCGCACGAGCAGCCCGTAGGCACCGGGCTCCAGCTCGGAGTGCAGCTCCCTGGCCATCTCGCCCATCGAAGCCCGGGCCCGGCGCAGCAGGACGGAAAGCTCGCGCTCCAGCTCCTCGAGCGCGCCTTCGACGCCTGCTCCGGCCTCATCCACCATCGGACGAGTATCCCTCAGCCGGCCAGGCCGTCGAGGACCTGCGCCCCGGGCAGGCCCGCGAGCGACTTGCCGGGAACGAGGATCTTGGAGCGGCGCACGCCGCTGCCGATGACGGCCCAGGGCACGTCCAGGACGGCCCGGTCGATCAGCAGGGGCCAGGAGTCGGGAAGGCCCACGGGGGTGATGCCGCCGAACTCCATGCCGCTCTCGGCGACCGCGATCTCCCGGGGTGCGAACGAGGCCTTGCGCGCACCCAGGTGGCGGCGGACGAACCCATTGACGTCGGCGCGGGTGTGGGCGAGGACGACGCACGCGGCGAGGGTGGTCTCCCCGCCCCGTTTGGCGGCGACGACCACGCAGTTGGCGGACTCCTCCATCGTGACGCCGTACCGCTCGCAGAACGCGGCGGTGTCGGCGACCTCGGGGTCGGTGTCCACGACGACCGCCCCTTCCAGGGAGGCGATCACGGCCGCGACGGGCTCGGCCAGCAGGTCGGGCCGCTCGGTGGCGGGCCAGGCTTCGGTGAAGGTCCCGAAAGGCGCATCAGGCATACCGCCAGCCTAGTGGCGGCGGGCAGCCGTCCCGGCCGCATCCGGGGTACCGGCCGTATCCGGGGCACCGGTCGTATCCCGGGTGCCGGCCGTATCCGGGGCACCGGCCGCGCGACCTCCGTTACGCCAGGCAGATGAAATTACGGATGTCGGCAC
Source organism: Wenjunlia tyrosinilytica (assembly GCF_014646055.1). Lineage (GTDB taxonomy): Bacteria > Actinomycetota > Actinomycetes > Streptomycetales > Streptomycetaceae > Wenjunlia > Wenjunlia tyrosinilytica. The sequence goes on from NZ_BMMS01000007.1 coordinate 58,895, forward strand.
GGCGATCCTCGGAGCCGACGGCTTCCCCCTGGTGGTATAGACCAACGGCGTGGTCGGCGGAGCCTTTCACCGCCGCTTCTCCGCACACACCCTCACATGTCATGGCCACACCAAAGGCGGAGGCACCATGCTCGTGCACAGACCCGGCTCGGCACGTCGTTCCCCGCGCACCGCCCTCATGGCGCTGCCCGCCGTGTTCGCCCTGGTGATCACCCTGCCCGCGACCGCCACGGCGGGCGGCAGGGGCCGGATCCCCCACCCCGAGGCCGACTGGGCGGGCTCCACCGTCCTCGCCCACGAAGGCGGCGGGTCCGACAACGACCCACCGCGGCCACGGGTGGCCCAGACCGGCGGAATGGACGTCAGCAGCCACCAGGGCAATGTCGACTGGGCCACCGCGTGGAACAACGGTGCCCGCTTCGCCTACGTCAAGGCCACCGAGGGCACCACGTACACCAATCCCTACTTCGCCCAGCAGTACAACGGCTCCTACAACGTCGGCATGATCCGCGGCGCCTACCACTTCGCCCTGCCCGACGTCTCCAGCGGCGCCGCCCAGGCCGACTACTTCGTCGACCACGGCGGCGGCTGGTCCCGGGACGGCAGGACCCTCCCGCCGGCCCTCGACATCGAGTACAACCCCTACGGCGCCACCTGCTACGGCCTGAGCCAAGCGGGCATGACCAACTGGATCCGCGACTTCAGCAACACCGTGCTCGCCCGCACCGGCCGCTACCCGACCATCTACACGAGCACCAACTGGTGGGTGACCTGCACCGGCAACAGCAGCGGCTTCGGCGCCACCAACCCGCTCTGGATCGCGCGCTACTCCTCCAGCCCCGGCACCCTCCCGGCCGGATGGGCCTACCACACGATCTGGCAGTACGCCTCGTCCGGCACCTTCCCGGGCGACCAGGACTGGTTCAACGGGGCCTACGACCGGCTCCAGGCCCTGGCCAACGGCTGATCAGCGGCCCGCCCACACCGGCCCGTCGGGGAAGCGGTAGTGCTGGAGGGACTCGTCGTGCATCCGCGTCGACATACCGGGGGCAGTGGGCGCGAGGTAGCGGCCGGCGCGGACGCGCGCCGGATCGGTGAAGTGCTCGTGGAGGTGGTCGACGTACTCGATGACGCGGTCGTCGAGGGACCCGCTCACGGACACGTAGTCGAACATCGCCAGGTGCTGGACGGACTCGCACAGGCCGACCCCGCCCGCGTGGGGGCAGACCGGGACACCGAACTTGGCGGCGAGCAGGAGGATCGCGACATTCTCGGCCACACCGCCGACCCGGCAGGCGTCGAGTTGCAGCACATCGAGGGCACCGGCCTGGAGGAACTGCTTGAAGACGACCCGGTTGTGGATGTGCTCGCCGGTGGCGACCTTGACCGGTGCGACGGCACGGCGGACGGCGGCGTGGCCGAGTACGTCGTCCGGTGACGTGGGCTCCTCGATCCAGTAGGGCTCATAGGGGGCCAGGGCCTTGGTCCAGGTGATGGCGTCGGCGATGTCCCAGCGCTGATTGGCGTCGACGGCGATCCGGATGTCGGGGCCGACGGCGTCCCGGGCGACCCTCAGGCGGCGGGCGTCCTCCTCGAGATCGGCGCCGACCTTCAGCTTGATCTGGCTGAAGCCCTCGGCCACGGCCTGCTTGGACAGCTCCGCGAGCCGTTCGTCGGTGTAGCCGAGCCAGCCGGGGGTGGTGGTGTAGGCGGGGTAGCCGTCGGCGAGGAGGTGGGCGATGCGCTGCTCGCGGCCCCGCCGTGCGCGGTGGAGGATGCCGAGGGCCTCGTCCGGGGTGAGGGCGTCGGTGAGGTAGCGCCAGTCGACGAGGCCCAGGATCCGCTCGGGTTCCATGTCGGCGAGCAGCCGCCACACGGGTTTGCCGGCGGCGCGACCGGCGAGGTCGAAGGCGGCGTTGACGATGGCGCCCGCGGCCATGTGGACGGCGCCCTTCTCTGGTCCGAGCCAGCGCAGTTGGGAATCACGGACGAGATCGCGGGCGAAGCCGCCGAGGTCGGCGACGACGCTGTCCACGCTGCGCCCGACGACGAGCGGGGCATGAGCGCGGATGGCCGCGGTGCAGACCTCGTTGCCGCGGCCGATGGTGAAACAGAAGCCGTGGCCGTGCTCGTGCTGCGGACCGTCGGTCCGCAGCACCACGTAGGCGGCCGAGTAGTCGGGGTCGGGGTTCATCGCGTCCGAGCCGTGCAGTTCCAAGGAGGTGGGGAACCGCACGTCGTGGATGTCCACAGCGGTGATGACGGACGCCATGCGGTCTGTCCCTTCGTCGCAAGTGTAAGAATATTTATCAGACCTCTTTATGGTTGGAACAGGGCCTGTATGGGATTTTCTTCCTCAGAACCTCACCGTTGCAGCACATTGGTCTGACCATTGAGGTGGGGGGCACAATGTCTGGCGATGGCAAGACCGACGGGGGCACGACCGACGGGGGCACGGACGCATGTACAGCGCGGAAGGGGACGGGGGCATGGACGGACTCGCTACACCGGCGGCCGAGGTGGCGCCGGGCAGACGAACGGTGACCCAGCGGGCCATCGAGCAGATCAAGCAGATGATCGCGGCGGGAGAGCTCAGGCCGGGGCAGCGGCTGCCGACGGAGCGGGATCTGGCGGCACAGCTCGGCCTGTCGCGAAGCTCCATGCGGGAGGCGATCCGGGCGCTGACGGTGCTGGGTGTCCTCCAGGCGAGGCATGGGTCGGGGATCTATGTGACGGAGCTGGGGGCCGGGGACCTGCTGGAGACGTTCGGCCTGATGGCGGAGGTCGTGCGGGGGGAGCAGCTGCTGGAGCTCCTTCAGGTTCGGCGGTTGCTGGAGCCGACGGCGACGGCGATGGCGGCGGCGAGGATCACGGAGCCGGAGCTGGCGGAGGTCGAACGCCATCTGCTGGCGATGGAGGACACGGACGACCCGGAGGAGCTGCTGACGGAGGACCTGGCGTTCCACCGCGCGGTGGTGGCGGCGGCGGGCAACCCGACCCTGGCGGCGATCGTGGAGGGCCTGTCCAGCCGCACCTTCCGCGCCCGTCTGGGGCGCGGGCGCCAGGAGCCGGGAGTGTTCGCTCAGGTCCGCAAGGACCACGCCCGGATCCACAGGGCGTTGGCGGCCCGCGACCCAGAAGCCGCCCGCGCGGCGGCGGCGGTCCACATCGCAGAGGTGGAGGACTGGCTCAGAGCGCACATGGACGACTGGAGGTGACCCCCTCGGCGGAGTGCGCCGTAAAACCGACGGCACCGCCGCCGGCGCCCTCCGCGCGGGAACGGCGCCCCTGCCCCGGCGGCGGCTGGCCCCGCAGGCGGGCCTCGGCTTCGGAGGCGTGTCCGAGCGGTTCAGCCGCCGGACTGGTCAGCCGCGCTCCACGCGGGGACCGAAAACACCACCGCAGGGGGCGCCTGCCGCCGAACTGACGGTCCCCCCGCCAAGTGGCGGCCGGTGCTGCGTGCTCCGCACGAAAGACAAAAGCGCTCGCAGGGGGAGCGAGCGGGGTCGGCACCGCAGGTGACCCGTGCCCGAGGATGGGCTGGGGGGTACGGGGGTCGTTTGGCCCGCACCCGGCACCCGGCACGCGGCCCCGCGTGCCGCTGTGGTCCCTTGGCTGTGGTGCGCTCACCGTTGGCGACACAAACCACCTCAGCTCGAATCCGGGCGATCGCCGCCAGGAGGGGAGGCTTTCAAGCCCTGATATGCCTCACGCAAGTCCGAGGCTTCCGGCAACTGTCGAGCCTCGACCGCCTTGACAACTTCCAGGACTCGCCAATGATTCGATGGCACGACACGTCCGGACTGTATGGCCTTCTGTGCGGCGTCGCACGCTTCGTCCAGTCGATCAGTCGTCAACAAGGCCAACGCCAAGTCAATATTTGCCGAGGCGACACGGCGTGGCCATTTGCTGATTTCATCGCTTGGACCAAGGTTCGCGATAATTTCCCGTGCGTACCTTTCGGCGGCAGGGTCGCCTATCCAAGCGAGAGTGGTTGCCGTATACGCTGTTGATTTACCGGGGTCGTATTGATAATGATGCTCGGGACGTTTCCGTCTTTCCAGGGTGGTTGACATCATCTGCACCCTGTCAATGGCGGCGTACGTCTCTTTCACATGGCCAAGCCGTGCTCGCGCCCTACCCTCTTGTGCGGTTGCCTGAATGGATACCGAACTTCCAACTGGAGCAAGGCGCTGTGCAATCCTCGACAGTTCCACGGCGTGCAGGAAATCGCCGTCCGTGAGTACCCGCCAAGCATCCGTCTCATAACACCACGCTTGAATTTCCGCATGGCCGACGTGTTGGGCGAGAGTTGCCGCAGTTCGCAAACGGGCCGTCGCGGCGTGCTGTTGGTTGAGATCGATATGCAGCGTGGCCCCCAACAGGGAAAGCCAACCTCCAACTGTGAGCAACCGCCGTTGCTCATCGAGAGTCTTTCTCGCGTCCATAAGGTGAGCCACATAGGCGGAGTGTCTGCGCACCCCGCTCAGGAGCTCTTGGGGCGGTGCAACTGGATAGGCTGTAGCTAATTCGTCAAACGCGGACTCAAGCCGATTCAGCGTTTCCGCTCCGACGTCACTTGCTTCTACGCGTCGCACCAACTCAAGCGCGTCAAGTTCGTCGTCATTGGCGTGGGCGCCATTCACAGGCCGCTGGCCGGCGGGCCGATGAACTGCAACGGCATCAAGGACCAGGAGCGCTTCGAGCTCATCCATAGTAATCGCCAGAAGTTTTAGCAATCCTTGGCCGAAGCCAAGGCTGCGGCCCATTGCCTCCTTTCTCCTAACGCTGAACTGTGGTGCGGTCCACTTTCAACGCGTTCGCGAATTCCTCTTGACTGTATCCGCACGTCTTCCTGCGATCCGCGAGGCGCTCCCGCTCGTTCCCCATGCCTGTCCTCCTTCCCGGTGCCGTTTCGCCAGGTCAGCGTATCCGGTGCAGCGCCTGCACCGCAGTGATGCAGCGGAAATGCAGCAGCGATGCGGCACTTCTGCCGTGGTGCGGAGCAGCAGTCCCCGATTGCCTGGGAGAAACGGCGACACGGTCTGATCAGTGAGCGGACGAGACGCGAGGTACCCCATGGTGACGGCCCAGCAGGCAGCCGAAGCGTGGCAGGTCGGCGAACGGGTGGCGGCGGAACCGCACTTGGCCTTGGCGAGCTGTCGGTTCTCGATGCAGACCCAGGCGTGCTCGCCGGTCCACGGACGAGCGTTCATGGAGATCGGTCCCGTCCATGCGGGTCTGGCCATGCGGTTCGTTGAGTGGCTGGGGGAACGAGAGTGACGCCCCTGACGAGCTCCATTCACCTCCGTACGTACCGGCGGGGCGAGGGCGGCTTACAGATCGGCGACGTGCAGCCGGTCACGGTCGTCGTCCCTCGCCCGTGGTTCCGGCCCACCACTGACCGGTGGCCCCCGTACGTCTGCCCGTGGTGCCGCGAAGGCGAGCGCCAAGGGTGGAGCCGCGACCGGTTCGGCGTGGTGATCCAGCCGTGACGGCTACGACGTCCCTGGCCAGAGCGAGCACCTAGGACTCCCGTTCCGGTCGGCGGAATCATGGACAGCCGAGCGGGCCGGAGTGGATCGCAAGTGCACGACGACGCGGGATGGTCTCGCGCCGCATCCGAGGGAGGTACAGCCTTGAAGACTGCGCGAAGGTGCACATTGCGCGCCGCTGCCGGTGGCGGTGGGGAGGGAGGCGACGGACACCCCCGGCACTCCTTGGACGCCGCCCCCGCCGCCCCCGGGTGGTGAGATGCCGCCCGGCGACGGAACGCACCGCAAGTGAGGCCCAGCACTGAGCAGGAAGGCCGCGCCAGCGACGAACTGGTGCGGTCCCTCCTCGAATCCGGAGCCCTGACACCCGATTGGGCGGAGACGTTCAGGGCCGGACCGCGATCGCTGTTCCTGCCTGATCTCGTCTGGGCTCACGACATGGCGACCGGCCGAAGTACGCCCGTCTCAGGGACCGACAACCCCGAAGGGTGGGAGCAGGCCGCGTACGCGAATGTCCCGTTGGTCACCCAGTGGGACGACGGACAGCACACGGGTACGGAGCCGGGGACCGTGCCGACCAGCTCGGCGAGTATGCCGTCAGTCGTAGCCGCCATGCTGCGAGATCTGGGCGTGAGCGACGGAATGCGGGTGCTCGAAATCGGCACCGGCACCGGCTGGAACGCCGGACTCCTCGCCCACCGGTTGGGCAGCGGGAACGTGGTGAGCGTCGAGATCGACGCGGTGATGGCCGAGCACGCCCGAGGCGCGTTGACACGCGCCGGACTCACCCCCGAGGTGGTCCGAGGGGACGGCGGGGACGGCTGGCCGGACAAGGCACCGTATGACCGCGTGATCGTCACGGCGGGGGTGCGAGCTGTTCCGCCGCGCTGGTTGGAGCAGACTCGGCCGGGCGGGATCATCCTTGCCCCCTGGGGGACGCACTACAGCGATCAGGACGCATTGGTGCGGCTGACCGTGGAGGAGGACGGCCGCGCCACAGGCCCGTTCCTGCGCATGGTCGAGTTCATGAAGCTGCGGGACCAGCGCTTGGACTGGAACCGGTTCCGTGAGCACGTCCCGGAGTTCCCCGGCGACGCCGACATGTCCAGTACGACGGTCGCTCTGTCGGACCTGGGGGATCGCTACGAGCCCGTGCGGTTCGTGACGGGGCTGCGCGTGCCCGACTGCGCCCACGTCGTCAACCGGTCGGAGGCGGAGGACAAGGCGTGGTTCTTCGATCTGACGACCCGGTCATGGGCTGCCGCCGTGTTCCGCCCCGGCGAGCCGGAGGCCACGGTCTACCAGTCGGGGCCGCGCCGGCTGTGGGACGAAGTCGAGGCGGCCTATCGGTGGTGGACAGCGCGCGGTGAGCCGGGGCACTCCCGGTTCGGTCTTACGGTTACCGCCGAGGGTGATCGGGTGTGGCTGGACGACCCAGCCGAAGACGTCGGCGCGCCGCAACCAACTGATCTGCGGTGACAGCTGACCCGCCCGGCACCCAAAAGCCGAACTCATCAACGAAAAGGGGCGCCCCCACCTCGGGGGCGCCCCGCTCGCGCGGTGGCTACCGCCTACGCCGCCACCTTCTCCTCGGCCGCCGACGGCTCCAGCGCCAATGCCAGGACCTGGCGGACGTCCGAGACGGGGTGGACCGTCAGGCGGTCCAGGATCTGCGCCGGGACATCGTCCAGATCCGGCTCGTTGCGCTGCGGGATCAGCACCGTCGTGATCCCCGCCCGATGCGCGGCCAACAGCTTCTGCTTGACGCCGCCGATCGGCAGCACCCGTCCCGTCAGGGACACCTCACCCGTCATCGCCACGTCCGGACGGACCAACCGCCCCGACAGCAGCGACGCCAGCGCCGTCGTCATCGTGATACCCGCGCTCGGCCCGTCCTTCGGGACCGCGCCCGCCGGCACGTGCAGGTGGACACCCCGATCCTTCAGATCACTCACGGGCAGTTCCAGCTCCGCCCCGTGCGACCGCAGGAACGACAGCGCGATCTGCGCCGACTCCTTCATCACGTCACCCAGTTGCCCGGTGAGCTGAAGCCCCGTCCCACCCGTCTCCGGGTCGGCCAGGGACGCCTCGACGAAGAGCACGTCCCCGCCCGCTCCCGTCACCGCGAGACCGGTGACCACGCCGGGCACGGCCGTGCGCCGCTCCGCCGGGTCCTGGGCCGACTCGGGTGTGTGGTGGGGGCGGCCGATGAGGCCGCGCAGGTCGTCCACGCCCACCGCCGCCGGCAGTTCACGGTCTCCCAGCTCGTGCTGAGCGGTCAGCTTGCGCAGGATCCGGGCCACGGCCCGCTCCAGCGACCGGACACCGGCCTCCCGCGTGTACTCGCCGGCGAGCTTGCGCAGCGCCTCGTCGTCCACGCCGACCTCGTCCGCGCCGAGACCCGCCCGCTCCAGCTGGCGCGGGAGCAGGTGGTCCCGCGCGATGGTGACCTTCTCGTCCTCGGTGTAGCCGTCGAGCTGCACGAGCTCCATCCGGTCCAGCAACGGCTGGGGGATCGACTCCAGCACATTTGCCGTCGCCAGGAAGACCACGTCGGAGAGGTCGAGCTCGACCTCGAGGTAGTGGTCGCGGAACGTGTGGTTCTGCGCCGGGTCCAGCACCTCGAGCAGGGCGGCCGCCGGGTCGCCCCGGTAGTCCGAGCCGACCTTGTCGATCTCGTCGAGCAGGACGACGGGGTTCATCGAGCCCGCCTCCTTGATCGCCCGCACGATACGGCCCGGCAGCGCGCCGACGTAGGTACGCCGGTGGCCGCGGATCTCCGCCTCGTCCCGGACACCGCCGAGCGCGACGCGGACGAACTCCCGTCCCATCGCCCGCGCCACGGACTCGCCGAGCGAGGTCTTGCCGACACCGGGCGGCCCGACGAGGGCCAGCACCGCGCCGCCGCGACGCCCGCCCACGACGCTGAGGCCCCGGTCACCGCGCCGCTTGCGCACGGCCAGGTACTCGACGATGCGGTCCTTGACGTCGTTCAGACCGAAGTGGTCGGCGTCCAGCACCGCCCGGGCGCCGGGGATGTCGTAGGCGTCCTCGGTCCTGGTGTTCCAGGGCAGCTCCAGGACGGTGTCCAGCCAGGTGCGGATCCAGCTTCCCTCGGGAGAGGCGTCGGAGGACCGCTCCAGCTTGTCGACCTCCTTGAGCGCCGCCTCGCGCACCTTCGCGGGCAGGTCGGCCGCCTCCACCCGGGAGCGGTAGTCGTCGGCCTCGTCCTCGGGGTCGCCGTTGAGCTCGGAGAGTTCCTTGCGGACGGCCTCGAGCTGGCGCCGCAGCAGGAACTCCCGCTGCTGTTTGTCCATCCCCTCCTGGACGTCCTTGCGGATGGTCTCCGCCACGTCCTGCTCGGCGAGGTGGTCACGCAGCCAGGTGAGGGCGAACCTCAGCCGCTCCACCGGGTCCGTGGTCTCCAGCAGCTTCACATTCTGCTCGGTCGTGAGGAACGGGGAGTATCCGGCGTTGTCCGCGAGCTCTCCGGGGTCCTCGATGCCCTGGATACGGTCGACGATCTGCCAGGCGCCGCGCTTTTGCAGCCAGCTCGCCGCGAGCGCCTTGTACTCCTTCATCAGCTCGGCGACCGCCCCCGGCAGGGGGTCGCCCAGCTTCGGGTCCTCGACCCGCTCGCCCTCGACCCACAAGGCGGCGCCCGGGCCGGTGGTGCCGGCGCCGATGCGCACCCGCCCGGCGCCGCGGATCACCGCCGCCGGGTCGCCGTCGGCGAGGCGGCCGACCTGCTCGACCGTGCCCAGGGTGCCGACAGCGGCGTATTTGCCGTCGATCCGTGGCACGAGCAGCACCCGTGGCTTCTTGTCGCCGGTGGCCCGGGCGGCCTCGATGGCGGCCCGCACCTCGTTGTCGGACAGGTCCAGGGGAACGACCATCCCGGGCAGCACGACAGCGTCGTCCAGCGGCAGAACAGGCAGGGTCAGTGCCATGACATCTCCCAAGATAGACAAGTTGAGCTCCATGGACTCAATGCTTCTGATGCTCCTGATGTTCCCCAGCCAATGTTCGCTCTGAGCGAACACCCCCTCGCACCAGGCCCCTCAACCCCCGGAGAAGCCCGGCCCGGGCCTGCGAAGATGGGGCCCATGACCGCTCGCATGACGAATGAGGCGCCGCCGGTCACCGTCGACCGGCGGGACGGGCCCCACGGGGAGGTCGCACTGCGCCGCCGCGGGGATGGACCGGACGCGGCCTACGAGATCATCGCCAACGGCTGCTTTCTCATGGACACCGGCGACGGCCGCTCCGAGCGGCTCCTGGTGAACGCCGCGATGGACGCGCTCCTTCCCGGCACCGCCGAGCCCTCCGTGCTCATCGGCGGCCTCGGCGTCGGCTTCTCCCTGGCCGAGGCGGCCGCCCGGCCCGGCTGGGCCAGGATCACCGTCGTCGAGCGCGAGCAGGCCGTCGTGGACTGGCACCGCCAGGGCCACCTGGCTCCCTTCTCCCGCGGCGCCCTGGACGACCCCCGAGTGGAGATCGTCCTCGCCGACCTGGTGGGCCACATACGCACCACGCGCGAGACCTTCGACGCCCTGTGCCTCGACATCGACAACGGCCCCGACTGGACCGTCACCGACGACAACAGCGGCCTCTACGGCCCCACCGGACTCGCCGCCCTGCACACCCGGCTCACCCCCGGCGGCGTGCTGGCCGTGTGGAGCGCCCAGCCCTCCGCGCCGTTCGAGGAACGCCTGCGCGAGCGCTTCACCGACGTGGTCACCCTGGAAGTCCCCGTGGACCGGGGCGTGCCCGACGTCGTGCACATCGCCCGGAGGAAGGCATGATTCCGGATGCCCGGTGCACCGGGTGGGGCGAGCCCCGTACGCTGCGGCCAGGAGTTTTTTCACGGGGAGCCACGGGGCGGGGCGGATGGACATGACGCAAGCACCTCAGAGCAGCAACGGATCGGTCGGGCAGGGCGCTCAGCGAAGAGTCCTGGTCGTCGAGGACGAGCCGACGATCGCCGAGGCCATCGCCGCCCGCCTGCGTGCCGAGGGCTTCTCCGTGCACATCTCCCCCGACGGCCCCAGCGCCGTGGACGCCGCGCACGCCTGGCAGCCCGACCTGCTGGTCCTCGATGTGATGCTGCCCGGCTTCGACGGCCTGGAAGTCTGCCGCCGGGTCCAGGCCCAGCGCCCGGTGCCCGTGCTCATGCTCACCGCGCGCGACGACGAGACCGACATGCTCGTGGGCCTCGGCGTGGGCGCCGACGACTACATGACCAAGCCGTTCTCGATGCGTGAGCTGGCCGCACGGGTCCATGTCCTGCTGCGCCGGGTGGAGCGGGCCGACATGGCCGCGCGCACCCCGCGCTCGGGGACCCTGCACCTGGGGGACCTGGAGATCGACCACGCCCAGCGCCGGGTGCGGGTGCGCGGGGCGGACGTCCACCTGACGCCGACGGAGTTCGACCTCCTGGTGTGCCTGGCGCAGACCCCTCGCGCGGTGCTGTCCCGCGAGCAGCTCCTCGCGGACGTCTGGGACTGGGCCGACGCCTCCGGCACCCGTACCGTGGACAGCCACATCAAGGCGTTGCGGCGCAAGATCGGCGCGGAGCGCATCCGCACCGTTCACGGCGTCGGCTACGCGCTGGAGACCCCGGCGCCCTGACGTCCGGACCGTAGCCCGCACTCCAGGGGGACGCACCCGCATGGATCAGACCGCTGCCGCCCGCGCCAGTTCCCGGGAACGCCGGGTGCGGGAGGCGGAGCGCGTGACCGGCGGGCCGTGGAAGCGGCTCATGGAGGAGGTCCAGCCGTTCTCCATCAAGACCAAGCTGTCCACACTGGTGGTGGTCTCGGTCTTCATCACCACCGGTCTGGTGATCGTGGCCATCCGCACGGAGACCCAGCTGCGGGTCATCACGATCTTCTCGATCATCGCCTCCATGCTGCTGACCCAGCTCATCGCCCATGGCCTCACCTCCCCGCTGCGAGAGATGACGGACGCCGCGCGTGCGATGGCGCACGGCGACTACAGCCGCCGGGTGCGCACGGGGCGCCGGGACGAGCTGGGAGAGCTCGCGGTCACGTTCAACCGCATGGCCTCGGACCTGGAGGCCGTGGACCAGCACCGCAAGGAGCTGGTGGCGAACGTCTCCCATGAGCTGCGCACCCCGATCTCGGCGCTGCGGGCGGTGCTGGAGAACGTGGTGGACGGGGTCTCGGCCGCCGATCCGGAGACCATGCGGACGGCGCTCACGCAGACCGAGCGCCTGGGGCGCCTGGTGGACCACCTGCTCGACCTGTCCCGGCTGGACAACGGTGTGGTGCCGCTGAACGCCCGGGAGTTCGAGGTCTGGCCGTTCCTGTCCGGGGTGCTGCGCACGGCGAAGGTCGAGGCCCAGGGCTCCCGCGGCCGCGACGACGTCCATCTGCACCTGGACGTCTCCCCGCCGGAGCTGGCCGCGTTCGCCGACCCCGAGCGGCTGCACCAGGTGGCGGCGAACCTGATCGACAACGCGGTCAAGCACAGCCCGCCCTGCGGCAAGGTCGCCGTGAGCGCCCGCGCGGGGACCGAGCCGGACAGCCTGGTGCTCGAGGTCCAGGACGAGGGCCCCGGCATCCCGGAGGCGGAGCGGCTGAGCGTCTTCAACCGCTTCAACCGCGGTATCGCCTCGACGGGCAAGGGCCCCGGCAGCGACGGCGGAACGGGGCTGGGCCTGGCCATCGCCCGGTGGGCGGTCGATCTGCACGGCGGGCACATCGGGGTGGCCGAATCCACGAGGGGCTGCCGGATAAGGGTCACCCTTCCGGGCTCGGCTCAACCGCCACGTTGACATAGGCTGGCCCTGACCAGCAGATCTTCGCCATGACCGCGTGCGAGCACGCGGCGGGAGCCAAGGACAATTCCCGCCAAAGACGGCCCTGAAACCAGACGTCGGGTGTGACTTGCGCGACGACAAACGGTTGGGACCTGCATGAACCCTGCGGGTAGGCGTAGCCTTGTTTCCCGCTGTCCACCATTCAAGGAAGCGGAAGAGGGCGGTTGCCGCCGTGTCGCCACAGTCCCCCAATACATCGAGTTCCCCCGGTCTTCGACCGGGCGGTTCCTCCACGACAGACTCGAACGGAGCGGGCGCGAGCCCGGCCGCGGGCTTCGGCCCGAACGAGTGGCTCGTGGACGAGATCTACCAGCAGTACCTCCAGGACCCGAACTCGGTAGACCGAGCCTGGTGGGACTTCTTCGCCGACTACAAGCCCGGCCCGGACACGGGTTCCGCCGTGGCCCCCGGCGCCGACGCCGACCAGGCGCCCGCGCCGCAGGCCGCGGCTTCGGCCGCCACCGCATCCGCCCCCACGACGGCGCAGCCCGCCGAGACCGCCCCCGCACCGGCCTCGACGAAGCCCGCTCCGGCTGCCGCCGCTCCCCCGGCGGCGCCCGCCGCGCCCGCCGCGCCCGCCGCCAAGCCCGCCACCCCGGCTGAGAGGCCCGCGCCGAAGCCGGCCGCGAAGGCCGCCGACGCGGCGGGCGCCGAGGGGCCCGAGCTCGTGACGCTGCGGGGACCCGCCGCCGCCGTCGCGAAGAACATGAACGCCTCCCTGGAGCTGCCCACGGCCACGTCCGTGCGCGCCATCCCGGTGAAGTTGCTGATCGACAACCGCATCGTCATCAACAACCACCTCAAGCGCGCCCGCGGCGGCAAGGTCTCCTTCACGCACCTCATCGGCTACGCGATGGTGCAGGCGCTCAAGGCCATGCCCTCGATGAACCACTCGTTCACCGAGAAGGACGGCAAGCCGACGCTGGTCAAGCCCGACCACGTCAACCTCGGCCTCGCCATCGACCTGGTCAAGCCGAACGGCGACCGGCAGCTGGTGGTCGCGGCGATCAAGAAGGCCGAGACGCTCAACTTCTTCGAGTTCTGGCAGGCGTACGAGGACATCGTCCGCCGTGCCCGCGCGAACAAGCTGACGATGGACGACTTCACCGGGGTCACCGCCTCGCTGACCAACCCCGGCGGCATCGGCACCGTCCACTCCGTGCCGCGGCTGATGCCCGGCCAGGGCCTGATCGTCGGCGTCGGCGCGATGGAGTACCCGGCGGAGTTCCAGGGCACGTCCCAGGACACCCTGAACCGCCTGGGCATCTCCAAGGTCATGACGCTGACCAGCACCTACGACCACCGGGTCATCCAGGGCGCCGCCTCCGGCGAGTTCCTGCGGGTGATGAACCAGCTCCTGCTGGGCGAGAACGGCTTCTACGACGAGGTCTTCGAGGCGCTGCGCATCCCCTACGAGCCGGTCCGCTGGCTCAAGGACATCGACGCCACGCACGACGACGACGTCAACAAGGCCGCCCGCGTCTTCGAGCTGATCCACTCCTACCGGGTCCGCGGCCACGTCATGGCCGACACCGACCCGCTGGAGTACCGCCAGCGCAAGCACCCGGACCTCGACATCATCGAGCACGGCCTCACCCTGTGGGACCTCGAGCGCGAGTTCGCGGTCGGCGGCTTCGCGGGCAAGTCGATGATGAAGCTGCGCGACGTCCTCGGCGTGCTGCGCGACTCGTACTGCCGCACCACCGGCATCGAGTTCATGCACATCCAGGACCCCAAGCAGCGCAAGTGGATCCAGGACCGCGTCGAGCGCCCGCACGCCAAGCCGGAGCGCGAGGAACAGCTGCGGATCCTGCGCCGCCTCAACGCCGCCGAGGCGTTCGAGACGTTCCTCCAGACCAAGTACGTCGGCCAGAAGCGCTTCTCGCTCGAGGGCGGCGAGTCGGTCATCCCGCTGCTGGACTCCGTGCTCGACGCGGCCGCCGAGTCCCGCCTGGACGAGGTCGTCGTCGGCATGGCCCACCGCGGCCGCCTCAACGTCCTGGCGAACATCGTCGGCAAGTCGTACGCCCAGATCTTCCGCGAGTTCGAGGGCAACCTCGACCCGAAGTCGATGCACGGCTCGGGCGACGTGAAGTACCACCTGGGCGCCCAAGGCACCTTCACCGGTCTCGACGGCGAGCAGATCGCGGTCTCGCTGACCGCGAACCCCTCGCACCTCGAGGCGGTCGACCCGGTGCTCGAGGGTGTCGCCCGCGCCAAGCAGGACATCATCAACAAGGCGGGCACGGACTTCACTGTCCTGCCGGTCCTGCTGCACGGCGACGCGGCCTTCGCGGGCCAAGGTGTCGTGGCGGAGACGCTCAACATGTCGCAGCTGCGCGGCTACCGCACCGGCGGCAGCGTGCATGTCGTGATCAACAACCAGGTCGGCTTCACCGCCGCCCCGGCCGCGTCCCGCTCGTCGATGTACGCCACCGACGTCGCGCGCATGATCGAGGCGCCGATCTTCCACGTCAACGGCGACGACCCGGAGGCCGTGGTCCGCGTGGCGCGGCTGGCCTTCGAGTTCCGCCAGGCGTTCAACAAGGACGTCGTGATCGACCTCATCTGCTACCGCCGCCGCGGTCACAACGAGGCCGACAACCCGTCGTTCACCCAGCCGCTGATGTACGACCTGATCGACAAGAAGCGCTCGGTGCGCAAGCTCTACACCGAGTCGCTGATCGGCCGGGGCGACATCACGCTGGAAGAGGCCGAGCAGGCGCTCAAGGACTACCAGGACCAGCTGGAGAAGGTCTTCACGGAGGTCCGCGAGGCCGCGTCCGCCCCGGCTCCGGCCGAGGTGCCGCAGGCGCAGCCGGAGTTCCCGGTGGCCGTGAACACGGCGATCTCCCAGGAGGTCGTCAAGCGGATCGCCGAGTCCCAGGTCTCCCTGCCCGAGCGGGTCCACGTCCACCCGCGTCTGCTGCCGCAGCTCCAGCGCCGCGCGGCCATGGTCGAGGACGGCACGATCGACTGGGCCATGGGCGAGACCCTCGCCATCGGTTCGCTGCTGATGGAGGGCACGCCGGTCCGGCTCGCCGGACAGGACTCCCGCCGCGGCACGTTCGGCCAGCGCCACGCGGTGCTGGTGGACCGCGACACCGGCGAGGACTACACCCCGCTGCTGTACCTGTCCCCGGACCAGGCCCGGTACAACGTCTACGACTCGCTCCTGAGCGAGTACGCGGCGATGGGCTTCGAGTACGGCTACTCCCTCGCCCGCCCGGACACGCTGGTGATGTGGGAGGCGCAGTTCGGCGACTTCGTCAACGGCGCCCAGACCATCGTGGACGAGTTCATCACCTCGGCCGAGCAGAAGTGGGGCCAGACCTCCGGCGTCACCCTGCTGCTGCCGCACGGCTACGAGGGCCAGGGCCCGGACCACTCCTCGGCCCGGATCGAGCGCTTCCTCCAGGAGTGCGCGCAGAACAACATGACGGTGGCCATGCCCACCCTGCCGTCGAACTACTTCCACCTTCTGCGCTGGCAGGTGCACAACCCGCACCACAAGCCGCTGATCGTCTTCACCCCGAAGTCGATGCTCCGGCTCAAGGCCGCCACCTCGAAGGTGGAGGAGTTCACCAGCGGGCAGTTCCAGCCGGTCATCGGCGACTCCAAGGTCGAGCCGGCGGCGGTCCGCAAGGTCGTCTTCTGCTCCGGCAAGGTCTACTACGACCTGGACGCGGCCCGTCAGCAGCGCGGGATCACCGATACGGCGCTGGTCCGCATCGAGCGGCTGTACCCGCTGCCCGGCGCGGAGATCCAGGCGGAGCTGGCCAAGTACACGCAGGCCCAGAAGTACGTGTGGGCCCAGGAGGAGCCGGCGAACCAGGGTGCCTGGCCGTTCATCGCGCTCAACCTGATCGACCACCTGGACCTGGTCCTCGGTGCGGCGCCCGACAACGCGGACCGGCTGCGCCGTGTCTCGCGTCCGTCGTCCTCGTCGCCCGCGGTGGGCTCGGCGAAGCGCCACCAGGCGCAGCAGCAGGAGATCATCGACGAGGTCTACTCGCTCTGACGGCTGAGTGAGTAGGGTCCGCGGGACCTTCGAGGTCTACGCAGGCTGAACCGGAGCCCGGTCCCTCTTGGGGGCCGGGCTCCCTCGCAGTAGCGCCAGCAGATGCGCCGGCGAGGCGGGGAGCGTGGCGAACACCGCCCCGGACGGTCCCGCCGTGGTGGGCCCCTCCTCCAGCGGTATGACACAGCGGATGTGTTCGGCGACATGGGCGGAGCGCTCGGGATCGGTGCGCTCCAGCAGAGCGGTCGCCTCGCCCCAGACCTTGCGCCACCGCAGGCGCCGCGCGGGCTGGAGCCTGCCGGCGGGAGTCCCGTTGGCGGGCGCGCGGAAGGGGTCGAGGTCGTCCAGGACCGCCCTGGCGCCGGGCAGCGGATGCAGGGGAAGCCAGCTCGGGTCCGCCGACCGCCACACTCCGGGCCGCCAGCCCCTCCGCAGCACGATCACCTGTCCGCCCGGCCTGGGCAGATGGATCCTGACGATGTCGGTGGTGCCGGTCACCAGCACCCGGTGTCCCTCGGGGGCGGCGACGGCGCCGAGGGCGGGCAGGGCGAGCACTCCGGCGCGCGGCAGGAGTTCGACGCTGAAGGGGCGGCCGGCGCGCAGGGCGGCGCAGGCGGCGACGGCGGCCAGGTGTTCGAGGTCAAGGGCGAGCGCGGAGTCTTCCCCGCCCCCGGTCGTGCCTCCTGTGGCGGCCCCTGCCCCGGCGCCGGCTTCGCTCATGGCCCCGGCGCCGGCTTCGCTCACGGGCCAGTTCCCGTTGCCCGCGGGGTCCTGGCCGAGGCGGCGCAGGCACTGCTCGGCCCAGCCGGAGACGGTGGGATAGGCGAGGACCTTGTGCACCGCGTCGGGGTCGGTGCTCCAGGCCGTGTCGAGCAGCCGCCAGTGCTCCTCGAGCCGGGCCGGAAGCCGCTCCGGCCAGGAGCGGCCGGCGACCGCGTCCCGGAGGGAGCGCAGCTGTCGGGCAACGATGTCGGCCATGCCTGCCCCCCTCGCCTTGCCCGTCAGGCTAGCCCCACAACGGCGTCGTGGGAGCCCTGATGGCGGCTTTCCCGCCACGGTCGCCGGGCGGATAACCTGTCCGGGTTGTCCCGTCACATTCCCGGAGTGTCCCTTGTACTTCACCGACCGCGGCATCGAGGAGCTGGAGAACCGTCGTGGCGAAGAGGAAGTCACGTACGAGTGGCTGGCCGAGCGGCTGCGCGAGTTCGTCGACCTGAACCCCGAGTTCGAGATCCCCGTCGAGCGTCTGGCCACGTGGCTGGCCCGGCTCGACGACGAGGACGACGAGTAGGCCGAGAGCCCGGACAGCGGCGTCGAACGAGCCAGCGGCGTGTATCGCGAGACCGCCGCGACACCTTGACATCCCCAGCACGCGATATATCGTGTCTTTCACAAGACGCGATATGTTGCGTGTCTGCCTACCCGCATCAGGAGGGCCGGGATGCCTCAGTGGACCATTGAAGAACCACGGAAGCTGACCTTCGACAGCGAGATCAGCAGTCTGCATGTGCGGATCGTCGGTGGAACGGTCAACGTCGTGGGGACCGACGAGGGTTCCTCGAGGCTCGAGGTCACCGAGATCGACGGCCCAGCGCTGATCGTCAGCAAGGACGGCAGCACGCTCACCGTGGCGTACGAGGACCTTCCCTGGAAGGGCCTGCTGGGCTGGCTCGACCGCAAGGGCTGGCGGCGCAGGGCCGTGGTCTCCGTCGCCGTCCCCATCGGCACCCGCGTGGAGCTCGGCGTCGTCAGCGCCTGCGCGGTCGTCTCCGGCATCGGGGGCCGCACCTCGGTGCGCGGTGTCAACGGGGACACCACGCTGGTCGGCGTCAGCGGCTCCGTCGACGCCAACACCGTCTCGGGCAATGTCGACGCCCAGGCCGTTTCCGGCGACCTCAAGGTCAACACCGTCTCCGGCGAGCTCACCGTCGTGGAGGGCACCGGCGGCCGGGTCAAGGCGGACTCGGTCAGCGGCGGGATGGTGCTCGACCTCGACCCCCGTACCGGCACGGACGTACGCCTCAACACCGTCTCCGGCGAGGTGGCCATCCGCCTGCCCGACCCGGGCGACGCCAAGGTGGACGCCAACACCGCCAGCGGCGCCGTCTCCAACGCCTTCGACGAGCTGCGCCTGACCAACCAGTGGGGCGCCAAGCGGCTGACCGGCACCCTCGGCAAGGGCAACGGCAAGCTGCGTGTCACCACCGTCTCCGGCTCCGTCGCGCTCCTGCGCAAGCCCCCCGCCGAGGAGGAGTTCGTGGACGCCCCCCGCGACGCGCGAGACCCGGAAGACCCGGAAGGAAAGGTCCTGTGATGGCGCCCGTCTTCGGCCACGGCA
This sequence comes from Wenjunlia tyrosinilytica, assembly GCF_014646055.1. GTDB lineage: Bacteria > Actinomycetota > Actinomycetes > Streptomycetales > Streptomycetaceae > Wenjunlia > Wenjunlia tyrosinilytica. The sequence continues at coordinate 77,593 of NZ_BMMS01000007.1, forward strand.
GGCTGCGCCTGTACCTGCTCAAGCTCCTCGACGAGGCCCCGCGGCACGGCTACGAGGTGATCCGCCTGCTGGAGGAGCGCTTCCACGGCCTGTACGCACCCTCGGCCGGCACGGTCTATCCGCGTCTGGCCAAGCTGGAACAGGAAGGGCTGGTCACCCACACCACCGAGGGCGGCCGCAAGGTCTACTCCCTCACCGACACCGGTCGCTCCGAACTCGCCGACCGGCACGGCGAACTCGCCGATCTCGAGCGCGAGATCCGTGATTCCGTCGCCGAGCTCGCCGCCGAGATCCGCGAGGACGTGCGCGGCTCGGCCCGCGACCTGCGCGAGGAGATGCGCGCCGCCGCCGAGCAGGCCCGTAGCCCGCAGGGGCATGCCTGGGAGGGCGGTCGCGGCGACAAGGAGGCATGGAAGCAGGCCAAGGACGAGTGGGCCCGCGCCAAGCAGGAGTGGAAGGAGCAGGCCCGCCAGGCCAAGGAGGAGAGCCGCAAGGCCAAGGAGGAGGCCAAGCAGGCCCGCCGCCAGGCGATCCAGGACCAACTGCACACCCGCGACGAGGTGATGCGGATCAGGAAGCGGGTGCAGGAGCAGGTCCAGGAGCACCTCAAGCGCGGTGACTGGCCGACCGGGGTGATCGAGGGGATCGGCGAGCTGACGAGGGAACTCGCCTCGCTGGCCGACCCCGACCGGCACGGCCACCACGGGGCCCGCGGCAGCCACGACGTTCACGGCACCCACGGCACCCACGATGTGCACGACGGCCACGATGTGCACGACGGCCACGACGGCCGCGACGGCCTCGGCAAGGAGACCCGCACCGTCGAGGGGGACGACCTGCCCTTCGCCGCCTCCGACTTCGACGCTGCGGACCTCCTCGAGCCGGAGTGGGCCAAGGCCGAGGACTCCCTGTCCAAGGACCCGGCGAGGGACCTCGAACGGCTGCTGGACCGCTTCCGCGACGATGTGCGGGACGCCGCCCGGGACAATGGCGTCACCACCGACCAGCTGAGGCAGGCCCGCCGCCATCTGTCCACGGCCGCGGCCCACGTCGTCGCCATCCTGCGCGGCGGGAATTAGGGCACCCGGACGGACATACGGAGTCAGGAGAAGGGGCGCTCGCGGCCACCGCGAGCGCCCCTTCTCCTGGGCCGGCTGGGCCCGCACCGGCTACATGGTCAGCACGATCTTCCCGAAGAGGTCGCCCTCGGCGATCTTCTCGAAGCCCTCACGGGCCCGGTCCAGCGGCAGCACCGAGTCGATCACCGGACGCACCCCCGTGGTGGCGCAGAAGTTGAGAAGGCCCGCCAGTTCCTCCTTCGTGCCCATGGTCGAACCCACGACCTTGAGCTCCAGGAAGAAGATGCGGTTGAGTTCGGCGGCGGGCGGGTTGGGGCCGCTGGTGGCGCCGGAGATGACCAGCGTTCCGCCGGCCTTGAGGGACTTCACCGAGTGGGACCAGGTCGCGGCGCCGACCGTCTCGATGACGGCGTCGACGCGCTCGGGCAGGCGAGCGCCGGGCTCGACGGCCTCGAGGGCGCCGAGCTCCACCGCGCGCTTGCGCTTGGCCTCGTCCCGGCTGGTGGCGAAGACCCGAAGGCCGGCCGCCCTCCCGAGCGCGATGGCCGCGGTGGCCACACCCCCGCCGGCGCCCTGCACGAGCACCGAGTCGCCGGGGCTGACGTTCGCGTTGGTGAAGAGCATGCGGTAGGCGGTCAGCCAGGCCGTGGGCAGGCAGGCGGCCTCCTCGAAGGAGATCCCCTTGGGCTTGGGCAGCACGTTCCACGCGGGGACGGCCACCTTCTCGGCGAAGGTGCCCTGGTAGCGCTCGGTCAGGATCGAGCGGGGCTCCTCGGGGCCGACCCCGTGGCCGGTCTGGCCGATGACGGAGTGGATGACGACCTCGTTGCCGTCCTCGTCCAGACCCGCCCCGTCGCAGCCGAGGATCATCGGCAGGCTCTCCTCCCCGAGTCCCACCCCGCGCAGCGACCACAGGTCGTGGTGGTTGATCGAGGCGGCCTTGAGGGTGACGGTTGTCCAGGCGGGGCGTGCTTCGGGCTCGGGGCGGTCCCCCAGTTCGAGGCCGTCGAGCGGCTGGTCACGGTCGATGCGGGCGGCATAGGCAGCGAACATGGCCATGACCCTAGGACGCCGGTGGTCACGGGGGAACCGGGCCTGCGTGTGACTCCCGCCGCGCTTCACCGCCGGGCCACGGCCGGGCGGTGAAGCGCGAGCGGCGAGCTGTGCCGGGGCTACCGGCGGGCGACGCCCTCCGCACGGGCGGCTTCGGCCACGGCCTTGGTCACGGCCGGGGCGACCCGCTCGTCGAACGGACTCGGGATGACCTTGTCCGCGCTGAGCTCGTCGGCGACCACGGCGGCCAGTGCCTCGGCCGCCGCGATCTTCATGCCCTCGGTGATCCGGGAGGCCCGCACCTGGAGGGCGCCGGCGAAGACGCCCGGGAAGGCGAGGACGTTGTTGATCTGGTTCGGGTAGTCGCTGCGGCCGGTGGCGACGACGGCCGCGTACTTGTGGGCGACGTCCGGGTGGATCTCCGGGTCGGGGTTGGCCATGGCGAAGATGAACGAGTCCTTCGCCATCGAGGCCACCGACTCCTCGGGGACGGTCCCGCCGGACACGCCGATGAAGACGTCCGCGCCTTCGAGCGCGTCGGCCAGCGAACCCGTCAGCTTGGCCTTGTTCGTCAACTCGGCGATCAGTCGCTTCACCTGAGTGAGATCGTCGCGGCCCTCGTGCACGATGCCCTTGCGGTCCGCGAGGGCGACATCGCCGATGCCCGCCTCCACGAGGATCTTGGCGATCGCGACACCCGCGGCGCCCGATCCGGAGATCACCGCGCGCAGGGAGCCGAGCTCGCGGCCGGTGAGCTCGGCCGCGTTGCGCAGGGCGGCCAGGGTGACGATGGCCGTGCCGTGCTGGTCGTCGTGGAAGACGGGGATGTCCACGCGGTCCTGGAGCTTGCGCTCGACCTCGAAGCACCGCGGGGCCGAGATGTCCTCGAGGTTGATTCCCCCGAACGAGGGCGCCATTCGGGCGATCGTCTCGACGAGCTCGTCCACCGCGGTGCAGTCCAGCGCGATCGGGACCGCGTCCACGCCGCCGAACTGCTTGAAGAGGATCGCCTTGCCCTCCATCACCGGGAGGGAGGCCTCTGGACCGATGTCACCGAGTCCGAGCACCGCCGTGCCGTCGGTGACGACCGCGACGACCTGGGACTTCCAGGTGTAGTCGTGCACGAGTTCCGGATGCTCCGCGATGGCCGTGCAGACCTTGGCCACGCCGGGCGTGTAGGCGAGGGACAGGTCGTCGGCGTCGCGCACCGGAACGGTCGCCCGCACCTCCATCTTGCCTCCGCGGTGGAGGGCGAACGCCGGGTCGATCAGATTCTGCTCCGGCTCACTGCCGGACTCGTTACGGGAATGGACGATCTCCGCTGCCACGGTGACCCCTTTGGTTTACGTCTGCGAGGGCGCTGCCCCCAAGGAGGGTTGGTTGATGAGCGCTCGTGAGGCTTGACGAGCACTTGAGCCCGCCGCACGCGGGCCCGGATCCCCGGATGCGGGGGGTAAGGATCCGTTCTACCGGAAACACTCCACCGGCGCGGGGGTAATTCCCCAGCGCGGATCTGTCTGCCGACACCGCGGCCGCCTCGGCGGCTCACGGGAGGGTTGATCATGTGGAGCATCGGGGATCGCCCGTTATCTGATTTTGACACACCGGTGCCCCTGAGATCGCCCGACCGGATGGCAAGATGCGGGAATCACACAGGCCCATGGGTCTCGGGCATATGTCCGAATGTTTTCCCGTTACGGCTCTCCCCCGCAGGAGGAATCACCATGACCGCACGCTCCACCCGGCGCTGTCTGCTGGCGACCGGAGCCCTCGTGGCCTCGGGCGCGCTGATGCTCACCGGTTGCGGGGACCAGACGAACAAGTCCGGTGGGGGGGCCAGCGAGTCCGCCGGAACCAGCTCCGCACCCCTGTTCAACAAGTTGCCGAAGAAGTACCAGGACGCCAAGGTCATCAAGGTCGGCTCCGACATCAACTACGCGCCCGTCGAGTTCAAGGACAAGGACGGCAAGACGGCGATCGGAATCGACCCCGACCTGGCCAAGGCCCTGGGCAAGCAGCTGGGAGTGACCTTCCAGTTCCAGGACAGCATCTTCGACAACCTCATCCCGTCGATGCAGACCGGTCGCTTCGACGTGGCCATGTCGGCCATGTCGGACACCAAGGCCCGTGAGACCGGCAAGGACGACACCGGCAAGAAGGTCGGCCCGGGCGTCGACTTCGTCGACTACTTCACCGCCGGCACCTCGATCCTGGTCCAGAAGGGCAACCCGAAGAACATCAAGTCGCTGAACGACCTGTGCGGCAAGGTCGTCGCCCTCCAGCGCGGCACCACCTCGCAGGACGTCGCCACCGCCCAGGCCAAGCGGTGCAAGGACGACGGAAAGGCCAAGCTGACCATCCAGACGTTCGACAAGGACACCGACGCTCTGGTGCGCCTGCGCCAGGGCGCCTCCGCCGCCGACCTGAACGACTTCCCGGTGGCCGCGTACAACGCCAAGACCTCGGGCGGCAAGTACGAGGTCGTCGGCGATCAGATCGAGGCGGGTCCCTACGGCATCGCCGTCACCAAGAGCAACACGCAGCTGCGTGACGCGCTCAAGGAGGCGCTCGATGCGGTCATCGCCAATGGCGAGTACAAGAAGGTGCTCGAGAAGTGGAACGTCACCGACGGAGCGGTGCTGAAGGCAGAGGTCAACGGCGGTTCCTGAGCACGCTTCCTCGCGAGAAAGTTAACAGCAAGTGACTGAGCCGATCGACAGGGGCCCGGCCGACATGCCGCCGGGCGGGCCCACCGTCCACAAGTCCACGAGCGCCGGCGGGCTGCCGCCGCAGGCCATCAAGGCCATCCCGGTCCGCCACTACGGCCGCTGGATCAGCGCGGTCCTGGTACTGGGCGTGCTCTCCCTCATCGGGGTCGCCTTCGCCAACGCGGACGTCAACTGGAACGTGATCCCGGACTACCTGTTCTTCGACACGATCGTCAGGGGTGCGGCGAACACCCTGCTGATCACCGTACTGTCCATGACCGTCGGTGTGGTGCTCGGCATCGTCCTCGCGGTGATGCGGCTGTCGAAGAACCCGGTGACCAGCACGGTCGCCTGGTTGTACATCTACCTCTTCCGCGGCACCCCGGTGCTGGTGCAGCTGTTCCTGTGGTACAACCTCGCGTTGATCTTCCCGGTCCTGAACCTCGGGTTCTACAAGGACGAGATGACCGACGTCATGACCCCGTTCCTTGCCGCCCTGCTGGGGCTGGGCCTGAACGAGGCCGCGTACATGGCCGAGATCTGCCGCGCGGGCATCCAGTCGGTGGACGAGGGCCAGACCGAGGCGTCGCACGCGCTGGGCCTGACCGGCACGCAGACGATGCGCCGGATCGTGCTGCCCCAGGCGATGCGGGTGATCGTCCCGCCCACGGGCAACGAGTTCATCAACATGCTCAAGACCTCGTCGCTGGCCTACGCGATCCAGTACCAGGAACTGCTGAAGGCGGCCACCGACATCTCCAGTCGTACCCTTGCGGTCATGGAGATGCTGTTCGTGGCCTCGATCTGGTACCTGTTCCTGACCAGCATCTTCAGTATCGGCCAGTACTACCTCGAGCGGCGGTTCGCCCGCGGCGCGACGCGCAACCTGCCTCCGACCCCGCTGCAGAAGATCCGGGCGAACCTGACCCGCCTCAGCCACCGGGAGCGTGTCGCATGAGCAACATGATCAAGACCAGCGGCCACCCCATGGTCAAGGCCGAGGGTGTGCACAAGTCCTTCGGCCTGGTCCCGGTCCTCAAGGGCATCGACCTCGAGGTGCAGCCCCAGGAGGTGTTCTGCCTGGTCGGCCCCTCCGGCTCCGGCAAGTCGACCTTCCTGCGGTGCATCAACCACCTGGAGAAGATCAACGCCGGGCGGCTGTCGGTCGACGGCGAGCTGGTCGGCTACCGCGAGAGGGGCGACAGGCTCTACGAGCTCAAGGACCGCGAGGTCGCGGCCAAGCGCCGGGACATCGGCATGGTCTTCCAGCGCTTCAACCTCTTCCCCCACATGACGGCGCTCGGCAACGTCATGGAGGCCCCCATACAGGTCAAGGGAGAGTCCAAGTCGGTGGCGCGCGAGCGTGCGCTCAAGCTCCTGGACCGGGTGGGCCTGGCCGACAAGGCCCACAGCTACCCCACCCAGCTCTCCGGCGGGCAGCAGCAGCGGGTGGCCATCGCCCGCGCGCTGGCGATGCAGCCCAAGCTGATGCTCTTCGACGAGCCCACCTCGGCGCTCGACCCGGAGCTCGTCGGTGAGGTCCTGGACGTCATGCGCGGCCTGGCCGAGGACGGCATGACGATGATCGTGGTGACGCACGAGATGGGCTTCGCCCGCGAGGTCGGCGACGCCCTGGTCTTCATGGACGACGGTGTCGTCGTGGAGGCGGGCCATCCTCGCGAGGTGCTGACCAATCCGCAGCACGAACGCACCAAGGCGTTCCTGTCCAAGGTGCTGTAAAGGACGTGACGGCGGCGGTGGGCCCTGGGGCGCACCGCCGCCTTCGGCATACGGGGGCTGCTTGAGCGCGAGCATCAGCCCCGCGCGAGCCGGGCGGGCCGCAGGGCGCTCTCGGCCTCGTTCACCCGCGAGGTGGCCGGGTCGGGCACGCGGTCGGCGTTCATGAGGACGCACCGGGTCGAAACCCCTCCGGGCGATCTGCCGTAATACCCTTGATGGCAGACCGGCCATTACCAGCTCGATCCACCACGACCATGGACCGACCACGTAAGGATCAGAAGTGGAACTGGCCTATTACTCGGATTACGCCGTGCGTCTGGTCAACACCGAGGAGCCCGGCCGCGGGGAGGACTCCCTGACGTCCGTGGAGGCGGTACGCGAGCTCTTCGGGGCAGGGGCGCAGGCCGCCCGGCGCACCGTCGAGGCCGATGTGACCCGCCTGCGCTCGGTCCGTACGCGCCTGCGCGCGATCTTCGAGGCGGCGTCCGAGGACGACCAGGTCAGGGCGGTGGACCTGCTCAACGCCCTGTTGATGGAGTTCCCGGTCAGCCCGCAGATCTCCGGGCACGACCACCTCGACGAGGCCGGCCGCCCCCGCTGGCACATGCATCTGGCCGAGCACGCCGCCAGCGCGACCGGCGCCTACGCCGCGCTCGCCGGCATGGGCCTGGCCGTCCAGGTCACCGACCTCGGCGTGGACCGCCTCGGCATCTGCCAGGCCGCGCCCTGCCGCAATGCCTATGTCGACACATCGACGAACCGCTCGCGGCGCTACTGCTCCGACCGCTGCGCCACCCGCGCCAACGTCGCCGCCTACCGCGCCCGCAAGCGCCTGGAGAACGACCGCTCGACCCCGACCGGCCGCACCGCCCCCAAGAGCCAGGCGGCGGTGGAGGAGTAGCCCTTCCTCGGCCGGTACCTGCCCAGCACCCGGCCCAGCACCAGCTCGGCGGGCACCGTCCCGAACTCCCGGCTGTCGTTGGGCACATAGGGGTTGTCCCCCAGCAGCCACCAGCCCCCGTCCCGGCGCCCGACCGCCCGCTTCACGACGAGCAGGTCCTGCTGGAACGGATGCCTGGCCACCACCACGTCCCCCGGCCGCACCGCCACGCCGTAGCGCACGAGCAACTGGTCCCCGTCACGGAAGGTGGGCACCATCGAGGGCCCCCGCACCGCAGCCCACCCGAGCGGGGGCGCAGCCGCCACCGCGGTGTCCTCGGTCCGCATGAGCGCTCCTCCCTGTGTCCTGTGTGTTTGTCCACTCCCTCTCAGGGTGGCCCAGACTTTCGTCCTAAGACCCTAGGGCCGGTCGAGAAATCCCCTTGCTCTCGGAGTAATCTCGCACGTGAGAAGACGATCACGAGGAAGGACTTCCATGTTCGCTCGCCTGTTTGCTCCCAAGGTGACCGTGAGCGCCCACTGCGACCTCCCCTGCGGTGTGTACGACCCGGCCCAGGCCCGCATCGAGGCCGAGTCGGTCAAGGCCGTTCAGGAGAAGTACCAGGGCAACGACGACGCGCAGTTCCGCACTCGCGCCATCGTCATCAAGGAGCAGCGCGCCGAGCTGGTCAAGCACCACCTCTCGGTGCTGTGGAGCGACTACTTCAAGGCTCCGCACTTCGAGAAGTACCCGCAGCTGCACCAGCTGTTCAACGACGCCCTCAAGGCCGCCAGCGCCACCAAGGGCTCGACCGACCCGAAGACCGGCCAGGCCCTGCTGGACCTGATCGCCGAGATCGACAAGATCTTCTGGGAGACGAAGAAGGCCTGATCTTTGCCCAGGCCGTCTGACCCGCGTTTCCACGGGTCACATCGCCTACCCTTCCGCACCCGGCCCGCAGGCCGCCGAGAACGGCGTCCATGACGGTCCGGGTGCGGTCCACTTCGCCCGGCCACAGGTGGGCATGGATCGGCAGCGTAAGGAGCTTGGCCCTCTCCAAAGGTTGAGCACCTGCTGGCAGCGTTCAAGCCGCCGAAGCGTTCGCCATGTATCTTCTGGCCCAAGCCTCGATTGCGTCCAAGTGCTCGGCGTGCAGACCCGCCCGATGATCGGGCTGCACGAGCAGCGTGGGGCTCCCCCTCTTGGTACGTTCCTCGGCCCACTCGTGGTCCAGGACGGTGAAATCGTCGTCGATCCAAGCGGTCGGCGCGCCGCCGAGCCACCCATCGACGTAATCGCGCTTCCACAGATAGCCGTTCGGATGGCTGGTCGTGATCTGCGGGCGCGGGAGGTCGACATACGGCAGAGGCGGCAGGCCGAGGAGCGGCCCGACGAGGGTGGTGGCGTCCTGACGCCAACTGGTGCACCAGACCGGGGTGACCAGGCCGATGCGGATGATGCCCATGAGCATGGGGCCGTGGGCGGGGTTGAGCCAGATGGTTACGGAGGCGTCGGGGGTTCGGCCGCCAGGCACGACGTCGTGACGGATGTGGGTCGCCGGGCAGGCCTCTTCCGCGTCCGGGAAGGGGATAAGGACGCCGTCGATGTCGAGGAGCAGGTATGGCAGGCGCATCGGTGTCTCCCAAGGGGCCGGGGCGGGGGGTCAGAGCTTGCGCGCGGTGATCAGCAGGGTGGTGGGCCAGCGGTCGTGGCGGGCGTCGTGGAACTCCTGGGCCGAAGTGAGCCAGAGGCCGGCGCGGTCGAGGTGCTTGTCCCAGCAGTGGGCGTCGAAGTCCCAGCGGGCGATGGGTAGTCGGGTGCAGTCGGGGAGCGAGACGTAGTCACGGCCGGGGCGGTCGTCGGTTGAGGGGCGTCTGCCGCCGCGTTGGGGGTGGGGGACGGAAAAGGCAAGGGTGCATCGCGGTTTTAGGTGCTGGGCGATGGCCGGGAGCAGGAGTTCGGGGGCTACTAGGCCGATGGCGCCGAAGACGGAGTAAATGGCGTCGAAGTGGTCGTCGGAGGCTTGCAGGTAGTGCAGGGCGTGGCCGGCGACGAAGGTGAGGGTGTTCAGTCGGCCGTAGTGCGAGCGGGCTCGGCGGACCTGGAGGCCGACGAGGTCGACGCCGGTGGCCTGGGCGCCGTAGCGGGTGGCGAGGTGTGCGGCGTTGTGGCCGGGGCCGCATCCGAGTTCCAGTACTCGCTTGCGGCACAGGTCCGGGCCGAGGATCTCGGCGCCGGGCCCGCTGCCGGGTCGCGTGGTCCACTCCATCCGTGCGGGCACGGTCAGCGGCTCGGCGGCGCCGGCCGTGGTGCGCTTTAGGGCGTGGACGTACCAGGGGGAAGCCTGGGAGAGCACGTCAGACCTCCAGGAGGTGGAGCACGTCAGTGAGGTGGCGGCGTACGGCTTTGATGTAGGCGGGGTCGGTGGCCGGGTCATTGACCCAGCGGATGGACTGCTCCATGAACCACTCGACGGCCCACATGCGGTGCCAGCCCAGTGCCCATCTCTCGGCGGGGAGACCACCGCGTTCGACGAGGGCGTCGGGGGTGCCGCCTTCGGTGACGTAGGTGTCCAAAAGGACCCGAAGACGCACGGGGTCGGGGGTGTCGAGGGTGCCGTGCCAGCTTGCGAAGTCGAACAGGCCGGGGCCGGTGAAGGCACGAGCGAAATCCAGCAATCGCCAGCCCTGCCTGCCAATGTGGAGGCTGGTGGGGTGGAATTCGGAGTGCACCCAGCCGAACGGAGCCACCGTCGCACCGGCCGAGCGTGCTTCGGCCGCCTGGGCGATGCGCTCGAGGGCCCCCTCGACGTCATCCGCGTCCTGCCAGCGCTCGGCCTTGCGGAGTCGGCCAAAGTGCTCCAAGGCCCGACTCGGCAGGGTGCGCAGCCGCTCCTGGTCGAGGACGGGCAGGGTCGCAGCCGTGCGGGTGCGGTGCAGGACCACTGCGGCGGCAGCGCCGTCGAGTTCGTCGGCCTCGCGGACGGCAGCGCCAAGGTCCTCCAGCAGCATCCCGAGCCAGCCGTGCACCATTGCGGAGGAGTGAACAGCGGGCACCGGGACGCCGAGGGTGTGCGCAAGCCGGAGTGCCTGGTCCTCGCGGTCGAAGGGCTTCTTGGCGTACTTGAAGATTGCGGTGGTGCCGTCGGTGAAGGTCAGGCGCTCGACGCCGGACATGGACCACACGCGCACCTCCTCGCGCTCCGGGGTGGATCGGTCGGCGATGGTCAGGAGGTTGTCCAGGAGTTCGGCGTTGAGGGTCGTGTCCATAGGGGCTCCAGTGCGATTGGCGGCATCCGGGGTGGGCGGGAAGTGTCGGCCCGCCCCGGAGCCGGGGCTGTGGTGCTATGCGGCCGGGGTCACGCGGTGGGCGTAGACCTGCTCGATCCATCGGGCCTTGAAGGACGCGAGGTCGTCGCGGAAGGCGGTCATCGAGGCACCGTAGGGCGCCACGACCCCACCGGTCTGGTCCGGCACGGACTGGCAGCCGTGCACGAGCCGTCCGCCGAGGGCGGCATGGGCCTTGATGGACTCGATGCGGCGGTGCTCGTTGAACCAGCCGCCGTGGTAGACCTCGTCAAGCAGGCGGCCCATCCCGTCGTCCAGGTCGAAGACGACGGACGTGGCGGCGGGGAAGAACCAGCACGGGCCGACGTTGGAGATGTGCCCGTCCAGCTCCACTTTGTTCAGCGCCATCAGCGTGGCGGCCTGGCGCAGCATCAGCAGGTGCTCGGCGGTGATCTGCGGCAGGCCGAGGCCGGCGAGGTGCTCGTCGCGGAAAAGGTACGCGTACACCTCGTAGGCCGTGGCGAGCACCCGGGCGGCGTCCGAGGTGGGCTTGGCGTGTGTCCTGATGAACTCCAGCGCGAGCTGCTCGACCGTGCTCTCGGTCGTCTCCTCCACGTCCAGGAGCTCGGCCTTGACCAGCTCCCAGTCGGCGACGAGCCACGTGCTGGACTCGAAGCGGAAGAAGTACTCGGTCGGGTCGATGCTGATGCGCCGGCCGTCGACCTGGATGCCGGGCAGGCGGCTCCAGCGCTCGTCGAACGCCTCGGGCAGCACGACCGTGATGGCCGCGGTGTCGATGGTGGTCACCGTGTCTCCGTCTCTGATCGGCCGGGTTCGGACACAGGAATGCCCGAACCCGGTGTAGGCGTACGGACTTCGGGGCCGCCCGGCCGAATGGGGAGCCTGGTCACCGTGTGGGACCGGGGCCGGGGGCGGCTGATGATTAGTGAACACTCCGTCACTCACGGTGGGTACGGTGAGAGGCAGTTGAAGCGGTATACGCGGTTTACAGCCCCGGACGGGAGGCGATCGTGGCGGCGCAAAGAGACCCCAACTCCCGCCTGCGGGACACCATCGACGCGACCGGCTGCACGTACGAGGCCCTGGCGAAGGACGTCCGGCGCATCGCCGCGGAGAACGGCGACATTCTCCAGACCAACAAGTCGGCTATCTCCCACTGGGTGAACGGCACGCGTCAGCCCACCGGCCGAACGGGCCAGTACCTTGCAGAGGCTTTGTCCCGACGGACCGGCCGCACCATCACCCGGTCCGAGATCGGCCTCCCCACGCCAGATGCCGACGGGCCTGACGAGCGGGATCCCGTCCTGGCCGCAACCGACCTGGGCCGCGCCGACGTCGAGCGCCGCCGCTTCCTCACGGTGGCCGCATTCACCACGGCCGGCGTCTCCATGCCCCTCACCCACGACCACGAGGCCACCGCCCGCATGCTCCGCGCCCGCACCGGAACATCCGTGGTCGGAGCCGAGGACGTGGACGTCGTACGCCAGATCACCGCAGCCTTCAGCGCCGCCGACGAACGCCTCGGCGGCGGCCATGGCCTCACCACGGTCACGGCCTACCTCGCCGACACCGCCGCCCCCATGCTCCGGGGCCGCTACCGGAGCGAACCTTTACGACGGTCCGCATTCGGTGCGGTAGCGGAACTCGCCTACCTGGCAGGCTGGAAGCACCACGACCTCGGCCAGGAAGGCGCCGCCCAACGCTACTACCAGGTCGGCTACCAGCTCGCCTGCGAAGCCGACCCGCACGGCCACGCCGCCTGGATGATGCGCGCCCTCGCCCACCAGGCCCTCAGCCTCAAACAGCCCCACCACTGCGTCGACCTCGTCGAAGGCGCCCTGTGCCGGGGCCTCGGCCACGTCGACGGCCAGACCGAAGCCCTCCTTCACATCACCCATGCCCGCGCCTATGCCGCCACCGGGGAGAAGCCCGCAGCGGCTCGCGCCCTACTTGCCGCCGAGGACGCCCTATTGCGCGACGACGGGCCTCAGCCCAGCTACTCGCGCGTCAGCGGCCCCGCGGCCGGCACCGTAGCCAGTCACACCGCCCGCACGCTCACCGACCTCGCCGACCACGTCGGCACCGAACAGAAGCATCGCGACGCCCTGATCCGCTGGGACTTGGAGAAGTACAAGCGCGTCCACGCCCTCACCTACGCCGACCTCGGCGACAGCCTCGCCGCCCAGGCCCGCGCAGACGAGGCCGTAGTCGCTTGGTCCCAGGCCCTGACCCTCATGGAGGGCATGACCTCCGATCGCACCCGCAAGGCGATCACCTCGATCCGCTCTACCCTCGCGGTCTACCAGCGCCGCAAAGTGCCCGGCGCGGCCGATCTCGCCCGCCGCGCACGTGAGGTCCTCGCCTAACATGCCCAACAACCCGCCCGACGAAGGGAACACCGTGGGCCAGCAGACTGACGACCAGCCGAAGGCCCTGAAGCCAGCGCTCGAATCCATGACCCTGCTGGTCGCCGCGGTCATCGTCCACGACAAGGCCACCAACCGCGTCGCCCTCCTCCAACGCAGCCAGAACGCCAAGTTCGCCCAGGGCATGTGGGACCTCCCCGTCGGCAAGAGCGAACCGGGCGAGCCCATCACCGAGACGGCCGTCCGCGAGTTGTACGAGGAGACCGGCCTGACGGTGAAACCGGAAGCCCTGAAGGTCGCCCACATCATCCATGGAGCCTGGGGCGTCGAAGCCCCGAACGGTTTCCTCACCGTCGTCTTCGCCGCCCACGAGTGGACTGGAGAACCCGAGAACCGCGAACCCCGAAAGCACTCCCAGGTTCGCTGGGTCGACACCGATGCCATCCCGGAGGAGTTCGTTGTCACAACAGCCGGCGCTCTCCACCGCTACCTCATTGGTGGGCAGCAAGTCTCCCTCGATGGTTGGGGCTAGTCGTCCTCCATCCTCCGTACCGCTGCGGTGGACTTTCGGCCTGAATCCGCCTCAGGCGCCCGGCCGTGAGTGGTTCGGCGGCCCGGTCGCGGAGGGCGGCGTCCCGCCGGACGAGCTTCCGCCGGACGAACGGGGCCCGCCCGGACATGATCCGGGTGGGCCCCGTTTCGCCTGCCGGATGCGGGGAGTTGGGGTGCGGGGCGTGCGGGGGCGGGCACCACCGCTTGGGCGGGGGACCGTTCAGAAGCCTCCGCCGTCGAAGCCGCCGCCTCCCCCGCCGTCGCCGAAGCCCCCGCCGTCACCGCCGAAGCCGCCTCCGAAGTCGTCGGGGTTGAAGTCGGCGCCGGAGTGGTCGCCGCCGTCGGGGCCGCTCCAGCCACCGCCGTCGGCGTACGCGTTGGGGCCGCTCAGCACGCCGCCCAGCAGGGTGCCGACCAGCAGGCCCGGCAGCAGGCCGCCGCCGAAGTAGCCTCCGGCCCACGGGGCGTACGCGGGGCCGGCGTCCCAGTAGGGGCGGGGGCCGTTCTCCGTGGGGACGGTCCTCGACATGGGTTCCTGACCGTCCGCCAGACGGGCGGCGTCGGCCGCGCACACCGGCACCGTGCGCGGGGACCCGCCGGACGGGGACCACTCGGCGTCGGCCGTCGAGGGGCCGTGGCGCGGGTCGAAGAAGCACGGCGGGCGGCGTTCGGGCAGCGGGGTGCCCGCGCGGCGGGCGGCGAGGGTGGCCAGCGCGAAGCGGCCCTCTTCGAGCCGCTCGGTGACCGGACGCACGTCGGAGGGGCGCCGGGCGGTCTCCATCGCGGCCTTGGCGCCGTCGTAGGAGTCCAGGGCGCGGGTGTAGTCCTCCCGCATGGCGTCGTCCGCCGCCGGGTCCGCGGGATCGAAGTCGAGGCGGTCGAGTTCCTCGCCGAACGCGGTGATGTCCTCGTCGACGACCGTGCGCAGCTTCGCCAGGGCGGCCCGCTCCTCCTCGGCCCTCCTGCGCCGGTTGCGGCGCGACAGGAGCACGACCCCGGCGCCCCCGGCCACCACGAGGACGCCGAGCGCGATGGCCACGCCGGTGCCTCCACCGCCGCTTCCCGAGCCGCCGCCCCACGAGGAGGGGGCGTGTCCCCTGGCCTGCTGGAGCGCCGCGGTGACGAAACTGTCGAGTTCGGCGGCGGCGCTGCCCGCGTTGGAGCGCTTGACGGCGGCCGTGAGGTTGACCACCGCGTTGTGGGGCATCACCCGCGGGTCCGCGCCCGCGTTGAAGCCGCTGCCGAGCCGCACCGCGTAGACGCCGGCGATGCCCGCCTTGGTCCGCAGATCGGGCAGGAGGGTCTGCGGGGGGAACTCGGGGGCCCGCGGCAGCACGGCCACGAAGACCGGCTTGTCGGCCTTCTTGATCTTGGAGGCCAGCGCGTCCGCCTGCGAGGAGGAGAGCTGGTCCGAGGCCCGCGGGTCGACATAGACCGGGGACTTGCGCAGGGACTCGGCCACCGTGTCGAGGCCGGCGGCGGCCTTCGCGCTCGGCGCGAGCAGGGCCGCCGAGGCCAGGGCGGCGATGATCACCGCCAGCAGCGCTCCCAGGAGCCTGCGACGCGACGGCGCTGCCTGCGCGTGTACGACGACCACACCTACGACGCTACCCGAACACGGAGGAATCGGACGGGTCCGCAATCCCCGCGCGGGCCCTCTCCGCGGCGTCGTTGAGCTCGGCCGACACCCGCTCGGCCCGTGAGTGCCCCGGGGCCATCCAGTGGTACATGCCCACGGCGAGCGCTCTGACGGAGGAGCCGTCCGAGGTGTCGATCCGCAGTCCGCTGCGGTCGGGAGCCACCGCGACCACGGCCCGCAGGGGGAAGCGCCTGCTGGAGAACCAGTTGCGAACCACGATCGCGTCCTCGGTCAGCTCGATACTGCGCAGATACGACTGGAGGAGCACCGCGGCTCCCCAGAGCGCGAGCACGGCCATGACGACCGTGAAGGCGTCCCTGAGCTCCGCCCGGTCGGCCCTCGTCCGCGCGAGCAGGCACGCACCGCCGATGCCTGCGAGCCCGACGGCCGTGTGGGCGACGCGGACGAGGGTGTGCAGGTGCCAGATGCGCATGGGCTCACGCTAGGTACTCCCCTGGGTCCGCGCGATCGGGCGGCGGGCCGGTGTGGGCCGAACAGGGGGGCCGGCCCGTGGGGAAGCGACGGCCCCGGCGCGCTACGGCGAGACCATCTCGACCCGGATGGTCTTGGTGTCACCGGCCCCCGCGGCGATGAGCCAGTGGCGGGCGAGCCGGTCCACTATCTCCATGCCCCGACTGCCCGGCTCGCTGTCGTCCGAGGGCCGCACATACGGTTGCCCCGGTCCGGTGTCCCGCACCTCCACCACCAGGGAGGGCGAGCGCCACGACAGGCGCAGCTCCTCCGGGGAGTCGGCGTGGATCATCGCGTTCGTCACCAGTTCGCTGACGACGAGGACGACGTCCTCGCCGAAGAGGGAGTCGTCGCCGATCTCCCACCGGTTGAGGCAGCGGCGGGTGAAGATCCTCGCCGCAGCACTGCTGCATCCCGTGTCCAACGGCATGCGGTAGGTCTCCCACAGGGCCTGCGACAGGTCGTCGTCGAGAACCCCTTCCTCGGCATGCGCCGGCCGCACCGCGTAGGCCGGCCGGCTCCGGGCAGCACGCATCTTCCAACCCCCGTAAGTCCTGCGTGGTCCGTGCTCTTGTCTGGTCTTGCGCCGTGCTCGCGGCGTCCCTCGTGGCGTCTTCCGCCGCTGTGCTCGTTCGGTGGCGCCCGTTCGGTGGCGCTCGTTCGGTCGCGCTCGTTCGGTCGCGCCCGTTCGGTCGCGCGGTTTCCGTCACACTCCCGCAGCCGCTCTCGGTCCGGCCCTTGGATCGGGCCCGTTCCTCCGGTTGCGGTCTTCCGGTGTGCTTTTCGCACCCGTTGATACGGCCTACCCATCCGTCCGCCTGATCCACCTTTGCGCCACGGACCACACCAGCCGGACACGTCCGGAACTAGAGGCTCCGCCTCTCGTGTGAGCGCGATCACGCCTGGTGAGCGGCCCTTCACCGGACGCGAGGGCCGAGCGGTGTCCGGCGTCAACTCCCCTTGACCCGCTGTTTCGAGCCGCGTGCTAGCGTCGGTTCGGCCTTCAAGCCTCCGGAGCTGTGTGCGCAGACTCGATTCCTGCCCAGGACCCCGGTCCTGTCAGGGCTCCGACCTCATCAGCGACAGCGACCGGGAAGAGAACTCGGAGTGACCACTCTGGAGTCGGTGCGCCGAGCCGACCCGCCCTCGGCGGCCAAGGCTCCGCGTGAAGCGCGGTACGAGCGGATCAAGAAGCTGCTGCGCCACCCCGTGGCGGCCGCCCTCCTGGCGGCCGGTGTGCTGCACCTGCTGTGGGCGCTGTTCCTGGCGACCGGCGGCGGTGACCTCGCCGCCCAGGACGCCTGGGCCGACTTCGTCAACGCCCATCCGTTCTCGGCGTACAACCTCGCCTGGTACGGCGGGATGCACCCCGTCTCCTACAGCGTCATCTCGCCCTATCTCATGGCGTTGCTGGGGGTGCGCACGGTCGCCGTGGTCTCGGGCACGCTCTCCGCGGGGCTGCTGGCGTTCCTCCTGGTGCGGGCGAAGATCTCCAAGCCGCTGCCGCCCGCCCTGTGGGGCGCGTTCGCGCTCAGCTGCAACGCGGCCTCGGGGCGTGTGACGTTCGCGCTCGGCGTGCTGTTCGCGCTGTGCGCCGTGGCCGTGGTGTTCGTCTCCCGCGGCGACCGGCGCCTGCGGGGAGCGGGGGCGGTCGGCTTCGGTGCGCTGGCCACGAGCGCCAGTCCGGTCGCCGGGCTGTTCATCGTCGTCATAGCGGCCGCGCTCTTCCTCACCAAGCGCCGCCCGCCCGCCTACGCGCTCGCCGTCGGGCCGATCGTGGTGGTCGGGGTCTGCGCGCTCCTGTTCCCGTTCCGCGGGATGCAGCCGATGCCGGTCTTCTCCGTGATACTGCCCGCCGGTACCGCGATAGCCGTGGCGGTGCTGGCGCCCAAGGCCTGGCGGACGGTTCGGGTGGCCGCCGGGGTGTATGCGCTCGGGGTGGTGCTGAGCTGGGCCATACCGTCGCAGGTGGGCACCAATGTGGAGCGGCTGTCCCTGCTGTTCGGCGGGGTGGTGCTGCTGGCCGCCGCCGCGACCCGGCCCAGGACCACCGCCATCTACCTGGCGTTCGCGGTCACCGCCGTGTGGACGGTGGCCAAGCCCGTCCGCGACCTGGTGATGACGACACCGGCCGCCTCCTGGACGGAGCAGACCGCCCCGCTGATCGCCGAACTCGACCGGGTCGGGGCCGACCGCGGCCGCGTCGAGGTCGTCCCCGAACGCTCGCACCGGGAGGCGTCCGGCCTGGCCCCGTACGTCAACCTCGCCCGCGGCTGGAACCGGCAGCTCGACGTGGACCGCCACCCCCTCTTCTACGACGGCACCCTCACACCGCGGACGTACCACGCCTGGCTGCGGCTGTGGGCGGTGCACTACGTCGTTCTCCCCAAGGCGCAGCCCGACAACGCGGCCGAGCTCGAGGCGAAGATCGTCAGGGACGGCCAGACCTGGCTCAAGCCCGTCTGGCGCGACCAGAACTGGGAGCTCTACCGCGTCACCGACGCCCGGCCCCTCGCCGAGGCCCCCGCGACCGTGCGCAAGACGGGTCCGGAGGAGATGACCATCGAGGTGCCGCGGGCCGGTTCCTACCTGGTGCGCATTCCCTGGTCGCCCTGGCTCAGCGTGCTGGACCAGGTCCGCACCGGTGGCTGCCTCACACCGGAGCGGGAGGGCGAGGACCTCCAGTGGACCCGGCTGCATGTGTCGTCGCCCGGCGAGTACCGGATCGGCGCCCACTACAAGATGCCGCGGGGTACGCCCTGCTGATGCGCTGAGCACGAGGCGCTGAGCGCGCTCCTCGCGGGGGTGGGGCGAACGGGGGCGGGCGGCGGTCGTCACTCGTCCCGTTCCGACGCCGCCTCCTCCAGGTCCAGCCGCCGCATGAGCGTGCGCAGCATCTCGTCGTCGATGCGCCGCTCGTCCCGCAGCCGCACGAACACGTCGCGCTCGGTCGCGATCATCTCCCTGGCGAGCCTGCGGTAGACGTCGTCCGCGCTCTCCCCCTCCTCGCTGACCGGGCCCAGCCGCTCCCAGACGGCGTTCTGCCGCCGTTCCAGGACGGTGCGCAGCCGCTGTTCCAGGGGATCCGGCAGGCGGTTGACGGGGTCGCGCACCAGCTCCTCGAGGCGCTCCTGGGCCGCGCGGGAGGCCTCGCTCTGCGCCTGGGCCTCGGCCAGCGTCTCGGCCCTGACATCCCGTTCGGGGAGCCCCAGGGCGCGCACCAGTCTGGGCAGGGAGAAGCCCTGGATCACCAGCGTGCCGATGACCGCGACGAACGTGAGGAAGAGGATCAGGGCACGGGCGGGGAAGGGCCGGTGGTCGTGGGTCGTCAGAGGGATCGAGAAGGCGACGGCCAGGGAGACCACTCCCCGCATGCCCGCCCACGAGATCACGAACGGGTAGGTCCACGGCGGAGCCGGGTTCCTCTCCCGGTGGCCGGAGAACAGCTTGCCCGGCAGATACGTCGCCGGATAGACCCACAGGAACCGCCCCGCGATCAGCGTGACCAGCACGATGACCGAGTACCGGGTCAGCTGGCCGGCCCCGTACCGGTCGATGGCCCCGACCACCACCTTCAGCTGGAGCCCGATCAGCGCGAAGACCAGCGACTCCAGGCCGAAGGTGACCATCTTCCACACGGCGCCCTCCTGGAGCCGGGTGGCGTAGTCGACCTCCCACTGGCGATGGCCGAGGTACAGGCCCACGACCACCACCGCGAGCACACCGGAGGCATGGAACGCCTCGGCCCCGGCGTAGGCGACGAACGGCGTGAGCAGGGAGAGGGTGTTCTGCAGCAGGGGTTCGCGGATGCGGGTGCGCAGCCAGTACAGCGGGGCCATCAGCACCAGGCCGACCGCGATGCCGCCCGCCGCGGCGAGCACGAACTCGGAGACGCCCCGCGCCCAGGAGAAGCCCTCGCCGACGGTCGCGGCCAGGGCCACCCGGTAGGCGGTGATCGCCGTCGCGTCGTTGAACAGGCTCTCGCCCTGGAGGATCGTCACGATCCTCGGCGGCAGCCCGACCCGGCGGGCGACCGCGGTGGCCGCGACGGCGTCCGGAGGGGCGACGACGGCGCCGAGCACCAGGGCCGCGGTCAGCGGGAGGTCGGGCACGGCCCAGTAGGCGACCAGGCCGACCAGGAAGGTCGAGAAGAGCGTGTAACCGACGGAGAGGAGCAGGACGGGGCGCAGATTGGCCCGAAGGCCGAGATAGGAGCTCTCCAGCGCCGCCGAGTGCAGCAGCGGGGGCAGGATCAGCGGCAGGACGAGATCGGGGTCGAGCGCGTAGTGCGGGACGCCGGGGATGTAGGAGGCCGCGAGCCCGGCGACCACGAGGAGCAGCGGCGCGGAGACATTGACCCGGCGGGCCGCACCCGCGACGGCGGCGCTGCCTGCCACGAGCAGCAGGATGGGAGAGGCGTCCATTGCCGTCCGTTCGGGGCGTTCGACGTTGTGCGGGACCACTCGGACCACGCGGGCCAGGCGTTTACCCTACGGTCCATGAACGGATGCCCGCATGCGGCCGAGCTGCCGACGCCCGAGCCCTCGCCGCGATGGGAGACCTGCCCGGACTGCCTGGAGAGCGGGCAGCACCCCGTCCAGCTGCGGCTGTGCCTGTCCTGCGGGAATGTCGGGTGCTGCGACTCCTCGGCCGGCCGACATGCCACCAAGCACGCGGGGGACACGGGGCACCAGGTGATGCGCTCGTTCCAGCCGGGAGAGTCGTGGCGCTGGTGCTACAGCTGCCAGTCGCTCGTCTGAGCCCGGTGAGCCCGATGAGCCCGGCCGCGCAACCCGGTGAGCCCGGCCGCGCAACCCGGTGAATCCGGCTGCCGGTCGCTCGTCGATCGGCTTCCATCCGTCCCTCGGGTCACAGGAGTTGTCCCCTGTTCGTCCGGTGCGTGAACGGGACCGCCGCCTTGTCCGAGGCAGTCGGTAATCTGGCCGCATGATCCGATCGGCAGCCGTTGAAGACATCCCCGAGATTCTCGCCATGGTCCGCGAACTGGCCGACTACGAGCGCTCGATCGAGCACGCGAAGGCCACCGAGGAGCAGGTGCGCGGGGCTCTGTTCGATGAGCACCCGGCGGCGTTCGCGCTCATGGCGGAGGACGACGAGAGCGGCGAGGCCGTGGGTTACGCCCTGTGGTTCCGCAATTTCTCGACGTGGACGGGCACGCACGGCGTCTACCTGGAGGACCTCTACGTCCGCCCGCACGCCCGCGGCGGCGGCCACGGCAAAGCCCTGCTCGCCGCGCTGGCGGACATCTGCGAGCGGCGCGGCTACGAACGGCTGGAGTGGTCGGTACTGGACTGGAACGAGCCGTCGATCGGCTTCTACAAGTCCCTGGGGGCCGTACCCATGAACGAGTGGACCGTCTTCCGGCTCTCCGGGGCCCCGCTGAGCGAGCTCGCAGCATCTCGTTCGAATTAAGTCGTCCAACCCCTGTCACTGTACGCACTCATTGACTTACCATGAGTGACAGGACGCAGGTACGGGGGCGTGCTCCGTCCGGGCGACATCGCGGCACAGATCGCGATAGCGTCACTGGGCGGTGCGCAGAGGGCGGACCGCGCGGCCGGGAAGGACGACCGGTTACCGCGACCAGCGGTGGGCGGCTGTCGCAGAACAGCGCAACCACCATGCGTCACCTTGGAGGTGAGGGTGTCCCAGATCGAAGGCGAGCCCGGAACGCAGGACTTCGTCGAGGTCCGGCTACCCGCGGCAGGGGCCTATCTGTCGGTACTGCGGACGGCGACCGCCGGACTCGCGGCCCGCTTGGACTTCACCCTCGACGAGATCGAAGATCTGCGAATCGCCGTCGACGAGGCCTGCGCCATCCTGCTCCAGCAGGCGGTGCCGGGCAGTGTCCTGTCGTGCGTCTTCCGGCTTGTGGGAGACGCCCTGCGGGTGACCGTATCGGCGCCCACCACAGACGGACGCGCTCCCGAGCGCGACACTTTCGCCTGGACCGTGCTTTCGGCACTCGCGGGCGAGGTCGACTCGAGCGTGGCCGAAGACCGTACCGTGAGCATCAGCCTGCACAAGAAGCGCGGTGCGGGCCCCGGGCTGTCGTGAGGACCATCGCCATGACCACCGCCTTCACCGCCGAGACGGCCCCGACGCCGACCGCGGGCTTCCCCAGTGCCGCGTGCCGGGGCTCCCTCGCGTCCCGGGCCGGCCGACGGCTCCCGGCGGTACAACCGTGTTCGACCCCAGCGCACTCCCACCAGGCGCCGGTGCGTCCAAAGCGGAACGGGGAATCGCCGTGAGCGAGACGGAACGCAGCACGGAGCGCGTCGCACCCGGCGTGCACGACAGGGCGCTGCCCACCCAGGCGGGGGCAGGCGGCCATGGCGACTCCGCCCGGGCGCGCGGCGGACCCGCGCCCGGGCACGGCCGGGTCGGGGCGGACGAACCGACCCGTCCGGGCAGGCCCGACACCACCGACACCACCGACACCACGGACACCACCGACACGGATCCGACCGGCCTCGCGGGGCCGATGGACCCGGTCGACCCGAACGGTTCCCCCGAAACGCATTCCCTCGAGTCAAAGGCGGCGACAGACCCAGACATGGCGGAGCAGGCGGAACCGATGGAACAGCACCACCTGCACGACCGCACAGGCGCGAAAGCGCTGTTCGTGGCACTGTCCAAACTGCCGGACGGATCACCCGAGCGGGCCGAGCTGCGCAATCAGCTGGTCCGGATGCACCTGCCGCTGGTGGAGCACCTGGCCCGCCGCTTCCGCAACCGCGGCGAGCCCCTGGACGACCTCACCCAGGTCGCCACCATCGGGCTGATCAAGTCCGTGGACCGGTTCGACCCCGAGCGGGGCGTCGAGTTCTCCACCTACGCCACCCCCACGGTGGTCGGCGAGATCAAGCGGCACTTCCGGGACAAGGGCTGGGCGGTCCGCGTCCCCCGGCGCCTTCAGGAGCTCCGTCTGTCGCTGACGTCGGCGACGGGCGAGCTTTCCCAGCGGCACGGCCGGGCGCCGACCGTGCACGAGCTCGCGGAGCACCTGGGCATCTCCGAGGAAGAGGTCCTGGAGGGCCTGGAGTCGGCGAACGCCTACAGCACGCTCTCCCTCGACGTCCCGGACACGGACGACGAGTCCCCGGCCGTCGCGGACACCCTGGGCGCCGAGGACGACGCCCTGGAGGGCGTGGAGTACCGGGAGTCGCTCAAGCCGCTGCTGGAGCAGCTTCCGCCGCGGGAGAAGAAGATCCTGCTGCTGCGGTTCTTCGGCAATATGACCCAGTCGCAGATCGCGCAGGAGGTCGGCATCTCGCAGATGCACGTCTCCCGCCTGCTGGCCCGCACGCTCGCGCAGCTGCGGGAGAGACTGCTCGTCGAGGAGTGACGCCGGGGCGGCGCGAGTGCCGGGCTACTCGCGCGGCCCGGACAGCGCCTCGGTCGTCGCGGGGTGGATCAGCGTGAAGGCACCGACGAGCGCCACGACGCCCAGACCCACCCCCGCCGCGATCATCCCGCCGCCGTTCTGCGCCATCGTCCAGGCCACCGGCAGGGCGAGCAGCTGAAGGACCAGCACCGGGCCCCGGCTCCAGCCGCGCACCTTCAGCAGGCCGCGGGAGGCCAGCAGCGGCATCAGGGCGATGCACAGCACCGCGACGCCTCCGACCTCGGCCCGCATCGGGTCGTCCGGGTCACCGACGACACCCTCGACCATCATGTAGACGGCCCAGGCCGCGAGCACCGCGCCTTCGAGGGCGGCCACCGCCGCGGCCACCGTCACGGTCGGCGGCCGGGAGGCCGGGCCCGCGGGAGTCGGGTCGTCCTGGGTTGACTGGGTCTTCGCGCTCACACCTTGAAGGGTAGAGGGAGGCGGAGTGTCCTCCGCACCGACCCGTGGCTACGCTTCCTTCCATGCGCGCACTCCTCGTGGTCAATCCGGCAGCCACCACCACGAGCGCGCGGACCCGTGATGTGCTGATCCATGCCCTGGCCAGCGATCTCAAACTCGAGGTCGCGGCCACGGAGTACCGGGGCCACGCCCGCGACCTCGGCCGCCGGGCGGCCGACTCCGACGACATCGAACTCGTCGTCGCGCTCGGCGGGGACGGCACGGTCAACGAGGTCGTCAACGGTCTGCTCCACAACGGCCCCTCCCACGACCTTCCGAAGCTCGCCGTGGTCCCCGGCGGCAGCACCAATGTCTTCGCCCGCGGGCTGGGGCTGCCCAATGACGCGGTGGAGGCCACCGGCGCCGTGCTGGACGCGCTGCGCACCGGAAGTGAGCGCAGTATCGGGCTCGGGCTCGTGAGCGGAACGCCGGGGACGACCGACGAGGCGGTGCCGGCCCGCTGGTTCACCTTCTGCGCGGGGCTCGGATTCGACGCGGGAGTGGTCGGCCGTGTCGAGGGACACCGCGCGGAGGGAAAGCGCTCGACCCATTCCCTTTATGTGCGGCAGGTCGTGCGCCAATTCCTGGGCGATCCGCACCGCAGGCGGGGCGCGATCACGCTCGAGCGGCCGGGCAAGGACGCCGTCGGGGGACTGGTCGTGGCCATAGTGTCGAACACCTCACCGTGGACGTACCTGGGGAACCGGCCGGTGTACGCCTCCCCGCTGGCGTCCTTCGACACGGCGCTGGACCTGCTCGCGCTGTCCAAGCTGTCCCCGTCGTCGGTCACCCGCTATGCCTCGCAACTGCTCTCCTCCTCCGGGCGGGGGCCGCGCGGCAAGCATGTGGTGTCCCTCCACGACGCCCCGGAGTTCACCCTCCGCAGCCGTGAGCCGCTGCCCTTTCAGGTGGACGGAGACCACTTGGGACTCCGCAGTAACGCCACGTTCACAGGCGTACGGCGAGCACTGCGTGTGATTGTGTGAGTAGAAGGGCCCTCTGGCCTTTTTCTCGAACTCATAGGCTGGTTTGCACCCCATGGAAGTACGCCTGTGAGCTAAGCGACACCAAGGAATCAAAAAAACCTTCCCCGAAGGGGTTGTATCCGGGGCCGAGGTTTGCGAGTCTCTTTCTTGGCAGTCGGGACGTCCCCTCAACGAGGGCCCCGAAGCCCGAAACCAACCTCACCCTTGCAGGACCACAGCGGGAGATCCCGCTTGCTGGCCCTTCTCTTGTGAGGGGATTCGTGAAAGCGTTCACATTCACAAGCGTGTCTGCGGGTAACCCCCCGCCGACAGGAGGAGATGGAGCAGCTATGGACTGGCGCCACCGCGCTGTGTGCCGCGAGGAAGACCCCGAGCTTTTCTTCCCCATCGGCAACACTGGTCCTGCGCTGCTGCAGATCGAGGAAGCCAAGGCTGTCTGCCGGCGTTGCCCCGTCATGGAGCAGTGCCTGCAGTGGGCCCTTGAGTCCGGCCAGGACGCCGGTGTGTGGGGTGGCCTCAGCGAGGACGAGCGCCGCGCGATGAAGCGCCGCGCCGCCCGGAACCGGGCGCGCAGCAACAGCGCCTGACAAAGACCCGCCAGACCCACAGCGCTTGCCCCGGGCCGGATCGCACATCCGGCCCACCCCCGAGACGCAGCGCGCAGTACGACCGCAGCACCGCAGTACCTGGCCCCGACCGGCTGAACCGGTCGGGGTCGGTTGTCTTTCCGGTGCGCCGGTCCGGCGTCCCTGTCGGCCGTCCGTCTCCGGAGAGTTCTCCGGTGCGGCTTCGGCGGCTGTTTCCGGCCATCCCTCGACGTACGCCGCGGGAACGGCGGTGCGGCGCCAGTGGTCCAGACCATGGTCTAGTCCGCGTCGATGCGCAGGTCGAGCAGGACCCGGGTGCCACCGCCGGGCGCGGGCAGCATGTCGAAGCTTCCCCCCAGTTCGCCGACCACGAGGGTGCGGACGATCTGCAGGCCGAGGTTGCCCGAGTTCTGCGGGTCGAACCCGTCCGGCATACCGCGCCCGTTGTCCGAGACGGTGATCAGAAGGCGCTCCTGAGCACGTGAGCCATTGCCGTCCAGGGCGCGGGTGCGCACCGCCCCGACCTCCACCTCGCCCTGGTCACCCGGCCCGAAGCCGTGCTCCAGCGCGTTCTGCAGGAGTTCGGTGAGGACCATCGACAGCGGTGTGGCCACCTCGGCGGCGAGTATCCCGAACCTGCCCACGCGGCGTCCGGCGACCCGCCCCGGGGACAGCTCGGAGACCATCGCCAGCACCCGGTCGGCGATCGAGTCGAACTCCACCCGCTCGTCCAGCGTCTGCGACAGCGTCTCGTGCACGATCGCGATCGAGCCCACCCGCCGCACCGCCTCCTCCAGTGCCGACCTGGCCGGGGCGGAGTCCATGCGGCGGGCCTGGAGGCGCAGCAGGGCGGCGACGGTCTGGAGGTTGTTCTTCACCCGGTGGTGGATCTCCCGGATGGTGGCGTCCTTGGTGATCAGCTCACGCTCGCGGCGGCGAAGCTCGGTGACGTCCCGGCACAGCACGAGGGACCCGATGCGCCGGCCCTTGGGCTTGAGCGGGATGGCCCGAAGCTGGATCGCGCACTCCTCGCCCTCCACCTCGGTCTCGCGCGGCGCCCAGCCGCTGGCGATCTTGACCAGGGCCTCGTCGACCGCGCCGCGCGAGGGCGCGAGGTCGGCGGTGACCTCGCCGAGGTGGTGCCCGACCAGGTCGGCGGCCAGGCCCAGGCGGTGGTAGGCGGACAGCGCGTTGGGGCTGGCGTACTGGACGATGCCGTCGGAGTCGAGGCGGATCAGGCCGTCGCCGGCGCGGGGCGAGGCATCCATGTCGACCTGCTCGCCGGGGAAGGGAAACGATCCTGCGGCGATCATCTGGGCCAGGTCGGAAGCGCTCTGGAGATAGGTGAGCTCCAGGCGGCTGGGGGTGCGCACGGTCAGGAGGTTGGTGTTGCGGGCGATCACACCGAGCACCCTGCCCTCGCGGCGGACGGGAATGGACTCGACCCGGACCGGCACCTCCTCGCGCCACTCGGGGTCGCCCTCGCGTACGATGCGACCTTCGTCCAGTGCGGCGTCCAGAAGAGGGCGACGGCCTCGGGGAACGAGATGGCCGACCATGTCGTCCTGGTAGGAGGTGGGGCCGGTGTTGGGGCGCATCTGGGCCACCGAGACGTACCGGGTCCCGTCGCGGGTGGGCACCCACAGCACCAGGTCGGCGAAGGAGAGGTCGGAGAGCAGTTGCCACTCCGAAACCAGCAGGTGGAGCCACTCGAGGTCGGAGTCGCCGAGAGCGGTGTGCTGGCGGACGAGATCGTTCATGGACGGCACTCCTGGAGAGTACCCGGATCCGGAAAGACGAAAGTGTGGACATCCGCAATTGGTCTAGTCCACAATAGGGAATAGCATTTAGCTCCACCCGCACCGCACAGGCGGGTGGTCGGAGGCGACGGCGTTCTCTGCCCTGACTGCGCAGCCGCCTCCCGGTCGGTCGACCGTGCTCCACGTGGTCCGCACACCCGTGGTGCCCGCGGCCGACGTCAGCTCCGGGCTGCGGTACCGGACAGGTTGAGGGTCCTGTCCCGGTGCCGCGGCCCGAAGTGCTGTCCGGGGACTTCTCCCGTCCCCGTCCGTCCCCCGGCCCCCGTCCCCGGACGTCCCCAGGCCCGGACGTCCCCAGGCCCGGACGGCAGGCCCCGACTCCCACAGGGAGCCGGGGCCTGCCGCGCGCCGTGCCGTGGTTCAGTGCGTCTCGGTGACCTTGGCCAGGGCACGCGGGGCGTCCGGGTCCTGGCCGCGTGCCACGGTGACCTCGTAGGCGAGCTGCTGGAGGGGCAGGATCTCCAGGATCGGCTGCACCTCCTCGGGCACACCCGACGGCAGGACGAAGCCGGCGCTGGCCGCCTCCACCTGGTCGCGCTGCCCGATGACGACGAGGTCGGCGCCCCGGCCGCGCAGACGGTCCAGAACGGGCTGCAGCGCCTCGCCGCCCTTGCCGTCCGGCACGATCGCGATCACCGGCGAGACGTTGTCGACCATCGCCAGCGGCCCATGGAGCAGGTCCGCGCCCGAGAACGGGCCGGCGGGGATGTAGGTGGTCTCCATCAGCTTCAGCGCCGCCTCCCGGGCGGTCGGGTAGCCGTAGCCGCGCGAGGTGATGACCAGCCGCTGCGCGAAGCGGTAGCGCTGGGCGAGCTCCTTGACCTCGTCCTTGCGCTCCAGGATCGCCCTGGCCAGGTCCGGCAGGCCCTTGGCCGCCGCACCGTCACCGCCGCGCAGTCCCTCGACGAACAGGTAGAGCGACAGCAGCTCCGCCGTGTACGTCTTCGTGGCGGGCAGGGCCTTCTCGGGACCGGCCAGCACGTCGATGTGGTATTCGGAGACCTCGGCGAGCGGGGAGTCGGCGTTGTTGGTCACCGCGAGGGTGATCGCCCCGGCCCGGCGGGCGGCCTTGGCGGAGGCCACCAGATCGGGCGAGCCGCCGGACTGGCTGACGGTGACGACCAGGCAGTCGGTCAGGTCGGGCTCGGCGCCGTACGCGGTCGTGGTGGACATGGAGGTCAGGCCGGCGGGCTTGCCCAGCAGAACCTCGATCAGGTACTTGGCGTACAGCGCGGCGTTGTCGGACGTGCCGCGGGCGGTGAGCAGGACGAAGCGGGGGTTGCGCTCGGCTATCGCGCCCGCGATCTCCCGGATCCTGGGCGCGCCCTCGTCGAGGATGCGGCGGAGCACGTCGGGCTGCTCGGCCATCTCCCCGGACATGATCCGGCCCGGCCGGCTCGGCTCGTGCGGGGTCGGATTGTCGGCGGTCATGCGTGGGGCCTCCATAGGTCGTTCATTGACAACAGCTGCCGAAGCCGCCGGTATCAACCGCGTCCGTCAGCCTTCGGCCCCATTGCCGACGATGACCTCCGCGGCCGCTCGTCCGCATACGCGGGCGGCGCCGTGAGTGGCGATGTGCAGGGCGCCGACCGGCTCGGCCTGCGGGACCCCCATCTCCACGACGATCGCGTCGGGACGGGCGGCCACGAGGTCGGCCAGCGCGGCGGCCATCCAGGGGTGCCGGTGCACATCGCGCACTGCAACGACGATCCTACGGTCCCGCGCGCGGCTGAGCACTTCCGCCACCACCTCGGGAAGCCGCTCCCCCGTCGCCTCCGGTGCCCGGAAGGTGCCGACGGCGGTGCCGGGCAGCAGCTGGTCGAGTTCGGCGGCCAGGCCCCAGGG
The DNA here is from genome assembly GCF_014646055.1 of Wenjunlia tyrosinilytica. GTDB lineage: Bacteria > Actinomycetota > Actinomycetes > Streptomycetales > Streptomycetaceae > Wenjunlia > Wenjunlia tyrosinilytica. The sequence goes on from NZ_BMMS01000007.1 coordinate 106,497, forward strand.
GGTTTCCTCGCCCACGGCGATATTGGCGACGGGGGTCAGCGCCGCGACGTAGGGAGGCGCGGTCACGGGGTCGAACTCCGGCCTTCCCGGTGTGACCCGCAGCGCGCGGCGGGCGGCGGACAGGCCCACGGTGAGGTCGGCGGGCACGGGCCCCGGTCCCTCGTTCGCGGCTTCGAGCGCCCGGGAGCGGGCCCACCGCGCCAGTGAGCGCACCCGCGCGGCAGCGTCGGCGAGGCGCTCCTCGGGCAGCTCGCCCGCCCGGACCGCCCGGACGAGGGCGTCACGCAGGCGCAGCACCGTTTCCTCATCGGCCAGGCCCCCGCCGACGCAGATGGCGTCGGCGCCCGCGGCGATGGCGAGCACGGTGCCGCGCTCGATGCCGTAGGTGGCGGCGATGGCGTTCATCTCGATGCCGTCGGTGACGATCAGCCCCTCGTAGCCGAGGCCCCCCTGGGACTCGGGCGCGCGCAGCAGTCCGGTGAGCACCGCGCCGCTGAGGGTCGCCGGGAGCGAGGAGTCCAGGGCGGGTACGAGGATGTGGGCGCTCATCACCGCCTTGCTGCCCGCCGCCAGTGCCGCGCGGAAGGGCAGCAGCTCACGGGCGGCGAGCAGCTCGGCGTCGGCGTGGATGGTCGGCAGCGCGTGGTGGGAGTCGACCGAGGTGTCGCCGTGGCCGGGGAAGTGCTTGGTGCAGGCGGCGACGCCTACGTCCTGGAGGCCCTCGACGTAGGCGGCGGTGTGGCGGGCGACGAGCTGGGGTTCGGCACCGAAGGAGCGGACCCCGATGACGGGGTTGCGGGGGTCGGAGTTGACGTCCGCGGAGGGCGCCCAGTTGAGGTTGACCCCGCAGGCGGCCAGCGCCTGGCCGAGCGCCCGCGCGACGGAGCGGGTCAGCCGGGGGTCGTCGACGGCGCCGAGCGCGAGGTTGCCGGGGAAGGACGAGCCCTTCCTGGCTTCCAGGCGGGTGACGTCACCGCCCTCCTCGTCGATCGCGACCAGGACCTCGGGCCGCTCCTTGCGCAGCGCCTCGGTCAGCGCGGCCAGCTGCTCGGGATCCTCGACATTGCGGGCGAACAGCGCCACCGAGCCCAGGCCCTCGCCGAGCCTGCGCAGCAGCCAGTCGGGCGGGCAGGTGCCGATGAAGCCCGGCTGCAGCACGGCCAGAGCGTTGGCGTTGAGGTCGGTCGTTGCCTCGGGCCCGCTCTCCACGGAGGAGGTGGGGCTGCCCAGGGAGCCGGCGTTCATAGGCGATCAGCCCTTCACTGCGCCGGCGGTCATTCCACCGACGGCCTTGCGCTGGAGGAACAGGAAGACGACGAGGACGGGGACGGTGAACATGGACGATGCCGCCATGGTGGCACCCCAGTCGTCGCCGAAGGCGGTCTGGAACTGCGTGAGCCACAGAGGCAGGGTCTGCGCCTCGGGGTCCTTGTTCAGGATCAGGACCAGCGGAAACTCGTTCCACGCCGTGATGAAGCCGAACAGGGAGGTGGACATCAGCCCCGGCGCGAGCAGCGGGAAGATGACCTTGACGAAGGCCTGGGTCCTGGTGCACCCGTCCACCATGGCCGACTCCTCCAACTCCTTCGGCACGGCGGCGATGAAGCCGCGCAGCGTCCAGATGGTGAAGGGCAGCACCATGATCATGTAGAAGAGGGTGAGCGGGACCAGGCTGTTGAGCATGTCCTTGTCGCGCACGATCATGTAGATGGCGATGGTCATGACTTCCCACGGCGCCATCTGCGCCATCATCACGGCCAGCACGAAGCTCTTGCGCCCCTTGAACCGCATCCGCGCGATGGCGAACGACGCGAGCAGGGCGATCAGCAGCGACAGCAGCACCGCGCAGACGGTGACGGTGAAGGAGTTGCCCACCAGGGTCCAGAAGTTGTCCGCGTCCACCGCCGTGCCGAAGTGCTTCAAGGTGGCGTCGAACGGCACGAAGACCGGGGTCTCGCTGATGACGTCCTTGTTCGGCTTGAACGCCGTGGAGAACATCCAGTACACGGGGAACGCGAAGAACACGAAGAGCCCGGCGGCGACCACATTGGGCCAGGTGCGGCCGAGAAGGGATCGCCTCACAGCTCCTCCTCCTGCTTCAGGATGACGCGGAAGTAGTAGGACATCAGCACCAGCAGGAAGACGATCGTGAGCACGGAGATGGCCGCGCCCATGCCGAAGTGCTGGTTGCCCACTCCCTCGACGAAGGCGTAGACGGGCAGGGTCTCGGTGAGCCGCTCGGGGCCGCCCTGGTTGATCGCGAAGACCTGCGTGAACGCCTTGAAGACCCAGATGACCTCGAGGAAGGTCGTGGCGAGGAAGAACGGCCGCAGGACCGGGAAGGTGACGGAGCCGAAGATCCTCCAGGCGCCGGCCCCGTCCATGCGCGCGGCCTCGTACAGCTCGTTGGGGATCGTGGTGAGCGCCGCGTAGAGGTTGAACGCGACGAACGGTATGGACTGCCAGACGATCAGCAGGGTGATGACGAAGAAGGTGGAGAGCTGCCCGCCGACCCAGTTGAAGTCCTTCATGGAGTGCCAGCCGAGGGCGTCCAGCATCCAGTTGACGACGCCGAAGCGGCTGTCGAACAGCCACTGGTAGACGGTGGTGGCGGCGACCACCGGCATCGCCCAGGCCAGGACCAGGCCGAGGGAGAGCGTCAGCCTCATCTTCTTGCCGAGGCGATTCAGCAGAAGGCCGACCAGGGCCCCGCAGACCATGATCAGGGCGACGTTGGCGGCGGTGAACACCACCGAGCGGCCGGTGACCTTCCAGAACTCCGAGCTCTTGAGCACGGCCTGGTAGTTGTCGACGCCGTTCCACTCGGTGATGTGCTGGATCAGCTGGCGGGGGTTGAGGTTCTGGAACGACAGAAGCCCGTTCTTGACCAGCGGCCAGCCCAGCAGGGCGACCGTGGCGACCACGGCGGGCAGCAGGAGCAGGTAGGGGGCGCTCCCGGCCAGCAGAGCGCCCGCCGCCCCGGGTCTGCGGGCAGGGACGGGCGTCGGCCTGCCGCCGGTCCCGGGCGGGCTCGGCGGCGGGGAGCCGGTCTTCCCGCTGTCGGCGTCGGGGCGCACCACCACCCCGTCGGACTGCACAGCCATCTTCTTCACTTCCCTCGCCACACGGGCCACCGTCGTCGGGCGTGCGCCGGCGCCGCCCGCCGCCCGTGCTGCTCAGGGGCGGCGGGCGGCGCCCGCGCGGTTCACTGCTTCTGGCTGAGGCGCTTGTTGATCTCGGCCTCGACGGACTTGGCGGCCGCCTCGTGGGACTTACCACTGAGGTAGGCGGTCATGTAGGACTTGATGGGGTTCGGCGGGTTCTCCACCGCGGCCCATTCGGGGATCAGGGGCGTGGTGCCGCCGAAGGGCACGGACGGCGTCGCGGCCTGGGCCACGGCGTTGCCGTCGAGGTTGCTGTTGAGGCTCTCCTTGTTCGGGATGACTCCGGCCTCCTTGGCCAGCGCCCCCTCGAACTTGTCCGACATCGCGAGCTTGAGGAACTCACGGGCCAGCGCCGGGTTCTTGCTGTTCTGCGACACGGCGAGGTTGGAGCCGCCGAGGAAGACACCGCCGGGCTTGGCGGACGTGGCACCGGGGACCGTGAAGTACCCGATCTTGGACTCGATGCTCTTGTTCGCGGCGATGGCGGTCGCGGCTTCCCAGCCCATGGCGATCATCGTGCCGGTCTTGCCCTTGGCGAAGACCTCGGCCTGCTGCGGGGTGGCCTCGTCCTTGTCCTTGGGGGCGTTGCTGTAGGCCTGGAGCTTCTTGTACTCCTCCATCGCTTTGCCGACCTTGGGGTCGGACAGGTTGCTGACGTACTTGTCGCCGTCCTTCTTGACGAGGTCGGCGCCGTTCTCGATCAGCAGGCCGTCGAGGACGTACCAGTTCTGGCCCGGCAGGTAGATCGGCTCGTTGCCGGTCTTCTTGATCTTCTGCAGGTCCGCGAGGAACTCGGATCGGGACTTGGGCGTGGCCTTGATCCCGGCCTTCTTCCAGATCTCCTTGTTGTAGACGACCACGCGGTTGGCGAAGTACCACGGGGCCGCGTACTGCTTGCCGTCGACCACGGCGGACTGGTTCAGCGACTTGGTCCACTGGTCGGCGCCGAGATCGCCCTTGACGTCCGCGAGGTCGGCGAGCCCGCCGGTCGCGGCATAGGCCGGGGTCTGGGTGTTGCCGATCTCGAAGACGTCCGGCGGGCTGGACTCCGACAGAGCCGTCGTCAGCTTCTGCTGGATGCCGTTCCACTGCTGGACCTTGACGTCCAGTTTGGCGCCGGTCTGCTTCTCGAAGGCCGCCTTGATGTCGGCGGTCCACTGCTTGGGGTTGGACCCGCTCATGAACCAGACGGTCAGCGTCTTGCCCTTGCTGTTGCCGGCGTCGGCCTTCTTGCCGTCGCCGTCACCGCCGTCGGAACCGCAGGCCGCGAGGCCGAACACCATGCTCGCGGCCGCAATGACAGTGAACGCTGCATTCCGCTTGCGCTGCACGCCACCCTCCTCAGGGTTGCCAGAGACTCCCCCCACCGCCCGGTTGGTTCGCGTATCTCGCAATCGGGACGATGCGGGCGCGTACTGCCTGTGGGCCTGGGTTTTGGTCTTTAATGGTTTAGACCAGTGCCCGCAGCTTGGCCTAGACCAATAGGGGTGTCAAGAGGTAGTAAGGACGCCCATCACGTCCGTTACCGGACCGACACCTGGCCTGCCTCACCCCGGCTGGGACGGGCCGTGCCACGATGTGACGCGCACGATCGGAGGACGCCGGTGACGGCAGCACAAAGAGCGGGAGCAGGAGCAGGAGCGATGGAGAGCGACGGAGGCAGCACGGAGACGTCCGGGAACGGCACCAACGGGCGCACCACCCGGGTACCGAAGTACTACCGGCTCAAGCGGCATCTCCTGGAGATGACGCAGACCCTGCCACCCGGCACGCCGGTGCCCCCCGAACGGACCCTCGCCTCCGAGTTCGACACCTCCCGCACCACCGTCCGCCAGGCGCTGCAGGAGCTCGTGGTCGAGGGGCGTCTGGAGCGCATCCAGGGCAAGGGCACGTTCGTCGCCAAGCCCAAGGTCGCCCAGGCCCTGCAGCTGACCTCCTACACCGAGGACATGCGCGCCCAGGGGCTGGAGCCCACCTCGCAGCTGCTGGACATCGGGTACGTCACCGCCGACGACCGGCTCGCCGAGCTGCTCGACATCAGGACCGGCGGCCGGGTGCTGCGCATCGAGCGGCTGCGCCTGGCGAACTCCGAGCCCATGGCCATCGAGACCACGCACCTGTCGGCCAAGCGCTTCCCGGCGCTGCGCCGCAACCTGGTCAAGTACACCTCGCTGTACACCGCGCTGGCCGAGGTCTACGACGTCCATCTCGCCGAGGCCGAGGAGACCATCGAGACCTCGCTGGCCACTCCGCGCGAGGCGGGGCTGCTGGGCACCGACGTCGGCCTGCCGATGCTCCTGCTCTCCCGGCACTCCCTCGACACCACCGGGGAGCCGGTGGAGTGGGTGCGCTCGGTCTACCGCGGCGACCGCTACAAGTTCGTGGCGCGCCTCCAGCGGCCGACGACCTGAGCTCCAGGGGTTCACCACCGGGTCCGCGGGCACCGCTGGAGGCCGGTTCGAGCGGGGCTCCCATTACCTCTTTCGAGTCGGTTCGGCGCCCGCGACCTGGGTGTTGACCACCCGATCGTTATGCGATCGGGTGGTGACGCGCGTCACTCGTCTGCTCTAGATTCCGTCCTGCCATGGAGCCAGTCGGTAGGTCAAACGGGAGGACGGCCCGGTGCGCAGAGCCAAGCCAACAACCATCGCCGTATGGACGCTGGTCGCACTCGTAGGGGCTGCGGGGTGGACCGTTCTGGCGGTCTCCCGGGGCGAGGAGGTCTCCGCGGCCTGGATGGTCGCGGCCGCCCTCGGCTCGTACGCGATCGCGTACCGCTTCTACGCCAGGTTCATCGCCAACAAGGTCCTGAAGGTCGACAAGAACCGGGCCACGCCCGCCGAGCGCCTCGACAACGGTGTCGACTACCACCCGACGGACCGGCGGGTGCTCGTCGGGCACCACTTCGCGGCCATCGCGGGCGCGGGTCCGCTGGTGGGGCCGGTGCTCGCCGCGCAGATGGGCTATCTGCCCGGCACCATATGGATCATCGTCGGCGTCATCTTCGCCGGGGCCGTGCAGGACATGGTGACGCTGTTCTTCTCCCTGCGCCGTGACGGCAAGTCGCTGGGCCAGATGGCCAGGGACGAGATCGGCGTGGTCGGCGGTGCGGCGGCCCTGATCGCCGTGTTCGCCATCATGATCATACTGCTGGCGGTGCTGGCACTGGTCGTGGTCAACGCTCTCGCCGGATCCCCGTGGGGCACGTTCTCCATCGCGATGACGATCCCGATCGCCCTCCTCATGGGCTTCTACCTGCGGGTGATGCGCCCGGGGCGGGTCACCGAGGTCTCGCTCGTCGGAGTGGCGCTCCTGCTGCTCGCGATCGTGGCCGGCAAGTGGGTCGCGGACTCCTCCTGGGCGGACGCCTTCACCCTGGCGCCGTCGACGCTGGTCATCTGGCTGATCGTCTACGGCTTCGTCGCCTCCGTGCTGCCGGTGTGGATGCTGCTGGCCCCGCGTGACTACCTTTCGACGTTCATGAAGATCGGCACGATCACCCTGCTCGCGCTCGGTGTGCTGATCGCCCTGCCGGACCTGAAGGCCGACGCGGTCACGGACTTCGCCTCGCGCGGCGACGGACCGGTCTTCGCCGGGTCCCTGTTCCCGTTCGTGTTCATCACGATCGCGTGCGGCGCCCTGTCCGGATTCCACTCGCTCGTCTCCTCGGGCACCACGCCGAAGATGATCCAGAAGGAGACCCAGATCCGGGTCATCGGCTACGGCTCGATGCTGATGGAGTCGTTCGTCGCGATCATGGCGCTGATCTGCGCGACCGTCATCGACCCCGGTCTGTACTTCGCGATGAACGCCCCCGCCGGGTTCATCGGCACCACCGTCGAGTCCGCCTCGCACGCGGTGACGGGCTTCGGCTACTCGATCACCCCGGAGCAGTTGCAGGCGGCGGCCAAGGCCGTGGAGGAGCAGTCGATCCTGTCCAGGACCGGTGGCGCCCCGACGTTCGCGGTGGGGATGTCGGACATCTTCTCGCAGGTCATCGGCGGCAAGAGCCTCAAGGCGTTCTGGTACCACTTCGCGATCATGTTCGAGGCGCTGTTCATCCTGACGACGGTGGACGCGGGCACCCGGGTCGGCCGGTTCATGCTCCAGGACATGCTGGGCAACGTCTGCAAGCCGTTCCGCAACGTCAGCTGGAAGCCCGGCCTGTGGTTCGCCAGCGCCGTCGTGGTGGGCGCCTGGGGCTACTTCCTGTGGGCCGGTGTGCACGACCCGCTGGGCGGCATCAACCAGCTCTTCCCGCTGTTCGGCATCGCCAACCAGCTGCTCGCGGCTGTGGCCCTGGCCGTCTGCACCACGCTGCTGATCAAGTCGGGGCGGCTGAAGTGGGCCTGGATCACCGCCGTTCCGCTGGCCTGGGACGCGACCGTCACGCTCACCGCGAGCTGGCAGAAGGTCTTCTCCGACGACCCCCGTGTGGGCTTCTTCTCCCAGCGGGACGTCTACTCCAAGGCCCTCGACTCGGGCAAGGTGCTGCCTCCGGCGAAGAACATCGACGACATGCACACGGTGGTCACCAACTCCACGGTGGACGGGTTGCTCTGCGCGCTGTTCGCGCTCCTGATCATCGTGGTGATCCTGGACGCCGGGCGGGTCTGCCTGAAGGCGGTCCGCCACCCGGCGACGACGCCGCTGCGGGAGACCGCGTTCGTGGAGTCGCGGCTGGTGGCGCCGGCCGGGCTGATAGCCACCAAGGAGGAGAAGGCCGAACTCGTGGCGGCAGGCGTCGGCGGCGAGGGAGGCAGCCGCGCGGAAGGCCCTGAGGCCGAACCCACCGGCGCGTCCGCGGGCGGCTCCGTATGACGGCCGCCGCGCTGGTCCGGGCGGCCCGCCGCTTCCGGTGGTTCTGGCGGGAGCTGTCGGGTGAGTCTGCGTACGAGCGCTACCTCGCCCATGCCCGCTCCCACGATCCCCGGGCGAAGGTCCTGACCCGGCGCGAGTTCGAACGCCGGCGCACCGACGAGCGCGAGGCGGACCCGCGCGAGGGCTTCCGCTGCTGCTGACGCGAGAACCGCCGCCGACGCGAGAACCGCCGCCGACGCGTGGCCGCTGAGGTGGCGACACCCGAAAGGGCGGTGCGAGCACCGCCGCTCCCCGGGACCGGTCCGGTCCGGCACCGGGGGGCGGCGGCCCTTCGCCTCCGCGGCCCGCGGGGCCCTTGCCTCGGAAGCCCGCGGTGGTGGCCGGGCGGCCGCTACGCGATGCGCTCGCGGCCCGGACCGCGGAATGTCCTGCGGTACGCGTTGGGCGTCGTGCCCAGCGAGCGCAGGAAGTGGTGGCGCAGCGCGGCCGCGTTGCCGAAACCCACCTCGGCCGCGACGGCGTCCACCGTCTCGTCGGTGCCCTCCAGCAGGCGCTGGGCGAGCAGCACCCGCTGCCCCAGCAGCCAGCGGTACGGGGTGGTGCCGGTCTCCTGGAGGAAGCGGCGGGCGAAGGTCCGCGGGGACATCAGCGCGCGGGCGGCCAGGTCCTCGACGGTGATCTCCTCGTCGAGGTGGCGCTCCATCCACTCCAGCACCGAGCCGACGGTGTCGCACGGGCCGTGCGGCAGCGGCCGGTCGATGTACTGCGCCTGCCCTCCGTCGCGGTGCGGGGGGACCACCATGCGGCGGGCGATCGCGTTGGCGACCTCCGAGCCCTGCTCCTTGCGCACGAGGTGCAGGCACGCGTCGATCCCGGCGGCCGTCCCCGCCGAGGTGATCACCGGGTCCTCGTCGACGTAGAGCACGTCCGGCTGCACCCAGGCCTGCGGGAAGCGGCGGGCGAGCTCGTCGCTGTGCCGCCAGTGGGTGGTGCAGCGCCGCCCGTCCAGCAGCCCCGCCGCGCCGAGGACGAACGAGCCCGAGCAGACGCTGAGCACCCGGGCGCCGCGGTCGACGGCGCGGCAGAGCTCGTCCAGGAGCGCGGCGGGAAACTCCCGACGCTCGTACACCTGGCCCGCCGGAACGGCGATCAGGTCGGCCTCCGCCAGACGCTCCAGTCCGTGCCGGGTCGTCATGGCCATCCCGCCCTGCCCGCGCAGCGGCGACGGCTCGGCGGCGCAGACCGCGAAGTCGTAGACGGGCAGCCCCTGGTCACTGCGGTCGACGCCGAACACCTCGCACAGGACGCCGAGCTCGAAGGTGTGCACGCCGTCCACGAGAGCCACGGCCACGTTCTCCAGCATGGTCCCAGTGTGGCAGTAATTCGTGGTTGTACGACAGTCCTGCCACTGCTCTTTTTTCGGCCGGGAGAGCACCGTTGAGCCATGGAGACATTCATCGGACTCATCGCCGTGATCGCCGTGTTCGCCCTGCTCAGCGCAGTCGCCTGGCTTTGGTACGCGCACGACCGCCGGATCGACCACGAGATCGCCAGGAGCCGTCTGCCCGACCCCTCGGACACCTCGCCTGTCGTACACGTGCGCGAGACTGTCCCACATGGATATAACCGTTCGCCTCGCGCGTGCTGACGAGCTGGACGCCGTCAGCGAGCTGACCGCCCAGGCCTACCTCGCCGACGGCCTCGTGCCACCGGGGTCCGACTACCAGGAAAACCTGCGCGCCGCGCGCCACCGCGCCGAGCACACCGAGCTGCTGGTCGCCACCGACGGGGCCGACAGCGAGGTCCTGGGCACGGTGGCGTTCGTGCGGGCCGGGACCGCCTACGCGGAGCTGGCCCGCGAGGGGGAGGCGGAGTTCCGGATGCTCGCCGTGGCCGCCCAGGCCCGGGGCCGGGGCGTGGGCGAGGCCCTGGTGCTGGCCTGCCTGGAGCGGGCCCGCGCCCTGGGGGCGGAACGGGTGGTCATCTGCTCGAGCGAGCACATGCACGCCGCGCACCGCCTCTACGAGCGCCTGGACTTCGTCCGGTCGCCCGATCGCGACTGGTGCCCCCTGCCGGGAGTCAACCTCATGGGCTACATCCACACGCTGCGCTCGCCGAGGACGGGCGCATGAGCGTCATCCGACCCGCCCGCCCGGGCGACCGCGACGCGCTGTACGACATCTGCCTGCGCACCGGGGACGCGGGAGGCGACGCCACCGGGCTCGTCAGGGACCCCGAGCTGCTGGGCCACATCTGGGCGGGCCCCTATCCGGAGCTGTACCCGGATCTCGCGTTCGTCCTGGAGGACGACGAGGGCGTGGCCGGGTACTGCGTCGGCGCCGCCGACACCGAGGAGTTCATCAGCGCGTTCCACCGCGACTGGCTCCCGCGCCTGGCCGGCTCCCACCCGGCGCCGAGCGGCCCGCCCGCGAACCGGGACGAGGAACTGCTCCGAGCGCTGCACCACCCCGAGGAGGTCTTCCGGGTGTTCTTCGACGGCTATCCCGCCCATCTGCACATCAATCTGCTGCCCCGGGCGCAGGGCCGGGGCGGGGGCAGGGCGCTGATCGAAACCCAGTGCGAGGCGCTGCGCGAGCGCGGCTGCGAGGGAGTCCATCTGGGTGTGCGCCGCAGCAACACACGGGCGCGCGCCTTCTACGCCCACGTCGGCTTCAAGGAGCTCCACGAGCACGCGGACGGCTTCTACTTCGGACGCACCCTCAACCCCTGACGCTCAACACACAGGGGCGAGGCGCGGATTCACAGCCGCGCGAGGAAGCGCCGCCGGTCCACGGCGACGCGGGTGATCTCCCCCGTGGCCACGAGGCGGCGCGTCTCGTGGTCCTGCGCCACCACCGCGAAACGCATCAGACGACCGTCCACGGAGGTCAGTTCGGCCGTCACGGCCACCGTACGCCCGACCGCGGTCGCCTGAAGGTGCTCGACCTGGACGCGGGTGCCGACCGTGGTCCGTGAGGCGTCCAGCGCGCCCCTGACCGCCTCCACCGTGGCGGCCTCCATCACGGCGAGCAGGCGCGGAGTCGCGAGCACCGCGACATCACCACTGCCCAGGGCCACCGCCGTGTCGTCCTCGGTGACGGTGATGTCCACGGTCGCCCTCAGGCCGGTGCGCACGCTCATGCGATCAGGGTAGCGAGAACCATCCGACACAAGATGTGGGGGTACTACTCGACCCCGGCACAACATGTATGCTCATCGAGCTGTCGCCGCAGGGGAATCCGGTGCGAGTCCGGAACTGCCCCGCAACGGTGAGAGGCGCCTTCGCGCCCCGAGTCCGAGCACCTGCCGGCAGTACGCCCCGGCGTGTTCCCCAGGGAACGGGGCGTCGATTCGTCCGGGCCTCGCGGGTGGGCCGGGGGACTCCAGCACGGGTGCCGCGACGCGGTGCGCCGCGCTGACGTGCCCTCAACTCCCCCGTGCGGCCCCCCGCTCGCGAGGAGAGAGCCGTGACCACCGCGCCACCTGCCCCGGTCGCCGAAGGCGAGACGCTGGGAGCCGCGCTGCTGCGTACGCTGACCGTGTCCGCCGCCGACCTGCCGGACACCGACCCCGGCCGGGTCGCCGCCGCCGCGCTGCGCGGTCGCCACGGGGGTGCGACCGCGTCCGACCTGCGGGCCCTGGCCATCGAGGCCGCCGCCGGACTGATCTCCGAGGACCCGCAGTACTCCGCACTGGCCGCCCGGCTGCTGTCCGAGGCCATCGCGGAGGAGGCCGCAACCGAGGGCGCGACCAGCTTCTCCGGCTCCGTCGCGGCCGGGCACCGCGCCGGGCTGATCGCCGACACCACCGCCGAGTTGGTACGCGAGCACGCCGCCGGCCTCGACGCCCTGGTCGACCGCGCGGTGGCCGAGGGCGCCGACGACCGGTTCGGCTACTTCGGGCTGCGGACCGTCCAGGACCGGTACCTGCTGCGCCACCCCACCACCCGCCGGGTCATCGAGACCCAGCAGCACTTCCTCCTGCGGGTGGCGTGCGGGCTGGCCAAGGACCGCTCCGAGGAGGCCGTCGCCCAGGTCGCCGAGCTGTACCGGCTGATGAGCGAGCTGTCCTACCTGCCCAGCTCCCCCACGCTGTTCAACTCCGGCACCCGGCACCCGCAGATGTCCTCCTGCTACCTGCTGGACTCCCCACTGGACGAGCTCGACTCCATCTACGAGCGCTACGCCCAGGTCGCCCGGCTGTCCAAGCACGCGGGCGGCATCGGCCTGCCCTACAGCCGGATCCGCTCCCGCGGTTCGCTCATCCGCGGCACCAATGGCCACTCCAACGGCATCGTGCCGTTCCTGCGCACCCTCGACGCGTCGGTCGCCGCCGTCAACCAGGGCGGCCGGCGCAAGGGAGCGGCCTGCGTCTACCTGGAGACCTGGCACGCCGACATCGAGGAGTTCCTCGAACTGCGCGACAGCACCGGCGAGGAGGCCAGGCGCACCCACAACCTCAACCTCGCGCACTGGGTCCCCGACGAGTTCATGCGCCGGGTCGAGAACGACGGCCAGTGGTCGCTGTTCTCCCCCGCCGACGTCCCCGAACTCGTCGACCTGTGGGGCGAGGAGTTCGACAGCGCCTACCGCACGGCCGAGGCCGAGGGCCGCGCGCTCAAGCGGATCCCGGCGCGAGGGCTCTACGCCCGGATGATGCGCACCCTGGCCCAGACCGGCAACGGCTGGATGACCTTCAAGGACGCCGCCAACCGCACCGCCAACCAGACCGCGCTGCCCGGCAGTGTCGTGCACTCCTCCAACCTGTGCACCGAGATCCTCGAGGTCACCGACGACGGTGAGACGGCCGTGTGCAACCTGGGCTCGGTGAACCTGGCGGCGCACCTGACGGCGGACGCGGCCGACGGCGGGGAGGTGATGGACTGGGACCGCCTCGACGCCACCGTCCGCACCGCCGTGACCTTCCTCGACCGCGTCGTCGACATCAACTTCTACCCGACCCCGCAGGCTGCCGCGTCCAACCGGCGCTGGCGCCCGGTCGGTCTGGGTGTGATGGGCCTTCAGGACGTCTTCTTCCGGCTGCGCCTGCCGTTCGACTCCCCGGAGGCGACGGCGCTGTCCACCCGCATCGCCGAGCGGATCATGCTCGCCGCCTACGACGCCTCCTGCGACCTCGCCGAGCACCACGGCGCGCACCCGGCCTGGGAGCAGACGCGCGCCTTCCGCGGAGTGCTCCACCCCGACCACTACGGCGTGCGGACCACATGGACCGAGCGGTGGACGGCGCTGCGCGCCCGCGTCGCCGCAACCGGCCTGCGCAACTCGCTCCTGCTCGCCATAGCGCCCACGGCCACCATCGCCTCCATCGCGGGCGTCTACGAGTGCATCGAGCCGCAGGTGTCCAATCTGTTCAAGCGCGAGACGCTCTCAGGTGAGTTCCTCCAGGTCAACTCCTACCTGGTCCAGGAGCTCAAGGCGCTGGGCGTGTGGGACGCGACGACCCGGGAGGCGCTGCGCGAGTCCAATGGCTCGGTCCAGGAACTGCGCTGGATCCCCGAGCAGGTGCGGGCGCTGTACCGCACCGCGTGGGAGCTTCCGCAGCGCGCGCTCATCGACATGGCCGCCGCCCGCACCCCGTTCCTCGACCAGAGCCAGTCCCTCAACCTCTTCATGTCCACCCCCACCATCGGCAAGCTCAGTTCGATGTACGCCTACGCGTGGCGCAGGGGCCTGAAGACCACCTACTACCTGCGCTCGCGGCCCGCGACCCGGATCGCCCGGTCCGCGGGTGCCGGCACCGCCGCCCGCGCCGCCACCGTCCCCGTCCCCGCCCGGGCGGCCTCCGCGACCGAGGAAGCCGTCGCCTGCTCCCTGGAAAACCCCGAGTCCTGCGAGGCCTGCCAGTAATGACCGCCACGACCGAGACCCGCGGCGACGACGACCGCGACGCGACGAAGAACCTGCTCGACCCGGGCTTCGAGCTCACCCTGCGCCCCATGCGCTACCCGGACTTCTACGAGCGCTACCGGGACGCGATCAAGAACACCTGGACCGTGGAGGAGGTGGACCTGCACTCCGACGTCGCCGACCTCGCCAAGCTCTCCCCGGGCGAGCAGCACATGATCGGGCGGCTGGTCGCCTTCTTCGCGACCGGTGACTCCATCGTCGCCAACAACCTCGTGCTCACGCTCTACAAGCACATCAACTCCCCCGAGGCGCGGCTGTACCTGTCCCGCCAGCTCTTCGAGGAGGCCGTGCACGTCCAGTTCTATCTGACGCTGCTCGACACCTATCTGCCCGACCCGGACGAGCGGGCGGCGGCGTTCGACGCGGTGGAGAGCATCCCGTCGATCAGGGAGAAGGCGCGGTTCTGCTTCCGCTGGATGGCCGTCCTCGAAGGGGAGGAGGGGGTGGAACGGATCGACCGGCTGGAGAGCAGGGCCGACCGGCGCCGCTTCCTGCTGAACCTCATCTGCTTCGCCGCGTGCATCGAGGGGCTGTTCTTCTACGGGGCGTTCGCCTACGTCTACTGGTTCCGCTCGCGTGGGCTCCTGCACGGGCTGGCCACCGGCACCAACTGGGTGTTCCGCGACGAGTCGATGCACATGGAATTCGCGTTCTCCGTCGTGGACACCGTCCGGCAGGAGGAGCCGGACCTGTTCGACGAGGAGATGGGCCGGCAGGTGACGGCCATGCTGGAGGAGGCCGTGGAGGCGGAGCTGCAGTTCGCGCGCGACCTGTGCGGCGAGGGCCTGCCGGGTATGAACACCGAGTCGATGCGCGAGTACCTGCGGGCCGTCGCCGATCAGCGGCTGGCCCGGCTGGGGCTGCCGGTGCGGTACGGATCGGCCAACCCGTTCTCGTTCATGGAGCTCCAGAACGTCCAGGAGCTCACGAACTTCTTCGAGCGCCGGGTGTCGGCGTACCAGGTCGCCGTCGAGGGCACGGTGGCATTCGACGACGACTTCTAGCGGACAGCCGCGGTACGGCCGCTCCCGTCGCCCCTGCCGGGCTCAGGCGTTGGGCACCGTCTCGTACTTCGGGGTTCCCTCTTCCATCTGGCGGAGCGCGTCCTTGCGGTCGCGCTTCGACAGGCGGTCGATGTACAGGTAGCCGTACAGGTGGTCCGTCTCGTGCTGGAGGCAGCGGGCGAAGTAGCCGCTGCCCCGGACCACGATCGCGTTGCCCTCGGCGTCCTGGCCGCGCACCACCGCGTAGTCGGGACGCGCGAGGGAGGCGTAGGCCGTCGGCACGGACAGGCAGCCCTCGTTGGAGTCGTCCAGGACGCGCTGGTCCGGGGCGAGGTCCTCCAGTACGGGGTTGACCACGACGCCCGAGTGCCGCACCCCGTCGTCGTCCGGGCAGTCGTAGACGAACACCTTGGCGTCCACGCCGATCTGATTGGCCGCCAGGCCCACGCCCTCGGCCGCCTCCATGCTCGAGAACATGTCGTCGACCAGCTTGGCCAGGCCGTCGTCGAACGACGTGACGTCCTGGCACTCGTGGTGCAGCACGGGGTTGCCGACAACCGTGATGGGCCGAGCGGTGCCGCGGGCGCGATGGGCCTCCACCCGATCCCGCGCACCCGTCGTGTCGTCGATGAACCGCGATTCGGCGGTCTCGTCATGCTCGTGCTGCGCCATGGTCTCCCGTACGCCTTCCTGCGTCCTCACAAACGTTCAACGGCACAAGGGTACGGCCCGGTCACCGTGCGTCGCCCGGCGCGGTGGGAAGCCGCCGTGGGCAACCGCGCACCGGGAGGGGCGCGCGGTGGTTCAGCAGACCTCTTCCAGATCCCGGTACGCCCGGGTGTCCGGGCTGTCCGCGACCCAGCCGTCGAGCAGCCCCCGCACCAGGCCCGCGGGCGCGGCGATACCGCACTCGCGCTCCGGCACCCACAGCCCGCCGCCCGCGCTGCGGTGGCTCAGCCGTCCCGGGTGGCCGGGCTCCCCCTGGTCGTGCGGGTCGTGGTGGACCGAGTGCCCGTCGTCGGTGGGCATCCGGCTCTCCGAGCAGGTCCGGCACAGCAGCCGCACCGAGGAGGACCAGTCCTCCGCCGCGTAGCCCGCGTCCGCCGCCAGCCGCTCCATGGCGTCCCGGTCCTCCTCGGTCGCCGCCTCCAGCAGCACCAGCCAGGTCGGGACCGGGGAGGGCGCCCACAGCTCGATCTCGTCGAAGACCGGGTACGCGGCGCCGCGGCCGGCCACCCTCTCGCCGTGCGGAACCCCGTCGTGCAGGACGACCTCGCCCCAGCGGCGCCCGGACGAGGGCAGGGGAATGCTCAGCACTTCGACGCGCGCCGGATCCAGGCGCCGGCCCCACACCACCTCGGACTCGCCCTCGGGCGAGAGCCGCACCGCCGCGCTGCCGAGCGGCACCTGGAGCGGCTCGTCCGTGGACCTGGCCTCTCCCGTCTCGAGCTCCGGCAGCCGCAGGCCGTACGCCTGCCAGGCACGGCGGGCCAGCGGCCAGTCCTGGAGGGCGGTGGCGGCGATGCCGACGTTCCACCAGTCGGGGGCGCCGGTGGCGCGGTCCAGCAGCGCCACCGCGCGCAGTCCGGCCGCCCTGGCCTGCTCCCAGTCGTGCCGGAACTTGTGCAGCAGGGCCAGGTTGTACCAGGACTCGGCCAGCCACGGCTCCAGGTCGGCGGCACGCGTCAGCAGCGCGCCGGCGTCCTCGTAACGCCCGTCGCCGATCAGCGTGAAAGCACGGTCGGTGGTCTGCCGCCAGGTGGCGGACGGACGGTGCCGTGCTCTGCCGAAGATCCTCACGATTCCGCCTGGTGTGGATGCGGTTGCCGGTTCACTGGTGCCTGTACAGGGATGCTGCCCTAGCCGATGACGGCCAGAACATCCCCTTCCTGGACGACGTCTCCCTCACTCACCTTGAGCTCGGTCACGGTTCCCGGCACCTCGGAGAGGACCGGGATCTCCATCTTCATCGACTCGAGGATCACCACCGTGTCGCCGACCTGTACGGGGTCGCCCCGCCTGACGACAACCTTCCACACATTGGCAACCATCTCTGCCTGGATTTCCGCGCCCACTCCAGCTCCTCGCCCGAGTCTCCCCAGCCACGCTCACGCGTTGGCCGCCTTGCCTGCGCATCAAACCACGCCCAGCGTGGCAGCCGCTCCTTACCTGCGGGTCAACCCGGGCTCGGGACCCGGCCCCCCGCGCAGGCACACATCGGCCAGTGCCTCCACCACCCTCGGCTCGTACTCGCGGGCCGTGGACAGACGCAGCCGCTCCACCGCCTCCAGCCTGCCCGCCAGCCCCCCGTCCGCGCCCGCGAAGTCGTCGAACGCGTTGGCCGCGCGAACGATACTGCTGGCGAGCGGATGGCTCGGGTCCAGGGCGCCCTCCCGGTCGCGGAAGGGCTCTGCCTGGCGCTCGACGATGACCGCCACCTCCACCGGGACGCCTGTCTGCCGGACGACCTCGCCGCCGAGCCCGGCGATCCGGCGCTGCTCCTCCTGGTCCAGGACCGCGGTGGCCCCGCCGGGCACCGGGTCGACAAGGGCCAACTGCCCGATGTCGTGCATCAGCGCCGCGTACTCGAGCAGGAGCAGGTCGCGCTCGGCCATCCCCAGGGCCCGCCCGACCTCGCAGGAGAGCCGGCTCACCCGGCGGGCATGGCCCTCCGGGGTGTATCCGGCGACCTCGGTGGCCCGCGAGAGGGAGACGATGGTCTGCCGGTACGTCGCCCGAACGGCCGCATGGCGGCGGAACGAGACCTGCGTCAGCAGCAGGGGCACGCTGAAGACCGGCAGCGCCCACAGTCCCATCACCCCGGCGGCCACCGCCATGATCACCCCGGTCGCGCACACCGCCGAGCCGATCCCCATCAGGGCCCTGACCTCGTCGCGCAGCAGCGCGGGAAAGTGCCGCCCGCTGCGGGCGTGGGTGAGGGCCGCGGCCAGGACCGTGTCGAAGAGCGCCGCCAGGGCGAGCAGAAGGGCCATGAACGCGATGTAGAGCGGCCCTTGGCCGGCCGTGCGGCCGAGGGCGCCGCTGTTGTCCAGCGGCTGGTAGAGCGTGGCGGTGAACGCCACCGTGAGCACCTTGCGGGACTGGTCGGGGTCCAGGTCGCCGAGCGGGCGGCGGTAGGTGCGCCGTAGACGGGGCAGGGAGCCCAGGAGCATCGCCGTCCCGCAGACGGCGACGACCTGAGGCACCCCATGGCTGGTGGACGTTCCTCCCGCCTGGCCGAGCACGGCGTAGGCGAGCGCTCCGGCGGTGCCCAGCGGCGTCGCCGTGCGCTCGCCCGGAAGAGTGATGCGCAGCCCCTCGCCCGCGGCGACGAAGACGGCGAAGGCGAGCGCCACGGACGGCTGTGCGAGTCCGTGCCACAGCGTCCAGCCCACGGACACGGCGAACAGCACGGCCGCGACGAGGCACAGCGCGGGCGCCGCACACCGCCGCATCCGGCTCCTGGGCGCGGACTGGGCGCTCGCGGACGCGGGGCTCGTGCGCGCGGGCCGGGGGCTCGCGGACGGTTCGGGCGGTCCGGTGGGGCTCACGGCCGTCTGCGGGGGGCCGCGGGAAGGGGCTCGGCCCGGCAGCACTTGTCCCGGCAGACCGGGTCCGGGCAGCACTTGTCCCGGCAGACCGGATCAAGGCAGCCCTTGTCCCGGAAGACCGCATCAGGCGCGGGCACAGGCGGCGTGCCGTCGCCGTCGGCCGGGGACGGCACCGCCCAGCCCTGCCGGGTAACGGCGCGTATCAGGGCGTTGACCATGTCCGGGTCGAACTGGCTGCCCGCGCAGGCCCGCAGTTCCTCCATGGCGACGGAGACGGGCCGGGCGGCACGGTAGACGCGGTTGGACGTCATGGCGTCGAAGGCGTCCGCCACGGCCACCACGCGGGCGAACTGCGGGATCCCCGCTCCGGACAGGCCGTACGGGTAGCCGCTGCCGTCGAGTCGCTCGTGGTGGTGCAGGATCGCCGAGAGCGCCTCCTCGAGGAACTCGATGCCGCGCACCATCTCGTGGCCGTACTCCGGATGGCGCTGGACGATGCCGCGCTCCTCGGGGGTGAGCCGTCCGGACTTGCGCAGCAGCCGCGTCGGCACCCCGAGCTTGCCCACGTCGTGCAGGGTCCCGGCGAAGCGCAGCGCCTCGATGCGCTCCTCGGGGATCCCGATCTCGCGCCCGATCATCACCGATGCCCTGCCGACCCGTTCGCTGTGGCCGCGCGTGTACTCGTCCTTCAGGTCCACCGCCTGGACGAGCGCCCGGACGGTGGCGTGGTGGGCGGCCTGCTCGCGGTGGTACTGCGCGAAGACCCAGCAGGAGACATACATGGGCAGCAGGGCGAGCACGGCCGCCAGCGGCCCGTAGGGGCCCGTCCAGAGCACCGCCATGGTGAGGCCGACGACGCCGTGGGCCACGGACGGGGCCAGGGAGGGCACGAGCACCCGGCGCAGCGCGTCCATCGGCGCCCGGCGGGACGCGGTGACGAGCACTCCCGACATCAGCGCCCCGGCGACCAGCCAGAACGTCAGGGTGGCCAGCCCCGCGGTGCCGAGCGCCCGGGGGAACTCGGCGTCGCGCAGGATCCGGGGGCCGCCCGCCCACTGGTGGACCGCGGAGGCGGCAGCGGCGGCCACGGCGAGCTGCGCCGCGTTCCACACCCGCCTCGGCGCTCCGGCGTGCCCGGCGGCCGGCAGGAGTGCGGGCCGCCGCGCCGGCCGCCCGATCAGCGCACCCGGCACGGCGACGAGCGCGGCCGCCGGGGGCGGCAGCATGAGCACCCCGGTGAGGAGAACGGGGAAGAACGCGCCCGTGCCGGTGGGCACGTGTCGCCCCATCAGGCGGCAGAGGGTGGCCTGCTCGCACACGACGCAGAGGGCGGCGAGCACGAGCACGGCCGTCCAGTCGGTGCGGGCTCCGGCCGTGCCCAGCAGGGGGACCACACAGCCGAGCGCGGCCGCCGCACCGAGCAGGACATACAGGCGCGCCGCCGGTGGCAGGGCTCGCATCACTCCTCCTCGGTCAGGCGTGGAAACAGGCCCTGGGATCGAGTTCGGAGAATAGGCCGCCGGGGTCGGCGCGGCAGGAATATGGGCGGATTGGTCTACTTGACCGGTCCCGATTCGCACATTCGGGTGAACTGTATGGAACATGTGCACCCTCGAACGCGTAAGCGGCCCCGACGGTCCGAAGACCGTCGGGGCCGCTCGGACACCGTCGGCGCGAGATGCGCGGGCCGTCGGAGCCCGCTCCGTGAGGGGCCGCCCAGTCAGGGGCCGCTCCGTCAGGGGCCGCTCCGTCAGGGGCCGCTCTCCGTCAGGGGCCTGGGGCCCTTGGCGGCGGCTGACTCGGTCGGCGACTCGGCCGCGGGCGACACCGGGGTCACCGGCGGCGGCACGGGGGTCACCTCGCCGGCCCGGATCGCCTCGATCCGGCCCATGACCTTGCCCCGCAGGTCGGTCGGCACGGCGTCGGAGCCGCAGCAGCGCTTGACGAGCTTCTTCACCGCCTGCTCCAGGCCGTACTTCTCGAAGCACGGGTGGCACTCGTCGAAGTGCTCCTGGAACTTGGCGCAGTCCCCAGCGGGCATCTCGTTGTCGAGGTACTCGTAGAGGTGGTCGAGTACCTCGCTGCAGTCTGTCTCGTGCGGGTTGCCGCAGCTCATGTGCCCGAGCCTTTCCGGTCTTGCGGCGAGGAGCCACCCGCGGCCGCTCCCACGGGTGCGTCAGCCTGATCCTGCTTGCCGTTGTCCTCGGGGACCAGTCCGCGCTCGCGCGCGTAGTCCTCGAGCATGCCGCGCAACTGACGCCGGCCGCGGTGCAGCCTGGACATCACCGTTCCGATGGGGGTCCCCATGATGTCGGCGATCTCCTTGTACGCGAAGCCTTCGACATCCGCGAGGTAGACCGCTATGCGGAACTCCTCGGGGATCGCCTGCAGCGCCTCCTTGACGTCGGAGTCGGGCAGGTGGTCGAGGGCCTGCGACTCCGCGGAGCGCAGCCCTGTGGACATGTGGGACTCCGCACGGGCGAGCTGCCAGTCCTCGATCTCCTCCGCCGCGCTGCGCTGCGGTTCGCGCTGCTTCTTGCGGTAGGAGTTGATGAAGGTGTTGGTGAGGATGCGGTACATCCAGGCCTTGAGGTTCGTCCCCTCGCGGAACTGGTGGAACGATCCGTACGCCTTGGCGTACGTCTCCTGGACCAGGTCCTCCGCGTCGGCCGGATTGCGCGTCATCCGCAGCGCGGCCGAGTACATCTGGTCGAGGAATCCGAGCGCGTCGCGTTCGAAACGGGCGTTCCGCTCGGCGGGAGTCTCCTCGGGCGCCGTACCGTCGTCGGTCCCTGTGACCGGACCCACCTCCTTCACAGCCGAAACGGTTCCCCGCGCGGGGCCGCTCGAATCGGAGGATATAGGCCCGGCGGACCCACCGCCCAATGCCGCTCCGCCCGTGGGACGCAGTGGCTCCCACGAGAGGTAGGGGGCCTGGGCGCGAGCCGGGCAAGCTGCTGAAACCATGCGGCTGCCTTCCAGAGTTCTACGAACCGACAGCCTCCACAACGCGAAGGCCGCACGGGACATTCCCGGCCCCTTCAGGGCCGCCTCGAGCCGCCCTCCGGAGCCTCGGGCGGACAGGAGACCCGCCTCGAGGTGTCCGTCACACCACGCGTTCGAGCCAATCGGCGACCGCGTCCGTGATCACCCGCATCGCCGCCTGCTCGTCGAGGTCCGCCTTCTTCGGCACGGCGAAGCCGTGGTCACCGAAGGGGACGGGGACGAGTTCCCCCTCGTAGCCCGCCGCGGCGAACTCCTCCGGGCGGCCGAAGGGGTCGCGCTCCCCCTGCACCACGAGCGTCGGCAGCCCGGCGTCGAGCAGTTCCTGAGCCCGGCTCCTGTCCGGCTTCCCCGGCGGATGCAGCGGGAACGACAGGGCAAGCACGGCCGCCGCTGCGAGGGACCGGCCGGTGCGGCAGGCCACCCGGGCCCCGGCGCTGCGTCCGCCCGCGACCACGGGCGCGCCTTCGGCCTCCAGCGCCTTCCACACGGCGGTCCATGCCGTGTCGAGGGTCTTCGGCGCGGGCGCGAGCTTCCTGCCCGCCACCCGCCACGGCTGCTCGACCAGGGCGACGGTCACCCCGAGCGGGGGCAGCGCGGCGGACAGCGCCCGCAGGTCGCGGGCCTCGATGCCGCCGCCCGCGCCGTGTCCGAGCGCCAGGACCGCGCCGGGCTCGGCGCCTCGGGCACGGGCGTAGGTGATACGGGCGTCGCCGACCGGGGTGGGGACCGGAACCACGTTCATGGTGATCAGAACAGCGTCTGCGGGGGCTGCTCCGCAAGCGGCTCGGTGAGCTCGGGCGCGTTGTTGCGGACGTTGCTGACGTCGGGCGAGACCGGGTACGCCCGCATCAGGCCGGGGCGGGGCGGGGCCAGCAGCGGCAGCAGGCGGTCCGGATCGTCGTTGCGCGGATCCAGCCATGCGGCCCAGCGGTCCTGCTCCAGCATCAGGGGCATCCGCGGGTGGATGTCGGCGAGCGAGCGCGGCCCGCCGGCTGCGGGCTCTCCCTCTCCCGGCTCCCCCGGCTCCCCCGACCCGTCCGACCCGGCCGACCCGGCCAACGCGGCCGACGGGGCGCTCCGGCCGACCCGGCCGACCTCCGCGGCCCCGGCGAACGGCTCGGTCTCCGCCTCGGTCGTCAGCACCGTGCAGGTGCGCCACCAGGCCAGCGGGTGGTCGTCGGGCAGGGTCCGGTCCCGCCAGAACTCGAAGAGGCCGGCCATGGCCATCACCGAGCCGTCCGCGGGCGTGATGAAGTACGGCTGCTTGCGGGGCCGCTTCCTGGCCCCCTTCTGCTCCTGCGCGAACTCCCCCTTCGGAGTCAGCCACTCGTAGTAGCCGTCGGCGGGCAGCAGGCATCGGCGGGTGGCGAAGGCGCGCTTGTACGAGGGCTTCTCGTGGACGGTCTCCGCCCGAGCGTTGATCATCTTCGCCGCGGACTCGGGGGTCTTCGCCCACGAGGGCACCAGACCCCAGCGCAGCACCCTCAGCTGCCGCACGGGCTCGTCGCTGCCGGACCCCTTGAGGGGCCGCTGGAGGACGGCCCATACATTCTTCGTCGGTGCCACGTTCCAGTCGGGCTCGATGGTCTCGGTCGGCTCCCAGTGCTCGACCTCGAAGACGTCCGCCAGGTCCTCGGGTTTACGACTTGCCGCATAACGACCGCACATACGTGCCACCCTGCCAGGCACTAAGGCCTCACGTCGATCGTTGAGCGGAGACCATGGACACGACGAAGATCACCGACGTCTGGGACCACGTGGTGGGCACCCAGCCCGACCCACCGACCTGGCTGGTCGCCGTCACCGGTCTGGTGGCGCTCACCGCGATACTCCCCGACGTCGCCTGGCGGATCAGCCGCAACGTCGTCACGATCGCCCACGAGGGCGGCCACGGTCTGATAGCCCTGCTGACGGGCCGCAGCCTCGACGGCATCAGGCTGCACTCCGACACCTCGGGGCTGACCGTCTCACGCGGCAGGCCGACCGGCCTCGGCATGATCCTGACCGCCGCCGCGGGCTACACCGCCCCTCCCCTGCTGGGCCTGGGCGGTGCCTGGCTGCTCGCCGCCGGCCACATCACGGCGCTGCTGTGGACGGCCACGGCGCTGCTGGCCGCCATGCTGGTGATGATCCGCAATGCCTTCGGGGCGCTGTCCGTGGTGGTGACCGGGGGCGCCTTCCTCCTCGTCTCCTGGCTGACCGGGCCCGATGTGCAGGCGGCCTTCGCGTACGCCGCGGTGTGGTTCCTCCTGCTGGCCGGGGCGCGGCCGGTCTTCGAACTCCAGCGCAAGCGCGGGCAGGGAGGAGCCCCGGACTCCGACGCGGACCAGTTGGGACGGCTGACCAATGTGCCCGGCGGGCTGTGGGTGACCCTCTTCGCGGCCGTGGCCCTGTTCTCCCTCTTCGGCGGCGGGCGCTGGCTGCTCGGGCTCTGAAGACGCGGACGCCGACTGCTCGGGCTCAGAAGCGCCGCGGACCCGCCGGCTCCGAACCCGGTGCCGTATTGGCGTAGCCCAGGGGGTGTTCTGGGCCCCCGTGATTTCGTAGACCCCCACGAGCGGTGGTTGAGGGGGCTATGAACGGGTTGCGGCAAATTCCTCCCCGCCCTTGTGGCACTAAGGTGGTGGCACATGACCGGCAACTCCGCGCCCAGTGCGCTCTGGCCCGCTCCGACCGCGTCCGGCTCCGTGGACGCGACCGTCACCGTGCCCGGATCCAAGTCGGTGACCAACCGTGCCCTCGTCCTCGCCGCCCTCGCCTCCGAGCCCGGCTGGGTGCGCCGCCCGCTGCACAGCCGCGACACCCTGCTGATGGCCGAGGGCCTGCGCAGGCTGGGCGTCGGCATCGAGACCGTGCCGAACAGCGCCTCCGGTCCCGGCACCGGCCGCGGCGACGCCTGGCGCGTGATCCCGGCCGGACTGCACGGCCCCGCCTCCATCGACGTCGGCAACGCCGGCACGGTCATGCGCTTCCTGCCGCCGGTCGCCGCGCTCGCCGACGGCCCCGTGCACTTCGACGGCGACCCCCGCTCCTACGAGCGGCCCCAGCACGGCGTGATCGACGCCCTGCGCGCCCTCGGCGCCCGCATCGACGACGAGGGGCGCGGCTCGTTCCCGCTCACCGTCCACGGCGGGGGCGCCCTCGACGGCGGCGAGGTCGACGTCGACGCCTCGTCGTCCTCCCAGTTCGTCAGCGCCCTCCTGCTGTCCGCCCCCCGCTTCAACCAGGGCGTCGAGGTCCGGCACACCGGCAGCTCCGTCCCCTCCCTGCCGCACATCCGGATGACCGTGGAGATGCTGCGCGCGGCCGGAGCCCAGGTGGACACACCCGACTGCGGGGGTGAGGCCGATGTGTGGCGGGTCGCCCCCTGCGCCCTGCTCGGCCGCGACATGGTGGTGGAGCCGGACCTGTCCAACGCCGCCCCGTTCCTCGCCGCCGCGCTGGTCACCGGCGGCCGGGTCACCGTCCGCGACTGGCCCGAGCGCACCACCCAGCCGGGCGATGCCCTGCGCGAGCTCTTCACGCGAATGGGCGGCTCCTGCGAGCTCACCGAGCAGGGCCTGACCTTCACCGGCAGCGGCCGGATCCACGGCATCACGGCCGACCTGCACGAGGTGGGCGAGCTCACCCCGGTCGTCGCCGCCGTCGCCGCGCTCGCCGACTCACCGTCCGAGCTCAGCGGCATCGCCCATCTGCGGCTGCACGAGACCGACCGCCTCGCCGCTCTGGCCAAGGAGCTGAACGAGCTCGGCGGCGATGTCTCCGAGACCGCCGACGGCCTGGTCATCCGACCCCGCCCGCTGCACGGCGGCGTCTTCCACACCTACGAGGACCACCGCCTGGCCACCGCCGCCGCGGTGCTCGGCCTCGTCGTCGAGGGCGTCGAGGTGGAGAACGTGGCGACCACCGCCAAGACCCTCCCGGAGTTCCCGCGGATGTGGGCCGAGATGCTGGAGAAGGACGCGGGGACGACCGCGGGCACCGCGCCTTCCTTCGAGCCGAGAGCCTGACCCTCCGCCATGCGGCGCTACGGCAAGGACAGCGACGAGGACGACATCCGGGTCCGCCCGGGTCGCAGGGGCAGCCGCCCGCGCACCCGGATCCGCCCCAAGCACGAGGACGCGTCCGAGGGCTTCGTCACGACCGTGGACCGGGGTCGCTGCACCTGCCTGGTGGACGGCCGCGTCATCACCGCGATGAAGGCGCGTGAGCTGGGCCGCAAGAGCGTGGTCGTGGGCGACCAGGTGGCCCTCGTCGGCGATCTGTCCGGCGACGAGGGCAGCCTGGCGCGGATCGTGCGCGTCGAGGACCGCGATTCGGTGCTGCGCCGCACGGCCGACGACGACGACCCCTACGAGCGGGTGGTGGTGGCCAACGCCGACCAGATGGCCATCGTCACCGCGCTGGCCGACCCCGAGCCGCGTCCCCGCATGATCGACCGCTGCCTGGTGGCCGCCTACGACTCCGGGCTGGAGCCGCTGCTCGTGCTGACCAAGTCCGACCTCGCCCCGGCCGACCCCCTGCTGGACGTCTACGCCCCGCTCGGTGTGCCGTACGTCGTCACCACCCGGGACACCCTGGGCTCCGGCGGCGCGGACGCGGTGCGCGAGCGGCTGAAGGACCGGATGACCGTGTTCGTCGGCCACTCCGGCGTCGGCAAGACCACGCTCGTCAACGCCCTGGTGCCCGAACGGCAGCGGGCCACGGGCCATGTCAACGCGGTGACCGGGCGCGGCCGCCACACCACCACCTCGGTGCTCGCCCTGCCGCTGTCCGACGGGGCGGGGTGGGTCATCGACACACCGGGCGTGCGCTCGTTCGGCCTGCACCACGTGGACCCCGGACGCGTCATCAAGGCGTTCCCCGATCTGGAGCCGGGCACCGAGGGCTGCCCGCGCGCGTGCAGCCACGACGAGCCGGACTGCGCGCTCGACGAGTGGGTGGCGCAGGGCCAGGCCGAGCCGGCGCGACTGGAGTCCCTGCGTCGTCTGCTCGCCTCGCGCGAGCGCCGCGAGGGCGACTGACGCTCCGTTCGGCGGGGGCCACGCGTGGCCGGAATTCCGTATCGACACGCTTCCGGTGTAGGCGCGCCGAATCTGGGGAGAACATGTGATCATCGAGACCGGTCAGGCGCGCAGAGGGCGGAGGCTCACCAGATGACATGGCTCCTCGTCGTCGTCGCCGGACTGCTCGAGACCGGGTTCGCCGTCTGCCTGAAGCTCTCCCACGGCTTCACCCGCCTCTGGCCGACCTTCGCCTTCTGCGCCTTCGCGCTCGGCAGCTTCGGTCTGCTGACCCTGTCGCTGAAGAAGCTCGACGTGGGCCCCGCGTACGCGGTGTGGACGGGCATCGGCGCGGCCGGCACCGCCATCTACGGCATGGTCTTCCTCGACGACGTGGTGTCCACGCTCAAGCTGGTGTCGATCAGCCTCGTCATCCTGGGCATCATCGGCCTCCAACTGAGCGGCTCCGCGCACTGAGACCCTGCCCGCCGACCCGCCGACCCGCCCGCTCGTCCCTGATACGGCCCACTGGTCCCTGGCACGGCTCTGGCCCCTGTTACCGCCCTCGTACGCCCCCTGGCGCGTCAGTCCTTGAGCTCGGGGGTGTTGGCGTCCCTCAGGCGGCGCATCAGGGCCGATAGGCGCTCGGCGTCCGCCACCCCCAGGGGCTCCAGGAAGTACCGCCGAAGCGCCTCGGCGTGCCGTGCGCGCGCCCGTTCGGCGATGGACAGGCCACTGGGGGTCAGTGCCACGTAGGTGACCCTGCGGTCGGTGGCGCACGCCTGCCGCTCGATGAGTCCCGCTTTGACCATGCGGTCCGCGAACTTGGTGAAACCGCCCGACGTCAGCGACACCTCGTGGGCGAGCCGGGTCATGGTCAGCCGGTGGCCGGGTGTGCGCAGCAGCCGCAGCAGGACCTCGAACCACGGGCCGGGGACCGTCACATCGACGCCGAGGTCCGTCGCGGTCAGCCGGTTGGTGCGGGTGTACCCCTCGACCGCAAGACCCCACCAGGTGATGACCTCGTCGTCGGCGATGTCGGCCGGCCGTACTTGCTCCTGCTCGTTGCCCATGGCAACAACAGTACGGCCAGCGGGCCCTTTCACCATCCCGGGGCGAGAAGGTGACGCACCAGGGCGGCCACCTGGGCACAGGCGTCCTCCACGGTCCGGCCCGGCGCCACGGCGTAGGAGAGGGTCAGCCGGACGGCGGCCTCGCAGGCCGCGCCGATCTGCACCAGGCCCAGCTTGGGGTAGCCGTGCTCGATGGCGCCGATCGCCCGCTCGCGCAGGAGCTCGACGAGTTCGCTGGGAGTGGGGCGGGCGCAGCGGGGCATGAGCGCGGTGCGCTGTTCGTGGCCGCCGATGAGGACCGAGCGCACCAGGGGGTTGGCCTCGGCGGTCAGCAGGGTCCACGAGGCGGCGGCCGCGAAGGCGCCCCCGGCGTCCGCGCCGGAGCGCTCCGCCCCGGCCAGCGCCCGCTCCACCCCGCCGATGAAGGCCTCCACCTCGCGGCGGGTCAGCGCGCGGGCGAGCCCGTCCTTGCTGCCGAACTCGTTGTAGAGGGTCTGCCGGGAGACCCTCGCCGCCTCGGCGACCTCGACCATCCGTATGTCGGACCACGGCTGCCGCCCCAGGGCGGCGAGGGCGGAGTCGAGGAGGGTCTCGCGGGCAGTCGGCATCGCCGCCTCCGGGGCTCGCGGGCTGGCAGGGCCGCGGCCGAAAATGGCCTCACCGACCAGATTTGACGTACCACCAGATGCTGTCAAGGGTGCGGTCGCCCTGCCGCCGAACCGGTGTCGGGCGCGCCCACCGCTGCGCCCCGGTGGCCCTGACCAGAACCGGTCGATACTGTTCGCCTCATGCCGGACTACCACGACGATCTGCGCCTCGCCCATGTGCTGGCGGACGTTGCCGACGCCGCGACGATGGAGCGGTTCAAGGCGATCGACCTCAAGGTCGAGACCAAGCCTGACATGACCCCGGTGACGGAGGCCGACCGGGCGGCCGAGGAGCTGGTGCGCGGCGCCCTCCAGCGCGCCAGGCCGCGCGACGCCGTGCTGGGCGAGGAGTTCGGCAACCAGGGCCAGGGCCCGCGCCGGTGGATCATCGACCCGATCGACGGGACGAAGAACTACGTGCGGGGCGTGCCGGTGTGGGCCACGTTGATCTCCCTGTTCGTCCAGGGCCCCGGGGGCGACAAGGGGGTGGTGGGGCTGGTGTCGGCCCCCGCGCTCGGCCGGCGCTGGTGGGCCTCGCTGGGCTCGGGCGCGTACACGGGCCGCAGCCTGTCGTCGGCGACCCGGCTGCATGTCTCCGGGGTGGCCAAGCTCGGGGACGCCTCGTTCGCCTACTCGTCGCTGTCGGGCTGGGAGGAGCAGGGGCGCCTCGACGGGTTCCTGGACCTGACCAGGGCCTGCTGGCGCACCCGCGGCTACGGCGACTTCTGGCCGTACATGATGGTCGCGGAGGGCTCGGTGGACATGTGCGCCGAGCCGGAGCTGTCGCTGTGGGACATGGCGGCCCCGTCGGTCGTGGTGACCGAGGCCGGGGGCCGTTTCACCAGCCTGGAGGGTGAGCCGGGGCCGGGCGGCGGCAATGCCGCGGCCTCGAACGGGCTGCTCCACGAGGAGCTGCTGGGCTACCTCGGCCGGGGCCGCTGAGACTCCTGTGAACGGCTGGGGGGGTGGTGAACACCGCCCGCCCGTCGCTCATCACTCGATCTGGGGACACCGGGCCTCTTGTTGCCGCCGCCTCCGCATGTGAACATGAGAATTCGAGCCCTTGTGAATTTGTGAAAGGGTTCTCAATTCCCAACCGAGAGGTGGCTCCAGCCCATGCTCGTCCGTGACGCCATGAGCACTGTGGTTCTCACCATCGGACCCGCCCATACACTGCGACAAGCCGCCCGCCTCATGTCCGCCCGCCGTATCGGCGCCGCTGTCGTCCTCGACCCGGACACCTGCGGCCTCGGAATACTGACCGAACGTGACGTGCTCATCTCCGTCGGGCACGGCGAGGACCCCGACCGGGAGACCGCCGGATCCCACACCACCACCGATGTCGTCTTCGCCGCTCCCGAGTGGACGTTGGAGGAGGCCGCGACCGCCATGGTCCGCGGCGGCTTCCGGCACCTCGTCGTCCTCGAGGGTGACGCCCCCGTCGGGATCGTCTCGGTCCGCGACATCATCCGCTGCTGGTCCGGGCAGAGCGCCCGGCCGCGCGAAGCGGCGGCAGTGGCGGGCTGATCCCCGCCCACGCCGCACAGCCACGGCAAGAGGCCGGGCTCCCGACGAATCTCGGGAGCCCGGCCTCTCAGCCGTTGCAGGTTCAGCCGTTGCGGGCCCAGCCGTTGCCGGTTCGGCCGTTGCCGGTTCAGCCGTTGCCGGTTCGGCCGTTGCCGGTTCGGCCGGTGCCGGCGCTTGCCCGGCCGCCGCCCGGGGCGGACCGGACCGGGCGAGGAACCACGTCGCACCGGCGCTACCTGCGCGAGGCGATCGAGCGCGGCGACTCCTCCCCGCGGACCGTGCAGGTGCGGATCATGCCGGCGAACGAGGCGGCCGCGGTCCCCCGCCGCCTGCCCAACCGAGTCGCATTTAGACATCATCCAAGTCAAGAAGAGTTCCAGCTCCATACTGGATCGGAACTTGTCCACGAACACTGTTAGGCTGGAACACATGAGTGACCTGCTGGAACGACTTCGCGAGCGCGGTTGGCGACTCACCGCGCAGCGGCGAGTCGTGGCCGAGGTCCTCGACGGGGACCACGTCCACTACACGGCCGACGAAGTACACGCCCGGGCGGTGGAACGTCTGCCGGAGATCAGCCGCGCGACCGTCTACAACACCCTCGGCGAGCTGGTGAGCATCGGTGAGGTCGTGGAAGTGAGCACCGACGGCCGCGCCAAGCGCTACGACCCCAATGCCCACCACGCCCACCAGCACCTGATCTGCTCGCGCTGCGGGACCATCCGTGATGTGCACCCCCTGGGCGATCCGCTCTCCGACCTGCCCGACGCCGAGCGCTTCGGCTTCGTCGTCTCGCAGGTGGAGGTCACATACCGCGGGCTGTGTCCCGGGTGCCACTCCTGACGCGGCCCGCCGCCCGATGAGGTGCGACCGACCGCTCAGCGGAGCACGAAGGCGAGGTGCCTGCGCACCGGCTCCGGCAGGCCCGCGGCGCCGATCAGGCCGTTGATCCGGTCCAGGTGCTCCGGATCCGGCCGCGAGTAGATCTGCCTGCGCAGCCACGCCCTCAGATCGGAACGGGCCTCGGCGGCCACGTGCGGGCGGGGATCGGCCGCCAGCTCCAGATCCACCTCCACGCGCTGCCAGGGCCCTGACGCCCTCAGCAGGCGCAGCGCGGCCCGGTGCACGGGGA
This sequence comes from Wenjunlia tyrosinilytica, assembly GCF_014646055.1. Taxonomy (GTDB): domain Bacteria; phylum Actinomycetota; class Actinomycetes; order Streptomycetales; family Streptomycetaceae; genus Wenjunlia; species Wenjunlia tyrosinilytica. Next base: position 137,352 of record NZ_BMMS01000007.1, read on the forward strand.
CCTCCGGGCGGGCCAGCGCCTCGCGGGCGACATCCACGGGCACCGCGGACGCCACGGGGACCAGCGCGTCCAGCACCTCACGCGCCACACTGGGTGTCACGTCGCCCAGCAGGGGCACCAGCAACTGCGGCAACTGCTCCTGGGGGGCCACCTTCCCCAGCGCCCTGACCGCCGCACGGCGCACCGCCGACGGCCACGCGGGGCCGCTCTCGCCGCTCTCCCAGGGGTGCGGCTCGACCGCCGCCAGCCGGGCGAGCAGGGGGACGTCGGTGGCGTCGCCGCACTCGCCGAGTCCCGCCGCCAGCCCGGCCACCAAGTTGGGCGCGGTCGCGCCGCCGCAGCGGCGCAATTGCTTGCGATAGACATCGACGGGTGGCTCGCCGCGCTTGTAGAGCTTCCAGCGGGCCTGAGCCCGCACCATCCTCGAACGGTCGGCGAGCGGTGCGGTGAGCCGCGCGGCGGGAACGTCGTCGGGGAGCGCGGCCACGGCGAGCTCCCGGACGGCGGCCGAGCGCGCCCACATCAGCCGGCCGGCCTGGTCCGGGTCGATCTCCAGCAGGCGCTCGGCGCACAGATGGCGGCACACCTGGTCGGCGTCGCGCAGCGCGGTGCGGACGAGGTCGCCGCGGACGTACTCGCCGAGCTCCAATGCGAGCTCCACGCCGAAGCGGCGGGTACGGGGATCGGCGTCGGCGGCGAGGCGCCGCACCGTTCTGCGCTGGGCGGGGTCGGTGAGCGCGTCGCGGAACGTCTCCAGGGCCCCGCCTGCCCGCACCCGGCGGCTCAGCCGCAGCAGCAGCCGGACGGCGGCGACGGCCTCGTCGGGTTCGAGTCGGCCGAGGAGGGCTGCGACGGCCTGCTCGCGCACGGGAGGCACCCAGTCGACGGTGCGCAGGGCCAGCGCGTAGGCGGTGTGGGGCCCGCGCTCGGCAGAGAGTGCGCGGACGGCGGACTCGCGGCGTCTGCCGTCCGACTCCATCGACTCCAGGACGAGGCGCAGGGGGTCGAGGATCTGGGGCAGGCGGCTGTCCCATGTGCGGCGCACGGCCCGGTCGAGCACGACCCAGACGCCGGGCGGGGCCTCGCAGAGCGCGCGCAGACCGGCGGAGGCTTCCTGTCCCTCGGCGGCGCGCAGCGCCTCGACGAGCGCCTCACCGTCCGCCCCGCGCCCGGAGAGCGCGGCGTCGCACAACTGGCGCCATGCCCGGCCCGGCGCAAGCCCGGGCGGCGCCGCCTTCTTGCGCAACGCCTTCCCCAGCCGTCCCCGCAGCACGCGGCCCTCCTCTGCCGAGCCCCCACTGGTGATCAGGATTACCCGCGGTGCGCGGGAAATCGGCGAGAGTTTGCACCCCCTTGCCCGAACCTGTACCAGGCCGAAATGCGGAAAGCCCGCAGCCATGGGCTGCGGGCCTTCCGTCGTGGTAGCGGGGACAGGATTTGAACCTGCGACCTCTGGGTTATGAGCCCAGCGAGCTACCGAGCTGCTCCACCCCGCGTCGATGAACCAAACCCTACGTGAGCCCCACCCACCAGCGCAAATCCGTTCCCCTGGGGGCGGGGAGGGCCGCTGAGTCCCGGCGGCGCGAGCAACGCGACGGGAACGCGAGTGACGCGATGCCGGTGGGGCGCCCGGGTCGCGGGCGCCCCTTCTCGAGCGGGTGGTGCCGCTAGGCCGTTAACTCCTGGTGGAGGGCGGCCTTCAGACGGGCGGCGCGCTCGGCCACCTCCGCCGGGCCGCATTCCGCGGCCCTGGCGCACCAGGACTCCGCCTCGGACAGCGCGCCGCGGCGGGCGGCCAGGAGGGCAAGGCGCAGGGCCGCGCGGCCGTGGCCGTCGTCCGCCGCCCGCGTCCACCACACGGCCGCCTCGGGCTCGCTGCCCTCGCGGGCCAGCAGCAGGCCGAGGTTGAACGCGCCGTTCCGGCTGCCCGCCTCAGCCGCCGTGCGGTACCACTTCGCCGCCTCGACCACGTCGCCGTGCTGCGCCAGGCACATGCCGAAGCGCACCTGGGCCCGCCGATGGCCCTTGCGGGCCGCCCGCTCGTACCACTCCTCGGCCTCGTCCACGCCCTGCCGCTCCAGGAGCGAGCCCAGACGGAAGGCGGCATCCGCGCAGCCGTTGCCGGCGGCGCTGCGGAAGTGCCGCTCCGCCGCGGGCAGGTCCCCGTCCCGCTGGAGCGCGATACCCACCTGGAGCGCCGCCTCGGCGTGCCCCGCGGCGGCCGCGCGCTCGTACCACTGCCGGGCCGTGCGCTCGTCGCCTCGGCCCACGTGGAGGATGCCGAGGTTGAACGCCGCGTCGACGCTGCCCGCCTCGGCGGCCTTGGAGAACCACGGCTCCGCGCCCGCGGTGTCACCGCGCTGGAGCAGCAGCACGGCCAGCGCGTTGCTCGCCTCCCGGTGGCCCGTGTAGGCGGCCCGGCGGTACCACTGCTCGGCCTGCGCCGTACGGCCCGAGGCCGAGCACAGCAGCCCGAGGTTGAAGGCGCCGTTGTGGTCGCCCGCCTCCAGCGCGATGCGGTACCACCGCTCGGCCTGCTCGGTCTCCCCGGCCTGCGCGTGCGTGGCACCGAGCGCGTTCGCCGCGTGGCCGTCCCCGTTCAGCGCGGAGCGCCGCCACCACTCGGCGGCCTCCTCCACCTTGCCCTCGTCGCGCAGGAGGAAGCCCAGGGCGCACGCCGCGCGCGCCTCGCCCTCGCGGGCTGCCTGGAGGTACCACCTCGCGGCCTCCCTGCGCTCTCCCCGCTCCTCCAGGAGGGTGCCCAGGCGCAGCGCGGCCCTGCGGTGCCCGCGGGCCGCCGCCTGCCGGTACCAGGTCTCGGCCTGCGCGTTCTCGTTGCGCTCGGCGTGGATACGGGCGATGCGGTAGGCCGCCTCGCGGTGGCCGTGCTCGGCCGCCGCACGGAACCAGCGCTCGGCACCGACGTCACGACGGTGCTCCAGCAGGTCCGCGAGGGCGTAGGCGCCGAGGGTGTGGCCCTGCTCGGCGGACTGCCGCAGCCAGTACTCGGCGCCCGGCTCGTCCCCGCGCTCACGCAGGTGCCGGCCGAGGGAGTGCGCGGCGGCGGCGCTGCCCGCGACCGCGGCGATGCGCCACCACGCGGCCGCCTCGTCGGCGTAGCCGCGCTGGTGGAGCAGGACTCCGAGGTTGTTCGCGGCGGCTCGCTCACCGGCCGCCGTCGCGCTGCGCAGGCACGGCTCCGCCGCCTCCAGGTCGCCGCGGCGCAGCAGCATCGCGCCGAGGACGCTCTCGGCCGCGCTGTCCCCGGCGTCCGCGGCACGCCGGTAGCGCGCCTCCAACTCCGCCTCCTCGCGGACGGCGAGGACGTCCTCCAGCGGTGCGGGGTCGAGGATCTGCTCGGTCGAGGGCAGCAGGCTGTCGCCCGAGTGCCGGGGGGCCGGGAAGAGTTCCGCGGCCTCGGGCAGCTCGCGCAGGGCATCGCCGCCCATCGGCAGCGTGGGCGTCGTCTCCGCTTGTGAAATCCGACGTTTGTTCAAAACCTTCGCACTGTCCCCCATAGAGTCCATCGTCGCACCACCCGCAACCCGCGTACACCTGGTATACCGCAGCCCTCAAGGTCACTTCAGCGTTTTGTCGACTTCCCGATACGACGACAGATCAAACCATTCCCAGGTGGACTCCCGCCGCACGGCGGACAGTTGGCGGGCCGCCGGACCGCCCCGACGCCCTCGCGGGATCACCCGATCGGGAACAGCACCACGCGGCGACACCCTCACCCCCGATCCCCCGGACATGCGGAATGGCCCGCAGCCAAAGGGCTGCGGGCCATTCCGTCGTGGTAGCGGGGACAGGATTTGAACCTGCGACCTCTGGGTTATGAGCCCAGCGAGCTACCGAGCTGCTCCACCCCGCGTCGTTGTGTCCCAACCTTACCACGACGCGAGGTGGGCCCCATTCACCCCTGGTTCACGGCTTCTTCCCCGGCTTCTGAGAGGGACTCCCCGAAGGCTTCGTTGACGGCTTGGTCGACTGTGCCTTCTCCTCGGCGTCCTTCGCCTTCCTCAGCGCCTCCTGGAGCTTCTTCTGCTCCTCTCCGTACCGCGTCCAGTCCTGGCGCTTGAGCGCCTCCTGGCTAGCGTCGAACGCCTTCTGGGCGTCGTCCAGCGCCTTCCGCACCGTGGGGCTCGTCTGCTTGCCCTGGTCCCCGGGCCTGCCCTGGTCGCCCGTTGGCGGCCGCGTGGCGCTCTTCTTGCCGAACACCACGTCCAGCGCCTGGCCCAAGGTGTTCTCGAACGCGGTCCTGTCCCCGTACCGCACCAGCACCTTGGACAGCAGCGGGAAGCTGGCGCCCGCGCCCTTCAGATACACCGGCTCGACGTACAGCAGCCCGCCGTCGAGGGGCACCGTCAGCAGGTTGCCGTACTCCACGTCGGAGTCGCCGCGTCTCCAGATGTTGATCTGCTCGGCGACGGCCTTGTTGGAGTTGAACTTGCTCTGCACCAGCTTCGGGCCGTCCACCGTCGAGTTGGACGGCAGCTTGAGCAGTCTGATCGTTCCGTAGTCCTTGCTCGCCGCGTTCGCGTCGACCGCCATGAACGCCGACAGGTTGTCCCGCCGGTTCGGCACGAACGTCGAGGTGAGCGAGAACGACTGCCCGGGCTGATCGGGCATCTTCATCGACAGGTAGTACGGCGGGACGTCGTCACCGCTGGTCGTCGTCGGGTCCGCCGGGATCCGCCACACCTCGCTGCCGCTGAAGAACGTGGACGCGTCCTTGACGTGGTAGCGGGTCAGCAGGTCCCGCTGCACCTTGAACAGGTCCTGCGGGTACCGCAGATGCTCCATCAGCGCCGGGCTGATCCTCCCCTTCGGCTGGACCGTGCCCGGGAACGCCTTCATCCACGTCTTGAGCACCGGGTCCTCGGTGTCCCACTGGTACAGCTTCACCGTGCCGTCGTAGGCGTCCACCGTCGCCTTGACCGAGTTGCGGATGTAGTTGACCCGGTTGTCCGGCGTCAGCAGCTTGCGCTGCTCGTCGGTGAGCGAGTCCGTGGTCGTGTCCCCGAGCGTGGTCCGCGACGCGTACGGGTAGCCGTTGGTCGTCGTGTAGGCGTCCACGATCCACTTGATCCGGCCGTCGACCACCGCCGGGTACGGGTCGCGGTCGATGGTCAGCCACGGGGCGACCGCCTCGACCCGCTCCTTGGGCGTGCGGTCGTAGAGGATCTTCGATCCCTTGCCGATCGCGCCGGAGTACATGATCTGCGGCTCGCTGAACGTGACCGCGTACGCCGCCCGCGTCAGCGGGCTGTCGAGCCCGACACCGCCCTTGCCGCGGTAGGTGTAGCTCTTCTCACCGCTGTTGTCGGAGTAGTCGATCTCCTGGGTCGGCCCGCCGACGATCGAGTACTGCTTGGTCTCCTCACCGAAGTACACCCGCGGCTCGTAAGGGCGTAGCTTGCCCTCCGGCGGCAGGTTCTTCTCGGTGAACAGCGGCTCGCCGTTCGAGCGGGTCGTGGTGCCCTCGGCGGCCACCATGCCGTAGCCGTGCGTGTACTTGAAGTGGTCGTTGACCCAGTTGCTCTCGGGGATGCCCACGAGGTTCAGCTCGCGCAGGCCGACGACGGTGTCCTGCTCCTTGCCGTCGATCTTGTAGCGGTCCACGTCCAGGGTGTTGGGGAAGGTGTAGTAGCCGCGCACCTGCTGGAGCGTCTGGAACGTCGGCGAGACCACCGTCGGATCGAGCAGGCGGACCGAGGCCGTGGTGTCGGCGCCGGCCCTCAGCTGCGTGTCGTCCTTGTCGCTCCTGCCCGGGTACTCCTTGACGTCGGTGTCCTTGATCCCGTACGCCTTGCGGGTCGCGTCGATGTTCTTCTTGATGAACGGCGCTTCCTTGGCCTGCTCGTTCGGCTGGACCTGGAACTTCTGCACTATCGCCGGGTAGAGGCCGCCGATGAGGATCGCGGAGAGCACCATCAGTCCGAAACCGATCACGGGCAGCGACCACGTGCGCCGCCACAGCGTGCTGAAGAACAGCAGCGCGCAGACGATCGCGATGCAGAACAGGATCGTCTTCGCGGGCAGGTAGGCATTGGCGTCCACGTACCGCAGGCCCGTCCAGCCGTCGGTGGCCTTGAAGTCGCTGGACTTGACCGCCAGCGCGTACCGGTCCAGCCAGTAGGCGACCGCCTTCAGTGAGACGAACACCCCCAGCAGCACCGACAGGTGGCCGGTCGCGGCGCCGGTGGCCCGCGCCCCCGGGCTGGTGATCCGCAGCCCCCCGTAGAGGTAGTGCACCGCGGCGGCGGCCAGCAGGCACAGCACGGCGGCGGCGAAGCCGAAACTCAGCAGGAAGCGGTACCAGGGCAGGTCGAAGGCATAGAAGGAGACATCCTTGTGGAACTGCGGGTCCTTTATGTGGAAAGAGGTCCCGTTCACCCACTGCAGCCAGGTGCGCCACTGGCCGGCCGCCGACGCCCCGGCGATCAGCCCGACCAGCGAGGAGACGCCGAGCAGAAGCCACTTCTTGTAAGGGGCCACCGCCATGCGGTAGCGGTCGAGGCTCTGCTGCTCCACCGACATGGCGCTCAGCGGGGGCCGCAAGCGGTGCGCGAGGTAGATGTTCACCCCCACCACCAGCGTCATCAGCAGGCCGAAGACGAAGAACAGCCCGATTTTCGTCCACAGCATCGTGGCGAACACCGAGGAGTAGTCAACGGATCGATACCAGAGCCAGTCCGTCCAGAATCCCGCGAAGATGACGAAGGCGATGGCGAGAACGGCCAGCACTCCGAGAGTCATCAGCAAGGTGCGGGTACGCCGGGACGGTCGGCCGACTCTGAACCGTGGCCCCGGCGAGCCGCCGCGGTCCGGCATCTGGAAAACCAAGGTGCGCACCTCGAAACATCAGCGATAGAGCACTAACAAAGGGGTGCCGGGCCCGGCACCCATCTCATGCAACTTACCCAGCCTTTACTCAAGTTCCCGACTGCCGCAACGAATGTGCATCGGGAGGCCCGTGGGAGGCAGGATACGGAGCATGTCCAACATTCCGACCGGAGACGGCCCTCCCGCGGGCGGCACCTCCGGCACCCCCATGGCGGCCTCACCTCTGACCCGAGCCGTGCTCGAGATCGACGAGTACGCCTCCGGCCTCGGCTGGGACCGGCCGGCCCGGCTGTTCGCGCTCGTCGACACCAACGCCCTGCGCGGCCAGGAGCCCGGTCTCGCCCAGCAGCTCGGCCTCGACACCGACGCCGAGCCGGGTTCGCTGACCCCGATCGAGCAGGACGAGCTGCCCTCCGGCACGCCCCTGGACGAGTTCCTCGCCACGATCGCCTGGCCGGACTCGGTCGCCGGGTGCGCGCTGGTCGTGGAGCGGCTGATGCTCCCGGCGGGGGCCGAGACCGATGTGCCCCAGGGCATCGGCGACGAGGAGCTCGCCCAGTGGGTGGCCGCGCATCCGTCCCGGCAGGAGGTGCGGATGACCGTGGGGGTGCTGCGCGACGGGTCACGCGAGTCGGCGCTGCGCCTGCGGGAGAAGGACTCCCCCACCGAGGTGCTGACCGGGTCGAGCCTGGTGCCGGGGCTGGCGGAGGCGCTGGCGGCGACGTTCGAGGAGTGAGCCCGGCGAGGGCACGACCCAGGACCGGGCGTCGAGCGGGGCGCGTGCGCGCACGCGCCCCGCTCGTACTGACGGTCGCTACGACGGTCAGCCGCCGCAGCTCGGCAGCGCGTCGGTCTTGTTCTCACGGATGTCCTTGAGCGCCCCGAGGGCGTCGTCCAACGTCCTGACCTTCACCAGCCTCAGCCCGTGAGGGGTGTCCTTGGCGGCGGTGGCGCAGTTGTCCGCCGGGGTCAGGAAGTATTCGGCGCCCTTGTCACGGGCGGCGATGATCTTCATCGAGATGCCGCCGATGGGGCCGACCTTGCCGTCGTCGTCGATGGTGCCGGTGCCCGCGACGAACTTCCCGCCCGTCAGGTTCCCCGGCTCCATCTTGTCGATGAGGCCGAGCGAGAACATCAGCCCGGCGCTGGGGCCGCCGACGTCGGCGAGCTTGATGTCGATCTTGAACGGAAAGGTGTGCTCGACGCCCCCCTGGATGCCCACGACCGCGCGGCCGTCGTCCGGGGCCCTGGCCGTCGTGATCGCGACCTCGGTGGTGGGCAGGGACTTGGTGGCGGCCGCGTCCTTCCCCTTGGCCTTGGCTGCCGGGACGATGGTGAAGACCGCCCGCTCACCGGGCTTGTGCTTGGTGACCGCCTTGGCGATGTCTGCCGCCTTCCCCACCTTGGTGCCGTCCACGGCCCTGACGACGTCGCCCGCGTGCAGCTTGTTCTCGGCCGGCGCGCCCTTGACGACGGAGCCGACGATCACCCGGGAGCCGACCGGGATCGCGAGGTGGTGCAGCGCCGCCACCTTCGCGCTCTCCTGCGAGGCCGTGAACTCCTCGGCGTTCTCCTGGTCGACCTGCTCGGCGGACTTGTCGTCCGGGTAGAGGGTCCCTCGGGGGACGACCGCCTCGTCGTGGGAGAGCCAGCCGACGACCGACTCGACGAGGTTCATGCGGTAGTCCGACCCGGTGACGCGGACCGTGGTCATGTTCAGGTGACCGCTCGTCGGGTAGGTGCGGTGGCCGTCGACCTGGAGCACCGGCTCTCCGCCGTGCTTGCCCAGCGTGTTCACCGTGGGGCCGGGGCCCAGCTCCGCGTAGGGCACGGGCATGAGCACCCCGACGCAGAGCAGTCCTATGAACAGCAGGGTCGAGGCGAGCATCGTCGCGGTGCGGCGTGGCATGGGACGACAGTACGGGACATCAGCCGGAAGCGGCTTCCGGGGCCGCAGTCCAGGCCCCTTGCCCACCCCGGCCGCTGGGCTCGAACGCGGGCTACACGGGGTCGGAGCTGGACTCGCTCATGACTTCGCGGAAACGGTCGAAACCGGCGAGCGACCTGGCGTCACCCGTGCTGCGGTTGCGTGCCGCCCAGGCGCCCCAGGCGGCGGCGAGCAAAGTGGCCACAACGGGAATGATCAACCATGCGAGCGCCGCCATGCCGGCCTCCTGAATCTGCCGTCGCGAACTGCCATATATGAGCAGATTAACCACTCAATGGGCCAACGGCAGGACTGGCACCCAGGTTACGCCCGACTGGCTCACAGATCGGAGCGAGGGGGTCGCGGAAGCCCGGCGCGCGGGGAGGCGGCACGAGCCGTCGGGATGCGGCGCGACCGGTCGGGGATTCGGTGCGACCGCTCGAGGTGACTCGAGGTGAGGGGACCGGGACGGCCGGATCGGGGCGGCCGGATCGGGGCGGCCGGATCGGGGCGGCCGGATCAGTGCGCGGGGGCCGGTGAGGGGTCAGTGCGCGCAGGCCCCGACCCACTCCTCGGTGCCGTCCGCGAAGATCTGGTGCTTCCAGATGGGCACCTCGGCCTTGAGGTCGTCGATCAGCCCGCGGCAGGCCGCGAAGGCCTCGCCGCGGTGCGGGCAGGACACCGCCACGACGACGGCGAGGTCGCCGACCGCGAGGGCCCCCACGCGGTGGACCGCGGCCAGTGCCCGGACGGGGAACTCGGCGGCCGCCTTCTCCGCCACCCGTCGCATCTCCGGCTCCGCCGTCGGGTGCGCGGAGTACTCCAGGCGGGTGACCTCCTGGCCCCCGTCGTGGTCTCGGACGGTGCCCACGAAGAGCGCCGTGCCTCCGGCGCTGTCGTCGCCGACCGCGGAGAACACCTCGTCCACGGAGAGCGGGGTGTCGCGGATCTCGAGAAGGCGGATGGGGTCCTGGGACATGCCGCCATCATCGCGCACTCGTGCGGCGCGGCCCAACCGAGGCCCAACCGGGACCCGGCCGCGAGGCGGAGGATCGTCCGCCCACGGCCGCCGGCAGGGCACCGCCGACAGCGCTTCCTCGGCAGCGCTCCCTCGGCAGCGCACCGCCGGCGGCGCACCGCCATGGCCGCCGGCAGCGCCCCGTCAGCCCCGGCGCCGCTTCCTGGCGCGGCGCACCAGGGCCGCGGTGCCGACGAGGGCCACCGTGGCACCGGCGGCGCCCAGGGTCGTGGCGTCCTTGCGGCCGAGACGGCGCCCGGCGACCGCGGTGTGCTCGGAGACCTCCTCCAGCAGCTCGGCCAGTGCCTCCTCGTTCGTCCACGTCGGCCGCCAGCCGGCCTCGTGCAGCTTGCTGCCGGAGACCACCCAGGGGTGCATCGTGTAGGCGAGGTCGCCCGCGGGCGAGGGGGTCAGGCCCAGCCGGTGCAGCCGCGAGGCGGCGCCGAGCGCGATCGAGGCGGGAAGCTCCATGCGGCGGATGCCGGACAGCTCCTCGACCTCCTCCTGCTCCAGCCAGCCGTCGCAGCCGACCGCGAGCTCGCCCTCGACCTTGCCCAGCGCCGCGTACTCCAGCGCGCAGACCAGGTCGTCGACGTGGCAGAACTGCCAGCAGGGCCGGCTTCCGGCCACGACCAGCAGCCGAGGCGCCTCGAAGTGGCGGGTGAGGACGGTGTCGACGCCGCCGACCAGCACCGAGGGGCGCACCACGGTGACGTTCAGGCCGGGGTGGGCGCGGGGGGCGCGGCGCCCGAGGCGTTCGATCTCCAGGAGGTCGCCGACCGCCGTCGCCTCCTCGGTGGCGCGCAGCGGGGCGTCCTCGGCGAGCGGCACGTCGTTGTCCGGCAGGGCTCCGTAGACCATCGCCGAGGTGCACAGGACGACGCGGTGGACCCCGGCGGCGGCCGCGGCGGTCAGCACGGTCTGGGTGCCGCGCACGTTGTAGGCGGTGCGGGCGGCCGGGTCGGACTCCAGGCCCAGGTCGAGGGCGAGGTGGACGACCACGTCGGCGCCGCGCAGGCGTTCGGCGATGGCGGGGTCGCGCACGTCGAGGACGCGCCAGTGGGCGCCGGGCACGTCGCCGCGCCGCTCGTCGATGGCGACGACCTTGCGGACCTCCTCGGACTCGGCCAGGCGCAGCGCGAGCCGGTGGCCGATCCCGGACGCGGCTCCGGTGACCGCGACCACGGGTCGGTTGTTGGAGGCGCCTTCGGCGGTCTGCCGAGAGCGAACTTGTCGGGGCTGGGAACTCACCGGGTGTCTCCCACGGTTAATTCTTGTGTGTGATGCGCGACGTCCATCCTGCACGAGGCGCCTTGGCGGCGGAGCGACCAGGTCCATGACGCCGGAGATGTCTAGGCTGGGACATGTAGTCAAGCACGACCATTTCAGAGCAGCCCGATGCAGTGCCCCGTTGCAGTGCACAGTCCGACAGAGCCGAGGAAGCCCGTGAGTGACACCCCATTCGGATTCGGCGTCCCCGAGGAGCCCGAGGACGGGGACGAGGGCAAGAAGAAGGAGGGCTCCGGCCAGGGCGGCGGGAGCGGTCAGAATCCCTTCGGTTTCGGTGGAAATCCGTTCGGCGGCGGCGACAATCCGCTGGCGGCCATGTTCGGCTCCCTGAATCCGAACGACCTGGGGGCCGCGTTCCAGCAGATCGGGCAGATGCTCTCCTACGAGGGCGGCCCGGTGAACTGGGACATGGCCAAGGACATCGCCCGGCAGACCGTGGCGGCCGGCACGGCGGACGGGGTGAAGGACGCCTCCGTCAGCCCGTCGGACAAGGCGGTGGTCGAGGAGGCCGTCCGCCTCGCCGACCTGTGGCTCGACGGTGCCACGTCGCTGCCCTCCGGCGCCGCCTCCGCCGTGGCGTGGAGCCGCGCGGAGTGGGTCGAGGCCACCCTGCCGGTGTGGAAGGAGCTCGTGGACCCGGTCGCCGAGCGCGTGGGCGTGGCGATGGGCGATGTGCTGCCCGAGGAGATGCAGGCCATGGCGGGCCCGCTGCTCGGGATGATGCGCAGCATGGGCGGGGCGATGTTCGGCTCGCAGATCGGGCAGGCGCTGGGCACGCTGGCCGGTGAGGTCGTGGGGTCCACCGATGTCGGACTGCCGCTGGGCCCGACGGGCAGGGCGGCCCTCCTGCCGTTGAACGTCGCGGCGTTCGGCAAGGGGCTCGGCGTGCCCGAGGAGGAGGTGCGGCTCTACCTCGCCCTGCGCGAGGCGGCCCACCACCGCCTGTTCTCCCATGTGCCGTGGCTGCGGGCGCATCTGTTCGGCACGGTCGAGGGCTACGCGCGCGGGATCAAGGTGGACACCGCCCGTCTCGAGGACGTCGTGGGACAGCTCGATCCTCAGCACCCCGAGGCCCTGCAGGACGCGCTCCAGCAGGGCATGTTCCAGCCGGAGGACACGGCGGAGCAGAAGGCCGCGCTGGCACGGCTGGAGACGGCGCTCGCGCTGGTCGAGGGCTGGGTGGACGCCGTGGTGCACGCGGCCGCGGCCCCGCATCTGCCGTCGGCCGGGGCACTGCGCGAGACGCTGCGCCGTCGGCGCGCCTCGGGTGGCCCGGCGGAGCAGACCTTCGCCACCCTGATCGGGCTGGAGCTGAGGCCGCGGCGGCTGCGGGACGCCTCCCGGCTGTGGGCCTCGTTGACCGACGCCCGCGGTGTGGACGGCCGGGACGGTCTGTGGGAGCACCCGGACATGCTCCCGACGGCGCAGGATCTCGACGACCCGGACGGTTTTGTGCACCGCGAGTCGGTGGACTTCTCGGAGCTGGACAAGATGCTGGGCGAGGCCGCCCGCGGCAGCGCCGAGGGCGCGGCGGACAAGCGGGGCGAGGCGCCGAGGCCGGCGAAGGACGAGCCGGGCGGGGAGGAGCCCGGAAGCGAGGGTCGGGACAAGGGCGAGAGCGGCACGTGAGTCTGCACGCGGACGCCGTGCGCGTTCTGAAGGAGTGGGCGGCGCCCGACGGGGCACAGGACCGGCTCAGGGCCGTCTACCTCGAGCACCTGGACGAGCAGCCCGAGGGGATGTGGAAGGCCTGCGGGGTCGGCCACATCACGGCCAGCGCGCTCGTCGTGGACCCGGGACGCGAGCGGGTGCTGCTGACGCTGCACCGCAAGCTCGAGATATGGCTCCAGATGGGCGGGCACTGCGAGCCCGAGGATCGCACCCTCGCCGATGCCGCGCTGCGCGAGGCCACGGAGGAGTCGGGCATCGAGGGCCTGGTCCTGCTGCCGGTGGGCCCGGTCAATCTCGACCGGCATCTGACGCCGTGCACATGGCATCTCGACGTCCAGTACGCGGCCGTGGCCCCGCCGGGAGCGGTCGAGGCGATCAGCGAGGAGTCGCTGGACCTGCGCTGGTACGGGTACGACGAGGTGGCCTCGGTGGCGGACGGCTCGGTGCGGCAGCTGCTCGCGCGGACCCGTACGGCTCTGGCGAGCCCGTAGCCGCACCCCTTCGGCAGACGCCGGTCCTGCCCCGCCCCCGGAGCCGTTTCGGCCCGTCCCCGTCAACGCCGATGGCCCCGAGTCCGGCTCGGGGCCATCGGCGTATGAGCGAGGTCAGTTCCAGGCGTTGTTCTGGTTCTGCGCCCGCGAGCCGTGCTGCCCGGCGCCGAACTGGGCGGCGAGGCCCTGCCCGATCTGGGCGTTCTGCGGGGGCATCTGCTCGCTCGGCTGCACCAGGACATAGCCCTGGCCGACGAACGCCAGCTCCCAGCCCTCGCCGGTGTTGCCGCGGCGGCGGAAGACCGAGGAATTGGTGGTCTGCGCCTGCATCTGGACCCGCAGGTCGGTGGACCAGGCGACGACGGCGTCGGCGTCCGCGTAGCAGTACTTGTCCGGGGTGACCTCCATCAGCAGCGGTTTTCCGGAGGTCATCAGGGCGAGCTTGCCCTGGCCCTGGATCTGCAGGTTGTAGGCGCCCGTGCCGGACAGGCCGAACTGGCTGTCCACGGCGATGACGTCGTAGTGCAGACCGGAGTCGAGGGCGAGCACGTACTGGCTGTCGACGGTGATCCCGTTGTGCTGCACATCCATGATGTGGATGTACTGCGCCAGGTTGGCGAGGTAGACCGTGCCCTGTCCGGAGCACCGCATCAGGTCCAGGCCCTCACCGGTACGGCGGCGGGCGTTGCGCTGGCTGTGCGACTGGTACTCGCCGTCGAAGTCGATCATCCCCTGGTACGCCACCATGGCGCCCTTGCGGGCCAGCACCTCGGGGCCGGTGTTGCCGTCGAGCTTCACCCGCAGGAGGTGGGAGTTCTGGAGGGCGTACCGGTCCTGGGACTGGTTCTCGGTGTTCGCGAAAAGCGGACTCTGCATGACTGGTGGTCCCCCTCAGCCCCGGATCCGGAGGCGGTCTGTGCTGTCCTCGCTGGGCTGGACGACGACGAAGCCCTGACCGGAGAACCCGATCTGGAAGGCCTCGCCGCTCCCCCTGCCGATGAGGGAGGACGCTTTGAAGCTGCGCTTGGCCTTCATCTTCAGGCCGGTCGTCCAGGCCACGAGGGCGTCCGGGTCGACATAGGTCTCGTCCTCTCCGGAGCCGGAGTCGACGACGACGGGTGTGCCGCGCGAGGTGAGCGCGACCCAGCCGGTGCCCGAGATGGAGACGTTGAACAGGCCCTGCCCGGCGAACTTGGCCAGGCCCTTGACCCGCTCCACTCCCCACTGGAGGTGGGCGTCGAAGGCGAGGATGTTGGTGCCGTTGACCGACAGGTAGTCGTTGTTGAGGTGGACGATCACCACGTCGGCGCCGTAGTCGGCGAGATAGAGGACGCCGTCACCGGTGCACTTCATCACCGGGGTGCCCTCACCGGTGAGCCACTGGGCGGCCGCCTGGCGGACGGCCGGCGGGTTGGGCTCGTACTGGATGAAGCCCTCGTAGGCGACCATCGAGCCGGAGCGGGCGTACAGGTCCTGGCCGCCGGCCATGGCGACCTTGAGCATCTGCCCCCCGTGGTTCTCCATCCGGGCGGAGACCGGGCTCGCCGCGTAGCCCGCGATCATCTGCTGGTCCATAGTGACGGTCACACCTCGTAGGGCTGGACGACGATGAAGTTGCCGGGGGCGCCGCGGAACTGGAGGTTCACGGTCTCGCCGCTGTGGCCCGGGTAGGCGTTCCTGCGCAGCCGGACCTGGCTGGAGAGGATCACCTGAGAGGCGGCCGACCAGGCGACGATCGCGTTGGAGTCGGCGTAGGTGGTCGGGGTGACCGGCAGGACGACGGGAACGCCATGGGTCTTGACGATCACCGTTCCCGTGCCGCTGAACTGCATCGTGAACAGCGCGCCGCCGGGGATGCCGTGGCCCTCGATCCGGCGGACCTCGTGCTGAAGCGACTCGTCGAACGCGAGGACGCTCTCGGCGCTGACGCAGATCGCGTCGCCCTGGAGCTCGATCTGGTGCAGATGGGCGGCGTCGTCGGCGAGGAAGACCTGGCCCTTGCCGGTGCAGCGCATCAGCTGCATCTCCTGGCCGGTCATGCTGCCGGTGACCCGGCCCATGATCCCGGAGCCCTTGTGGGAGAACTCCACCTTGCCCTGGTAGAGCACCATGCTGCCCTGGCGGGCGAGGACGGCGGGACCGCCGGCCTGGAGCTGGGCACGGACCAGTTTGTGGTTCTGCTGGCCCCAGCGGCCGGTGACGGGGATCTCGCGGTACTGCTGGAACGCGGCCTGGACGCCCGGCTGGGTCGGGGCCTGGGCGACGCCCTGGCCCGGGAACTGACCCGGCTGACCCGGGGCGCCCTGCTGGCCGGGCACCTGGCCGAACGGGGGCGCGCCGGGGGGCGGCACCGCGCCGGGAGGGGCGCCGGGAGGCGGCACCGCGCCGGGAGGGGCGCCGGGAGGCGGCACCGCGCCGGGAGGGGCGCCGGGAGGCGGCACCGCGCCGGGAGGGGCGCCGGGAGGCGGCACCGCGCCGGGAGGGGCGCCGGGGGGCGGCACCGCGCCGGGAGGGGCGCCGGGAGGCGGAACGGCTCCGGGGGCCTGGCCGAACGGCGGGGCCATCGGGGCGGCCATGGTCGGCGCGTAGGGCGAGGGTGCGCCGGGGGCGGGCGGTGGAGTGCCCGGGGCCTGGGCGAACTGCGGCGACGGGGCCGCGGGCTGGGGAACGTGAGGCTGGGGAACGTGAGGCTGGGGAACGTGAGGCTGCGGGGCGGGCGCCTGCGGGGCGGGCGCGGCCGGGGCACCGAACGAGGGCGCCGGAGCCGAGGGCGCGGCCGGAGGCGCGAACGACGGCGCGGCGCCACCGGGAGGCGGGGCGAAGCCCGGGGTCGCCCCCGGCTGGGCGGCGTCCTTCTCCTCGGCGACCTCGCCGCCGAAGTTCTTCAAAAGGGCGTCGAGCCCCCCGTCGAATCCCTGCCCGACGGCGGCGAATCGCCAGACGTCCTTGAGGTAGATGTCGGCGAGCATCACGGCACGCTCGGTGGTGAACTCCGCACCCGCGAACGGATAGCGCGCCACTTCCTCGCCGCCCGCGACGATCCGGACGTATCCGGGACCGACCTGGGACATCTGCCCATTGCCGTCGATGGTGGCGGTGAAGGAGAGTTTCTGGATCTGCTGGGGGATCCTGTCGAGCGTCACGCGGAACGACTGGGTGTCACCCGCCTGCTCTCCGAGCTGCTGAATCGCTTCTTCGGGGGACTTCGGCTGATTGAAGAAGATGAAGTAGCGGTCGTCCGAAAGCCGCTCGGACGCGTCCAGGCCGAAGCAGCTGATGTCGAACGCCAGGCCGGGCCCGGCGATCTGCACGCCCACATACAGATCCGTGCCCGCCGTCAGATCGCTGATCTTGGCCTTGTGGCCCCGCTGGAATTCTCTAGCCATGCGTACGACCGTCCCCCATTCCATGCTCGAGTGTGCGTGTGCCAATGCCGGAGTGCTACGGCCGACGGTCAGAGGCTAGCGGCACTTCCCGCGATCTGGAGACGGTGGGGGCGAGGCAATCAGTTCCCGTCCCGGGCAGGCGGAAGCGGCGGATGGGGCAGGCGGCCGGCCGCCACGACACCCTCCAGGTAACCGCGCGCCCGCTCCGTGCGCGGGTACGCCTCCAGCAGCCCCCAGAACTTCGGCCCGTGCCCCGGGACCAGAAGGTGCGCCAGCTCGTGCAGGAGCACGTAGTCGACGACGTACTCGGGCATCCCCTGGAGCCGGTGGGACAGGCGGATACTGCCTTCGGCGGGGGTGCACGAACCCCAGCGGGTGTTCTGGTTGGTCACCCAGCGGACGGTGTCGGGCACCGCCCGGCCTCCCAGGTACTGGCCGGAGAGCTGTGCGGCGCGCGCGGCCAGCGCCTCGTCGCCGAGGACCCGCTTGCTCTCCTGCGCGGCGAGCTTGTCCAGCATGAGCGCGACCCAGCGCTTCTCCTCGGCCGCGGACATCCGGGCGGGGATGAGCACAATGGTGCGATTGCCCTCGCGGTAGGCCGACACGGTCCTGCGGCGCCGGGTACTGCGCCGCACTTCGACCGCGCCCGCTCTGCCACCCAGGGCTTGCGTCGCGGTCGGCGAGGCGGTTGCCGTAGGTGAAGTGGTGTGGTCGGCAGGCACGCGACGACGTTACCGGCTGTTGGACGGGTAAGTCCCGTGCCATCGCCTGTCCGGGGTCCCCGGTCGCGCAGATTTCACTTGACTCGCGCAATCAAATGCGGGACAAGCCACTACAAATCATGAGCAAGTGATCGGTTGAACCGGTCCTATTGAACGACCATAACCCCCAGCCTGTGGATAACTTTTTCGACTGCTCTCCGTTACGAGGCATGCTGCTTGCGGTGAGTAACCGGAAATGGCCACGTCGCCCCGTGGGACGAGGCCGCCAAGAACCGGACCGGAGCGATGAATCCGAGCAAACCGGTGGATACGGGGGTAGGACGATGCATCCGATGCTGAAGCCGGCTGTGCGCAGGAGCTGGAGGGACCGCTCCACCGTGCAGTTCGGGGTCGCGCCCGGCAGGGCGGTGGTGCTCGAGGATGTGGACGCGGGAGCGGCGGCGGTGCTGGAGCTGCTCGACGGCACCCGAGGGCTGGACCGGGTCAGGCGTGAGGCGGTCGGGCTCGGGGTCGGCACCCGGCGGGTGGACCGGCTGCTCGAAGTGCTGCGCGAGGGCGGCGTGCTCGACGACGCGGAGGCCGCGGCCGGTGCGGCGACGCTGCCGTACGACGAGCGGGAGCGGCTGCGGCCCGACCTCTCGTCCTTGTCGGTCGTCCACCCGGCGCCGGGAGCCGGGCCTGCCAGGCTCGCCGCACGGCGGCGCACCGGTGTGGTGGTGCGCGGCGCCGGACGGGTGGGCTCCTCGATCGCGTCGGTGCTCGCCGCGGCCGGAGTGGGGCGGGTCGACGTGGTGGACACCGGCCGGGTGGAGGCGTGGGACGCGGCGCCGTGCGGCACCGCGGCGTCGGAGCGGGGGCGCCAGCGCTCACTGGCGGCGCGGGCGGCGGTGCGCAGGGCGGCGCCCGGCTCGGCGGCGCGCGGCCTGGCTCTGCGCGGCAGCGAAGTGCGCCTGGTGGTACTCGCGCCGAGGGACGGGCTGTCCGCGTTCGCTCCCGACCCCGCGGAGAGCCGGGCGCTGGTGGAGGCCCGTGTGCCGCACCTCTATACGGGGGTGGTGGAGGACATGGGGTTCGTCGGGCCTCTGGTGCTGCCCTGGGGTCATGGGCCCTCCGCCTGCGGGGAGTGCCTGGTCCTCGGGCAGACGCGGGACGATCCGGCCTGGCCGAGGGTGCTGGCCCAGCTGCGGTCCGGGCGGCCGGGTCCGGTGCCCGCCTGCGACACGGCTCTGGCGACCGTCGTGGCCGGACTCGCCGGACTGCACGCCCTGATACTGCTCGACGGCGGAGTGCCCCCGAGCGTCGGCGGGCGTATGGGGGTGCATCTCAAGGATCTTTCGGTGGCGGTGAACGCGGTTTCACCCCATCCGGACTGCGGTTGTGGGGCGGCGCGGACAAGTGTGGGCGGATCCATCGGCCATGCGCCTGCCGCTACGGGGGAGGTGCAGGTGACAATGGAGGCGGGCTGATGGCCGCTCGCCGAGCGCGGCGGCCGACCGGAGAGAGGGGCGCATGTCTGATCTTCCGCGCAAGGCAGTGACCCGCACCGCCAAGCTCGCCGCCCTGCCGCTCGGGATCGCGGGCCGCGCCACACTCGGGCTCGGCAAGCGGATCGGGGGGCGGTCCGCAGAGATCGTCGCGAGTGAGCTCCAGCAGCGCACGGCCGACCAGCTGTTCAAGGTGCTGGGCGAGCTCAAGGGCGGAGCCATGAAGTTCGGGCAGGCGCTGTCCGTCTTCGAGGCGGCGCTGCCCGAGGAGGTGGCGGGCCCCTACCGCGCGGCGCTGACCAAGCTCCAGGACGCCGCCCCACCGATGCCCGCCCGGACCGTCCACAACGTTCTCGCGCAGCGCATGGGCGAGGACTGGCGGGAGCTGTTCCGGGAGTTCGACGACAAGCCCGCGGCCGCCGCGTCCATCGGGCAGGTGCACAAGGCGCTCTGGCACGACGGCCGCGAGGTCGCGGTCAAGGTGCAGTACCCGGGCGCCGGGCAGGCCCTGCTCTCCGATCTGGCCCAGCTCGGACGGGTGGCGAGGCTGTTCGGCCCGCTGATTCCGGGGATGGACATCAAGCCGCTGATCGCCGAGCTGCGCGACAGGGTCTCGGAGGAGCTGGACTACGCGCTGGAGGCGCAGGCGCAAAGCGTCCACGCCGAGGAGTTCTCCGACGATCCGGATGTGCACGTCCCCGCGGTGGTGCACCAGGTCGATCAGGTCCTGGTCACCGAGTGGATGGACGGGGTGCCGCTGGCGGAGGTGATAGCGGACGGCACACAGGAGCAACGCGACCGGGCGGGGCAGCTGCTGTCGCGCTTCCTCTTCGCGGGGCCGGCCCGCACCGGGCTGCTCCATGCCGATCCCCACCCCGGCAACTTCCGGCTGCTGGTGGACGACGGTCCGCCGGAGGGCTGGCGGCTGGGCGTGATGGACTTCGGCACGGTCGACCGGCTGCCCGAGGGGCTGCCGCTGCCGATAGGGACGGCGCTGCGGCTGGCCATAGACCGCGAGGCCCAGGCGGTGCTGGACCTGCTGCGCGAGGAGGGGTTCGTCAAGCCGACGATCGAGCTGAACCCCGACGCGGTGCTGGACTACCTCGAGCCGATCATCGAGCCCGCGCAACTGGACGAGTTCACCTTCACCCGCTCCTGGATGCGCAACCAGGCGGCGAGGGTCGCGGACATCCGCTCCCCCGCCTACGCCCTGGGCAAGCAGCTCAACCTCCCGCCGTCCTACCTGCTGATCCACCGGGTGACGCTGAGCACGATAGGCGTCCTGTGCCAGCTGGGCGCCAGGGTCCGCCTGCGTGAGGAGTTGCTGGAGTGGCTCCCGTGCTTCGCGGAGGACGGCACCTGGGACCACTGGGAAGAAGAACAGCCCCCGGTCGCATAGGGGCGGGGGCAGGGGCGTGAGCACGGGCGTGGGCGGCCGACCCCGGACGCCCGGCCGAGGCGGTGGAAGGTGCGGGGCGGTGGCAGGTGCGGGGGCAGTGCGGGGCGGTGCCCGCCTACCACCAGGTGGGATCGAGCCTGCCCTCGATGCTGCGGAGGTGGGTGCGGGCGCACGCTTCGCAGAGGTAGTGCTGGGTTCCGTTCTCGACCGAGCAGGTCCAGGTGAGCGGGAGGCGGTCGCGGGCGGTGCCGCACAGGGCGCAGACGATGCCGCCGCACGCGGTGTCCGCGGTGCCCGGATCGTTGTCCGGGGGCGTTTCGTGGTCCACCTCGTGACGATACCTCCGGCCTCCTGAGGCGTGCCGAGCCAATGCCGTGCACAACGCCCGGATGGCCCAGCGCACTTGGTGAAACTCCCGAAGCCCTCTCGAAGCCCCCTCCCGGGGATACGCGCACACGGCGACGGGGCCGGTCCGGCGCTCGCGCGTCGGACCGGCCCCGTCGGATGCGGCGGATCACCGCCTACTGCATGAGCGCCACGGCGAGGGCCCTACGGGCACGCAGTGAGGCTCGTTCGGCCCTGCGCTGCAGCCTGCGGGCGCGCAGGAGGCGAAGGGCCTTGCGTTCTGATTCGGCCTCGCGGAGGCGTTGCTCCATTTGGGCTCTGGCCAAGGCTTCTGGCATGAGTTGCATTTCAAGGCTCCGGTTCTGGTGCGGTGCGTGGTCGAGCGCGGCGGATCGGCCGTCGAGGGTTGTAGTCATCGGGACCTGCTTGCTGTGTGTGGGGGTGGGGACGTGCGTGTTCATGCGATCGCCGCGTCCTTGCGCGGACGCCCACGCGGCCGCTTCCGGGGAACGACGACGCCCTGGACGAAGAGCTCTCCGCCCCAGACTCCCCACGGCTCACGCCGGTCCTTCGCGCCCTGCAGGCAGAGCTCACGGACGGGGCAGGTCTGGCAGAGCGACTTGGCGTACTCGACGTCCGCCGGGGTCTCCGCGAAGAAGACCTCGGGGTCGTACGAGCGGCACGGGACGGCCACGCCGAGGCGCTCGATCTCGTCGAACGCCGGGGAGAGGTCGGTCAGCTGCATAAGGGATACCTCCGAGGGCCCTGGAGGGGGGATCGCTACGGACTGAGTCGGGGACGGGGAGTGCGGCGGGGTCACCGGTTGCACGGCTTGTTGTTCCTCGTCTGGTCGGTCCGACCGGTCGGCCGGATCTGGGTCAGTACCGGGGTTGCTCAGCTCTTCCGGCAAAACAGAAGGGCCGCGGATCCCGGTTGGGGTTCCGCGGCCCTGGAAGGTGCCGACCTGATGCGATATCAGGCTGGATCTCTCCAGGGTTCGAGCCCGCGGAAGGCCCTCGTGGTCTGCTGCGTCTTCGTGGCGACATTGGCGCTGCCTGCGAAAGGCACACCGCTCTCGATCCACTTCGCCTGGGCGCCGGCACCATTGACCGCCGCGGCATAGGCATGCGCCACTGCCGCTGCTACCGCCGGTGCCTGCATCGGTCGCTCTCCGCCCTCGCGCATGTCCGGGGCGAACAGACCGGTGCCACGCAGGCGGGAGGCTTCGAGCACGGAAGTGCCGAGGCTGCGAGCCGACAGTCCGGTGCCCCGCGAATCGCCAAGGGAGACCTTGGTGAAGTGCGGAGCGATGGACAGCTCGCGCTCGGAGCAGGGGGCGGCAACGGCCAGGCTGCTGAATTTCACGATGCTGGTCACGGGGTCCGCCTCCTCTCGGCGCTTCGGGAACCCAGGTATCGGGCTCGGGGTTTGCATCCACTGATGAAGTGGACGCCGTGCAAGTACATCACGGTTGCGTTGACTCCCGGAAGAGTCGCTGCGACGTTGCTCGGAAGGCTATGGGGATTGTCGTAGCGGGCGCAAACTATTTTTTCGACGAATCTTCGCCAGTCCGCGCAAGATTACCCGGGCGTGGCACCGAAGGGCTCCTGACCTGCGCAGAGTTCGAGAACGTCGGCTCCGAAGCGGTCGAGTTTGGCTCGGCCGACACCCGGGATCGCTGTCAGTTCGGCGACAGACGCCGGAGAGCTCTCCGCAATCGCCAGCAGCGTCGCGTCCGTGAAGACGCAGTAGGCCGGCACACCCTGCTCCTTGGCGCGCTCGCCGCGCCAGTCCCGCAGCCGCTCGTAGAGCCCCTCGTCGAGATCCGAGGGGCAGTCCTCGCAGCGTCGCAGCTTGCGCTCGACCGCCTCGGACAGCACCCGGCCGCAGACGCGGCACTTGACCGGGCCCCGCCTGCGGCTCGCGCCGCCCGTGCTCTCGGCGGCGCGCCCGCTCCCGGCGGCCCGGCCCGCCCCTCGCGCCGCCGAGCCGGGCCGCAGACCCTCGAGGAACCGGGTCGGCCTGCGGCCGGCCCTGCCGCCGGGCGAGCGGGCCAGCGCCCAGGACAGGGACAGATGCAGCCGCGCTCTGGTGACGCCGACGTAGAGCAGCCGACGCTCCTCCTCGACCTGCTCGGGCGTCCTGGCGTAGGTGATGGGCACCATGCCCTCGGTGAGCCCGACGAGGAACACCGCGTCCCACTCCAGGCCCTTCGCCGCGTGCAGCGAGGCCAGGGTGACGCCCTCGACGGTCGGCGCGTGCTGGGCGCTCGCCCGCTCGTCCAGCTCGGCCACGAAGTCCGCCAGCGTGGCCTCCTGCCGACCCGCCGAGAACTCCTCGGCGAGCCGCACCAGCGCGGCCAGGGACTCCCAGCGGTCGCGCACCGCGCCCGAGCCCGAGGGGGCCCGAGCGGTCCAACCTCTCGTGCCGAGCACGGCACGGACCTGCTCGGGGACACCGACGGCGTCGTCGAGCGCCCGGTCGGCGCCTCCCGCGCGGGCCGCCCCTCGCAGCAGCAGCCCCGCCTCGCGCACCTCGGGCCGCTCGAAGAACCGCTCCGCCCCGCGCAGCTGATAGGCGATGCCGAGGTCGGCGAGCGCCTGCTCGTAGACCTCGGACTGGCCGTTGGTACGGAACAGCACCGCGATCTCGCTGGCCCGCACTCCGGCGTCGAGGAGGGCCTTGACGCGGCCGGCGGTGCCCTCGGCCTCCGTCGGTTCGTCGGAGTACTCGGTGTACACGGGGTCGGGGCCCGCTTCGCGCTGCGAGATCAGCTCCAGCCGGTGCTGGGCGGCCCGGCCGCCGCTGCCCGGGGCGGCCGACTGGGCCAGCAGCCCATTGGCCAGGTGCACCACCTGCGGCGTCGAGCGGTAGTCGCGCACGAGCTTGACCACCGTGGCGTCCGGGTGCCGCGTCCTGAAGTTCAGCAGGAAGTCGGGGGTGGCACCGGTGAAGGAGTAGATGGTCTGTCCCGCGTCGCCCACGACGCAGACGCTCTCCCGGCCACCGAGCCACAGGTCGAGCAGGCGCTGCTGGAGCGGGCTGACGTCCTGGTACTCGTCGACCACGAAGTGCTGATACTGCGAGCGGACCTGCTCGGCGACGTCCGCGCGCTCCTCGAGCACCCCCACGGTCAGCAGGAGCACATCCTCGAAGTCGATCACCGCCCGATCGCGCTTGAGCTCCTCGTAGGCGGCGTAGATCTTGGCGATCTCGGCGGGGTCGCGCGGGGCCTCGCGGCCGGCCTTGGCGACGGCCGCCGGGTAGTCCTCGGGGACGGTCTGGGTGACCTTGGACCACTCGATCTCACCGGTGGCGTCCCGCAACTCGTTCCGATCCAGGCGGACACGGCAGCGTGCCGCCGCCTCGGCCACGAGCTGGACCTTCCGCTCGACCAGGCGCGGCAGCTCCCCGCCGACGGCCCTCGGCCAGAAGTACTGGAGCTGGCGCAGGGCCGCGCTGTGGAAGGTCCGCGCCTGCACTCCGCCCGCGCCCAGCTGTCTGAGCCTGCCCCGCATCTCGCCCGCGGCGCGGGCGGTGAAGGTGACGGCGAGGACACTGCCGGGCTGGAGGATCCCCGCACGCACGCCGTAGGCGATGCGGTGCGTGATGGCCCTCGTCTTGCCCGTGCCGGCTCCCGCCAGGACGCAGACGGGCCCGTGCAGGGCCGTGGCGACCTCGCGCTGCTCGGGGTCGAGCCCTTCGAGCACCGCGTCGGCGGTGGGTGGGGGGAACAGCGGTGGTGCGGTCACCGGGCCATGCTCTCAGTTCCAGCGTGATGTGCGGGAAAGTTGTCCACAGGTGGGGTTCGATTGTCGTACTGGAACCTGTGAACGAACCTGGGGCCTCGTCCCTGGAATGTCCCGGGGTGCACACACGTTCTGTGAATGGATCCGCGAGGACCGCCCCACTACCGACAGCTCAGGAGCACGAGGACCGACATGGGCACTGTGACGATGTACAGCACCACGTGGTGCGGCTACTGCCGCAGGCTGAAGGGCCAGATGGACCGCGAGGGGATCGGCTACAGCGAGGTCAACATCGAGCAGGACCCGCAGTCGGCCCAGTTCGTGGAGAGCGTCAACAACGGCAACCAGACCGTGCCGACCGTTGTCGTGACCCCCGCGGGCGGTGGCGAGCGGGTCGTGATGACCAACCCGAGCCTGCGTCAGGTCCAGGAAGCCCTCGCCACCTGACGACGCCGGCCCGTAAGGCCGCGCCGCGGACAAGGCGGACCGCACGGAAGGCCCCTTCGCCGACGCGAGGGGGCCTTCGCCCTGCTTGCTCGGCCTGCTTGCTCGGCCTGCTTGCTCGGCCTGCTTGCTCGGCCTGCTTGCTACGCCGTGCCGCTTCGCCGTGCCGCTTCGCGCTGCTTGCTTCGCGCTGCTTGCTCGGCCCTGCTCGCTTCGCCGGGCTCGCTGCCCGCGCGCCGACGGCTCACGGTCGCGGCAGCGGCTCCCCGTACCAGAGTTCGACCAGCCGCCGCGCGATCGACATCTCCGTCGGCGGGACGACCTCGCCCGACATCACCGCTTCCCGCAGCTCCTCCCGGCTGAACCACCGTGCCTCGGACATCTCCTCACCGTCCACCTGGATCCCCGTGGTCAGCGCCCTCGCCATGAAGCCGAGCATCAGGCTCGACGGGAACGGGTGCGGCTGGCTGCCCGCGTAGGCCACCTCGCCGACGACGACCCCCGACTCCTCGACGACCTCCCGGCGCACGGCCTGCTCCAGTGACTCCCCCGGCTCCACGAACCCGGCGAGGGTGGAGAACCGCCCCTGCGGCCACAGCGCGTGGTTCCCGAGCAGGCAGCGGTCCTGGTCGTCCACCACCAGCATGATCACCGCCGGGTCGGTGCGCGGGTAGTGCTCCGCCCCGCATGCCGCGCAGCGCCGCACGTGGCCGGCCACCGCGACTTCCGTGGCCAGTCCGCAGCGGGCGCAGAAGCGGTGCATCCGGTGCCAGTTCTCCAGCGCCACCGCGTGCACCATCAGCCCGGAGTCCAGGTCGTTCAGCAGCAGCGCCACCTCGCGCAGGCCCGCGGGGCGCGCGGGGTCGTCCATCCGCCCGGGCAGCTTCTCCACGGACAGGGCGAAGTAGGCCACCCCCTCGGCGTCGACGCCGAGGAAGTACCGCTCGCCACCGTCGGGCGCCTCGAAGGACGGGACGAGCACGAGCTCCGCCCGCTTGTCCCCGCCGTCCCCCGTGTCCATCACCAGGGCCTTGCCCTCGCTGACGACGAGCACGCGGCTGTCCGGGTGGCTCCAGGCGGCCGCCAGCCAGGCCTCGTCGGTACGGTGCTCGGCGGCGCGGTCCACCGCGGTGCGGGCGAGCGGCAGCACCGGCTGGCTCACGCCCTCGATGTTCTCGTAGTCACGGAATCCGGTGAAGCCGGTCCGTTCGGCACAGGTCACAGTCGTCCCATCACCACAGTCGTCGTCCCCCATCAACCGGCGCGAACTCCCCTTCGGTGTCAAGCGCCGGCGGGCCGCCAGTGCTCCGCCAGGTCGCCCCACAGATAGGCGGCCGTCTCAACACCCTTGAGCAGCAGGTCCAGCTCCACCTTCTCATTCACCGAGTGCCAGCCGTCCGACGGGACCGAGATCCCCAGGAACAGCACCGGCGCTCCGAGTACGTCCCGCAGGTCGGCGGCGGGGCCCGAGCCTCCCTCGCGGGTGAACAGGATCTCCTTGCCGAACGCACGGCCCATGGCCCGCGTCAGGGACTCGAGCGCCGGGTGGTCCAGCGGGGTCAGGCACGGCCGGGTCGCGCCCCAGAAGGTGATCTCGTGCCGGATCCCGGCGGGCAGCCGCTCGGCGACCCAGTCGGCGATGGACCGCTGGATCTTCGCCTCGTCCTGCCCGGCCACGAGCCGGAACGACAGCTTCAGCTGCGCCTCGGCCGGGATGATCGTCTTGCCGCCGGGGCCCTGGTAGCCGCCGTGGATGCCGTTGACCTCGGCGGTGGGCCGCGCCCAGATCCGCTCCAGGGTGGTGAAGCCCTCCTCGCCGAGCAGCGCGCCCGACTTGGAGGTTTCGAGGAACCACTCGTCCTCGAAGGGCAGCCGGGCGAAGAGTTCGCGCTCGCGGTCGGTGAGCTCGACGACGCCCTCGTAGAAGCCGGGGACGGTGACCCGGCGGGCGTCGTCGTGCAGCGCGGCGGCCAGACGGGCGGCCTCGGTCGCCGGATTGGGCACGGCGCCGCCGAAAGAGCCGGAGTGGATGTCCTGGCTGGGCCCGTGCAGGTCGATCTGGCAGTCGGTGAGGCCGCGCATGCCGGTGCACACGGTGGGGGTGCCCGGGCCCCACATCCCGGTGTCGGAGACGATCACCGTGTCGCAGGCGAGCCGGTCGGCGCGCTCGCGCACCAGCTCGAGGAAGTTGGGGGAGCCGGACTCCTCCTCGCCCTCGACGAGGAGTTTGAGATTGACCGCGGGAGCGGTGCGGCCGGTCGCGGCGAGGTGCGCGCGCACGCCCAGGGTGTGGAAGAACACCTGCCCCTTGTCGTCGGCCGCGCCCCGCCCGTACATCCGGCCGTCCCGGACCGCCGGGTCGAACGGGTCCGTGTCCCAGCCGTCCTCCCGGGCGGCGGGCTGGACGTCGTGGTGGCCGTAGACCAGCACCGTGGGCGCGTCCGGCTCGCCGGAGGGCCACTCGGCGAAAACGGCCGGCAGACCGCTGGTCTCCCACACCTGCGCCGTCGGGAAGCCGGTCTCGGACAGCTTGGCCGCCAGCCACTCGGCGCTGCGCCGGACATCGCCCGCGCGGCCGGGGTCGGCGGAGACCGAGGGGATGCGGAGCCACTCGGCGAGTTCGTCGAGGAAGCCGCCGCCGTTCTGGTCGATGAAGGCGCGGACGCCGTTGTCCGGTGCGTTGCTCATGGGTACCGAGCCTAACCAACGAGGATGCGCTCGAGTCCCTCGCGGTCGGGCAGGCCTCGCGGCCTGACGACCTCGCCGGTGCGCACATAGAGGAAGGCCGCGTCCACCCGCTCCGGGGCGATACCGAGCTGTTCGGCCCAGGCCAGGCGGTAGACCGCGAGCTGGAGCGGATCGGCGGTACGGCCGCGGCTGGTCTTCCAGTCCACGACCTCGTAGCCGCCGTCGTCGTCCCGGTAGACGGCGTCGATGCGGCCGCGGACCAGCCGTCCGCCGAGCGAGAGCTGGAACGGGGCCTCGACGCGGAAGGGGGTCCGGTCGGCGTAGGAGGTGCGCAGGAACGCCTCCTTGAGCGCGCCGAGATCCTGCTCGTCGTCGATCTCCGCGTCCTCCATGCCCGGCAGGTCGTCCGGCTCGATCAGCGGCAGCGGCTCGAACAGCGACTCCACCCACGCGTGGAAGCGGGTGCCCCGGCGGGCGGCCGGCTGGGGCGGGCGGGGCAGCGGCCGGGCCAGCTCCCGGGCGAAGCCGTCGGGGTCGGCGGCCAGGCGCATCAGCTGCGAGGTGGACAGCGACGGGGGCAGGGGGACATCCCGGACGGTGGCGCGGGCGCGCCGCAGCTCCCCGGCGAGGGCATCGAGGTCGCGGTCCCAGGACTCGGCGAGCCTGGCCTCCTCGGGATCGAGCACCTCCTCGGGAGCGAGCGCTCCTTCAGGATCGAGCACCTCCTCGGGAGCGAATCCCTCCTCCAGGACGAACCTCTCCTCAAGGACGTACCCCTCCTCGGGAACGGGCGCCTCCTCGGGAACGTACCCCTCCTCGGGAACGGGCGCCTCCTCGTGGACGACCGCCTGCTTGGGGATCAGCGCCTCGCGCGTGGACGCCTGCTCGCAGACCCTCCCCTCGCCTGCGCCTTCCAGCAGCGCTCGCACCGTCGCCGCCGCCTGCTTGCGCCGCCGCGTGGCCACCGGGTCGAGCGGGAGCGGCCACTGGTGGTCCACCGTCCTGGCCAGGGCCGGGTTCTTCTCGTCCGCCTCCGGTTCGTCCGCCCACGCCTCGATCTCGCCGAAGCCCGCCTCGCAGTGCTCCCGCAGGGCGGTGAGGAACGAGGACGGGCCGCGCGGACGGGTCTGGCTCGGCCCCCACCAGTGACCGGACCCGAGCAGGAGGGACCGCGGCCGGGTGAACGTCACATAGCCCAGCCGAAGCTCCTCCACCACCTGGTGCTCGCGCATCCCGGTCTCGAACGCCTTGAGCCCCTTGGCGTTCCACTCGGCGACGTCCGGCAGGGTCTCCCGGTCGCCGCGCAGGGCGTGCGGGAGCACATGGGCGTTGCGTGTCCACAGCGAGCGGGACTGGGTGCTGGGGAACGACTTCTCCACCAGCCCGGGGACAGCGACCACGTCCCACTCCAGGCCCTTGGACTTGTGGGCGGTGAGCACCTTCACCGTGTTGGCACCCCCGGGCAGGGTGTTGTCCAGGCCCTTGTCGTAGCGGGCGGCGGTGCGCAGGAAACCGAGGAACGCGGTGAGCGAGGGGTCCCCGTCGAGGTCCGCGAAGGACGCCGCCGTGTCCAGGAAGGCGCCCAGGCTCTCCCGGCGCCGGGCCGCCAGCGCGTGCGGTGAGGCGGACAGCTCCACCTCCAGGCCGGTCACCGCGAGGACCCGGTGGAGGACGTCCATCAGCGGGTCGGCCAGCGAGCGCCGCAGTTCCCGCAGTTCGGTGGCCAGTCGGGCGAAGCGGGTCCTGGCCTCGGGCGAGAACGGCAGATCGTCGCGCGGATCGGCGTCGAGGAAGGTGTCGAGGGCATCGGCGAGGGAGACCACCTCGGTGGGATCCACGCCCGCGACGGCCTCGGCCAGCCTGCCGTCCGGGTCGTCCCCGTCCGCCTCGGCCGCGTGGCCCACGAGGGCTCGGGCGCGGCGGCCGAGCAGCGCCAGATCGCGGGGCCCGATCCTCCAGCGCGGCCCGACGAGCAGACGCACCAGCGCCGCGTTCGCCGTCGGGTCCTGGAGCACCTCGCAGACGGCGACCAGGTCGGCCACCTCGGGCAGGTGCAGCAGCCCCGAGAGCCCCACGACCTCGACGGGGACGTCCCGTTCGACGAGGGCGGCGTGGATGTCGGGGAAGTCCCGCCCGCCGCGGCACAGCACGGCGATCTCGCCGGGTGCGGTGCCGGTGCGCACCAGGTGGGCGATGGAGTCGGCGAGCCAGCCGATCTCCTCGTCATGGGTGGACAGCAGGGCGCAGCGCACCAAGCCGTCCCGCTCCGCCCCCGGCGCGGGGCGCAGCGCCTCCACGCCCTCGTGCCGCTCGCGCAGGTCCTCGGCGAGCCGGTTGGCGAGATCGAGCAGGCGGCCGCCGCTGCGGCGGTTCTCGCTGAGGGAGAAGCGGCGGGCCGGGGTGCCGTCGCGGTGCGGGAAGTGCTCGGGGAAGTCGTCGAGGTTGGCGACGGAGGCACCGCGCCAGCCGTAGATCGCCTGGCAGGGGTCGCCGACGGCGGTGACGGGATGGCCGGTCGGCCCTGTCCGCGGGGTGGCGCCGAAGAGCCCGGCCAGCAGGAGCCGCTGGGCGACGGAGGTGTCCTGGTACTCGTCGAGGAGGACGACCGCGAACTGCTCGCGCAGGATCCGCCCGACCTCCGGCCGCGTCTGGGCGAGGGTGGCCGTGTGGGCGATCTGGTCGCCGAAGTCCAGCAGGTCGGCGCCGCGCTTCTCGGCGCGGTAGCGCTCGACGAGGTCGGTCAGCTGCAGCCGGGCGGTGGCGGCCTCGGGGACCTTGCGCAGCCCCTCGTTGCTCAGCCGCGCGCCCTGGAGTCCGGCGAGCAGGTCGCTGTCGTACCGGCGCAGCCGCGCGAGGTCCACCAGGTGCTCGGCCAACTCGCCGTCGAGGGCGAGCAGGTCGGTGACGAGTTCGGCGAGGGACTTGGTCAGCGCCGGGTAGGGGCCGGGCGCGCGGCGCATCGCCCGGGCGGCGAGCTGGTAGCGGGTGGCGTCGGCGAGCAGCCGGGCGGTGGGCTCGATGCCGATGCGCAGGCCGTGCTCCTTGAGCAGCTGCCCGGCGAAGGCGTGGTAGGTGGAGATGGCCGGCTCTCCGGAGGCCTCGTCCTCGTCCACGGGGTCGAGTTCGACGACGCCGGCCTTGACCAGGGCCTTGCGGACGCGCTCCGCGAGCTCGCCGGCCGCCTTGTTGGTGAAGGTCAGGCCGAGCACCTGCTCGGGCCTGACCTGTCCGGTGCCGACGAGCCAGACCACCCGTGCGGCCATGACGGTGGTCTTGCCCGATCCGGCCCCGGCCACGATCACGTTCGGTGCCAGGGGTGCGGTGATGGCCGCCGTCTGCTCCCGGGTGAACGGGATCCCGAGGAGGTCCTTGAGTTCCTCGGGACGGGTGATGCGCGGTGCCATCCGAGTGAGGGTAGTCGCAGCCTCGGACAGCCCGGACGGCACCGCTCTCGCTCCGGGACGCGTCAGCACGCCCCGGGAGGCGTCATGAGGTGCCCAGCTCCTTGAGCTTGGCGGCGTCCAGGACCTCACCGGCGCCCGGGGTCCTGCTCGGCACGGGCTTGTCGTAGTCCTTGAAGCCCATGGACGCGGGCCGCCCGTCGTCCGTGCCGACGATCTTGATCACGTACGGCTTGCCGACGGTGGCCACGTAGAGGGTGCTCTTGTCGCTGCCCTTGGTGCCCTTGAGCGCCACGACCGGGACGCCGTCCACCGTGGAGGTGCCCCCCTTGGCCATCTTGTCGTCGTTGTCGCCGTCCATGTCCTTGGTGAAGGCGTCCAGGTCGCACATGCCGGCCGCCTGGCCGAACTGCG
The DNA here is from genome assembly GCF_014646055.1 of Wenjunlia tyrosinilytica. Classification (GTDB taxonomy): domain Bacteria; phylum Actinomycetota; class Actinomycetes; order Streptomycetales; family Streptomycetaceae; genus Wenjunlia; species Wenjunlia tyrosinilytica. Next base: position 168,630 of record NZ_BMMS01000007.1, read on the forward strand.
GGTCGTTGACCGAGGTCTTGATGTACCGGTCGCCCACGACCTCCTTGGCCGCCGCGCCCTTGCTGCCGCCCTGCGTCGCCCAGAACTGCGAGTCCGGCTTGACGTAGACGTCCTCGCCCCGCTTGATGATCTCCATCTGGCCCTTGGCGGAACCGGCGGTGCCGGAGCAGTTGCCGTCGCGGTCGATGGCCAGGTCGGTCTTGGCCGCGGCCGTGTCCATCACCAGGCGGAGGGAGGAGGCGTTCTTCAGCTCGGCCCTGGCCTTCTCCGAGATCTGCTGGGCGGAGAGCTTCTCCACGCCGTTCGGCTTGCCCTGCGCCCTGCCCTGGTCGCCGGACGGGCTGCCCGCCTTCTTGCCGTCGTCCTTGCCGCTGTCGCCGCTGCTGTTGCCGCATCCGGCCACGCCGCCGAACGCCAGACAGACCACCGCGGTCGCGGCGAGCGTGTGCTTGATGCTCATGTGGATGTCCCCTCGTTGCTGATCCGCGCGCCGCTGAAGGCCGGTCGCCACGGCTCCGTGCTCGTTACCTGTCAAACGCGGAATTACGACGTCCGGTGGCGGTACGCGGTTGCGCGGGCCGGATAACGATCTCGCATCCCGCTCTCCGGGGAGCGGCCGGCTGTCACTCGATCAGCTGACGCCCCTCGGGCCTGGCGGTGCAACTGCGGTGGAAGGCACAGTGGTTGCAGTGCTGACCGGTGGTCGGCACGAACCGCTCCGACAGCACCCGCCCGGCCGCCTTGGCCAGCAGGTCCTCGACCCACACGCTGTCGGGCGGGCGCTGGATCTGCACCAGCGGCAGCTCGCGGTCGGCGCCCTTCCCGGCCGGGCTCTGGCGCAGTTGGACCAGTTCGGCGCCACCGGTCCGCGGGCGGCCGTCGGCGAAGGCGTCGACGGTGTCGACCGCGCCCTGCCGGACGGCCATCTGGTAGACGGCCAGTTGGGGATGCGTCTGAAGCTCGCGCCCCGACGGCTTGCTCGTGCCCGTCTTGAAGTCGACGACGTAGGCGAGTCCTTCGGCGTCCCGCTCGACCCGGTCCATACTGCCGCGGATCTGGATCTCCACCTCGCCGGAGCGGAAGGTGATGTCGAAGGGGTGCTCGGTGGCGACGGGCACCCGGTTGCGCTCCATCACATGCCAGCGCAGGAACCGTTCCAACGCGTCGCGGGCGGCGCCCTTCTCCTGCACCGACTTCCAGGGGGCGTCGAAGGCCAGCGCGTCCCACACCGAGTCCAGCCGCTCCATCAGCACCCCGAGATCGGCGGCGGTGCGCCCGGAGCCCACCTCGTCGGCGAGGACATGGACCACGTTCCCGATGCCCTGCGCACTGGTGGAGGCGGTGTCCGCCCTCACCTCGCGCCCGAGGAACCACTGCAGCGAGCACTTGTTCTCCAACTGGTCCAGCGAGCTGCCGGACAGCGCCACCGCCCGGGCGGGGTCGCGGAGCGGAACGGAAGCTTGCGTGGCCTCCTCCAGCCCCCACCAGCGGTCGGGGTGGGCGGAGGGAACGAGCGGAAAGCCGTCGTCGTCGGTGAGCGCGGCCAGCTTCGCCAGACGCTCCGCCGCCGCCGCCCGCAGCCGCGGCGAGGCCTGCGGGTCCACCGTGGTGGCCCGGAGCTCGGCGACGAGCGCGGACACCGACAGCGGGCGGCGCGGCCGGTTGGTGATGTCGACGGGCTCGACGCCGAGCTCGGCGAGGAAACGGGACGGCTGGTCGCCGTCGTCCGCCGGGGCCTTGACCGCCGTGACCACCAGACGCTCCTTGGCCCGGGTCGCGGCCACGTAGAACAGCCGGCGCTCCTCGGCCAGCAGCGCCCCCGGGCTCAGGGGCTCGGCGAGGCCGTCCCGCCCGATCCGGTCCGCCTCCAGCAGGGAGCCCCGGCGGCGCAGGTCGGGCCACAGCCCCTCCTGCACCCCGGCCACCACGACCAGGCGCCACTCCAGGCCCTTGGACCGGTGGGCCGTCAGAAGCCTTACGGCGTCCTGCCGCACCGTCCTCGTGGTCAGCACATCGGCCGCGATGTCCTGTTTCTCCAGCTCCTCCAGGAAGTTGACCGCTCCTCGGTGCCCTGCCCGGTCCTCGGCGCGGGCCGCCGTCTCGAACAGCGCGCAGACGGCGTCCAGATCCCGGTCCGCGTTGCGCCCGGCCGCCCCTCCGCGCCGCGCCGCCCGCTCCAGCCGCCCCGGCCACGGTGTGCCGTCCCACAGCTCCCACAGGGCCTGCTCGGTGGAGCCTGCGCCCGCGAGGAGTTCACGCACCTTGCGCAGGAGCGTGCCCAGGCGCTGCGCCCCCCGGGCGTGGGCGGGGTCCATGGCGACCAGCCGCTCGGGCTCGGCCAGGGCCTCGGCGATCAGCTCGTCCGAGGGCCTGACCACACGCGGACGCCGACCGCCGGAGTCGAGGGTGTTCGCCTCCCGTTCCTCCTCGCGCAGCGCCCGGCCCAGGCGGCGCAGGTCGGAGGCGTCCATGCCGCCGAGCGGGGAGGTGAGCAGCGTGATGGCGCTCTCGGTCGTCAGCGCGTCCTCGGTGGCCGCGCGCAGGGCGAGCAGGAGGGGGGCGACGGCGGGCTCGTCCCGCAGGGGCAGGTCGTCGCCGTCGATCTCCAGCGGGACCCCGGCCGAGGTCAGCGCGCGCCGCACCCCCGGAATGGACCGGGCGCCCGCGCGCACCAGGACCGCCATCTCGCCCCAGGGCACCCCGTCCTCGAGGTGGGCCCGGCGCAGGATGTCGGCGATGTTGTCCAGCTCGGTGCCGGGGGTGGGGAAGGTCAGCGCCTCGACCGTGCCGCCCTCGCGGGAGGCGGTCAGCTCGCGGTGCGCCCTGACCGCCTCGGCGGGCAGCCTGCCCAGGGGCATCCGCCGGGCGACGGTCCGCGAGGCGGCGAGCAGCGTGGCCCCCGAGCGCCGGGACACCCGCAGGACCCGGACGTCGGCGGGCGTTCCGTCGCTTCGGGGGAAGTGGTGGCGGAAGCCGAGGATGCCGTTGACGTCGGCGCCGCGGAAGGCGTAGATCGACTGGTCCGGGTCGCCGAACGCCACCAGGTCGCGGCCCCCGCCCGCCAGCGCTCGCAGAAGCCGCACCTGCGCCGGGTCCGTGTCCTGGTACTCGTCCACGAAGACGGCCTCGTAGCGCTCCCGCAGGAGGAGGGCCACCTCGTGCTCCTCGGCGAGCAGGACGGCGCGGTGGACCAGCTCGGCGTAGTCGAGCACCCCCTGGGCGTCCAGGACGTCCAGGTACTCGGCCAGGAACCCCGCCGCGGCCCGCCAGTCCGGCCGCCCGGTACGGGTCGCGAAGTCCTCCAGCGACCTCGGGTCCAGTCCCAGCTCCCGGCTGCGCGCCAGCACCGCGCGCACCTCGTCGGCGAACCCGCGGGTGGTCAGGCAGGCCCTCAGCTCGTCCGGCCAGGACACCCCGATCCCCGGCTCCTCGGCGTGTCCGGCGAGGAGCTCGCGGACGACGACGTCCTGCTCGGGGCCGGACAGCAGCCGCAGCGGGTAGCTGAACAGCTCGGGGTCCTGGTGGGAGCGCACCAGCGCGTAGCAGAAGGAGTGGAACGTGGTGGCCTGCGGAGCCCGGGCGGCCCCCATCCGCAGCGCCATCCGGTCCCGCAGCTCGACGGCGGCCCGGCGGCTGAAGGTGAGCACGAGGATCCGCTCGGGGGAGGTACCGCGCCGGATCCGCTCCGCGACGGCCTCGACGAGCGTCGTGGACTTCCCCGTACCGGGCCCGGCCAGGACCAGCAGCGGGCCCGCCCCGTGCTCCACCACGGCCCGCTGGGACCCGTCCAGCTCGGGCGGCGCCGGTGCCTCGACGGCCGTGCGCACCAGCCGGTACGGCGAGGAACCGGTGAGCGGTGGTGCGGGCGAGGTCACTGTGGGGTCGTCCCGAGAGGATGTGGCGCTGGTGGTCTGTGTGGCCGAGGTGACGACGATACGTCGCCGGGGCCGTGCCGCTCACCGCTCTCCCCCGTGCGGGCGACGTGGATGGCATGGGAACCCGCGCGATGCCGGAAGCTGGAAGCGTGGGAGATGCGAAAGCGACGTCAGTCGCCGAGGGAGCCGTCCCAGCGCGCCCGGGCCAGATCGACGCGCGGCAGGTGGTCCTTGCCGGAACGCCCCCGCTCACGCAGCGGGGTCCCCTCCTCGCGGTAGCGCTCCAGCGCACGCAGCTCGTGCCCGGGCAGGAGCCGGCCGTCGGCCCGCACCACCCGCCACCACGGGACGGGCGCGCCGTACAGGGCCATCACCCGGCCGACCTGGCGGGGGCCGCCCTCCTCGAGGTATTCGGCGATGTCGCCGTAGGTCATCACCCGGCCGGGCGGAATGCGCTCGGTCAGGTCCAGTACGCGCTCGGCGAAGTCCGGCAGGTCGCCGCCCGTGCCCCGACCGTCCCGCTCGCCCGGCTCCGGGTCGTACTCGCGGTGCTCGCTCATCCGGCACATCCTGCCGCAGCACTAGGACATCGAGGGGCGGTTCCCCGGGGCGCGAGCCGGGCTCGACGACGGGTCGAGACCCCGCGAAGCCGGGCCCACGGCCCCCCTGACTTGCCCCCCGGATCCCCCCTGCTGCCCACTGCGGCGCCCCCGACATGTCACCATCGTCCCGGCGGTGACTGGTGATACGAGACCAAAATGACACGACGGACCAGGGTGCGGAGACCGTGAAGGGGTCCCGCGCCCATGTCGTCGCGCCCGAATCCGAGGCCGGACGCCCGAGCAGCGCCCAGCCGGGCGCAGAACGCGACCCCGGCTCCGCCGAGTCCGGGAACGCCCGGGACCGTGGCCCCTCCGAGGCATCCGGGGAGCCGCAGGACACGGCGAAGGCCGGGAAGCCGCGAGAGCCCGGCACGGGCCGGGACCGCTCCGCCGCGCAGGACTCGGCCGCGGCCGCGGACCGCCGGGAGAACGGGGAGGCCGGGGCGTCCGGGGAAGCCGGGAGGCCGGACCCGGGCGCGGGCCGGACGGACGCCGCGGAACCCGGCTCCGCCGACGGCGCGGGCGCGGGCGCGAAGGGCAGGGCGGCCTCCGGGAGGCCCGCCGCGCCCGAGGACTCCGGCGCCGCCCAGGGATCCGGCGAGTCCGGTGGCGGCCAGAAGGGCGGCGGCGCCGACGGCGCGGGTCCGGCTGCCCCGCCGTCCGAGTCCGAGAAGGTCTCCTCCGACGAGCCGCTGCTGCCCGCTCGGGTCCACCGGCCGATCGATCTCATCCGGTTCTTCATGGGGGCCCTCGGCATCGCCTTGGTCCTCGTCGTCGCCGGGATCGCCAAGGGCACCACCTCCGGGCTCGAGGCCGACATCCTCGAGGGGACCAAGAAGGCCCCGGCCCTGCTGATCAGCTTTGCCGGGTTCGCCTCCAGCATCGCCGTGCTCATCGTTCCCGTCGCCTTCGCCATCGAGCGGCTGATCAAGCGCGACGGCCTGCGCGTCGCCGACGGCGTGCTCGCCGCCGTGCTCGCGCACGGGGTCTCCCTCGCCACCGACCTCTGGGTGGCCGAGGCCGCCCCCGAGTCGGTGCGCAACGCGCTCACCCAGCAGGCACCCGGCAGCCTCGGACTCACCGACCCGGTCCACGGCTACCTCGCACCGGTCATCGCCTATATGACCGCCGTCGGGCTTTCGAAGCGCCCACGCTGGCGGGTCGTCCTGTGGTTCGTCCTCATCCTCGACGCCCTCGCCGTCCTGCTCGGCGGCTACACGACCCCGTTCTCGATCATCCTCACCCTGCTGATCGGCTGGACCGTCGCCTACGGCACCCTCTACGCCGTCGGCTCCCCCAATGTGCAGCCCACGGGCCAGACCCTCCTCGCCGGGCTGCGCCGGGTCGGCTTCTCGCCGGTGCGCGCCCTCCGCGTCGAGGACGGCGCGGGCAGCCAGGCCGCCGAGCACCGCGAGTACGAGCGCGGCCGCCGCTACCTCGTCGAACTCGAGGCGGGGGCCCCGCTCGACGTCACGGTCGTGGACCGCGAGCGCCAGGCGTCCGGTTTCTTCTACCGGGTGTGGCGCCGCCTGCAACTGCGCGGGATCACCCAGCGCCGCAGCCTCCAGTCCCTGCGCCAGGCGCTGGAGCAGGAGGCGCTGCTCGCCTACGCGGCCATCGCGGCCGGAGCGAACGCGCCCAAGCTCATCGCCACCTCCGAACTCGGTCCCGACGCGGTGATGCTCGTCTACGAGCACATCGGCGGCCGCTCCCTCGACGCCATCCCCGACGAGGAGATCGGCGACGAACTGCTGACCGGGGCATGGAAGCAGGTCAAGGCCCTCCAGTCCCGCAGGATCGCGCACCGGCGGCTGGTCGGGGAATCACTCCTCGTCGACCGTTCCGGCGCGGTGTTCCTCACCGAGCTGCGCGGGGGCGAGATCGCCGCGGGCGACCTGGTCCTGCGGATGGACATCGCGCAGTTCCTGGTCACCCTCGCCCTGCGAGTCGGCCCGGAACGGGCTGTCGCCTCCGCCTCCGCCGTCCTCGGCCCCGACTCGGTCGCCAACTCGCTCCCGCTCCTGCAGCCCATCGCGCTCAGCCGTGAGACCCGGGCCACCCTGCGGCAGCTCAACAAGGAACGGGCCCAGCGCGAGCGCGAAGCGGTGATCGCCGCCTCCCGCACCGGTGAGGAGGCCGCCGACAAGGCCGGAGGGGACCGCAAGGCGGCCAGGAAGGCCGCGCGCAAGGCGGAGAAGCGGGCCATAGACCAGGCGCTGGAGGAGGCCCGCGAGGAGGACCTGCTCTCGCGGATCCGGCAACAGGTGCTGCTGATCCGCCCGCAGGCCCCCGTGGAGCCGGTCCGGCTCGAACGCATCCGGCCGCGCACCCTCATCAGCGTGATCGCGGGCGCGTTCGCCGCCTACTTCCTCCTCGGCCAGATCTCCCAGGTCAAACCGGCCCAGCTGTTCGCCGAGGCCGACTGGGGCTGGGCGCTGGTCGCCGTGTTCGGCTCGGCGCTGAGCTATGTGGCGGCGGCGCTGGCGCTGGCCGGGTTCGTCCCCGAGCGGCTGTCGTTCGGCCGGACGGTGCTGGCGCAGGTCGCCGGCTCGTTCGTGAAGCTGGTCGCCCCGGCGGCGGTCGGCGGAGTGGCGCTCAACACCCGGTACCTCCAGCGGTCCGGCGTCCGGCCGGGACTCGCGGTCGCCAGCGTCGGAGCGTCGCAGCTGGTCGGTCTGGGCTTCCACATCCTGCTGCTGCTGACCTTCGGCTATCTCACCGGCACCGAGGAGTCCCCGTCGCTGTCGTCCCCGCGCACGGTGATCGCGGGCCTGCTGACGGCCGCGGTGCTCGTGCTGGTGGTCACCGCCGTCCCGCAGCTGCGCAAGTTCATCTCGACGCGGGTGCGCTCGCTGTTCGCCGGTGTCGTGCCGCGCATGCTCGACGTGCTCCAGCGCCCGTCGAAGCTCGCCACCGGGCTCGGTGGCTCGCTCCTGCTGACGGTGGCGTTCGTGATCTGCCTGGACGGATGCATCCGGGCGTTCGGCGGGGAGCTGAGCTACGCGAGCATCGCGTTCGTCTTCCTCGCGGGCAACGCGCTCGGCTCGGCCGCGCCCACCCCGGGCGGCGTGGGCGCGGTGGAGCTCGCACTGTCCGGTGGTCTGATCGCCGCCGGGCTGCCGAAGGAGATCGCCACACCCGCCGTGCTGCTGTTCCGGCTGCTGACGTTCTGGCTGCCGGTACTGCCGGGCTGGCTGTCGTTCACCTACCTCCAGCGCAAGGAAGCGCTGTAGGGCCGCGGAGGACGCGGAGGCCCGAGGGGGGAACGCCGGGGGCGCTCAGCGGCCGGCCGCGTTGCCATAGGTGTGCTCGACGGGCAGGCGGACCACCAGGCGGCGCTCGGCGACCATGGCCCGGCGGAACTCGTCCCAGTCCGGGTGCTCCCCCACGATCGCCCGGTACACCTCGACGAGCTCGTCGACCGTGGCATCGCCCGGGTCCTGGGCGACCGGCGTCAGCTCGGCGGTCCCCTCGGCGACCAGATACGACCAGAAATCCTCACTGGCGACATGGAAGCTCGCGCGCGGATCCCGGCGCAGATTGCGGGTCTTGGCGCGGTCGTCGGTGACCGAGACACGGATCACGCGGCCGATGTCGTCGTAGGCGAAGGCGACGTTCGACAGCTGGGGGCGGCCGTCGCGCTTGAGTGTGACAAGTACTCCCCGGCGCCTGTCGCGCAGCAGTTCATCCATGCGGACAAACGTAGACCTCGCGGCCGGGCGGGGGGATCAACGACGTCGACTGTCCCGGCGGGACCGGTGGTGGCACGGCAAGGTCGAGGGCTGGGTGTCGGACGGATGGCACAGACGTCCGGCCACCGCGGGGTTGCCGCCGCCCCGAGGAATTTCCCGATCGGCGATCTTCCTGCATCCCAGGTGGTGGCCAAGTGCCCCCTCGCCTCGCCATGCTGGGGCGATGCCCAAGGTGAATATCTCTCTCGATGCCGAGCTGGTGGTCGAGGTCATGGTGCTGGCCGGGGTCGGGAGTCCGCAGGACGCCGTCGAGGTGGTCGTCCGCGACTACATCGAGCGGGCGCACCGGACCGAGGCACGGGTGGAGGCGACGGCGGAGGGTCTGCGGGAAGTGGAGACCAGGCCCAGGGGGCAGGAGGGATGATCCGGCGAATCGGAGCCGAGGAGCGCCGGGCTCGGCTCGGCGTGCGGCACCGGCTGGCCCTCTCCGCCCGCGCGGCGACCCCCGAGGAGGTCGCCGACGCTGTCGTGGCACTGCACGCCACCGACCCGGCCACGGTGTTCCTGGCGGCGGGGGCACGGCTGCGGGAGCCGGGGCCGGGCCCCGTCGAGCGCGCGCTGTACGAGGACCGGACCCTGGTGCGGATGCACGGCATGCGCCACACGATCTTCGTCCTTCCGGCGGACCTGGCACCCGTCGTGCATGCCTCGACCACGCGGGCGGCCGCCGTCAGGGAGCGTTCCCGGCTGGTCAAGCACCTCGCGCAGTGGGCGAACCTCGACGAGCGGTGGCTGGGCGAGGTCGAGGCGGGCACCCTCGCGGCCCTGCGGGAGCACGGCCCGGCCACCGCCAATGAACTCGCCGTCCGGGAGCCGCGTCTGCGCACCCGGATGGTGGTCTTCCCGGGCACGGCTCAGGAAGGCCCGCAGGGCGTCTCCACGAGGATCCTGAGGGTCCTGGGCATGGACGGCCGTATCGTGCGCGGCCGTCCGCGCGGGGGCTGGACGAGCGGGCAGTACGAGTGGGCGCTCGCGGAGGAGCTGCCGGAGCCGTCGCCCACGGCGGCCAGGGAGGATCTGGTCCGCCGCTGGCTGGCCTCCCACGGTCCGGGCACGGCCGCGGATCTGAAGTGGTGGACGGGCTGGACCCTCACCGATGTGCGCAAGGCGCTGTCCGCCGTGGGCGCGGAGGAGGTCGGGCTGGACGAGGGGCCCGGCTACGTCCTGCCCGGTGACACGGTGCCGACCGCCGAGCCCGAGCCCTGGGCGGCGTTGCTCCCGGGCCTGGACCCCACCCCGATGAGCCGTCGGCACCGCGACTGGTACCTCCCGCAGGAGCACCGGGCCGACCTGTTCGACCGGTCGGGCAATATCGGCCCCACCGTGTGGTGGAACGGCCGCATTGTGGGCGGCTGGGCCCAGCGCCCGGACGGTGAGATCGTCCGCCGCCTGCTGGAGGACGTGCCGCGGGAGGCGCGGGAGGCGATCGACGCGGAGGCCGCCCGGCTGGCCGGCTGGGTGGGGGAGGTCAGGATCACCCCGCGCTTCCGCACCCCGCTGGAGCGGGAGCTGTCCGCGTAGTCCTTTCCGTGGACCTGTCCGCGCAGGACCTGTCCCCCCGCAGGGCCTCTCCGCGTAGACGTGCAGGCGTGGACCTGTCCGCTGTGCCTCGGCGCCGACTCACCTGTGCCACGGCGACTCACCTGTGCCACGGCGCCGGACCCGCCGACGCACCGCGGCCCCGTCTCCCTCGGGTTGAGGGAGACGGGGCCCGGCGCAGGATGGCTGTCGAACGATGGCTACGGGACGCGGTCGGCGCGGACGCCCGGTGGAGCGGGCGCCTAGTAGACCGGCTTCTCGGGCTCGATCTGGTTCACCCAGCCGATCACACCGCCACCGACGTGGACGGCGTCGGAGAAGCCCGCGGACTTCAGGACGGCGAGTACCTCGGCGGAGCGCACACCCGTCTTGCAGTGCAGGACGATCTTCTTGTCCTGCGGCAGGCCCTGCAGGGCGGTGCCCATGAGGAACTCGTTCTTCGGGACGAGCCGCGCGCCCGGGATGCTGACGATCTCGTACTCGTTGGGCTCGCGGACGTCGATGACGTCGATGTTCTCTCCCGCGTCCATCCACTCCTTGAGCTGCTTGGGAGTGATGGTGGACTCGCGAGCGGCCTCCTGGGCCTCCTCCGACACGACACCGCAGAAGGCCTCGTAGTCGATGAGCTCGGTGACCGTGGGGTTCTTGCCGCAGACCGCGCACTCGGGGTCCTTGCGGACCTTGACCTGGCGGTAGGTCATCTCGAGGGCGTCGTAGATCATCAGACGGCCGACGAGGGGCTCACCGGTGCCGGTGAGGACCTTGATGGCCTCGGTGACCTGGATCGACCCGATCGACGCGCACAGGACGCCGAGCACACCGCCCTCGGCGCAGGAGGGGACCATGCCCGGGGGCGGGGGCTCCGGGTACAGGCAGCGGTAGCAGGGACCGTGCTCGGACCAGAAGACCGACGCCTGGCCGTCGAAGCGGTAGATCGAACCCCACACGTACGGCTTGTTCAGCAGAACGCAGGCGTCGTTGACCAGGTAGCGGGTGGCGAAGTTGTCCGTGCCGTCCACGATCAGGTCGTACTGGGAGAAGATCTCCATGACGTTGTCGGCCTCGAGGCGCTCCTCGTGGAGGACGACGTTCACGTAGGGGTTGATCCCGAGAACGGAGTCGCGGGCCGACTCGGCCTTCGAGCGGCCGATGTCCGCCTGGCTGTGGATGATCTGGCGCTGCAGGTTCGACTCGTCGACCTCGTCGAACTCCACGATGCCGAGGGTGCCGACGCCGGCCGCGGCCAGGTACATCAACGCGGGCGATCCGAGGCCGCCGGCGCCCACACACAGCACCTTGGCGTTCTTCAGGCGCTTCTGCCCGTCCATCCCCACATCGGGGATGATGAGGTGGCGGGAGTACCTGCGGACCTCGTCGACAGTGAGCTCTGCAGCAGGCTCGACCAGGGGTGGCAGCGACACGGGGACTCCGTTGGTCGGTGGAAGTACGTTTTCTCTTCCCCGTAACAGTGCCACGGCCGTCGGCATTCCGAGACACAGGGTCCGTAGAGCGAGACACACGGTGGCCGTATCCCGGGCAGTCCGCGAATTGCCCGCTTCGACCCGCTTTGCCCCTCGCGATCCGCGAGGGTCAGCCGGTGCACGGCGGCGGGCCGTCACGCACCGACCGCACCTGCTGCGCCCAGTACCCCGGCAGCCCCTCCCACGGGTCCGCGCCTGTCCGGTCGGTCAGGTGGACGGTGGCCGCCCCCTGCCACCGGGCCAGCCGCAGGGCCGTCTCCATATGGGCTCTCGGGACGCCGTGCACGAGGTGGCAGAACCGCTCCGGCGGGTGGTTCTCGGTCCAGGCGGCCGGCTGCGCCCACCGGTACCGCGACCAGGGGCCCTCGAACGTCACCAGCTGGTCGGCCGCCTCCAGGTAGCCGGGATCGGGGTACGCCCCATGGCCGGAGACGATGTGCGCCCGCCCGGTCAGCGCGCGGAGCCTGGCCACCGTCCTCCGGTACTCCTCCAGCGCGTGCCCGTCCAACGGCGCCCGGTCCAGGTAGTAGCCGTCCACGCGGTACCACTCCAGATACCGGCCGGCCTCCGGCAGCAGCTCGCCCGCACGGCGGCCGCCGCGGGCGGCGTCGAGCAGGCCGAGCAGCCGCACCCCCGCCTCACGCAGCCGGGCCGCGGCGTCGAGGAAGAGCGGGTCGGGGCGGACGCCCGGCCCCCGGTGGACATTGATCACGACCCAGTGCAACGGGGTGCCGGGGCGGGTCAGCTCCGCCCACTCGCCGGGGGCGAAGAGGGGATGGGCGTAGGCGAGCACGCCGAGCCCGAGCCGGTCGAGGGGGACGCCCGCGCGCCGGGGAACGGGAAGGTGCCTGCGCCCGGTCCGGGAGAGGGCCGGGCCGGCACCCGGCGTGCCGGGGCCGGTGCCGCCGGTGCCGCCGGTGCCGCTTTCCGGGGCGCCGGGGCCGCCGCCGGCCCTTCCCGGGGCGCCGGGGCCGCCGCCGGCCCTTCCCGGGGCGCCGGGGCCGCCGCTGCTCCTTCCCCGGGCGCCGGGGGCCGCCGCTGCTCCTTCCCCGGCCGCCGCCGGGGGGCCGTTTCCCGGGGTGCGTCTGCCAGGGGTACCGCCGCTGTCCGGGGTGGGGGTCAGACTCGGCATGCCGCCTCCATCCACACATCCGCCAGGGACTCGTCCATCCCGATCCGGGCCCGCCAGCCGAGCCGGTCCCTGGCGGTGCGCACATCGGCCTGCTGCCACACCCCGCAGCCGTCGAGCGGGCGCCGGTCGCCGTCGGGGCCGAGGTCGCCGGGCTCGTCGAGTTCGAGCAGGCGGCCGGTGAAGCCGGCCGTCCTGGCCAGCGCCGAGGCCGCGTCCCGCAGGCGGACGGCGTGGCCGGTGCCGATGTTGATCACCCCCTGCGCCGCCGAGAGCGAAGCCGCGTGCACCGCGCGGGCCACGTCACGGACATCCACGAAGTCCCGCAGCACCGACATGCCGCCGACCTTCACCTCGCCCTCCCCGATCTGCATCGCCCGGCGCAGCGAGTCGGCGATGCGGCCGAGCGGGGTGCCCAGCGGGGTGCCGGGGCCGATGGGGGTGAAGACCCGCAGGACGACGGCGTCGAGTCCGGAGCCGAGGACGAGTTCGGTGGCGGTCAGCTTGCTCACTCCGTAGGCGCCATTGGGCCTGGGCAGGGCTTCCTCGCCGGTGGAGGAGCCGACCGGGGACGGCCCGTACTCGGCGGAGGAGCCGATCTGTACGAGCCTGGCGGTACAGGTGCTGCGGCGGACCGCCTCGCAGACGGTCGCCACGGAGATGGTGTTGGCGCGCACGAGGTCGCGGGCGGTGCCCACGGTCGTTCCGGCGCAGTTGATCACGACTCCGGGCTGGATCGCGTCCATGAAGCGGGCGAGCGCGCCGGGGCTGCCGGTGGAGAGGTCGAACCGGACGTCGGCGCTGTCGCGGCGCCCCAGTGCGGTGAGCTGGACGGCCGGGTCGGCGAGCAGCCGGTCGGTGACGTGCCGGCCGAGGAATCCGTCCGCGCCTAGGAGAAGAACCCTCATGGTGTCGCGTTCCTTTGATCTTGAAGAGTGGGTTGGAGCGGTGAACTGTGGCTCGAGGCACGACCGAGGGCGCGGAAGCCGTGGGCGAGCAGCGCGAGGGCGGCGGCCGAGCAGGTCAGGCCCTGGACGGCGCCGGGGTGGGTGGCGAGCAGTCCCTCGTGGGGATGGGTGAGGGCGGCGCTCGCGGCGGCGAGGGCGAGGGCCGCCGCCTGCAGGGCGCAGGCGAGGGCGCAGCCCAGGCCCGCGGCGGCCGGGTGGCCGTGCACGGTGAGCAGGCGGGCGAGGAAGAACAGCAGCCCCAGGGCGGCCGAGGCGGCGATCCCGGCCGGGTCGGCGCGTCCGGTGGCGAGCAGGTCGGCGGCGGCGAGCAGCCCGAGAAGGCAGGGCAGGAAGAGCAGGACCGCGCCCGCGACGAGAGGGCGCACGGCGGCGGCGAACTCGCGCAGGCTGGGCGCGGGTGCGAGGCGGGACCGGGCCTTGCGGGCGAACCACGCCGCGCACCAGGCGGCGGGCAGGACGGCGAAGGCCAGGGCGGTGGTCCGGGCGACGGCGGCCGGGTCGGGATGGAGGGCTTGGAGGTGGGTGGGCGGCCGACCGGACAGGCCGATGGCCAACGCGCGCTCGCCGAGCAGCGAGAACGCCGCCAGCCAGAGAGTCCACAGCCACTGGCCGGGCGACGAGAGCGCCGCGCCGCGGTGCAGCGGCCCCCGGCGCAGGCAGAGCAGAAGCGCCGACCCGGCGGCCACGGCGGTGAGGACCCCGGCCACGAGCTCATCGGCCGGGCGCAGCCGCATGGTCACCGCGCCGGTGAGGCAGCAGAGCCCGGGCAGGAGATGGACGAGTGGCATGACGGCGGTGCGCTGGGGTTCAGCAGCGCGGTGCTCGTGGCCGGGCGCGCGTTCCCTGGGCACCCGGGCGTAGAGCTCCTCGGCGAGCGAGAACACATCCCGGTGCCGAAAGTCCCAGGCCACCCGGTCGGTGATGCCGTGGGCCTCGAGCCCGGCCGCGATCTCCAGGGGATGGGTGGCCCGAGCGCACAGCTCACGATGGCGGTGCATGAGAACCCGCACGGGATCGGCGGGGCCCCGACGGCGAGAAGCCTGAGTCGCGCTCAAGACCGCACCTCCGAAGCCCCGACGCCGAGCGGCCGGCACTCGTCGAGCGCTTCGGGCCGCGGGAGCGTCTCGCGGTCCACGAGGGCCGGACCGTCCGTGAGGGGGGCCCGCTCCTCGTAGGGCTCGTCCGCGAGGCTCCCGTGGTCCACGAAGTGGGCGCCGTCCGTCCAGTGCTCGGGCTCCTCGAAGGGCTCGCCGTGCTCCAGGGCCTCGCGGCCTGCGAGCGCCGCACCTTCATCACGGCGCGCACGGCCCTCGACCGGCTCCCGGTCGGCGTGGTGTACGTGGTCCTGCGACCGGTCGTGCGCCCCGAGAGCGGCGCGGTCCTCCAGGAGGTCGCTGCGGTCCAGGAGTCCGGGCGCCGCCGGAGCCTCGTGGGTGCCGTCGTCCAGCAGCTCGGCGGGCTCGAACGCCCCGCCCTGCGCCGCGGCTTCGCCGGCCCACCTCGGGGCGTGTCGGTCGGCCTTGCCCGAGGTCCACCTTCCTGGGACGTGGGGCTGCGCAGGGCGGGTGAAAGGGGACTCGGCACTGGGGGCCGGGCGGGCCGGGCAGTGCGAGACCAGGTCCAGGTAGATCTCCCGGAACGCCTCGACCGTCCGTTCCACGGCGAACAGTTCCTGGGCCCTCGCTCTCGCCGCAGCTCCCAGCCGGTCCCGGCGTTCCCGGTCCTCCAGCAGATCGAGGCATGCCGCCGCCAGCGCCTTCGGGTTGCGTGGCGGGACCACCAGGCCGGTGCCGCCGATGACCTCGCGCACGGCGCCCGCGTCGGTCGACACCGTCGCCCGGCCGCAGAACATCGCCTCGACCAGCGTCCCCGGGAAGCCCTCCACGATGCTGGAGAGCACCACCACGCTCCCGGCCGCGTACGCGTCGCGGATCGTCGGGACCTCGGGCGTACCGATGTCCTCGAAGGTCACCGGGCTCTCGCCGACGCTGCGGGTGTCCTGCGCCTCGTCGGGGAAGAGCTGCGCCGCCAGCGTCCGGCAGTGGGCCAGGTAGGGCTCGCTGCCGCGCCGCACCGGGCCGATGATCCGCAGCTTCGCGTGCGGCAGTTGCTGCCGCACCCCGGTGAAGGCGTGCAGCAGCGCGGCGATGTCCTTGGCGGGTTCCAGGCGGCCGACCCACACCAGCGTCGGGTCCTCGGGCTCGTCCCCGGCCGGGGCCAGCCGGGAGGCGTCGATGCCCGGGTACACGGTCCGGATGCGGGAACGGTCGGCACCGCATCGTTCCTGCCAACGCCGGTTGTGCGTATTGCCCGGCGTGGTCAGGTCCGCCCGGCGGTAGATCTCGCCCGCCAGCAGCCGGTGGAACGCCGACAGCAGCGCCCGCACGGGTGCCGCCGTGCCGTGGCCGCGCCCCGCGACATACGCGTCGCGCAGCTGGATGCCGTACTCGGTGACCAGCAGCGGGGTGCCGAAGAAGCGTTTGGCCACGAGCCCCGGCAGCCCCGCCAGGCCACCCGAGGCGGCATGGCACAGATCGGCCCCCGCCAGCCCGTCCTCGTCGTACCAGGGCGCGGACAGCGGCCGGAGCCTGCGCTCCAGCAGTTCCGTGGCCGCTATGAGGTCGCAGACTCCCGCGGTGGCGACCGCGGCGGGCGCGCCCGCCGCCCCGCACCGCTCCTCCAGCGCCCGCAGTGCCTCCTCGGAGCGCAGGAAGGGTCCCAGGGGCCCCCGTTCGCGGGCGAGTTCGGCCAGTCCGTACAGCCCCGAGGCGAAACGGTCCGCCACGCGGGACGAACCCTCCACGGCGTCCCCGGCGGTCAGCGCCCCCAGCAACTCCCGGTAGTGCGCGAGGTGTTCACGCGCCCGTCGGCCTCCCACCGCGGTCCCGCCGTGCGCCGGGCCCCCCAGCGCCTGCGTCCGCACACCGCGCACATTCGCGGGCAGCCGGCCCTCGTCCCTCTCACCGGGCCCCCAGCCCAGGGTGTAGACCTCGAAGTCATGGCCGGGCATTGCGCGGACCAGCCGGTCGCACCAGGCGCCGGGGCCACTGCTCGCATACGGATAGCCACGTTCCGTGATCAGTGTGATGCGCACGGCGGCATCTCCCTCGTGGACAGTCGGGCCAGTGGACGATCGGGCCAACGGATCGGGTCCCGCACGACGTTAGGCCCGCACACCGATGGCGCGACGGACGGTTGTCCACCGCGCCATCAGAAGGGGTGAAAGCCCGTAACCTTCCCGGCGATCATCCGTTAGTTCGCGGCCAGGGCTCGGCGGGCCCGCCTGCGCGCCGCGGACTCCCGCGGGTCCAGCACGGGGACGGCCGCCAGCAGCCCCTTGGTGTACGGGTGCCGCGGCGAGTCGTA
The DNA here is from genome assembly GCF_014646055.1 of Wenjunlia tyrosinilytica. Taxonomy (GTDB): domain Bacteria; phylum Actinomycetota; class Actinomycetes; order Streptomycetales; family Streptomycetaceae; genus Wenjunlia; species Wenjunlia tyrosinilytica. Next base: position 185,342 of record NZ_BMMS01000007.1, read on the forward strand.
CACCGCGTCGGCCGCGCCCTGTTCGACGACCCGGCCCTGCCGCATCACCGCCACCCGGTCGCTGACCTGGCGCACCACCGCGAGGTCGTGCGCGATGAACACCAGGGTGAGCCCGAACTCCTCGCGCAGTTCGCCGAGCAGCCGCATCACCTGCGCCTGCGTGGTGACATCGAGGGCGGAGACCGGCTCGTCGCACACCAGCAGCCGGGGCTTGGGCGCCAACGCCCGTGCGATGCCGACGCGTTGGCGCTGCCCTCCGGAGAACTCGTGGGGATGGCGCTCGTACCAGTCGGGGTCGAGCCCCACCCGCTCCAGCAACTCCCGCGCCCGTGCCACGATCTCCCGCTCGGTCAGTGCGCCCTCGGCCCGCAGCGGGTCGGCGATCGACTCACCGATGCAGCGCCGGGGGTTGAGCGAGGAGGCCGGGTCCTGGAAGACCATCTGCATCTCCCGGCGGAACGGACGCAACCGCCGTTCGCTCAGCCGGGTGATGTCGCGCCCGTCGAGGACCAGACGACCGGACGTGGGTTCCAGCAGGCGCACGAGCATCCGGCCCAGCGTGGTCTTCCCGCTGCCCGACTCCCCCACGACGCCCAGCGTCTCGCCGCGCCTGATCTCCAGCGAGACGTCCTCGACCGCGCGCACCCGCGAGCCCCGGCGCCCGAAATCGCGGCCGAGTCCGTCCACCGAGACAAGGATCTCGGGATCGGAGACGGTCCTGGGCGGCCCGGGGGCCTCCAGCCGGGGCACGGCGCCGAGCAGTTCCCGGGTGTACGGCCGCCCGGGTGCGCCGAGGACGCGGTCCACCGGTCCTCGTTCCACCTCCCGGCCCTCCCGCATGACCAGCACGTCGTCCACGCTCCCGGCCACCACACCCAGGTCATGGGTGACGAGCAGGAGCGCCATCCCCGTCTCGGTGCGCAACTCGTGCAGGAGGTCCAGGATCTGCGCCTGCACCGTCACATCCAGGGCGGTCGTCGGCTCGTCCGCGACCAGCAGGTCCGGCGAGCAGGACAGCGCCATCGCGATGAGCGCGCGCTGGCGCATCCCGCCGGAGAACTCGTGCGGCCGTGCCCGGGCCCGCCGCGCGGCGTCGGGGATACCGACCCGGTCCAGCGACTCCACGGCCCGCCGCCGGGCCGCCTTGCGGGAGGCGCCGGTGTGCACCCGGTACACCTCGGCAATCTGGTCGCCGACGGCGTAGTAGGGGTCGAGCGAGGAGAGCGGGTCCTGGAAGACGAGCGCGGCCCGCGCACCGCGCAGCCGCCGCAGCTCGGCGTCGGGCGCGTTGAGCACATCGGTGCCCGCCACCCGCACGGAGCCGGTGAGCTCGGCGCCCGTTCCGCGGTGCAGTCCCAGCAGGGAGAAGGCGGTGGCGCTCTTGCCGGAGCCGGACTCCCCGACCAGGCCGAGCGCCTTGCCCTTCTCCAGGGTGAAGCCGAGCCCGTCGACGGCCCGGACGGTGCCGCTCTGCGTGGGGAAGTCGATGGTGAGGCCGTCGACCTCCACCAGGGCGCCCGTCGTACCGGCGCCCGTCATGTCAGCACCACCCGTCGGTCGGCCACCGCGTAGAGCACGTCCGCGAGGGCGTTGGCCACCACCACGAAGAATCCGGTGACGAGCACCAGGGCGACCACGACCGGCAGGTCCACGGCCTTCACCGAACGCACCAGCAACTGGCCCACCCCGGGCAGCCCGAACATCGACTCGGTGAGCACCGCGCCGCCGAACATCGTCCCGAAGTCCAGGGCGCTGAGCGCGATGACGGGTGGCAGGGCGCCGCGCAGCGCGTGCCGTCCGACGATCCCGCGCTCCCCCACGCCATGGGCGCGGAAGGTGCGGATGTGGTCCTCCGCGAGCGTCTCCAGCATCGAACTACGGGTCAGCCGGGCGTATTTGGCGGACTCGACGAGCGCCAGCGCCACCCAGGGCAGGAGCAGGTTCCACGCCCACTGCTCGGGATCCTCGGTGAACGGCACATAGGTCGGGAACGGCAGCCACCTCAGATGGGCGCAGAACAGCATCATCAGCAGGAGCCCGACGATGAAGACGGGTGTGGCCGTCCCGGCGAGGGTGAGCAGGGTCAGCACCCGCTCGGTGAGTCCCCCTCGCCGCAGCGCGGACAGCAGCCCGGTGCCTATGCCGAGCAGGAGCCAGATCACCATGGCGCCCAGCGCCAGCGAGCCGGTGACGGGCAGGCGCTGGGTGATGAGGTCGGTGACCTGCTGGTCGTTCTGGTACGACAGCCCGAAGCACGGGGCGCCGCAGTGCTGGACGGAGGTTCCGGTGCTGTAGTCGTGCCCGGCGGCGATCCCCTGGAGGAAGTGCCAGTACTGGGCGGGCACGGGGTCGTTGAGGCCGAGTTGTCCACGTACGGACTCGACCTGGATCGTGTTGCATCGCGGCCCGCAGGCCAGCCGTGCCGGGTCGCCCGGCATCAGATAGAACAGCGCGTACACCAGGGCGGACAGCGCGAACAGCACGAGCACCATCCCGGCGAGGCGCCGCAGCAGATGGCCCGTCACCGGCCCGCTCCCTTCGACGTGCCGACGCCCAGGCGGGAGGCGGCGCGCGGGTCGAGTGCGGTGCGCACCCCGTCGCCGAGGACGGTGAAGGCGAGCACCGTCACGAACAGCAGGGCGGCGGGCAGGAGAACGTACATCGGGTCGGCGCGGAACCACATCGTGGCCGTCGACAGCATCTGCCCCCATGACGGGGTGGGCGGCTTCACGCCGACGCCGAGGAACGACAGGCCGGCCTCGACCACGATGTTGGTGGGCAGCAGGATCGCCCCGTAGGTGATGACGGGCGCGGCCAGGGACGGCAGGAGCTCACGCCGTGCCACCCGCCATGGCCCGGAGCCGCCGAGGCGGGCGGCGGCGACGTGGTCGAGGCTTTTGAGCGTGAGCGTCTGGGCGCGGACGATCTTCGACGTTCCGGCCCAGCCGAGCAGGGCGATCACCAGGGCGAGCAGCACCGGACGGGGAAAGCCCGACGGCACGACCGCGAGCAGCGCGATGGCGAACACCAGGTGCGGCAGGGCGAGCATGACGTCGGTGGCGCGGCTGAGCAGGCTGTCCACACGGCGGGGTCCGAGCCCGGCCAGCAGGCCGACGGCCACCCCGATGAGCACCTGGACGAGGGTCGCGCCGACGGCGACGCTCAGCGAGACCCTCGCGCCGGTGATCAGCCGGGCGAACAGATCACGTCCGGTGCCTGGCTCCACACCGAGCCAGTGGTCCGTGCTCACCCCGCCGAACGAGCCCTTGGGCACTCCGCCGGCCGCGGAGTCGACCAGGGTGTCGTGGTAGGCGTCGGGGTCCTGGCCCTCCAGTGCGGTGAGCGCCGGGGCGGCCCACGCCGTCAGCGTGAGCAGGGCGATGACGGCGGCGGCGGCGACCGTGCCGCGCCGGGCCCGCAGGCGCCGCCAGACGTGCCGGGCCCCCGAGGCGGGGACGGCCGCGGCAACGGCCGGCCCCGCCTCGTCGGCGACGAGGGTGTCGGCGCTCACCTGACGGCGACCTGGGAGACGTCGAGGACGCCGGTCCAGTCGCTGATCACGACATTCTTGATGTCCTTGCCGACAAGCCGCTTGTAGACGGGGTGGAAGAGCGGGACGGTCAGGGCCCGCTCACCGATCCTCTTGTCCAGGGCACCCCAGCGCTTGGCGGCGGCCTTGAGGTCGGTCAGCTTGTTGATCTCGTCGATCTCCTTGTTGACCGCCGGGTCGTTCAGCAGGCCGCTGTTGAAGTTGTAGCCGTCCTCGACGATCTGGCGCCCGTCGAAGATGGGGGCGAGGAACGGGCCGCCGGAGGGCCAGTCGGCGCCCCAGCCGGTGAGGAAGAGGCCCGGCTCGGTCCCGACCGAGTGGATCCTGTCGGAGAAGTCGTTGTGCTCCAGGCCGTTGAGCCTCACCGTGATCCCGGCCCGCTTGAGCGCGTCCTGCACGGCGGTGGCGACCTCGGGCCCCTGCTCGTCCTGCTTGGTGGTGTCGTGGGTGAGGGTCACGGTCAGCCGGCCGTCCTTGTACCCGGCCTCCTTCAGCAGTTCCCCGGCCTTTGCCGCGTTGCCCTTCCTGCCCGCCGGGAAGTGGTCGTAGGGCGTGTGGCCGAACGACGCCTGCTCGGGCAGGTACGTGGTGGCGGGCTCGGCGAGCGAGGAGCCGCCGACCGCGTTGACCGCCGTGGTGCGGTCGACCGCGTAGGCGATGGCCTGGCGCACCTTCGGGTTGTCGAAGGGCTTCACCTTCGGGTTGAACGCGATGTAGTCGGTGTAGCCGAAGTGGCCGGTGCCCACGCGCTTCTTCAGCTGGGCGTCACCGCCGACGACCTGGGCGAGCTCGGCGGGGCCGAGGTTGGTGTCGGTGGTGACGGCGGCCGCGTCCTTGCCGCTGCCGGTGGACAGGCGCTGGTTGATGACGGCGGCGTCGAGGCCGGAGCGGACGTCGATCCGGTCGGGGTAGGCCTTGCGCTCGTCGTCGGTGGCGGCCGACCAGTGCTCATTGCGCTCGAGCACCAGATGCTCTCCGTCGCCCTCGTTCTTCACGACCTTGTACGGGCCGGAGGAGATGGGGTGCTCCTCGTACTTGGTGCCGTTGTCCTTGGCCTTGGGCACGGGGGCGAACTGGGTCTGCGTGGCGAGGTACGGGAACTCGCCCTCGGGCTTGTTCAGATGGAAGACGATGGTCTTCTCGTCCGGGGTCTCGATGGCGTCGAGTCCCTTCTTGTCCTTGTAGGGGCCGCGGTACCGGGCCCCGCCGACGAGCCAGTCGCGAAGGTAGGGGGCGCCACCGGACAGCTCGGCGGCGAACGAGCGCTCGATGCCGTACTTGATGTCGCCGGAGGTGATGGGCGAGCCGTCCTCGTACTTCAGGCCGTCCTTGAGGTGGTACGTCCACACGGTGGCGTTCTTGCCGGGAGTGCCGAGGTCGGTGGCCAGGTCGGGGACGACCTTGGAGCCCGCGGCGCCGTTCTCGCGGTTGCGGGTGGTCAGGGTGCGGAAGACCAGGGAGGGGACATTGCCGCCCCCGGAGGTGTACAGGCGGGCGGGGTCGAAGTCCGACTGCGCCTGCTGGTTGAGGACGCTGAGCGTGCCGCCCCTGGTCGGCTTGCCGTCCGAGGAGCCGCCCTCGGCGTCGCCGCCCTCGGGACCGCACGCGGCGGCACCCGCTGCCAGGGCCAGGCCGACGGATGCCGCTGCCAAGCGGCGCGATATGACGGACAGTTGACGCATCGGAAGAAGGCCTCTCGATTGCTGCGAACGGGGTGGAGCGCAGGCAGCAGCGAGCGACGGTCCTCCGTCGGGGCTTTCGTGACGCAAGCCCCCGGCACCGGGAGCGGCCGTTGCGGGGTGGCAGTTGCCGGTGGGCCGTTTGCCGGGGGTGGGCCGTTGCCAGGGTGCCGTCACGGGGAGGGAGCGGGTGTGCGCTGCGCCTGCGGCGGGAGAAGTGCCCGGGCGCACGGCCTCACCGGGAAACGCTCGGTGAGGCGGCTGGTCGCGCCGGGCAGGCGTCAGCGACAGAGGATGTCGGACACACTGTGCACGGCCACACCGATCAGCGCCAGCTCGATGGCCGCGCGCTCGGCGGTGTGACGGTGCGACATGCCCAGAACTCTGACCGAACTCCCGCCCGATGTCAAAACAGCGCAGGTCACAGGCATGGCCGCGGTGACGAACCCTCGGGGACCGCTTGTGTATCGACCCTTGTGGATCAGCCCTCGGGGATCAACCCTTCGGGAAGGGCCAGGAGTTGGGCCGGCAGGTGGCGCTGCCCGTGGTGAGGAACTTGGTCTGCTGCATCATGACCGGGGCGAGCGCGCCGTTGGCCGGGCAGCCCTCGTGGCCGTGGCCGAGCCGGTGGCCCACCTCGTGGTTGATGAGCATCTGGCGGTAGCCCAGCATGTCATTGCCGAAGGTCTGTGCGCCCTGGGCCCAGCGGAAGGCGTTGATCATCACGCGCTGGGTACTCGCCGAGTCGCAGCTGACGTGGTCGATACTGGTGTCGAGGCCGGACTTGGCGCACCAGGCGTCCGTGGTCCCGGGGCTGGCCAGCGTGACCACGAAGTCGGCCGGGCCCTTGGAGACGCGCTCGAAGCGCATCGTTCCGCCGTGGCCCCAGCTGCGGGGGTCGTTGAGGGTCTCCTGCACGAAGTCGGCGAACAGGGTCCCGTCCAGGGGGAGGTCGCGCTCGACGTCGACGCGGTAGCGGAACAGGCGGCCGGTGGTGCCCGGCGCCTTCGCCGAGCCGCCGATCCTGGCGAACTGGCCGCTCAGGGTGACCGTGTCGGCGAGGGGGAACCTGACCCTGAGCCGGTCGTGCAGTGTCGGCGGCCCGCCGTTGCCGATGGGGGCGTTGGACGGTGTGGGCCGGTCCTGGGAACGGGAGGTCTTGCTGTCGTCGCGCTGCACCTGCCCGCTGGCGACCGCCTCGCCGCTCTTGGCACCGCCCCCGGTGAACTGGCCCGTGACCACGACGGCGAGGGCGGTGACCACGGCCGCGGCGGCCACTCCGCCGAGCGCGCGCTTGCGCGGGGCGCCGGAGGGCCGGTTCTCGCGGTCCTCGCGGTCCGTGCGGCGGTCGCGGGACGGGGGCCCGCCGTCCGCCGCGGTGGCGAAGGACCCGGCCGCGCCCGCAGGAGTGCCCGAGGCGTCGAAGCCCGCGCCGGCCGGCGGGCCCGAGCCGTCGAACAAGGCGACGTCCTCGCTGCGCGGGCCGAAGCCCCCCTGGTGGGAGGGGACGGGACGGGCCTGACGGTACGTCCGTTCGGTGGCTACCGGTGAGGCCGCCTGGCCGTACGGCCCGTACGCGCCGTACGGGCCGGCCGGGCGCCGAACGGCACCGGCGGCCGTGCCCTCGATGTGCTGCGGATGGCCGGGTAGGTCACCGACGTCGTCGGCGCGGCTGTGCTCGGACGTCTCTGACGTCCCGTGGGAGGAGCGGGGTGGGTGGGATGGACCGGAGCCGTCGTCGACGACGGGCTCACGGCGGGATCCCCGGCCGGAGGCTCGCCCGGCACGCTCGCCGCCGGACTGCTCGCCCCGGCCACGACTAGGAGCACTGTGACGTCCCACGGCGCGCTCTCAACTCCTGCCCGAACTAGGTTTGAGGTCGTCGGCCCCCAGTAGTTCCCTGACTCCGCGGGACACCACTTCGGGGTGCTCAAGCATCGCCACGTGCCCGGAGTCCGGCAGAACCAGAAGCCGTGCGTCGCTGAAGACGGCGCAAGCGCGCCGAGCCATGCGATATGAGACGAGTTTGTCACGAACTCCATAAATGAGAAGAACCGGCACTTTAATCTGTTCGGCCTGTCGCCATAGCGAGTCACGCCCTGCGGCGAGGTACGAGGTGACGACCCCGCGCATCGAACGGGCCATCACATCCCAGAAATAGGGCAGCTCAACCCGCCTTTGGTACTCCCGCGCAGCGGCGGCCAGCTCCTGCTCGGTGACCTTCGACGGGTCGCCGTAGCAGGTCTCGATCGTCACTCTTACGCGCCGTTCGGCCGACCACCCGCGTGTCGCGCGGACGAAGAGCGCCGGCACACCCGGAAGACCGACCAGCGCCGTCGGCAGGGCCGAGCGCTTCGGAGGGAGCTCGGGCAGGGCTGGCGAGATCAGGGTGAGAGTGCGGACCAGATCGGGCCTGGTGGCCGCGATCCTGACGGTGACGGCTCCGCCGAGGGAGTTGCCGAACAGGTGGACGGGGCCACGCCCGGAGGCCTCCATGTAGCGGATGGCGGCCCCGGCCAGACCCTCGGGCGTGTAGTCGCTGTCGTCCGGCGGCGGGGAGTGGCCGAAGCCCGGCAGGTCGACCGCCTCGCCGTCGACGCGGTCCTTGAGCAACTCCATCAGCGGCAGCCAGTTCAACGAGGACCCGCCGAGACCGTGCACGAACAGCGCGGGCTCCAGCCCCTCCCGGCTCGGCCGCTGCGCCCGCACCGCGAGGGTGGCACCCGGCACCGGAACCATGGTCAGGCTCTGCGGCGCCGCGGGGTCGTCGGCGAGCGTGGTCGGAGTGTCCACCGGAGCTGTCGAACCGTGCGCCTCGGTCGGCGATTCGGTCGAAGCCATGAGTCGGACCATCTCCTCGAACTCTGATCGGGTCCGATCGGAATTCATGTGACTCCGATCGAAGTGGAACGATCACCACGCGGGTGCTGCGGGGCCAATGTTACGAGACGATATAGATGAGTGTCCGTGTGTTCGCACTCACAGCCTCGGGCCATGGCGTCACGGAACGGGACGGATCGGGCGAGAAAGGGGCGTGTGGCACCCCGTCGGCCGGGGCAGCATCGTCCTACGCTCAATCGTCCTACGCTCAAAGAGGGCACCACGGCCCACGTACGTCGCCGACACGGGAGGCAGACCATGTCCGACATCACGGACCCGACCGAGCCGGAGGCGTTCGAGGACGAGATCGAGCTCGTGGAGGTCGGCATCGAGGCGCCCGAGGCCGATGCCGCCGAGCAGCACCTGGAGATTTTCCCGCATGGCGACGAGCCGCTCGCGATCGACGAGACGACCGAGGCGGATCCCGCGGACGCCGCGGACCAGCACCGCGTGGTGGATCTGGACGACGAGGAGTACCGGGGCTGAGGGGGTTGCGGCAGATTTGTCCGCTTCCAACAAGTTCCACCACGTGAGATTCTGCGCCCGCGCTTCCCACACTGCGGTTACCCAAAAGTACGATGGCGCCCAGAGCACGTAGAGCTCGCGGTTCAGCGAATTTCCCCTAGGAGGCGGCGTGACGGCCATAGAGGACACCGAGGCGCGCCCGCGCGGCACGCGCCTGCCACGCCGTGCGCGCCGCAACCAGCTTCTCGGCGCCGCCCAGGAAGTGTTCGTCGCCCAGGGGTACCACTCCGCGGCGATGGACGACATCGCGGAGCGCGCGGGCGTCAGCAAGCCGGTGCTGTACCAGCACTTCCCCGGAAAGCTGGACCTCTACCTCGCCCTGCTCGACCAGCACTGCGAGGCCCTCCTCCAGGCGGTGCGCGGGGCCCTCGCGTCCACCACGGACAACAAGCTGCGGGTCGCGGCGACCATGGAGGCGTACTTCGCCTACGTGGAGAACGAGGGCGGCGCCTTCCGGCTCGTCTTCGAGTCCGACCTGACCAATGAGCCCGCGGTGCGCGAGCGCGTCGACCGGGTCAGCGTCGAGTGCGCGGAGGCGGTCAGCGAGGTCATCGCCGAGGACACCGACCTCCCGGCCGAGGAGTCGATGCTGCTGGCGACCGGTCTGTGCGGCATGGCGCAGATCACCGCCCGGTACTGGCTCTCTCGCGAGGGCAAGCTCCCCCGGGACGCCGCGGCCAAGCTGATCTCGTCGCTGTCCTGGCGCGGTATCGCCGGCTTCCCGCTCCACAACGCCGACCCGCTCCACAACGCCGACCCGCTCCACAACGCCGACCCGGGGCACAACGCCGACCCGGGGCACTGAGCCGGGCTCGGGGCACTGAGCCGGGCCGGTCGGCGAACCGCCCCGGCACGGGACCGCGGCTTCGCTACCGGCGTACACACCGCGAGCACGGACGTCGCCGGTCACAGTTAGTCTTTCCCCCGTACGGCGCGCAACGGTGCGCATCCACTGACCGTCGGAGGGACATAGCCGTGGAGGTCAAGATCGGCGTGCAGCACGCGCCGCGCGAGATCGCTCTCGAGAGCTCGCAGTCTGCCGAGGAGATCGAGCGTGCCGTCGCCGATGCTCTCGGTGGGACCACGAGACTGCTCACCCTGGTCGACGAGCACGGGCGACGCATCCTTGTCCCGTCCGACCGCCTCGCCTACGTCGAGATCGGCGAGCAGGCCGTCCGCAAGGTCGGCTTCGGCGCGCTCTAGCTCCAGGGCCTCCAGCTCCGTCCAGGGCTGCGGCCCGCGTGCGATCCCGCGGCGATCCGTACAGGGGCGAGTCACGAGGATGTGGGACGGCGTCCGCCTCCGGTCAACACCGGGGACGGGCGCCGTTCGCCGTGGGGGAACAGGCTGTTCATCCGATGCCGGGCGTACTCGGCGTCGCGCGGGGGTAGTACCGGTACGACCGTTTTGATCCGCCCGCGGGAGAGTGGCCATGCTGCTGGAGACCATCGGCTTCGCCGTGATCGGCATCGCCGTCGCGTTCGGCGCGACGCGCGCGCTGGCCGACCGGCTGCCGTCCCCGCTCCTGGTGTCGGGGACGGGCGCCTGTGCCGCGCTGCTGGGCGGCTGGGTGGCCAGGACCGTCTTCGGGGCAGGCCACGCCCCGATCACCTTCGCCCTCGCCGCGGCCGTCTCTGTCGCCCTCGTCACACTGCTGATCAAGCCCAAGGGCCGCGCCCGCCCGCCAGCGGGCGCGGGCCCCGCTCGCGCCTGAAGGACTCGTAGGACCTCGGAATACGTGGACCCGGCAGATCCCGGGACACCCCGGGGACTCCGGGACACCCCGGGGACTCCGGGACACAGCCCCCCATGCCCCTCGGGAGACACAGCGCCCGGGAGGCATGGATCTCGAGGGAAGCGGACCCCGAGAGAAAACGAGAGAAAGAACGAGAGAGAAAGAAAAGAGAAGGGGACGCCGGGAGAAGGGCACCTCCGGGGAGCCGGGGATCAGGCCGCCAGGCCGAGAGCCGCCATCCGCTTGGTGTGCGCCTCGGTGATCCGGGTGAACATCCGGCCCACCTCCGCGAGGTCGAATCCTCCCGCCACCCCGCCCACGAGCATCGTGGACAGCGCGTCACGGTCCGCCACCACCCGCTGCGCCTGGCTGAGCGCCTCACCCATCAGCCGCCGCGCCCACAGCGCCAGCCGGCCGCCGACCCTCGGCTCGGCCTCGATGGCGGCCCGCACCTTCTCCACGGCGAACGAGGCATGCCCGGTGTCGTCGAGCACCGCGAGGACGAGCGCCCGGGTGTCGGTGTCCAGGCGCGCGGCGACCTCTCGGTAGAAGTCACTGGCGATGGCATCGCCCACATATGCCTTGACCAGCCCCTCGAGCCAGTCGGAGGGGGCGGTCTGCCGGTGGAACTCCTCCAGCGCCGCGGCGAACGGCTGCATGGCCTCGGTCGGCTCGGCACCGACCGCGGCGAGCCGGTCCCGCAGCTGCGCGAAGTGGTGGAACTCCGCCGACGCCATCGCCGCGAGCGCGGCCTTGTCGTCCAGCGTGGGGGCGAGCTTGGCATCCTCCGCAAGACGCTCGAACGCGGCCAGCTCTCCGTAGGCCAGCGCGCCGAGCAGGTCCACGACGGCGGCCCGGTACTGCGGGTCGGCGGCGGCCTTCTCCCAGTCCAGGGAGGTGATCGAGTCGGCGTTCTCCTGAGGCGTGTCCATGCAGCGCACTGTAGTGCGCCGGAACCCCCGGGGAACCACCCCGCACAAGCCCGTGAGCAGGGGGTGGCGAAACTTGATCGGGTGCAGATGCGCCAAGCCGGGGTACAGTGGTAAAGAAGCCCGCCGGATTCGGCGGGTGATCGCATGAATGCGGATGCCCGGTCGGTGGCCCGATCGGCTCCGGACCGACCGCCCTCCCGCCAACGGGCAGGAGGGGCCCGCTCGCGGCATCGCGAGGGCCGTGCCCTGTGACACCTCCGGCTGACGCCGGTGGCACATGAGGCCGGCGCCGCGCGGCGCGAGGCCCGATGTTCCGGCACACAGCTGGATGAGGCCCGTGCCCGGCGCGCGGTCAGTACCCGACGACGGGTGCCTGACCCCCCTCGCCGCTACGCATGCCGCGTCTCACAGAAGAGGCATAGCATCCTGACTACGTTCAGAGACTTGGGGATCCTCCCCGAGACCGCCGAGGCCCTCGAGGCCGTCGGCATCACCAGTCCCTTTCCCATCCAGGAGATGACCCTCCCCGTCGCCCTCAGCGGCAGCGACGTCATCGGCCAGGCCAAGACCGGCACCGGCAAGACACTGGGCTTCGGCCTCCCGCTCCTCGAGCGTGTGACGGTCCCCGCCGACGTCGAGGCGGGCCGCGCGTCGGCCGAGCAGCTCACCGACACCCCGCAGGCCCTCGTCGTGGTGCCGACCCGCGAGCTGTGCCAGCAGGTGACCAATGACCTGCTGACCGCGGGCAAGGTGCGCAACGTGCGGGTTCTCGCCATTTACGGCGGCCGCGCCTACGAGCCCCAGGTCGAGGCGCTGAAGAAGGGCGTCGACGTGGTCGTCGGCACCCCCGGCCGCCTGCTCGACCTGGCCGGCCAGAAGAAGCTGCGCCTGTCCACGGTGAAGTCGCTCGTCCTCGACGAGGCCGACGAGATGCTCGACCTGGGCTTCCTGCCCGACGTCGAGAAGATCATCCAGCTGCTCCCGGCCAAGCGCCAGACCATGCTGTTCTCCGCGACCATGCCGGGCCAGGTCATCTCCCTCGCCCGCCGCTACATGTCGCAGCCCACGCACATCCGCGCCACCGCGCCGGACGACGAGGGCGCCACTGTGGCGAACACCACGCAGCACGTCTTCCGGGCGCACTCGCTCGACAAGGTGGAGCTGGTGGCCCGCATCCTCCAGGCGGAGGGCCGCGGCCTCGCCATGATCTTCTGCCGCACCAAGCGCACGGCCGCCGACGTGGCCGACCAGCTGGCGCAGCGCGGCTTCGCCTCCGGCGCCGTCCACGGCGACCTGGGCCAGGGAGCGCGCGAGCAGGCCCTGCGCGCGTTCCGCAACGGCAAGGTGGACGTGCTGGTGTGCACCGACGTCGCCGCTCGCGGCATCGACGTCGAGGGCGTCACGCACGTCATCAACTACCAGACGCCCGAGGACGAGAAAACGTACCTGCACCGGATCGGCCGCACCGGCCGCGCCGGGGCCTCGGGTACCGCGATCACGCTGGTCGACTGGGACGACATCCCCCGCTGGCAGCTGATCAACAAGGCGCTGGAGCTCAGCTTCAACGAGCCCGAGGAGACCTACTCCACCTCCGCGCACCTCTTCGAGCTCCTGCGGATCCCCGAGGGCACCAAGGGGATACTCCCCCGCGCGGACCGCACCCGTGCGGGTCTGGACGCGGAGGAGGTCGAGGACCTCGGCGAGACCGGTGGCCGCGGCCGCAAGCGCGGTGGCGGCTCCGCCCCGGCCGAGAAGACCGCGGACAGCGCCCGCCCCAAGCGCAACCGGCAGCGCCGCCGCACCCGCGGCGGTGTGCCCGCGGACGGCACCGTCGTTCCCACGGCCGAGGCCACCGAGGCCCCGTCCGTCGAGTCGGCACCCACGGGCTCCCCTGCCTCCGAGGAGCCGGACGAGCCCAAGGCCCCCCGCGCCCGCCGCCGCACCCGCGGTGGCAGCACGGTGAAGGCACAGGCCGCGGCCGAGCAGACCCCGGACGCCCAGGCCGACGCCGGCACCGCGGACCCGTCCGCCGCCGAGGAGGCCAGGGCTCCCCGCCGCAGGCGCCGTACCCGTCGTGGCACCGGCTCCTCGGACGCGGCGACGGCCGCCGAGGTGTGAGCGGGTCGCGGCGGGGGCCCGAGAGGGCCTGACGGCGGCCCGCCAGGGCCCGAGGCGAACAGCCACTGAACGGCCGGATCTCCCCACCGCGGGAAGGTCCGGCCGTTCGGTGTCCGGTGTTAACAGGCACTCCACCCGTGCCGGGGGGCGCTTCGCGTAGCCTCTGCCCCATGAGTTCGCCGCCCTTCCTCCAGTTGCCCGGACTCGCCCACGCACGCTCCGTGGAGACCTCCCGAGGGGTGTTCGCGGCGCACGAGGCCGCCGCGCCCGGACAGCCACGGGGGACGGCGCTGCTGGTGCCCGGGTTCACCGGCAGCAAGGAGGACTTCATCGCGCTGCTCGAACCGCTGGCCAAGTCCGGCTACCGGGTGGTGGCCGTCGACCAGCGCGGGCAGTACGAGACCGGCGGGCCCCGGGACGAGAGCGCCTACGCCCGCGGTGAGCTGGTCCTCGACCTGCTCGCCCTCACCGACGCCCTGTCCGAGCGGGGTCCCGTGCATCTGCTGGGCCACTCGTTCGGGGGGCTGGTCGCCCGCGCCGCCGTGATCGACCACGGTCCCGAGCGCTGGGCCTCGCTGACCCTGCTCAGCTCGGGCCCCGCGGCCATCGAGCCGGGTGACGCGGCCAAGGTGCGGATGCTCCTCGACGCCATTCCCCTGATGGACATGGAGTCCATCTGGCAGGCCAAGGCGGATCTGGACGCGCCCGAGGAGACCCCGCCGACCTCCGATCCGGTCATCGAGGAGTTCCTGCACCGCCGCTGGCTGGCGACCGTGCCCGAGCATCTGATGGCGGTGGGCGGGCAGCTGCTCACCGAGCCGGACCGGGTGGACGAGCTGGCGGAGGTCGACATCCCCGTGCTGGTGGCCTCGGGCGGGACCGACAACGCCTGGCCGGTGCCCTGGCTTGACGAGATGGCCCGGCGGCTGCGCGCCTTGCGCGCGGTCATCCCGGACGCGGGCCACTCCCCCAACGCCGAGTACCCGGCGGAGACCGCGTCGGCGCTGGTCGCCTTCTGGGACAGCGTGCGCTAGGAGCGGTTCAGCCCTCTCAGCGCCGTTCGGAGCCTTGGAGCCTTAGAAGCCTTGGAGCCTTGGAGCCTTAGAAGCCTTGGAGCCTTCGGAGCGATCGGAGCCTTCGGAGCGATCGGAGTCCTCGGCGCCGAGACGCTTCAGCGCCGTTCGCCGGCTCTCAGAACTGCTGTTGAAGGTGCTCCCAGAAGCCGTCCCGCAGTGTCCGCCGAAGATCGCCATGGCCGCGCAGCGAGTGCTGGAGCATGCCCTCGGCCTCGACCAGCAGCTCCTGGTCGATGGTGCCGGGCAGGAACGGGTGGTTGGGGAGGAGGTCGGCGAGGTTGTCCCGGCCCCGGGTGGCCAGCCACTGGGCGGCCACACGTGCTCCGACGAACCGGACGTCCTCACGCGTCGGCACCGGGCCCTGCCCGCCGGCCGAGGACGAGGGGATGTAGCCGTAGGGCCCGCTGACCGAGCCGGGCGGCGCGGTGCGTACCGGGCGGCGGGTGAGATACGGCTTGCAGAACTCCAGGTCGAAGGTGCGCTGGCTGTCCGCCTCCCACAGCAGCGGGTCGGCCTGGTTCTTGCCGTAGACGGCCTCGATGCCCCACAGGTGCACCCGAGCCCCGAACCCCTGCGCGGCCTCGACCACGGAGACGAGGTCCTCGTCGCCGCTGATGAGCACGGCGTCACTGATGGCGCGGTGGCGGGCCAGGGACTCGAGGTCGCCGCGGATGAGGGAGTCGACGCCCTTCTGCTGGTTGTGGGCGTTGAGGTTGCCCAGGCGGACCTTCACATCCGGCAGCTCGGCGATCTGCCGCTGCTCGACCGTGGGGACGCGCTGGCGGGCGCCGTCGTACCAGTAGACCCTCAGCAGCCTGCTGTCCGGGAAGATCTTGCGCGCCTTGTCGATGAACGCCTCGATGAGGTGCTCGGCGTCGAGGTCGAACGCCTTGCGGTCCTCGGTGCCGACCACGAGCCGCCCGGCGGCCGCGTACACATACCCGGCGTCCACGAACACGGCGTGGGTGGACGGCGTCGTGGCCACCTCGGCCAGGACGCGGCGCAGCAGGTCGTTGGTCTCGACCAGCTCGCGGCGGATGGCCGTCACCTGGTCGGTGACCGGCTCGGTGCCGGGATCGGTGGCGACGGCGGAGGGGGCGTCGTCGTGTCGCGCATGGTTCATGTCCGGCCATTCTGCGGGGCTGCCCTGGGGTGCCACAAGCCGCCGGATTCATTAGGCAGTCAAGAATTTTCCTTAGCGTACGGAATATTTTCTCTCCTACATCGGTTGGGAACTGTGGATGCACCGACCGTTACTGCTTGTACGTTCATTGTCACCGCAATGGCCTACCCGGCGCGGCCCGCTGCCGGTAAACCGCGCAATCTACCTTTAACGGTCGGGCAACCGCTCCGACGCAGTGGTTCACCACTGTGGGAGACCGCAGACGAAGGGAGCAGTACATGGACTTCGAGATCATGCGCCTGAACGACACCGACGGGGCCGCCGTCGACCGCACTGTTGCGGACGCCGCCACCGTTGACGAGCTCGTTCAGCAGGCGGCCGCGACCGGCCAGCGCCTGTACATCCGGCCTCTCCAGGCCTCGGCGGCGTGATCGGCACGCGTGACCCGGACTTCGAAGCGCCCCGCGTCCGACGCGGGGCGCTTCGGCTGTTTTCGGCCATGCCCGCCCGGGCGAGCCGACGTGGTGCCCGACTGCGCCCGACTGCGCCCGACTGCCCCGCGCATCGCGACGCGGTGGGTGAGGGGCCGCCCAAGGGTCAGGAGGGGCCGTTCCTGATGAACTCGAAGATGCCGTTGACGACCTGCTGGACCGCGATCGCGGACAGCAGCATGCCGGACAGGCGGGTGACCAGGACGACGCCGCCGTCCTTGATGACCCGGATGATGGCCAGCGAGTACCTCATGGTGAGCCACAGCACGGCATGGATGGCGGCGATGGCGACCCAGACGGAGGCCTGCTCGCCGAAGCCGCCGGCGTTCTGCACCGCGAGGATGACGGTCACGATGGCACCGGGGCCCGCCAGCAGCGGCATACCCAGCGGCACCAGGGCGACATTGACGTCCTTGGTCTGAGTGGGCTCGTCGGCCTTGCCGGTGAGCAGGTCGAGCGCGATGAGCAGGAGCAGCAGACCGCCGGCGACACGCAGAGCGGGCACCGAGACATGCAGGTAGTCGAGGATCTGCTGGCCCGCGATGCCGAAGACGGAGATGACGCCGAACGCCACGAGCACCGCCTGCCACGCCATCCGGCGCTGGACCTTGGTGGCACGGCCGCTGGTGAGTGCGAGGAAGATCGGGATGATCCCGGGCGGGTCCATGATCACGAAGAGCGTGAGGAAGACGGATCCGAAGACGGTGACGTCGAAGAAGTTCATCGGTGCGGGACTTGCCTCAAGTGGTGGTGCTGAACGGGGACTGCCGCGCGGAGCGGCGGCGGGCGCAGCGGGGGCCGCGGTGGCGAGGGAGCGCTGGTCGGGAAGGAGGGGCGGGCGCTATCGGCCGGTCAGCGGGGAGGCTCCCGTCGCACGGCGGACCAGTTCGTCGAAGGCCTCGGGGTCCGTCGTGTTCTCCCCGAGCGGCACGGTCTTGCGGCTGCCGTGGTAGTCGCTGGACCCCGTGGTCAGCAGCCCCGCGTCCGCGGCCAGCGCGCGCAGGTGCTCCCTGGTGGGCGCGTCGTGGTCGATGTGGTCGACCTCGATGCCGTCGAGGCCGGCGGCGGCCAGCTCGGCGATGACGCTCTCCGGGACGACCTTGCCGCGCTTGACGGCGGCGGGGTGGGCGAAGACGGTGACGCCTCCGGCCTGCTTGACCAGGCGGACCGCCTCGAACGGGTCGGTCTCGTGCTTGCTGACGTAGGCGCGCCCGCCCGGCCCGATCCACTCCGGGGTGAACGCGTCCTCGATGCTGCCGCACACGCCCGCCTCGATCAGCGCGGTGGCCACGTGCGGGCGGCCGACCGAACCCGACCCGGCGATCCGCCGCACCTGCTCCCAGGTGATGGGTGCGCCCAACTCCCGGCAGCGCTCGACCATGGCCTCCGCGCGGCGGAAGCGGTCGTTGCGGACGAGGTCCATCTCATGCGCGAGCGCGGGCTCTTCGGGGTCGAAGAGGTAGGCGAGCATATGCATGCTGACCCCCGCGACCCGGCAGGACAGCTCGGCCCCGGTGACCAGCGTCAGCGGTGCGTCCAGCTCGGCGAGCGCCTTGGCGGCCTCGGCGTGCCCGCCGACGGTGTCGTGGTCGGTGAGGGCGATGACGTCGAGACCGGCACCGGCGGCGTTGCGGACGAGTTCGGCCGGGGAGTCGGTGCCGTCCGAAGCGGTGGAGTGGGTGTGCAGGTCGATGCGCACGGCGCTGGCTCCAGGCTCGGGACGGTGAGGGGTCGCCCCAGGATAACGCCGGGCGCGGACCCGGCCAGGGTGCCGGGAGACGGGAGCACCGGGCCCGAAGCCACGCGGGGCCGGGAGCCGTCCTGCCGCGGCGGGGGTCAGGACAGGATTCGCGGGGAGAGGGCTCCGCAGGGGAGCAGGTCCGCCTCGGCGCCGGCGTCCCGCAGGTCGGTGAGGACGAGTTCGTCGTAGAGCAGGAGCCCGGACTGCTCGGGCCAGACAACCGCCCACAGCCATATGCCGCAGGCCTCTCCGGCGAAGACGGCACGGTCGGTCGGGGCGCCCTTGACCAGCCACAGCGGGGTGGGGCGCCCGGCCGCGAGCACCTTGGCCTGGGCGGGGGCGTCCACATTCAGATAGGGGCCGGGGTCGGGGCCGTCCACGCCCGCGTAGTGCGCACCGAGGCCGACACCGAGTTCCTCGGCGACGAGGATGAGCTCTCCGGGGCCGCCCAGCGGGCTCGGCCCCGAGCAGGCCACCGCGCTCGCACGGCCACCCGACACATCGTCACCCGCGTACGCCACGCCCGTGAAGAGCCAGCCGACCGGGAGCGGCCAGGGCATCCAGACGGGGACACGGGACCGGTTCACGACGACCCCGA
Source organism: Wenjunlia tyrosinilytica (assembly GCF_014646055.1). Taxonomy (GTDB): domain Bacteria; phylum Actinomycetota; class Actinomycetes; order Streptomycetales; family Streptomycetaceae; genus Wenjunlia; species Wenjunlia tyrosinilytica. The sequence goes on from NZ_BMMS01000007.1 coordinate 203,790, forward strand.
GGCCTTCGACGCTCGGCGGGACGACCGGTTGCAGCGGGTACACCGACCCGTGTACGTCGCACTGCCAGGAATCCGAGAAGAGACCGGGCGCCCTGACCCGGCCACCGCACTTCGGGCAACTGGGTTCGCCCCTCATAACGCCCAACGGTCCTCCCGAACCGTCCCTTGCGTCAAGGACGATCACCTTTTCGGAGCGTCGGGGGGCGGGAATATTCGCCGCAGATATACATGTGTGTTGCACTAGTTAATTTAGCTAAGGTAATGTGTTCGGGCGGCAACCACACAGCGGTGCATCGGCCCGCCGACGACCAGGGAGGCAAACCCCGTGACCAACGATCCCCTCGACAAGGGCAGTGGCGGCCTTCTGCGCCAGCCCCTCGCGGTCTGGGCGACGGCCGGGGCGGCCGTCGTCGCCTTCATGGGCATCGGTCTGGTGGACCCGATCCTGCCCTCCATAGCCAAGGGCCTGGACGCCACACCCGGCCAGGTCTCTCTGCTGTTCACCAGCTACTTCCTCATCACGGCCCTGGCGATGCCGGTGACCGGCTTCGTCTCCAGCCGCGTCGGCGGACGCCGCACCCTGCTCGCCGGCCTGGTACTCGTGGTGGTCTTCGCCGGTCTGTCCGGCACCTCGGGCTCCGTCGGCGAACTCGTCGGCTTCCGCGCCGGCTGGGGCCTGGGCAACGCGCTGTTCGTGTCCACCTCGCTCGCCGTCATCGTCGGCGCGGCCACCGGCGGGAGCGCCGCGGCGATCCTGCTCTACGAGTCGGCGCTCGGCCTCGGGATGGCCTGCGGCCCACTGGTGGGCGCGGTCCTGGGCGACATGAGCTGGCGTTACCCCTTCTTCGGCACCGCCGCGCTGATGGCGATCGGCTTCCTGGCCATCAGCCTGTTCCTGGAGGAGCAGCCGAGGCCCGCGCGCAGGACGTCACTGCTCGACCCGGTCAAGGCCCTCGGGCACGGCGGGCTCGCCTCCGCGGCGGCCAGCGCCTTCTTCTACAACTACGCGTTCTTCACGATCCTGGCGTTCACCCCGTTCGTGCTCGACATGAGCCCGTACCGCTCCGGCGCGGTGTTCTTCGCCTGGGGTGTGCTGCTGGCGGTCTTCTCGGTCCTGGTCGCTCCGAGGCTCCAGGAGAGGTTCGGATCGCTGAAGGTCCTCGTCGGCAGCCTGCTGCTGCTCTGCGCCGACCTCGTCGTCCTCGGCTACGGCGATCACACGACGGCCGTGGCCTGCACGGTCGCCTCCGGCGCCCTGATCGGCATGAGCAACACCGTCTACACCGAACTCGCCCTCGGCGTCAGCGACGCGCCGCGCCCGGTGGCCTCGGCGGGCTACAACTTCGTCCGCTGGTTCGCCGCCGCGGCGGCGCCCTTCCTCGCACCGAAGATCGAGAGTCACACGAGTGCGGAGACGGTCTTCCTCGTCGCGGCGGGCGCCGGTGCCGTGGCGGCGGCCATCGTCGGTGTGCGGCGCGCACAGCTCACGCACGACGCGAAGGAGCACGTCGAGGCGCGGCAGCGGGGCACCGACGGGACCCGGGCTCCGGCCGAGCCCGCCACGACCACCGCCTGAGCAGGCGTCGACCCCGCGTCCAGCAGGCGCCGAGCACGCGTCGAGCGGTCCGCTCAATCGTCGAGCGGGACGGTGCGGCGCGCGGGATCGCGCAGGTCCGTACCGTGCCGCAGCCAGCGTTCCTGGAGGGAGGCGGCGCCGTGCACCCGTTTGTACGCGGCCTCGTTGGCCGTCATCGGCAGCAGCGGCAGGAAGCGCACCGGATCGGCCGGCGCGTCCAGCTCCAGGTCCTCGACCAGTCCGCCGGGCTCGGCGACGAGCACGGCCGAGAACGGGGCGTCGGGCCAGAGGGGTTCACCGATGTCGAGCGAGGCGCCCGGCGCCACCACCAGGCCCTCGACCTGCGGGGAGGCGGCCAGCACGGCGAGCGGGCGCAGCACCTCGTCACGGCCGCCCTTGACGGTGAGCACGAGTTCGGCGCGCGGGCCGCGCACGGGGTCGGCGACGGCCGCGAGGGGATCGTTCATCGGCCGGTACGACATGCCGAGGGTGGCGTAGCGCACCAGCGCGGAGCCGTCGGCCGCGGACTCGGTGAAGCGCAGCACCTCGATGCGCTCCGTGCCGAGGAACGTCACGGCCGCGCGGCCCGCCGGCTCGCCGAACGTCGAGGCCAGGCGGGCTTCCACCAGCGTGAGTACGTCGTCACCCATGGGGTGAGCTTATGCGGAGAGAGCCGAACAGCCTTTAATCCCCACCCTCGCAGTGGCCGAAACATCTTCCTGGTACCGTTGACTGTCGGCCCGGTTGCGAGTGTCCTGACACACCGTCTGAAACACCGCCAGGACTCCGAGGTCACGGCAGGTACGGGGAGTTCGAGGACATCGGGCTCGAAGGACATCCCCCAGCGGGGAACGGCCGAGGGAGGTGGGGCTGCAATGGATCCAAGCCGACCGTGCAGTACCGGCAGCTCTCCCGTCCGGCATTCCGCGCGCTGATCTGATCCCCCGCAGGACGTCGCCGTTCCCGTTCCGGGCCCCCCGGCCCGGTCGGCGGCCGCGTCGCCCCCAGCGCCTCCCCATGTCGTGCTTGGCCCCGCCGACCCCGGCGGGCGCCTCTCGAGCGTGAGCGTTTCCCCTTCCCCGGGCCTGCCTGTGCCCGGACCGGGAAACCCATGACGGCAGAGCTCCCTCCGCTTCGCCCCAGCAGTACACCCGGCGATGAGCCGCCGCCCGGGACCCCGCGTCCCGGCCCGCGTCGGCCTGCCCCGCGAAGGAGCTTGCGATGTCGATGATCCGCGACCTGCGCGCAGTGGTCCGCCCCGCCTTCCGGCGCGACCACCTTCCCCGCACCGCCGTCCACCCGCGCTCCAGCGCGATCGTGGACTGCGCCGTCTACCGCGACGGGCGCCGGCTGAGCGAGCACTGCCGGCAGGGCGACGCCCTCAAGGAGGTGCGGCGCAGCGGCGACGGCTTCGTGTGGATCGGCCTGCACGAGCCCACCCAGGAGGAGTTCGCGGGGATCGCCGCGGAGTTCGGCCTGCACCCGCTGGCGGTCGAGGACGCCGTGCACGCCCACCAGCGCCCGAAGCTGGAGCGCTACGACGACACCCTCTTCACCGTCTTCAAGACCATCCGGTACGTCGAGCACGCCGAACTGACCGCCACCAGCGAGGTCGTGGAGACCGGCGAGATCATGGTCTTCACCGGCCGGGACTTCGTCATCACCGTGCGGCACGGCGGGCACGGCTCGCTGCGCTCGCTGCGGCACCGGCTCGAGGGCGACCCCGAGCTGATGGCCAAGGGCCCCTCCTCGGTGCTGCACGCCATCGCCGACCAGGTGGTGGACGACTACCTCGCGGTCGCCGTGGCCGTGCAGGACGACATCGACGAGGTGGAGATCGAGGTCTTCTCCCCCGTCGCCGCGCAGCCCGCGCGCACGGGTGCGCGCGCAGCCGCCAAGCGGCGGGGCGCCGACGCGGGGCGGATCTACCAGCTCAAGCGCGAGGTGCTGGAGTTCAAGCGGGCCGTCTCCCCGCTGCTGCGGCCGATGCAGATGCTCTCCGAGCGCCCGATGCGGCTGGTGGACCCGGACATCCAGAAGTACTTCCGGGACGTCGCCGACCACCTGGCCAGGGTGAACGAGCAGGTGGTCCAGTTCGACGAGCTGCTGAACTCCATCCTCCAGGCCAACCTCGCGCAGGTGACGGTCACGCAGAACGAGGACATGCGCAAGATCAGTGCCTGGGTGGCCATCTTCGCCGTCCCCACGATGATCGCGGGGCTGTACGGGATGAACTTCGACCACATGCCCGAGCTGCACTGGCGCTACGGCTACCCTGCCGTTCTCGCCGCCACGGTGATGATCTGTGTGGTCATCCACCGCGGCTTCAGGCGCAACGGCTGGCTCTAGCGGGGTCGGGCCCGGCTCCGGCGGGGCCGGTCGCCGCTCCGGCGGGGCCGGCCGGGCTCGCGCGGAGTCCGGCCGGGCTCCCCGGGCCCCCTCCGGCGGGGTACAACCGCCTCGGGCGGGTCTATAGTCCTCCTCGAGCGGAGGCAACCGTAACGCCTGGTGCTGCGTCATCACCTCTGGCGGCATGCAAACAAAACCGCTAATCCGTGATCAGCCAGGTCCAGCAGGGCGAAATGACCAATACCGACAACAGCCCCCGGCGACGCGAACTCCTTCCGCGCCGCTGCTCGAAGCTCGCTCGGCGCAGCGCGGCGGTGCCCGTGTGGTATCTGCGCGTCGTGGGCGCGCTGAACCTGGTCTGCGGCGTCTCCATCTCGCTGCGGAACCAGGTCGACCACCACAACAGCGGCCAGTACTTCACCCCGTTCATGTTCTTCGCGGGGTTCAGCTCGGCCGCCGCAGCGATCTTCCTCGGAATGATGCTGCGGCGCCGCAAGAACGCCGCGTGGATCACGGTCACCGGGCTGGTGGGCGGTTATGTCGCGCTGTCGGTGTGGGCGCTGTGCTACCACGACTACTCCCAGCACCCGTTCAACTGGGCCTCCACGGCGGTCTCGCTGGCCGTCCTGGTCTTCACCGTCCTGGGGCGCAGGGAGTTCTACGCCAAGGGCGACCGCACCAACCCGCTGCTCGCCTCGTACGTCCTGGGCGCGGGTGCGGCGATCGCGGTCCTGGTGGGCACCACGCTGGTCACGGCGGTCGGCCCGGACAAGGCCGACGTCAACGACCGGATCATGTTCGTCGTCCTGCGCATGGTCACCCTGATCCGCACCGACGACTTCCCGCAGCTGCATGTGCCGCACTGGGTGGACCTGTCGATCAACCTCACCAGCCTCGCCCTGCTCCTGCTCGTCCTCTACGCGCTCTTCCGCTCTCCGCGCGGCAAGGAGCTGCTGAGCGAGGAGGACGAGGGGCGCCTGCGCTCCCTGCTGGAGCGGCACGGCGGGCGGGACTCGCTCGGCTACTTCGCGCTGCGCCGCGACAAGTCGGTCATCTTCTCCCCCAGCGGCAAGGCGGCCGTCACCTACCGCGAGGTGGGCGGGGTCAGCCTGGCCTCCGGCGACCCGATCGGCGATGTCGAGGCGTGGCCGGGCGCGATCGAGGCATGGCTGGCCGAGGCCCGCGAACACGCCTGGATACCCGCGGTCATGGGGGCGAGCGAGGAGGGCGGAACGGTCTACGCCAGGCATGGCCTCGACGCCCTCGAACTCGGTGACGAGGCCGTGGTCGAGGTCGCCGAGTTCACCCTCGAGGGCCGTGCGATGCGAGGCGTCCGGCAGGCGTACAACCGGGTCCAGCGGGCCGGATACACCACCGTCGTCCGCCGCCACGCGGACATCCCCGAGGAGGAGATGGCGGTCCTGCTGGAGCGGGCCGACCAGTGGCGCGACGGCCAGACCGAGCGGGGCTTCTCCATGGCGCTGGGGCGGCTGGGCGACCCGGCCGACGGGCAGTGCGTGATGGTGGAGTGCTACGACGGCGAGAAGAAGCTTCGGGCGCTGCTGAGCTTCGTCCCGTGGGGGACGAAGGGGCTGTCGCTGGACCTGATGCGCCGCGACCGCAACTCCGAGAACGGCCTGATGGAGTTCATGGTCCTGGATCTGATCCAGAACTCCAGCGCCGTGGGGGTGAAGCGGGTCTCGCTGAACTTCGCGATGTTCCGGTCCGTCTTCGAACGGGGCGCCAGGCTGGGCGCGGGACCGGTGCTGAGGATGTGGCGGGCCGCGCTGCTGTTCTTCTCCCGCTGGTGGCAGATCGAGTCGCTGTACCGGGCCAACGCCAAGTACCGCCCGATCTGGGAGCCCCGCTACCTGCTGTTCGACAAGAGCGCGTCCCTGCCGAGGATCGGTCTGGCGAGCGCCAGGGCCGAGGGGTTCGTCACCCCGCCAAGTCTGCTGTCGCGGCGCGGCGGCGGTCCGCGCTGATCACCGTCGCGAGACCGCCCAGGATCACCGCGAGCGCCGGGTAGGCGGCGACCGGCGGCATCTGCCCCAGCCACAGGGCGGCGATCAGGGCGGCGCCGGGGGTCTCCAGCAGGATCGCGGTCGAGGTGACCGACGGGCCGAGGCTGCGCACGACGCGGTTCAACAGCGAGTGGCCCAGCAGTTGGGCGGTGGCCGTCAGCAGGAGGAGCTTGAGCCAGGTCTCGGCGGAATAGCCCGCCAGCGCCTGGCGCAGGGCCACGCAGGTGACGCAGAGCAGCACCGCGGTGGTGGCGTAGCAGACGAGGGTGTAGGCGACGGTGCCGACGGTGCGCCGGACCTCGGCGCCGAGGAGCACATAGCCGGCGGCGGCCATACCGCCCGCCAGCGCCAGGGCGTCCCCGGCGAGGGCTCGGGAGGAAAGGGACAGATCGACGCCGGTGAGGATGAGCACACCGACGAACGCCACGCCCGTACCCGTCCAGACCAGGGCGGGGGAACGCCGCCCGCGCAGGCGCAGCAGCAGGGTGGTCCAGATCGGGGTGGTGGTCACCAGGGCGGTGGAGGAGGCGACCGAGGTCATGTGCAGGCTCGGCAGCCAGACGCCGAAGTGCAGGGCGAGCAGGAGACCGGCGGCGATCGACAGCAGGACGGCGCGGCGGCCCATCCGGGCCAGTTCCTCGCGGTGGCGCAGGAGGGCGACGGGGGTCAGGACGCCGACGGCCATGGCGTTGCGCCAGAAGGCGATGGCGAGGGCGGGGGCGGCGGTGGCCGCGATCAGCGGGGCGGACAGCGAGACCGCTGCGATGGCGACGGCGAGCAGCGCCAGGTCGATCTTGGGCGCGGAGTGCAGGCCGGGGTCGTGGCCGGGGTCCTTCGTCGGCGGGGGACCGCCGCGCAGGGCGGCGGGGGCGGGGGAGCCTGTCGGGACGGCGGGCACGGCGTTCCTCGGGTGGGTCTCGTGGGTGAGCGCGGTGGTACAGGGTCAGCGTAAGGGGCTTGGCAGGCCCAAGGAACTGTCCTGATCACCTGCTGAGACGGCCTTCGAGGCGGGCTGCCGGGAGTCCGCGTACCCTGCGGGCATGACACCGGTCGATCAGGCGCTCGTGGAGGAGTCCGCGAAGAAGTCAGGGCTCGTGTGGGTCCGCGTTCCCGACGGATCCCAGCGGGCACTGTGGCACGTATGGCACGACGGAGCCGTCCACGTGGTGGGCGACGGCGACGAGCAACCGCTCTACGGGCTGCAGGACGGCGCCGAGACGGCGGTCACCGTGCGCAGCAAGGACAAGGGCGGGCGGCTGGTGAGCTGGCCGGCGCGGGTGGTGGAGCCGTCGCCGGGCAGCGAGGGATGGAAGGCGGCGGTGGAGGAGCTGAAGGGCAAGCGCCTGAACGCTCCGGACACGGACACGCTTCTCGAGCGCTGGGCATCGCAGTCCCGGGTGCTGCGCCTCGAGCCGACGGGCCCATTGGCGGAGGGCCCCCAGTCCATGCCCTCCTCGGCCCACGCGGCCCCTCCCGTGGCCTCCGCCGCCACCACCCGCCGCCCCGCCCCAGCCGCCCTCCCCCGCCTCCTGACCCGCCGCGGTCGCAAGCCCTGAACCGCCGGGCGGCGGCCCCGGCGCCGCGGGCCCTGACGGCTGCCCGGCCGGGCAGCGGTTCTCGTTGCCGACCGCGGGCCGCCGCCGCTGGTCCGGCGGTCGCCCCGCCGGGCGGCGAATCGAACTGCGCGGACCGGGTGGGTCGGCGGTGTCCCGTACCCCCGACCCGCCCCCGCGCCGCTTGGGCCTAGTCCGCTACCTGTTCTGGTCTGGGGGGGACCGGTTCGTAGCGTTTGCCGTAGTCGACGAAGTCGATCGAACCCGAGATCGGGGCGGTTCCCGCTGTCTCGATGCGAAGCAACTGCGGGGCGCCGTCCGCCGAGACCCAGACCGTGCCGCCGTAACCCCCCGTCGCCTTGGTGTGGAGGGGGACCGCCGGGCGGCCGTCCAGATCGGACTGCTCCTTGCCCTTCGCCGGAGCGCCGGCGCCCTTCGTCAGACGCGCGATCAGCTTGTCCGCGTACGTGTTGGCTATCAGCCCCTTGAACGACACCACGTCCACCGGCGCCTTGACGTACTTGTTCCGGTACTCCGCCGCGAAGTTGCTGCCCCCGACCGCCGCCCAGAAGTCGTACGGCGCCTTGATCCACACCTCGTCACCGACCCGGAGCACCCGCGCCGTGCTCTCCCCCGCCGAGATCGTCCCCGAACTCCCGCTCCCCGACTGCCCGAAGCGCATGTCGATGCGGTAGCTCCGGCCCAACCCGTCCGTGACACTGCCCCGGACGTGCACCGACGCCTCCGCCGTGTTCGCCACGGCCTCCTCCAGCGCCCGCTTCGCCGTCAGGTCGCGCACCGGGCTGCCCGTCGGCGGATTCGTCGCGTACGCCTCGGACTTGGGCTGCGTCCACGGACGCGTCGCCGGTTCGCCCGCGGCACAGCCGGCGAGCCCCGCCGCGGTCAGTGCCGCACCAGTCGCCGCTGCCGCCATGCGGCCCACACCTGAACGCACCTGCCCCACCCGCACCTTCCGAAGTCGGCCCCTCGACTGTGGACCCTATACGCGCAAGCGGAAGGCCCCGTAGCCGCCTACTGGCCGGGCTGTCCAGAGCCGGAGATCTGCTCGCCGTAGTCCACGATGTGCTTGGCATCGGGCGCCTTGAGCTCGAAGTCCTTGTTGTAGTCGCTCAGTTCGAGAGTCCCCGCCCCACCCGCCCGGCTGTAGCGCAGGGGATAGGGCTCCCCCTCCAGGGCCACCTCGACCGTGCCGCCCCTGCCGCCGTCGGCCGTCAGCGCCACGGTCCGCCGACCGTTCACCGTGCCGTGGTCGCCCTCGGCCAGCTCGCCGTCGAGCACGAAGAACCCGTCCAGCAGCACCTTCAAATCAGTGAAGCCGCTGAGCTTCTTGTACGACGGGTCCTCACTGGGGACCTTCACATATTTGCCCTCGAGCTTCGCGGCGGCGTCGCCCTTGCCACCCGCCGCGCCACCCGCGCCGTTCTTGTGGCCGCGGTAGAAGTCGCCGTCCGCCTTGAGGAAGAGATCCTTGCCCACCTTCAGCAGCTCGAAGGTGCTCCCCCCGCTGCTGACCTGGCCGACACCGCCGCCCTCCTTCAGCCGCATGTCGAGCCGGAACCTCTTCCCCTGGCTGACCACCGTCCCGGCCATGCGCACGGACTTCGCGCTCTCGGCCGCCGCCCGCGTCTTCGCCTCGATCCTGTCCGGGGCGAGCCTGCCCACCCCGTTCGTCCCGGCGTCCGGATCCTTCTCCCCGCCGCAGCCGCTCAGCAGCACCCCCGCGAGGGCGCAGCCGGAACCTACGACAAGTGCGTACCGGGATCGCGGGATCACGTCGTTCATCCTCCGGCGTGGTGGGTCGCTGGCGGTGCGGCTCAAGAAGGTACCGCACGGTAGCGGGGGTGCCGACAGGCCCGTCGGGCGGGGCTGCCCGAACGGACCGTCCCGCCGGGCCCGGCCCCCCACCCGCCGCTAGCCTGGGAATACTGCTCCGCGACGGCATCGAGGAGGGCTTGGCATGAGCTCGGGCGCCCCGCGGGTGTTCATCTCCCACCTCTCGGGCGTCGCGGTCTTCGACCCCAACGGCGACCAGGTGGGCCGGGTGCGCGACGTCGTCGCCATGCTGCGCCCGGGAGCCCTTCCCCCGCGGGTGCTGGGACTCGTGGTCGAGGTGGTCAGCCGACGCCGGATCTTCCTGCCCATGACCCGGGTGACCGGCGTGGAGTCCGGCCAGGTGATCACGACCGGTGTGCTGAACATGCGCCGGTTCGAACAGAGGCCGACCGAGACCCTCGTCCTCGGGGAGATGCTGGACCGCCGGGTGAAGCTGGTGGAGACCGGCGAGGAGGTCACCGTCCTCGACGTGGCCATGAGCCGGGTTCCGCGCGGCCGCGACTGGATCATCGACAAGGTCTTCGTGCGCCGCGGCAAGGGGGGCCCGCTGCGCCGCAAGGGCGAGACCCTCACCGTCGACTGGTCCGCCGTGACCGGCTTCTCCCTCCCCGAGGAGGGGCAGGGCGCGGCCAACCTCCTCGCCACGTTCGAGCAGCTGCGCCCCGCCGACCTCGCGAACGTCCTGCACCATCTGTCGTCCAAGCGCCGCGTCGAGGTCGCCGCCGCTCTCGACGACGAGCGGCTCGCCGATGTGCTGGAGGAACTGCCCGAGGACGACCAGGTGGAGATCATCGGCAAGCTCAAGGACGAGCGCGTCGCCGACGTCCTCGAAGCGATGGACCCCGACGACGCCGCCGACCTGCTCTCCGAGCTCCCCGACTCCGAGGCCGAGCGGCTGCTGGGACTGATGGAGCCCGAGGAGGCGGAGCCGGTGCGGCGGCTGCTCTCCTACCCCGAGTACACCGCCGGCGGCATGATGACCACCGAGCCGATCGTGCTGGAGCCGGACGAGACCGTCGCCGACGCGCTCGCCCGTGTCCGGGACCCCGATCTGTCCCCCGCGCTCGCCGCCCAGGTCTACGTCTGCCGTCCGCCGACCGAGACGCCCACCGGCAGATACCTGGGGATCATCCACTTCCAGCGGTTGCTGCGCGATCCACCGTTCACGCTGGTGGGAGCGATGGTCGACGACGACCTCCAGCCCCTGCCGCCGGACACCCCCCTGCCGCTCGTGACCAGCTATCTGGCCACCTACAACATGGTGGCCGCCCCGGTCGTGGACGAGGACGGCCATCTGCTGGGCTCGGTCACCGTCGACGACGTCCTGGACCACCTCCTGCCCGAGGACTGGCGAGAGTCCGGGGTTCACGGCGGAGAGCAGTTCCTCAATCGCCGGCGCTCCGCCGGGCCGGGCACCGGCAGGGAGGGCGGCGCCCCCGGCGGCACCGGCACCGCCAGGGGCACCCGCCGCCCCAACGATCGGGGACCCGCGGATGCCCGCTGACCGCGACGACCGCCTGCGTCCGCCGCACGCCGAGCCACCGCGCGGACGCCGCTCCCCGCCGCAGAGGGGCAGCGGCAGCACACCCTCGCGCACGCTTTCGCGCCGGGCCCGTCTCGACCAGCCGAGGACGCCCCGCGGCGGCTGGCTCCAGCTGCCCAGCTACGACCCCGAGGCGTTCGGCCGTCTGTCCGAGAGGATCGCCCGGTTCATCGGCACGGGCCGCTTCCTGGTCTGGATGACCGTCGTCGTCGTGGTGTGGATCGTGTGGAACGTCGCGGCGCCCGCCCCGCTGCGTTTCGACGAGTACCCGTTCATCTTCCTGACCCTGGCCCTGTCGCTCCAGGCCTCCTACGCGGCGCCGCTGATCCTGCTCGCCCAGAACCGCCAGGCCGACCGCGACCGGGTCAACCTCGAACAGGACCGCGCCCGCAATGAGCGGGCCATCGCCGACACCGAGTACCTCACCCGCGAGATCGCCGCCCTGCGCACGGGGCTGGGCGAGGTCGCGACCCGCGACTACCTGCGCTCGGAACTCCAGGGACTGCTGAAGGATCTTGAGGACAACCGCCGCCGGGTGGACGCCCACATGGACTCCGACGAGTAGGTCGTACCATCGTTGGCATGGCTACCGATACTCCCCCGGACTCCCTCCGGGAGGTACCCCCAGGCTCCGCTCCGAGCGAGGACGCGGTGCGTGCCGCGCTCGCGACGGTCAACGACCCGGAGATCCACCGCCCCATCACCGACCTCGGCATGGTCAAATCGGTGGACATCGCGAGCGACGGGTCGGTCGGAGTCGGGATCTACCTCACCGTCTCCGGCTGTCCCCTGCGGGAGACGATCACCCGTGAGGTGACATCCGCCGTCTCCAAGGTGGCGGGCGTGACCTCCGTGGCCGTCGAGCTGGATGTGATGAGTGACGAGCAGCGCCGCGAACTCACCACCTCGCTGCGCGGCGGCCAGGCCGAGCGGGAGATCCCGTTCGCCCGGCCCGGCTCGCTGACCCGCGTCTACGCGGTGGCGTCCGGCAAGGGCGGTGTCGGCAAGTCGTCGGTCACGGTCAACATCGCCGCGGCGATGGCCGCCGACGGGCTCAAGGTCGGCGTCGTGGACGCGGACATCTACGGCCACTCGGTGCCGCGCATGCTCGGTGCCGACGGCAGGCCCACACAGGTCGAGAATATGATCATGCCTCCGTCGGCGAACGGTGTGAAGGTCATCTCGATCGGCATGTTCACACCGGGCAACGCCCCCGTGGTGTGGCGCGGCCCGATGCTCCACCGCGCCCTCCAGCAGTTCCTGGCCGATGTCTACTGGGGCGACCTCGACGTCCTTCTCCTGGACCTGCCCCCGGGCACGGGCGACATCGCGATCTCGGTCGCGCAGCTCGTTCCCAACGCCGAGATCCTCGTGGTGACCACGCCGCAGCAGGCCGCGGCCGAGGTCGCCGAGCGGGCGGGAACCATCGCCGTGCAGACGCACCAGAAGATCGTGGGCGTCATCGAGAACATGTCCGGCCTACCCTGCCCGCACTGCGACGAGATGGTGGACGTCTTCGGCACCGGAGGCGGCCAGCGGGTCGCCGAGGGGCTGACCAGGACCACGGGCGCCAGCGTTCCCGTGCTGGGCGCCATCCCGATCGACGTACGGCTGCGCGAGGGCAGCGACGAGGGAAAGCCCGTCGTGCTCACCGACCCCGACTCCCCGGCCGGCGCCGCGCTGCGCTCGATCGCGGGCAAGCTGGGCGGCCGCGCCCGCGGCCTCGCCGGACTCTCACTGGGCATCACACCCCGCAACAAGTTCTGAGCCCAGGGCTCGGACGCACGAGCACCCGAGGAAGCCCCCGCGTCACCGCGGGGGCTTCTCCTTGATGAGCTCTGCTCGGTGGGCTCTATTTGATGAGCTCTGCTCGGTGGGCTCTCGTTTGGTGAGCTCTCTTGGTGGAGCGCGGGGAGGGGCGTCAGTCCCGGTACTCCGTGATGTCCTTCACCACCGAGAAGCCCAGGCTGTACGCGCTCATGCCGCGCCCGTAGGCGCCCAGGTGCACCTCGTCGGTCTCGCCCGCGAGCACCCAGCCGTACTCGGACTCGCGGTAGTGGAACGCGGTCGGCACCCCGTCCACGGGCAGGGTCAGCTTCGACCAGCCCGCCCCGCCGAGGTCGTCGGCCAGCTCCCACGCAATCGCGGTCTGCTGTTCCGTCCAGTCCTGGCGCAACGAGCGCTCCATCTGGGCGGGCCAGGTGCACGACAGCAACCCCGAACCGGCCAGCCAGGCCACCGACGACACCGAGGTCGCCTCGAGAACGCCGGTACCGTCCGCGCTGTGCCGCACCGGGCGGCGCGAGAGCGTCACGGTAACGGCGAACCGTCTGGTGTCGTGCTCCTCGAGGTTTTTCGAGGGTTCGTCCCCGTGGCCGAGGGAGCCGTGCTCCACCGTGCCGTCGGCGCTCGTGCTCGTGTGCATCAGCCAGCGCCGCCCCGAGTACGTCTCGTCCAGCCCGTACCAGGGGAACGCGGCCAGGAGGTATCCGTCGACCCGCGGCTCGTCCTGAGGACCGGCCGCCTCCACGGAAGCCCCCCGAGCCCCCGCACGACTCTTGGTCTCCATCGGTGTGGCGCCTCCTCGATTCCTGCGTCGGCGTCGACCGTGGGCTGGCCGACCCTCCCCATCCTGAACCACTCGGCCGCTTACGCGGTGGACATTCGAGCAGCCGAAACATACGGAGGATAGCGACATGGGTGGACACGCCCGGAACCGCGGGTCGGATTCCAGGTGGAACCGGCCTCGTACGTGCCCGCGATCAGGTGGCGTCGGCGTCGAACGGCGGCCGCTCGTCCGGGTCCGTGTTGTCGCGTCCGCCCCGCTCCGGCGCTCCGGAGGAGCCCTTGGAGAGGTTGGGGCGTCCGCCCCGGTCGGAGGACTCGGACGACGAGGAGGACGAGGGCGAGGAGGACGAGGACGTGAGCCCGGTCAGCTCGTCGAGGTCGAAGCCGTTCCTGATCTCCTTCAGGCCCAGGTCGTCATTGTCCAGGAGGTTCTTGCGCACGAAGGTGCGCGGATTGAGGTCCTCGAATTCGAAGTCCTTGAACTCCGGGCCGAGTTCCTTGCGGATGTCCTCCTTGGCGTTGTCGGAGAACTCCCGCACCTTCCGGATGAACCGGGCCACGTCCTGGATCACCTTCGGCAGCTTCTCCGGGCCGAAGACGAGCACGCCGAGGACCACGAGCGCGAGTAGCTCGAGAGGCCCTATGTCAAAGAACACCTGCAGCTCCTTGTGACGTGCACGGCACGGATCAGCGACCAACGGTGCATTCGGTCCAACAGTAACCGCAGGGGCGCCTCCCGGTCAGTCCCCCGAGGCCCTGTCCAACGTGACGTCCACCTGCCGTTCATGACCGTCTCGCTCGACGGTCAGCCGCATCGTGTCGCCGGGCTTGCGGCTGCGGATCTTGACGATCAGCTCCTCCCCCGTGTGGACCGGCCTGCCGTCGACCCGGGTGATGACGTCCTCCGGCTTGAGCCCTGCCTTGTCGCCGGGGCCGCCGGGGGTGACCGGCTTGCTGCCGCCGACGCCCTTGCCGACCTGCGCGCCGTCCCCGTCGTAGCTCATGTTCAGCTGGACGCCGATGATCGCGTGGGTGGCCCGGCCGGTGTTGATCAGCTCCTCGGCCACACGTCTGGCCTGGTTCACCGGGATGGCGAAGCCGAGCCCGATGCTGCCGCCCTGGCCGGCGCCGCCGAACGGGGAGGCACCGCCGCTCGCCGAGCGGATGGCGCTGTTGATGCCGATGACCTGGCCCCGCGTATTGACCAGCGGGCCCCCGGAGTTGCCGGGGTTGATCGGGGCGTCGGTCTGGAGCGCGTTCACATACGAGATGTCGCTGCCGTCGCCCTCGCCGCCGGCCGCGATCGGCCGGTCCTTGGCGCTGATGATGCCGGAGGTGACCGTGCCCTCGAGGTCGTAGGGCGCTCCGATGGCGACGACCGGATCGCCGACCTGGACGGAGTCGGAGTTGCCGAGGCTGAGCGGGTGCAGTCCGTGGACACCGCCGACCTTGATCACCGCGAGGTCGTAGCCCGAGTCCCGGCCGACGATCTCGGCGGCCCTGACGGTGCCGCTGTTGAACGTGACTGAGATGTCGCCTCCGCGGGCGGCCGGCTCGACGACGTGGCTGTTGGTCAGGATGTGGCCCCGGCCGTCGATGACGAAGCCGGTGCCGGTGGCCTCCTTGCCGGAGCCGCGCACATGGATGTAGACGACTCCGGGCAGTGTCGAGGCGGCGATCCCGGCCACGCTGTCGGGGGCGCGGTCGACCTTGTCCGGCGGGGCCTGCGGCAGCTCGACGTCGCTCACGCCGCCGTTCTCCTGGACGGCGGCGCCGACGGCTCCGCCGAGCACGCCCGCGAACAGGGCCACGAGCAGGATGCCCACGATCATCCGGCCCCTGCCGCGCCTGCGGGGCGGTGGCGGCGGCAGGACGCCCCAGGGCAGGGGGCGCTGCCAGGGGGCGTAGTGGCCGCCGAGCGGCACCGCGAGCGGCTGCGGGCGCGGGTGGGGCACGATCGGCTGGGGCAGCGCGTGCTGGTGCGGGGCGGGGTGGTGCCGTGCGCTGGGGTGCTGCACCGGCGGCGCCGGGGCGTAGGGGCCGGGGCCGCCGTAGGGAGGTGTGCCGTAGGGGTCGGGCCGGAAGGCAGGAACGGTGTCGGAGACCGGGGCAGCGTAGGGGTTGGTGTCCCCCACGGCCTGCGGGACGGTGGCGTCCCCGTCGACGAGCGGCGCCACGGCGTGCGCCAACGGCTGCTGGGCGGTGACCGCCTCGCTCTTGTCGAACGAGACGGCCGAGGGCCGGTCGCCCTCGGCCACCAGTCGTGTGGGCTGCGCCTGCGGCTCGGTCTCCACCCGGAACCCGGTCCCGGGCGCCCCGGCGCCCTCCGGCCGGCTCCACCACTTCGGCCGGGCGGCCTTCCCGTCGAACATCTCCGCTCCCCTGCTGACACTCACCCACGCGGGCACCACGACAGATTCAACCAGCCGTGGAAGGCCCTAGGGGAGCTGCCCGTGCTGAGTCGGCACGGAGGGGGACGCCAAGGGGGTGGAGGAGGAGCCGGGGGTGGAGGAAGACCCGGAGGACGACGACGCGGCGGGCGGGGACACGGCGGACGGGGACGACGACGGGCTGCGGGGAGCGACCCGGAAGGGCTGCTGTACGGACATCAGCGACACCGGCGCGTTGAGCACGAAGGGCGACCCCAGGCCGGCGGAGCTCTGGAGACCGGCCGTGACCTCCATCGCGCCACTGCCGCCGGACACCGGGCTGACCGCCGTGACGGGGCTCACCGCGCTGCCGGGCTCGTCGGTCCGCCCGCCGGCCGCCGGCTCGTCGACCGGCACCGCCCCGAGGGCGACCGCGGCCATCGACAGGGCGCCGGCGGCCGCGAAGGCGAAACGGCGGCCCCGGTGGTGCGGGGGACGGCCGGAGCGGGCGATCTCGTGGATGCGGAAGCCTCCGGAGCCCGGACCGCCCAGCAGGCCCCCTTCGTCCCCTCCGGGGAACGCCGGGGGCTCCAGGGGGCTGCGCCGACGGGACACGGTGCCCTCACCGGGAAGACCCGGCTGCTTGGTGAAGCCTCCCTGGAAAGGGAGGTCGCCCAGGCCGTCACCTCCGAAGGGCCCCTGGTCGTCGCCGTCGCCCGTGCCCGGCAGGCCCTGCAGCCGGGCCATGAGACCGGCGGAGGGAACGGGCGCGGCGACCGCGGCGGCCGCGAAGACGTCTTTCAGCCTGCGCTGCTCGTCCGCCTCCTCGCGACACCGGTCACAGGTCGCCAGATGAGCGAGGACGCGCTCGCGGGCATCATGGCCGAGCTCTCCGTCGACAAGGGCGGCGAGCCGGTCACCGAGATGCTGTTCCGCGGGGGTCGGCGCGGGCTCCACGACGGGCGTCGCTGCACGGGTGTACCCGGCCGTACGGCGCTCGGGTGCCCCGGACGCGGTCTCTTTCCATGCCCCCGTACCCGGGGCGCTCACGATCTTCCCTGCCCGGCCGAATCACCGGCTTCCAGACCGGCGGTCGCCAGGTCGGCCGCACGCTCGGCACGGGGGGAGGGCGCACGGTGCTGGAGCGCGGCACGCAGATGGGACCGGCCGCGGTGGATACGGCTGCGGACCGTGCCCAGCTTCACGCCGAGAGTGGCGGCGATCTCCTCGTAGGACAGACCCTCGATGTCGCACAGGACGACGGCCGCGCGGAACTCGGGCGCGAGGGTGTCCAGCGCCTGCTGGACATCGGCGTCGAAGTGCGTGTCGTTGAAGTGCTGGGCGGGGGAGGGCTCACGGCTGGGCAGCCGCTCGGCGGCGTCGTCGGCGAGCGCGTCGAAGCGGATGCGCTGGCGGCGGCGGACCATGTCCAGGAACAGATTGGTGGTGATCCGGTGGAGCCAGCCCTCGAAGGTGCCCGGGGTATAGGTCGACAGCGAGCGGAAGACCCGGACGAACACCTCCTGGGTGAGATCCTCGGCGTCGTGCTGGTTGCCCGTGAGACGGTACGCGAGGCGGTACACTCGCGCGCTGTGCGTGCTGACGATCTCTTCCCAGGTGGGAGGCGTCCAGCCGTTGGCCGCCGGGTCCGTGTCGAACGTCGCCGTGGCGGCCTGCGGGGCCGGGCCGGTGTCTGCGGTGTGGTCGCGCGGACCGTCAGCGGTGTCGTTCACGGATTTCGGCTCGACGGCCGACCTCAAGAAGCGCCTGCGCACTCCCCGGTCACCGCCCGCAGCCGCACCTCCCCTGCCGGCTCCGAGCCTTTCGGCTCTGCTCTCGAGTAGAGCCCCTACCATATCCGCCTCACCCGTTAGCTCCGGATAAACGACTTCGCCGGCACCCGCCGCTCCCCCAGAGGAGAAGCCCTCTTTGGTCACCGGCCTCACCTGCACCAACGCCTGGGTGCCCGGACGGGTTCCCACCGATGTCGATACAGTCGCCGTCCAGGAAGCACACGCAGCGACAGGAGAGGGCCATTACCGGCAACCGGCAGGCGAGCTGGGCGTTCGCCGAGGGGTACGTCGACGAGATCGACGCGCTGGCCACCGCTCGCAGCCGTGCCCGCGCGGCCGGGATCAGGGCGGTCTCCCCGGGCACGGGCGCGGCCCTGCGGCTGCTGGCCGCCGCCACCGACGCCAAAGCCGTCGCCGAGATCGGCACCGGCTTCGGGGTCTCCGGCATCCACCTGCTGCACGGCATGCGCCCCGACGGCGTACTGACCACCGTGGACACCGAACCGGACCGCCAGCAGCTGGCCAAGCAGGCGTTCGCCGCCTCGGGCTTCGCCGGCAACCGGGCCCGGTTCATCCCAGGCGCCGCGCTGGACGTCCTGCCGCGGCTCGCCGACGGCGGCTACGACCTCGTGTTCTGCGACGGCGACCGGACGGAGTACCCCGACTACCTCGCTGAATCGTTGCGCCTGCTCCGGCCGGGAGGCCTCATCTGCTTCGAGGGGGTCTTCGCCGAAGGACGGGCCATGGACGCGGGACACCAGGGGCCGGACCTGAAGGCCCTGCGCGAGGTCGTCCGCATGGTCAGGGACTCCGACACCCTGGTCCCGGCCCTGCTGCCCACCGGCGACGGCCTCCTGTGCGCGGTCCGGCGGCCCTAGGACCCGGTCCCGAGGCCGGGCTTCGGGACCGGCCCCCGGTCTCGGGTCCCGGTCTCGGCTCCCCGGCCCCCGGTCCCGGACCCCCAGCCCCGGAAACGCCGGAACCCCGGCGCCTCCCGCCGTCGTGGACGGGACTCACCGGGGTCCGGATTCCGACGGAGCTGCACGGCAGCTCGAGCTGTGGCCAAAGCCACATCGTCGAAGGTCAGCCGCAGGCCTTCTTCAGCGCCTCACCGAGCGCGTCGGCCTCGTCCGCCGACAGCTCGACGACGAGCCGCCCGCCGCCTTCGAGCGGAACGCGCATGACGATGCCCCGCCCCTCCTTGGTGACCTCGAGCGGGCCATCACCCGTCCGCGGCTTCATGGCCGCCATGCTCGTTCCCCTTCCTGAAACCAGCTCATCGCCGCCCGGAAGCATGATCACGTCCGGACTCGAACACATTGGTTCACTGCCATTATCCCGCATCAGCGGACTCCATGACCAACATCGGTCCGCTTCAGTTCGGCAACTCGCCAGCGCAAACCCTCTCAATCCGGGGTTGGGCCTGCGATACTCCGGCGCCCGCGGGCCCCGAGGCGGGTGCGGCGCCCGCAAAGGATCTCCGGCATGCTGTTCGAAACCCAGACCATCGACCGGGAGGAATCCTTCATGGCCGACACCGTGCTCTACGAGGCGGCTGACGGACTCGCGACGATCACGCTCAACCGGCCGGACGCGATGAACGCGCTCAACACCGAGGCCAAGGTCGCCCTGCGGGACGCCGTCGTGCGCGCCGCCGAGGACCCGTCGGTGCGGGCGGTGCTGATCACCGGCACCGGAGGGAAGGCGTTCTGCGTGGGCCAGGACCTCAAGGAGCACGTGGGCCTGCTCGCCGCCGACCGGGAGAACCCGGGCTCCGGCGGCACCTGGAACACGGTCTCCGAGCACTACAACCCGCTGGTCACCGCCATCGCCGGGATGCCCAAGCCGGTGGTCGCCGCCGTCAACGGGGTCGCGGCCGGGGCCGGGGCGTCGATCGCGTTCGCCTGCGACCTGAGGATCGTGGCGGACACGGCCGCGTTCAACACCTCGTTCGCGGGCGTGGCGCTGACCGCCGACTCCGGTGCCTCGTGGACCCTGCCCCGCCTGGTGGGGCACGCCAAGGCCACGGAGTTGCTGATGCTCCCGCAGACGATCCCGGCGGCGCAGGCACTCGAACTCGGCCTGGCCACGAAGGTCGTCGCGGCCGACGACCTGCCGCAGACCGCGAGCACCATCGCGAGGATGCTCGCCGAGGGCCCGACCGTGGCCTACGCGGCGATCAAGGAGTCGCTGGCCTACGCGGCCGACCACTCGCTCGTGGAGTCGCTGGCCAAGGAGGACGAACTCCAGTCCCGCGCCGGGGCGTCGCAGGACCACGCCATCGCCGTCGAGGCCTTCCTGAAGAAGGAGAAGCCCCGCTACCTCGGCCGCTGAGCCCCGGACGCGGCCACGCGCACATGGCAGTCCGCGAGGTGGTCGTCGACGAGGCCGCACGCCTGCATCAGGGCGTACGCGGTGGTCGGGCCGACGAAGCGGAAGCCATGGCGCTTGAGCTCCTTGGCGAGCGCCGCCGACTCCGGTGTCGTGGCGGGGACTTCGGCGAGGGTGCGCGGCGCCGGGCGGCTTGGGCCGTCCGGCGCGTGCGACCAGATCAGCTTGTCCAGGCCCTGGGGCAGAGCAAGTGACGCCCGCGCGTTCGAGACGGCGGCCTCGATCTTGGCGCGGTTGCGGATGATCCCCGTGTCCGCGAGCAGCCGCTCGACGTCGCTCTCGGTGAAGCGGGCCACCTCCGAGATGGAGAACCCGGCGAACGCGGCCCTGAACCCCTCGCGCCTGCGCAGGATGGTCAGCCACGACAGGCCGGACTGGAACGCCTCCAGGCAGACCCGCTCGAACAGCGCGTCGTCACCGTGGACGGGGCGGCCCCACTCGCTGTCGTGGTAGCCCACGTAGTCCTCGGCGGAGTTGCCCCAGGGACAGCGCAGCACGCCGTCCGCTCCCTCGACGGCTCCGCCGGCCAGGGGCCCGGCGCCCGTCCCCGCGACGGACCCCGCGCCCGTCCCGGCCATGACGGCCCCTGCCTCGTCGCTCATCGGGGCTGCTCTCCCCGGCGGTGACCGCCGCTGTCGCCGTGGTGGCCGGCGCGGTCGCCGTACCCGCCCCGGTCGTCGCGGTACCCGCCGTTTCCGTCCTGGTGGGTGCCGTAGCCCTCGTTCCCCTGCTGGGCACTCCCCTGCTGGGCACTCCCCTGCTGGGCACTCCCCTGCTGGGCACTCCCCTGCTGGGCACTCCCCTGCTGGGCACTCCCCTGCTGGGCATTCCCCTGCTGGGCGCCGTAGCCCTCGAAGCCCGCGTAGTCCTCGTAGCCCTCCGGGACCGAGTCCTGGGTCGGCTCACGCGGCCGCTCGGGAGGAGTGCCGGACACCGCTGTCGCCCGGTGGCCCGCGAGGGCGGCCTCCAGTTCGGCGATGCGCGCGTCGCGGTGGGCCAGCTCGGCCGCCACCCGGTCCAGCACGTCGTCCACGTCGGTCATGCGGTAGCCGCGCACGGCGACGGGCAGACGCAGGGTGTCGATGTCGGCGCGGCCGACCGAGCGGTCGAGTGGGAGCGGCTGGTCGAGTCGGTCGTGCTCGGCCTCCGGCAGTTCGCCGCCCCGGCCCAGGGCGACGAGCGCCACGGCCCCGACGACCGCGATCAGAGCGATCAGCATGAACCAGAACAACTCGATCTCCCACTGTGCGGACCGGCGACGACCTCTTGGGGACGATCGTGCCACGATCTGCTGTGTCTGTTGAGCTGCCCTTGGAGGATGCGTGGCACTGCGCCTGGGACGGCGAGAGTTCGGCGCCGACGAACCGGTGATCATGGCGATCGTGAACCGGACCCCCGATTCGTTCTACGACAAGGGGGCCACCTTCGCCGATGCCGACGCCTTCGCAGCCGTGGACCGGGCCGTGTCGCAGGGGGCGGCGATCATCGACATCGGCGGGGTGAAGGCCGGTCCGGGGGACGAGGTGAGCGCCGAGGAGGAGATCCGGCGCACGGTGGACTTCGTGGCACGGGTCCGCGAGCTTCACCCGGATGTCGTCATCAGCGTTGACACCTGGCGGCACGAGGTCGGGGAGGCGGTCTGCGAGGCGGGCGCCGATCTGCTCAACGACGCCTGGGGCGGAGTGGACCCGAAGCTGGCGGAGGTCGCCGCCCGCCACGGCGTGGGGCTGGTGTGCACGCACGCGGGAGGCGCCCGGCCGAGGACCCGTCCGCACCGCGTGGGCTACGACGACGTGGTCGCGGACATCCTCCGGGTCACCCTGGGACTGGCCGAGCGGGCCGTGGAGCTGGGCGTGCGGCGGGACGCGGTGCTGATCGACCCGGGGCACGACTTCAGCAAGAACACCCGGCACTCGCTGGAGGCGACCCGGCGGCTGGAGGAGATGACGGCCACCGGGTGGCCGGTCCTGGTCTCGCTGTCCAACAAGGACTTCGTCGGCGAGACGCTGGACCGGCCGGTGGCGGAGCGGCTGATCGGGACGCTGGCCACCACGGCGGTCTCGGCGTGGCTGGGCGCCCAGGTGTACCGGGTGCACGAGGTCGCCGAGACCCGGCAGGTGCTGGACATGGTCGCCTCGATCCGGGGCACCCGGCCCCCGGCGGTGGCCCGCCGGGGCCTGGCCTGACCGGCCGGCGCCGCCGGGCGGTGGGCGCTAGGGAGTGTCCTTGCAGATCAGGGCGACGGCCTCGTCCACGTCGTCGGTCACGTGGAGCAGGTGCAGATCCCTGTCCCATGCCTTGCCCTGGGCCACGACCGTGTGGTGGAGCCAGTCGAGCAGCCCCTTCCAGTAGCCGGAGCCGAACAGGACGATCGGGAAGCGGGTGACCTTCCGGGTCTGGACGAGGGTCAGCGCCTCGAACAGCTCGTCCAGCGTGCCGAAGCCTCCCGGCAGCACCACGAAGCCCTGCGCGTACTTCACGAACATCGTCTTGCGGACGAAGAAGTAGCGGAAGTTGACCCCGATGTCGACGTACTCGTTGAGCCCCTGCTCGAAGGGGAGCTCGATACCGAGGCCGACCGAGACCCCGCCCGCTTCGCAGGCACCCTTGTTGGCCGCCTCCATGGCGCCCGGACCGCCGCCGGTGATCACCGCGAAGCCCGCGTCGACCAGTGAGCGGCCGATGCGCACCGCCGCGTCGTACTCGGGCGAGTCCTCCGGGGTGCGGGCGGAGCCGAACACGCTCACGGCGGGCCCGAGTTCGGCGAGGGCCCCGAAGCCCTCCACGAACTCCGACTGGATCCGCATGACCCGCCAGGGGTCCTGGTGGACCCAGTCGGCGGGGCCCTGGGTGTCCAGCAGCCGCTGGTCGGTCGTGCTCGCCTCGACCTGCGACCGCCGCTTCACCACGGGGCCGAGCCGCCGCTCGGGCCACTTGTGGGGCGATGACAGACCCTTGTCCTCGTCGGTCAGGACCCGGTCCTCCTCCAAGGAGTCCCTGTCCTCGTCGATCCCGTCCCTGCCGTCCGTACCGTCCATGCCGACCTCCCTACCCGCAGGGTACGCAAGCCGTCGGGGGTCAGGAGGTGAGCCACTGCCTCAGGGCCTTCTCCGTGGCGGTGATGGCGGGGGTGCGGACCAGTTCGTCGCGCTTGTGGGCGTAGTTGGGGTCCCCGGGACCGAAGTTCACCGCGGGGACGCCGAGCTCGCTGAAGCGGGCCACATCGGTCCAGCCGTACTTGGCCCGCGCCTGGCCGCCGGTCGCCCGCACGAACGCGGCGGCGGCCGGGTGGGACAGACCGGGCAGGGCTCCGGGGGCGGCGTCGTCGACCTCGATCGTGTAGCCGTCGAAGACCTCGCGGACGTGGTCGAGCGCCTGCTCGACGCTCTTGTCGGGTGCGAAGCGGTAGTTGACGGTGACCGCGCACTCGTCCGGGATCACATTGCCCGCGACGCCGCCCTCGATACGGACGGCGTTGAGCCCCTCCCGGTACTCCAGGCCGTCGATCACGACCTTGCGCGGCTCGTAGGCCGCGAGAAGGGCCAGGACCGGGGCGGCGCCGTGGATGGCGTTCTCGCCCAGCCAGCCGCGCGCCGAGTGCGCCCGCTTGCCCGGCACCCGCACGTGGACGCGGACCGTGCCCTGGCACCCGCCCTCGACCTGCGCCTCCGAGGGCTCCAGCAGCACGGCGAAGTCCGCGGCGAGCCAGTCGGGATGGTTGGCGGCGAGGCGGCGCAGCCCGTTGAGCTCGGCGGCGACCTCCTCGTTGTCGTAGAAGACGAAGGTGAGGTCGCGGTTGGGCTCCGGGACCGTGGCCGCGATGCGCAGCTGCACGGCCACGCCGGACTTCATGTCGGAGGTGCCGCAGCCGTGCAGGATGTCGCCTTCGAGGCGTGAAGGCACATTGCCGGCGATGGGCACGGTGTCGATGTGCCCGGCGAGCACGACCCGCTCGGCGCGGCCGAGGCCGGTGCGGGCCACCACGGCGTCGCCGTCTCTGTCCACGGTCAGGTGGGGGAGCGTGCGCAGGGCCGCCTCCACGGCGTCCGCCAGCGCTTTCTCGCTTCCGCTGACCGACGGGAAGTCGACGAGCCGGGCGGTGAGGGCGACGGCGTCCAGGGAGAGATCCAGCGCGGGGTAGGTCATGCCCGCAGACTACCGGCGGCGGCCTCGGCGGGGCTGATCGTCCCCGGCGGCGGCCCGGGAGCGGGGCAACGACGGGGCCGTGTCCCGGCGTTGCGGGACGCGGCCGTGGACGGCCGGTCCGCCGTCCCGCGCCCGCTTCCCCGGGGCGGCGGTTCGCGGGAGGGCAGTACGGTGTCTGCGTGCGCGCCTCCTCCCCCACCTCGTCCTCCGGGCCGCGCCGGCAGCGGAGCTCCGGCCGGTGGTTCCGGCTGGTCGTGGGGCTGTCCGTCACGCTGGGGATCGCGGGCTACCTGCTGCTGCACCACCTGACCTCGTCCGTCCCCGAGGGCTGCACGGTCCGCGCGTCGGGCGAGGAGGTCGACCTGCGCCTGGACCAGGCGGCCAACGCGACCACGATCGCGGCCGTCGCCTCCTCCCGGGGCATGCCCGAGCGAGCGGTGGCGATCGCCATCGCGACCTCCATGCAGGAGTCGAAGCTGGAGAACATCACCTACGGCGACCGCGATTCGCTCGGCCTGTTCCAGCAGCGCCCGTCGCAGGGGTGGGGCACCGCCCGGCAGATCATGGACCCCGTCTACGCGACGAACGCGTTCTTCACCTCCCTGGAGAAGATCCCCGGCTACTCGCGGCTGCCGCTCACGGTGGCGGCGCAGAAGGTGCAGAAGAGCGGTTACCCGCAGGCGTACGCCAAGCACGAGGCGGAGTCGGCGGCGCTGGCCGCCGCGCTGAGCGGGCGCGAGCCGGGGGCGCTGCGGTGCACGGTGCACTCCGACCAGGCGGGGTCGGCGGCCGCCGTGCCGGGTGACGTCTCGGCCGTGGGCAAGCGGGTGACCCAGGAGTTCGCCGACTCGGCGGGCCGGGGGCAGCGGGCCGGTCGGACGCTGAGCTTCCCGTCGTCCGTGCGGGCGGCCCGCGGCGCCGGCGACCCCGCGGGCGACCGGCACGGCTGGGCGCTGGCCCACTGGGCGGTGGCGCACGCCAAGGAGCTGCGCATCGAGCGTGTCGCCTTCCGGGGCAGGCAGTGGACGGCCGCGAAGTCGGACGAGGGCTGGCGCAAGTCCTCCGCCAATCGGTCCGAGCCCGTCTCGGTGGCCGTCGGCGGCGCGTCGAATGCCGACGGAGTGCGGATCTCGGTCGTCGGGAAGTGATCCGGGCAGCGGCCCGGGACGTGCCCCGGGAAGTGATCTGTGCAGTGAATCCAGTCGGCCGGTAGTGATATACGCGGTAACCAGTGTCCCTTTTTATCACCCGTACGGATTAATACTGGGCATGCGCTGCCATGACGTCCATGGAAGTCGGCGAGGAATCCTCCGGAGCGACCCAGGGCCCCGTTTCCCCTTGCGGCGCCTGGGCTGTGACGATTCTTCGGCAATTACCGGCCTCATGGACATAGACACATCATCCGGACACCGATAATGCGACGCATTACCAATTCTTTACGCTTGGCAGCCGCAACTTTCCGAGAGGTCACGCGGTAGTCACGGCGTCCGCCCGACGGACGTGCCATGTCCTCTCTCCGTAAAAGGAGCATCATGTCCCTCCCCCTTTCGCGTCGGATCGCCCGGGCCGCGCTGCTGGTCGCAGCGGGTGCGGCACCCATCATCGGTGCGGCGGGTGCCGCCTCCGCGGTGGACCTGCCGAAGACGGGCGACCTGGGCGGGGTGAGCAAGCTCGACGGCGCCGCCCTCGGCAACACCTTGGACTCCGCCTCCACGAGCACCTCCGATCTGGCGGGCACCGCCGGAGCCAAGACCGTCAAGTCCGCGGTCCCCGCGGCGGGCAAGGCTCTCGGCTCGACCGGCAAGACCGCCGCCCCCGCCGCCCAGAAGACCGCGGGCTCCACGGCCGGGCAGACCGCGAAGACCCTGGGCTCCGCCGCCGAGTCGGCCGGAAGTGTCGTCGGGGGCACCGCGAAGACCGTGCGGGGCGCGAACCTGCCGACCGGCAGCGCACTGCCCTCGGCCGGCCTGCCGCAGGTCGGACAGCTCCCGCTGGGCGGCTGACCCACCGGCGCGGCGCACCGGAGCAGATGGATCGGCGGGGCTCCGGGGAGTGCGCACTCCCCGGAGCCCCGCCGATCCGCGTGGAGGTGTCGGTCGCCTCGGCGCGGTATCGGCCGACTCTGCGCGGTATCGGCCGACTCTGCGCTGTATCGGCCGACTCTGCGCCGTATCGATCGCCTCCGCGCCGTATCGATCGCCTCCGCGCGCCGTACCGGCGTCCGCGTCAGGTCAGCCGCTCGACCGCGGCGGCCACCCTCTCGTCGGTCGCGGTGAAGGCGATGCGCACGAAGCGCTCCCCGGCGGGACCGTAGAAGTCACCGGGCGCCACCAGGATCCCCCGCTTGGACAGGTCGGCGACCGTGTCCCAGCAGGGCTCGTCACGGGTCGCCCACAGGTACAGGCTCGCCTCGGAGTACTCGATCCGGAAGCCCGCGCCCTCGAACGCCGAGCGCAGCGCGGCGCGGCGCCGGGCGTACCGCTCGCGCTGCTCGGCCACGTGCTCCTGGTCCCCCAGCGCGGCGATCATCGCGGCCTGGACCGGGGCCGGGACGATCATCCCCGCGTGCTTGCGCACCCCCAGCAGCTCCTTGACCAGCGCCGGGTCCCCGGTGACGAAGGCCCCGCGGTAGCCCGCGAAGTTGGAGCGCTTGGAGAGCGAGTGCACGGCGAGCAGGCCGTCGTGCCCGGACGCGCCGCCCGACCTCGCGGCCGGCGTCCCCGCCGAGGGGGCGCCGCAGACGTCCGGGTGGAGCACGGAGACGGGCTCGCTGTCCCAGCCCAGCTCCACGTAGCACTCGTCGGAGACGACCAGGACGCCGTGCTCGCGCGCCCAGGAGACGATGCTCCGCAACTCGTCGGCGCTCAGCACCCGCCCGGTGGGATTGGACGGTGAGTTGAGCCAGAGGAGCTTGACCCGGGAGGGGTCCAGCGCGGCTCCGGGATCACCCGCGGCCAGGACCTCGACGTCGTAGGTCACCGCCTCCGCCCCGGCCAGCCGGGCGCCGACCTCGTACGTCGGGTAGGCCAGACGCGGATGGGCGACCTGGTCACCGGGCTCCAGGCCGAGCAGGGTGGGAAGCCAGGCGACGAGTTCCTTGGAGCCGATCGTCGGCAGGACCGCCGCGGGCTCGGCGCCGGTCACACCCAGCCGCTCCCGCAGCCAGGCGGCCACGGACTCACGCAGCGCGGACGTCCCATGGGTCAGCGGGTAGCCGGGGCTGTCGGCCGCCTCGGCGAGCGCCTGCCGCACGACGGCGGGCACCGGGTCCACCGGGGTGCCGACGGACAGGTCCACGATGCCGTCGCCGTGGGCGGCGGCCGCGGCCTTGTACGGCTCGAGGCGGTCCCAGGGAAAGACAGGAAGGCGGGAGGAGACGGATGCCACGGTGCGCTTCTCCGATTGGGTGCTCAAACGGTGTGCAAACGGGCCGGTCCCGCAGCGGCGCACCCGGGGGCGCGGCCGTGCGGGACCGGCACGACGATGATCGCGATCAGCTCTGGTTCTGCGGCGGCAGAGCGGCGATGAAGGGGTGGTCGCGCTCGATCAGGCCGAGCTTGGAGGCACCACCGGGCGAACCGAGCTCGTCGAAGAACTCGACGTTCGCCTTGTAGTAGTCCTTCCACTCCTCCGGCGTGTCGTCTTCGTAGAAGATCGCCTCGACCGGGCAGACCGGCTCACAGGCCCCACAGTCGACGCATTCGTCCGGGTGGATGTAAAGAGCCCGGGACCCCTCGTAGATGCAGTCGACGGGGCACTCCTCGATGCATGCCTTGTCCTTGACGTCGACACAAGGCTGCGCGATGACGTAGGTCACGCTGTCGTTCCTCCTCGGTAGGGCGCGGCGTCCGATTTGCGGCTCCGCCGCGTGGCGCGCGGGAGCGCGGCGTCGTCGATGCCCGCCCCTAGTATCGCCGTTCTTGAGCGGCACACGAACAGGAGGGGCACCCATGGTTGGGGATTTCGCTCTCGGGGGACAGCTGAAAGTTCGCATTACCCCTTCTGACGTGGGAAAACGTGTTTCCGTGCGGCGGGTGACGGAGATCGTCGGCGGCCGTCCCGTCTTCGGGGACGTCGTCGGCGTGCTCACATCGTGGGACGCTGGTGTGCTCATGATCACCCGTCGGACGGGCGAGGTCGTTCGAGTTTCCGAGGACTCACTGGTGGCGGGCAAGACTGTGCCTCGCGCTCCGGCTCGAAGGCGGGCGGGCTCGAGTGCTTCTCCGGCGGAACTTCAGCGGATCGCCGCGCGCGGCTGGCCCGCCCTCGAGAACGAGCCACTGGGCGGCTGGACACTGCGCGCGGCCTCCGGCTTCACTCGCCGGGCGAACTCGGTGCTCCCGCTGGGCGACCCCGGCCTCCCCCTGGACGAGGCGCTGGACCGGGTGGCCGACTGGTACGCGCGGCGCTCCCTTCCGGCGTATGTGCAAGTCACCACGGGCGCCGAGGGCTCGGACGAGGAGCTGGCCGCCGCCTTGGAGGAGCGCGGCTGGACCGGCGAGGCGTCGACGCTGATGCGTACGGCCCCGCTGGTGCCGCTGACCGCGATCGCCGACGACACTCGGGCGGTGCGGCTGAGCCGCGAGGTGGACGAGGCATGGCTGTCGCGCTACCACCGCACCGGCCGGCTGGGGCCGGAGGCGGCCAAGGTCCTCGGCGCGGGGCCCTCGGTGTGGCTCGCCACCGTCCCCGGCGAGGAACCGGGCCGGGCTCCCGCGGCGATCGGCCGGTGCGTGGTCGACGGGCGCTGGGCCGGTTTCGCCGCGATAGAGGTGGCGCCCGAGCACCGGCGGCGCGGACTGGGGACCGCGGTCATGGCGGCGCTGGCCGCCCGCGCCGCCGAGGAGGGGGCGGACCTGGCCTATCTCCAGGTCATGGAGGACAACGAGTCCGCGCGGGTCATGTACGACGCGATGGGCTTCACCACACACCACGCCTACCATTACCGGCGCGCACCGCGGCCCTGAGCGGGGTAGGACAGACACGTGGGGACCGGGATGAGGGAGCGGTTCGCCGAGGCGGCGCGCGCCGAGTGCGTCGATCTGGGCCTGCTCTGCCTGCTCGTCGGAGCCGAGGCCGACGCCTCGCTGGACGAGGGGGGCCTGGAGTCGGCCTCGGCGGAGCTGGACCGGCTGGCCGAACGCGTCGAATCCGCCCCGGATCACGTGCGCTGGGCGGTCACCCTCGCCGAGGCCCTGGGCACCCGGGCCGGGTTCCTGGGCCGCCCCGCCGACTACCAGCGTCTGGACTCCTCGCTCCTGCACCAGGTGCTGCGCAGGCGCCGGGGTCTGCCCATCCTGCTGTCGGTGGTGTGGATGGAGGTGGGCCGCCGGGCCGGGGCCCCCGTCCACGGGGTGGCGCTGCCCGGGCACTTCGTGGTGGGGGTGGGCGATCCGGCCGGGGAGCGGGTGCTCGCCGATCCGTTCCGCGGCGGGCGGCTGATGGGTCCCGAGGACGTGGATGTGATCGTGGCGGGGGCGACGGGAGCGCCGGTGTCACCGTCGATGCTGATCCCCGCGGATCCACTGGACATCGTCCACCGGATCCTGAACAACATCCGCGCCTGGGCCGCCGTGCGGCCCGAGCACGTCCATGTGTCCTTGTGGGCGGTCGAGTTGGCCCTGCTGCTGCCCCGGCACCCGGCGCGTCTGCGCTACGAGCGGGCGCAACTTCTGGTCAAGCGCGGCGATTTCGCCACCGCGGCCACCGAACTCGACGCGTACGCCGACCTCCTGACGCGAGTGGACCCGCCCGCCGCGGAGACCGTCCGCCGACAGGCCCGCGCCGCCCGGGCGATGCTCAACTGAGCACCGGCGGCCCCACCCCGCCGGGGAACGCACCCCTTGTTGGGTGTCCCGGAGGAGGACGTGAGCACGACCGGAGACGGCGGGGTCCCCGGGCGACCTTCCCTCAGGACGAATGCCATGGGCGCGGGGCTGCCGGGGACCACCGCTCCAGCCGGCGGCGGCTCGTCCGGCCGCGGGCTTGCGGGCGGCCGAAGCGCCGAACCGGCGTACTCCTCGAACCGCCGTACCCCTCGAACCGCCGTACTCCTTGAACCGCCGTGCTACTGGGCGACGTTCTCGACCACCGCGGTCTTCGGCCCGGTCTTTCTCAGCTCGGGCTGTATGGCCGAGGCCACGTCCTGCGGGGTGACGGCCGTCTTGGTGCCGTTGCCCCGCTCCAGCAGGACGCCGTCGAAGGCGCCGCCGTAGAGCTCCTTCAGTACGGCCAGGTCGAAGTGGTACACCAGCTTGCCGTCGGGCGTCGGCTTGAGGGTGAGGAACTTCGACAGCGACTTCTCCGGGCTGAACGGCACCGAGACCCCGCCCACCTGAACGGTGACCAGCCCGGACATCGCCGGGGTGCCCAGCTTCTGGATGGCGCGGTCGATCTCGGCCTGCGTCACCTTGGGCTGCTGCTCGGTGCTCCTGACCACGACGGGCTTGTCGGCGCCGGTGCGGGCCCGCTCGATGTAGGCCTGCCTGACCTGGCCGGCGGCGCTTCCCGCGTCCACGGCCTTGCCCGGCTTGCCGGGCACACCCACGGGCTTGCCCGCGACGAACTTCACCATGCCGTCGCTGCGGTTGGTGCTCGTACCGCCGAGGGAGTCGAGCGCGGCCTTCAGCTTGTCGTCGTCGATCTTGAACGTGGCCGGGGCCTCACGGGTGCCGCCGAACAGCGAGCTGATCACCGAGACCGGGTTGTAGTCGCGATGGGCGACCCCGCGCACGGTCTCGGCCGTGTCGATGCCGAGCCCGGCCACGCTCGGGAGGAGGTTCTTCCTCTGTCCGCCGACATCGAGCACGATAGGCCCCGAGATGCGCTTGTTGAGGGCGCCGTCGAGCGTCCTGACCGCCTGGTCCTTGGACTTGCCGCCGATGTCGACGCCGAGCACCGTCGTGCCGTTGGGGACATCGGCGTGGTCGAGGAGCAGGCCCGCGCCGTAGGCGATGCCCCCGGCGACCACGAGACCGGCCACGGCGAGTATCACCTTCGAACGCCCGCGCGGCGCGGGGCCGGAGTCGCCCTCGTCGGCGTAGCGGTAGTCGTCGTCGGCGTCCGAGGTGTCGGGCATCCGGGGAACGGGCGGCTTGACCGCGGGAATGCCGCTCACCAGGGTGTCGCTGGACGTCGGGGCACCGCCCCCGCCGTACCCGGCGCCGGCGCCCTGCGTCTGGAACGGGGACTCGGACTGCTGCTTGCGCGGCAGCGGCGGCACCATGTCACCGGTCATCGGGCCGGTGGTCGGCCCCGAGGTCCCGGAGGCCCCGAACGAGCCGCCGGGGCCCATGGGGGCGTCGTCCTCGGGCCGGTAGACCGGGAACGGCTCGGTCGCCGGGCCGGAGCCGGCGTCCTGACCGCCGGGCCCGCCCAGGGGGCCGGGGCCGCCGGGAGCACCGGGGCCGCCCTGGGCACCGGGGCCGCCCGGACCGTAGAGGCCGGAGTGCGGTCCCGGCAGCCCGCCCGGCAC
This sequence comes from Wenjunlia tyrosinilytica, assembly GCF_014646055.1. Lineage (GTDB taxonomy): Bacteria > Actinomycetota > Actinomycetes > Streptomycetales > Streptomycetaceae > Wenjunlia > Wenjunlia tyrosinilytica. The sequence continues at coordinate 235,430 of NZ_BMMS01000007.1, forward strand.
CGTGCCCGTGAGCCGCTGGCCCGGCAGCGGGCCCTTGGGGGGCTGGGGCGGGGAAGGCTGCCCACCGGGGCGCGGCTGCTCGGTGAGGTACGGGATCTGCTGCTGCGGTTGCTGCGGTGCCGGTCCGGTCTGCGCGGGGGGCTGCGGGACGGAGGGCTGCTGCGGCGGCAGCCGCCGCTGGCCGGTCGTCTCCGAGGAGTCCCCCGCGCGGCCGCTCTGGTTGCCGCGGCGCGGGGCGAACCAGTCGCTGGTGGTGTCGATGGGCGGCTCCTGCTCGGGGGCCGCGGGCGCCGGGGGGGCGGACGGAGCCGCGTTCTGCCCGGGGAAGTCCCAGCCCGGAGGCATGGCGGTCGTCGCGGTGGACTCGTCCGCCCCGGACGCGGCGGGGGACGGCGAGCCGCCCTCGGTGGCCCCGTTCACGGGGGTGCGCACGACGACGGGCGGGATCGGCCGTGAACCCGGGATGTTGATCTTCACGCGGGTGGTCAGCGTGGTCTCGGTCCTGGGCTCTTCGGGAGCGCTGTCGCCCGTCGGCGGGGCCGGGGGCTGCTGATTGCGGCTGCCGTAGGGCGGGGTGCCGGACGGGTAGGCGGAACCGCCCCCGCGCCCTCCGTCCTGCGGGTATGGCGAACTGTCAGTTTCACGGCTCAATGCAAGTTCTCCCGGTTCGCGTCTCCGCCCTCACGGCAAACTGCGGGCGGCTCGCCGGTCACAACCCGGCGTCCTCGCGGGCGCATCCGGGGGCGGATGCGGAACGCCATCGTCGGCGCCCTGCCGAGTTGCGCGAACCACCTTACTGGGCACAGCCGTCTCATGGCCCTGAACAAAAAACCCGCTTCGGTCCTGATTGCGTGTGCTTTGTTACCTGCCCTTCCTCCCCTGGCCGCGGGGCGGCAGTTGGGGCAAAGTGGCGGACATCACGCCCGCGGTGGCCCCGATGAGCAGAAACAGGTAGGGGCCGAAGTCCACGGGGAAGGCGGCGTCGCCCTCCGGCCTGGTCATGGTGAGCGCGATCACGGACAGCAGCCAGGCCGCCGCGGGCACGCCGGCGCCCGCCCTCGTCCCGGTCAGCCTCGTCCCGCCGTAGAACAGCGCCGCGCAGCCCCCGAGGGCCAGCAGGAGGCCGAAGGGGAACCAGCCGCCCTGCACCAGCGCCCCGGCCGCCGCCACCAGCACCCCGAGCACGGCGAGCGCCGCGTAGACGGCCCCGCGGGCCACGTTCCCAGCCACATGTCCAGTCGCGTTTCCAGCCGCGTTTCCAGCCATGGTCCGGCTCACACCCCGAGCCCGGCGAACAGGTCGTCCTCGAGCGCCTCGGACCCGCGTTTCCCACGCACCAGTTTGTAGAACTCGAGCGCGGGAAGCGGCTGTCCGAGGTCGTTGGAGAGCGCGAAGAACGGGCCGTCGACGGCGATCTGCGTGACATGCGCCCGCATCGCCGCCGCCTTGTGCTCGGCGTAGTCCGCCCCGTCGACGGCCGCGGTCACCTCGCTGTCGGGGACGACTCCGGGGACGTCGTCGGCGGAGGCGATACCGGGGAAGGGGATCTCCTTGCCGGCCTGGCGCAGCCGCTCGAAGCCCTCCTCGATGAAGGAGCGCGGCATGCAGTTCCAGTAGACCTTGGCCACTTCGTGGGCGCCGCCGAGGTCGTGGCGGTACTCCACGTCGGCCGCGAGCTCCACCCCGCGCATGGCGATCTGGTGGGCCCGGATGTGGTCGGGGTGGCCGTAGCCGCCGTTGGGGTCGTACGTGACCACAACCTGCGGACGAACCTCTCGCAGAATCTCCACAAGGTAGGGCGCCGCCTCGTCCACCGGGGTCTGCCACAGGCAGCCGGGGCGCTCGTTCTGCTCCACACCCATCATCCCGGAGTCGCGGAAGCGTCCGGGGCCGCCGAGGAAGCGGTGGTCGGTGACGCCGAGCTCCCGCATGGCGTCGGCGAGTTCGCCGACGCGGTGCTGCCCGAGGGTGTCGTCGCGGTCGGGGCCGATGTGGGCGAGCTCGGGCGGGATGACTTCGCCCTCCTCGCCGAGAGTGCACGTCACCAGGGTGACTCCCGCGCCCTCGGCGGCGTACTTGGCCATGGTGGCGCCGTTGCCGATGGACTCGTCGTCGGGGTGGGCGTGCACAAGCAGAAGACGTCTGGCGGGCAGTTCGGTCATGCGCCCAAGATTACGTGGGCGAGACTACGTGGGCGCGACCCACCGGGGCGGACCGCCCGCCCAGGTCACGCCCCCGCCGCGCCCGATCCCGGCCGGGCCGCTCCGTCAGAGCTTGAGGTCCCCGATCATCTGCACCACGTTGTCGTTGAAGTTCTTGATCGTCGGCGCCAGTGTGGAGCTGGCGAGGTAGAAGCCCAGCAGGACGCAGACGACCGCGTGACCCCCCTTGAGCCCGCTCTTCTTCACGAGCATGAAGACGATGATCAGCAGCAGCACCGCCACCGAGATCGAAAGTGCCACGGCGGTTCACCTCCAGGGTTCTTGGGTCCGGACGGTCGTCCTGCGGGTCATACCCAGATCGTAAGTTGGGGATCACGGGTCATGAGAATGCATATGCCGGTGCATGGATGCACGCGGGGGCGCACACCCTTTCGTTCTGGTCTGCGTAGGCTCGGCGCATGACCTCGGAGATCTCGTTTCCCCGCCAGCTCGCGCGGACGCAGCGCTTCACCCTGGGCGCGCCGCGCGCCTTCACCGTCTCGCCGGACGGCACCCGTGTGGCCTTCCTGCGCTCCAGGTCCGGGACCGACCGGGCCAACCTGCTGTGGGTTCTCGACCTCGCCGCGGACGGGGCCGGGAAGACCGAGGAGCGGCTCGCGGCGGACGCCCGGGAACTGCTCGGCGGCGCGGCGGAGGAGCTGTCCGCGCAGGAGCGGGCGCGGCGCGAGCGCAGCCGCGAGGGATCGGCCGGGGTGGTGGCCTACGCGACCGACGCGTCCGTGGAGCTGGCCGCGTTCGCGCTGTCCGGGCGGCTGTTCACCGCCGAGCTGCGGGCCGGGACCACCAGCGAGCTGCCCGTTCCGGGCTCCGTGGTGGACCCCCGCCCCTCCCCCGACGGCCGGTACGTGGCCTATGTCGCGGCCGGCGCGCTGCGGGTGGTGGGGGCCGATGGCAGCGGCGACACCGCCGTGGCCGAGCCCGAGGGCGAGCAGGCCGGCTGGGGCCTGGCGGAGTTCATCGCCGCCGAGGAGATGGACCGCAGCCGGGGATTCTGGTGGTCCCCCGGCAGCGACCGGCTGCTCGCCGCACACGTGGACGACTCCCCCGTCCGGCGCTGGTGGATCGCCGACCCGGCCAACCCGGACAGCACACCCGCCGAGACGTCCTACCCCGCCGCCGGGACCGCGAACGCCGAGGTCACCCTCGCCCTGATCGGCCTCGACGGCTCCCGCACCCCGGTCGAGTGGGACCGCGGCCGCTATCCGTACCTGGCGCGGGCGCACTGGAGCGCGGGCGGACCGCCCCTCCTGCTCGTCCAAGCCCGTGACCAGCAAAGCCAGCTCATCCTCTCCGTGGACACCGCGACCGGGGCGACCCTCCCCGTGCACGCCGAGGAGGACCCGGTCTGGCTCGACCTGTTCCCCGGCGTCCCCGCGTGGACGCCGGACGGACAGCTGGTGCGCATCTGCGACGAGGGCGGAGCCCGCGTCCTCGCCGTCGGGGACAAGGTTCTTACAAACGACTCGCTGCACGTTCGCGCCGTGCTCGACGTGGGCGACGACGACGTGCTGTTCTCGGCCTCCCCCGGCCGCCACGCCGAGCCGGGCCGGATCGGGGTGTACCGGGCGTGGTTCCGGGGCGGACCGAAGGCCCTGAGCTGGGAGCGGGTCTGCGGCGACGACGCGGGGGTGGCCTCGGCGGTGCGCGGCGGAGGGATCGCCGTGCTCTCCTCGACGCGGCTCGACCGCCCCGGCAGCCTGGTCGAGGTGGTCCGGCTCGACGGCGGCGAGCGCCTGGCCGGCGTGCAGTCGCACGCCGACAAACCGGTGATCACCGCCCGCCCCCGGCTCGTTCTCGCCGGTGAGCGCGGTATCCCGTCCGCCGTTCTGCTGCCGACCGGGTACCGCGAAGCCGACGGGGCCCTGCCGGTGCTGATGGACCCCTACGGCGGCCCCCACGGGCAGCGCGTGGTGGCGGCGCAGAACGCCCATCTCACGTCGCAGTGGTTCGCCGACCAGGGGTTCGCCGTGGTCGTCGCGGACGGGCGGGGCACCCCCGGCCACTCGCCGGCGTGGGAGAAGGCGATCGCGGGCGACTTCGCGGGGGTCACCCTCGACGACCAGGTGGAGGCCCTGCACGCGCTGGCCAAGGAGTTCCCGCTGGATCTGGAGCGGGTGGCGATCCGCGGCTGGTCCTACGGCGGCTACTTGGCGGCCCTGGCGGTGCTGCGCCGCCCCGATGTCTTCCATGCGGCCGTCTCCGGCGCCCCGGTGACGGACTGGAGGCTGTACGACACCCATTACACCGAGCGCTACCTGGGCCACCCCGACAAGCGGCCCGAGGTGTACGCGGCCAACTCGCTCGTCACCGACGAGGGGCTGTCCGGCGCCGCGAGCACGGTCCGGGCGCTGATGGTGATCCACGGCCTCGCGGACGACAACGTGGTGGCCGCGCACACCCTGCGGCTGTCCTCGGCACTGCTGGCGGACGGACGCCCGCACGAGGTCCTGCCGCTGTCCGGGGTGACCCATATGACCCCTCAGGAGCAGGTGGCGGAGAACCTTCTCCTCCTTCAGGTCGCCTTTTTGCGGCGCTCGCTGGGCCTGCCCTCCGGCCGCGAGCGGACCACTGGCCGATAACGATCGGAACGGTCCGAAAAAGGACTGGAGAAAGTGGGTGGCCGGTGCGCGCCCTTGCGCACCGGCCGGTTCCACGGCACCCGCACGACCGTGCGTTGATGAGCCTGCGCCGTTCGTATATCGGTGATGCGACAGTCGAGTTGCGGACACGTTAAAGAGATTGGTGCCCACCTGGGCGATTTGCGCCGTGATTTTGATCACTGTCAAGCACGCCGCCACGTCGATCTGCAAAATCTTCGCTCAAGATGCGACGGTTGGCGATTTCCTCCCTCACCACCCCCTTGACGCCGCGATAAATGGGTTGCGAGAGTCCGCACAACCTGCAGCTCCACCCGAGGCTGCGAATCCATGTGCGGTGATCTCTGCGATGACTGTGTCTCCTCAGCCCGCCTCTGTCCGAACGCTGGACACCGAGCCGGATACGGAGCCCGTCCTGAACAAGGGCGGACAAGGCAGTGAACTGGTGGGCCGTTCACCCGGCCAGCTGATGTGGCGCCGCTTCAAACGCGACCGCACCGGCATGGTCAGCGCCGTCGTCGTTCTGATGTTCTTCGTGGTGGGCCTGCTGGCGCCGGTCATCTCCTGGCTCTACGGCAAGGACCCCTACACCCTGTACGGGCAGGAGAGCCTGGACCTGCTGGACGACTTCTCGTTCCCCACGGGCAAGTTCGGCGGCATGTCCGGTGAGCACTGGTTCGGCATCGAGCCGGGCCTGGGCCGCGACATCTTCATCCAACTCGTCTACGGCATCCGCAACTCCCTGCTGATCGGCCTGGCCGTGACGGCGGCGACCGTCGTCACCGGCATCCTCGTCGGGGTGACGGCCGGCTACATGGGTGGCAAGACGGACTACTGGCTCGGCCGCCTGATCGACTTCCTACTGGCCTTCCCGAGCACGCTGTTCTTCGTGGCGTTCATGCCCGTCGTGGTCGCGCTGTTCGTCAGCCCCGAGGACGAGACACCCACGTACGTGCGGGTGCTGGCGCTGTTCCTCGTGCTGTGGTTCCTCGGCTGGATGGGTCTGGCCCGGCTGATGCGCGGCGAGACGCTGTCCCTGCGCGAGCGCGAGTTCATCGAGGCCGCCAAGGTCTCCGGGGCGCCACCGTGGCGGATCATCCGCAAGGAACTTCTGCCCAACCTGGTCACACCGATCCTGGTGCAGTCCACCTACATGCTCCCCGCAGCGGTCACCGCGGAGGCCGGACTGTCCTTCCTCGGTGTCGGCCTCCTGGAGCCGACCCCCGACTGGGGCCGGATGTTCGCCCTGGCGGGCAAGGTCTACGAGAACGACCCCACCTACATGTTCTTCCCGGGTGTCGCGATGGTGATCTTCGTCGTCTGCTTCAACCTCCTCGGAGACTCGCTGCGCGACGCCTTCGACCCCAAAGCCGGACGCTGATCGTCCAGTTCGAGGGTGGCTGCCACGCCCTCGCCCGGCCACGACCGCCGGTTGTGTATCGGCAGCGCAATGTGGATCACAAACGGACAGGCAGGTGCATTCAACGTCATGAACCGCCCCAATATGCGCAGAACGCACGCCATAGTCATCGCCATCGCGGCCGGGTCCCTGGTCCTGACCGCGTGCGGGGGAGACAGCAACGGCGGCTCCAAGGAGAAGACCAAGTCGGACAAGGACGCCGCTCAGCAGCAGGCGCAGATCCCCCTCGGCGACCAGGCCGCGTCGACGGGTCCGGCGGTCGAGGTCCCCGGAGCGACCCCGGGCGGACGCATCCGGGTCTACCAGCGTGACAACTTCGACCACCTCGACCCGGCGCAGATCTACGTCAGCGACGAGGGCCTGCTCGCCACGCTCTACACGCGTCAGCTGACCACGTACAAGACCGACGACAAGGGCAGGAAGACCCTCGTCGGGGACCTGGCGACCGACTCGGGCACCGTCTCCGACGGCGGCAAGACCTGGAAGTTCACGCTCAAGGACGGCATCAAGTTCGAGGACGGCAAGCCCATCACCTCGGCCGACATCCGCCACTCCATCGAGCGGATGTACGCCAAGTTCATCACCGACGGCCCGACGTATGTGCAGCAGTGGCTGTCCGGAGCCGGCACCGAGTACCGCAAGGCGCTGCCGGACGGCCCGTACAAGGGCAAGCACCTGCCGAAGACCGTCCTGGACACCCCGGACGCCAAGACCGTCGTCTTCCACTTCACCTCGCCGCAGCCGGACGCGCCGTTCGCGCTGGCGATGGCCGCCTACGGCGTGGTCGAGAAGGCCAAGGACACCAAGGAGAAGTACGACACCAAGCCGGTGTCCACCGGCCCGTACCGGATCGCCTCGTTCAAGGCCGGCAAGTCCATGACGCTGGAGAAGAACCCCGGCTGGGACCCGAAGACCGACCCGTTCCGCCACCAGTACGTCGACGGCTTCGACATCACGTTCAACCACCAGACCTCGGACTCGACCAAGCGTCTGATCGCCGACAACGGCGAGGCGCAGACCGCCCTGAGCTTCACCAACGCGGTCGACCCGCTGCAGACCAAGGACGTGTTGTCCAACGCGGCCGCCAAGAAGCGGACGGTCATCGGCTACCAGCCCTATGTGTGGCAGATGAACTTCAACATGGACCGCATCACCGACAAGCGGATCCGTGACGCGATCACCTACGCGATCCCGGACGTCCAACTGGTGCGCCTCAACGGCGGCAGCTACGGCGGTGAGATCGCCGGCGGTCTGCTGGCCCCGACCGTGCCCGGCTACGAGAAGGGCTACGACCCGTACGGCAAGATCAAGAAGCCGAACGGCGACCTGGCCAAGGCCAAGGAACTGCTGAAGGCCGCCGGCAAGGAGAACATGAAGCTGGTCTACGGCTACGCCAACACCGAGGTGGGGCAGAAGGAAGCCGTGGTCATCGCCGACGCCCTGAAGAAGGCCGGCTTCAACGTGCAGAAGAAGGAGATCGACTCCGCCACCTGGTACTCCCAGATGGGCAAGGTCAAGAACGGCCTGGACATCTACCGCACCGGCTGGGGCCAGGACTGGCCCTCCGCCTCCACGGTGATCCCGCCGTCCTACGACGGCACCCAGATCCAGGACGGCGCGTCGAACTACTCCCACATCAACGACGAGCACGTGAACGCCGAGATCAAGCGCATCGGCCGGATCACGGACATCAAGCAGGCCACGAAGCAGTGGAGCAAGCTCCACCACTACATCGTGGAGAAGGTCAACCCGGCCGCCCCGCTGTTCTTCACCAAGCAGTTCCAGATCTACGGCTCGAAGATCGGTGGCGCCCAGTACAGCGACACCATCAACTACATCGACCCGACGCGCCTGTTCGTCAAGAAGTAAGCGCAGCGGCACCACGCCCTGGGCGAACTCCCGGGGTCGCGCGCACGGCGGAGCGCGCGCTCCGGGGTTCCGCCCCTCGCCTTCTTCTCCCACAGCAGCCGCCGACGAGAGCAGCGAACTGCCATGCTTCAATTCCTTCTTCGCCGGTCGATCGGCGCCGTCGTCATCCTGATCCTGATCAGCGCGTTCACGTTCTTCCTCTTCTTCTCCATTCCGCAGGACCCGGCACTGCTCGCCTGCGGGAAGAACTGCACACCTGACGCCATCAAGATCATTCACCAGAACCTGGGCCTCGACAAACCCGTTCCGGTCCAGTACTGGAATTTCATGGTGGGCATCTTCGCGGGCCGCGACTTCGCCGTCGGCCACTGCTCGGCCCCCTGCTTCGGCTACTCGTTCGCGAACAACCAGCCGGTGTGGAACACCATCGTCGACCGCTTCCCGACCACGCTCTCGCTCACCGTCGGCGGCGCGTTCGTCTTCCTCCTCGTCGGTCTCGGCACCGGCATGCTGGCCGCCTGGAAGCGCGGCACCGCCGTGGACAAGACGTTCAGCTCCGTCTCGCTCGTGCTCAGCTCGATGCAGATCTACTTCCTGGGTCCCATCGTGCTCGGCCTGCTCGTGTACAGCACGGACATCCTGTCGTCGCCGAAGTACGTGCCCTTCACCGAGAACCCCGGCCAGTGGTTCGTGGGCCTGCTCATCCCCTGGATCGTCCTGTCGGTCATCTTCACCGCCAACTACACCCGTATGTCGCGGTCGACGATGATCGAGCAGCTCCAGGAGGAGCATGTCCGCACCGCCAAGGCCAAGGGCATGTCCAGCCGCTATGTGTTCTTCCGGTACGCCTGGCGCGGCTCGCTGATCCCGATCGTGACCATCTTCGGCATGGACCTGGGGTCCCTGTTCGGCGGCGCGATCATCACCGAGCAGACCTTCAGCCTCGCGGGCATCGGCAGGCTCGCGGTCGAGTCGGTCATCAAGACCGACCTGCCCATGATCATGGGCGTGATGCTCTTCAGCGCCTTCATGATCCTTCTGTTCAACATCATCGTGGATGCCGCGTACGCGTGGATCGACCCGCGTGTGCGCCTGTCCTAGGAGAACCACCAGTGACCACACTCACCAAGACCGAGGACTCCCCGGCGCCGACCGGGGCGGACCCCTTCCTCTCGGTGCGGGACCTGTATGTGCGGTTCTCCACCGAGGACGGCATCGTCAAGGCGGTGGACGGGCTCTCCTTCGACCTCGAGCGCGGCAGGACACTCGGCATCGTCGGCGAGTCCGGCTCCGGCAAGTCCGTGACCAACCTCGCCGTGCTGGGCCTGCACAACCCCAAGTCCACGACGATCAGCGGGGAGATCCTCCTCGACGGGCAGGAGCTGACCGGGGCGAGGGAGAAGACCCTGGAGCGCCTGCGCGGAAACAAGATGGCCATGATCTTCCAGGACCCCCTGACGGCCCTGTCGCCGTACTACACGGTGGGCCGCCAGATCGCCGAGCCGTTCGTGAAGCACACCGGCGCGAGCAAGCGCGAGGGCCGGCTGCGGGCCGTCGAGATGCTCGGCAAGGTGGGCATCCCCCAGCCGCAGACCCGCGTGGACGACTACCCGCACCAGTTCTCCGGCGGTATGCGCCAGCGCGCCATGATCGCGATGTCCCTGGTCTGCAACCCGTCCCTGCTGATCGCCGACGAGCCGACCACCGCGCTGGACGTGACCGTCCAGGCGCAGATCCTCGACCTGCTCAAGGACCTCCAGCAGGAGTTCGGTTCAGCGATCATCCTGATCACCCACGACCTGGGCGTGGTGGCCAACACCGCGGACGACATCCTGGTGATGTACGCGGGCCGCGCGGTCGAGCGCGGCTCCGTCAAGGAAGTCCTCCAGTCCCCCCGGCACCCCTACACCTGGGGCCTGCTCGGGTCCATGCCCCGGCTGTCGGGCGATGTGGAGCAGCCGCTCAAGCCCATCCCGGGCACCCCGCCGAGCCTGCTCAACCCGCCGCCCGGCTGCCCGTTCCACCCGCGCTGCGCCTACACCGGGGAGGTCGGAGGGGACCGCTGCTCCAGTGAGCGGCCGGTGCTGCCCGAGGGCCGCGGAGGCGCCTGCCATCTGACGGCGGAGCGCAAGCAGAGCATTTTCATCGAGGACATTCAGCCCGCACTGGGCTGAACGGGCGTCTGGGGCGAACGAAGATGAGCAACGACACCACCACCGCCACCGCGGACGCCGGCACACCGCTCCGCGACGCCGTGCCCGGCACCGCTCTGCTGGAAGTGGAGGGGCTGACCAAGCACTTCCCGATCTACGGCGGCTTCCCCGTCAAACGGCGGGTCGGGGCGGTGCAGGCGGTCGACGGCATCGACCTGGCCGTGCACGAGGGCGAGAGCTTCGGCCTGGTCGGCGAGTCCGGATGCGGCAAGTCCACCACCGGCCGTCTTCTGACCCGGCTGCTGGAGCCCACCGGGGGCAGGATCACCTACAACGGGCAGGACATCACGCACGCCGGGCGCAAGCAGCTCGCGCCCATCAGGTCCGAGATCCAGATGATCTTCCAGGACCCGTACTCCTCGCTCAACCCGCGCCAGACCGTCGGCAGCATCATCGGCGGGCCCATGGAGATCAACGGGATGAACCCGCCCGGCGGGCGGGAGATGCGCGTCCGCGAGCTGCTGGAGACCGTGGGCCTCAATCCCGAGCACTACAACCGCTTCCCGCACGAGTTCTCCGGCGGCCAGCGCCAGCGCATCGGCGTCGCCCGCGCGCTGGCGCTGGAGCCGAAGCTGATCGTCGCGGACGAGCCGGTCTCCGCGCTCGACGTCTCCATCCAGGCGCAGGTGGTGAACCTGCTCCAGAACCTCCAGCGCGAACTGGGCATCGCCTTCCTGTTCATCGCCCACGACCTCGCGGTGGTGCGCCACTTCTCCCAGCGCGTGGCCGTGATGTACCTCGGCAAGATCGTCGAGGTGGGCGACCGGGACTCGATCTACAACCGGCCGCGCCACCCGTACACCCATGCGCTGCTCTCCGCCGTGCCCGAGGCGACCGTGACGGCGGCGCGGGACGGCGAGGGCCGTGAGCGCATCCGGCTCGCGGGCGATGTCCCCTCCCCCATCAACCCTCCGTCCGGCTGCCGTTTCCGCACCCGGTGCTGGAAGGCGCAGGACAGGTGCGCCAAGGAGGAGCCGCCGCTGATCCGGCTCGGCGGCAACCGCGAGGGGCACCTGACGGCGTGCCACTTCCCCGAGGAGCCGACGACCGCGGCACGGGAGGAGGACGTGATCCTCGACCCGGCGCTGCTGGCGGCGGAGAAGGGGACCGGCGCCGGGAGCGCCGGCCCGGTGGGCAAGGTCGATCGGTAGTCCGTCACCGCGTCAGTAGCCCGGAGGACGGCTCGGCGGCTGGGGGTATCCGTAGTCGCCGGGCTGCGGCGGGTTCTGCGGATAGCCGCCGGGCGGCCCGTACGGCTGCGGGGAAGGCGGCTGCTGCCAGCCGCCCTGGGCGGGCCCCGGGTAGTAGCCGCGGGGAGCGGCGCCCGACGCGCTCAGCATCACCACGACGACCACCAGGCCGACCACGACCGTGGCCGCGTCCGTGAGGATCTGCATGTTCCCGCGCTGGCCGTGGAGGAAGAACTCGCGGTACGAGTCGTCGTGCAGGGCGATCAGCTGCCGGACCGAGTCGTAGACCAGTATCGACAGAAGGGCCACCAGCGCACCCCTCGCCACCCGCCGCCCGGCCAGGGCCAGGCCGCCGGACACCGCCAGCGCCACACCCTGCGCCAGGTGGTAGACATCCACGTACGAGCGGGTGGCCGCCTTGCTGCCGTCGAAGACGGCGACGACGTAGTCGCCCACGCCGATGTCCTGCGCGCTGTAGACCGCCCAGCCGAAGCAGGCGACGGACAGCAGGAGCGCGCCGATGCCGGACAGGGCGTACTTCCCGCGCTGTGCCTGGGGCACCCGTATCGGATCCGAATCCGTATGCGTTATCGCCACCTCCGTACAGTACGGGTGCCCAAGGCCCCGGGTGAAGACAGTGGCGGCCGGTACGCCCGCTCCCCCGACCGGCTGACGGGGTGTGGGCCGCACGAGTGGAAAACCTCCACAACCACCCGTACGGGCCAGGGCCGTTTCCCGGTTCCGGCGCGGGCGGGTGCATGGTGGGCGTCCTGTACCGGTCCGCCTGCCTCCGAGGAGGAACCCCCATGCGCGCATCCCCGCGCGTCACCCGGGTCGTCGGTGCCACGGCCCTAGCGCTGTCCCTCATCTCCTGCGGCGGTGGCGGCGGCAGCACCAGCGGGGGCGGCGCCCCCAACCCCTCGGGCATCGTCAGCTCCTCGTGGACCGATCCGCAGAACCCGCTGGAACCGGCCAACACCAATGAGGTCCAGGGCGGCAAGGTCCTCAATATGATCTTCCGAGGGCTCAAGCAGTACGACCCCAGGACGGCCGAGGCCAAGAACCTGGTGGCCCAGTCGATCACCACCAGCGACCAGCAGAACTTCACGATCACCCTCAAGTCGGGATGGAAGTTCAGCGACGGCACCCCGGTGAACTCCAAGTCGTTCGTGGACGCGTGGAACTACGGCGCGCTGCTGACGAACCGGCAGATCAACGCTCCGTTCTTCAGCTACATCGACGGCTACGCCGAGGTCCACCCGGACTCGGGCTCGCCCAAGGCCCAGACGATGTCCGGTCTGCAGGTGGTCGACGACAGCACCTTCACCGTCAAGCTGACGCAGAAGTTCACCGGCTTCCCGGTGATCCTGGGCTACGCCGCCTTCTACCCCCTGCCCCAGGCGTTCTACAGCGACCACGCCGCCTGGCTGAAGAAGCCCGTCGGCAACGGCCCCTACCAGGTGGACAGCTACACCAGGGGCCAGGGCATGAAGCTCGTCAAGTGGGACGGCTACAACGGGCCGGACAAGGCGAAGAACGGCGGTGTGCAGCTGAAGGTGTACACCGACAACAACACCGCCTACACCGATCTGCAGGCCGGAAACCTCGACGTCCTCGACGACATCCCCGCCTCGCAACTGCCCAACGTCAAGAGCGACCTCGGCAGCCGCTACATCAACCAGCCCGCCGGTATCTTCCAGAGCCTGTCCTTCCCCATGTACCGCAGCGAGTGGGGCTCGAAGGACGCGCTGAAGCTGCGCCAGGGCCTGTCCATGGCGATCGACCGGGCGCAGATCACCAAGAGCATCTTCATGGACACCCGCACCCCGGCCAGCGACTGGACCTCCCCGGTGCTGAAGGAGGCGGGCGGCTACAAGCAGGGCGTCTGCGGCTCCCCCTGCACGTACGACCCCAAGCAGGCCAAGAAGCTCATCGACGAGGCGGGCGGCCTGCCGGGCGGCAAGGTGACGATCAGCTCCAACGTCGACACGGGCTCGCACCGCGTATGGATGGACGCGGTCTGCAACAGCATCAACAACGCCATGGGCAACGACAAGGCGTGCGTCGTCAACCCCGTCTCCACCTTCGCCGACTTCCGCAAGCAGGTCGTCGCCAAGCAGATGAACGGCATGTTCAGGACCGGCTGGCAGATGGACTACCCGCTGATCCAGGACTTCCTCCAGCCGCTCTACTACACCAACGCCTCGTCCAATGACTCCCACTACAGCAACCCGAACTTCGACAAGCTCGTGAACGAGGCCAACGCCGAGTCCGACGTGGCCAAGTCGGTGTCGACGTTCCAGGACGCCGAGAAGGTCCTCGCCCAGGACTTCCCCGTGGTCCCGCTGTGGTACCAGAACGGCACCGCCGGCTACTCGAAGAGCGTCTCGAACGTCGCGCTCGACCCGTTCAGCGTGCCCGTCTACACCGGCATCGAGGTGTCCGAGTAGCTCTCCCGGGCGGCGGCCGGCGGCCCTGTGCCACCGGCCGCCGCCCCCTCCACCACGCACCACCAGTTCCGCGCAGGAGGCCTCATGGGGCGCTACGTCATCAGGCGACTGCTCCAGATGATCCCGGTGTTCATCGGGACCACCTTTCTGATCTTCGTGATGGTCTACGCGCTCGGCGACCCGGTGGCCGCGCTCTTCGGGGACCGGGCACCCGACCCGGCGACCGCGGCGCAGATCCGCAAGGACCTCAACCTCGACAAGCCGCTGGTGACCCAGTACCTGCTCTACATGGGGAAGATCTTCACCGGTGACTTCGGCACCGCCTTCAACGGGCAGAGCGTCACCGAGCTGATGGGCACGGCCTTCCCGATCACACTGCGGCTGACCATCGTGGCCATCGTCATCGAGATGCTCGTCGGCGTCTTCCTCGGGGTCGTCTCCGGGCTGCGCCGCGGCGGCGGCGTGGACACCTCCGTGCTGGTGCTCACCCTCGTCGTGATCTCCGTGCCGACGTTCGTCAGCGGGTCTTTGCTGCAGTACCTGCTGGGTGTGAAGTGGAAGGTGATCGACCCCGCGGTCTCCCCCGAGGCCCCGCTGAACGAGCTGATCGTGCCCGGTATCGTCCTCGCGCTCATCTCACTGGCCTATGTGACCCGGCTGACCCGCACCTCCGTAGCCGAGAACGCCCGCGCCGACTACATCCGCACCGCGCTCGCCAAGGGCCTGCCGCGCCGCCGCATCATCACCCGGCATCTGCTGCGCAACTCCCTCATCCCCGTGGTGACCTTCCTGGGCGCGGACGTCGGGGCACTGATGGGCGGCGCCATCGTGACCGAGCGGATCTTCAACATCCAGGGCGTCGGCTTCCAGCTCTACCAGGGCACCCTGCGGCAGAACTCCCCCACCGTGGTCGGCTTCGTGACGATCCTGGTGATCGTCTTCCTCATCGCCAACCTCCTCGTGGACCTCCTCTACGCCGTGCTCGACCCGAGGATCCGCTATGCCTGACCCCGTCAACCCCAATCTGGACCCCATGTCCCACACCGGCCCGGGAGGGGCGATGGACATGGCCATGACCGAGGGCACATCGCTGGAAGGGACGAGCCCCGAGGCGACGGACCCCCGCGAGAAACCGCGCAGCCTGTGGAACGACGCCTGGCGGGACCTGCGGCGCAATCCGATCTTCATCATCTCCTCCCTGCTGATCCTCTTCCTGGTCTTCATCTCCATCTGGCCGGGCTCCATCGCCACCGGCAACCCCCTGTCCTGCGATCTGATCCACTCCCAGGACGGCCCCACGAAAGGCCACTGGTTCGGCTTCGACAACCAGGGCTGCGACGTCTACACCCGCACCGTCTACGGTGCCCGTGCCTCGGTGACCGTCGGCGTCTGCGCCACGGCCGGTGTGGCGGTCCTCGGCAGCGTCCTCGGCGGGCTCGCCGGGTTCTTCGGCGGCTGGTGGGACGGCGTCCTCTCCCGGATCACGGACATCTTCTTCGGCATCCCGATCCTGCTGGGCGGCCTGGTCTTCCTGTCGGTGGTCAAGGGCGGCTCGGTCTGGCCCGTCGTCGGCTTCATCGTCCTGCTCGGCTGGCCGCAGATCGCCCGCATCTCCCGAGGGGCCGTGCTGACCGTGAAACAGAACGACTATGTGCAGGCGGCCCGCGCGCTGGGCGCGAGCAACACCCGGATGCTGGTGCGCCATGTGATGCCCAACGCCATCGCCCCGGTGATCGTCGTCTCCATGATCGCGCTGGGCACCTTCATCGCCCTGGAGGCGACGCTGTCCTACCTCGGCGTCGGGCTCAAGCCCCCCACCGTCTCCTGGGGCATCGACATCTCCGCCGCCTCCACCCTGATCCGCAACGCCCCGCACATGCTGCTCTATCCCGCCGCCGCGCTGAGCATCACCGTTCTGGCGTTCATCATGCTCGGCGACGCGGTGCGCGACGCCCTCGACCCCAAGCTGCGCTGAGGAGTGCGTCGATGAGCCCTCTGCTGGACGTGCGCGATCTGCATGTGGAGTTCCGCACCCGCGACGGCGTGGCCAAGGCGGTCAACGGGGTGGACTACAGCGTCAGCGCCGGTGAGACCCTGGCCGTGCTCGGCGAGTCCGGTTCCGGCAAGTCGGTGACCGCCCAGGCGATCATGGGCATCCTCGACAGCCCGCCCGGCTATGTGACCCAGGGCGAGGTCGTCTTCCAGGGGCGGGACCTGCTGACCCTCCCCGAGGACGAGCGCCGTGAGATCCGGGGCGCCAGGATGGCGATGATCTTCCAGGACGCGCTGTCGTCGCTGAACCCGGTGCTCAATGTGGGCTACCAGCTCGGTGAGATGTTCCGCGTCCACCGGGGCGCGTCGAGGAAGGAGGCGAAGCTCAGGGCGATCGAGTTGATGGACCGGGTGCGTATTCCGGCGGCGAGGGAGCGGGTGGGGGACTATCCGC